>NZ_JBNWCI010000001.1:155237-2015142 GCF_053522525.1 Agrobacterium sp. 22-210-1 | reverse complement strand
AGGAGTGATTGGAAGTCCATGCCGCCCGTCCGGCGCGCTTGTGACGCCGGACCAGCAAAAAGGCATGGGCGGCAACGAAAAAGGGCGATCCGAAGACCGTCCTTTCTTAATTCCGGTGACAGGAGTGATTGGAAGTCCATGCCGCCCGTCCGGCGCGCTTGTGACGCCGGACTAGCAAAAAGGCATGGGCGGCAACGAAAAAGGGCGATCCGAAGACCGCCCTTTCTTAATTCCGGTGACAGGAGTGATTGGAAGTCCATGCCGCCCGTCCGGCGCGCTTGTGACGCCGGACCAGCAAAAAGGCATGGGCGGCAACGAAAAAGGGCGATCCGAAGACCGCCCTTTCTTAATTCCGGTGACAGGACTGATTAGAAGTCCATGCCGCCCATGCCGCCGCCCGGCATTGCCGGCATCGCAGCTTCCTTCTTCGGAAGTTCGGCGATCATGGCTTCGGTGGTGATCAGCAGGGAAGCAACCGAAGCTGCGTTCTGCAGAGCCGTGCGAACAACCTTGACCGGGTCGACGATGCCGAGCTGGATCAGGTCGCCATATTCGCCGGTCTGGGCGTTGTAGCCGTAGTTGTCTTCGTTCTTGTCGAGGATCTTGCCGACAACGATGGAAGCTTCGTCACCTGCGTTTTCTGCGATCTGGCGAACCAGAGCCTGCAGAGCCTTGCGCACGATGTTGATGCCGGCTTCCTGGTCGTCGTTCTCGCCCTTGGCGGAGATCTTCGTGGAAGAACGCAGCAGGGCAACGCCGCCGCCCGGTACGATGCCTTCCTGAACGGCAGCGCGCGTCGCGTTGAGAGCGTCGTCGATGCGGTCCTTCTTTTCCTTCACTTCGACTTCCGTCGAACCGCCAACGCGGATAACGGCAACGCCGCCAGCGAGCTTTGCAAGACGTTCCTGCAGCTTCTCGCGGTCGTAGTCGGAAGTGGTTTCTTCGATCTGGGCCTTGATCTGGGCAACACGGCCTTCGATGTCGGACTTCTGGCCGGCGCCGTCAACGATCGTGGTGTTTTCCTTGGAGATCGAAACCTTCTTCGACTTGCCGAGCATGTCGAGGGTAACATTTTCGAGCTTGATGCCGAGGTCTTCGGAAATGACGGTACCACCGGTCAGGATGGCGATGTCTTCCAGCATGGCCTTGCGGCGGTCGCCGAAGCCCGGAGCCTTGACGGCAGCGATCTTGAGGCCGCCACGCAGCTTGTTGACGACGAGCGTTGCAAGAGCTTCGCCTTCGACGTCTTCAGCGATGATGACGAGCGGCTTGCCGGTCTGAACGACGGCTTCGAGAACCGGCAGCATGGCCTGGAGGTTCGAAAGCTTCTTTTCGTGCAGGAGGATGTATGCGTCTTCGAGGTCCGCAACCATCTTTTCCGGGTTGGTCACGAAGTAGGGCGACAGGTAGCCGCGGTCGAACTGCATGCCTTCGACGACTTCGAGTTCGGTTTCAGCGGTCTTGGCTTCTTCGACGGTGATAACGCCTTCGTTGCCAACCTTCTGCATTGCTTCAGCAATGTCGAGGCCGATCTGACGCTCGCCGTTTGCAGAGATCGTGCCGACCTGTGCAACTTCTTCCGAAGTGTTGATCTTCTTGGCCTTGGCCTGAAGGTCCTTGACGACTTCTGCAACAGCAAGATCGATGCCGCGCTTCAGGTCCATCGGGTTCATGCCGGCAGCAACTGCCTTGGCGCCTTCGCGAACGATGGCCTGGGCCAGAACCGTTGCGGTGGTGGTGCCGTCACCGGCGATGTCGTTGGTCTTGGAGGCAACTTCGCGAACGAGCTGTGCGCCCATGTTCTCGAACTTGTCTTCCAGTTCGATTTCCTTGGCGACGGAAACGCCGTCCTTGGTGATGCGCGGAGCGCCGAAGGACTTGTCGATAACGACGTTACGACCCTTCGGGCCGAGGGTTACCTTCACTGCATCAGCAAGAACGTCGACGCCCTTGAGCATCTTTTCGCGCGCTGTGCGGCCGAATTTTACTTCTTTGGCTGCCATGTTCAAAACTCCTGGTTTCGAATGGCCGGAAACGGGTCCGGCTTGAAATTTAAGGAAGGACGGGTTCGGCTAAATCAGCCGATGATGCCCATGATGTCGGCTTCCTTCATGATCAGAAGGTCTTCGCCGTTGAGCTTGACTTCGGTGCCCGACCACTTGCCGAACAGAACGCGGTCGCCAGCCTTGACGTCGAGAGCGACGACCTTGCCGGACTCATCGCGTGCGCCGGAACCGACGGCGACGATTTCGCCTTCCTGCGGCTTTTCCTTGGCGGTATCGGGAATGATGATGCCGCCCTTGGTCTTGGCTTCGGATTCAACGCGACGAACGACGACGCGATCGTGAAGCGGGCGGAAATTGGTGCTTGTCATTGCCTAATCCCTCGATCAAATGACTTCACGAACCTTCAGAGGCTCGCGTGATGGGTGTTAGCACTCTTCTTGTTTGAGTGCCAGCGAAGCCGAGATAAGGAGGCCTTCTGCCTGAGTCAAGAACGGCCTGTCGGAAAAATTTCATGGCTTATGGTTATCAGCGTTCCATGACAGAAATTTCCCATGCGCTGACCGACGGGTGAAAACCAACCCTTTTGGCAACTCCTCATCGTTTCGAGCCTAGCGGGGTTTTATGTCCGCACAGTGGCGGGTGGATCGCAGGCAGGCTCGGCGCCGCTTTTTTCCTTGCCATCGGCGTTACGCTTTGCGATGTCACGCACACCCTTTTCTCGCATCCGGAAAGCATTCTCATGGCCCATCGCATTCTCACCCTCGGCGAAATCACTGATGGGTTCGACGTTATTCTCTCGGATGTCTGGGGCGTGCTGCACAACGGGGTCAACGCCTTCCCTGATGCGGCGGTTGCGCTGCAGGAAGCGCGCAAGGCCGGCAAGACCGTGGTGCTTATCACCAACTCGCCGCGCCCCGCTCCCGGCGTCATCGACCAGCTTCGTGTTCTCGGCGTTCCGGACGAAGCCTATGACCGCATCATCACCTCTGGCGACGTCACCCGCGGGCTGATTGCGGAAGGCCCGAAAAAAGTCTTCCTGCTCGGCCCGGAGCGCGACCTGCCGCTGCTGGAAGGCCTCGATGTCGAACGAGTCGGCGAGGCGGAGGCGCAATCCGTCGTCTGCACCGGCTTCTTCGATGACGAGACGGAAACGCCGGAGGATTATACCGAGATGCTCAAGGGCTTCATCGCCCGCAAGGCGCCGATGATCTGCGCCAACCCCGATCTGGTGGTGGAACGCGGCGAGCGCATCATTCCCTGCGCCGGCGCCATGGCCGCTTATTATGAGCAGTTGGGCGGCGAGGTCCGCATTGCCGGCAAGCCGCACATGCCGATCTATGAAGCCTGCCTTGCTGCGGCGAAAGACGTGCGCGGCGCATTCCCCAGGGATCGCGTGCTCGCCATCGGCGACGGCATGCCGACGGATGTGAAAGGCGCGATTGCGAGCGGCCTCAACCTTCTTTATATCAGCGGCGGCATTCACGCCGCCGAATATACGCTGAATGGCCAGACGGACGAGGCACTTCTCAACGCCTATCTCAAGGGGCAGGGCGCGGCTCCCGGCTGGTGGATGCCCCGCCTTGCCTAAGAACGTCTGGCTTAAGCCGGCGTAAAATATGGATCGACTGCCATGACCGTCTTTCATCGCAATGAAAAAAAGGAACCGCTGCCGGACAATCTTCGCGGCGGTGTCATCGCGATCGGCAATTTCGACGGCGTGCATCGCGGCCACCGCGCCGTGCTGGACCGGGCACTGGAGCTGGCGGAAGCCCGCGGCGTTCCCGCGCTGGTACTGACTTTCGAGCCACACCCCCGTTCCGTCTTCCGCCCTGATACGCCGGTCTTCCGCCTCACGCCCGCGCCGTTGAAGGCGCGCATTCTCGAGGCCATCGGCTTTCGCTCCGTCATCGAATATCCCTTCGACCGGGAATTCTCGCAGCGTTCGGCGGAAGAATTCGTCCAATCCATTCTGGTCGACTGGCTGGGCGCCAGCGCCGTCGTCACCGGTTTCGATTTCCATTTCGGCAAGGGCCGCGAAGGCGGTCCGGCATTTCTGATGGCTGCCGGCAAGCGCCATGACTTCGACGTGACGCTGGTGGATGCCTTCCGCGACGAGGGTGCCGATGTCGTGTCCTCCAGCCGTATCCGCTCGCTTCTGTGCGAGGGCGATGTGGCGGGGGCTGCCGGGCTACTTGGTTATCGTTTCACTGTTGAAAGTGAAGTCATAGACGGCAAGAAGCTCGGCCGCACGCTGGGTTACCCCACTGCCAACATGGCGCTGGCACCCGAGACGGAACTGAAGGCGGGCATTTATGCCGTGCGGTTCCGCCGTCCCGATGGTTCGATCCGCGATGGCGTCGCAAGCTTCGGTTACCGCCCGACCGTCACGGAAAACGGCGCGGCACTGCTTGAAACATTCGTCTTCGATTTTTCGGGTGACCTCTACGGCGAAATCTGTTCGGTATCCTTCTTCGGGCATCTGCGCGACGAGCTGAAATTTGACGGTCTCGAACCGCTGGTGGCGCAGATCAGGCGCGACGAGGAAGAGGCAAGGGCAATGCTGTCGGGCGTGCGGCCGCTGAGCGAACTGGACGCCAAGATCGCCTTTTGAGCTGAAAGGGCTGACAGACCCTTATTCCGGCCCCGATTGCTGTCGCTTTTCTCTTCCTTTTTACTGGAAAACCGCATAAACAATCCGCCATGTCCCAATACCGGTTGATGTTTAAAACTCAGATTGGCCGAATTATTGGCCCGGCTTTCCGCCCGCTCTGACGAGCCGGAAGGTCCGGGATTTTGGCGCTTGTCATGACATTTGTCATGGCGCTTTCCGTATTTGCCCTGTTTTTAAATTGAGACGGCGCGACCGACACGGCGCGCAACAACGGTACGATTATGAGCGACACCGCAGAAAAACTCGACTATTCCGCCACCCTCTATCTGCCGCAGACGGATTTTCCGATGCGCGCCGGCCTGCCGCAAAAAGAACCGGAAACGGTGAAGCGCTGGCAGGAGATGGGCCTCTACAGACGCCTGCGCGCCTCCGCCGCCGGCCGCGAAAAATTCGTGCTGCATGACGGCCCGCCCTATGCCAACGGCAATATCCATATCGGCCATGCGCTCAACAAGATCCTGAAGGACGTCATCACCCGCTCGTTCCAGATGCGCGGTTACGATGCCAATTACGTGCCGGGCTGGGATTGCCACGGCCTGCCGATCGAATGGAAGATCGAGGAAGCCTATCGCGCCAAGGGCAAGAACAAGGACGAGGTTCCGGTCAACGAATTCCGCAAGGAGTGCCGTGACTTCGCCGCCGGCTGGATCAAGGTTCAGTCGGAAGAGTTCAAGCGCCTCGGCATCGAGGGCGACTTTGAAAACCCCTACACGACGATGAACTTCCACGCCGAAGCCCGCATCGCCGGCGAACTCCTGAAGATCGCCCGCACCGGCCAGCTCTATCGTGGCTCCAAGCCGATCATGTGGTCCGTGGTCGAGCGCACGGCGCTGGCGGAAGCCGAAGTCGAATATGCCGATGTCGAGAGCGACATGATCTGGGTGAAATTCCCGGTCAAGGATGCGGTTCCCGGTCTTTCCGACGTCTCCGTCGTCATCTGGACGACCACGCCGTGGACCATCCCCGGCAACCGCGCCATCGCGTTTTCTTCGCGGGTCGAATACGGCCTGTTCGAAGTCGAAAGCGCGCAGAACGATTTTGGCCCGCAGCCGGGTGAAAAGCTGATCTTCGCCAAGAAGCTTGCCGATGAGGCAGCGGCCAAGGCGAAGCTGACCTTCAAGCTCGTTCGCGATGTGACAACCGAAGAACTGGCCGCCATCACCTGCGCCCATCCTTTGGCGTCGCTCGGCTACGATTTCCCGGTTCCGCTTCTCGAAGGCGATCACGTCACCGACGATGCCGGTACGGGTTTCGTGCACACTGCGCCGAGCCATGGTCGTGAGGACTTTGACGTCTGGACCGCGCATCAGCGTGAGCTGGAAGCGCGCGGCGTTTCGTCGGCCATCCCGTTCCCGGTTGGCGATGACGGTTTCTATACCGAAGACGCCCCCGGTTTCGGCCCGTCTGCCGAAGGCGGTGCTGCCCGCGTCATGGACGATAACGGCAAGAAGGGCGATGCCAATGACCGTGTCATCAAGGCGCTCATCGCAGAAAACAATTTGTTTGCCCGCGGTCGCCTGAAGCACAGCTATCCGCATAGCTGGCGCTCCAAGAAGCCGGTCATCTTCCGCAACACGCCGCAATGGTTCGTCTATATGGACAAGGAACTGGGTGACGGCACGACGCTGCGTTCGCGCTCGCTGAGCGCCATCGACGACACCCGCTTCGTTCCGGCCTCCGGCCAGAACCGCCTGCGCGCGATGATCGAAGGCCGGCCCGACTGGGTTCTGTCGCGCCAGCGCAGCTGGGGCGTGCCTATCGCCGTCTTCGCCGATGAGAAGGGCGAAGTTCTGATCGATGAGGCCGTCAACGCCCGCATCCTCGAGGCCTTCGAGGCCGAAGGTGCGGACGCCTGGTTCGCCGAAGGCGCCAAGGAGCGTTTCCTCGGCAATGACCACGACCACGACAAGTGGCTGCAGGTCATGGATATCCTCGACGTGTGGTTCGATAGCGGCTGCACCCACACCTTCACGCTGGAAGACCGCCCGGACATGAAGTGGCCGGCGGACGTCTATCTCGAAGGTTCCGACCAGCATCGCGGCTGGTTCCATTCGTCGCTGCTCGAAAGCTGCGCGACGCGCGGCCGTGCGCCTTACAATGCCGTTGTCACCCATGGTTTCACCATGGATGAGAAGGGCGAGAAGATGTCCAAGTCCAAGGGCAACGTGGTCTCGCCACAGGAAGTCATGAAGGACGCCGGTGCCGATATCCTGCGCCTGTGGGTCATGACCACCGATTATTGGGATGACCAACGCCTCGGCAAGGCCATCATCCAGACCAATGTCGATGCCTATCGCAAGCTGCGCAACACCATCCGCTGGATGCTCGGCACGCTCGCCCATTATAAGGGCGAGGAGATCGCCTATGACGATCTGCCCGAGCTGGAAAAGCTGGTGCTGCACCGTCTGGCCGATCTGGATAAGGTTGTGCGCGAAGGTTATGACGGTTTCGAGTTCAAGAAAATCGCCCGCGCGCTGGTGGATTTCTCGAATGTCGAGCTTTCCGCCTTCTATTTCGACATCCGCAAGGACACGCTTTATTGCGACGCGCCGTCGTCGCTGAAGCGCCGGGCATCGCTGTCGGTCATCGCGAAACTGTTCGACTGCCTCGTTTCGTGGCTGGCGCCGATGCTGCCCTTCACGACGGAAGAAGCGTGGCTGTCGCGTTATCCGGATGCGGAATCGGTGCATCTTGTCCAGTTCCCGGAAATCCCGGCGGAATGGAAGAACGATGCTCTTGAAGCCAAGTGGGACAAGATCCGCAAGGTCCGCACGGTCGTGACAGGTGCCCTGGAAGTCGAGCGCCGTGAAAAGCGTATCGGCTCCTCGCTTGAGGCGGCCCCCGTCGTGCACATCGCCGATGCCGATCTTCTGGCGGCGCTGAACGGGCAGGATTTCGCCGAAATCTGCATCACCTCGGCCATCTCGGTGGTGGGTGATGAAGGCCCGGCCGATGGCTTCCGTCTGCCGGAAGTGGCGAAGGTCGTGGTCGAACAGAAGCTGGCGGAAGGTGCAAAATGCGCCCGCTCCTGGCGCATCACCACCGATGTCGGCTCCGATCCGCAATATCCTGACGTATCGGCCCGCGATGCGGCGGCACTGCGCGAGCTTGCCACCCTGGCATGATTTCAAGCTGCGCATCGTTCCTTGCGAAACCGATTCCGGTTTCGGGCCGATGCGCGAGGAAAATAACCGGATGAATTGCGCTTTGCCTCTTCATCCGGTACACCTGCCTGAAAATGGCCGGATTTGCACGGCAATGCGGGCTGCTGCCTGCCGAAAGACGATGTCTGGCAAAGTGGGACGGACGGCTGGAAGGGTTCAATGAATATGATGCAGGGTAATGCGCAGGGTTTGGGCATGTTTCGCACGGTTGTTGGCATCACCGCTATAGGCGTGTTGCTCGGCGCCTGCACCAGCCCGACCTATGGTACAGGCAAGACGGCGGCGGAACAGCTGGTCGACGATCTCGGCAACGCGACCTCGATCACCGGCGACCAGACCAAGCGCAACCTGAAATACGGCCCGCGCCCCGGCCTCGTCGTTCCGGCCCAGTCCCGCGCCGAACAGCTGGCCGCGCCGCAGCAGAACATGGCGAACCGCGAATCCAACCCGCAATGGGTCGAATCGCCGGAAGAAACCCGTGAACGCCTGCGCGACGAGGCGGATGCCAACAAGAACAACCCGCATTACCGCTCGCCGCTGCTTGCCGGCAACGGCACGGCTGGCCAGATGACCGAAAGCCAGAAGTGGGAAGCCTTCCGCAAGGCCAAGGCCGATGCTCAGGGCGGCTCTGTCGTCAACGCCCAGCGCCGGTTCCTCACCGACCCGCCGGCTGAATATCGCAGCGTTCCGCAGGATCAGCTGACCGATCTTGGCGAGCCGGAACAGAAGAAGGAAAAGCGCCGCAAGAAAGAAGCGGCCGTGGCAAACACCGGCAAGAGCTGGTGGAACCCTTTCCAGTAACAACTGGCCTGTAAAAATGGCTGATGGCCGGCGGGAAGCTTCGTCTCTCCCGCTTGCCGCTCAATCCTCGAGACGTTTGTCGCGAAAGAACTGCCGCAGAATTTCAGCACTTTCGCTTTCCGCCAGTCCCGAATAGACATCCGGCGCATGGTGGCATGTCGGCTGGCTGAAGAAGCGCACGCCACTCTCCACCGCGCCACCCTTCGGGTCCTGCGCGCCGTAATAGAGACGGCGAATGCGAGCAAATGAGATCGCCGCCGCGCACATGGTGCAGGGCTCCAGCGTTACGTAAAGATCGGCACCGGGCAGGCGTTCCTGTTCCAGCGCCTCGCATGCCATGCGGATCACGGCGATTTCGGCGTGCGCCGTCACATCGTTCAGTTCACGGGTGCGATTGCCGGAACTGGCAATGACCCGACCGTCCAGAACCAGCACGGCGCCGATCGGAACCTCCTGCCGCTCAGCCGCGGCACGGGCTTCCGAAAGCGCCAGCTCCATGAAATGCGTCCTTTCGGCCATTGCGTTTCAATTTCCTCTTAACCCTTGTGCTTGGACCTGATAGGACAGCCCAAACAACAGGCAAACAGCAAATGACTTTTAAAGACAAGCCGAAGCGTGACGGCGGCAAGACATTTAGCCGCGACAACAAGCCGAAAGGCCCCGGCAAACCCGCTGCAGAACGCGAAAAGAAACCGGTGGAAGCCAAGGCGGCGCCGGCACAAGAAGCCGTCATCGGCACCAAGCCCGAGCGTATTTCCAAGATCATGGCGCGCGCTGGCGTCGCTTCGCGCCGCGATGTCGAGCGCATGATCATGGAAGGCCGGGTCTCGCTGAACGGCGTCAAGCTGGATAGCCCGGTGGTCAACGCCACGCTTTCCGACAAGATCGAAGTGGACGGCATGCCGATTCGCGGCGCCGAGCGCACGCGCCTGTGGCTTTACCACAAGCCCGCGGGCCTGGTGACGACCAACTCCGACCCGGAAGGTCGCCCGACTGTTTTCGACAATCTGCCGGGTGAATTGCCGCGTGTGCTCTCCATCGGCCGTCTCGATATCAACACCGAAGGCCTGCTGCTGCTGACCAATGACGGCGGCCTTTCCCGGGTGCTTGAATTGCCGACCACCGGCTGGCTGCGCCGTTACCGCGTGCGCGCCCATGGTGAGGTCGATCAGGCCGCACTCGACAAGCTGAAGGACGGCATCGCCGTCGACGGTGTGCTTTACGGCGCGATCGACGCGACGCTCGACCGTACCCAGGGCCATAATGTCTGGATCACCATGGGTCTGCGCGAAGGCAAGAATCGCGAAATCAAGAACGTGCTCGGCGCGCTTGGTCTCGAGGTCAACCGCCTGATCCGTATCTCCTATGGTCCGTTCCAGCTTGGCGATCTGCCCGAGGGCAAGGTGCTTGAAGTGCGCGGCCGCATGCTGCGCGATCAGCTTGGCCCGCGCCTGATCGAAGAGGCCGGCGCCAATTTCGACGCGCCGATCTACAATACATCCGTCGATGACGAGGACGAAGCTCCGGCCAACCGCGCCAAGTCCGAATGGGCAAAGAGCGACGCGCCGGAAGGCAGGCCGCGTTTCGACAAGGCAGCCGGAAAGCCGGAAGACCGCCGCGAAAAGGCGCTCGGACGTCTGGACACCAAACGTGGCGACAAGCCTGCGGGCAAGTTCGGCGCAAAGCCCGCCGGGAAATTCGGTGGCAAGGGCCGCAGCGAGGATGATGGCGAAGAGCGGCGCAGCCCCCGCCAGCCGGCGGGCACGAACCGGACGGCCAATGTCTGGATGGCGCCCGGCGCAAAGCCGACGCGTGACGGCAAGGAGCGCAAGTCGTCCGCCCGCGCTGAGGCCGAAAACCTGTTCAAGAAGCCTTCCGCTCAGGAAGAGGCGCGCCGCAGCGTCGTGCGCCATGCCGATGAAGAGGGTGAATGGATCCGCTCCGAACCCGCCCGCGAGGATGATCGTGGCCACGGCCGCGGCGAGCGCCCGGCGCGCGGTGAAAAGAGCTTTGGCGATCGCGGTGGACGCGGCGGCAAATCTTTTGGCGACCGGCCCTCTGGCAGCAAATCGTTTGGCGACAGGCCTTTCAGGGATCGCCCGCGCGAAGACGGCGACCGCCCGCGTGGCGAGCGCCCGGCACGCAGCGGCGCAAAGAGCTTCGGGGATCGTCCCGCGCGCGGCGACAAACCCTTCGGTGACCGTCCGTTCCGTGACCGGCCTCGCGAAGATGGTGATCGCCCGCGCAGCGACCGTCCGCGTGGCGAGAAGAGTTTTGGCGATCGTACCGCGCGTGGTGAAAAGCCATTCAGCGAACGGCCGTTCCGTGACAAGCCCCGCGAAGAGGGGGATCGTCCACGCGGCGAGCGGCCTTTCGGCGACAAACCGCGTGGCGGCAAGCCGGCTGGAAAGCCGGGCGGCAGGCCCGCATCAGGCAAGCCGTCCTTTGGCAAATCGGGCGAGCGTGGCGAACGTTCGGGTTTTTCGGGTAAAGGTAAAGGCCCCGGTGGCAATAGCCCCGGCGGCGGCAAGCCGGGTGGCAAAGGCCCGGGTGGCAAACCTTCTGGTGGCAGGGGAATGACACGTAATGCGGATCGTAGGCGGTGAGTTCCGCGGCCGGAATCTGGCCGCGCCGAAAACAAATTCCATTCGTCCAACTATCGACAGGACGCGGGAAAGCCTCTTCAACATTCTGAGCCATGCCTATCCGGAAAGTCTTGACGGTACGCGCGTTCTGGATGTTTTCGCCGGAACCGGGGCGGTGGGGCTGGAAGCCCTCTCGCGCGGCTGTCGTGTGGCGCTCTTCGTCGAAAATGGCGTCGAGGGCAGGGGGCTGCTCTGGGAAAATATCGATGCGCTGGGGCTGCACGGCCGTGCCCGCATCCTGCGGCGTGACGCCACCAAGCTGGGCGGTGTCAACAATATCGAGCCCTTCGATCTTCTCTTCGCCGATCCGCCCTATGGGCAGGGCCATGGCGAAAAGGCTTTTGCCGCAGCCCATGGCGGCGGCTGGCTGACGCCCGGCGCGCTTGCCATTCTGGAGGAGCGCGGCGATGTTGCGGTAACCGTCGATGCGGCGTTCAAACCGCTCGAAAGCCGTATCTTCGGCGACACGAAAATGCATTTCTACCGCTATGAGCCCTGACGGGAACACCTTCCCGTCACGCCACGGTCTTGTCTTGTTTGCGCAATAGGCAGGATTTTTTCTGCGGAAAGAATTTGGGTATTCGCATGGACCAGGGTGTAAACGAGAGTGTCACGATCGTGCGTGCCGGGGAAGATGTCCTCGAAGGCGACGGCGCGGGCGGCCATGAGCCGACATTCGGACTGGCGCTCGGGGGTGGTGGCGCGCGCGGCATCTGCCACATCAACGTCGTCGAGGCCTTCGACGAACTCGGCATTCGGCCGGTGGCGTTGTCCGGCTCCTCAATCGGCTCCATCATCGGCGCGGGCATGGCGGCCGGCATGAGCGGCCGGGAAATCCGCGAATACACTCTTGAGCTCATGGGGCGGAAGGGCTCGGTGGCAAACCGGCTCTGGAGCCTTGGGCCCGCATCCATGCGCCATGCGGTCGATGGTTTTCGCCTCGGGCAGTTCAATCTCGAACTCATCCTGCACGCCCTGATGCCGCAGGCGCTGCCGAAGGATTTTTCGGAGCTTGCGATCCCGCTGAAGGTAATAACGACAGATTATTACGCCCAGACCGAAGTGGTGGTGGAAAGCGGCGAGATCATTCAGGCGCTGGCGGCGTCCGCTGCCATTCCGGCGCTGTTCATGCCGGTGCGTATCGATGGCCGCATCATGATCGATGGCGGCATTTTTAATCCCGTTCCTTACGAACATCTGCTGGATCATGCCGATATCGTCATCGGCGTCGATGTGGTCGGCGGCCCGGAAGGTGACGGCACCACCATGCCGAACCGTCTGGACAGCCTGTTCGGCGCCAGCCAGCTGATGATGCAGGCAGCGATTGCCCTGAAACTCAGATTACGCCCGCCACACATCTTCCTGCGTCCGCCGGTGCACCGCTTCGGCGTGCTGGATTTCCTGAAGTCCGAAGAGGTGCTGAACGCCTCCGCCAGCATCAAGGACGATCTGAAACGGCAGATAGAGATGCAGGTGGAGCTGTTTCATCGCGGGCAGGGCGTGGAGGCCTGAGGGTTACTCGCCAAGTATTTGCCAGAAACGAGCGGGTGCCACTGATTTCTTCTCCCCGAGGGGGAGAAGGTGGCCCGAAGGGTCGGATGAGGGGGCAACGTCCCCGTATCTCACGACCCTTGCCCCCTCATCCCGCTGCCGCGGACTTCTCCCCGGCGGGGAGAAGAAACAAGCGGCGCTCTCCTGGTTCGAACGCGCGCCTTGCCGCCTATAGCGAAACTTCCGTCTCGCTGTCCTCCATATCCTCTTCTTCCTCCTCCCGCTTCTCCGCCTTGTTCTTCGGCTTCATCAGCGGCTCCGGTTTCACCTCGCGCACCGGCTTGTTGTGCAGCATCTGCCGGCCGGCGGCGAGGCCTTCCACGGCCTGCAGTTGCAGCCGCTCCTCGTCACGTTCGCGAATATCGTCGGAGATCGCCAGCGCCCGCTCGCCATCCATATCCAGCCCCTCCAGAATGCGCCGGCCGAATAGCAGGCCGGATTCCAGCGTCTCGCGCAGTTCGTATTCCACGCCCTTTTTCCTGAGATCGAGGGAATGCACGCGATCATAAGAGCGGGCATAGATGCGCACGCTTGGA
This sequence comes from Agrobacterium sp. 22-210-1, assembly GCF_053522525.1. NCBI lineage: Bacteria > Pseudomonadati > Pseudomonadota > Alphaproteobacteria > Hyphomicrobiales > Rhizobiaceae > Agrobacterium > Agrobacterium sp. 22-210-1. The sequence goes on along the minus strand of NZ_JBNWCI010000001.1, from coordinate 2,001,768 downwards.
AATTCCGACTGGATCATGTCGATGATGCGGTCGGTCACTTCTTTCTTGTGGGTGCAGACCGCCACCAGATCGGCCCGTTCGATGCCGGCGGCGATCAGCACATCCTTGCGGGTGCCGTCGCCGAAAAAGATGCGGAAACCGAAGCGTGCGGCCTGACGCACGCGATCGGCGGAACTGTCGATGACGGTGACGTCACGTCCGCCTGCGAGAAGGATCTGTGAGGCGATCTGGCCGAAGCGCGAAAAGCCGATCATCAGCACATCCGCGCCAGCCCCGTCGAAATCTTCGTCCAGCGTGTCTTCGGCGGCATCCTCCGCCGTCAACCGGCGCGATATCACCGCCAGAAGCGGCGTCAGCGCCATGGAAAGCGTGACGACGGCGACGAGGATCGAGGCGGTCGCCTGTGGAAACAGCCCGGAGGCGGCTGCCGTGGTGAAGAGTACGAAACCGAATTCACCGCCCTGCGCCAGAAGGAGTGCGATACGGCTCGACGCATATCGCGACGAGCCGGCAATGCGGCAAAGGCTGTAGATCAGTGCGGCCTTGACCGCCATCATTGCCGGCACGGCGATCAGGATGAGGAGGATGTGCTCATAGACGATTTTGACATGCAGCGACATGCCGACAGCCATGAAGAACAGCGCCAGTAACAGCCCGCGAAACGGTTCGATGTCGGCTTCCAGCTCATGCCGGTAGGAAGATTCCGACAGCATCAGTCCCGCCAGCAGCGCGCCCATGCCCATGGAAAGCCCGACAGCCTCCATGACGGCGGCAGCGCCGATGACGACGAAGAGTGCCGCCGCGATCATGACTTCGCGTGCACCCGTGCGGGCGATGATCTGGAACATCGGGGTCAGCAGGAAGCGTCCGGCCAGCACCATGCCCGCCACCGCAACGACCGAGGCGACGAGGTCGTAGACCATCGAATCCGACGCCACATCCGGCCGGTTGGAAAGAATGGTGACGAGCGCAAGAAGCGGTACGATGGCGAGATCCTGAAACAGCAGGATCGAAAACGAGCGGTTGCCGTGCCGCGTGTTCATGTCGCCGTCGTCTTCAAGAATTTGCAGCGCAAAGGCAGTGGAGGAAAGCGCAAGGCCGAAACCGGCGACAAGGCTGCCGCGCGCGTCGATCAGCCCCGCCCACCAGGCAATCGCGGCCAGCACGCTGCCGGTCACCAGCACCTGCGCCAGCCCGAGACCTAGAATATCGCGGCGCATCTGCCAGATGCGCGATGGCTTGAGTTCCAGACCGATGATGAAGAGCAGGAAAACCACGCCCAGTTCCGAGACATTGAAAATGTCCTTCGCATCCGTGACGAGATGCAGGAACGGCCCGATGATGATACCGGCCACCAGATAACCGAGCACGGTGCCAAGCCCGAGCTTGCGGAAAACCGAGGCCGCGACGACCGCTCCGGCCAGAAGCAGCAAGGGTTCGGAAAAGAGAGCGTCGTGCTCGGTCATGCGGGCGGACTTTCGAATAGGGTGGCGACAATACCGTCCGAATGGAGAAAGCGGCGTTTCGCCCTTGATGCGGGGTTGCTGGCACAATAAATGGAACAGGAATGAAAGGCCAACTCATGTCCTCAGAAATAGATTCTTCCAAACTTCTCGATCGCGCCAGCGAACTTGTCGATCTTGCCCGTGCCGCCGGCGCGGATGAGGCGGATGCCGTTGTCGTCCGCTCCCGCTCGCAATCGGTCGGTGTGCGGCTTGGCAAGGTGGAGAGCACCGAATCGTCGGAAAGCGACGATTTTTCCCTGCGCGTCTTCGTCGGCCGCCGGGTGGCAAGCGTTTCGGCCAATCCGGGCTTTGATCTGAAGACGCTGGCTGAGCGGGCGGTGGCGATGGCGAAGGTCTCGCCGGAAGACCCCTTTGCCTGCCTTGCGGACAAAGAACGGTTGGCGAACTCCTATGACGATCTCGAACTTTTTGACGCCACCGAGGTTTCGTCCGATCAGCTGCGCGAGGCCGCCCTTGCTTCGGAAGAGGCAGCACTTGCCGTCAAGGGTGTCAGCAATTCCTCCGGCGCCGGCGCATCGAGCGGCATGGGCGGCCTCGTCCTTGCCACATCGCACGGTTTTTCCGGCAGCTATATGGGCAGCCGCTTCAGCCGCTCCGTCAGCGTCATCGCCGGTGAAGGCACCAAGATGGAGCGCGACTACGATTTCGACAGCCGCCTTTATTATGCCGACCTGGATGCCGCCGAAGAAATCGGCCGCCGTGCCGGTGAAAAAGTCGTGCGGCGCGTCGGCCCCCGTCAGGTCGATACCGGCAGCAACATCACGGTGGTTTTCGATCCCCGCATCGCTCGCGGTTTCGTCGGCGCCATCGCTGGCGCCATCAACGGCGCCTCGGTTGCCCGCAAGACCAGCTTCCTGCGCGATAAGATGGGCCAGCAGGTTCTGAAAAAGGGTCTTTATCTGACCGATGATCCGCAGATCGTCCGCGGCCCGTCCTCCCGTCCCTTCGATGGCGAGGGCGTGCGCGGCGAGAAGATGACGATGATTGAGGACGGCGTGCTGAAACACTGGTTCCTGTCCACATCGGCAGCGCGGGAGCTTGGCCTTGAAACCAACGGCCGCGGCGTGCGCGGCGGCACCTCTGTTTCGCCGGCCTCCACCAATCTGGCGCTGGAACCGGGTGATATTTCGCCGGAGGATTTGCTGAAACAGGTCGGGTCAGGCTTTTACGTCACCGAACTGATTGGCCACGGTGCCAACATGATAACGGGTGAATATAGCTGCGGCGCGAGCGGTTTCTGGATCGAGAATGGCGAAAAGACCTTTGCGGTTTCCGAGGTGACCATCGCCTCGAACCTGAAGGACATGTTCATGCGGGTCACGCCGGCCAATGATATCGACCGCAAATATGGCGTCGCCGCATCGACGCTTGCGATAGAAGGCATGACGATCGCAGGCAAGTAACCAGCCTGCGGGTTGTTTTCGCCGGCACTTTATGTGCAAGTGCGAAGAGAAAAACAGGCGCGCCGTTTGAGGCGCGCGGAAAAGACGGCAAAATGAACGATATGGCTGAGGCCCGCTGGGCCTCCGATTTGCGGCTGGTCCTAGAGGCCGCGCGCAAGGCTGGCGAGACGGCTCTCGGTTTCTTCCGCAAGGACCCCGAGGTCTGGTGGAAGAATGGCGGGCTTTCGCCGGTCAGTGCCGCCGACTACGCCGCCAACGAAATTCTCGAAACCATCCTGCGTTCCGCCCGGCCGGATTATGGCTGGCTTTCGGAAGAGACGGATGACGATGCCGACAGGCTTTCCCGCTCCACCGTTTTCGTCGTTGATCCCATCGACGGGACCCGCGCCTTCATTGGCGGCCGGGATACCTGGTGTGTCAGCGTCGCGGTGGTGCATGAGGGGCGGCCGGTCGTTGCGGTCCTTGTTGCTCCGGCGCTTGCCGAGGAATTCACGGCGCTTGAAGGCGGCGAGGCGCTGAAGAACGGGCAGGCCATTTCCGTCGCGCGCGAAAATGCCGGCATCTTCCATCTGGCGGCCCCCGAAGACGTGATCGCTTATCTGCCGGAGGAGGTGCGCGCCGGCGTCAAGCGCATTCCGCACGTGCCTTCGCTCGCCTACCGGCTGGCCATGGTGGCGGATGGCCGTATCGACGGAACGCTGGTCAAGGCCAATTCCCATGAGTGGGATCTGGCCGCTGCCGACCTCATTCTGGAAAGAGCCGGTGGGCAGCTTGTCGGCCTCGATGGAAAACCTCTGATGTATAATCGCCGTGAGGTGAACCACCCCGCATTGTGCGCCGCAGCAGATTATGCGCTGCCCGCACTTTTGAAAGCGTTTTCACACGTTTCCGACGGTTGACGTTTGCCCGGAAATCCCGCAGATGAAGGCCTCTCTCAGCGTTTAAGAAAGAGATAATGACATGACGGAATCCGGCAAACCGAAACAGCTGCTGCACCTCGTCTTCGGCGGCGAACTTGAAAACCTTCAGGATGTTCAGTTCCGGGATTTGAATGCGCTCGATATCGTCGGCATCTATCCGGACTATGCTTCTGCCCTCACGGCATGGAAGTCCAAGGCGCAGATGACGGTCGATAATGCCCATATGCGTTATTTTATCGTGCATATGCACCGTCTTCTCAATCCCGACGACAAAAATTGAGTCCTTTTGCCCTTGCGTTGTAATACTATTGGGTGAAGGCGAGCTTTCCGTGATTCCTGCCGTTCAGCGCAGGCCGGGAGTTCCGGCACGAGAAAATGTGATCGCGCTTTCGTTTCCGATGATAAAAAATGACGCAATTTAAGAAGAAGTAGGCGGCGACAACAACAAGAACAGGGGCAGGCTTTGCGCGGAATGATCAAGGGCAGAATGTCATGAGCAGCCGTATCGCACGTTTCGCTCTTTCGGGTTACCGGATTGCCGGTATCGCTGCCTATCCCTTTGCCCGACCCTATCTTTCCTATCGGGCCGCAAAGGGCAAGGAAGACAAGCGCCGCCGCTTCGAACGTTTCGGTTATGCCAGCGCCGAGCGCCCGCGCGGGCCGCTCGTCTGGTTCCATGCCGCAAGTGTGGGCGAAACGCTTGCCCTCATTCCGCTGATCCGCGAAATTCGCAAACGCGACATTTTCGTGCTCCTGACCACCGGCACCGTCACGTCAGCCGAACTGACCCGTACGCGGCTTGGTGACGATGTGATCCACCAATATGTGCCGCTCGATATCAAGATCGCGGTCAACCGCTTCCTCACCTATTGGGCGCCGGATGCCGCCATCACCGCTGAATCGGAAATCTGGCCGGTGACGATGATGGAGCTGGAGCGCCGGCACATCCCGCAGATCCGGGTCAATGCCCGTCTCTCCGACCGGTCCTTCGACCGCTGGAAAAGCCGTCACGATATTGCGGAATCGCTGTTTTCCAAGCTGGCGCTGGTGGTTGCGCAATCCGATCTCGATGCCGAACGCTTCCGCGATCTCGGCTCCTGGCCGGTGGTGATTTCAGGCAACCTCAAGGGCGATACCGACCCGCCGCCCTGTGACGAGGCGCTGCTGGAGACCTATCGCAAGCAGGTCGGCAATCGCAAGACATGGGCGGCGATCTCCACCTTCGACGGCGAAGAAAAGGCTGCCGCCACCGTGCATGCGGCGATCAAGTCGCGCAACGGGCAACTGACCATCATCGTGCCGCGCCATCCCGAGCGTGGCGACGACGTGGAAGCCATGCTGAAGGGCATGGGACTGACGGTGGCGCGCCGTAGCCGCAACGACGTGATCACGCCGGAAACCGATATTTTCCTCGGCGATTCCATCGGCGAAATGGGGCTTTACCTGCGGCTGACCGAACTTGCCTTCGTCGGCCGTTCGCTGACGGCGGAAGGCGGGCAGAACCCGCTGGAGCCGGCCATGCTGGGCTGCGCCGTATTATCGGGCGCGCATGTGCAGAATTTCCGCGAGGCCTATCAGAAGCTGATCCGCGCCGGCGGCGGTCGTATCATCCGTGATGTGGAGATGCTGGCCAAGGCGGTGCACTATCTGCTGGTCAACGACAATGAGCGTTACAAGATGATCGATGCCGGCAACCGGGTCATTCAGGACATGCGCGGCGCGTTGTCCTCCACCGTCAAGGCGCTGGAACCCTATATCAACCCGCTTACCGTTTCGGCCAAGCTGCAACCGCGGAGCGCCATCGGTTCATGGTAGCGGATATCGAAGTTGATGCGGCGCAGTCGATCGCCGCCGTGCTTTTCGACAAGGACGGTACGCTTTTAGGTTATGACGCGAGCTGGGGACCGGTAAACCGCGAACTTGCGGCGATCGCGGCCAAAGGTGACGCGGCGCTTGCCGACCGCCTGCTGGCCGCCTGCGGCATGGACCCGATCACCGGCCACGTGGTGCCGGACAGCCTGCTCGCCGCCGGAAATACGGCGGAAATCGCCGCCGGTCTGGTTGCCGCCGGCTCGCCCTGCGATGTTGTCGAACTGACGCAGCGCCTCGACCGGCTCTTCACCGAAGCCGCGGATAAATCCGTGCCCGTCACCGATCTCAAGGCGTTTTTCGCACGGCTGAAGGCACGCGGCTACAAGCTCGGCATCGCCTCCAGCGACAATGAAAATTCCATCCGCCAGACGGCAATCCGCTTCGGTTTCGAGAGCGATGTCGATTTCGTCGCGGGTTATGACAGCGGTTACGGCACCAAGCCGCAGCCCGGCATGGTTCTCGGTTTCTGCGAAGCAATCGGATTTCCGCCGGAACGTGTGGCTGTTGTCGGCGACAATAATCACGATCTGCATATGGCGAAAAATGCGGGTGCGGGTTTACGCATCGCCGTTCTGACGGGAACCGGCTCACGCGAAAGCCTTGGTGCGGATGCGCATTATTGTTTCGATGATATTACCGCGCTGGAAGCGCTGTTGCCGGAACGGGTTGTTTAAGAAGGAACCACCCATCTCTTCCGTCATTCCGGCCTCGAGCCGGAATCCAGCCAGCCCAAGTCCTTGGGCTGAAACAGACTCTTCTCGCCGCGCAGACGCGCGCCGGATGGATTCCGGCTCGAGGCCGGAATGACGGAGAGCTTTTTTGCAATTTATGGTTTTTTCTGGCAAACAACCCCTGACGTATAACATCCGAACGAATGCCGTGGGCGACGCGGCCGGGAGCGGGCATAGATGGTTTCTGAAGCGCCGCCATTCTGGTGGCAGAAAGCGGGCTGGCAGGCATGGCTCCTGTCGCCTTTCTCGCTTCTCTACGGCAAGGTTGCCGGACGGCGGATGCGGACGGCAAAGCGGGCAAGCGTATCCGTCCCGGTGATCTGCATCGGCAATTTCACTGTCGGCGGAGCGGGCAAGACGCCGACGGCGATGGCAATCGCCCGGGCTGCTACCGCTAAAGGCCTGAAACCCGGTTTCCTCAGCCGCGGTTATGGCGGCACGCTTGATGTCACCACCCTTGTTGATCCGCACCATCACCGCTCCGCCGATGTCGGCGATGAGCCGCTGCTGCTGGCGCGTGAGGCGGTGACGGTGATTTCGCGCAGGCGCGTCGAGGGCGCGCATCGGCTGGTGAAAGAGGGCGTCGATCTCATCATCATGGATGATGGCTTCCAGAGCGCGCGCCTGACGCTGGATTATGCGCTTGTTGTCATCGATACGGTGCGTGGCATCGGCAATGGCCACCTCGTGCCGGGTGGGCCTGTGAGAGCGCCGCTGGCCGATCAGATGCGGCAGATGAGCGGCCTTTTGAAGGTCGGCAACGGCCATGCGGCCGATCCGCTGGTGAGACAGGCGGCAAAGGCCGCCAAACCCGTCTTCGTTGCAGCGATTGCGCCGCAGGAACCGCAGGAGTTCAGGGGAAAGCGCGTGCTGGCCTATGCCGGCATCGCCGATCCGGCCAAGTTTTATCGAACCGTTGAGGCGCTTGGCGGTGACATCGTGCAGCAGCGCTCCTTTCCGGACCATCATCACTTCAGCGACGACGAGGTCGCTGATCTCCTGCAGGATGCGGGCAAGGAGAACTTGCAGCTGGTGACGACGGCCAAGGACGCCGTGCGTCTCAATGGGCATCACGGTCGGGCAGAGGAACTGCTGTGGAACAGCCAGGTGATCGAGATCGACATGGTGTTCGATGACCCCAATGCGGCCTCAACGATCATCGATGCCGCGATCCAGCATTGCCGCGCCCGCCTGCTGCGGGAAAATGCGCGGTCGTAATTGTGGAGGTTGTCGGCAAGGTCCGGAAACCTCTCCTCCGTCATGCTCGGGCCTGTCCCGAGCATCTGCAACCTATCGATTTATGAGGCATCAGCAGATCCTCGGCACAAGGCCGAGGATGACATCGAGTGAGGGTGTCAGCCGCCTCTGCAACTGCTCCCGAGAAAGCCGCTTAACACACGTAAACGTTTCAGCGCGCCGTTTCCGGCTCATGCCGGCAAACTACCAGCCTTCCGTTCGGCCTCAAGCGAAGCGGCCGCGTCCACATAGGCTTCCTGCCGCGCTACGCTCCAGTAACGTAATTCATCGAGCGGAATGGTCTTTCCGGTGATGGCGCAGACGACATGCGAGCCGGTTTGCACGATCCGGAAGTCTCCGTCGAGATATTCGATGACGGCGAGACGATTTCCGCCTCCCTCAAATCTGTTCATCCGTTTTCGTCTCCTGCTCTGTCCTGTCAGGGCACCCAGTCCGAAACGGCGTAGCGTTTTCCTGAACAATCCGGATGCTCCAATGTCCTGGATTTATATCGTTCGGCGCGGCACAAGGCCAGCCCCGGCCGCTTGCGGCTGGATGAAGACGTCAGCTTCGACCGAAGAGCCGTTCTATATCGGAAAGTTTCAGTTCGATATAGGTCGGGCGGCCGTGATTGCATTGTCCTGAGCCCGGCGTGTTTTCCATCTGCCGCAGAAGCGCGTTCATCTCCTCCGGCCGCATGCGCCGGCCGGAGCGCACGGAGCCGTGGCAGGCCATGGTGGCCGCGACATATTCCAGCTTGTTGGCAAGCGTGGAGGCGGCGTCCCATTCGGCGATCTCGTCGGCAAGCTGGCGCACCAGCCCCTGCACATTGACCTCGCCGAGCATGGCCGGTGTTTCCCGAACCGCAACCGCTCCCGGCCCGAAACGCTCGATGACGAGGCCCAGCCCATCGAAACCGGCGGCATGATCCATCAGCCGGTCGCAGTCTTCCTCGGGCAGATCGATGATCTCGGGGATCAGCAGAACCTGTGACGGCGGACGCCGGGAATGCAGTGCATTGCGCATTTCCTCGAACACCAGCCGCTCATGTGCGGCATGTTGATCGACGATGACGAGGCCGTTTTCCGTCTGTGCGATGATGTAGTTCTCATGCAGCTGCGCCCGTGCGGCTCCGAGGGGGTAAAGCACCGGTTCGAACGAGGAATTTGCTGCGGCTTCGTAAGCCTCCCGTGGTTCCACCCGCGCCGTCGGCATAGTGATGTCGGAAAAGCGCGATTGCACCGCCTCCGCAAACTGTGACCCGCCGGAAACGGCGAGCGGCCGTGAGGGCGAGGTGGCGGCGGACCATGTCACGGAGGGAGAAGGCCGCAGACCGGACGGGCTGTATCCGGGACGAAAGGCATTCATCATCTGACTCGCGCCCGTCGTCGCCGCCCTGTCACCGTCGCGCGTCAGCGCCTGCCGGATCGCGCCGACGATCAGCCCGCGAATGAGGCCGGGATCGCGGAAACGCACGTCGGATTTCGCCGGATGCACGTTCACATCCACAAAAGCGGGATCGAGCGTGATGGACAGCACCGCCACCGGGTATCGCCCATGCGGCACGGTTTCGGCATAGGCGCCGCGAATGGCGGATAAAAGCAGCTTGTCCTGCACCGGGCGGCCGTTGACGAAAACATATTGATGCGCCGAGTTGCCGCGGTTGAAGGTCGGCACGCCGGCAAAACCGGTCAGCATCACGTCCTCGCGCCCGGCATCGATCTCGATGGCATTGTCCTTGAATTCCGCGCCGAGGATTTGCGCCATGCGGGCAAGGTGGTCATCGCCGGTCGAGGGGATTTCGAGCGTCGAACGGTCGGTGCCTGACAGCACGAAGCGGATATGCGGAAAGGCGATCGCCATCCGCTTGACGACCTCGGTAATGGCGGCCGCCTCCGCCCGTTCCGTCTTCAGGAATTTCAGCCGCGCGGGCGTGGCGAAGAACAGGTCGCGCACCTCGACGATGGTGCCGGCATTCGCGGCGGCGGGGCGCACGTCCGAAACCTTGCCGCCGGTAACCGAAATCACCGAACCCTGTTCCGCGCCCTGTTGGCGGCTGGTGATCGAAAGCTTGGCGACCGAACCGATGGAGGGCAGCGCCTCGCCGCGAAAACCAAGCGTGCGGATGTCATCCAGCGTCGTGGAAATTTTTGACGTGCAGTGGCGCCTCACCGCAAGCTCCAGATCGGCGGGTGACATGCCGGAACCGTTATCGGTGATCCGCACCAGCCCCTTGCCACCGCCCGCCGTGGCGATCTCGATCCGGGTTGCGCCCGCGTCGATGGCATTTTCCACCAGTTCCTTCGTGGCGCTGGACGGTCTTTCGATGACCTCGCCGGCGGCGATCTGGTTGATGAGGGTTTCTGAAAGCTGCTTGATGGCCATGATCGTCATTTTCGCGGATTCGCCATGGCTTCGAAAGCAAAAAACGCCAATTGCGGCAATTTGCACATGTTTTGTGGACTTCCGGGCATTTGATCATTTCCGTCAACGCCGGGTTAAGCGTTAATCCGCTTTTAATCGGCCTTGATTATGGTGGGGCGGCTTGAAATGACCGCAGGCAAGAGGCCCCCGTTCCGGGTGGTGTGTGACGTCGATTATGGGTGAACGTCATCTTCTCCTCAAGACTGCTTCAAGTGGCGAACCCTGATGTCTCTTTTTCGGAATTTGTCGTTTCATCCCGGCATCTGCCCTGAACGATTCCAATAGAAACATAAGCCTGACCCATTAACAGGCGGGAGTTTGCAGTTGAGTGATTTGGCGTCCTCTGGCGCGGGCGTTCATACGGTGATGCTTGATGCCCTTTGCGACGCGCTTGGCGCGGCGATCGTCGTTTACGACCGTAACGATCACATTATTTTCGCAAGCCGGAAACTGTTGAATTTTTTCCCGCTGGAAGAGGCCGTTGTCGGCCCCGGTGCGCGGCTGCGCGACTATCTGAGCGCGCTTTACGATTGTTATCTGCTGGAGACGGAAAATCTCGCCGCCAATGCCCGCCAGCTCGGGCGGGACGAATGGATCGGCGAGCGGCTGGCGCTGCACTGGAAGGAAAGATCGGAAAAGACCGAACGGCTGAAGGGCGAGCGCTTTCTGCGTTTCGTCATGAACCGCCTGCCTTCCGGGCTCGGCATCAGTGTCGTCGCCGATATTTCCGAACAGAAAAAAAGGGAAGAACAGTGGCGCATCGACCTTGAGCGGGTGCAGCTGATCGAGGACATCCTCGACAATCTGCCATTCCCCGTTTTGGTCAAGGACCGCAACATGGCCTATGCGGCCGTGAACAAATCCGCCTGCACCATGGTTGAAACCAGCGCGGAGAGCATTCTCGGCAAGACGGTTTTCGATCTGCATTCACGCAAGGTCGCCGCGCAGATCGATGCGGCTGACCGCGCGGTGATGGATAGCGGCACGCCGAGCCTCATTCCCGAAAGAGTGAGACGCATAAACGGCGAGGAAGTGCTGACGATTACCCGCAAGCAGCGCGTGGGTCGCCCGGGGCGGCATTTTCTGGTGACGACGATGGAGGATGTCACCGCGCTTGCCACCATCGATGCGAGCGGCAGGCCCGTCATCCCCTCGCTCGAACATGTCGCTTTCGTCGCCTCCACCTATGGAAAGGACGAGGGGGACGCACCGGCTAAAGACCTGCTGAAAAGCAAGGCGGTGCTGGTCGTCTCCGAAAGCGGGCGTTTTGCCGAATCCGCCGGCCGCCGGTTGACCGCGGGCGGCATGGATCATGCGGCGGTGACGAGCGAGGAAGAACAGCAGGCATTCATCGATATCGCTACCTCCGCCGGCGTGGGCATCGATGTCGTCGTCGTCGATGCCCAGATGAGCGTCACATGTCTCGATATAGCCGCTGCGCATGACCTGCCAGTCGTCACCATCGAGGAAGAGGAAATCGACGCATCCCTGCTGCATCACGTCGCCCTCGGTCTCAAATCGTCTCCTAACGAGAAATCGCCGGAGGAAGACTGGGAAATCATGACCGAAGACCTGCCCAGGATCCTCAAGACGGATGGTGTCTGCGAGATACTTCTCGTCGAGGACAACCGGGTCAACCAGATCGTCTTTTCGCAGATACTCGAAGGTCTCGGGCTTTCCTGGCGGCTCGCCGCCTCGGGCGAGGAAGCCTTGCAGCTTTTTGCGGAGCAGGCGCCTTCCGTCGTCCTGCTCGACACGACACTCGCCGATATCGACGGTTTCGAGGTCGCCCGCCGCATGCGTGAACTGGCGGGGGACCAGAACATTCCCATCGTCGGGGTCATCACCCACGCCTTCGAGGGCGATCTCGACAAATGCCTGGCGTCCGGAATGAACGACATGCTGCTGAAACCCGTCAGCCCTGACATGGTCGAGGCGGTTTTTCTGCGTGTTTTCGGCGCGGATGCGATGCGGCTGCAGGCCTGAACGCCCACCGACCCGGCCGTTTTTCCCGAGCGGCAGACTTTCCGAAAATGCCGCCGCATTTTTGGTTCGCAGCTCTATGGTTTTTTTAATACTTGCCCTGCATTGTGAGCGCGTTCACACAGGATTAACGAGATGCAGGAATGAAACGGGCAGAACCGCAATCGTTGCAGGTCAGCCAGAACGAGCTGCAGGCGATGGCTTACAGCGACCCTCTGACGGGGCTCGGCAACCGTTACCGTCTGCGGGACAAGATCCGCATGCTCGCAAGCGAACGCTCCAGCGACCCCGCGCCCTTCACGGTCGGCATCGCCAATATAGACGGCTTCAAACCCATCAATGATCTTTTCGGTGTTCAGGCGGGTGATGAAATCCTGTGTCAGGTCGCGCACCGCCTGAAGGCCTGCATTCCCGATGGCGCGGTCGTGACGCGCCATGATGGCGACGAATTCGCCTTCGTGCTGCCGCTCGTGTTCGAACGCACCGGCGCGGAGCGCATCGGCAACATGATCAAGGACGTGCTCTCGGCCCCTTACGATCTCGGTGATCGTAACGTTCGGCTTTCCTCCTCCTTCGGTTTTGCCATCTATCCCTTTGCCGGCGATGACTTCGAGGACCTGCTCAAAAGCGCCGAGACGGCGCTTTATCGCTCCAAGCGGCGCGGACGTGGCCAGATAACGGTCTATTCGCGTGAGATCGCGCAGGAAATGAAGCGCGCCACCCAGCTGGAACAGGCCTTGCGAAACGCCATCATCACCGATGCGATCGATGTGCATTTCCAGCCCATCGTCCGGCTGGAAGAGGCGAAGGTCATCGGCTTCGAGGCGCTGGCCCGCTGGAACGACCCTGATCTCGGCTTTGTTTCGCCCGCCGTCTTCGTGCCGCTTGCCGAAGAACGGGGTTTTATCGACGCTCTGTCGGAAGCCCTGCTGCGAAAGGCGGCGGAAGCCGCCCTGTTCTGGCCGCGTGAGCTGTTTTTGTCCTTCAACCTGTCTTCCGCGCAATTGATGGACCCGAGCACGGCGGATAATATTCTTTCGATCCTTGCCCGCGTTGGTCTCGATCCGCACCGCCTGGAGCTTGAAATCACCGAAACGGCTGTGATGACGTCAGCCGATACCGCGCAACGCATCATCAGCGAATTGCAGAGTGCCGGCGTTCGCATTTCGCTTGATGATTTCGGCACCGGCCAGTCCAGCCTTGGCCGCCTGCGCGATTTCACCTTCGACAAGGTTAAGATCGACCGCGCCTTCGTTTCCCGCATCAGCAGCGACCGCCCCTCGGAACACATCATCAAGGCCATCGTCGCCATGTGTGACGGACTTGATCTTGAGGTGGTGGCCGAAGGCATCGAGGAGCGGGTGGAAGAGGAAAAGCTGCGCGCGCTCGGCTGCGCCATGGGGCAGGGCTATTTCTACGGCCGCCCCGCCGATGCCGCCGCAACCCAGCGGTATCTGCATGAGAATTATCGCGAGATATTGTCGGATATTTCCTGAAAACCGGGTGACCATAGACCGGAGTCGAACTCACCAGCCCTCATTCCTGTGCTTGTCACAGGAATCCAGCCGACGCGCGTCTGCGCGGCGAAACGACTCCTTCCCGCCCAAGGACTTGGGCTGACTGGATTCCTGTGACAAGCACAGGAATGAGGGAGGTCGTTTCGGGAACAACCCTTGCCAGAAGGCGCTCCGCGTTTTGTTGCGGGCGGCATGCGCCTCGCTTCACAACCGGTAAAGCGGCTCGAACCGGCCTTTGACGTCGATGCCGAGGTCGAAGGTCAGGCCATGTTGCGGATTGGCGGCAAGGGCGCCCGCGTCCAGATTTTCCCGTGCGGAGGTGACGAGAAGGCGCGACGCGTCGGGTCCGATGAAGGCCGGGCAGGTTGTCTGTCCCGCCGGCACCTCATATCGGGCGATGTGATTGCCGTCCGTATCGTAGTGATCGACCGCGCCAATACCCCAGCGGGCATTCCAGATATGCCCTTCGGCATCGCAGACCGACCCGTCGATGCCGCCTTCGACCCCGGCGGAATCGATGAATACCTCTGCCTTGCCAGTGGGAAGGCCGGTCTCCGCGTCGAGCGACACCCGCATCAGCTTGTTCACCTTGGTATCGACGTAATATCCCGTCGCGCCATCGGGGGAGAAGCAGATTGAATTGGGGATGCTGATCTCGGCAAACAGTTTCGTCACGGTTCCCCGGGCGACGTGATAGATGCTGCCGGCACCTGTCTCCGCCTTCCGGCCCATGGTGCCGATCCAGAGCGCGCCGGAGGGGTGCATGCGCCCGTCATTGGAGCGGTTGCCCGGCAAGTCCTTTTCCAGCTCCGCATGCAATGTCAGCACGCCGGTCGCCGTGTCGCGCAGGAAAAGCCCGTCATCGGAGGCGATCAATTGCTTGTGGTCGCTGATCTTGGCCAGCGCGCTGCCCATGAAGGGCAGTGCGTACACCGTCTTGCGGCCGGAAGCGAAATGCAGCTCGTGCAACTCGCGCTCGATGATGTTGAACCACCAGGCGGTGCCTGTCGCAGGGTCGAAGGTCGGGCCTTCGCCAAGCATCATCGGCGTTTCGTCAAGCACATGTCCGGCAAAGGGAAAAACAGTCGCCAAGCTCTTATCCTCCGATGGCTGCGTCATAGGCCGAAAGTGTGACGGTAGCACGCTCGCGCACCTCGGCCGCCGTCATACCCGGCTTGTAGAGGCTGGTTCCAAGCCCGAAAGCGGTAATGCCGGCCGAGGTATATTCGGCGAAATTCCTGTCCGAAACGCCACCGACTGCGACAATGATGAGGTCCTTCGGCAGGATCGTCCTGATAGCATTTATGCCGGCCGGGCCGATGATGCTGGCGGGAAAGAATTTCAGCCCCGTCGCACCGGCCTTTGCAGCCACCAGCGCTTCGGTAGGCGTGAGAACGCCGGGCATCGTTACCATGCCCTTGACGCGCGCGGCGATGATCACCTCGGCATCGGCATTGGGGCTTACCATCAGCTTGCCGCCGGCGGCATCCAGTGCCTCCACGTCTTCTACGCTCAGCACCGTGCCGGCACCGATCAGGCAATCGGCAGGCGCCATCTTCGCGGCAATTTCGATCGAGCGGAACGGATCGGGCGAATTAAGCGGGATTTCGATGGCACGGAAGCCGGTTTCGATCAATGCACCGACGACGCCTTCGGTTTCCTCGGGTTTCAGACCACGCAGGATGGCGATCAGCGGATATTTCATGGCAGGGAAGGGGATACGCATGGTGGGTCTTTCTTTTATGACCAGATGGTATTGGCGGCGGCCAGCAATCCGCGCCGCACGGCCTCGTCTGCATCGATGACCGTATATTGGATATCAAGGGCCGTGAAGGCGCCTTCGTAAAGCGCACCGAGCGCGCCGGAGCCGATCAGCACGACCGGTGTGTCCCGCCGTGCATTGGCATGCGCGCCGGCAATTTCCAGCCCGATCATGATGCCGGAAAGCTTGGCCTTGGCATCGGTCGCGGTCAGACCATGCAGCAATTGCCCCGAGCGCAGGGTAAACAGCCGGTTGGTCGCCAATTGGGGATTGGCGTAGATGTCGCGCACGGCGGCCTTGAAGGCCTCGTGTTCGCCGGTAAAAGCGTCCGCTTCGGCCACCGCATGGGAAAGGATCGTCTGCTTGGAGATGACCTCGAACAGTTCGCCGGTCATGAAGGTGGCAAAGCCGGTCACGTCACCGCCCTTGACCGTCACCCATTTGGAATGTGTGCCCGGCATGCAGACAAGCTTTTCGCCAGCATCAGTGGAGGCGAGCGCACCGAGCAATTGCGTTTCTTCACCGCGCATCACGTCGGGCGCATTTTTATCCCGCTGCGCCAGCCCCGGCAAAATCCGGACATCCCGCGCCTGACCTGGTACCCGAACCGCGCCGTCGAGAACCGCTGAAAGCGCTGCCGGCACGTCGATATAACCGGCCTCAACCCAGCCCTGCCGCGCACCCGCCATGCCGCAGACGAGAACCGGCAGATTGTCAGGTGCACCCATGGCATCAAGATGCGATTGCAGCACCTCGGCAAAACCGGTGCGCGCGGCGGTGGTCATGCCTTCCGCGCTTCTGCGCTCAGCCAGCACCGCGCCGGAACGGCTCAGAAGCCAGAGCCGGAAACTGGTCGTGCCCCAGTCGACGGCGATAAAAGCGGGTTCGGACATTATAGGAGGCCTCCGTCTACGATTATGGATTGCGCCGTGATGGCGCTTGATGCTGAGGATGCGAGAAACAGGCTCGGCCCGGCGAGATCGGCGGCGATGAGCGTGCGCTTGAGACATTGCCGCGCCGTGGTGGCAGTGATGCCCTCGTCCGTCAGCCACAGCTCTTTCTGCCGCTCCGTGACGATCATGCCCGGCAGGAGCGTGTTGACGCGGATATTCTCCGGTCCCAGCCTGCCGGCAAGGCTCTTCGTCAGTCCGATAATGCCGGCCTTGGCCGCCGCATAGGACGGCAGTTCGCCCATGTTCAGCAGAAATGAGATGGATGAAAAATTGACGATGGATGCATTCTTCGCCTGTCTGAGATAGGGCAGCGCGGCTTGAACGGTGAAGAACATCTGCTTGAGATTGACGGCCTGATTGGCGTCCCAATAGGCTTCCGTCACGGTGTCTATGTTGTGGCGGTCATCCCACGCGGCATTGTTGACCAGCACCTTGATGCCGCCGGTGGCGGAGGCCGCCGCATCCACCGTCCGCCCGATGGCGGGAATGTCGCTCAAGTCTGTCTTGAAAAAATGCACCGGATGGGGAGCCACTCCTGCGAGCCGCTGGACGAGGGCGGCGCTCGGCTCCTCGGCGATGTCGATGAAGGCGACCTTCGCTCCCTGCATTGCGAAGGCTTCCACCAGCGATGCCCCGATGCCGGAGCCGCCACCGGTAATGAGCACGCCCGCATCCTTGAGGTCGGGAAATTGGGCTTGCATCATCGACATCGTCTCATCCATGAGGGCTTGATTGTTCCAATATATGGAACTAGATTTTATTAAATGGAATTATTCTCTTGGCGTCACACTTATGTCAAGGCAGATGACGGTGGATGTTGCCATGCCCGATAATAAAACGCCCAATGCTCAACAGCATGACCCCGTTCCCGGTCGCGCAGGAAAACCGCAAAGTGAGACCGGCACGCTCGGAAAGGCGGTCTCACTTCTGGAACTTATCGCCTTTGCGGAAAAACCGATGCGTTTTACCGATGTGGTCGAGGCTTGCGGCCAGCCGCGCGGCACGGTCCACCGCCAGCTCGCCCACCTCCTTGCCGAAGGCTTGATCGACCATGCCCCCGACCAGACCTATGCTGTCGGCCTGAGGTTGTTGCAATTTGCGGCGAAAGCCTGGAGCGGCAATGATCTGCGCAGTGTCGCTGCCCCGCATCTGGCGGCTCTGCAGGAAATGACGCAGGAATCTGTACATCTCGCCGTTCTGAACGGCGGGCAAGTCACCTATCTCGACAAGATCGAGGGCAGGCACACCCTGCGCATGCATTCGCAGGTCGGCAAGACCTCGCCGGCCTATTGCACGGGTGTTGGCAAGGCGGCGCTGTCCCTGCTGCCTGCTGATGCTCTGGCACACCTGGCTGCCGGGCTGGAGTTCCAACGCTTTACGGAAAACACGATCGCAACGCCGGAAGCGCTGATAAGGGATGTGTCGACCATTCGCGTGCAAGGTTACGGTTTTGACCTTCAGGAACACGAGATCGGCATTCATTGCGCCGCTGCGCCGGTCCACGCGCCGGGACGCAATTTCCATGCGGCGATTTCCGTCACCGGCCCCGCCTATCGGGTGGATGTGGAACAGCTTTACAAATGGGCGCCGCTGGTGCGCGAAACCGCTGATAAAATTTCAGCGGAGCTTGCCTGCCGACTGTCGCCGGTTGCGGATGGTTGAGGAAAAACAGGCGCTGCCCCGTCGATTTTCGCGACCGGGGAGACGGGTTTGACGTCGAATTGCGCGAGTTAAATCTTATTTTCGACTATTCTGAATTAAGTTTTCAACTTTTGTTTGCATGAATCATTTTGGTGAGTAACATCCCCGGCAATTTCCGGGCAAAGGTGGCCTTTGCGGCGGTATTTCTCATTCTCGAAGAACAGCTTTCATGCAGAAAACAGAGACGGCCGCCGTTCAGGCGATTGGTGTTGATTGCGTTCGCGAGATCGCCGGTCTGAACACGCAATTCGACATATTCCGGTTCTTGAAACGGTTGACGGAGGCCTGGGAGTTCAGGGCCTTTATGGTGCTTGACCTGTCATCCGAAATGGCGAGCGAGCTGTCGCAATATACCATCATCACCAGCTGGCCAGCCGAGCTTCTGCAGCGTTACGACGAAGAGGGCATGCTGCAGAACAGCAAAGTGATGGCGCAGTTGAAAAAATCGACGGTGCCCTTTTCCGTCTCCGCGGATTTCCTGGCCGGAGGCAACGAACAGATCGCCAAAAAAAACGTGATCGGCCTTTTCGAGCGATTTGAGATGATCAACTCCATATGGTTTCCCGTTCACGACATCACCACAACCAGGGGCGCGGTGTCGTTCTCCGGCAACAAGACAATTTTGCCGGCAAGCCGGCTGGCGGAACTGTTTTACATTTCAAGCCATGTGTTTGCCCGGCTATCGGAAATCCGTCGTCTCGATCTCCGGGTTCCCGAAAAATTGAGCGAGCGGGAGATCGATTGTCTGAATTGGACGGCGGCCGGCAAGACCAGCGCTGAAATCGCTGAAATCATGGTGTTGTCGGAACATACGATCAATCATTACCTCAACCGCGCGACGAAAAAACTCGACACGGTCAACCGCACCCAGGCCGTGGCCAAGGCGCTGCGGGTCGGTTTGATAAAATAGCGAAATCGTAATTTTATCATTGTGATAAAGCCTTTCCTGGGCGATCCTTCTTTCGAATCACCGGAAAGGAGAAATCGTTTGCCGGAGCGGCATAAGGTAAAAGCGGGATTTTCTCCGACTGTCGATTGCGCCGTGCTGATAGTCGCTGCCGAAAAAGGCTTTGCTGCCGATGAAGGCATAGAACTGCAACTCGTCCGAAAACAATCCGCACGCGCTGTTTTGACTGCGCTTGCCGAGGATGAGGTTCGCATCGCCCATCTGCCCGCTCCGGTGCCGGTCGGTTCCGCAGTCGGCCTCGATGAGCTGCCGGCCGATATTATCGGCGTTTTCACACTTTCCCTGGGCGGATCGGCAACCACTGTTTCGCACGCATTTTACGACGAGCTTTACCGTGAAGGTCTGAAGCTTCCGGACCCTGCGGCCTTCGGGCGAGCCATGGCCCGCGTCTGCGCGGCGCGCCGCGCGGCAGGTAAAAACCCGCCGGTCTTTGCGGTCGAGGATATCGTTTCCACGCCGTTTTATATGTTGCGTTATCTGCTCGGAAGCTGCGGTGTGCTGCTCGGCCGGGACATGGAAATTGTCGAGGCCCTGCCGAAAGCCATGCCCGACCTGCTGGAAAACGGCAAGGTCGATGCGCTCTGTGCCGCCGAACCGGCGGGCAGCGCCGTGGTGCTGGGCGGCGCCGGGCGGATCGTCACCACCGGGGCGCTGATCTGGCAAAATGCGCCGGAAAAGATACTGTCTGTGAAGCGGCAGTGGGCTGAGGAGAACGCCACGCTGCTGGAAGGGCTGTTGCGTGCGCTCTACCGCGCCGGCGAATGGTGCGCCAATTCCGCCAATATCGAGGAACTGACGGGCATCCTCGCCGCCCCTCATTATATGGACGAGAACGGCGAATTCCTGTTGCCGGCGCTGACGGGCTATATCTCCACCTCGCAGAGGGATATGCGGCGTTATCCGGAGTTTTTCGTGACCAGCGCCAAGGCCGCAAATTTTCCGTGGCAGAGCCAGGCGCTTTGGTTCTTCAGCCAGATGTTGCGTTGGGGCGAGGTTCCCGCCGAATGTCGATTCGACGCGGCCGTGGTGGAGGCCGCGCGCAACGGCTATCGGCCGGATATTTTCCGTAAGGCGATGAAGCCGCTTTTCGTGCCGGTGCCGGGCGCCAACCTGAAACTCGAAGGCACGCTCAGGGAACCGGTGCATGTCGGCGCGTCGCGCACGGGCCTCGTCCTCGGCCCGGACTGTTTTTTCGACGGCCGGGTCTTTGACCCGGAAACGCTCGATATGGATGACGAAATCTGAAATGGCAGTGTCGAATCGCCGCTAATCTCTCCTGTTTGCGCTTTGGCATTGGCGAAGCGCTCCCGCTTGTCTATGGATGGCGCGGAAGAGTGCCCATATCCGGCCGGACCACGTATACGGAGTAAGACAATGGCAGACGTCAGCAAGAACCAGGTGGAAAAGGCTCTGGAAGCCGTCATCTATCCCGGCAGCGGCAAAAGCATCGTGGCGCTCGGTATGGTCTCGGAAATCTTCATCGCCGACGCGAAGGCCTATTTTTCGATTACCGTTCCCTCCGACAAGGCCGCCGAGATGGAGCCGCTGCGGCTTGCCGCTGAAAAGGCGGCCAGGGGCGTTACGGGCATTGCCGGCGCCGTGGTCGCGCTGACGGCGGATCGCAAACCCGGCCAGCAGCAACAGCCGCCGCGCCCCGCCGCAGCAACCGGCCGCCCGGCTGCACAGCCGCGCTCCTCCAAGGTGGGCGTGCCGGGTGTCGGCGCCATCATCGCCGTCGCCTCGGGCAAGGGCGGGGTCGGCAAGTCCACGACCGCTGTCAATCTGGCGCTCGGTCTTCAGGCGCTCGGCCTCAGGGTCGGCATGCTCGATGCCGATATTTACGGCCCTTCGCTTCCCAAACTCCTGAAGATTTCCGGCCGCCCGCAGCAGCAGGAAGACCGCATCATCCTTCCCATGGAAAATTACGGGCTGAAGGTCATGTCCATGGGCTTTCTGGTGGATGAGGAAGCGGCAATGATCTGGCGCGGGCCGATGGTGCAGTCCGCCCTGATGCAGATGCTGCGCGAAGTTGCCTGGGGCGAACTCGACGTGCTGGTGCTGGACATGCCGCCCGGCACGGGTGACGCGCAGCTGACCATTGCCCAGCAGGTGCCGCTTGCCGGCGCCGTCATCGTCTCCACACCGCAGGATCTGGCGCTGATCGATGCGCGCAAGGGCATCACCATGTTCCGCAAGGTGGAAGTGCCGTTGCTCGGCGTCATCGAGAATATGAGCTATTTTATCGCGCCGGATACCGGTGCGCGTTACGATATTTTCGGCCATGGCGGGGCAAAGGCCGAAGCCGAGCGGATCGGCGTGCCGTTCCTCGGCGAAGTGCCGCTCACCATTTCCATCCGTGAAATGTCGGATGCCGGCACTCCGGTTGTCGCCGCCGAGCCGGATGGACCGCAGGCAGAGATCTATCGCGATATCGCCGAAAAAGTCTGGGCGCGCATCGGTGCAGGCGAGAGAAAGGCCGCGCCGAAGATCGTTTTCGAATAACGCAACGGCTTCCGGCATAAACCGAAAAGGCGTCTGTCGGTATTAAATAATCTTTTTAAAACAAAGATTGATCGCCAGTATCAGGCAATATTTCTGGATGTGAATATCGAGAAATGCTTCGCCTGCAATGCTGTCGAGAAAAAATATTGCTTGATTGCATCTCGCTTTGGGCGCATACGCCTGCGCCGTTTGGCTCTTGGTCCATCGGGCTGGCGAGATATGAAATCCCGCTCGTTCCGGCGTGCCCTGAAGTGTCGTCCAAAGGTTTGCCGACCGCAAACAGGATATGTTAAGCAGCATTGCGGCTGAAGCTTGCGATGTGGACCGGAGAAGCGGATTGATAAAAGCCTATCGCGCCAATTGCGAGGCAATCAGCCTGTCGCCAGACGACGGCTCCGGACAGATTCCCGACGACATCGTCTGGATCGACATCGTCAATCCCGACAGGGCGGAAGAGCAGCATGTGGAAAAACTGCTGGGGCTCGATCTGCCCACCCGTGAGGATTTGAAGGATATCGAACCCTCCAGCCGCCTGTATATGGAAGACGGCAACGTCTTTATGACTGCCTCTCTGGTGTGGAAGGCGGAATCGGACGATCCGCGCCTCACGGATGTCGCTTTCATTCTTGCCGGCAAACGCCTTGTGACGATCCGTTATGCCGAGCCGAAATCCTTCCACCTCTTCATCGCCGCCATCACCCGCGTGCCGCACGAAATGCGCAGCGGCACGGCCCTGCTTCTGAAGCTGCTGGAAACCATCGTCGACCGCACGGCGGAAATTCTCGAAAATTCGGTCACCGGCATCGACAATCTCGCCGCCGACATTCTCGGCAGCCAGGCACGCTCCAAACGCAAGGCGCCGCGTTATCTCGAAGACCGTCTGACCAACATCGCCGCCTATCACCGGCTGATCTCGAAGGTCCGCGTCAGCCTCGCATCGCTGGCGCGCCTGCAGACCTTCCTGTCCACCAGCGATCAGGCTCGCGGAGACAAGGAAGCGCGGGAACAGGGCAAGTCGATCGGCCGCGATATCCAGTCGCTGAACGAACATGCGGCCTTCGTTTCCGGCAATCTGACATTTCTGCTCGACGCCTCTCTCGGCATCATCAATATCGAGCAGAACGGCATCATCAAGATTTTCTCCATCGCTTCGGTGGTGTTCCTGCCGCCAACGCTGGTGGCCTCGGTTTATGGAATGAACTTTCAGCTCATGCCGGAGTTGAACTGGACATTTGGTTATCCACTCGCGCTCGTCATCATGCTGATGTCCGCAATCATTCCGTTTCTCTTTTTTCGTTGGAAGGGCTGGCTCTAAGGAGCCAGGATCATCATGTCTCAAATCGTCGACAAGGACGTTGCCGAGAAACCGGATGCGGATGACAAGCATCAGAACAAGGGGCTTTACGCCGCCATCCTTGGTTCGATCGGCGTTGTTTACGGCGATATCGGCACCAGCCCGCTTTATGCCTTCCGCGAAGCCCTGCGGCCGATCGCCTATGATGGCGTGACGCGGGAGGAGGTCATCGGCCTCACATCGCTGATGATCTGGGCTTTGACGATCATCGTGACGTTCAAATACATCACGCTGCTTTTGCGCGCCGACAATGACGGCGAGGGCGGCACGCTCTCGCTGCTAGCGCTGCTGATGAAGACGGCGGGTACCCACCGCGGCGTGCTCATCGTGCTCGGCCTCATCGGCGCGGCGCTGTTTCTGGGCGATGCGATGATCACGCCGGCGCTGTCGGTGCTGTCGGCGGTGGAGGGCCTGAAACTCGTCACGCCCGCTATGGACGACTTCATTATTCCGATATCCGTCTGCATTCTCATCGGTCTTTTCGCCATCCAGTCGCATGGCACGGGAACGGTGGCGAAATTCTTCGGGCCGATCACGGCGGTCTGGTTCCTCGTGATGGGTCTCGCCGGCCTCATTCATATCGCGGATGATTTCGGCATTCTCTTTGCCTTCAATCCGTGGCACGCGGTGGAGTTTCTGGCCAATGAAGGCTTTTACGGCATCGTCGTGCTCGGCGCGGTGTTCCTGACGATCACCGGTGCCGAAGCGCTTTATGCCGATCTCGGCCATTTTGGCCGCCGCCCCATCCAGTGGGCATGGTTCTGTCTGGTGTTCCCGGCGCTGACGCTGAATTATCTCGGGCAGGGCGCGCTGGTGCTCAAAGACCCGGCGGCGATGTCCAATCCGTTTTACCTGATGTTCCCGCAATGGGCGATCCTGCCTGCCGTCATTCTCGCCACCGCCGCCACCATCATCGCCAGCCAGGCGGTGATAACAGGCGCGTTTTCGCTGGTGCGTCAGGCCATCCATCTCGGCTACCTGCCGCGCATGGAAATCCTCTTCACCTCGGAAACCAATACCGGGCAGATCTACCTGCCGGCCGTCAACACCATCCTGCTGTTCGGCGTCGTCGCTCTGGTGCTCACCTTCAAGAGTTCCGATGCGCTGGCCACCGCCTACGGTATTTCCGTCACGGGTGCGATGGTCGTCACCAGCTTGATGTTCTTTGAATTCGTGCGCAAACGCTGGCAGTGGTCTGTCTGGCTGGCGCTTGCCGTGTTGGCGCCGCTTCTGCTGCTGGAGCTAATCTTCCTCGGTGCGAACCTGCTGAAGATTCACGACGGCGGCTACGTGCCGGTTCTGCTGGCGATCGCCTTCACGATCATTATGACCACCTGGCAGCGCGGCTCGCGAATCCTCTTTGCCAAGACCCGCCGCAGCGACGTGCCGCTGAAGGCTTTCGTCGCCTCGGTGGAAAAGGAAAGCGCCCATGCGCCGGTGCGTGTGCCCGGCACTGCGATTTTCCTGACTGGCGATCCGGAGGCAGCACCAGCGGCCCTGCTGCATAATCTCAAACACAACCACGTCCTGCATGACAAGAACGTCATCCTGACAATCCGCACCGAGGACCAGCCGCGCGTCCGCCCGGAGAACAGGTACACGCTGACGAAACTCAGTGACCGTTTCGCGGTGGTGGAACTGCATTTCGGCTTCATGGAAACCCAGAATGTCACCCAGGCGCTGGGTTACCTGAGGCGCACCGGCTACAAGTTCGACATCATGTCGACCTCATTTTACCTGGGTCGCCGCAAGCTGGTGCCGGATCCGAAATCGGGCATGCCAGGCTGGCAGAACCGTCTGTTCATCGCCCTTGCCGAAACCGCGGCCGATCCGTCGGACTATTTCCGCCTTCCGGCCAACCGTGTGGTGGAACTGGGTTCTCACGTCGTCGTGTGATGACGCGGGCATGCCTTCAGGTAGCTGAGCGGCCTCCTTCCTTCCGTCATACCGGCCTTGAGCCGGTATCCAGCCAGCCCAAGTCCTTGGGCTGAAAGGGATCTTTACACCGCGCCGACGCGCTTCGGCTGGATTCCGGCTCGAGGCCGGAATGACGGATGTGGAGATGGCCGGCGGGACCGTTATGATCGGCACATGCGAACTCGACTCCACGCCATGCGCATTAGAAGGCGCGCACACATTAACGTGAAGCCACGTCCGCTCGCGGCGTTAACCAAGCATCAAGGTTAATAAGAGATTCTTCAACACCTGTAGCAAATATGGTTGTCGGTGTTCGGAGTGCTGGTTTTGCGTTCGAAAAGTGTAATGCGTCGTCGGTCCTCCGCGTCCCTTCAGGCATGGACCTCCAGATGGGCCTCGCCCGTCGTCTTCGGCCTTGCCGCCTGGCTCGTCTTTCCTTCCCTCGCTGCGCGTGCAGATCTGGCCTCGCTCTTGGCCGGGTTGGACAATGGCGGCGAGCAATGGCGCATGGTGCTGACTGCCTCTCCGGCGGGTTCGGTGCACAATGCCTCGCTCACTTTTAATGATGCGGCGGGCGAGGCGGCGCTGCATGGCAGCGGCATGACCCTGCCAAATGGCAGCAAGGTCGCCTTCGTCACCAACAAGAAGGGCGAGGCCACGACGCCCGACAGCGAGCGTGTCAACCGCGCCGCCAAGAAGGGCCGCATCGTCGCCACCGAAATCATGCAGCCGCCAAAGGCCTTCACCGCCGGCTCCGTCCTTCAACGCACCAGCATGCTGGATATCGAGCCGCTGAAGCGCAAGGACCGCACGGCCTTCGTGAAGCCCAAACGCGGCAAGGATGTTGAACTCGCCTCTTTCTATTTCCGCCGCGATGAAAAGAAGGTGGACAAGAGCGTGTCGCCGATGCTGGCGGAACTCATCACCAACCGTACCCCTGACATTCTCGCCACGGCCTACGCGCCGGCCGCCCCCGATTTTGCCCGCGAATCGCCCTTCGACGCCATTCTCAAAAAGCCCGAGGCCGGCCGTTTCGTGCCGCAGATCAGCCCGGAAGACCACGCCTGGGCGGCGACCCCGCTGCCGGCCGAGGTGTTTTCCGCAGCTGAACAGCAGTGCCTGGCATCCGGCATCTATTTCGAGGCGCGCGGAGAATCGGTCAAGGGACAGGCGGCGGTGGCGCAGGTCATCCTCAACCGTGTGCGTAACCCTACCTATCCGAAAACCATCTGCGGCGTGGTCTATCAGAACAAGGACTGGCGCAACCGCTGCCAGTTTTCCTTCGCCTGCGACAATATAAAGGACCGCGTGAATTCCGAACGCCATTGGAAAATGGCGCGCGAAGTGGCCATGGCCACCACCGCCGGCAAGATCTGGCTGAACGAAGTGGGCTCCGCCACTCATTATCATGCCGTTTATGTTCGCCCGGCCTGGGGCAAGTCCATGAAAAAGGTCGGCCGGATCGGTCTGCACGTGTTTTACCGTACCTATGGTGGCGGCTGGAGCTGATACCACCGCCAATTTGTCGCATTTTGCGTGTCAAAAATGCCGATTCCCTCGCGAAACATCGCCGCCAAACAGTGACTTGGCATCAAGCTATTGTTTTTCAATGATTAATTTGTGCTGAAACAAGCGCCCTCAGTGCCTTGACTAGAGAAGCCCCTAAAACTATGTTGCGCGCGACTTCAGAGCGGGCTGGAACAGGCTTAATCCGTCACCGTTTACAACTCCAAAGGGTTCTGGCATGGCTGGAACGGAGAAAATGGGTGGGATTTTAAGATGACTGGCAACCGTGACGATAGTCTGGACGAGCGTCGCAAACGCCTTGCTGATGAGTTGGCAAAGGTGAAAGCGGAGGATGAGGCGGAAGTGAGGGCGGAGACCAACGCTGCGGAAACCCGGAAGGGTTTTGCGATGGCGGTGAAGCTCTCATCGGAGTTCATTTCGGCCATCGTGGTCGGCGCTATGCTGGGTTATCTTCTGGATTATTTTGTCGGCACGACGCCGTGGGGGATGATCGTTCTTCTTCTTCTCGGTTTCTGCGCAGGCGTATTGAATGTGTTGCGCTCGACGGGCGCGGTGGCCAAGCCGCCGTTGCTGGAGAAGGCGGACAAGCGAGACGAGGGTGGAAAAGGCGGCGTTTAAGCTGTTTTTTCTTGGCAGTTGAGATGCCGCGATGCGCGGCGACAGGTAAAGAGGGCAGCCGGTGGCAAACGATCCGACCCATCAGTTCTTGGTGCAGCCGATCATTCCGATCGAAATTGGCGGCGTCGATTTTTCCTTCACCAATGCGTCGCTTTTCATGGTTGCGACCGTGGCCGCCGCTTCCGGTTTCCTTTATTTCGCAACGTCGAACCGCGGTCTGATCCCGACCCGCATGCAGTCCGTTGCTGAAATGTCCTATGAATTCATCGCCTCCATGCTGCGCGAAGGTGCCGGCAAAAAGGGCATGGTGTTCTTCCCCTTCGTCTTTTCGCTGTTCATGTTCGTGCTGACGGCAAACCTTCTCGGCATGTTCCCGTATTTCTTCACGGTCACCAGCCAGATCATCGTTACCTTTGCGCTCGCCTGCCTCGTCATCGGCACGGTCATCGTTTACGGTTTCTACAAGCACGGCCTGCATTTCTTCGGTATCTTTGCCCCCTCGGGTGTGCCGAAGGCGCTTTTGCCGCTTGTCGCGTCGATTGAAATGATCTCGTTCCTGTCGCGTCCGATCAGCCTTTCGGTTCGTCTCTTCGCGAACATGCTGGCCGGCCACATCACGCTCAAGGTTTTCGCGGGCTTCGTCGCCTCCATGGGTGCGCTCGGCGCGCTTGGCGTCGGCGGCGCTGTCCTGCCTCTCATCATGACGGTCGCAATGACCGCTCTCGAATTTCTCGTTGCCTTCCTGCAGGCTTATGTGTTCGCGGTACTGACTTGCATGTACCTGAACGATGCCGTGCATGGTGGTCACTGAGAAGTAAAGTCGCTGGCCCCGGTAACGGGTGTCAAGAATAGCCGCAACAACCAATATCTCAAGGAGTCTCACATGGAAGCGGAAGCAGCAAAGTACATCGGCGCAGGTCTCGCATGCCTCGGCATGGCTGGTACGTCCCTCGCACTCGGCCGTATCTTCGGTGATTACCTGTCCGGCGCACTGCGCAACCCCTCTGCTGCCGACAGCCAGTTCGGCCGTCTGGTATTCGGCTTCGCCGTTACGGAAGCTCTGGGCATCTTCTCGCTGCTCGTTGCTCTCCTTCTCCTGTTCGCTGTCTGATAACGGCATCAGGTCTGGATCACGGCTCGCGCTGATGGCGTGCCGTGATCCTTCGCATTTGCAGTCCCCCTGGAGGTGAGCATGTTCGTGACCGAGGCTTATGCCCAGTCAGCACCGACCGTAGGTGAAACGCATACGGAAACTCCGGCTGTCGGCCAGCCGCAACCGGAAGCCACGCACACGGAAACCGGTGTAGCGCATGGTTCCGAAGGTGCTTCCGGCGTATTCCCGCCGTTCGACCAGTCTACTTATGCATCGCAGGTCCTTTGGCTGGCGATCACGTTCGGCCTTTTCTATCTGCTGATGCAGAAGGTCATCGTTCCGCGCGTCGGCGGCATTCTCGAAAACCGTCATGGACGCATCGCACAGGATCTCGACGAAGCGGCACGGCTGAAAACCGAAGCCGACGCAGCCGTCGAAACCTATGAAAAAGAACTCGCGGCAGCCCGCGCCAAGGCAAGCTCGATCGGCTCCGCGGCACGTGACGCCGCCAAGGCCAAGGCCGATGCCGACCGCGCCGCTATCGAGGCAGGACTTGCTGAAAAGCTTGCTGCCGCCGAAAAGCGCATTGCGGGCATCAGGGACCAGGCTTTCGCCGATGTCGGCGCCATTGCCGAGGAAACCGCGACCGCGATCGTCGACCAGCTGGTGGGCGCCAAGGTCAAGGATACCGACGTCAAGGCTGCCATTGCCGCCGCTTCGAACGTGAAGGGAGCCTGACATGGCATTTGATGCATCATTTTTCGCTCTTGTCGGTCTCGTCCTTTTCTTCGTCCTGATCGCCTATCTCAAGGTTCCGGGCATGCTCTCCAAGTCTCTGGACGAGCGCGCCCAGAACATTCAGGACGAGCTGGCCGAAGCCAAGCGCCTGCGTGAAGAGGCCCAGCACCTGCTGGCCGAATATCAGCGCAAGCGTAAGGAAGCAGAAGCCGAAGCCGCCGGCATTGTTGCCGCCGCTGAGCGCGAAGCCGCTGCGCTGACGGAAGAAGCCAAGCAGAAGACGGAAGAATTCGTCGCTCGCCGCACGGCCCTTTCGGAACAGAAGATCAAGCAGGCCGAAGAAGACGCCATCGGCGCCGTCCGCGCCGCCGCCGTTGATATCGCCATTGCCGCTTCCGAGAAGCTCATTGCCGAAAAGACGACTGCCGCCGCAAAGGCCAAGCTTTTCTCCGCCACGATCGGCGAAGTGAAGTCGAAGCTGAACTAAGTTCATCATCGGACTATCAAAAACCCCTCCGGCGTGAGCCGTGAGGGGTTTTTTGTTTGAGGTGGTGAAGCCGCTTCGAGACATGACATTGTCTGTTCATCGGGAATGCGGCAGTTTTCCGAGGGGTATTCTTCGACCGCAGCGGCTGGGTTGGGTTCGATTGCGCTTCCGCTTTTCGCCAAGAAGGGGACATTCGGACAAACGGCGGACTAGATGAAGCGGTCGATGAGCAGTTTGATCCGCGCGCGGAGTGTGGGTACATCCGGCTCGTCGCCAATCTGGCCATCCAAGGCGAAAAGGAAGACCTCCGCCGATGTCCCGTCACCTATCAGCGCCTCGAAGCTTTCCAAGGCGACCATGCGATGGAGGGCGTCAATTTCGGGATCGAGGCGTTCGCAAACCGCGTAGAACTCCCCAGCCATAGGTGCGCCGATCATGTCGGCCCACGGCTCTATCATCATAATCCGGCAGACTTCGAATAGACGCTCCCGGGGCGTCCCCACACCCTCTACCGCCTGGCGTGCGGCAG
Source organism: Agrobacterium sp. 22-210-1 (assembly GCF_053522525.1). NCBI lineage: Bacteria > Pseudomonadati > Pseudomonadota > Alphaproteobacteria > Hyphomicrobiales > Rhizobiaceae > Agrobacterium > Agrobacterium sp. 22-210-1. The sequence continues at coordinate 1,972,008 of NZ_JBNWCI010000001.1, read as the reverse complement.
GGTGCCGGGATATTAGCCAGTGCCGGAACACGGCGGTGTAGATGTCTTCTTTGTCGGTGAACGTTTTGTAAAGCAGTGTCCGCGAGATGTTGGCGCGCTTTGCGATGTCATCGAGTGAGGTTTTCGCATAGCCGAAATTCAGGAAGCACCAACGTGCCGCCAACAGGATGTTGTCGCGGCGCTGTGCCGCTTCTTCTGGGGTGATCTTCGATGCCATAACGTTTCGTGACAAAATTCGTGTTTTTTGTCAATCAAGCCGAGTAACGAGCTTGTGTTGTTTAAGTTATCAATCTATTTTGACAAAAAATACAAAAACCGTCATAATGTTAATTCGTACAGGTTGCGAATGGCGATAACTCAATTGAAATGAAGGCTATCAATCATGACCTCGAAATGGACACCTGCGGAAATCCCATCGCAGAAAGGCAAAAGAATTATTGTGACTGGCGCAAACAGCGGTATCGGTTGGTACACTGCCTTGGAACTGGCACGTGCCGGCAGCCAGGTCACTATTGCCTCCCGCAGTGCCGACAAAGGCGAAGATGCTGCTGGTCGTATCAGGGTGATTTTACCGCATGCGGACATTCGTACAGGAATCTTAAATCTGTCTGATCCCGCGTCCGTGACGGCGTTTGCCAACACTTGGCTCGCCGATGGGGATGCGCTGGATATGCTGATTAATAATGCGGGTGTAATGGGTTTGCCGAAGCGGGAGATGAGCGTTGATGGCCATGAACTTCAGGTCGCAACTAACGTGTTGGGGCCCTATAGACTGACTGGCCTGCTCCTACCTTCCCTATTGCAAGCATCCGACCCCCGCGTGGTTACAGTCGCGTCGAACACGCACAAGATGTTCAAGCCCGGTCCGATCACCGACTTTGAGGCCAAGGCAAAATATGCTCCGATGCAGGTCTATGCCAGAACCAAGCTCGCTAACATCTTGTTTGCCCGTGAACTGCAGAAACGTGCTGGCAACCGCCTGCTTTCCACAATAGCCCATCCGGGCGGCGCCCGGACGAACCTTTTCGCCGCCACGACTCTAAGTACGAAGATCGCAGGCATTCTCACCTATCCATTGCTGCAAGATGCAGCGCATGGCGCCTGGCCGACCCTAATGGCTGCAACGCTGCCGAATGCTCGCCCCGGCGGCTACTATGGCCCAAGTGCACTGTTTGAGTTACGTGGAAGTCCCAAGGAAACGACGACGGCACCTTACGCCGATGATCCGGCCGCAGCACGAGAGCTGTTCAATGATCTGGAGCGTATTACCGGCTTCCGCTACGATCTCTGAAAGAACTTGCGATAAAAAATCCCCAGTGCGGTCATCTAGTCTGCATGCTCGCCGAAAGTGTCAACGGGCGAGCTTTCCCCATGCAGTTTTGGCGTTGAGCTATCACGGGGCGTCACCCGCAAGGTGTTGGAGCGCCATGGAGCTAAAAATCGTCCGATTACGACGAGTGGACGACGCAATCAATCCCGCTTCAGCGGCCGGAAACTCATCCTGTGCAGCGGGCAGGGCCCATGGCTTTCAATGGCACGCAGATGTGCGGGTGTGCCGTAACCGGCATGGCCTTCGAAGCCATAGGACGAATGTACCGCACCGGCGCGTTCCATCATCCGGTCGCGGGTCACCTTGGCGACGATCGAGGCGGCGGCGATGGAGAGGGAGCGGGAGTCGCCCTTGATGACGGCCCTGGCTTCGCAGGTTATGCCGGGCGGCCTGTCGCGGCCGTCGGCGAGCACAAGGGCGGGGCAGGTTTCGAGGCCGAGCACGGCGCGGCGCATGGCGTCGAGGCTGGCGCGCAGGATATTCATGCTGTCGATCAGGCCGGGGCCGGAGGAAGCGACCGATACGATCGATGTTTCCATGATCTGTACGAAGAGGCTTTCCCGCTTCAGCCTCGTCAGCTTCTTGGAATCGTCCATACCCTTGGGAATATTGTCCGGATCGAGAATGACGGCTGCCGCAACGACTGGGCCGGCAAGCGGCCCGCGGCCTGCTTCATCCGTGCCTGCCACGGGCCAGAGACCATTCTTTTTTGCCTCAAGCTCGAAGGAAAAATCCGGGCCGGTATCGGCAAGATCGAAGAGGGCAGGAGAATCGGGTGGTGTACGGCGTTTCATGCGGCGAAACTTGCACACACACCCGATCTCCTGCAAGCCCCCGGAGGCGGGCGATGACAGGCAGGGTGAGCCGGGTCGAGGGGGCGTGGCTCACTATGCCCTTGAGGTCATCATGACCTTCGATCCTCCAGCGGGGCGGCGGAGGAAAAGCGATCGCACGCGAGGCGGCGGTTCCGGGGGGCGATGACCGGCGGACCAGGGAAAACCCGCCGGGCATTTCGTCGAGAGCAACGAGACGAGGTGGTTGCTCCTTATCGTTTTGGATTCAATCTATTTTCGGCTTGCCGAGCCTCAAATTATTGACGACCTATCCTTCAAACTCGACGTCATCCTCGGGCTCGACCCGAGGATCCACAACCCGTCGAACGATGGATCCCCGGGTCGAGCCCGAGGATGAGGTTGAGTGTATTTCGGACATTCATCACCCCAAGCCACTTCCTGCCTTTGCTTCTCAAAGCAGCGACAATTGCACCCCCGCACCGCCCGGCGGCACGAAGAGATCGTCGCGCAGATGAATGCCGCGGCGGATGAGGCCAAGCCGCTTCGTCGCCATCTCGAAACGCCTGCCGATCTGCCAGGCGTAAGGACCGGCGCCCTTCATGCGTTTTCCGAACTCCGCATCATAATCCTTGCCGTCGCGCATGGAGCGCACCAGTGACATGACGTGACGGTAGCGGTCCGGATAGTTGCGCAGCAGCCAGTCGCGGAAGAGCGGGCTCACCTCCAGCGGCAGGCGTAGCAGCACGTAAGACGCTTCGGTCGCACCGGCTGCCTTGCCGGCTTCCAGAATCCGTTCGATTTCATGATCGTTGAGTGCCGGGATGACAGGCGCCATCATCACGGCAACCGGAATACCCGCCCCCGTCAGCGCCTTGACCGCTTCCAGCCGCTTCTCCGGCGTGGCGGCGCGTGGCTCCATGTTGCGCGAGAGCTTGCGATCCAGCGTCGTCACGGAAATGCCGACCTTGGCGAGACCCTTTTTGGCCATGGGCGCCAGAATGTCGATATCCCGCTTGATCAGCGCCGATTTGGTGACGATGGCGACGGGATGGTCGGCCTTGGCCAGCACTTCCAGTATCTGCCGCATGATGCGCCATTCACGCTCGATTGGCTGATAAGGGTCGGTATTGGTGCCGATGGCGATCACCCGCGGCTTGTAACCCGGTTTTGCCAGCTCGCGTTCCAGAAGCTTCGCCGCATCCGGCTTGGCAAACAGCTTCGATTCGAAATCCAGCCCGGCCGAAAGACCCATATAGCTGTGCGTAGGCCTTGCGAAACAATAGATGCAGCCATGTTCGCAGCCGCGATAGGGGTTGATGGAGCGGTCGAACGGGATATCGGGCGATTCGTTGCGGGTGATGATGCTGCGCGGCTTTTCCACCTGCACCTCGGTGCGGAATTCCGGCATGTCTTCGAGCGTCTGCCAGCCATCGTCGAAAACCTCGCGCTGCAGGGCCTCGAAGCGTCCATCCGGATTGATCCCGGCGCCACGGCCGCGACGACGGTCGATCTCGATCCGCAGGCCCGATGCATCGGCCAGCGCGTTGGCAATATCTGGCATATGGCTCGGCTGGAAGGCAGCCTGCCCCGAAAGCGTATGGTTTCTCATCTGGATGCTCCCGAGCGCCGCGCGCCTGAAGGCCCGCCAAACACCCTAAACCGTTTCCGTTCAAACAGGCTTTCATCACCTCTTCGATGATTAAATTCCTAACGCAGAAATGAGAACAATACAAGAACAAAAAACGCAGAACTGATCTTTGTCCACATCCATGCAGGGAAAGGTTGGGGGAGTGATTTCGCCGCGAAGCGGGGTGCCGATCCGCACTGCGAATGGCAGATTTTACCGTGAAGGGCATAGTGGCAATTTATTGTGCGATGCGTTAGAGCTATGCATATGTTGACAGTCATAATGGAATGCCGGGATCAGGAACCGGAGCTGGCGCATACCTTGTCTGCGCTTGTAACCGGTGCCGTGGAAGGGCTTGTAAGCGATGTGGTGATCCTCGATCACGGCTCGCGCGATGGATCGTCGCGTGTCGCCGATGCCGCCGGCTGCCGCTTTTATGGGCAATGGGACATTGAAGATGTCATGCGCTCTGCGCGCGGACAGTGGATATTGCTGGTGGAGCCAGGTGCGCGGCCGCAAAGCGGCTGGATTGAGGAAATATTGGAATATGTGACGATATGTGCGGAGCCGGCGCGGTTTTCGCCCTCCCGTTACCACAAGCGTCCATTCTTCAGCCGAATCATGCGTCGCTCGCCGCCGCTGGAATATGGTTACCTGATGCCGAAGAAACATGCGGTGGCGATTGCGAAATCCGGCATGGGCCTGACGCAGTTCGTCCATGCGCAAAAGCCGCGCCGCCTGAATGCGGAGCTGCTTCCCGCCTGGACCGCCCGGCCGTCGGGCTAGCCCGTAATCCTGAAGCTGCTTGAAGACTAATTCTGAAGAATTGAAGATTTAAACGGGCTGAAATGCAGCTGAGACACCCGATTCTGTCCCTGAAAAAGACTGGACTCGACTTCTGCATGAATAAATGCAACCTATACATGTTTTGTAGGGGGAGGGTTGCATGTCACACGGATTTTTCAGGTCGAATTCTTCCAGGATGCACGCTGTCTTTTGCGCTGCCACACTATTGGCGCTGCCAACGACAGCCTTGTCTCAGGCCATGTGTGGAACGGGAGGTGTCGTTTTTTCCACAAAGGAACTCAAGGTCGATGCGGATGGGGCGCCCAACTCTTATCTCGTGAATGGGGAGGGGCTGTCTTATACCTGCGACGGCATGACGGCCGTGGGTTCAACACCCGATACGGACCCCAAGGGATGGCAAAAAAAATGCCAGAATGCCTGGAAGAAAGCCGTTGCCACGGGTGATTATTCGAAGGTCAGGATTTTCGGCTTTTCGAAAGATGAGAACAATAAGCCGATAATTCAAAAAGCCGGCGATCCCTTGCCCGGCAAGGCTTTTATCACCGAAACATCTGTTTCAGTTCCGGATGGACCGGCGGGGACACAAAGGCATTGGGTCGATGCCACCGAAATTCCCTATGTTGTTTTGTCCAGCAGCTTCGTGAGGAAATATGGCGTGAAGGACGGCGATATCGCCGTGGTCTATCGCCCGGCGACCAAGCGCTTCGCGTACGGGGTTTATGGTGACGGCGGCAAGCTCGGTGAGGCCTCCGTGCGCTTCCACCAGGATATCGGCAACAATCCGCTTGTGGACAGGGGTGGCGTTCTGAGAGCGAAATCGGGCATTGCCGACGAACGCAAAAATAAAGATCCGATCCCGGTTATTACGGTGGTGTTTCCCGGAAAGACGTCCCATCCGACCGTTGACGCTAAAAAATGGCGGGCTGAAATTGCGGCAATGGGAAAAACGCATTTCGACAATTGGGGCGGTCTTCAGAAATTGATCGAATGCGCCCGTTAGTTTGAGCCGGCCCTGTCGTCACGAAAAGCGGGCGGCCAAAACCGCCCGCATCAGTCTTCCTGAAAGCCCAACCTAGCCAGCGGCAAGCACCTTGCCGGGGTTCATGATGCCGGCCGGGTCAAAGGCGTGCTTGATGCGCCGCATCAGGTCCATTTCGATGCCGGGCCGAATGGCGGCCAGTTCGTCGCGTTTCAGCTGGCCAATGCCATGTTCGGCGGAAATGGAGCCGCCGAGCGTCAGCACGATACCATGGACGATCTCGTTCATGTCTCGCCAGCGACCAAGAAATTCGGCCTTGTCGGCACCAACAGGCTGGGAAATATTGTAGTGGATGTTGCCATCGCCAAGATGGCCGAAGGCGCAGACGCGGGCGCCGGGAATAGCGGCAATCACCGCCTTTTCCGCCGTCGCCATGAATTCCGGAATTTTCGAGACCGGAACAGAAACGTCATGCTTGATCGAGCCGCCTTCCGGCTTTTGCGCATCCGACATGCTTTCACGCATGTGCCACAGCGCCTGTCGCTGGGCTTCTGACGCCGCGATCACCGCATCCTGAACGAACCCTGCCTCAAAACCGCGCTCCAGCAGCGATTGCATCATCGTCTCGGCTGTCTCCGCCGAATCGGAGGTGGATATATCGATGAGCGCGTACCAGTCATGCGGCGTTTGCAGCGGGTCGCGCACACCGGGAATATGTTTCGTAGTGAATTCGACGCCGATGCGCGGCATGAGTTCGAAGCCGGTCAGGGCCGTACCGCAGAGGTTCGAGGCCATTTCGAACAGCTTCAATGCGTCTTCGGTGGAGCCGAGCCCGGCAAAAGCCACCTGATGGCCGAGCGGCTTCGGGAACAGCTTCAGCACCGCGCCGGTGATGACGCCGAGCGTGCCTTCCGAACCGATGAGGAGATCGCGCAGATCGTAACCCGTATTGTCTTTTTTCAGCCGGCGCAGCCCGTTCCAGATTTCGCCGGTTGGCAGGACGACTTCAAGCCCGAGGCAGAGCTGGCGCATATTGCCATAAGCGAGAACAGCCGTGCCGCCGGCATTGGTGGCGAGATTGCCGCCGATGCGGCAGGAGCCTTGCGAGCCGAGCGACAGCGGGAACATCCGTTCCACCGTCTCCGCTGCCTTGTGGATGTCATCGAGAATGCAGCCGGCATCGGCGACGATGACATTGGCGACCGGATCGATATCGCGGATGCGGTTCATGCGCTCCAGCGACAGGATGATGTCGGTGCCTTCCGCCCGGGGTGTCTGGCCGCCGACAAGGCCGGTATTGCCGGTCTGCGGCACGATTGGTGTGCCGGTCTCGCTGGCGAGCTTAAGGATGGCGGCAACTTCTTCTACCGAACCGGGTTTGACGAGCAGCGGCGAGGCGCCGCGATAAAGCCCGCGATTTTCCACCAGACGCAGCGCCATTTCCGCCGGGTCGCGCACCGCATTTTTCTCGCCGACAATGGCGGTGAAGCGGTCGAGGATGTCGGAGGAGGGGATGGCGGTCATGGGTGTCTCGCTGTCTTTTGAAGCATGGGCGAAAAGGGGTTAAGTGCCGTCAGCCTCTCGGTGCGGCGGCGCGGGAAAGGCGGTCGTTGATCGCCTCTCCGAGACCATGTGTGGGAATGGCGGTGATGGCGATGGTGTTCGCGCCGGTCGCATCGGCGGCTTTGAGATAATCGAACAGATTGGCGGCGGCCTCGGCAAGATTGCCAGCGGGGCTGAGATCGAAAACGGCGCGGGCCGCTTCTTCACCCTTAATCGTGACGCTGCCGAAACGGATCAGCGCTTCGTTCGGCAAAACAGATGTGGCGCCGAGGCGCACGGATGCACCGGGCGCATAGTGCGACGCCAGCATTCCGGGCGCTTCAATCGCGGCAGAGGCTTTTTCGGGCCGTTCCAGCCGCAGGCCGGCAATGGTCTCTATGTCCTCGGTGACGATGCCGCCGGGGCGAAGCAGCCGTACGCGACCATCCTCGTCCACCTTGACGATGGTGGATTCGACGCCGACCGAGGCGGCCCCGCCATCGAGAATGAGATTGATCTTCCGGCCGAGATCGGCCTCCACATGGGCGGCACTTGTTGGGCTGATCTTGCCGGAACTATTGGCGCTCGGGGCGGCCAGCGGCCTGTCGAACCGGCGGATCAGATCACCGGCAAAACCCTGCGGCACGCGGATGCCGACCGTATCAAGCCCGGCCGTTGCCAGCGAATGAATGCCGCTTTCCGGTCTCAGCGGCAGAACCAGCGTCAGCGGGCCGGGCCAGAAGGCCTGCGCAAGCTTCAGCGAAATGGGGTCCAAAACCGCATAACGTTCGGCCATGGCAATATCGGCCACATGGCAGATCAACGGATTGAACTGCGGCCGGCCTTTCGTCTCGTAAATGCGGGTGATGGCCGCCGGATTGGTCGCATCGGCGGCAAGGCCGTAGACGGTTTCCGTCGGCAGGGCGATGGGCTGGCCGTCCGCAAGCTCCGCTACGGCGGCCTGCAACGCGGTTTCCCGCTCATTTTCGATGTTGATATGACGCGCCATGATGCTGCCTTTCAGCGCGCTCAATAGCGTATTTCGGGCCCGGATGGAAAGCGCTATCGTTTATATCGCCTTGATGATCCTGCGCATCTCCTCCGAGCGCGCGCCGAGCAGCAGCACATTTTTCAGCGCCACGCGCGGGTCATGGGTCTGGAACAGCAGGCCGCCGCGATGGAAGGAGGTATCGACTGCGAATTCCTTGTCGGGAAGCGCATTGATGGCGACGGCAAAATACATCCGGGAATAACGCGCATCGATATTTTCGAAGAAGTTCTCTTCACCGCTCAGTTCGGCGAAAAAATTCGCGAAATAGAAGGACCACAGCACGTGGCGTTCAGCGTCGAAACTGGTTTTCGCCGCCGTGACGTGACAATAGCCGAGATGTGGCCGGTCGTTGAGCAGATGGTGGGAGACCATCTTGGGAAAACGGATGGACTGGTGAAAGGTGTTGAGGCGGCTATGGGTGGCATCGGCGGCGGCCTCGAGCTTGCGCCCGGTCATCGCTGCCACCTCCTCATGGCTGTAATAGACACGCTCCCGCGGCAACCAGCGTTCTTCATAACGGCTGATCCGGCCGGTGCGCAGAAAATCCGAATGCGCGGTCTTCGACCGTATCGGCATGATCGAATGTCTGGCCGCATCGAAATAACGTATGCGTGTCGCCTTCTCCACCAGGAACGCCCTCGTTGCTGTCGATGCGGCAAGATAATTTAGTTCGCGTTAATACTCCGTTGCGTCGCACCCCCTGTTTTCTGATGGGTGGAGAGGCAATCGCGCAATATCATGCGTCATATTGCGACGTGGTTTTGTTCACCAAGTAGCTGCCGGATTTCGCAGCGGAATGGGCTATGGCAGGCATTTGCTGATGTCGCAATTTGTCGCCAATGCGGAAGCCGATGTCGCTGTCTGTGCTGCTGCAAATGACCGCCGGTGTTTAGATGTGATCATGCTTCCGCAGCCCGGTAAATGGTGCCGGGCAGGGCGGTTTGATCGAGGATTTGGCCATGGAATTGCGTGATACCGTATTGCGCCAGCTGAAGAACCGCCGCGAGGGCTTCAGCCTGGAACAGCCCTTCTACACGGACCAGGATTATTTCAAGCTGGATATGGAAACCATCTGGTATCGCGACTGGCTGTTTGTCGGCCATGATTGCGAAGTGCCCAAATCCGGCAATTATTTCACCGTGCAGGTCGGTTCCTATTCCGTCGTCATCGTCCGTGGACGCGACGGCGAGATCCGCGCCCTTCACAATTCCTGTCGCCATCGTGGTTCCCGCGTCTGCTCCGCCCATAAGGGCCAGTCCGCCCGTCTCGTCTGTCCCTATCACCAGTGGACCTACGATCTGGATGGCAAGCTCCTGTTCGCGCGTCATATGGGCGAGGAGTTCGACAAGGCGGAATTCGGCCTGAAGCCGGTCGCCTGCCAGACCGTTGCCGGTTACGTCTTCATCTGCCTTGCCGACCAGCCGGCGGATTTCGCGCCCATGCGGGCCGAAGTCGAAAGCTACATGGCCCCGCACCGCATCTGGGAGGCCAAGGTCGCGCATGAAAGCACGATCATCGAAAAGGGCAACTGGAAGCTGGTCTGGGAAAACAACCGCGAGTGCTACCATTGCGCCGCCAACCACCCGGAACTTTGCCGCACTTACCCCGAAAACCCGAGTGTGACGGGAACGGATGGCGGCGCCAGCGATCCCGAGATCGGCGGTCACTGGGCGCGCTGCGAGGCCGCCGGCCTGCCGAGCCGTTTCAAGATCGATCCGCAGGGCCAGTTCCGCGTCGCCCGCATGCCGCTGATCGGCGAGGCGGAAAGCTATACCATGTCGGGCAAACGCGCCGTGCGCCGGCCGCTGTCCGAGGATGTCAGCATCAGCCATATCGGCGCGTTGCTGCTGTTCCATTATCCGACGACCTGGAACCACTTCCTCGGCGACCACACCATTTCCTTCCGGGTGCTGCCGCTCAATGCCAATGAGACCATGGTCACCACCAAATGGCTGGTGCACAAGGACGCGGTGGAAGGCGTCGACTACGATCTGGAAGACCTGACCCACGTCTGGAACGAAACCAACGATCAGGACCGCCGCATCGTCGAGGAAAACGCCTTCGGCATCCGGTCGCCTGCTTACCAGCCTGGGCCTTATTCCATGGAAGACGAGGGCGGTGTGATGCAGTTCGTCAACTGGTATTCCGATTTCATGATCGACCGGCTTTCCGGCGACAAGGCCCGGCTTTCGGCAGTAGCGTAACGCGAAGATGAATATGGTTGTGACCTACAAGCACATAGACGAGATGAAGCCGTGGAGCGACAAGCTCCAGCTGCTGGAGTGCATTTCGGTGACGCCCGAAACACAGGATGTAATGACATTCCTGTTCCGCTCCGAAGATCAGAACTGGTTCCGGTATCTGCCGGGTCAGTTCGTCACGCTGGAACTGCCGGTGGGCAAGGAGCCGCTCTATCGCACCTACACCCTGTCCTCCAGCCCGTCACGGCCCTATGCGCTTTCGGTCACGGTCAAGGCGCAGGCCAACAGCATCGGCACGCGCTGGATGTTCGATAATCTGAGGCCCGGCATGAAAATCCGGGCGCTCGGCCCGCTCGGCGATTTCTCCTATGTGCGCCACCCCGGTGACAAATATCTGTTCATCTCGGCAGGCTCCGGCGTCACGCCGATGATGTCGATGGTGCGCGACATGAGCGACCGTGCGCCGCAGAGCGACATCGCCTTCATCAACTGCTCGCGCTCGCCGTCCGATATCGTCTTCCGCCACGAGCTTGAATATCTCGCCCGCTTCATGCCGAAGCTGTCGCTCGGTTTCATCGTCGAGAACTGCGGCCGCACCGATCTCTGGTCCGGCCTGAAGGGCATGGTCGACAAGGCCAAGATCGCGCTTCTATCTCCTGACTTCATGGAGCGCACCGTATTCTGCTGCGGGCCGGAGCCGTTCATGGCCGCCGTCCGCTCCATGCTCGACGCGTCCGGCTTCGACATGAGCCGTTACCATCAGGAAAGCTTCTCACCCGCAGCCCCGGTCACGGTCGGCGAGAGCGTTCTCACCGATGTGGACGGTGAGGCGCTGTCGATGGTGGGCTTCACGCTTTCCGGAAAAGAGATGGCCTGCCAGCCCGGCCAGACGGTTCTGATGACGGCGCGCGCCGCTGGCGTACGCATCGGCGCGGCCTGCGAATCGGGTATCTGCGGCACCTGCCGGGTGCTGAAGCTGTCCGGCGAGGTGGAGATGAACCACAATGGCGGCATTCTCGATGACGAGATCGAGGAAGGTTATATTCTCGCCTGCTGTTCACGGCCCTTGACCGATGTGAAGGTGGAAGCCTGACGCCAATAGCGTGTCATCTTCCCTATCCTTCACCGGATGGTTGTCATGGAACCAAATTTCCCTAAACTCGTTTGCACGTCATCGAATTCTTTTCGGGTGTTCCATGGGGCTGACCCTTACCTCCGATGAGAGCGAGCGGTTAAAGGGCGCGGTTTAACGCGCCAGAGCAAACGGAGGAAGACCATGATGAATTTCCGGACAACGAGCGTCGCCACGGCGATTGTCGTTTTCCTCACCAGCTTCACGCCGTCGCAGGCCTTCCAGGCGCCTGTGCCGATGCCGAAGCCGGCGATATCCGCCGACAATAATGTCGTGCCGGTGCAGTACCGCGAATGGGACCGCCGAAACGACCGCAGGTATGGGGACCGCATGTATCGCCCCCGCCCGCCGAGTGACGGATATTACAACGGCCACCGCGGCTATCGCGATCGCCGCCCGGGCTATCGTTATCATAACGGTTACTGGTTCCCGCTGGCAGCCTTTGCGGCCGGTGCGATCATCGGCGGCGCCATGCAGCAGCCGCGTCCGACCTATGGCGGCAGCCATGTCTCCTGGTGTCAGAACCGCTGGCGGTCCTACCGCGCTTACGACAATAGCTACCAGCCGAACAGCGGTCCGCGCCGCATATGCGTATCGCCGTACAGCCGCTGACAGGATTTTCGAAAGCCCGGATTTTTATCCGGGCTTTTGTTTTGCCGCTGCCGGATCGGGTAACCGAAGCGTGAATGGAGCGTTAATGCTGGGTTCAGGCGAAAACGCCTAGCCTGCAACCAGTAATGTTCCAGCCAGACCGAAAAACTGGCCGAATGAGAAGAAAAAAGTGCTATTATTCACGGAGAGCGGCCTGTTGACCGTCGTGAATGGAGGAAGTCAGATGAGAAACTATATGAAGAATATCTTGGCTGTCGGTCTTTCTGCGATCGTGGTTGCAGGAGCGATCGTTCCCGCAGAAGCAGCAATGCCGTTGCCGATGGCGCCGAAAAGCGTCGAGGCTACAGGCAGCGACGCCGGCAATATCGTGAATGTGCAATATTGGCGCGATCGTGGTGGTCGCGGCGATTGGGGTGACCGTCGCGGCTGGTATGGCGGCCATCGCGGTTATCGCGATTATCGCCCGGGCTATCGTCACCATGACGGTTACTGGTTCCCGCTCGCAGCCTTTGCGACGGGCGCGATCATCGGCGGCGCTCTTTCGCAGCCGCGTGAAGTCTACCGTCCGGTGCCGGAATATCGTCCGCGCCCGGTCTATCGCGAATACCGCCCGGTCCGCCGTGGCGGCATGAGCCAGGCGCACGTGAACTGGTGCTATGGCCGTTATCGTTCCTACGATGCCTATAGCAACACGTTCCAGCCTTACCACGGCCCGCGCCAGCCCTGCTATTCGCCTTACAGCTGATAGAATGCCAGGCTGAAATTGATAGAGCCGTCCGGTCATCACCGGGCGGCTTTTTTATTACAGGATCCGTGCCCGTTTGAGCACGAACCAGGCAAGCACGACCGAAATCACGATAAAGACGCCGGCCGACAACGTGCCGCCGGTGCCGACTGTAAACGGCAACTCATCCGTATTCATGCCGAAAAAGCCTGTCACCAGCGATGGCGGCAGCAGGAAGGCCGTCATCAGCGACAGGATGTAAAGGTGCCGGTTGGTTTCGGACGAAAGTTTGGAATCGATTTCTTCGTGCAGCAGCCTTGCGCGTTCCTGCAGGGCATAGACGTCGTGATCCACCGCTTCGAGGCGACCCATCAGGCGTGAGGCGACATCTTCGAAACCGTCAGGCATTTCGTCCTCATCGGCGGCCGAAGCGCGTCGCATCAGGGTCAGCACGGTGCGCAGATGCCGGTGCAGGCGAACCACCGTGCGGCGCAGCGGGGCGAGCCGCCGTCGCTCGTCGCGGTTCTCGCTGTCATAGACCATGTCCTCGATGGCGTTCAGTTCTTCCGTCGTCTCCATCACCAGATTGATGAGCGAGCGCTGGAATTCCGCCACCAGCCCCTCGAAGACATGCGATGGGGTGAGGTAGCGGCTGGAATTCTTGTCGACCGCCGCTTTCAATCGGTCCACCGAATGCAGCGGCTGCAGGCGGGTGGTGATGATGAAACGATCGCTCACCGCAAAATGCAGCCAGCCGAAATCGCGCGTTTCCTTGTCGAATTCCCGCTGGAAATCGACCAATGTGCCATAGAGCGATTTTTCATCGACCACGATGGAAGGGTGCGTCTCATGGGTGGTGAGGCTTGCCCGCGCCGCTGGATCGAGACCGTCGATGGTTTCGAGAAAAGCCGCCACCCGCTGGTCGGCGAGATTGAGATGCAGCCAGAAGAAACCTTCGCACTCGGCCACTTCGTGAAAGCGCGCATCGGGCGCCAGCCGGCGGCACGGCGCTGTGCCGGGGTGGAACTGATAGGCCCAGACAAGGCCGGGAATATTGGGCGTTACGAGATCCATCGTGGCAGTCCTGACCGGCTGGATGGGAGGAGGGAAGGCGTCCGTCGTTCTGGTGTGGGAGCGGCAGTGGCGGCACGGCGCCTTTCAGCGCATGCTGAGCAAATTCATATGACAGTTTTATAACAATCCCGCTGAAATGACGGGAATTTTCAAATTGACGTTTACGTAAAAATCATTTAGCCCGAAGGCAGTAGCAGGATACAAAAGCTTCGGGAGGAGGCAGCATGTATAGCGCGCCGGTGGATGATATCGCCTTTACACTCAAACATGTAGCGGGTCTTGAAGATGCGCTGGCAAAGGGTGTGCTGGGTGATCTCGGGGAAGATCTGGTGGATGCCATTCTCCAGGAAGCCGGCCGGTTCGCCACCGCCGAGGTCGCGCCGCTTGCCGAAATCGGCGACCGCCAGGGCGCGAAGCTTGCCGATGGCAAGGTCACGACGCCGGATGGCTGGGCCGATCTTTACCGCCGCTGGGCCGAAGCCGGCTGGAACAGCCTGACGGCGCCTGAGGAGTTTGGCGGCCAGAACCTGCCGCATATGCTGAATGTCGCAGCACTCGAAATGTGGAACTCCGGCTCCATGGCCTTTGCATTGGCGCCCACGCTCACCATGGGCGCGGTGGAAGCCATCGTCACCCACGGCAGCAATGATCTGAAACGCACCTATCTTCCCAAGCTCGTCTCCGGTGAATGGACCGGCACGATGAACCTCACCGAACCGCATGCGGGTTCGGACCTTGGCGTGTTGAAGACTAAGGCCGAGCGCAATGGCGACGGCACCTATCGCATCTTCGGGCAGAAGATTTTCATCACCTGGGGCGAACATGACGCGGCTGATAATATCATCCACCTCGTTCTTGCCCGCCTGCCGGATGCACCGGCCGGCACGCGCGGCATTTCGCTGTTCCTCGTGCCGAAATTCCTGCCTGATGACAATGGCGCACCGGGTAACCGCAACGATCTTTTCTGCCATTCACTGGAACACAAGCTCGGCATTCACGGCTCGCCCACCTGCACGATGATCTTCGGCGACGGCAAATTCGGGGAAGAGAAGGGCGCTCTCGGCTGGTTGATCGGTGAGGAGAACAAGGGCCTCGCCTGCATGTTCACGATGATGAACAATGCCCGCCTTGCCGTCGGCATGCAGGGCGTGGCGATCTGCGAGGCGGCGACCCAGAAGGCAATCGAATACGCGAAGGAGCGCACGCAGGGCAAGGCGCCCGGCTGGCAGGGCTCCGGCATGAGCCCGATCATCGAACATCCTGACATTGCCAGAACGCTGCTGACGATGAAGGCGCTGACGCAAGGATCGCGGGCGATTTCCTTCAGCTGCGCCCATGCCATAGACATGGCGCATGCGAGCGAAGACGGGCCGCAGCGTTCTCACTGGCAGGAGCGCGCTGCTCTGCTCACCCCGATCGCCAAGTCCTTCTCCACCGATGCCGGTGTGGATGTCGCCTCCATGGGAATTCAGGTGCATGGCGGCATGGGCTTCATCGAGGAGACGGGGGCTGCGCGTTACCTGCGTGATGCCCGCATCGCCCCGATCTACGAAGGCACCAACGGCATTCAGGCCATCGATCTGGTGTTGCGCAAGCTGCCGCTCTCCGAGGGCGGGCAGGTGCGCGGTTTCATCGCCGAACTGCGTGAGATCGCCGCCCGGACAGCCGCTTCGAACCGTGACGATCTCGGCGAGACCGCCCGTTATCTCGAAGCCAGCCTCAACGATCTGGAAACGACGACCGAGTGGCTGCTGGACCGCATCAAGGCGGGCGAAACCGAAACCGCACTCGCCGGCGCGACGCCCTATCAGCGCCTCTTCGGTCTGGCGCTCACCGGTGCCTATCTTGCCAAGGGTGCATTGGTTTCCGTCGATGATGGCAGGGGCGCACATCGCGCCGCACTTTGCCGTTTTGCGGCGGAAAACCTGCTGGCGGAAACGGCGGCGCTGAAGGATCGCGTTATCGGTGGCGCGGCAAGCCTTGCCGCCGCCCGCACCGTATTGGCTTGAGGAGCTGCAGATGTCGGACGAACATATTCTTGTCGAACGGGTCGGCCATGCGCCTGAGGTGCTGACCATCCGTTTCAACCGGCCGGAAAAGAAAAACGCCATCACCGATGCCATGTATCTGCGCATGGCCGAAGCTCTGCACGCCGCCAATGCCGACCGGGACATCCGCGTCGTTGCCTTTCTCGGCACGGAAGGCTGCTTCTCCGCCGGCAACGACATGGCCGATTTCCTTGCCTTCGCCATGTCGGGCGCAAAGGGTAAGCTTGCGGTGCTCGATCTTCTGAAGGCGCTGGCGACGTTCGAAAAACCGCTGGTTTCGGGCGTTGATGGGCTGGCCATCGGCATCGGCACGACGCTGAACCTGCATTGTGATCTGACCGTTGCTTCCAATCGCAGCCTGTTCAAGACGCCATTCGTGGATCTGGCGCTGGTGCCGGAGGCCGCCTCCAGCCTGCTTGCGCCAAAACTCATCGGCCACCAGCGCGCCTTTGCGCTGCTTGCCATGGGCGAGGGCTTTTCCGCCGAACAGGCGTTGCAGGCCGGGATGATCTGGAAAGTCGTTTCCCCTGAACATGTGGAAACTGAAACGCTGGCGCTCGCGACGCGGCTCGCCTCCAAGCCGCAACAGGCGTTGAAGATCGCCCGCGATCTGGTTCGTGGCAAGCCGGAAGATGTGCTGGCCCGCATCGACGAAGAAGCCCGCTATTTCATCGCGCAATTGCAAAGTGCCGAAGCCCGCGCCGCCTTCGAGGCATTCATGCGCCGCTGAGTGCGGGAATCGGGAAGCCCGCCGCTTGTTTCTTCTCCCCGCCGGGGAGAAGTCCTCGGCAGCGGGATGAGGGAGCAAGCTCCCCGTAAATCTCTACCGTCGCCCCTTCATCCGACCCTTCGGGCCACCTTCTCCCGGCGGGGAGAAGAAACGAGCGGCATCGTGGAATTTGGAAGCCTCTGTGCTTTTAAATACGGATTATATATCGTCCACCAAACCGGTCCGGCAGAAACGGATCTCACAAACTCTCCGTCCGAAGGCCACCCGCATGCGTTACCTCGTTTTCGCCCTGTCCGTCTTTCTCTCCGCCGCAACTGTTGCGGAGGCAGCAGCGATCACACGCTTGCCGGTTTCGAGCAGCAACGTCATTCTGGCGCAGTCAAGCGATGACGATAGCCCGGACTATAATTCCGGCAACAGCCGCAGTCACCAGCGCCGCGCGCGTTTCGTCTGCGTCATCACCCCGCCGGAAAGCGCCAATCGCCGCCGCCCCTATATCTGCCCGCTGGAACGGGGCCGCGTCGGTGGTTCGTGCCGCTGCTCGGGCGTGGTGGGCAACGGCACGGTCGATACGGCCTGGTAAGAGTCACCCTCGGCCCTCATTCCTGTGCTTGTCACAGGAATCCAGCCAGCCCAAGTCTTTGGGCTGAAAGGACTTCTCTCGCCGCGCAGACGCGCGTCGGCTGGATTCCTGTGACAAGCACAGGAATGAGGGCAGTGGTGATTGCGGGCATATGGGATCGTTGCGTCAGCTTCGTGTGAGCGGCTCTCCGCCCCGATTGCTTATTTCTCCAGAACCGCCACCGCTTCCACATGCGGCGACCACAGGAACTGGTCGACCGGTGTGACGCGGGTGACGCGATAGCCGCCCTCAACCAGAAGCGCGAGATCGCGCGCCAGCGTCAGCGGATTGCAGCTGACAGCAACGATTTTTTTCACCGTGCTGCGGGCCAGTTCCTTGCACTGGACTTCCGCCCCGGCGCGCGGCGGATCGAACACGACGGCATCGTAATTCTTCAATTCGCTGGTCATCAACGGCCGGCGGAAAAGATCGCGTTTTTCGACGCTGACCGGTTTCAGGCCCTGCGTATTGCGGGCAGCGAAATCCAAGGCCTTCAACGCCTTGTCTTCGGCCTCCACCGCATGCACCTTGCCAATGCGCGCCAGTCTGAGCGCAAATGTGCCGGAACCGCAGAACAGGTCGGCAATGCGCTTGGATTTGCCGATATGGGCAAGCACCAGTTCCGCCATGGCGTCCTCGGCCTGTTTCGTCGCCTGCGTGAAACCGCCGGCGGGCGGTGAGACCGGAACGCCGCCGAATTCGATGATCGGTTTTTGCGGTTCGATCAGGATTTCACCTGAAAGCGAGACACGGGCGATGCCACGCATGGCAAGCACTGTTTCCGTCAGCATCCGCCGCTGCTTGTCGTTGACCGACTTGATACCCTCGACGGAAATATCCAGACCGGAAAGCGTTTCGAGAACGGTCATGCGGAACGGCTCGGCATTCGCCGTCATCGAAAGCCCGATGGCGCGGATGGCGTCGAGGCGCGAGACAATGCCGGGCGAGGTGACGGGACATTCCTCGATGGCGACGATGTGATGGCTGCTCGCCTGGCTGAAGCCCAGCAGCAGGCCCTTTTCCGTCCTGCGGGCGGCAAACACCGCGCGGCGGCGCTCGCCGGGGCGACAGATGACGAGATCGTCCACATCAGGCGTCAGGCCCTTCGATTTCAGCGCCGAAACCACCAGCTCCCGCTTGAAGGCATGGTAGGGCTGGTCGGCCAGATGCTGCAGCGAACAGCCGCCGCAGGTGCCGTTGACGCCATCAGGACCGAAGTGGCGGCAGGCGGGTTCACGGCGGTCCGCCGAAGCTTCCGCAACCGACATGACCGTGCCGTGGTCCTTCACTTTGGCGATGGCCACCGTCTCGCCGGGCAGGGCGAAGGGCACATAGACCGGGCCGTCGGGACAGTGCGCGATGCCGTCGCCCTGTGCACCAAGGCTCTTGATGGTGACGGTCTGTGTGCTCATGGCTTTTCGCCTCCGAGAAGAAATTCGATATTGCCGTCGCCGCCGGAAATCGGCGAGGGAATAAGCCCGAGGCTTTTCCAGCCCATGTCCTCGGTCAGCCAGCGTTCCAGCTCGGCGGCAACTGCGGGCGCGGTTTCCGGCTCCTTCAGAAGCCCGGCCTTGCTGATGGCATCACGCCCCGCCTCGAATTGCGGTTTGACCAGCAGAACCGCCAGAGCACCCGGCGCAGCAAGCTCAAGGGCCGGGGCAAGCGCAAGCTTCAGCGAAATGAAGGACACGTCCGAAACGATGAAGCCGATGGGTCGGTCATCGATATCGTCAGAGGTGAGGAAACGCGCATTCAGCCCTTCCAGGCTGGTGACACGCGGATCGTTCTCGATCCTTGGATGAATCTGCCCGTGGCCGACATCGATGGCGACGACATGTTTTGCGCCGCGATGAAGCAGAACCTCGGTGAAACCGCCAGTGGATGCGCCGACATCAAGACACTCAAGGCCTTTCGGATCGAGCTTGAAATAATCAAGCGCGGCCGCAAGTTTGAGGGCAGCGCGCGAGACGTAAGCCTGCGCCGGATCGGTGATCGTGATCTTGACGTTTGCAGCGACGGTCTGGCTCGGTTTGGTGACGATTTTACCGTTCACGCTCACGGTGCCGCGCGAAACCGCGTCGCGCGCACGCGAGCGGCTGGCAAAGTGGCCGAGCGACACAAGAAGCTGGTCAAGCCGTTCATTTTCAGATGTTTTGGACATGGTCCCGTTCAATGACCGCCAAACCCCGCCGATGCAAGCGATTTATCGCTGAAACGGCCCTGAATGCCGCTGCTCCCGGCCATGTTTGTGTTGCACCGCAAAGTCAGAATGTTCGATTAATCCAATATAAAGGCTTGTATTGCACTTTGTGCCCAAGGCCCGTGCGGCCACCGGAACCTGCCATGACGGCATCTCCTCCTATCCACAAAATTGCGACCGTTGCAGCGCAGACGCTGGCTTCGAGGCATCGGGTCGCCGAGAGAGTTTGCGATGTCGCTGAAAAATCTCCCTATCAACCTGAAGCTCATAGCTACCTTCTGTGCCTTGATGAGCGTGTGCCTGCTCGCCTCCGCGGTCGTATTCTGGCAGACGCTGGGGAGCGAGCGTGTCACAATCGACAACAACCGGACCAAGGATATCATCCAGGCGGTGGATGGCGCGACGGCCGCCATGCTGGAACAGGCCGTCAACCAGCGCGGCTTCCTGCTGTTTCGCAGCGACAGCACCTATAATGACGTTTTCGCCCAGCGCGACATCATGCTGAAGAAGCTGGACGAAGCCCGCACACTTGCAGCCGGCCAGCCGGATGTCCTGAATTCCATCGATGACATGCAGAAATCCGCCACTGTGTTCTTCAAGGAACTAGCCGAACCGCAGATCGCTGCCCGCAAGACCACGGAAGCGCCGATTTCCGAAATCATCGAGATCGGCCGCAATCAGGCCAAGGGCCAGCTTGACGGCTTCCGCGCCTCTGCCGCCAAGATCAAGGAACAGCTGAACGGCCTGTCCACCGCCTATGCGGCTGAACAGCAGGCAGCAGCGCTGAACCTGAAATATGCGCTTCTGGGCGGCGGTGCTGTTGCCGGTCTTCTGGCCGTTGCCCTCATCTGGGCACTGTCGCGCTCGATCGTCACGCCGATCGTCGGCATGACGGCGGCAATGAGCCGGCTTGCCGATGGCGATCTGGAGACGGAAGTTCCGGCCACGGATCGTGGAGACGAAGTCGGCAAGATGGCGAAGGCCGTTCTGGTCTTCAAGGAAGCCGGGCTGGAAAAATCCCGCCTTGCCGGTGAGACCGATCGCATGCGTTCCGCGACGGAGACTGAACGCCGCCGCAACGAGGAAGAACGGGCCAAGGACGAAGCCGCCAGCGCCTTTGCCAGTGCCGAGCTTGGCAAGGGCCTTGCCGCTCTCGCGGATGGCGATCTTTCCTATCGCATTGAAACGCCTTTTGCGCCCGCCATTGATCCGGTTCGTGTGAATTTCAACAGCGCCGTCGAAAAGCTCCAGCAGGCCCTGCGCACGGTCGGCGAGAACGCCGCCGCGATCAATGCCGGCGCCTCGGAAATGCTGTCGGCTGCCGACGACCTGTCGCGCCGCACCGAACAGCAGGCTGCCTCCATCGAAGAAACCGCTGCCGCACTGGAAGAAGTCACAACCACGGTGCGTGATAGTGCGCGCGGCGCGGAAGACGCCGGCAATCTGGTCCAGCGTGCCCGCACCGGCGCGGAAAAATCAGGCACCGTGGTCCGCAAGGCGGTCGCCGCCATGCGCGAGATCGAAAAATCCTCGGGTGAAATCGGCAACATCATCGGCGTCATCGACGATATCGCCTTCCAGACCAACCTTTTGGCGCTGAATGCTGGCGTGGAGGCCGCTCGCGCCGGTGATGCCGGCAAGGGCTTTGCGGTCGTCGCGCAGGAAGTGCGTGAACTCGCCCAGCGTTCTGCCAATGCCGCCAAGGAAATCAAGACGCTGATCAGCGCTTCCAGCCGGCAGGTGGAAAACGGCGTGAGCCTCGTCGACGAGACCGGCAAGGCGCTGGAACTCATCGTTTCGGAAGTCGAAGAGATCAACGCCCATGTCAGCGCCATCGTCGTCGCGTCACGCGAACAGGCGACCGGCCTTCAGGAAATCAACACGGCCGTAAACACCATGGACCAGGGCACGCAGCAGAATGCCGCCATGGTGGAACAGCAGACCGCCGCCAGCCATTCGCTCGCCCGCGAAGCGGAAGCGCTGAACAGCCTGCTCGGCCAGTTCCGGGTGGGCGGCGCACGCGCTGCCGTTGCGAGTGCCGGTGGATATTCTGCACCGCGCCAGTCTTCGGCCAAGCCTGCCTTCCAGCCGGCACCTGCCGCACCGGTCCGCAAGGCTCCGGTAAAATCGGCCTCCGCAACGGCAAGGCCTGTGGCCTCACCGGCCCGGGCGCTGGGCCAGAGCCTCGCCCGCGCCTTCGGCGGCGCTGCCGAAGCACCTGCCGCGAAGGATCAGGACTGGACAGAGTTCTGAGCCGGATTTTTCGAATTGGATGCAAAATCGGGGGCCGTGAGGCCCCCTTTTTGCATTTGCTTTTCAGATGAGATCGGCAGTGTGTAATCGGTAAAGCCAGACGTTGATCCGCCTACGTACTCTGTAGCCTGAACATCCGCTGGAAAAACACCTCGTCGGACAGGCGGTGAAGCAGGGCGGCAATAGCGGCGGTTGCTGCGATGGCGAAAACAAGCCGGCCGACCAGAACGCCGTAAACATCGGCCCCGAGCGACATCACCACAAGAGTGTCTTCGATCACGCTGTGAGCAAAACCCATGAATACGCAGGACAGGAAGACCTGACGCGGCGAGATCGCCCCGGATTGCGCTTCGCGAATGAGAAAACCGGCGCCGTAGGAAATCCCCAGAAACAACCCGATGGCGGTGAGATGTTCGGCCTCGCCGCGAATGCCGGCAAGCCGCAGCAGGGGCGAAAGCGCCTTCATCATCAGAGCCAGAAGCCCGGTCAGTCTGAGGATTTCGAGGCCGAGTGACAGCACAAGAAGGATGACAAACATCCAGATCATGGTTTTACCGAGACCCAGGAAATACTCCGCCCACTCCGGCGTGGCGCTCATGGCAATCCAGGCAGGGTTCACCGGCGCAGACAACCACCCCGTTGCTTCCAGAACCTGATGCAGAACAAAGGCGTAGAGCAATCCTCCCCCGATACGCAGCGCCGTGGTGACGAGCATGCCGGGCCCTGCCTTTTCGATGATCTTCTGCTCGATGGGCAGGCCGTGCGCGAACAGGATAAGCGCCGAAAAGACCGTGATATCCGCGACACTGAGCGAAGATGCGGGAACAAGCGTGAAGATAAGCGGAACGGCGCCCCAAATGCCGACGAGCATCGCTGTCAACCAGGCGAGACCGAGCTCCGGCGGTAGTCCTACGAGGTTCATGACAGGCGCGAAGGCCGGCGCCACAGCCTCGATCGCACCCATTCTCGACAAAAGCTCGGTGAGGATGGCAATCGGAACGGTGATCCGCACCAGCACCCAGTAGATATCAAGCGTTTCCCGGGTTTTCTGCCAGATGGTGACGAAAATGGGCATGTGAGGCTCCTCGAAGGTTGTCCCCATCCACTAGGCTGAACCCATTCGCATTTGTGGTCAAAGATTGCATCTTTGTGCAATTTTATTGCAAATATGTTTGCGGGAGATATGCTGCCGGCATGGATCGGATCGACCGGAAACTTCTCAACCTCTTGCAGGGCGATGCGTCGCGCACCAATGTAGATATGGCCGATGAGGTTGGGCTGTCTCCTTCCAGCTGCCTGCGCCGCCTGCAAAGATTGCGCAAATCGGGCGTGATCGACCGCATCGTCGCGATCCTCAATCCCGCAAAGGCCGGGCGTGTGATCAAGGCTCTTGTGACGGTGGAGCTGAAACTGCATGGCGAGCAGCATATGCGCCGCTTTCTGGATGTTGCCAGTGCCGAAGAGGCCGTGTCGCACGCCTATGCCGTGACAGGCGCAAGCGATGTCGTGCTGATGTTGCGCCTGCGCGACATGGAAGAATTCGACGCCCTGTGCGACAGGCTGTTCCGTGACCAGCACAATGTCGCACGCTTTTTCACCATGGTCGTCATCAAGACGGCGAAAGAGGAGACGGCCATTCGGCTTTGACAAGAGGTCACTGCTTTTTTTGGGAAGGTAACAACTGCATGGCAGCGCGCGTAACGTTAAAACTATTGGATGGGGCCTACGGCGTGGCCAGGCTTCACGCGGATGCAGCCATTCCGGCATGGGCCGATGGCGGCGGGTTTGTCAGCATCAGCCGGACTGATGACGAACTTTCTGTCGTCTGCCGGCAGGAGCGTATCCCGCAGGATGCGCAGGTTGATGCCGGTTGGGCCTGCTTCAAATTTCAGGGTCCATTTGCCTTTGATGAGACGGGTATCGTCCTGTCAGTGATTGAACCCTTATCGGCCAATGAAATAGGAATATTCGTGGTCTCGACGTTTGACGGAGACCACCTGCTGGTGAAGTCGAAAGATATTGGGAAAGCATCCCATCTTCTGACAAATGCGGGGCATTCGCTCGTTTAGGCGGTGTCGAGATCTTCGAAAGGACCTCGCCTCTCATCCCATCAGATGTGATCCACCCGTATGGGATGCCAGACGGAGATATCCCGTGGGGCCTCCAGAAGCTCGGGCAGTGCATCATGCCATGCCTGACGATAGGGGCGGTGAATCTGGACATCGATGACGTCCTGATGGTCGCTCCAGGTCTCGTGCAGCAGGAAGCGGTTGTCGTTTTCGCCATCCCGATGCAGGGTGGCGTTCACGAAGGTCTTTTCGTGCCGCATGGCGTCGAGCAGCGCATTCAGCAATTCGAGAAAGCGCTCGCGCTGGCCGTCACGGACCTGGAAACCGATGAGATAGGTGGTGTGCACGGGTCTTACTCCTTTGTGCCTGGCATCAGGGCGGCGCGGGTTGCCGCATCGGCGGGGTAGAAACATTCCAGCACCAGTTCGGACAGCGTGACATCGGTCGCGGTTCCGAAAACCGTGGTGGTGGAAATGAAGCTCAGAACGGCGCCCGATGCCGGATCGCGCAGTTGCAATGGTATGGCCAGCGGATCGGTTCCGGCAGCATGGGGCGAAGCCTTCGGTGCGGGATAGGCCGAAAGCTCGGCATGCAAGCGGCGAAGCGCCTCGTCTCCCGTTTCCTCGACCTGACGGCGCAGACGCTCCAGCAGGTGATGCCGCCATTCGGCGAGGTTGACGATGCGGGAACTCAAGCCCTCCGGATGCAGGCTCAGCCTCAAGGCGTTAAGCGGCGGGCGAAGCAGCTCTTCGGAAACACCGGCCAGAAGCGATGTAATCGCATCATTGGCGAGAATGACGTTCCAGTGCCGGTCGACGGCAAGCGCGGGGAAGGGCATGTGGCCCTGCACCACGGTTTCGACGGCCTGCCGGGCCGCGGCCATGTCGGGTGCGTCGAGCGACCGTTCGGAATGAACAGGCGCATAACCCGCCGCCAGCATCAGCCGGTTGGTGGCACGGGCGGGCATGGAAAGCTGCTCCGCCAGCCTCGCCAACATTTCGCGGCTGGGCGAGGATCGCCCGCTTTCCACGAAGCTCAAATGACGTGCCGATATCTCGGCATCGGATGCCAGATCAAGCTGGCTCAATCTGCGGCGCGCGCGCCATTCCTTCAGCACCTGGCCGACATGGTCTCGATGATGTGTCATGCCCCGTAGCCTAGCAGAAGATATCGGCAATGCGATTACCTCTGAGGTAATTGTCCCGCGTCACAGCCCCCGGCATGCTCTGGCCGTCAACCAGAAGGAGCACAATCATGACGCAGCATCTCGCAATCGCCGAAACCTATCTCGCGCTCTGGAACGAAGAGGACGATGAACGCCGCAAGCACCTTTTAGGCAAGGCTTGGGCAGAAACGGCACGCTACATCGATCCTTTGATGCAGGGCGAAGGGCGACAGGGGATCGCCGCAATGATCGAGGCGGCGCGGCAGAAATTTCCGGGATATCGCTTCGTTCTTGCCGGCACCCCGGATGGCCACGGTAACTTCACCCGTTTTTCATGGCGTCTCGTTTCGCCTGATGGAGACGATGTCGCGGGCGGCACCGATGTCGTCAGCCGCGATGCCGATGGGCGAATTGAAAATGTCGTCGGCTTCCTCGACGGTGCCGCAACGTAAGGCGGACGACAGGCGGCGGGTTAGCCCGCCTTCTGTCCCCGGACGTGTGTCTAGCCCGCAAATCCCACATCGGCCTGACGCTGGCCAAGCGCATGGAACACGGTGGACACGATGCCGGCCCGGTCGAGGCCGGCATTGGCATACATGGTCTCGGGCTTCGCCTGCTCCACCCACTGGTCGGGCAGGGTCAGCGTCCGGACCTTCGGGCCGTGGTCGAGCAGGCCGGCGCTCGCCATGAAATGCAGCACATGTGCGCCAAAGCCGCCGACGGAGCCTTCTTCGATCGTCACCAGAACCTCGTGGTGCGCCGCAAGCTGGCGGATGAGATCGAGATCGAGCGGCTTGGCGAAGCGCGCATCGGCAACCGTGGTCGAAAGGCCGGCCGCATCGAGATCTTCGGCGGCCGCAAGGCATTCCGCCAGCCGCGTGCCGAAGGAGAGCAGCGCAACCTTGGTGCCCTCCTTGATGATGCGGCCCTTGCCGATCTGAAGAATCTCACCACGTGCCGGCATCTCGACGCCCACGCCTTCGCCGCGCGGGTAACGGAAGGAAATCGGGCCTTCGTCATAGGCCGCTGCCGTGCGCACCATATGTTTCAGCTCAGCTTCATCCGAGGCCGCCATCACCACCATGCCGGGCAGGGTGGCGAGGAACGTCGTATCGAAGGAGCCGGCATGGGTCGGTCCATCAGCACCGACAAAACCGGCGCGGTCGATGGGGAAACGCACGGGCAGGCTCTGGATCGCCACATCATGCACCAGCTGGTCGTAACCACGTTGCAGGAAGGTGGAATAAAGCGCGCAGAACGGCTTGTAACCATCAGCCGCAAGCCCGGCCGCGAAGGTGACGGCGTGCTGTTCGGCAATGCCGACATCGAAGGTGCGGGATGGGAAAAGCTCGGCCATCTTGTCGAGGCCCGTGCCGTTCGGCATGGCGGCGGTGACCCCGATGATCTTGTCGTCGAGGGTGGCTTCCTGGATCAACGCTTCGGCGAAGACACTGGTATAGCTCGGCGCATTCGGCTTGGCTTTCGCCTGCGCGCCGGTGATGACGTCGAACTTGTTGACGCCGTGATATTTGTCGGCTGCGGCTTCTGCCGGCGCATAACCCTTGCCCTTCTGCGTCACCACATGGATGAGGACAGGGCCTTTCTGGTTGTCGCGCACATTGCGCAGCACCGGTAAAAGGTGATCGAAGGAATGACCGTCGATCGGGCCGATGTGATAGAAGCCAAGCTCCTCGAACAGCGTGCCGCCGGTTACATAACCGCGCGCATGGGTCACGGCGCGGGTAATGGCGCGGTCGATGGTCTTGCCGAGATAGGCCGTCAGTTTCTTGCCGAAATCGCGGAAACCCATATAGGTGCGGCCGGAGGCAAGTCGCGCCAGATAGGCGCTCATCGCGCCCGTCGGCGGCGCAATCGACATGTCGTTATCGTTGAGGATGACGATCAGCCGCGCATCGAGCGCGCCGGCGTTGTTCAATGCCTCAAACGCCATGCCCGCCGACATCGAGCCATCGCCGATGATGGCTACGACCTTGCGGTCGCTACCGTCCAGCCCCGCCGCCACGGCCATGCCGAGACCGGCGGAAATGGAGGTGGAGGAATGGCCGGCGCCGAAATCGTCATAGTCACTTTCCGCACGACGCGTGAAACCGGAAAGCCCGCCTTCCTGGCGCAGCGTGCGAATGCGGTCGCGACGGCCGGTGAGGATCTTGTGCGGATAACATTGGTGTCCGACATCGAAGATCAGCCGGTCTTCGGGCGTGTTGAAGACCTTGTGAATGGCAATCGTCAATTCCACCACACCGAGGCCGGCACCCAGATGGCCACCGGTCTTCGACACCGCGTCAATCATCTCGTCGCGCAGTTCCCGTGCCAGTTCCGGCAGGTCGCGATCGTCGATCTCCTTGAGATCGGAGGGGAAATTCACCCGGTCGAGCAGTGGGGTCTGGGGCATTCCGGTCAATCGTTCGGCCTTTTCTCGTGGTCAGCAGGGGGCGCCGGAGCGGCTTTCATGGTGAAAGCCGACGGTCCATTCCTGCATGTCGTACACTTCTATAGAATTTCAACCTTCCGGCAAAGGGACAAACTCTTCTTCATCGCCGGGAACGATATCGAAGCGTCCGGTTCTCCACTCCTGTTTGGCCTGCTCTATGCGTTCTTTTGATGACGAAACGAAGTTCCACCAGATGTAACGGCGCTCATTCAGCGCCGCGCCGCCAAAGATCATGATGTGACAGCCATTGCTGCCGGCCTGCAACGTGATGTCGTCGCCCGGCCGGAAGACGAGCAACTGGTCGGCGGCGAAGATATCGCCCGCCACATCCAGCGAACCGGACAGAATATAGATCGCCCGTTCCTCATGATCGGCGGAGAAGGGAAATTTCACCCCCGGTTCCAGCGTCAGGTCGACATAGAGCGTATCGGTAAAGGCCGAAACGGGGGAGGTGAGGCCTTCGAATTCGCCGATCACCACCCGGCCGGTCGCGCCCTTGAGGTCGATCAGCGGCATGTCTTCCTTGGCCGTATGGGCAAAGGCGGGGTCGATTTCTTCCATATGGTCCGGCAGGGCAAGCCATGTCTGCAGGCCGGACATGGAAAGCGGATGGCCGCGCAGGTTTTCCGGCGTGCGTTCCGAATGCACGATGCCGCGCCCGGCCGTCATCAGGTTGATATCGCCGGGGCGGATGACAAGCTCGGTGCCGAGACTGTCGCGATGCTTGATTTCGCCGTCGAACAGATAGGTGACGGTGGAAAGCCCGATATGCGGATGCGGTTTGACGTCCAGCGCCTCACCGGCCTTCAGGATCGCCGGGCCCATGCGATCGAAAAAGATGAAGGGGCCGACGAGACGCCGCTGCCGCGTGGGAAGCGCGCGGCGCACCGCAAAGCCGCCAATATCGCTGGTGCGGGGAATGATGAGGTTCTCGATGGCGTCGCAGGCAAAAGCATCGCCCGCGACGGGATCGTTACCGGGAAAAAAGGACATGGCAAGCTCCTCGTATCGTCTGGCGGGAGTTTAGCATAACCGAGGGGGAGGGGAGCATCGCGATATCGAACGCAGCGTCAACGATCCTTGTTAACACGACATTGTGAGAACACCTTACGGCCGGGGAAAGTTTTCAAACCTCTCCTCCGTCATCCTCGGGCTTGTCCCGAGGATCTAAACACGTCAAGAAAATCAATGCATTGCAGATCCTCGGGACAAGCCCGAGGATGACGTCGAGTGTTTGAATCGGGAGGTGGCTGCCTTATCGAATCACGTCCAAACGCTCCCGCTAAACGCAGTCACTCCCCGTCCAGCGGCTCCACGCCCTGCGGTTTTCCGGCGCGGTCGAGACGGATTTTCTCGATTCGCTTTTCAGCGGCATTCAGCAGCGTCTCGCAGTGCTTTTTCAGGGCCTCGCCGCGCTCATAGATGGCGATTGATTCGTCCAGCGCCACGTCTCCGCGTTCCAGGCGTGCGACAATGCTTTCCAGCTCGGCGACGGCTTTTTCGAAGGAATAACCGCTGACATCGGCTGTGTTGGCATTTTCCGTCATGTTCAACCCTTCATCATTCTCAAAATATGCATGGCTGCCGATTCTGCCAGCCCTTCCAGATCATAACCGCCTTCAAGCAGGCTGACGACCCGGTTCGATGCGTATTTGTCGGCCATTTCCAGAAGCCGGCCCGTTGCCCAGTCGAAATCCTCGCCCACCAGATTGATCTGCGCCAGCGGATCGCGGTGATGCGCGTCGAAACCGGCGGAGATGAGGATGAGATCGGGCGAAAAATCGGCGATCGCGGGCAGCACGCGGGATTTGAAGGCCTCGCGGAAATATTCGCTGCCGGTGTTGGGCGAAAGCGGGGCGTTGACGATATTGTTCTTCACGCCGGTTTCGTTTTTATCGCCGCTCCACGGGTAAAGCGGCATCTGGTGGGTGGAACAGAACAGCACTGACGTGTCGTTCCAGAAGATGTCCTGCGTGCCGTTGCCGTGATGCACATCCCAGTCGATGATGGCGATGCGCTCTGCGCCATGTTTTTTCTGAGCATGACGGGCGGCGATGGCCACATTGTTGAAAAGACAGAAGCCCATGGCCTTTGCGGTTTCCGCATGGTGGCCGGGCGGGCGGGCGGCGACGAAAACATTGTCGGCCGCACCGGTAAACACGTCATCCACCGCCGCCATGGCTGCGCCGATGCCGGTCAGCGCCGCCTGCAGGCTTTTCGGTGAGGCATAGGTATCCGCCTCGATGCGGTTGATCTCGCCATCTTCTTGCGGGATCTGGCGCATGACGGCAAGCAGATGTTCTTCCGGATGCGCCAGCAGTACCGCATCCTCATTCGCCTGCGGCGCTTCTTTGCGTTCCAGCCGCTCGAAATTCGGGTGTTCGAGCGCGATGTTCAGCGACCGTAGACGATCCGGCCGCTCGGGGTGGCCTTCGGGCGTGATATGCTCCAGGAAGATCGGATGTTCGTATAAACGCGTCGCCATTCTTTTCCTCCTGGAGAAAGCTAACTCAGGCGCGCTGCGGCAGAAGCGGATAACCGGCCATCACGGCGCGGCCGGCAAGTGCGGCAAGCACGGCCTTCAGCGCATCGCCCGGAATGAAGGCGAGCGAACCCATGAAGGCCTTTTCGAAACCAAGCCCAACGACCAGCGCCAGATAGGTGATGCCGAAAGCATAAAGCACCACCACGCCCCCAATCAGGCTGGCGATGAAGAAACCGACGCCCTGTGTCAGTGCCGATTGGCCCCGATGCACGAATTTTTCCGAGAGATAACCGGTAACGAAAACCGCGGCGATCCAGCCGATCAGGAAGCCCGTGGTCGGCGTGGTGAAGATCGAAAGGCCGCCGCGTCCGCCTGACAGGACCGGCAGGCCGATGGCGGCAATCAGGATCGTCAGCAGAACCGCGAGCGTACCGCGTTTCGCGCCCAGCACGACGCCGGCCAGCATGACGCCGAGCGACTGCGCGGTGATCGGCACGGGGATGAAGCCGAGCGTGATCGGCGGCAGAAGCCCGAGTGCGATGATAATGGCGGAAAACAGCGAAATCAGCACGAGGTCGCGGGTCGTCATGGTGCTCAAAACTCCGGATGGTTGTCTGGCGCCAAGCTTTGGCCTCTGAAACCGCGCGCGTCAATGGCGTCGGCAATGGCATCGGCATCCTTCAACGTCATAATGACGAGCGGCACGATGATGGTTGTCATGCGCACCGGCAGGCCGCGCGCCCGGTGCGCATCACGCACCGCATGGTAACGGTTGACGATTTCAGGCACGAAGCGCACCACCAGCCCGACTGCGAGCCCTATATCGGCAGCCTTCACCAGCCCCAGCCTTTCCAGCGGGGCGGCGGCAAGCGTGATTTCGTCCATGAATTGCGAAATGCTGACGGTGATGGTGACGGCGGTGGCGAGAAGCGCGAGCGCCGTCAGCCGCAAAAGATTGACGGTCGCATCATGCGCCGGAAGCAGCAGGTAGCTGAAGGCGGCGACGAGGAGAATGGTCAGCATCACCGGCCGCAGCCGCAGGCCGATCTCCCTGAGGGGCAGCCGCGTAGCGCCCAGAATAAGGGTGGCCAGAACCGTCGCGCATGCGAGAACCAGCAGATCGCGCGTGAGGAACAATGCGATGCTGAAACCCATGAGCGCCAGAAGCTTGATGCGCGGCGAGACGCGGTAGAGCCAGCCGGTGCCTTCGACATGCAGCGATTTCATCGCGATGCCACCTCCAGATAGCGCGCCACCGCTTCTTCGGGGGTAGCGTCGGCGACCAGCGCGCCTTCATGGAAAGCCAGCACCCGGTCGAAGCCTTCAAGCAACGGCAGATCATGGGTAATGACGATGAGCGACTGCGAAAGCGCCGCCATGGTCTTTTCCACGACAGTCCGGTTTTTGAGATCAAGCTGGTTGGTCGGCTCATCGAGAATGAGGATTTGCGGTTCGGTAACCAGAAGCGCGGCCAGCGCCGCAAGCTGCAGCTCCCCGCCGGAAAGCTCATGCGCGCGTCTCTCTTCAAGATGGGAAATGCCGAGCCGGGCAAGAACGGCTTTCACCCGGTTTTCAGTTTCAGCCTTGGCGAGACCGAGTCGCTTGAGACCGAAGGCGACATCGTCGCGTATGATCGGCAGGATGATCTGGTTCTGCGGATTCTGGAAGATGAAGCCGACCGCCTGCAAGACCGCCTTGGCGTCGCTCACGGTGTCGAGGCCGTTCACCGAAACCTTGCCTTCGCTTGGCTTGTTCAGCCCGTTGATCAGCCGCGCAAAGGTGGTTTTGCCCGAGCCGTTGAGGCCGATCACGCCGATACGCCGTTCCGTCAATGTCACAGACAACGGCTGCAGGGCCTGCCGACCCTCGAAAGCGACACCGGCGGCGTCGAAACGGATTTCCAAACTTACATCCTCGCGCTCGTTTTCCGGTTCTATACCCCGTCATCAACAGAAGTGAAACAAGGAACAAAAAAAGAACATTGCAATCCTGAAAAAGCCGTCATACCTTCTGCGCCATGGTGATCAAGGTTTCAAACGAAGCGGCAAGACGAATTTTTCTGGCGCGGCAGGGGCTTTCCTCGCCGCCCGGCAAGGCGCTTTCCAAGGATGGGCTGCTGCAGCTCATAACCGATATCGGTTTTGTGCAGGTGGACAGCATCGGCACGGTGGAGCGCGCCCACCACCAGATTATCTTCTCCCGCAACCAGACCTACAGGCGTGACCATCTGACGACGTTGCTGGAAAAGGACCGCGCGCTTTTCGAGCACTGGACACATGATGCTTCCATCGTGCCGACGGAATTTTATCCCTATTGGAAACACCGCTTCCGCCGCCGCGAGCCGATCATTCAGGAGCGCTGGCGCAAATGGCACGGTGAAGGCTTCGATGCCGCTTTCGGTGAAACGCTGGAGCGCATCGCCGCGACCGGCCCGGTTCTGGCGCGGGAGCTGAAGGAGGAGGGGCACCAGTCCGGCGGCTGGTGGAACTGGCATCCCTCCAAGACCGCGCTCGAATATCTCTGGCACACCGGCAAGCTCGCGATTGCCGGCCGGGTGAATTTCCAGAAGGTCTATGACCTCGCCGAACGGGTCATTCCCGGTGAGCATCACGAAACCGAGGTGGAGCATGCGGAATTTGTCGACTGGGCCTGCCGGCAGGCGCTGAAGCGGCTGGGTTTCGCCACCCATGGCGAAATCGCTGCGTTTTTCGATCTCGTCACCCCGCAGGAGGCGAGGGACTGGGTCAAAAGCCATCGCGACGAACTCTGCGAGGTCTCGCTTCTTGCAAGCGATGGCGACACTGCTCGCCCGTCCTATGCCTTTGCCGGTTTCACCGCCGACCTGACCGACGTGCTGGAACCTTCCGCCCGCGTCCGTGTCCTCAGCCCCTTCGATCCGCTATTGCGTGACCGAAACCGCACGGAGCGGCTGTTCGGCTTTTATTACCGCATCGAGGTCTTCGTGCCGGAGCCGAAACGGCAATATGGCTATTATGTCTTCCCGCTTCTGGAGGGCGACCGCGTGATTGGACGCATCGACATGAAGGCGGATCGCAAGCGCAGCACGCTGGATGTTCGGCGCCTGTGGCTGGAACCGGGCGTGCGTGCCTCGGCCGGACGGCTGGAGAAGCTTGATGCGGAACTGGTGAGGCTGGCGAAGTTTACCCGGGTTGAGAGCGTGAACTACCTGGAGGGCTGGCGGGAGGGAAACTGAGGTTTTTCGCACGGATGATTCAGGATAGGTCCCCGGGCGCAACGTTACCGATCCGTGATGCCGCTTGTTTCTTCTCCCCGCCGGGGAGAAGGTGGCCCGAAGGGTCGGATGAGGGGGCAAGCTCTCCGCAATCCGGCAAGGGCGCCCCCTCATCCCGCTGCCGCGGACTTCTCCCCCTCGGGGAGAAGAAACAAGGGGCACCCACTCGCTTCACAATTGCCCTGAAAACCAAGGCAAACCCCGAAATCAGCAGATATCCGTCGCCGAAATCTGGATGCCGAAGCCTTCAAGGCCGACATAATGGCGTTCGCGGGTGGTCAGCAGTTTGATGGAGCTGATGCCGAGATCTTTCAGGATCTGCGCGCCGAGACCGATTTCCAGCCATTCGTTTTCGCGCGAACGGGCCTGCGCATGCGCCTCGTCCGGGTCGCGCGCCTTGCGCCGGCCGGCCACCTGGCCGACGCCGACGGAGCCTTCGCGCAGATAAACGATGACGCCGCGGCCTTCCTCGGCGATCTTCTGCATATAATGCCGCACCGGCTGGCGGTCGCCGAACACGTCGTCGGCAACGTTCTCCGGGTGAAGGCGAACAGGAATGTCGACGCCGTCCCTGATGTCACCGAAAATCACCGCCATGTGCTGCATTGGATCCCAGGGCAGGGAATAGGTCTGCGCCTTGGCCGGCCCGAAGGGCGTCTCGATGGTGAAGGAGGATTCCATCTCCACCAGCGTTTCCTTGCGCTGGCGATAGGCGATGAGATCGGCGACGGAAACGTGTTTCATGCCGTGCGTGTCGGCGAAATCCAGAACCTGCGGGCCGCGCATCACGCTGCCGTCGTCATTCACCAGCTCGCTGATGACGCCGATGGGCGGCAGGCCGGCGAGCCGGCAGAGATCGACCGCCGCTTCGGTATGGCCGGAGCGCATCAAGACGCCGCCCTCGCGGGAAATCAGCGGGAAGATATGGCCCGGCCGGGTGAAATCGGCAGCGCCGACATTCGGGTTGGCAAGGTTGCGCACCGTCAAGGTGCGGTCGTCTGCGGAAATGCCCGTCGTGGTGCCGTGCTTGAAATCGACGCTGACGGTGAAGGCCGTCGTATGGGCGCTGTCATTTTCCGCCACCATGGCGTTGAGGTTCAGCCGTTTGGCCTCCTCGCGCGGCATGGGCGCGCAGACGATGCCGGAGGTATGGCGCACGATCAGCGCCATTTTCTCGGGCGTGCAGTGAACCGCCGAAATGATCAGATCGCCTTCGTTCTCACGGTCGTCATCATCGGTCACCACAACGATCTCCCCGGCTTCGAAAGCGCGGATGGCGTCGACAACGCGTTTCTGGTCATAGGCCATGGCGATATCCCCTCACTTCAGAGCAACGGTTTGTTGCTCTTTTTGTTTCTTTAGCGGATTGTCCGAAAACCGCTTCACATTTTTCGGTCCGCTAAAGCCGGCCGGTCTGGCCGCGGTCCCTCAGATAATGGTCGGCAACGGTGCAGGCCACCATCGCCTCGCCGATCGGCACGGCGCGGATGCCGACGCAGGGGTCGTGACGGCCCTTGGTACGCACATCCACATTGTTGCCGTCGGTATCGATGGACAGGCGCTCCGTCAGAATGGAGGAGGTCGGCTTGATGGCGAAACGCGCGATGACTGGCTCTCCGGTCGCAATGCCGCCGAGAATGCCGCCGGCATGGTTGGAGAGGAAGATCGGCTTGCCGTCATTGCCCATGCGCATCTGGTCGGCATTTTCCTCGCCGGAAAGCTCGGCGGAGGCGAAACCCTCGCCGATCTCCACGCCCTTGACGGCGTTGATCGACATCAGGCTGGAGGCGATATCCTGATCGAGCTTGGCGTAGATCGGCGCGCCGATGCCGGCCGGAACGCCTTCCGCCACCACTTCGACGACGGCGCCGATGGAGGAGCCGGCCTTGCGGATGCCATCGAGATACTCTTCCCACACCGGCACCATGGCGGCATCGGGGCAGAAGAACGGGTTCTGGTCGACCTGATCCCAATCCCAGTTGTCGCGATTGATCCTGTGCTTGCCGATCTGCACCAACGCACCGCGCACATTGAGGCTAGGCACCACCTTGCGGGCAATCGCACCGGCGGCGACACGCGCCGCCGTCTCACGCGCGGAGGAGCGCCCGCCGCCGCGATAGTCGCGAATGCCGTATTTCAGGTCATAGGTGAAATCCGCATGGCCGGGACGGAACCGCTTGGCGATCTCGCCGTAATCCTTGGAGCGCTGGTCGGTGTTTTCGATCAGCATGGAAATCGGCGTGCCTGTCGTTATCATCGTCTCGCCGTCCTCATCCAGCATCACGCCGGAGAGAACCTTGACGATGTCGTCTTCGCGACGCTGGGTGACGAAACGGCTCTGGCCGGGTTTGCGCTTGTCCATCCAGTGCTGCACCTCGGCAAGCGTGAAGCGAAGGCCGGGCGGGCAGCCATCCACCACGCAGCCAAGTGACGGCCCATGGCTTTCTCCCCAGGTGGCAACGCGAAATAGATGACCGAAGCTGTTATGCGACATAGTTCTCAAGACCGGAATGCAGGGCGCCTGCGGGTAGCGCCGTTTAAAACAAGCGGATTTGTCTTAGTGTAAATCCGGACAAGGCAAAAGCCTTTCTTTCTCAGCGGCCGGATAACTGCGGTGCGCGCTACGGCAGCCCTCTGCCTTCAACCCTATGGTAGGCATGTCAATGAGGGTGGCGGCGGCGATTCGCACCGGGCGGAGATGTTTTTCGAAATGACGAAAATGTAAAAGCGCCGTCGTTTTCCACGTTAATCCGCAGTTTTCCAATATTGCCGCGAAATGCGGTGTAAAAATCACTAACGGCTTGAACACGATCCCAAATCCGTTCATCAATTGGGCCGAAAATGTCATGGTTGCGGGCAATTTCCGCCACATTCGAAAGGCAATTCTTCATGCATGTAAGGTTTTCACGCAAATCCACGAAAGCTAGATCGATGCGTATGATGATTGCCGCCCTTCTGGCCACCGCCAACCTCCTGATGCCCATCAACAGCTACGCCCAGAGCGTCGATGTGGAAGGCACGATCAGCAAGATCGATGCGAATGGGCTGAGCATTACGCTCAACGACGGCAAGACCTATCGCGTGCCGGAAGAGTTCAATTTCGAAGGCCTGAAAGCCGGCGTCAAGGTCGTGGTTTTCTACACGGAAGTGGATGGCAAACGCGTGGTCGACGATCTTCAGGTCGTGCAGTAAGCAGCCGCCCCTTACTCAGCCTTTACGCCAAAACCTCCGTTGTGAAACAAGCGGATGCCTCTTGTTTCTTCTCCCCGAGGGGGAGAAGTCCGCGGCAGCGGGATGAGGGGGCGAGGGTGCGGTTTATCGCTGGCGTTGCCCCCTCATATGACCCTTCGGGCCACCTTCTCCCCGGCGGGGAGAAGAAACAAGCCGCAATGCCGCGCATATACGACAGCCTCAAGGCGAGGAAGGCAACGAACAGGTTTGTGCGCTGTCGGCACTTTTTGCGCTTTCCTTACGAAATCCACTCCGCACTATTCCCGTCGATCTCGACCTTCAAGATCTGGTCCTGCGGGATCTGCGTCCGCGACGCCTCGTCCTTGTCCATGCCTGATACCAGCCGGAAAATCGAGCGGATGACGCCGCCATGGCAGACGCATATCGTCGGCACCTCGACGGAGGAAAGCCATGCGCCGATGCGCCAGGAGAGGATTTCATAGCTTTCGGCGTCCTGGCCGGGGGGAATGAAATCCCACTTGTTGGCCTTGCGCGCCTTCACCCGGTCGGGAAACTCCTTTTTGAGTTCCGGCAGGGTCTGCCCCTCCCAGTCGCCGAAGGAGACTTCGATCAGGCGGTCATCGGTGCGGTAGGCAAGGGGGTCTAGACCCATCGCGCCGCGCATCAGTTCCATGGTCTCGCGCGTGCGCCCGAGCGGGCTTGCCACGTAATCGAAATCCGTGGCCTGTTCTCCCAGCAGGCGCGCCAGAAGCCTGCCATTGCCGACCGCCTGCTGACGGCCGAAATCGTTGAGCGGAATGTCTTTCTGGCCCTGAAGCCGGCGTATCGCATTCCAGTCCGTTTGTCCGTGACGGATCACATAAACGAGCAAGACGATACCCCTGTTTCAAGCATTGCCGGAGCGGGATGGCGAAAAACATGCGTGGTTTTCGCCAGAAATCCCGCTCTAATTCCAGTGGCGATCAGTCCTTCACCACCGAAATATCAGGCGCATCCACCGCCTTCATGCCGATGGTGTGGTAACCGGAATCGACATGGTGGATTTCACCTGTCACGGCGGTCGAAAGGTCCGATAGCAGGTAAAGCGCCGACTTGCCGACTTCCTCGATGGAAACGGTGCGCTTCAGCGGCGCATTATATTCGTTCCACTTCAGGATGTAGCGGAAATCGCCGATGCCGGAAGCGGCAAGCGTCTTGATCGGGCCGGCGGAAACGGCGTTGACGCGGATGCCGCGATTGCCGAGATCGACGGCGAGATAACGCACGCTGGCCTCAAGAGCGGCCTTGGCCACGCCCATGACGTTGTAGTTCGGCATGACCTTCTCGGCACCGTAATAGGTGAGCGTGATGATCGAGCCGCCATCATTCATGATAGGCTCCGCGCGCTTGGCGACAGCGGCCAGCGAAAAGACGGAAATATCCATGGTGCGGTTGAAATTGTCGCGGCTGGTGTCGAGGTAACGACCCGTCAGCTCGTCCTTGTCGGAAAACGCAATGGCGTGCACAACGAAGTCGATCTTGCCCCAGTGTTTTTCCAGCGAAGCAAAAACGGCATCGATCGTCTCGAGGTCCGTCACGTCACAGTGGCCAGCCATGAAGGCGCCGAGTTCCTGCGCGAGCGGCTCGACGCGCTTCTTCAGCGCATCGCCCTGCCAGGTGAGTGCGAGTTCCGCGCCTGCGTCCGCGCAAGCCTTGGCAATGCCCCAAGCGATTGAACGATTATTGGCGACGCCCATGATGAGGCCGCGTTTGCCAGCCATGAGGCCGGATGCCTGAGCCATTTTATGCTCCCTGATACTTTCGATTGATCCTGCCTATGGCATAGGCTGCAATCCTGTTCAAGATTGTCAAAGATCATCAACTGTTAGGGAGCGTAACAAAGGGTGCGTTGTCCCGGCTATTCGCAAAACTTTCACAAATAGAGGCCTTCGCGCATGTGGCGCATGAGGTCGGTCACCTTTTCATCCGGCTTTTCGAGCAGAACGATACGCAATTCGATGACGAGATCGCCATATTCACCCTTGCCATCGGCAAGGCCCTTGCCGGCAAGCCGCAGCACGCGGTCCGAGCCGGACCATGCCGGGATGCTGAGATTTTCCTCGCCAAGCGGGGTGCGGACTTTCGTTTCGCAGCCCAGAACCGCATCACCAAGCGAGATCGGCAAAGTCGTGTGAATATCGAAGCCGCGCACTGAAAAGGCGTCGTCGCGTGCGGCAAGCAAGGTCACGGCAAGATCGCCGCGTGCCATTCCCGGAAGTTTCAGCCCCTGTCCCTTCAGCCTCACCACATGGCCGTCGGTCATGCCGGGCTCAAGCTGGAAACGGGCTTCCCGCTCTTCGGCAAGCCCAATGGTAACCCATTTGCGCTCCAGAAGATCGGCAACGGTGATGGTGGCTTCGGCCGTAATGTCAGGTGCCTTTTCCGCAACCGGCTGCGGCGTGCGGAACCGGCGCACGAGGGCGCTGAAAAGATTGCCGGCAAGCGAGGCGGATGTGGATTTGTCGTCAACGGTGGCCGATTGTGCCGTTTCACCCGTTCCCGGAATGTCGCTTTTCGTGCCGCTGGCCGCAGCCTTGGCCGCTTCCGCCGCCTGTTGCACCTTGGGGTCGTTCTGCGCATCGGCCCCGAAAATACGCTCGACGATATCCTCGGCCGTTTCAGGTTTCCCGTCGGTTTTCTGGCCGGTCTGCGCCCGGTTGCGGGCATCGGCGCGGGCCAGTTCCTCCATCAGCTTCTCAGCCGCCCTGGCACGTTCGGCAGCCTCACGCGCCGCCTCCCGCTGTTGCATGATGGTTTCGCCACGCTTCTTCTTCTCAGCCGCCTGCCGGGCCTGATCGTAAAGATCGCGCTTTTTGGGGTCTTTCAAAAGGTCATAAGCCTGCCCGATTTCGGCGAATCGCGCCGAAGCATCGGGATCGTCGCGATTGGCGTCCGGATGGACGGTTTTCGCCTTCGTGCGCCAGGCAGCCTTGATTTCCTCATGGCGGGCGTCACGTTTCACGCCGAGGATCGAATATGGATCGCGCATGCGAAACACCAGTTACGTTGGCTCAGTCTGCCGCCGTTCATGGCGCAATCCTGAAACTAACCCCTCCGAAAAGGGATGCCCGCGATCATTCGCGTACACGCCCTCGGTTTAATCAACGTCGACTGTTGCAATAAGTTGCTAATCACTCCTTTACGCAGGACGCGCGGCGCGTGGTGGCCGGCCTTATTCCATGCGCCAAGGTAAATAGATTATTTCTGCTCGAAGCGGGTCATCAACCACTCGCCGGTTTCCGACAGGCAGGCCTGTCCGGAGTAAGCGGCCACGCCTTCGAAGGAGTGGCGCGTCGTCCTGAAATCGCGGCAGACGAAACCGCTGGATTTGTCTTCGTGAATGGCGGTAACCACGCCGGCGCTGCCGGTTGCGGCATTGGCCCAGGGCAGCGGCTGGTCGGCAAGTTTGGCAAGATCGGCCGATGTTACCGCATTGCGGATGGTCGCATCATCGGTCTGCTGGCCGTTATTCTGCTGGTTGGGAACCGAGGCCGTGGAGAGCGAGCGGTCGACCTTGTCGCCGCCGAACAGATCGAGGCTGACACAACCGCTCAGCACCACGAGCATTGACACGACAGCGGAAACTTCCGCGATCGACGAAAGGAGGCCCTTTGTTCGACTGTTCGACTTTGCTATGACGGTCACCATCTTTCGCCAGAAATCATCTCTGGGGTCCAAATCAGCTCGGGAGCATTTTAGTCAATATGTCGGAAATGGGGTTAACATCCAGTGACTTCACGGAAGAAAATGAACCGTTCACGCTTTTTGCCGAATGGCTGAAGGATGCGACGGCTTCCGAAGTCAACGATCCGAACGCGGTTGCACTCGCAACCGTCGATGAAAACGGCCTGCCAAACGTGCGCATGGTGCTGTTGAAAGACGTCGATGATCGCGGTTTCGTTTTCTACACGAATTTCGAAAGCCAGAAGGGCCGCGAAATCCTCGGCCAGAAAAAAGCGGCCATGTGTTTCCACTGGAAAAGCTTGCGACGGCAGGTGCGCCTGCGCGGCGAGGTGGAGATCGTGACGGACGCTGAGGCGGATGCTTATTACGCCTCCCGCCCGCGCGGCAGCCGCATCGGCGCCTGGGCGTCCAAACAGTCACGGCCTCTGGAAGGCCGTTTCGCGCTGGAGAAGGCGGTCGCCGAATATACCGCGAAATATGCCATCGGCGATATTCCGCGCCCGGCCCACTGGTCCGGTTTCCGCATTCGCCCGGTCAGCATCGAATTCTGGCACGACCGCAAATTCCGCCTGCACGACCGCGTCGAATTCCGCCGCGAGACGCCGGATGCGCCGTGGTCCAAGGTTCGTATGTATCCTTGAACGCTGCAAAGGCAGGCCGGTGCGGCCTGCCTATTTCAACAGCGAATCGAACAGCGGCAGGCCGATGACGGCGGAAATGGCGATAAGGCCGTAGCAGATGCGCCGGAACGCCGCTTCATCGGCAAATCCGTGCAGGCGCGCGCCGACGTAAAGGCCCGCCCCGTAAAACGGCAGGGCCAGCAGGAAAAAGACGAAGACATCGGCGGTGAAAAGACCACCGAAAAAATAGCTTGCCGTGGAAATCACGGTCGAAACCGCGAAATAAAGAATGACATTGGCGCGCACGAAAGCACCTTTAAGCGCCCCGCCAAGCCAATAGGCGACCACGGGCGGCCCGCCCAATTGCGCAGCGCCGGAAAACAGCCCGGCCAGAAACCCGGTAAACAGGGTCAGAGGCGTCTTTGGCCGCCCGCTGTAACGCCAGCCGGAAAGCAGAAACAATAACAG
Source organism: Agrobacterium sp. 22-210-1 (assembly GCF_053522525.1). Classification (NCBI taxonomy): domain Bacteria; kingdom Pseudomonadati; phylum Pseudomonadota; class Alphaproteobacteria; order Hyphomicrobiales; family Rhizobiaceae; genus Agrobacterium; species Agrobacterium sp. 22-210-1. Next base: position 1,930,855 of record NZ_JBNWCI010000001.1, on the reverse strand, counting down.
AACGATGACCACGGTGGAGATGATCCAGCGCAGGGTCAGCGGATCGCCATGGGAAAGCAGCAGGGTTCCAAGCGGGACGCCGACAAGCGCGCCTGCCGCCATGGTGAAGACCTCGCGCCGGTCCGCCATGCGAAAGGCAGGCGGTATCATGCCGAGCGTCAAGACGCCGTCCACCACCAGCAGAACCGCTGACGCGATGCGTGGCCCGACGATGGCGCTGGCAAGCGGAATGAAGATGAGTGCCGCGCCGAAGCCGGAAAAGCCACGGGCAAGACCGGCAAGAAAAGCCGCGCCCGCAAACATCGCCAGCAGCGTCGGGCTATGGGCGGTGATGAGCGATGAGAAAAAATCGAGATAAGGCATGGGTGACGGCACTGTTTCGAATGACTGTTCCTATCGCGATGGCGGGCATCTGTCGCGGATATTTCCGTTCAAGGTCGGAAAACATCCTTTCGGATCGACGCGGCCGGAGAATCGTGGTTAGAGTTGTAACGCACGAACAAAGGATGAACAAATGCTTGCTGACATGATGCGCCGGTTTGAAGAGGCCTCGCAAAAATATGCCGCTGAAAACGGAATATTCCGCGACCCGGACTGGTACATGCTGAAGCTTCAGGAAGAGGTTGGCGAGGTGACGCAGGCCTGGAACCGCCTGACAGGGCGGGCGCGCATCAAGGGCAGGAGCAAAGAGGAGATGAAGGGGGATCTGGCCGACGAAACAGCCGATCTCCTCGGCCATGTGCTGTTGCTGGCCCATTATAACGGTCTCGATATTGAAGGAGCGATCGAGCGTAAGTGGCGTTTCAGGTCGATGGGCTGACGATCCGCTGAAAAGGATCGATCGTTGCGGTATCGTGTCTTTGGCCTGATGTCTCTATGAGAGCGAGACGATAAAGAACAGGATCGCAAGAACGGCGGCTATCGGGGTCATGACGAGCCGTTCTGGACGGCTCTTCGACATTGCATTCAACCCAACGCTCACCGCAAGATAACAGGCGATGATCCAGATGCCGGGTTCGATCCAGCCTGCCGGCCAGATCGTTGCGAAGCCTGCCTTTTGCAGCGGAAAAGATGCCATAAGGCCATAGATCGCAAGAGAAGCGACACTTGCAATTCTTTGCTTGACCGGCAGCACGCGGCTCGCGCCGCCCCAGGCAAAACGGCCAAAAGGCGCACCGGCGGCGAGGGTGACCTGAAATGCTGAAAGAGCGAGCAATATAAGCGTCGCGAGCGACACGGCCACAAGCATCATGACCACTCCGGTTATGGATGCGCCGACGGAGGCGCTTGACCAATATCGGCGTTCCGGCCGCTACGACCTCCACTATAAGTCCAAACGGCGAAAGGCGTGTGACGCGCATCTACGCCACTGCCCACTCTTCAAATCCGTAAAAGCCTTGCGTCTTGCAGCATGTCTGCCACCGCATGCAAATCACCCATGACGGCAACGCACTTCTCCCGCATTTCCTCGGTTGGCGGCGCGACATCCGGTACCATGATTGTCATCATGCCGGCCGAAGAGGCCGAGCGGACGCCGGAATAGGAATCTTCCAGTGCAAGGCAGCGGCCAGGATCGAGGCCGAGGCGCTTTGCGGCAGTGAGATAGGGCATGGGCGCGGGTTTCGGTTCGGTATAATCGCCGCGCGCCACGATGGTGTCGAAGCGCCTGAGAAGGTCGTAAGGGCCGAGGTGGCGGGTGACCGATGTGTGCTGCGACGATGTCGCGATGGCGCGGCGGATATCCAGCCGGTCGAGGAGATCGAGGATTTCGGCGACGCCGGGTTTCAGCGCCACACCCTCCGCCATCATCACACCGAGATGCCGGAGCCATGCGTCGCGAAAAGCGTCTATGGGAAAATCCGCGCCATAGTCGGCAAAGATGGTGCCGGTGATGACATCCCACGGACTGCCGCAGACCTTCTGATAGGTCTCGACCTGCATTCCATGGCCGCCTTCCGCCGAAGCCGCCAGAAATGAATCGCGATAAAGCACCTCGCTTTCAATCAGCAATCCGTCCATGTCGAAAACAACCGCATGCGGGCGAAAGGGCAGCATGGGCTCAACCGAACCGGAAGGGGCGCTCGCCCAAGCTCTCGAATGGGCGGATCAGATAACCGTCCGGATCGGCGACGATGAATTGCCGGTTGCCAACCTCGACCGTCCCGCGCCTGTACCACTTCTCTTCCGGCGCCAGAACGAGTTCGATCGAAGAGCGTTCCAGCCGCGTGAGAATGGGTTGCAGGGAAGGGACGGCGAGCTGCAGGTTCATGCCGCGGCCCAGCGGAAACTCAAGCGCGGCATTGTCAGCCACGAAGGTCCGGGTCGCGCCGATCTGGTCGATCATGACCTGTGCCTCATCGAGCGCAAGATAGGCGAAGCCCTCTTCGGGGCGCTCATAAACCACATGAAAACCGATCAGGTCGCAATAAAAGGCGCGGCTTTTCAGCCAATCCGTGACGGCAAGTTCCGGGACGAGGGCATTGCGTATGATGGTCATGGTCTCCTTATGCCGCGCAGGCCCGGCGGTGGGGAGGAGGGCCTGCCGTGAGGGTGATCTTATCGTCTTCTCGGCGAGGTGCCAGAGGAAACCTCATCATGGCAGCCATGTGCGATGTTATGGGCTGGGATTGATGCGGCAGGCTCAACGTTTCGCGTGACCGCAACTCTCTCTGCCGTCATGCCAGACTGGATCCGGCATCCAGCCAGCCCAAGTCCCTGGGCTGACAAGACTCTTCTCGCCGCGCAGACGCGCGTCGGCTGGATACCGGCTCAGGGCCGGTATGACGGAGTTTGGGACAGACCGTAGTGATCCAAACTCCGAATTCCTTACGCTTTCGTACCGCCGACGGTGATCTGGTCCATGCGCAGATGCGGCTGCCCAACACCGACCGGCACCCATTGCCCGGCCTTGCCGCAATTGCCGATACCCGTATCGAGTTTGGAATCATTGCCGATCATCGATACGCGTTTCATCGCGTCCGGTCCGTTGCCGATCAGCATGGCGCCCTTTACCGGCGCGCCGATCCTGCCGTTTTCGATGAGGTAGGCCTCGGTGCAGCCGAACACGAATTTGCCTGAGGTGATATCCACCTGTCCGCCACCGAAGGAAACGGCATAGATGCCTTGTCTGACGGAGGAGATGATCTCCTCGGGCGTCTTGTCGCCTGATAGCATGTAGGTATTGGTCATGCGTGGCATCGGCACATGCGAATAACCCTGCCGGCGACCATTACCGGTGGCCTTTGCGCCCATCAGCCGGGCATTCTGGCGGTCCTGCATATAGCCCACCAGCCTGCCGTTCTCGATCAGCACATTATAAGCGGACGGCGTACCCTCGTCGTCGATGGTGAGTGAGCCGCGACGGCTGTCGATGGTGCCGTCATCCACGACAGTCACGCCGGGGGCGGCCACCATCTCGCCCATCAGGCCGGCAAAGGCCGATGTCTTCTTGCGGTTGAAATCGCCTTCCAGACCGTGACCGACCGCCTCATGCAGCATCACGCCCGGCCAGCCGGAGCCGAGCACCACATCCATGGTGCCGGCCGGTGCATCGATGGCGGTCAGGTTGACGAGCGCCTGGCGCAACGCTTCATCCGCGCCGCGCTGCCAGCTTTCCGTGGTAATGAAATCGCCAAAACCGACGCGGCCGCCAATGCCGTAGGAGCCGCTTTCCTGCCGGTCGCCGTCACCCGCCACCACGGAAATGTTGATGCGGGTCATGGGCCTGATGTCGCTGACGCGATGACCATCGGCGCGCAGTATGTCCACCACCTGCCAGCTGGCGGAAATCGTCGCCGTCACCTGCCGGACGTTTTCGTCCTTGTCGCGCAGATAGGCGTCGATATCGGTGAGAAGTTTCACCTTCTCTTCAAAGCTCGGGCTGCCGATCGGGTTTTCGTCGCCGTAAAGTTTCTTGTTGGTGCGCTGGGGCGCGGCGGCATAGGAGCCGGAATAACCGCGGGTGACGGCGCCCACCGCATCCGAAGCGCGCTTCAGTGCACCTTGCGAAAGCTCGCCGGCATGGGCGTAACCCACCGTCTCGCCGGCAACGGCGCGCAGGCCAAAACCCTGATCCGTGTTGAAAGAGCCGCCCTTGAGCCGGCCATTGTCGAAGGTTAGCGATTCGGCCTGGGCATGTTCGATGAACAGCTCGCCATCGTCAGCGCCGGCAAGCGCCTCTCCGACGAGCTTGCGCAATTGCGTTTCATCGCAATCGAAGAGTTTTACAAGATCGTCGGTCATGGGAGGCTCCAGTCATTATCGTTCAATGACCGATTTAGGCACTGGAGCGGGCAGACGCAAGGCTGCCCGTTGACGACGAGGCGTTACGGCAGCGCGTCGTAGCCTTCGGCAAAGCCGGTCAACTCGATCGGAATGCCGACACGGTCCTGATCGACGGATTCACGCAGCGCAAAAACGGCGGCCTTGCCGGCGCGCAGAACCTTCAGCAGCTCATCGTCAATATCCACTTCCACATAGCAGCCTTCGGAGAAGCAGCGGGTGAAATAGGCGCGGCCGATATTATTGTTGTCGATATAAAGCTCCATGCCGTCCTTCAGGAGAACGCCGAGCGGCGCGAGGATACGCAGGATGCGCGACTTGCGGTCGGCGGTCTTCAACACCACCACCGAAAGCCCCACTTCCGGGCGGTCGTCGGCAATCACGTTCTGCATCAGGGCGCATTGTTCTTCCGACGCACCCGCCGGTTTGTCGCAGATGACAGACCATGCGCCATGCGTCGACTTCGGCGTGCCGGGCGGCTGCTGTTGCGCCAGCGCCGCAGCGGCGGGGGCGATGATGGCAAGACCGGCGGCGGCAAGAAAAGTGCGCGCGAGCGGGGAAAGACGCATGGATACCTCTGGGATTCGAATCAGTGCGGCTATTTTGACGCCATAATCCGGAAAAAAAAGCCTTGGAACCTCAATTCCAGCGGAGTTGGGCGGAAATAGGACCTTTCTGCTTTGTTTATGTCCGTAATTTCTCCGTCCGCCACCCCGCGTCCGGCCCGCGCTGGCAGGCCGCAAAACCCTCTGAAAGAAGGGCCTGTGCCGCATTTTGACTGTTTGAAAGCGGTCGCGGCCTATCCATCCGGGTGCGGAGTGCGGGAAAGTCGACCGTCAATTGACCAATGGCAAAATTGGCGAACATCCGTGTCCCGACGCATATTGCGGCAGAGGACAAACTGTGGTTTGAAGTTAGTACCATTAGCATGGATTCTGCGTCTGTGATTGATCTAGATCAGACGCGTGAGGGAGAGGGTACCGTGAGGAATAGGATTTACGCAGCATTGGCGGGGATGACCTGTCTGCTCACGGCTGTCGGCGCCCACGCCGATCAGCCGGTGCATTGGCAAATGGGCATGCAGGAGGCCGCCACGCCGATCATGCACGAAATACGCTGGTTCGAACAATATACGCTCTGGTTCATTGTTCCGGTTACGCTTTTCGTTCTTGCGCTGCTCATCATCGTTGCCCTGAAGTTCCGCGCCGCGAAAAATCCGGTGGCGTCCAAGACCAGCCATAACACGGCGATCGAGGTGGTATGGACGCTGGCGCCGGTGCTCATTCTCCTGTTCCTTGCTTTCCCTTCGTTCAATCTTCTGAACGCGCAGCTGACCCAGCCGGAAAACCCGGACCTGACGCTGAAGGCGACCGCTACGCAATGGCTGTGGAGCTATGAATATGCCGCCGCCGAGGGCGCCGAGCCGCTCTCCTTCGACAGCTATCTGCTGAAGGAGCAGGATCGCGCTGCTGCGGGCAAGGAGGACAAGGCCCGCTATCCGCGTCTTCTCGCGGTCGACAATGAAATGGTCGTTCCGGTCGGCAAGACCGTTCGCCTTCTGGTGACGGCGGCTCCGACCGATGTCATCCACGCCTTCGCCATGCCCGCTTTCGGCGTCAAGATCGATGCCGTTCCGGGCCGCCTCAACGAAACATGGTTCAAGCCGGAGAAGGAAGGCCTTTATTACGGTCAGTGTTCCGAGCTTTGCGGCAAGGACCACGCCTTCATGCCCATCGCCATTCGGGTGGTTTCCGAACAGCAATATAATGCCTGGCACGCCGCCGCCGCTTCAGATCTGAACGGCGCGAACCGGGCGCTGATGGCCTCCGTCGACGGCGCTCCGCGCACGGTCGACGTTGCCGCCAACGAAACCAACTGACGACTGGAGTGACGACAATGGCTGGACCTTCCGCACACGACGATCATCACTCGCATGGTCAAGACGCGCATTCACATGACGATCATTCGCATGATCATTCCCATAAGCCGGGCTTTTTCGCCCGCTGGTTCCTGTCCACCAACCATAAGGACATCGGCACGCTCTACCTGATCTTCGCGATCATGGCTGGTATCATCGGCGGCGGGCTTTCGGTCGTCATGCGCATGGAGCTGCAGGAGCCGGGCATCCAGATCTTCCACGGTCTGGCTTCCATGGTCTACGGCTTCGAGGGCGACGCCGCCATCGACGGCGGCAAGCACATGTTCAACGTGTTCACCACGGCGCATGCGCTCATCATGATCTTCTTCATGGTCATGCCGGCGATGATCGGCGGTTTTGCCAACTGGATGATCCCGATCATGATCGGCGCTCCTGATATGGCTTTCCCGCGCCTCAACAATATTTCCTTCTGGCTGATCGTTCCGGCCTTCATCCTGCTGCTCCTGTCGCTCTTCGTCGAAGGTCCGGCGGGTGCTTATGGCGTGGGCGGCGGCTGGACCATGTATCCGCCGCTATCGACCAGCGGCATGCCGGGACCGGCGGTGGATCTGGCGATCTTCTCGCTGCACGTCGCCGGCGCGTCCTCCATCCTTGGCGCCATCAACTTCATCACCACCATTCTCAACATGCGCGCCCCGGGCATGACGCTGCACAAGATGCCGCTGTTTGCCTGGTCGGTTCTCGTCACCGCATTCCTGCTCCTGCTGTCGCTGCCGGTTCTGGCGGGTGGCATCACCATGCTTCTGACCGACCGTAACTTCGGCACGGCGTTCTTCTCGCCGGAAGGCGGCGGTGATCCGATCCTCTATCAGCACCTGTTCTGGTTCTTCGGCCATCCGGAAGTGTACATCCTGATCCTGCCCGGCTTCGGCATCATCAGCCACATCATTTCCACCTTCTCCAAGAAGCCGGTCTTCGGTTATCTCGGCATGGCCTATGCCATGGTCGCCATCGGCGCGGTCGGCTTCATCGTCTGGGCGCACCACATGTATACGGTCGGCCTGTCGCTCGAAGCACAGCGTTATTTCGTGTTCGCCACCATGGTCATCGCGGTGCCGACAGGTATCAAGATCTTCTCGTGGATCGCGACCATGTGGGGTGGTTCGCTGACCTTCTCGACACCGATGATCTGGGCGATCGGCTTCATCTTCCTGTTCACGGTCGGTGGCGTTACCGGCGTGCAGCTCGCCAATGCCGGTCTCGACCGCTCGCTGCATGACACCTATTACGTGGTGGCCCACTTCCACTACGTGCTGTCGCTGGGCGCGGTCTTCGCGATCTTTGCCGGCTGGTATTACTGGTTCCCGAAGATCACCGGCTACATGTATAGCGAGTTCATCGGCAAGCTGCATTTCTGGGTCATGTTCGTCGGCGTGAACCTGATCTTCTTCCCGCAGCACTTCCTCGGCCTCGCCGGCATGCCGCGCCGCTACATCGATTATCCCGATGCCTATGCCGGCTGGAACCTGGTGTCTTCTTACGGCTCCTATATCTCTGCCGTTGCTGTTGGTATCTTCCTCTTCGGCGTCTGGGAAGCCTTCGCCAAGAAGCGGATCGCCGGCAATAATCCCTGGGGTGAGGGTGCAACGACGCTCGAATGGCAGCTGTCTTCGCCGCCGCCTTACCACCAGTGGGAACAGCTTCCGCGCATTCGCTGAATGCCGGACCGGAAAGCGCGGGCGCTGCTCGCGCATTCCGGTTGCTGAAAAAAAGGGGACGGCGTGGTTGCGCCCGTGCCGTTTCCAAAGGCGGGAGGTCCGCCGCTGCGTGACATTTTGTCCAAGCGAAGCTTGTCGTCCGACATGATACATGCCCGGATGTGATAAATGCCAAGTTTGGCCTTTATGAATGAGCAGGCGCAGACGAGTGGCGGGGTGGGCGCGGCGACAGGCCGGGCGAATGACATCGGTTTTGGCCGATGCGGCCCATGCCGAAACGCTCGGACCCAATGAATTGACGCATCGCGCATGCCGGAAATCACATTCGTTTTCGGGCCGGTGCAAGGGATGTCGCGGCAAGTGGCATCTGAAGGAAAACAGGACAGGAAATGACCGTTATCGACAATCGCGACATGCTGGGTGTTGAAAGCTCCGAACTCTCGGAAGCCGGCGCGCGCGATTATTTCGAACTGCTGAAGCCGCGCGTCATGTCGCTCGTCGTCTTCACGGCCTTTGCGGGCCTCGTGCTGGCGCCGGGTGAAATCAACCCGGTGCTTGGGCTCATCGCCATTCTCTGCATCGCCGTCGGCGCCGGCGCGTCCGGCGCGCTCAACATGTGGTACGATGCCGATATCGATGCCGTGATGAGCCGCACCGCAAAGCGGCCGATCCCTTCGGGCCGTATCGCACCGCGTGAGGCCTTGGCCTTCGGGCTGACGCTGTCGGCCTTTTCGGTGGTCATCCTCGGCCTTGCGGTCAACTGGTTCTCCGCCGGTCTGCTCGCCTTCACCATCTTTTTTTACGCCGTCGTTTATACGATGTGGCTGAAGCGCTCGACGCCGCAGAACATCGTAATCGGCGGTGCTGCCGGCGCTTTCCCGCCCATGCTCGGCTGGGCCTGTGTCACCGGCGGCGTTTCGCTTGATAGCATCATCCTGTTCCTCATCATCTTTTTATGGACGCCGGCGCATTTCTGGGCGCTGGCGCTGTTCAAGATGCGCGATTACGGCTCCGTCGGCATTCCGATGATGCCCAATGTGGCAGGTGAACGCTCCACCAAGAACCAGATGATCGTTTACGCCGTGCTGACGGCGGCCGCTGCCGTCGCGCCGTATTTCACGGGTCTGGCGAGCGGCGGTTACGGCATTTTCGCGGCCGTGCTGAGTGCGATCTTCATCTACTGTTCGCTCGATGTCCGGCGCATGCCTGAGGGTGACGAGAAGATGCTGCCCGCCAAGAAGATGTTCGCCTATTCGGTGCTTTACCTCTTCGCCATCTTTTCCGGCCTCCTGGCCGATCATTTCGCTCCGGCCCTGAAGGCCGTGATTTCGGGAGTTCTGTGATGGAAACGGTGGAACTGAGCGCGGCGCAGAAAAAATCGAGACGTGGGCGCAATATCGCGCTCGGCGTCCTGCTCGCCGCTCTGGTGGTGCTGTTCTACGTCATCACCATCATCAAGATCGGCTCGCATTGACGATCTGACTGGAGGAGAGGAGGAGGAGAACATGGCAAATATGGAAGCGCAGACGGCGGGGACCGGTAAGCAGCGTGTGAGCAACCGCTCCATTCTCGTACTCTGTCTCGTGTTTTTCTGCGGCATGATCGGCATGGCCTATGCCGCCGTGCCCCTTTATACGCTGTTCTGCCGCGTCACCGGCTATAACGGCACGACCCAGCGCGTCGAGCAATATTCCGACGTCATCCTCGACAAGACCATCAACGTCACCTTCGACGCCAACACGTCGAACGGCCTTAATTGGGATTTCCAGCCGGTCGACAGGAAGGTCACGCCGAAGATCGGCGAAACGGTGCAGGTCACCTTCAAGGCGACGAACCGCTCACCCGTGGCGACCACGGGAACGGCGGTCTTCAATGTCACGCCGATGGAGGCGGGCGCCTATTTCAACAAGGTGGAGTGTTTCTGCTTCACCGAAACGACGCTGCAGCCGGGCGAAACACTGGAAATGCCGGTGGTCTTTTTCGTCGATCCTGACATCGCCACGGCGCGCGAAACCAAGAGCATTCATACTTTGACGCTGTCCTATACGTTTTATCCGGCCAAAACCGAAAAACCGGTTGCGTCCTTGCCGGTAAAGACTGAATCTGGCGAAAGCAAATTGTGAGAGGTGATCTGGCCTTCTTGAGGCCGGATCAGGGAAGAGATACCAGGGGATTGTCGCAATGGCAGATACGCATCAGAAGAACCACGATTACCACATCATAGACCCAAGCCCCTGGCCGCTTCTGGCCTCGATCGGCGCCTTCATCCTGACCTTTGGTGGCGTCTGTTACATGCGCTACCTGTCGGGTGGCTCCTTCAAGCTGTTCGGTGCGGAACTCGCCAACCCCTGGCTTTTCTATATCGGCCTCGTCATCGTGCTTTACACCATGTATGCGTGGTGGGCGGATACGATCAAGGAAGCCAATGAGGGCAGCCATACCCGCGTCGTGTCGCTGCATCTGCGTTACGGCATGATCATGTTCATCGCTTCGGAAGTGATGTTCTTCGTCGCGTGGTTCTGGGCCTATTTCGATGCGAGCCTGTTCCCGCACGAAGCCATTCAGGCGTCCCGCCTTGAATATACCGGCGGTCAATGGCCGCCCAAGGGCATCGAGGTCATCGATCCCTGGCATCTGCCGCTCTACAACACCGTCATCCTGCTTCTGTCGGGCACATGCGTCACCTGGGCGCACCATGCGCTGCTGCATAATGACCGCAAGGGCCTGATCAGCGGCCTCGCGCTCACCGTGGCGCTCGGCGTGTTGTTCTCCACCGTGCAGGTTTACGAATACATTCACGCGCCGTTCGATTTCAAGAACTCGATCTATGGCGCGACCTTCTTCATGGCCACCGGTTTCCACGGTTTCCACGTCTTTGTCGGCACGGTCTTCCTTCTGGTCTGCCTGTTCCGCGCCATTGCCGGCGGTTTCACGCCCAAGCAGCATTTCGGCTTCGAGGCGGCTGCCTGGTACTGGCACTTCGTTGACGTCGTCTGGCTGTTCCTGTTCTTCGCCATCTACATCTGGGGTGGCTGGGGCGCGCCGGTTCACGGGTAAACGACGCCGGATAGGGCCTCGCCCGGAGCAAGGCATTGCGTGTGAGGGGATGGGTCCCACTTATTTCTTCTCCCGGCCGGGAAGAAGTCCGCGGCAGCGGGATGAGGGGGCGGGGGTGGAGATATCCGGAGAGCTTGCCCCCTCATCCGACCCTTCGGGCCACCTTCTCCCCGGCGGGGAGAAGAAAGTCGCGGCGCCGTCGAGCAACAAACAAGTGCCCGGGTTTTGAGGCAAGCTTCCAAGAGATTTGACGTCATCCTCGGGCTTGACCCGAGGATCCATAGCCCGCTGAAATCGTGGGTCCCCGGGTCAAGCCCGAGGATGACGGAGGAGGGGTTAGGCAACTTCGCGGGAGGTCATCATGTCCGAACCATCAAACGGCAATTTCGCGCCTGTTGATCCCATCAAGGTGGGCTTGAAAGGCTGCTGCCCGCGTTGCGGTAACGGCCGGCTATTTGACGGTTTCCTGACGCCGAAACCGGCCTGCAGCGCCTGCGGGCTGGACTATGGTTTTGCCGATGCGGGTGATGGTCCGGCGGTCTTCGTCATGCTGATCGTCGGTTTTCTGGTTGTCGGGCTGGCGCTCTGGTTCGACCAGCGTTTTGCGCCACCCGTCTGGGTGCATGTCATGCTCTGGTTGCCGTTTACGGTGATTGTCTCGCTCGTGCTGCTGCGCAAGCTGAAGGGGATCATGATTGCGCTGCAATATCGCAACAATGCGAGCGAAGGCAGGCTTGATCGTGAATGAGGTTTCCCACATGAAGGCGGCGGAAAGACGGGTCTGGTTCGCCGCGCCACTGGTGCTGCTGGCGCTAGCCATTCTTCTCGGTCTCGGTACCTGGCAGGTGAAGCGGCTTTACTGGAAAGAAGCGCTGATGGCCGATATCGAGGAGCGGCTGAGCGCGAGCCCGGTTCCGCTTGCCGATATCGAAGCAATGGCGAAAAGTGGCGGCGATATCGAATATCGCAAGGTCAAGCTGTCAGGCACTTTCGATCACGCCCGCGAGCGCCATTTCTTCGCCACGCATCAGGGCCGAACCGGTTATTACATCTATACGCCGCTCACGCTTGCCGATGGCCGCATCCTTTTCGTCAATCGCGGCTTCGCGCCCTTCGAGATGAAGGAACAGGCCAAACGGACCGAAGGACAGGTAAGCGGCGAGATCGCAATAACAGGGCTGGCACGCGCACCGCTTGTAGCAAAGCCCTCTTCACTGCTGCCGGATAATGATATCGCCAAGAACATCTTCTACTGGAAGGATCTGGCGGTGATGGCCTCGAGCGTCGATATTCCCTCCAATCGACTGGTCAACCTTTTCGTGGATGCCGACAATACACCGAACCCCGGCGGCTGGCCGCAGGGCGGAGTGACGCTGATAGATTTGCCCAACAATCACCTGCAATATGCGATAACGTGGTATGGCTTGGCGCTGGCCCTTGTCATCGTCGTTGGTTTTGCCTATTTCCGGAACCACAAGGCGCGCGACGAATAACGCGCGCCCCGCCCGGCAAGGGGCAGGCTATCGGGCAAGGCATGGAGCACGCCAAGAAGCAGGCCAAGGAGCACGAATGAACATCGCCGTTTCCAAACCCCCTTTGACGATAAGGCTGTGCGGACCGCGCGGCTTTTGCGCGGGCGTGGACAGGGCGATCCAGATCGTCGTGCTGGCGCTGAAGGCCTATGGTGCGCCGGTCTATGTCCGCCACGAAATCGTGCATAACCGTTATGTGGTGGAAGGGCTGGAAGCCAAGGGTGCGGTTTTCGTCGAGGAACTGCATGAAATCCCTGCGGAACATCGCGAACAGCCGGTGGTGTTTTCCGCCCATGGGGTGCCGAAATCCGTGCCTGAAGATGCGCAGGCGCGCAACCTGTTTTATCTCGACGCCACATGCCCGCTGGTCTCCAAGGTTCACAAGCAGGCCATGCGCCACCAGCGCCTTGGCCGCCATGTGGTGCTGATCGGCCATGCGGGTCACCCCGAGGTCATCGGCACGATGGGCCAGCTTCCCGAAGGTACGGTCTCGCTAGTCGAAACGGTGGAAGACGCTGGCACATATGAACCCGTGGACCGCGAAAATCTTGGTTTCGTCACCCAGACGACGTTGTCGGTGGATGATACCGCCGGCGTCATTGCCCGTTTGCAGGAACGTTTCCCTGCCATTCAGGCGCCCGCCGCCGATAGCATCTGTTACGCAACCACCAACCGCCAGGATGCGGTGAAACAGGCGGCACCCGGCTGCGACCTGTTCATCGTTGTCGGTGCACCCAATTCCTCCAACTCCAAGCGGCTGGTGGAAGTGGCGCTGCGGGCCGGGGCAAAGCACTCCGTGCTGGTGCAGCGGGCGGCGGAAATCGACTGGGACACGATCGGCGATATCCGCACTGTTGGTCTTTCGGCTGGCGCATCCGCACCTGAGGTTATCGTCGATGAAATCATCGAGGCCTTCAAGGCGCGCTTCGACACCACGCTCGACCTTGCCGTGACGGTTGAGGAAACGGAACATTTCCTCGTCAACCGCGAGCTGCGCAGCATCGAGCTGACGACTGATGACATGGCTTTCGTCAACGGTAATGCCAGCAATGCGCTGCCGCCGAAGACCGCCGCCGGTGCCTAGAACAGGGTGACGACGAGGTGAGCGGTTCTCACCTTGCATCTGCCATTCCCCCAGATTCTTATTCCATCCTTCATCAAGAGATTTTAAATTGGCAGTTTATACTGATATCACCGAAGATGATCTGAGGAATTTCCTCACGCAATACGACACCGGCAGCCTCACCTCCTACAAGGGCATTGCCGAAGGTGTCGAAAACTCCAATTTCCTGCTGCACACCACCAAGGAACCGCTGATCCTGACGCTTTATGAAAAGCGGGTGGAAAAAAACGATCTGCCGTTCTTCCTCGGCCTCATGCAGCACCTGGCCGCCAAGGGCTTGTCCTGCCCCTTGCCCCTGCCTCGCAGGGATGGCGAATTGCTGGGCGAATTGTCGGGCCGGCCGGCGGCGCTGATTTCCTTCCTTGAAGGCATGTGGCTGCGAAAGCCGGAAGCCAAACATTGCCGCGAAGTCGGCAAGGCGCTGGCCGCCATGCATCTGGCAGGTGAGGGGTTCGAAATCACGCGTCCCAACGCACTGTCCGTTGAAGGCTGGAAGGTGCTGTGGGACAAGTCGGAAGACCGCGCCGACGAGGTGGAGAAGGGCTTGAGGGACGAAATCCGTCCCGAGATCGATTATCTCGCCGCCCATTGGCCGAAGGATCTGCCCGCCGGTGTCATCCATGCTGATCTGTTTCAGGACAATGTATTTTTCCTCGGTGACGAGCTGTCCGGCCTGATCGATTTTTATTTCGCCTGCAATGACCTGCTCGCCTATGACGTGTCGATCTGCCTCAATGCCTGGTGCTTCGAAAAGGATGGCGCCTATAACGTCACCAAGGGCAAGGCGCTCTTGGAAGGTTACCAGTCGGTGCGCCCGATGAGCGAGGCGGAACTGGAAGCGCTGCCGCTGCTGGCGCGCGGTTCGGCGCTGCGTTTCTTCCTGACGCGGCTTTACGACTGGCTGACGACGCCGGAAGGCGCGCTGGTGGTGAAGAAAGACCCGCTGGAATATCTGCGCAAGCTGCGGTTCCACCGCGCGATCGCCAATGTCGCCGAATATGGGCTGGCGGGCGAATGAAACATGTCGATATTTTCACCGATGGCGCCTGCTCCGGCAATCCCGGTCCCGGCGGCTGGGGCGCTGTGTTGCGTTATGGCGAGGTGGAGAAGGAACTGTCCGGCGGCGAGGCCGAGACCACCAATAACCGCATGGAGCTGCTGGCGGCGATTTCCGCACTCAACGCATTAAGGAGCCCCTGCGAGGTCGATCTTTATACCGACAGCGCCTATGTCAAAGACGGTATTACCAAGTGGATTTTCGGCTGGAAAAAGAAGGGCTGGAAGACCGCCGATAACAAACCGGTCAAAAATGTCGAGCTCTGGCAGGCGCTTGAGGCGGCACAGGAGCGCCACAAGGTTACCCTGCACTGGGTCAAGGGCCATGCCGGCCACCCGGAAAACGAGCGCGCCGACGAATTGGCGCGCAAGGGCATGGAGCCCTTCAAACGCCGGTAACGCAAGCCTGCTTTATTTCCGCTCGGCCCAGTCAGGGGCGATTTGAACCGGGCCGATTTGAACCGGGCCGCATTTATCGGGGTTGTGAAAACCGAAACCCGACTTATCTTGTCGTCAAGGACGCCTGCGTTGCGTCCAACGGAGGAGAGGAATCCGGATGATCCTGCATTGTGTATTTCTACGGTTCAAGGCTGCGACGGCATCCTCTGAAAAACATGCGATATTCGAGGCGATTGCCGCCCTGAAAGACGTGATACCCGGTATCATCGATGTGAAATACGGCCAGAATGTCTCGCCCGAAGGCCTGAACGGCGGTTTTGTCGACGGCTTCATCGTGACGCTGGAAAGCCCCGAGGCCCGCGACGGCTATCTGGCCCACCCCCAGCATGTGGAAGTGGGGGAGCGTCTGGTCTCACTCACCGATGGCGGTCTCGCCGGGCTTCTGGTGTTTGATATGAACGTGTGAGAGGGCGGCGTGGCCGCTCTTTCGTTTTTATGGCGAAAAGCAATGTGTAGGGGGGTAATACCTTCTGGACACTGACCATCCAACCAGAGAACCGCGCAAATGCTTATGAAATAAGGGGAAATCGTCCATATACGTTAACGCGGGTGCCAGAAATGATTGCAAATGACCAGCCAAAGTCGGGCGCAAATCGCGCATTTCGAACCGTTTATGTTGCATTCTGCTGGCAAAGTTAGCGCACCAATGTGCAACCACCACGCACCGGACAGAAAGCCTTGTTACATAAGGTATTTGGGCAAGGGGCCATCAAGCGATAGCTAAGAAAATAGCCTTCGAGGAGGTATCAGCGGTCAAAAACTGCCGTTGAGTAAGGTCAGCTAAGTCGGCAGTTCGCGCCGACTTAGCCTGCGGATTGCCGACTTGAATTAAGATGCTGTTTTTCAATATATTTTCAACCGGTCGCATTTTTATGAGCGGAACTCTAAGTCGGCAACCCAAAAACCGCGTTCCAGCGTTAGAAAACTAAAATTACGACTGATGACCGATAAAAATAACTCGCCCTACAACAGTTAGGTCTTCCACGCGATCCGCGTGGAACGTCTCAACGGGATAATTCCCATCGACATTGTCAGACGTCAGTTCTAGCGTTCCGTCCATGCGCCATTTTGCGCGCTTTACCAAGACACCGCTACCGACAGCGAAAACGTAAATTCGCCCGTGATCAACAATGTTCTGGCTTGAATCGACAATGAGCAACGCGTTGTCATTAATTGTTGGAAGCATGCTGTCACCCGCCGCCCACATCATGAAGCAAAAATCGGGTGCGCCCCCCATCTTTCTTAGAAATGCTCGCTCAAATGCTGTTTCTGAGACGGGCATTTCGTTGATTGGAATAAGACCGCGACCGGCAGACGCCCGCACGTCATATTGGGGTAAATTTACAAAATCTGCTTTTTGCAAAACGACAGGCAGGCGCTCGGAATTATCTTCTCTGACATGACGAGCTACCGCTGTCAGGAATGCTCCTGACCCGGACGTGGGGTCTGTAACGTGATCGGCTATCGCTCGGATCACCTCACGGGGTGAGAACATGTCGCCGTCACCAGTTATCAGCCAATCCATATTAACAGAAAATCTCTGTTTATAGGTCGCCAGAAACTCTAGGTCCGGAGCCGAATCGCCACGCTCGTACCCTCCGAGCGTTTCGGCATTCATCTCCAACTTTTCCGCAAACGCCTTTCTATGCGGGAAGCCCAATGCCTCTCGCACCTGTGTAAGCCTTTGGCCTAACGGCGTTTTTGAAATTGCTGCACGCGCCATATCAAAACAGAAAAACCCTGTTTTCAAAACAGAGAATCTCTGCTAATACTCCTAACTGCGAAGCGCTAATGCGTTTCGCATTTGTACCAAAGAAAGCCCCAAAAAAACGGGCGTTGCCGCGCCCGTTTTCTCAGCGGAGAAAACCTATGAGCAAATCAAAGCCGGTGATGGACTGGCAAGCCATAAAGGCAGAAGTCCATCGTAGAGGCATGACGCTAACAGAACTCGCAATTCGCTCTGGATTGCATAGCTCCCTGCTACGGAAACTTAACACCACCACGCATTACGAGGGACAAGCCAAGCTTGCCGCCTTCATAGAACAGAAGCCTGAGCAACTCTGGCCGACTCGATACCCCAGGAAACACTCCGGGATTTTGAATACAGCAAAATACCCCCCGTTAGAAAGTCAAAAATCTAACGCGGCGGCTGACACACGGGTGGCGGCATGAAGGCTCTTCTGTCCAGCTATCCGATTGCCGCTGACATCGACGATGCAGAAATTCGAAACGCGATTGAGGGATTTGCCTCCGAACTGGAAATTGCCGAACGGGCCGAGTCCTCTGCACGCATCTGGTACGAAGAAACCTTCTACGAGTTTCCGGAAGATATCCATTTTCGTGCGGGCCAGATCGCGGCATTTGTTTCTGGCGCAATCTCCATGGCGCGTGACCTTGGTCATCTGCCGGAAGGCGGTGTGGCATGATCGAGGTCATTCCTTTCTTCCACGATCTGCCAGCCCTCGCTGTTCCCTCTGCCGCTCGTCTTTGGGACGAAGCGCAGTCCATCAGCTATAACGGTCAGACGGCCTATCAGGATTTCGCGCAGGATTTGCGCTTTCTCCATATCGAACCGCCAGCGCGCTCGATTGTGAAGCGTTGGATTGCTGGTGTTCAGGCAAACCTCATTGCCCGCCCAGGTGGCGAGAAGCCGAAGCCGGACGCTCCGGTGCAGGCAGTGGCCGCCATCTCGCCGGAAAAGCGGCGCGAGCCGGTCAATGACCGGCTCCATCGCCGTGCCATCGAGCAGGAGAAGCTTGCTGCCGCGCTGCCGGAATTCCAGCCATCGCCCGTGAAGGCAAAAGCGGAACTGGCTGTTCGCGACGCAGAAGTTAGCCCGGTTGCCGGTCTTCTCAAATTTCTCGGCGGCGTGTCAGAGGTTGAACCTGCCGACGCGTCCAATGATTTCGATGTGTTCGCTGCGAAGTTGTTCGAGGTCACGCTTGCCGAGATTAAGCGGGATGCCGAGGCCAAGGCCGCGAAGCTTGTGGCCAGCCGCCTGCGCGAGATTGCGGACAGGTACGACGCTTCCGCCGCCTGATCTTCCCCCTTTCATCGCGCCGATCCGGTTCTTGCGTCCGGCGCGATCCTGCGGAGCCGCCGCGCCGTCCCCCCGCTGGCGGCTCCGCACAGACAACACCATCGACATTTCAGGTCCCATAGATGCCCAAACCGCAAGCCGCCGTCAAAATCGATATTCGCACGAAAGAAGTGCGCGATATTCCCCTTTCCGAAATCGATATTCCTGAAAACCGCGCCCGCTCGTTCGATCCGGACGAGGCCAAGGCACTCGCCTTCATCATCGCCGGCTCTGGCCTTCAGCATCCCATTCGTGTCCGCGCCGTGGGCAACCGTTTTCATTTGGTTGCAGGTCGCAAGCGTCTCGAAGCATTCCGTGTTCTCGAATGGGAGGCGATCCCTTCCACCGTCTCGACCGCTGAAACCGACGACGATGCGCGGCTTGAAGAGGTCATGGAGAACCTTGGCCGGTACGACCTCAACAAGCTTGATCGTTGCCAGCATCTGTATGAGCTGAAGCAGGTCTATGAGCGCCTGCATCCGGAAGCGAAGCACGGCGCTAGGCCCGGAAACCAATATACAATTGGAAAGACGCAAAATTTGCGTCTTTCCAACGAGGATGGTGAAATCTTCGGTTTTGCCGCCGCGATGGCCGAGAAAATCGGCATGTCCCGCCGCTCCATTGAGCTTGCCGTTGAAATCTGGACCGGTCTGACGCCCGAAAGTCGCCAGCGTCTGGCCGGTACGCGTCTGGCAAACCACCAATCCGGCCTGAAAGAGCTTTCCGAACAGTCTCACGTTGCTCAGACAGGTGTTCTTGACCTGCTTCTTTCTGAACCTCCTTCCGCTTCTACGGTCAGCGAGGCAGTGACGATCTTCCGCAAGGGAACGGTGATGACGCCAGCGGAAAAGAAGCTGGAGACCGTCAAGCGTACCCTGAATTCCCTACCTGCACCAGTCGCTGACGCGGCGGTGTCAGCACAGGTCGATGCCCGCATCGCAGAGATGAAGAAGAACATCGCGATCCTGAGCAAGTTCTTTGCCGACCTGAAGGATGACGATCTGGATAGCGTCATCGACCAGAATGAAGACCGCGTTATTGCCTCGCTCAAGCGCCGGGGACGCATCCAGTAATGTCCCGCCGCCGCGATCCCCTCACCAAAGACCTGTTCAGTTGGGAGCCGCCCAAGGTGGCTGTCGGCTACAGCGAAGACGTGGTCGGTCGCGGTCGGCTCGAAAACAAGATTGCGCGGCTTATTGCCCATGCTCTCCGCGATGCCCGCGAAGACGGCGTTAGCCGCGAGGATATCGCACAACAGATCAGTGCGTTTCTCGACCGGAAAGTGTCCGTTGAAATGCTCAACAAATGGACCTCCGAAGGCTCGGAAGGCCATCGCATTCCCTTGGACGCCTTCATTGCCCTTGTTCACGCCACCGGCGCGAAAAATCTGCTCGGCTTTGTGCCGGGTGAATTCGGACTGACCGTGATCGAAAGCGAATACGCCGATCTGATCGAACTGAAACTTTTGAAAGATCACCGTGACGAGGTTGAGGCGCGCATCCATGCGCTCAACAGCCGATGGAAAGCAAAACGATGATAGCCAAGGAATGGTTTACCGCAGGGGAACTGGCGAAAATCGCCGCAGAGCGCGGGCTGAAAAGCAGCGTTTTCCCGAATTCGGAGCGTGGCGTTAGAGATCGCGCCAAAGAGGAAGGCTGGAACGACCTTCCGGAAAATCTGTGCCGTGACCGTGCCGCCGTAGGTGGCGGTCGAGAATATCATCTGAACGTGCTGCCGGACATCATGCATACGGTCATCACGGGGCGCGAGATCAGGGCGCATCAGCTTGCGGCGCAGGAGAGAGAGCGCGAGACAGCCCGCAAGAAGGTTGCGGCGCTGCCGGTCACGTCGCTGCGGTTCCGCCAGCGTCAGGCCATGGAGGCCCGTGGCGAAATCCTTCTCGCCATCGACCGCTATATCGCCATGAAGGGTGGCTGGGGCCGCCGCAAGGCCATTCTGGATTTCGTTCAGGCACAGGAAGAACATGCCGAGCGCAACAGCGCCAAGGAAAAGGTCGAGGCCGGCGAAGCTCTGACTGGCCGGGAACGTGTCCTGCTGGAACGTGTCTCGCTTCTTGCCGATCCGGACGGTTTTGGCCTGCTGGAAGATACCCTGCGCCTTGCCAATGACCGGTCGGGCGACAAGTTTCGGATTTCCCGCGCCACCATTTATGAGTGGTTTAGCGCCCGCGATGCTGGCGGCATCACTGCCCTTGCGCCCGCGCTGACGAAGACGGAAGAGCCGATCTCGGAAGAGTTCTCCGCCTTCCTCAAATTCTATTGCAAGCCCGGAAAACTGGCTGCGACGGAAGCGTTAGAAGACTACAAGGAAAAAAATCCCGGCAGTAAGCTGACGATTGAACATGTGCGCTATACGCTGCGCCACAAGCTGAATGACATTGAAAAGAATGTCGGCCGCGAAGGACTTCTAACGCTCCGGTCGCGCATGGCCTATATCCAGCGCTCGACAGAAAACCTGTTTCCGACCACGATCTATACGGCAGACGGCAAGACCTTCGATGCCGAAGTCGAGAACCCGTTTTCGAAGAAGCCTTTCAAACCGGAAATCACGTCCATCCTCGACGTGGCAACCCGCCGGTGCGTCGGCTTCTCCATCGCGCTCAAGGAAAACGTCATCTCGGTGACGGAGGCCCTGCGCAACGCCTGCTGCGACCACGGCATTCCGGCGATTTTCTATACCGACCGTGGCCCCGGCTATAAAAACAAGACCTTCGACGGCGATGTGAACGGCCTGATGGCTCGCTTGTCCATCACCAAGATGCACGCGCTTCCGTACAATTCGCAGGCCAAGGGCATTATCGAGCGGTTCAACGGCTCGGTATGGAACCCGCTCGCCCGCAAGCTGCCCACCTATCTCGGCGCGGAAATGGATAAGGAAGCCGCAAAGATTGCCCATAAGGAAACCCGCAACGACCTGAAGCAATTCGGCTCCTCCCGCCTACTGCCGTCATGGGACGATTTCCGGGCCATGTGCGAAAATGCCATCGCCAAGTACAACGACCGTCCGCATGATGGACTGCCGCGCTTCCGTGATGAGCGCACCGGCAAATACCGGCACTATTCCCCTAACGAGTTTTGGGCGCTGCATGTTGCCGATGGTTTTGAGCCGGTCCCGGTTGACGACGATCTGCGCGATGATCTGTTCCGCCCCTACGAAATCCGCGTTGCCCGTCGCGGCCTCGTGGAATGGAACACCAACCATTATTACCATGCGGCGCTGGAGCGCTATCACGGCGAAGAAGTCATGGTCGGCTACGATTTTTCGCAGGCCCGCTATGTTTGGGTGCGTGAGATCGACCGCGAGGAAGGCCAGCCTGGTCCGTTGATCTGCGTTGCCGACTTCACCGGCAACAAGACCGACTATGTGCCGCGCACCTTCCAGCAGGCGGCGGAAGAAGCCCGCCACAAGGGCCGCGTCAAGCGCAACGAGGCGAAGCGCCGCGACATCGATGCGGAATACATTGCCCCGTATCTGCTGGAAGAAACCCCGATCCAGCCCATGCCCTTCATCGATATCACTCCCGAGCCGGTTCCGGCCGGTCCAGTACTGATGATCGATAATTCGGAAACCCCTTCGGCGGCGTCCGGAGCCGCAGAGACCGCCCGCAGGCTGACCTTCGCGACCGATGAGGCGCTTGCGGCATGGGCGTTAGAAAATCCGGAAAAACTGACAGTCAATCAGGTGGGTGTTTTGCGTCGATGCCTCCAGAGGCAAACCACCATTGAGCTGTTTCGACTGTCAGGCATCGACGTGGACGCCCTTCGAAACGTCATCCGCGCCGCTGCCTGACGCCAACACACACGAGGAAAAATACGCATGAAAAACACATTTGTCGAGACCAGCAACGTGAAGCGCTTTCTTTCGGCGTTGTCGGCTCTGGAAGATCGCGGCGCGCAGGAGGCTTGCCTTGCCGTGGTCGATGGCGAACCCGGCTTGGGCAAAACCACGACACTCAAGAATTGGGTAGCGCAGAGCGGCTGGGTCTACCTGCGGGCCAAGAAAGAATGGAAATCCGCGTGGATGATGAACGAGCTGCTGGAAGCGCTGCCCGTCAAGCCGCCCTACAGCATCGAGAAAAAATACGAAACCATCCTGCGCGAGCTTGGCAGCCGTCATTCTGCTGCCCTGATGTCCAAGCGCACGTTCGGCCTTGTGATTGACGAAGCGGACCACATTTCGACCAAGGAAGCCCTGCTCGAAACCGTGCGCGACATTTCCGACATGCTGGAAATGCCCGTCATCCTCGTGGGAATGGGCAAGATCAACGATAATATCTCCCGCTTCCCGCAGATTTCCAGCCGCATCAGCCAGCGCGTCAAATTTCAGAAGGCCAGCCGCGAGGATATCCGGCTGCTGATCGACCGCAAATGCGAGGTCAAGGTGGCCGATTGCCTCGTTGATTTCGTGCTGAAGGTTTCGCAGGGTTTTAACCGCGAGGTTCTGGAAGCCATCGCCAACATCGAAAAGTTCGGCCTGCGCGCTGATCCCGGCCCGGCAGGTGTGACCGTGGCCGATATGTCGGGGCTGAAAGTCCTCAGCGACCGGCGCACCAGCAAGCCGATCCATGTCCCGGAGTTTGCCTGATGCAACGGGATAGCTCGACCCTGCATTTTGGCCGGATTTTTGACGCGCTCGACGGCACGGCATGCCTGACGCTGGATGCCCTTGAGGAAAAATCCGGCCTGACGCGGACACAGCTTGCCCGCGTCACGGCGAAGATGGTGACGGCCGCCCTTATCGAACGCCGCAAGATGGGTTGCTACCAACTGACTGCTGTGGGGCAGAAGGCGAAACGCACCGGCAATATCCCGATGCCGGTGCAGCCGATCCGCCCTGCGGCACCTCCATCCGACAGTTTTCGCCAGCGCCTTTGGGCCGTCATGCGGATGTCTGGGACTTTCATGGCGGCGGAGCTTGTCATGTCGG
The DNA here is from genome assembly GCF_053522525.1 of Agrobacterium sp. 22-210-1. Classification (NCBI taxonomy): domain Bacteria; kingdom Pseudomonadati; phylum Pseudomonadota; class Alphaproteobacteria; order Hyphomicrobiales; family Rhizobiaceae; genus Agrobacterium; species Agrobacterium sp. 22-210-1. The sequence goes on along the minus strand of NZ_JBNWCI010000001.1, from coordinate 1,907,724 downwards.
CGAACTGGCCGCTGAAGCGGCCGGAATTCGAGGCAGGGAAATACCTGCTCGCTTTGAAGCGGGCTGGCTATCTCATCGAATTGCCCCGAGGTCCAAGAGGCCAGATGCGCTACCGGCTTAGCCGCAATTCAGGACTGCTGGCCCCTGTCGTCAGCAGCGTTGACGGCAGTGTTTACGATCCCAATACCAGAGAGGCCGTGCCATGCGCCAAGCAAACCTGATGCCTCTTGTCGATCCCGCATGGCTGGACGTTCTGCGCGCTGAAGCTGCCAAGCCCGACCGCACGAAAAAGCAGATTGGAGACGAATTGGGCGTGTCGCGCACCGCGATCTCGCTGCTTTGCTCGGGAACCTACAGCGCGGGCATGAACAAGGTGCAGGCGAAGATCGCGCACAAGGTCATGGCGCTCTACGGGCAGCAGGTGTGGTGCCCGCATGTCCGTGATGCGATTGCACCTGGCACCTGCGAAAGCCATCGCGAAGCGCCGATGGCAAAGAGCGATCCCGTCAAGCTGAAACAGTGGCTGGCATGCCAGTCATGCCCGCAAAACCCGAAAAACCAGAAGAAGCCGGAGGCCGCAAATGCTGTCTGACGCCGCTGCACAACTGCGCGACCGATTGTTGCCGCTTGTTAACGGGCTGGATGCCCCGGAGCTTTTTCTAACGCTGCGCCTCATGGAAATGGAGGCGAAGCACATGGAAATGACCATCGAATACCTGACCGGCCGCCCGCATGTACCGCTCAACGGTCAGCTTCTTTCTTCCATCGCCCTTGTTTCCGACCACTGAAAGGAACCCAAAGATGCTGAAGCTCTCGGCTCTCCTGTCATTCATAAAACTTCATATGCAGTCCTACGAGAACGGCGGTGCATCCTTGTCGCCCGAAGATGCCGGAACCGTCGCCATACTCCTTTCATCCTGCGAAGCCCACGCGAAAGACATGGAGACCGCCATGCAATCCATGGAGGCCGCGCCGGTCGATCTGCGCCCGCTGCTTTCGGAGAAGGTCGTGTCCCTTTCCGCCTTCGCCAGCGCCCGCAAGGCCACCCCTTCCAGCAATCCTACCGAAACTGCCTGATACGAGGTCCACCCACATGAAATCTGCCCTGAAGAAGAAATCCAAAGCCATTTCCCGTGTTCCGCAGGACCGTGAGGCCGCCGTATGGGCTATTGGCCGCATTGGCACGCTGCGCCGCGATATTGCCGCCAAGAAGGCGTTAGCGGACGAAGCAATCCGCATGATTGGCGAGCGGCTTGAAAACGATACTGCCGATTTCGCCGCCGAGCTGGCAGAACACGAGCGCGGCGTGCAGGCGTGGTGCGAAGCCAACCGCATGATCCTCACCGGCAACGACAAGGTAAAATTCCATGACTTCGGCACGGGTACTGTGCGGTGGCGCTCGCTTCCTGCCAGTGTTTCCATCCGTGGCGCGGAAGCCGTCATTGAGGCTCTCAAGTCTCTCGGCCTGAAGGCGTTCATCCGCGAGAAGGAGGAAATCAACAAGGAAGCCATGCTGAACGATCCCGACAAGGCGCGCACCGTCGCGGGCGTCACGATCAAATCGGAGGGCGAGGTGTTCGCAATCGAACCTCTAGAACTCGAAATTTCAACGGTTCAGTGAGGTACGATCATGGAAAAAACACTCACTTTTCAAGATGGCGTTGCACAGTGGCTGCTCGAATGCTTCGGCCCCGCCATCGCTGCCGACAAGACCGAGCGTGCCGACCGCTTCATTGAAGAAGCGTTGGAACTCGTCCAGTCGGTCGGTTATCCCGCCGAGCGGATCATCGCTCTTATCGGTTACGTGTATGCGCGCCCGATTGGCGAACCGGTGCAAGAGACTGGCGGGGTCATGGTCACGCTGGCTTCCTTCTGCCTTGTGCACGGGATCAACCTGAACGAAGCAGCGCAGTTGGAACTTGCCCGGGTGTGGACCAAGATCGACGCGATCCGGGCGAAACATGCGTCCAAGCCAACAGGTTCAGCGCTGCCCGGTGGCGCACCGTCTTCTTTGAATTTGCGTGAATGCATTGTTTCTGTTCTCCGTGACAGTCCCGAAGTCCGCAACATTGGTGGTCTGGCTGATCGTCTGGAAATCTCAGTATTGGCTTGGGCGAACGCGACCAACGCGGAAACGGTGGGTGCGCTATGACGGTGGCGATCCAGCCAAAATGCCGCTGCTGCGATGGCAGCGGCAAGGTGAAAAGTATCATTGAAGGTGAAAAGCGCCCTTGCTCGCGCTGCCGGTTCGATGCTTTCAGGGCTTGGGCGGACAGCCGCCGTCCCAAGCTGGAAACGGCAGGTGCGGCGTGAGCTACGATTACATCCGCAACTATTACGGCGTGGAAGTCACCGTCAATCAGTTCGTCCGTCACACCGTGACGGGCCGGATCGGCACGATCATGCCGGAGAACGCCAGCGCCGGTCATTACGTCCAGGTACTGTTTCGCGGCGACAAGCACACTATGTCTTGTCACCCGCAAGAGTTGGAGGCCGCCGATGACCTCTGATCGCTCCATACCGTCTTCCTTCGCGCAGGGCTTTGCTCTTTGCAGCCCTGACGGAACGCTGCTGCCGCACAGCTTCCGTCCCACGAAAGCAGAAGCGATTGCTTCCGTTTTCACCGAAGTGGAAAACCGCGACGCGCATTGGATCGCTGCCGAACAGCAGGGCATGACGGTCGAATTTGTCTATGCCCGTGTTTTTACGCCGGTGTTCTTCGCGAAATCCGTACTGGCGGCTATGGCTGAAGCGGAAATGGCAGGTGTCGCATGAACACCATCGCCATGATCAATGTCGCCAAATCGCAGTTCGAGCTGGACGAAATCGAGTACCGCGCTTTGCTGGTCCGGGTAACGGGAATTGCATCGCTCCGCGCCATGTCGGAGCGCCAGCGCATCGCCGTAGTGGATGAGTTCAAACGTCTCGGATTCAAGGTACTGCCGGGAAAATCGGCCAAGGGGAAACTTGAGAAACATCGCCCGACCGCCAACCGGCCGTGGTCGCGCTATATTCACGCGCTGTGGAAATCCTGCGCACGGCTCGGCGTGATTGACGATGCTTCGGTGAAAGCGCTCAACGCCTTCTGCAAGCGGTTCGTTTCGCCGGAAGACACCAAGATTGTCGTCGATGTGGATTTTCTCTCGCAGGCGCAGGCCGAACCTATTGTGTCAGCGCTTAAGGCGATGGAGAAGCGCGGAAAGGTGGGTAAGCCATGAGCCTACTTGCAAGCCGCCGTTCCCATCGCCGTACCGCCCGCTTTGTAGGACGCAGGGTCGTAAATCCACACAGTTTTCAGCGACCCACTCGGAGCAGCATCGGTAATAACCTCGCAGAGGTATTCGGCAAAACCATCCCTGCTGCTTCCATCTGCCGCCATTGCCACCCAAAGCACGTTCTGGCTTGGCATACGCCATTTGGCGTCCAGCACGGTCTTTTCCGCCTTAACAGCGGAGAGCGCCTTTTTCTGCCAATCTGCACCAGCGTGGGCCGCGAAAGGCGTGGCGACAGACAAAATGGCGGCAATAAGCAACTTCATGAAAACACCCCCGTTTCTAACGCTCAACGTGTAGCAGCGGCGCTGACCGTTATGCAATCGGTTTTGCTGGATATGGTTTCCAGCCGTCAGGCGGTGCATGGATGACCGATGCTCGTCCAATGCCCGCATCCATTGAAGAAATCGCTGAAACCATCGGTATGCGTCTGGCGTTAAAGATCGTGCAAACGTACGGCGGCATGGAGATCAAGTTCCCGAAAAACCCGCACGATCAGCATGCCGTCATTCTGGCTCTTGGCAAAGAGGATGGGTATGAGGTATGCAAATATATGGGCGGATCGCTTTTGTCGGTCCCGCACTGCCGCCCGCCGCGCAGCCTGAAGGCCGATATCCGGCGTCTGGAGGCGGAGGGGTTGTCCCGCGGGGAAATTGCCCGACGCCTTGGCATCACGCAGCGGTGGGTCCGCGAAGTTGCCAACGCCCCGCCAAGTAATCAGTTCGATCTGTTTAAAAACATCTGACCGGAACCGAGTTCCGGTCATTTTCTTTTTGTGACCTTGCCAATGTCCTCGCACGAACTGCAAACCGCACCCGCGAGGCGACATGTCCACCATCAAAAACCAGACCACCTTCTTTTCCTACATTCGCCGTGCGCCGTTTGGCGGCCGCCTGACGCAAAGCCAGATCGACGGCATCAACGTCATTCTGGAACAGTGGGAATATTACAAGCTGATCGACCGCCGCTGGCTGGCAAACATCCTCGCACAGATTTTCCATGAAACGGGCGGCAAGATGCAGCCGATCCGTGAGGCGAATGCCTCTTCCGACGCGCATGCGAAAAGCCGTCTTGAAGCCGCATGGAAGGCAGGCAAGCTCGGTTCCGTCAAAACGCCTTACTGGCGTGATGGCTGGTTCGGTCGTGGTTTCATCCAAATCACCCACAAGGTGAATTATAACGCACTCGGCAAGCGCCTTGGCGTCGATCTGGTCGGTAATCCATCGCTCGCCATGGACCCGGCTATCAGCGCCCGCATCGCCATCGTCGGCATGGCCGAAGGCCTGTTCACCGGCAAAAAGCTTTCCGACTATTTCAACGAAAAGGTGGATGACGCTGAAGGCGCACGCCGGATCGTCAACGGCACTGACAAGGCGAAGCTGATCGCCGGCTATCACAAGAATTTCCTCGACGCCATTGAGGCCGCCTCTGTGCCGCTTCAGGAAACCGACGCCAATCATGCGCTGGCGACGGCGGATGACGTCAAGCCGTCCGCCAGCGGTTCGGTCAAAACCCTGATCGGCAGCACGGTTGGCACGGCCGTCGCGTCTGCCCTTGTCGGCGTTAATAACCCATGGGCCTTCGGCGTCACGGCGCTGTTGCTGCTGATGGGTGGGGGCGCGCTCTACATGTTCGGTTCGGGCCGCTGGTCGGTCAATCGCATCAAGGGGATTTGATGATAGCTGCCCTGTTGCGATGGCTTTCCGGTGATTTGGCAGGCGCGCTCACCCGCGCCTACGACATGCGGCTGAAGGCGGAAAACGACCAGCAACGGCTTATTGCCGATGCTGCGATTTCCGATGTCAATCGCCAGATCGACGCGGCCCGGAATGCCAAGGAAATCCGGCTGGCGTCAGCCGGTTTCTGGGAAATGCGGCTGATAACGGCAATCATTGCCGGGTGCTTCGCGCTTCACCTTCTCCTTGTCACGCTCGACACCTGTTTTAAGTTGGGCTGGGCAATCCCGAAATTTCCCGCGCCCTTTGACGAGTGGCAGGGTGCGATCCTCCTTTCCTTCTTCGGTATTCAGGCTGTCGGCGGCGGTCTCAATGCAATTGCTGCCGCCATTCGAGGACGCCGATGAACGGCTTTGATTTCCCTGCTCATATCGCCACCAAGGTGGAACAGGCTCATACGAGGATCGATGACCTGACCGGCCGTGTCACCGTGCTGGAACGGGACAGCGCCGTCCGTGATGAGCGGATGGACGGTATCCGTAACAGTCTCACCAAAATCGAAACTTCCATCGGCAAGGTCGTATGGCTGGTGGCCGCTGCCATCGTCGGCGGCATCATGACTTTTATCCTGAAAGGCGGCTTGAGTGGCTAACGATATGGAAACCCGCCGCAAGGCCCGCTCCGATTATGTTTATCGGCGCATGACGCTTGCTACCATCGCCGTGACGCTCAATGTCAGTCAGGCCACTATCGGGCGCTGGAAGGCGGCCGCGAAGGCCGATGGCGACGATTGGGACATGGCCCGCTCGGGTGCCGTGCTTGCCGGTGAAGGTCTCGACGTTGTCGTGTCGTCGGTTGTCGAAGATTTCGTCATCATGGCGCAGGCGCTGCTGGACGGGGTCAAGAACAACAAAGACCTCTCCATTGACCAGAAGATTAAGCACATGGTGGCGCTGGGCGATGCCATGGTGAAGGTCACGGCATCTGCCGGAAAGCTGGCGCCTAAAATCTCCGAGCTGGGCGTGGCGCAGTCCGTTGTCCAGCACCTCATTGCCTTCGTTCAGGAGCAGTTCCCGCAGCATATCTCAGTGGTGCAGGAAATCCTTGTTCCGTTCGGTGACAGGATCGCGAGCGCCTTCTCGTCATGATGAAAAAACCGGTCCTGAAGGCGAAGGTCAGCGACAAGGATTTTCGCGACTGGATATCGGGAGAAGCCGACAAGCTCGCCCGGTGGGTGGACCTGTCGGTTTCCGCCTTTGCGGCCGATCCGAAAGCCAAAGCCGAGCGCCTGGCTAAAGTCAGAATTCCCGAAACCGGTTTCCAGTATTTTCTGGAAACCTACCTGCCGCATTATGTGAAGGGCGAACACAGCCTGTTTCACAAGGCGATCTTTGCCCGCGTTCCGGAAATCCTCGCTTCCGAAAAAGGCGTTAGAGATTTGTTCGTCGCGCCTCGCGGTTCGTCCAAATCCACACATCTGTCGCTCGGTTTTGCGCTGTACTGCATCTGCCTTGGCTACAAGCGTTATATTCTGGAAGTCTGCGACGTGTATGCGCAGGCAGCTTTGCTGATCGAGGCGATCAAGGCCGAACTGACCGAAAACCCGCGCCTCGCCAATGACTTTCCTGATGTTTCCGGTCAGGGCCGCGTCTGGCGCGAAGGCGAGATCGTCACCAAGAACAATATCCGCGTCGAAGGTCTTGGCGCGAACCAGAAGCTGCGCGGCCGTCGCCATGGTCCTTTTCGTCCCGACCTCATGTTTTTTGACGATCTGGAAAACGACGAAGCCGTGCGTTCGCCCGAACAACGCCAGAAGCTTGAACGATGGATCAACCGTGCGGCGCTGAAGGTTGGCCCGCCTGACGGTTCCATGGATGTGGTCTGGGTTGGCACCGTCCTGCATTATGACGCCGTGCTGGTCCGCGCCGCGAAATCGCAGGTCTGGCGCGTGGCCGAGTTTCAGGCAATCATCCAGTTTCCCGACCGGATGGACCTTTGGGACCAGTTCGATGAAACCTATCAGAATGACGGCGAAGATGCCGCCCGCGCATTCTATGAGGCGCGCAAGGCGGATATGGACGCCGGTGCCATCGTCAACTGGCCCGCGATCCAGCCGCTCATTCTTCTCATGCTATGGCGTGCCGCCGATCCGGACAGCTTCGCCACGGAATACCAAAACAAGCCGATCAACGAGGCCAGCCCGTTCAAGGATTTGACGTTTTGGGTGCTTCAGCAGCCCGATCTTATCCATTTCGGGGCCATCGACCCCTCGCTTGGCAAAAAAGGCCATGGTCGCGATCCGAGCGCTATTCTTGTCGGCGGCTTCAACCGGCTGCACGGCACCATGGATTTGCTGGAAGCCTCCATTCGCCGCCGTCTGCCCGATATCATCATTTCCGATGTCATCGCCATGCAGCGGCAATATCGCTGCCTGCTGTGGTTCGTGGAAGCCGTCCAGTTTCAGGAATTCCTGCGCACCACATTGATGGCGACGGCTGCACGGCAGGGCGTGGGTATTTCCGCCGTGCCGGTCACGCCGATTGCCGACAAGGATTTGCGCATCGAGCGGCTTCAGCCGCCAGTCGCCGGTGGATTGATCCGGCTGAACAAAACGCAACAGACGCTGATCGACCAGCTTCAGCAATGGCCTAACGCCGATCACGATGACGGCCCGGACTGCCTCGACATGCTCTGGCAACACACGCTCGAATATGCGGGCGGTGCCACGGCCGGAGCGGGCGGCGGGATCAATACGGCTGCGAACAGCGGTCAGCAGAGACTTGGAGGGTATCGCCTATGAGCCGCCGCAGGAAACAGAAATCAGCCTCTTTCACAACGGAAGCGGTCACTGCCGCCGAGCGCAAGAACCTGCCCGCAGACGCCCGTTCGTTGATTGCTAACGCGACGAACGACATCACCATCCCGTTTTTCAACGGCGCGCTCCAGCATGCCGACGATACGCTGATCCAGCGCGGCCGCGGCAAGGGCCTCAAAATCTATGAGGAGATCAAGCGCGATACCCATGCCTCCGCCATCCTCACGAAGCGCAATAAACATCTTGTCGCCCGTGAGTGGGAATGTGTGGCGGCGTCGGATAAGCCGTTGGATGTGGAAGCGGCGGACTTCGTGCGTACCATACTAAAAAAGCTGCCCTTTGACCGCATTTCCGAAGACCTGTCCGGAGGTGCGATTCTCAATGGGTTTGCCGTTTCGGAACCAGTTTGGACGCGTGATGGCAAATGGATCATACCGGAGAGGATCGTTTCCCATGATCAGCGTCGGTTCGCCTTCGGTCGGGACTGGCGGCCGCGCCTGTTGACCTGGACGAACATGAACGAAGGCATTGAGCTTCCTGACCGCAAGTTCATCGTGCATCGTCATGGCGTCGTCGGCAACAATCCATATGGGCTTGGTCTCGGCTCGCAACTCTTTTGGGCGGTGCTGTTCAAGCGGGAGGGCGTGGCCTTCTGGCTGCATTTCCTTGAAAAGTATGCAGGTCCCACCGTCATTGCCGAAACGCCCTATGGTATGTTGACGGACGAACAGAACCAGCTTCTGCAGAAGCTGGCCAGCATCCAGACTAGTGCCGCCATCACCGTGCCGAAAGGCGCGGATGTTAAGTTCCTTGAAGCGGCGCGCTCCGGGTCGGTAAGCTATAAGGAATGGATGGAATATTGGGACCGCCAGATTTCCATTTGTATCCTTGGCGAAACTCTTACCACCGATATCGGTTCTAACGGCTCGCGTGCGGCCGCCGAGACCCATGCCGATATTCTCGACCTGCTGGTGGACAGCGATGCCGACCATCTGTCCGATACCTTGCACGAGCAGCTCGTACAGTGGCTGATCGACTATAACTTCCCCGGCGCTGGCGTTCCCCGCGTCTGGCGTGTGCGCCCGAGCAACGAAAAGGCCAAGGCCGAAACCCGCAAGGCGAAGGCGGAAGCAGCCACGTCCGAAAACGCGGCGCTGGTCGAAATCCTCAAATCCGCCGCCATGATGGACGATGACGACACGGCCCGTGAATTCATCGTGTCGTTTGAACTCACGCATGCGCTTTCCGAAACTGCCATTGACCGGCTGGTGGAAGCGCGCTTCGCCTTCTCGGAACGTGGCAAGCGTGATGCGGTGTTGCGCAAAGCCGCCGCCGAGAACCCGGCCTTCGCCACCCTGTTCGGGCCGCTCGACGTAAAAAAAAACTCCGTAGCCCGGTAGGCTTCGCCGCCGATCCCGATCCGGTCAGCGATCTCGCCGACCGGGTTGAGGAACTGACGTCCGGACATTTCACGCGCCGCCTGAATGCCATCCGCGCCGCGATTGACAGCGCCGCCGATTTGCCCGCAGCTGCCCGCGCCATTCTCCAGCTAGGCGCAAAATGGTCTCCCGACGCGTTAGGAAAACTGCTCGGTGACGCGCTGGAGCTTTCCAGCCTTCAGGGGCGTGAGGCGGTTTTTCTTGATGGCGAGGCGAAAAGTTTTGCCGACGCTGATGTTTTCAACCAGCCCTTTAAAGAGCAGATAGAGTTCTTCAGGCAGAAGCGCGGCAAGCCTACCAAGGCGTGGACCGACGCGATGCGCGGCACCCATGACCGTGCTTTCGTGATCGCCGGTGCCACCGATCTCGCCATGCTCTCCGATTTCCAGACGGCGATTGCCGATATCATGGAAAAGGGCGGCACCCTTCAGGGCTTCCGCAACGACTTCGACCGGATCGTTTCGAAATACGGCTGGAGCTACAAGGGCGATTACGGCTGGCGCACCCGCGTCATCTTCGAAACCAACATGCGCACCTCCTATATGGCGGGCCGCCTCAAACAGATGCGCGACCCGGACGTGCTGAAGCTGCGGCCGTTCTGGGAATATCGGCATGGTGAAACCCGCAAGCCGAAAATCCCCCGGCCATCCCATGAGGCGTTGCATGGCAGGATTTATCGCCATGATGATCCATGGTGGAAAAAGCACTTTCCGCCGAACGACTGGTATTGCTCCTGCGGCGTCCGATCGCTCTCGCTGCGCGACCTGAAGCGCCGGGGCAAGGATGGTCCGGATGAAGCGCCTGCCGATCTCATGATGCCAATGATCGACCCGGTCTCCGGCGCTCTGATCGAACAGCCCCAGGGTATCGGTTATGGCTGGGATTATATGCCGGGTGATCTTTGGGAGCGTGGTCTAACGCCGTCCACCCTTATGGATGAAGGCCGCGAGCTGCTCGATAATCCCCGCATGGCCGTCGCCATCGACACGCCGGAGCCGGTCTCCGATCTCGTCAAGGCTGCGAAACCCTTCAAGGCCAAACTGCTGAAGGACGGCCAGACCCCGGAAGATTATGTCCGCGCCTTCCTCAAACCCTTCGGGGCAGATATCGACCGGGCCGTGCTGTTCGAAGATAAATCCGGCACGAAAATCCCGGTTTCCGATCTGCTCTTCAGAAACCGCCATGGCGAGCTGAAGGCGCTGAAGCGCAACCGGCATCGTGTCATGTCGATGATGGCGGAAACGCTGCTCGATCCGGACGAAATCTGGATGGGAGTCGCCCGCAAGGTCGAAAGCGGCGATCTGGTCGTTGACCGGCGTTATATCCGTGTTGACCCGAAAACCGCCATGCAGATCGTCTTCGAAATCGGGGAGAAGACGTGGGAGGCCGTCACCAGCTTCGATTTCACCGACAAGAAGGGTGACGCGGATTTCGCCGCACTGGAGAAGCGGCGCGTCGGCAAGCTGATTTACAAGCGCCCGAAAAAGTAAAAGGCCGGGAGCGATCCGGCCTTTGCGCCAGCGAACTGGCGTGACCATCGCCGGTCTCGCTCACTGACGATGACAATATAGGCCCAATTAGCGGAAAAGTCCAATGACAGGCATCAGCTACAAAACCACGATCAACGACGCGGATATGCGCGAGAAGCTGGCCGAGCTGGTCGAACGCATGACGAACCGCGAGGGGTTTCACAAGAATGTCGGTGAGCATCTTCTGAATTCGACCGATGAGCGCTTTGATAGTGAAACCGCGCCGGACGGTTCGCGCTGGAAAACGTTGTCGCTGGTGACGCGGGATCTGCGCATGCGAAAATACGGCAATGCGCCTATCACCATTCTGCGCGCTTCGGGAGCCTTGCGCGGCTCCATCAATATGGTTGCCAGCCAGAACGATGTCCGCATCGGCTCCGCATTGGTCTATGCCGCCATTCACCAGCTCGGCGGCGAAGCGGGCCGGAATCGGAAAGTCACCATCCCGGCGCGGCCCTATCTCGGCCTTACATCCGAAGACGAGGCGGAAATTTTTGCCATTGCGGAAGACTGGCTGGAGGTAGAATAACCCCCTTGAAATTTTCGCCCACAGGCGCGCATAAGCCTTTCGGGTGTCCGCTCATACCGATTTTGGGTTACCCCCGCGTTAGAGACGCGTTAGAAACCGGCTGTGAGCCGGTTGCGGCCTTGCTCCCGCATTCGGGATGCGATCCGGGCTTGAAACCATTCCCGACATGGCGCATTGTCTGCCCACAAGCCAAGTACGCCTGACCGGAACCGAGTTCCGGTCATTTTCTTTTTCGGCGTGCCGCATGGTCGCTTCAGATGATTTCTGGAGCCGACATGACCACCGCTTCCGCCACTGCCCGTATCGAAGTTTTCCGCCCCGGCACCTTCAAGTCGATGGAAGGCATTGAGCTGACCTATACCGCCGCCGATCTGAGGGCGATGGCGGACGGTTACGATTATGAGACTGCGCCAGCACCTGTTGTCGTCGGTCATCCTTCGACAGATGCACCCGCCTTTGCGTGGGCCAAGAGCTTCGATTTCGACGCCACGACCAACCGTCTTTATGCGACCGTTGACGAGATCAATCCGGCCTTTGCCGAAGAGGTCAAAAAAGGCGCTTACAAGAAGGTATCGCTTCAGCTCTTTTCGCCGGATCAACCGGCCAACCCCACCCCCGGCACGTGGTATCCGAAACATATCGGTTTTCTCGGCGGCGCTGCCCCGGCTGTCTCCGGCCTGAAGAACATCGCGTTTTCCTCCTCTGAAGGCAGTGCCACCTTTGCATCGTCCTTCGGGGAACGCGGTTTTGAGGAAACCGCCAGCATCATGCGGTCGCTGCGTGATTTTATCATCGAGAAATTCGGCATGGAAGATGCCGACAAGGCGCTGCCCGCCTACCGACTCGAATGGCTCTCGGAAACCGAGATCGAAAAGCAGCCCATTTCCCGCACGTCATTTTCCGCCCCCGTTGTTCCCCCTTTGAAGGAGCCAGCCCCCGTGACCACCCCCAATACGTCCTTTGCGGCGCAGGAAGCCGATCTGAAAGTGCGTGAAGAGCGCATCAAGAAGCGCGAAGCCGACGCCGCCCATGCCGAAAATGTCTCGTTTGCCGAAGGTCTCGTTTCTGACGGAAAGCTTCTGCCCGACAGCAAGGACAAGGTCGTTTCGATCCTTGACGCCCTGCCTGCCGAAACCTCCGTGTCGTTCGCGGCCGGTGAAACCGCCGTCCCGGTTGCCAAGGCGCTCCGCGACATTCTGGCGGCACAGCCGAAGATCGTTTCGTTCGGTGCGTTCGACATGCCGGAAATTCCCGGTTCCGGCGGCCGCCCTGCTTCCTTCTCCGCTGACGGCAAACAGGTCGATCCGGGCGGCATGGAGCTACATGCCAAGGCGGAAGCCTATCAGCGCCAGCATCCGGGCACCGACTATCTCGACGCCGTGCGCGCCGTTTCCTGACAGGAGTTTTCCGACATGCAGTTTTTCAACTCCCTCTACAGCGAGACGCTGACGGCCACCACGGCCTTCGCGGCTTACGATCTGGTCGATTTCAACGACGCCAAGATCACCGTCGATGATGCGCCGGTGAAAGCCATGGCGCAGGCCCCTGCAACGGTCGGTCTCGACGTCGCGGGCATGATGATCGGCACGGCCCGCCTGCGCGCTCGTGGCGCTATCGCCAAGGGCGACAAGCTCATTTCCGCAGCGGCCGGAGGCGTCAAGACCGCTGCCGGCGCATCCGTCAACGTCTTCGCCCGTGCGCTCACTGCTGCGGCCGATGGCGAATTCGTCACCGTATTCATGAAATAAGGAACCAGTTCCGAATGGGTAACAATGTCCTGAACCAGCGTACCGCTGCTGTTGTCGATCCGATCCTTTCGACGCATGCTCGCGGTTATCGCAATTCCACCTTCATTTCGAGCGCGCTTTTCCCGCGTGTCACGATCCCGAACCGCTCGATGCGCACCATCCGTTTCGGCAAGGAGAGCTTCCGCCTCCTCAACACCCGCCGTGCGCCGGGTGCTGACCGCAAGCGCATCCAGTACGGTTATGCCGATGATCCGGTGTCTCTGGCGCAGGACAGCCTTGAAGCTGTTGTCCCAACCGAACATCAGCAGGAAGCCGAAATCATTCCCGGCATCGACCTTGCGGCCGGGGCCGTCAACATGGTGCTGGACGTTCTTGATCTCACGCTGGAGGTCGATACCGCCAAGCTCGCCCGCGATGCGACCAGGTACGATGGCAACCACAAGCTGGCGTTGGCGGGCGATGATCGCTGGACGGACCCGAACTCCGATCCAAAATCCGATATCGACGCCGCGAAGGAGGCCATTCGCCGCTCCGTTGGCCGTTACCCCAATACGCTGGCGCTCGGCCCGAATGCCGGTAATGCCCTGAAGAACCATCCGAAGATCAAGGAGCAGTTCAAGTACACCTCCAAGGAAAGCATCACGGTCGAGATGCTGGCGGCATATTTTGACCTGAAGAAGGTGGTCGTCGGCGCTGCCGTCTATCTGCCGGAAACGGCTGACGATAGCGCGCTCGCCAACGATGTCTGGGGCGACGATGCTATCCTCGCGTATGTTCCCGAGCAGGGCAACAATTTCCAGGTGCCGAGCTACGCCTACACCTACGAGCTGAACGGCTATCCGCAGGTCAACAAGCCGTATTTCGAGGATCGCAACGGTTCGTGGATTTATCCCACCACCATCGAGCGCCGCCCGACCATCACCGGGGCGGAAGCCGGTTTCCTTCTTCAGAACGCTGGCGCGGCTGCGGCCTGATAGGGGACGATCATGGACGAAAACACCATTTCCGTCACACTCACCGGCCCCGCCAAGGTCAACGGCGTTAGAGAACCGAGCGGCAAGACCGTCACCGTCACTCCGACGCTGGCCCTCCAGCTCGCTGCCTCTGGGGTCATCAATCCCGAGCTTGCCGAGCAGCTTTCCAATGCGCTCGACATGTCGGACACCGCACTGGAGAGCGATTTCCAGAAGGCGGTGGAAGATGCCGCCGCAGGCCGGATCGATGTCCTGAAGGCGGAACACGGGCTGAAGGTTGCTGAACTGGAAGGGCAGATTACCGGTCTTTCTACCGAGTTGGCGGATCACAAGCTGGCGGTAGAAAAGGGGCTTGCCGCCCTGAACGCCTGTAGCAACCAACTGAAGGACGAGCGCCAGAAGGTTGCGGATCTCGAAACCGCTCTGACCTCCGAAAAGCAGGCCAAAACCGATGCGGAAACCGGACTGGCGGAAGCGCAGGCCGAACTGGCGAAGCTTGCCGAACAGTCGGCAGACAAGGCGAAGCCCGCCAAAACCCCGAAATAAGGCCCGTTCCGAAGTCTCCCAAGCCGGGCCTTTCGAGCGGGATGGTGCACCACATCCATCCCGCTCGTTTTCACTCTCACCCATGGACCCTCCGATGCCACGTTTTCTAACGGTTGACGAATTTACGACGATGTTCGGCCTTGCCGAAGTCTCGCAGATCGCGGGCATCGGCAATCTGAACGACATGGCCGGTCGCACGCTCGACGTGGCGAAGATCGAAACCGCCATCACTTTTGCCGAAGATATCCTTGTCGGCTATTCCCGCGCCCGTTACGCCGTCATCGAAACCCTGACCCTGGAAACCACGCCGCAGCTCGTCAAGGGCCTGATCGGTGATGTTGCCCGTTACCGCCTGCGCGACAAGTCGGGCGGACAGGGGCAGGTCGAAACCACCGTGCGCGAGCGCCATGACGCCGCCATGTCAAACATCAAGGCCGTTGCCACCGGGAAATTCGAGCTTCCCATTGCTGGCGAGCCGATCAATGGCGAGGCTGGATCGACCCGCGTTGACGCCATTATTCCGCCTTCCCGCGTGGCCGGTATTTTGTACGGGTGGAACTCATGAGCGAGGTTCTGCGCAACGCCCGCCCGCCGCTCATCATCGAACAGATCGAAGATGCGCTTCTTCCGCACCTGAAGGAAAATGTTTCGGGCCAGTGCAAGGTTGAGAATTTCCCGAACAACCCGAAGCTCTACGACTTTTCCAATCTGCCAGCGGCGCTGCTCATCCACTATGCCGGTTCCCGTTACGCGGCTCCGAAAGGTCCCTCCAACACCGCACAGGCCCGCGCCATGGAATGGTCGCTGGTCCTGCTGGTCCGGTCGTTGCGTGGTGAAGGCGGCGCTTACACCCACCTTGAAGACATTCGCCTTGCCGTGCAGGGTCGGTCCTTTGCCGGTGCTGGCCCCGCCATCATGACCCGTGACGAGTTGATCGAAGAGAAGGACGGCGTCTGGCGCTGGGAAATCCGCCTGTCCCTTCCGATCCCGGCGGTCGCCCGCAGCAATCCGTCACCCGCGCCGTTCATGCGCCCCGCAATCCCAACACCCTGAAGGAAAGAAGGACATGGCAAAGCAGCCTGTGAACCGCAAATCCTACCGCTACAGTGGTCCGATCACACCGCTGGAAGCGGCCGGAACCACCCGCATGCTCTTTCCCGGCACGTCTTACACCGATCTGCCGGACGAAAACGACATCGTCAAAAACCTGATCGAACGGAAGCTGCTCATTGCCGAAACCGGCGATGATGAGGCAGCGCCTGCCGACACATCCGCTGAAGGAGCCTGATACATGGCGGCAACTTTCCACCACGGCCCGGAAGTCATCGAACACAAGGACGGCGTGACAGTCGTTCGCGACGTGAAATCCGCCGTCACCTATGTCAACGGAACGGCCCCCATTCAGGACGTGCATGCCACGGCTCTGGCGCGGGAAGACTACATAAACAAGCGCGTTATCGTCCGCTCGCGGTCGGAAGGTGCGGCGGCGTTCGGCGAACACAAGGCCGGTTACACCATCCCGGCCGCGCTCGATGCGATCTTCGATCAGGGTGACGGCGGCACGATCATCGTCAACAACGTCTTCGATCCGGACGTTCACAAGGAGGGCGCGAACCCCGATCCTTCCAAGGTGACGACTGTTGACATCAATGGCACGATCTCGGCGGCCGGTCTCGCCTCCGGTTTTTCTGGCGCCTACGAGTGCTACAGCAAGTTCGGCTATTTCCCGAAGCTCATCATCGCACCTGGCTATTCGCCGGCCGCGACGGTTCGCGCCGAGATGGATGTGGTTGCCAACCGCCTTCATGCGCTGGCGATTGCCGACCTGCCGCTTGGCCTGACGAAACAGCAGGCCGTCGAAGCACGCGGTGCAACCGGCACGGCAAATACGTCCAGCGCCCGCGTCGTGCTGACTTATCCGCATGTCGTTATCGAAGACACGACAGGGGCGGCGGAAACCCGGCTCGATCCGCTGTCTTCGCGGCTTGCCGGTATCATCGTCGCCACCGATCTCAACGAGGGCTGGCAGAATTCGCCGTCCAACCGCGAGATCAAGGGCGTGGTCGATCTCGAAGTGCCGATCAACTTCTATCCGTCCGACTACCAGAACGACACCAACTTCCTGAACGAAGCCGGGATCGTCACCGCCATGCGCTCGTTTGCGACCGGCATCCGGGTATTCGGCAACCGCTCGGCGGCTTTCCCGACCTCGTCGCATGTCGAGAATTTCATTCATGCCCGCCGCATCCTCGACATGATCCACGAGGCGATCATCTTCTACACGATGAATTACGTGGATCGCCTTGGTTCACCCATGACCGTCGAGGCGGCCGAAGAAGGCGTCAACGCCTATCTGCGCTCGAAAACCGGCATCGCCATCTACGGCGGCACCTTCCGCTTCGACCGGCAGAAAAACACCGCCGAGCAGATCGCGGACGGAAAATTCTATTACCGGCTCGAATGCCACCCGATTTCGGTCATGGAGCGCATCACCATCGACTCTTACGTCGATACGAAATTCATCTCCAACGCGCTTTCGCTCGCGGCCTGACAGGAGGCATAATCCATGGCACGTAAAATCGGTCAGATCACGCAGTCCGACTGCTACATCAACGAGGTGGATGTCTGCGGGCGCGTGACGGAGCTGGACATGGGCGAAATCGCCCATGCCGAGATCGAGCATCAGACACTCGGCATGATCGGCGTCCTGAAGCTGCCCGGTCGCCCGGTGCAGGCGATTGACGGCAAAATCACCTTCGAGTGGCTTGATGAGGAAGTGTCGCGCACGATCCTCAACCCGACAAAGGTGCACAAGCTCCAGCTTCACTCCTACGTCGATGTGTTCGATGGCGAAGGTCTGAACAGCAACCAGTCCCATACGCTGATCACCCATATCGGCTTCCAGATGATGAAGACGGGCGGCCGCACCGCCAAGCTCGGAGAAAATCTCGGGCAGGAGCACGATATCTCGATCAGCTCCTTCAAGCAGTCGGTCTACGGCGGCGAAACTCCGATCATCGAATTTGATGCGTGGAACAACATCTATCGCATCAATGGCGAAGACGTCTGGCCGCGCTGATAGCGCGTCCCGACACACCTTGAACCCCTTTTGAGGAACCTATGGTAAAGCGATATTTCCCCTATGTTGCGGTGGTTGGCGCTGTGACCTTCATGCTCGCCTCCCTTTTCTTCACGTCGCCGGTTCCGGCCGCGACGGAAAGCGAGCGCGATTTCTACAGCATCATCGTCAGCGCCGACGATTTCAATCCGTTCGTCATGCATGTTTCCCCCGTCCCCAGCGCGTCCATGGGGGTGGACGAATTCATGCCCTGGCATCAGGCAGTCAGGACGGCGCACCCTCTTGCCCCTGAATATGCCGAAAGCCTGAAGACAGACGCGCTCAACTTCATCGAAACCCGCATGCGCTGCTGACGGGGCAATCCTTCCAGCCTGTCGGGCCGCGTTAGAGGTGCGGCCCTTCTTTCAAGTTCTAACGTCACACAGGAGACAACAGTGGCAGCACAAACGAAACTCACCGGCGTTCGCGCCAAGCTGAAGGCGCACAAGGATGCCAATACCGGCAACCGCACCGTGACACTGGATGAAAGCGGCGTCGTTTGCACGGTCCCCAAGTTCATCAATCACGGCAAATGGATGCGGGCACAGCGCATTGCCAAGCGCGATCATGCCAAGGCGCAGGTTGCCTTTGTCGCGGAAACCGTCCTCTTCGAAGGCGAAAAGCTGAACATCACCGAAGTTTCCGAACTCCTGTCCGCTGGCGACACCCTCCAGTTGATCGGTGAAGTCTTCGGCGGCGATGACGAAGCCGAAAGCGCTGGTGAAGACGGCGAGGGAAACGGGACGACGCAGACGGCATAAAACTGTCCGATCCGGCGCAGCACGTCATGATGGTGCAGCAAGGCTGGACAGAGCGTTACCTTGATGCAATGAATGAAGATGAATTCTGTTTCTGGTATGAAGAAACAGTCGCCTTGGAAGAGGCGAAGGCCGACGCGATAAAAGCGGCCAGTAAAGGCTGACCGGAACCGGGTTCCGGTCATTTCCCACAGGATAAAATGCGATCTCTGGTCCGGGGTATTCCGTCCCGACCGGAGACGCACGCGCATGAAGTTCCAGATGATTTTCGAGGGCGTAGATCGCGCCAGCAAAATCATGAACAAGCTCAAGGCCGCCGAAGAGAAAACGGCAAAGGCCATGCGGGCGGGCGCGAAAGCTGGCGCAGCCGCTTCAGCCGGTGCCACACGTGCCACGGAACGTCATGCATCTGTACTTTCGAAAATCGGCTCCATCGCCCGCTCGGCGTACAACGGCGTTGTTGCAGGAGCGCAGGCAGCAGCGCGTGCTACGGTTGCGCTTCATAATAAGACCGTTGCGTTAGCGAAATCAGGCTTCGGGCAAGTTGCTTCCGGAGCCGGAAAAACCTTTCGTGGGTTAGCACTTGCCGCAGGTGTTGCGACCGTCGCAGTTGGTGCTGCGAGTTTGGCTGCGGGCCAACTGATAGGCACGGCCGCGAAGTTTGAGAAATTCCAGACCATCCTCGAAACCACTGAAGGGTCTAGCGCCAAAGCGAAAGAGGCTATGACATGGGTAACAAACTTTGCCGCAAAAACGCCGTACGAACTGGACGGCGTTATGGACAGCTTCGTGAAGCTGCGGGCATATGGTCTTGATCCCACCACCGGCCTTCTGCGCGATCTTGGCGATGCATCCGCTGCAATGGGTAAGCCACTCGAACAGGCCGTGGAAGCTATTGCGGACGCGGTAACGGGTGAAAACGAGCGCCTCAAGGAATTCGGTATCCGTGCCGCAAAGGATGGCGACGAGATTGCTTATTCCTACACCATCAACGGCCAAAAGAGAATCGCGAAAGCGCTGGCGTCGGACCCCGGTGGCATCCAGAAAGTGCTGCAAAAAATCATGTCCGATCGCTTTTCCGGGGCGATGGACAAACTGTCCCGAACTTGGGAAGGCATGATCTCCAATCTTGGTGATCTATGGATGCAGTTCCAGCTTGCCATTATGAACGCTGGCCTTTTCGACTGGATGAAGTCGAAACTTGAATTGGTGTTGGCGACCGTCAACCGCATGGCGGATGATGGCACCCTTCAGCAATGGGCGTCTTACATCAGCGACCGCCTCGTTACCGTTCTGACTGCTGCATGGGAGTTCGCCAATGGCGTCTATCAGGTACTGTCCCGCCTTGGCGAATACCTTTCCGTCGCCGCTGAATATGTCGGTGGATGGGAGCGCCTTGCCGGTATTCTCGCGGGCATGGCCTTCGCGCCGATCCTGATTTCCACGGCGGCCGGTCTCGTCCAGATCGCCATGGGTCTGTCGATGCTGAGCGCGGCGCTGCTGGCCAATCCGATCACGCTTGCCATAGCCGCCATCGTCGCCGGCGCTGCTCTGATCTATCTTAATTGGGGGCCGATCAAGGCATTTTTCATCGATCTTTGGAACGCGATGGCAAGCGCTGCCACCAATGCCTGGAATACGGTCAAGGGCTGGCTGGGCTTCGATCCCATGCCGGTACTCTCCCAACTTTGGGACGCCCATAAGCTTCTCGCGGCAATGGGTATTGAGGCGCTACGCGGCCTCGTAGAAGCGGTGTGGACCAATCTCAAGGCCGCCCTTGAATGGTCTCCCGTTGAGACGATTTCGAGGCTTTGGGCTGGCCTGTCCACGACCGCGACAGGGGCGGTGGAGAGCGCGTTTGCCGCCGTGGACGCTGTATGGTCGCGGATCAAAGCCCTGTTTGAATGGTCACCGGTCGAGGCAATTCAGAAGTCATGGGCCGGGATTTCCGACGCACTCGGCGGATTGATCGACGGTGCAGCTGCCCGAGCTGGTGCAGCATGGGAAAAGGTTAAGTCCGTTTTGAGCTTCAGCGGCGACACCGAAGAGGCGGCCGCTGCGCCCGCAACCATGACGGATGCCGTGGCCTTGCGCGAAAACGCCACCGTAGCCATGCAGAAACTTGCCGAGCTGGACGCTGCCGCCGCCAAACTAGTCCCGTCCATCACGGATGTCATCGGTCAGGCCCGCAGCTATCTTGCCGGGGTGTCTTTCTATGATCAGGGCGCAGCCCTGATGGACACCATGGCGGCGGGCATGCGGGCGCGTGCTGCTGTTGTGGTCGAAGAAATCCAACGCATGACGCAGACGATACGCGATCACCTGCCGTCCTCGCCTGCGAAAGTCGGGCCGCTTTCGGACATTCATCGGCTCAAATTCGGGGAAACTATAGCGGGGTCGATCCGGGCTGAGCCGATGGTCAAGGCTATGCGCGCCGCATCGGCCGCGACCATGGCGGCCGCCGCGATCTCCGCGCCGAACGTTGCAACAGCCTCCACCGGCGCTGACGCCGCCCGTGCGCAAGTTGCCCGCGCTTCCGTCCAGTCCGCCGCGTCGGGTGGTTCCGGCAACGTCTATAATTTCCAGCCGTCTGTGACGGTTCCGCCCGGAGCCGGTGCCCCCGCCGATATCAAGCAGGCCGTGATGGACGCGCTGCGGGAAAGTGGCCGGGAATTTGCGGCCATGATGGAAGAGGAAGATCGCCGCAGGGGCAGAAGGGAAACATGAGCCAATGATCTACCTTCTCGGCTCCATTCCCTTCGGCGTTGCGCCGCTGACCGGTCCCGTGTCGCACGGTATCGAGCGGGCGGGAACGTTCGTCCAGCACGCCACCACGCGGGGTAAACCGGCGCTTCAGGAAATTGGCGAAGAATTGGATACGCAGTCCTTCAGCTTCTTCTTTTCTGAAGAATTCTGCGATCCGGCCGCCGAACTGGCGAAGCTGGAAATTGCATTCGCCGTTAAATCACCGCTGCCCCTGTCGCTTGGCGACGGCACTTTTACCGGCAAGCGTTATGTCATCGAAAGCCTGTCGCTCGGGATCACGAAGACCAATCGCAGCGGTAGCCCCGTTAGAATTGAGGCCACCATGGGCCTGCTCGAAGACCCGCTGGCAGGCGGCCTGTTCGCGCAACTGACCTCCATTGCCAAGAGCCGCGCCACGGCGCTCTCCGGTAGCGCCACCACCAATCCGCAGGTGCGCAAATGACGGTCAAGCTGACGGGAGAGTATTTCGAGCACAGGACGATTGCCGGGGACCGCTGGGATTTGCTGGCCTATCGTTATTACGGTGACCAGTACAAGCAGACGGTCATTCTGGAAGCGAATAGGCACCTGATCCTTGATGACCTGGCTGTGCAGCCGCTGATGCTGCCGCAAGGCGTTACGCTCAAAATTCCGGTGATTGAGGAAGAGGCCACGAATACCAGCCTGCTGCCACCGTGGAAGCGCGACAATCCAGACTATGGAGTTTGATATGGACGAAAAACTTGCATCCGCCATGGTAACTATCACCTTTTTGATCGGAGGATTCGTTACCGCTGCCATTGTGACAATCATTTTGCTGGTAGTATCGATTTTCCATGAGGTCGATCTCTTGACGGCCTTCGCGCTTCAGTTCCTCGCTGGCTTCATTGGCGGTCTCGTTGTGATCTGGCGAGCTTCCTGATGGCAACGAAACCCTATTTCTCGCTGTTCTACAGGGGCGTGGATATCTCGTCAGATATCAAGCCCATGACCACGTCCATCACCTATACCGACAAGGCGCATGGCGAGATCGATGAAATCGATGTGACCGTGCAGGACAAAGACGGCCTCTGGAAGGACAGCTGGTTTCCCGAAAAGGGTGACACCATGACGCTCACCATTTATGATGGTGCGGGCGGCGTTCTTCCGTGCGGCACCTTCGAAATGGATGAGCCGGAAGCTTCGGGCAATCGCAGTGGCGATACCATGACAATACGCGGGCTTGCCGCGCCGATCTCCAAGCCTCTCCGGACGCAAAAGACCCGCGCCTTCGAAAAGCAGTCTCTACGCCAGATCGTGGAAAAGGTCGCGGGCGACAACGGCCTGTCGGTCGAGGGTGACATCGAGGAGCAAATCTTTCAGCGCGTCACCCAGCGCCGGGAGCGCGACCTTGAGTTTCTAACGCGACTTGCCGAAGACACCGGACATTATTTCAGCGTGCGGGCCAAACGGGCGATCTTTACCAGCATCAAATCCGTGGACGGCCGCGCCGCCGCCCTGACGATCAGCCATGCGCAGCTCGGCATGCAACTGCTGGATTATCGGTTCCGCTTCCAGACCGACAAAACCTATTCCAAGGCCAAGGTGACGGCCATGGACGAAAACCAGAAGTCCAAGATCGAAGCCGAAGTCGAGGATGGCGACGTAACGACCGGCGACGTGCTCAACATCACCGGAGAGCGGGTCGAGAATGCAGCGCAGGCCGAAAAGCTCGCCAAATCCCGCCTGCATCGCAAAAACCGGAAATCGCTGTCCGGATCAGTCGAAATGGTCGGTAATGTGTCGGCCGTCGCCGGTGTCGTGGTCGAGACCAGCGGTTTCGGTCGGTATGACGCGCTTCTGGTCATCGACAGTTCCAGACACACCATGAGCCGCAGCGGCTATGCAACGGGGGCAGAGCTTGTCAAAGCGAAGCGATAATGAATACGGGCAGAACCCGACAGCACGGCGCGGCATCGTCGTTGACCGTGATCCGAAGGCGATGCGCGTCAAGGTTCAGTTTGAGGACGAAGACGAGCTGGTGACGCAATGGATCGACGTGCTTGCCAAATCATCGACCGGCGTTTCCGCCTTCCAGATGCCCGGTGAGAAAGACGAGGTGTGGTGCGCCATGGACGCCAAAGGCGAAAGCGGCTGCATCATCGGCTCGCGTTACAATGCCAAGGATGCGCCGTCAGGCAACGCGAATGACCAAATTGTTCTCACCTTCGCTGGTGGGCACATTCGCTTGGAAACGGGCAGCGGCAATGTGGACATCAAAACCCCCGGCAGCGTCAATATCGAAGCGGCGGGCGAATTTACCGTGAGAGCCGCGAAAGGACACCTTGCCTGATGCCGAAGATCGTCCGTCTTGGCGACACATCCACCCATGGCGGTACCGTGATCACCAGTGCCGCGAACTGGAGCGCCGAAGGGGCGCTGATTGCCCGCAAGGGTGACATGCATTCCTGCCCCATTCCCGGCCATGGCGTCACGCCCATTGTCTCTGCCTCGGGAAAGTATAATTGCGAAGGCGCGCCCATTGCCCGCGATGGCGACATCTGCGGATGCGGCGCGGCTTTGATCTCCGGTGCTGCGAAATGGGAATGCGACTAGGGCGCGGGCTTGTCATTTCCGGCTTTTGCCGCTAACCTTTCCTCACCTTCAGCGATTGACCGGAACCGAGTTCCGGTCATTTTTGTTTGTGGCGTGCGGCACTCTCTCCGCATGATCGACAAGGACAAAATCACTCACCGTCACTGGTCCATGAAGGTCGGCCGCGCCGATCCGAAGACCGCTATTGCGCCTGACACCTATGGCGAGATCGTCACGGCGGTCGAAGACCTGTCGCAGTCGATCACCAATCTTATCCTGACGCCGAAAGGCTCCGTTCCGACCGAACCGGAAAAGGGCGTCGACATTCTCGGCTCCATTGACCGGCACCCGGATGTCGGCATTCCGTACCTGACCCGCGAGATTTGGGACGCCATCACCATCTGGGAGCCGCGTGTCACTGTCGAGCGCGTCGTAGTCGCCATGGTGCAGTTTTCCCATTTCCAGACGCAGGTTTTCTGGCGACCGGTTCAATCCGTGCTGGATGATCTTCAGATTACGGAGGTCGTTTATAATGGCTGACCCGGTCAAGCGCACACTTGCAGAGCTTCGCGAAAGCGGCGCTCCGGAATTCTTCGAGCGCGATCCTTCTGTGCTGAAGGCGCAGTTCAAGGCTAAGTTCGAGGCGGTTGCCAACCGCACGCTCTATCCTGCGCAGACGGAAATGTACCTGATCGAAGTTGCGGCCTATGCCTTGTCTCTGCTCAACGAGGCGGCGCAGACAGGCGTTCTTCAGAACACGGTCGTTTTCTCTGAAGGCGTCCACCTCGAAAACCGTGCCGCCAACGTCGCGACCTTCCGGCTTCTGGCACAGGCGGCCGTCACCACAATCGAGTTTCGCGTGTCCACCATTCGACTGCTGGATACGGTCATTCCGAAAGGCACCCGCGTCGGCGCTGGCAACGCCGTGACCTTCGCCACCGATTCCGATCTCGTCATCCCGGCCGGAATGCTTGCCGCAAATGTGGCCGCCACCGCAACGGCAACCGGTGCGACATGGAACGGTCTCGGCATCGGCAAGGTGACGGATATTCTTGACCCCGTCGCTTTCGTCACCAGCGCCAGCAATCTGACGGACATTTCGGGCGGAACCGACATCGAGGAGAAGGAGCGTTTCCGTCTTCGCGCCGCCAACGCCCTTCATACGATCAGCAAGGCTGGCCCGCGTGACGGCTATCGCGAGCATGTCATGGCGGTCAATCCGGAGATCGTGGATGTTGCGGTCATCCGGCCGGAACCGGGCCATATCGACATTTATCCGCTCATGAAAACCGGCCTACCTTCGAATGAGCTGAAGGCGGACATTCTCGCCTACCTCGATCCGAACACCCGCCGCCCGATGGGCGACTATGTCGTTGTTCATTCTCCGGAGCCGGTCAATTTCGACATGGTGCTGACCGTCCGCGTTCGCGAGACGGCGGCCGGTCAGCAGGAGCTGTTCGAAAGTGTGGCGCAGGCGGCTTTCCAACCTTGGACGCAGGAACTTGGCGCGCAGATCGCGCCGTCCGTCATCACGTCAGCCCTGAAAGCCCTGCCGCGTGTCGCGGACGCCAAGCTGACCAGCTTCGATTTTTTCGACCTTGCCGCCCACCAGTTCCCGGTTCTGGCATCGCTTGTGGTCAATATCGTGGTGGTGCCGAATGAGTGATTTCATCCCCGCCATCCTTGTTCCTCCTGGCATCAGCGACCAGCGCGACCGTGACTATATCGAGGCGCTTTCGCAGACGCTCGCTACCTTCAAGCCGTCCGCGCTGGTCGTTCAGGACGCTTTCACCGCTCCGGCCGCCTTGTTGCCGATCATGGTGGTGGAAGCCGCTTTGCTGGATTTTATCTCTCCCGACATGCGCGAGGATCTGTTGCGCGCCATGATCGACGCCGCACCCGAGATCCACGCGATGCGCGGAACCGTCGCGGGCGTGCGGAAAGCGTTAGAAACAATCGGCGTTTCTGCGCGCTGGACGCAATGGTGGCAGGAAGAGCCGAAGGCGTATCACGACACGCATAAGGTCGTTCTGTTCATCAACGACACCGTCATCAACGGCCATGCGCCGCTCGATCTGCCGAACCAGAAGGCGGCGGCGCGCATCATCGCGGCCGCCAAAAGGCACAGCCAGGACATCGCCATCCAGTACGGCGTGCGCGGCGAAGCGACCCTTTACCTTGGCGCATCCTCCCGGCGCGGGCGCACCGTTCGCATCACGGCCCCGCAGCTCGGGGACGAGGCCTATTCCATTTCCACCTTCGCGGGGACCGGAGCCTATGCGCTCCGCAGCATCCGCATCAACGCAAAGGCAGCTTGAGGCATGGCGCAGGCTTATTTTTCGCTCGTCACCACCACCGGCAAGATCAAACTGGCAGAGAGTGCAGCCGGTGGTGATCCGCTTGTTATCACCCATTTTGCCATCGGTGACGGCAATGGTGCTGATACCAATCCAACCGCCGCCGCGACCGCGCTGGTTCGCGAGGTCTGGCGCACGCCGGTCGAAAGCGTCATCACCGATCCGGACAATCCGTCCGCCATTCTGGTCACGGCAATTATCCCGACCAATGCCGGTGGCTGGTGGATGCGCGAGTTCGGGATTTTCGATCAGGCTGGGTCGATGATCGCCGTCGCCAAGCCCGTCAGCCAGTACAAGCCGACCGCGCTTGAAGGCCAGCTTGAGGATATCCGGTACGAATTCCAGATCATCATTGGCGAGAACGCCAATGTTACCCTGCTGGTCGATCCTTCCCTGTTGTTTGCGACACGGGCTTGGGTTGAAAACCGCAAGGTTCCGATGGGCCAACTCATGCGTCTGCCGTGGATGCCCGTGCTTTCCATGACGCTCTCCAGCGCGCCCGGCAATCCGGCCGTGGGCGACAGCTACATTGTTCCTTCTAACGCCACCGGCATCTGGGCTGCGAATATCGGCAAAATTGCCGAGTGGAACGGTACGAGCTGGAATTTCATTGCGCCGCCTGACGGTCACGGCGTCAGTCTCCCGGATGGCCGTGTATTCGAACGTGTCGGCGGTAATTATGTGGAAAAGCTGGCAATCGATACGCAGTCCGGCAAGTGGATGTCCGCTGCTGCAGGAGGAACGGCAGATGCCATAACCGCATCTTTCTCCCCCGCTATCTTATTGTTGGTCAACGGCCTGAGCGTGCGGGTCCGCGCCTCCGCAGCCAACGCGACAATAACCCCGACATTTACGCCTAACTCGGGTCTCATTGCTGCGGCCCCAATCAAAAAGGGCGCAAATCTGAACCTCGCCCCCGGCGATATCTCGGGCGGCTACTGGATGGAACTGACTTACGATCTGTCCTCCAATGTGTGGATTTTGAAAAATCCCGCGACTGGCGTTATCCCCCAGCAGTTGCACCAAGTATCAGCATCTGTTGCAGCAAATGCTCTCACGCTGGGGTGGGCTGGCGGTAATCTTTCTTTCCGGTCGGCTTCTGCTGCAAATGGCTCGATATCGTCGGTAAGTTCCAACCCCCTGTCGCTGACAGTTCCGGCGGGCGCTACTCTAGGAACGGTTAGCGGCGTAATTTCCCAAGTCCTGATCCTCGTCCTCTACAACAACGGTTCACCGACTCTCGGGATCGTCCACGCCACGACGACAGGAAGCCTGAACCTTGATGAAACCGGGGTGATATCGTCTTCTGCAATAGGTGGCGGTGCAAATTCGGCCAACGTCGTTTATTCCGCCGCCCCTGTCGCTAACAGTCCCTACCGGGTTGTGGGGTATGCGCTCATTGCGGAAACGACCCCAGGTCAATGGGCGTCTCCTCCGTCGATGGTTCAACCCATGGGGTCCGTTAGCATATTGAGCCTCGTGTCCACTGCGGCCGGTTTCTCCTCTGCTTTTGGACCGACTGGATATCAAAAGCTGCCCACGGGGCAGATACTCCAATGGGGTTTCGTAACGAACACAGGATCGCAAAACAGCGGCTCCGGTTCATTTCCCATCGCTTTTCCAAATGGGTGCCGGGGTGTGTGGGGAAGTCGTTCTGCGACCAACTCAGCGAATTATGCCCTGTCATTCAATTGGGGGTCTTCAGGATTTGGTTGGTACGACAGCGGGTCTTCTTTCCCGTCATTCGGCTGGTTCGCTTTAGGCAATTGAGGATTGATCATGGGACAGAAATACGCGGCATTTGACGAATTTGGAAAAATCACGGGGTTTTACGACAGCATCGACAGCCCGGTTCCCGATGGCGTAAACGCCATTGAAATCACGGACGCCGAGTGGCTGGCTTGCTTGGCAACGGAGGGATATTCAGTTCTTGACGGGCAACTTTCGCCACCTTCGCCACCGACAGAAGCGGAACTTTTAGAGCGTGCGAGAAAAATCAAAATAGCCGACCTTAGTGCAGCGTGTGAAGCTGCCATCGTTGGCGGCTATCAATCAAATGCTCTCGGGGCGGTGCACACATATCCGTCCAATATCAAAGACCAGATCAACATGATGGGGTCTGTGTCGGACAGCTTGCTGCCCAATCTGCCCGCCGACTGGATTACGCCGTTTTGGGTTTGCGACGCCGATGGCCTCTGGAGTTGGAAAATGCACAATGCGCCCCAAATTCAGCAGGCGGGCCGAAACGGCAAGGCACATGTCGTTGAGTGCCAGACGGCTCTGGCGACACTTACCGCCAGCGTTAATTCAGCGGAGACGCCAGAAGCCGTCGCCGCCGTTGTCTGGCCTGAAGGAGCGGCAGCATGAACGAAATATTCTATCTGGCCATCTTCGGCCTGATCTGCGGCGTGCTTGCCCTGATTGGTGGCATGGGCTGGCTGATCTGGTTCGTCATAGAACACGTCAGGATTATCTAACGAAAAAACCCGTCCACTGTCCGAGGCCGTGGACGGGTTCTTTTGCCCCACTCATCAAGGGGCGACTTTTAAAAGCACCGGCAGGCCGGTTTTGCAACCTCTTAAAAGGCACCATTCATGAAACGCGTTGAATGCTACCGCGCCGACAATGGCCATTTGGAAAAAGAGTTGGACCGAGCGAAAGCCCATGATCTTCACTGGGCGCTTCCGAATTCTACAAGCAACCCGAATGCCAAGGCGCTCGATTGGTTCGACTGCATGCGCATTATGGAAAACGCTGACCTCGTGATGCAGCACCTGAAGGAATTCATCGAACTGCGCGATGTAAAAAACGGATGCTAAGAATGTTGCCGCTTCGCTTCAATTCGCGCTGGCAATGCAAAGGCCATATTGAGAAACATCCGCAGAAACTCGATGTATTCTCTCGCTTCATTTGCATCGCCAACAGCGTCATGGGTCGCGGCGTTCCCATCCAGACGCAACGCGTGCGCCCAATCACTGATGGGCTGAGTAATCACCGAACTATCGCGCAAAAATTCGATGCGTTTGAAAAGAGTGTCGCTTTCTTTTGCTCCCAGCTTTTTTGTGACCACGTCGAGAACGGTGCGGCATACTCCCG
Source organism: Agrobacterium sp. 22-210-1 (assembly GCF_053522525.1). Classification (NCBI taxonomy): domain Bacteria; kingdom Pseudomonadati; phylum Pseudomonadota; class Alphaproteobacteria; order Hyphomicrobiales; family Rhizobiaceae; genus Agrobacterium; species Agrobacterium sp. 22-210-1. The sequence goes on along the minus strand of NZ_JBNWCI010000001.1, from coordinate 1,878,548 downwards.
TGATTATAGATGGCGTTATGCCTTGGTTCAGCATGTTCTGCGCGTCTACGAACTGGCGTGTAATTTCCTCTGGCCAGTGGGGGTCAGCATCAGGCCTCGCAGGAGCGGGGTGGACCTCTTCGACAGTTATAGATTTGAACCCGCCGAGTATCGCGCCATCGCCCTTGGTAATAAGATTCTTGATGCTTTCGTAAGTGGCACGTTCCGCCTTGAATACGATCAGCGCAGGACCGTTACACCTTGGACAATGACACAATGCGGAAGCGCTCAAGAGATCGCCATCGGAAAGCACTTGAACATGGAGCTGCCGTCGCATCGGACTTTGCCTATCCAGATCACGCAGCTTTTTGACTTCCTCTGGTGTCCTCTGAGTGTGATCGAACAATGCTTTGAAGTGAAAATCGACCAGTTCGTTACAGCGGCCGCAGGTACTTGGAACAGAAAACATTCTCGCCCCCAAAAGGATAAAAAATGAGCAGGGAATCACTTGTAAACAAGGTTCATCATCTGCTCATCTATTACTCTAACCGACAAGATGAACTCAATCGGGAGTTAGGGCTGCTTATAGTCAGGCACAACAAGGAAGCCGTTTTGGCAGCGCTAATCGAATGCGCAGCGGACGCATATTCTCATCAAAATCATAAGAGGGGCGACTACCGGCGATTTTCCAAGTGCTAGAAAAATTTTTGTCCAGAAGTTATTTCATTTGTGTCCAGAAGGCAGCGGCGCGCCACACAATGTGGTGTGTCTGGCGATCTTGTATCATTAAGCACACCGTCACCCCGGACTAGATCCGGGGTCCAGCCAGCCCAAGTCCTTGGGCTGAAACAACTCTTCCACGGCGCAGACGCGCCGTGGCTGGATGCCGGATCAAGTCCGGCATGACGGAGGATGGGGTGAAGAACTCATTGTCACGGACAGAGCGCCAGAGCCGCCCTTAAAGCTGCTCGATCATCGCCGCAGCAGCAGAAACGGTCGCCTGGCCGGGGTTTTCCTCGACATTCAGCGACTTCACCACGCCGTCTTCAACCAGCATCGAATAACGCTTGGAGCGCACGCCAAGCCCGCCGCCGGAAAGATCGGCATCGAGGCCAAGCGCCTTGGTGAAGGCCGCGTCCCAGTCGGCGAGGAAGTGGATCTTGCCCTGACCGCCGGAGGATTGTGCCCATGCGCCCATGACGTGCCAGTCATTGACGGCGATCACGGCAATGTCATCCACGCCCTTGGCGAGAATGGCGTCCCGGTTTTCGAGGTAACCCGGCAGATGGTTCAGCGAGCAGGTGGGGGTGAAAGCGCCGGGTACGGCGAAAAGAACGACCTTCTTGCCGCCGAAAAGCTGATCCGTGGTGGTTTCCACCGGGCCGTCGGCCGTCTTTTCCTTGAAGGTTGCGGAAGGCAGTTTTTCGCCGATCTTGATGGTCATGTCCATGCTCCTGTGGTCGTTCGGTTGGCGCGACTATAGAGCATTTCCAGTAAAAGTGCGTAGCGGTTTTACGTCCGGATAATGCGATAAAACAAAGAAATGAAGCACGTCCCGATGGTTCCGTTCAGACGTGCTCCAGAGCACGGAAATGAAATCTGTCATGCGGTTTTCGAGTTAAATTGCTTAACCGAAAGGGCCGCTCGGCTCCTTGCGAAAACCGCTCAGGGCTTCGGAAAATTCAGCATCGTTTCCATGGCCCGGTCGCCGGATTTGACCAGGATAGGCCAGCTATTGCCCGGCACCTGATAGGTTTTCGGCAGGCCCTTGATGTTCATGTAAAAGGACAGCTTGCGCTTGTCGCGCACCATGTTCTGCGGCTCGTAATAGGCAAAGCCAGAGGGACCGGCGATGAAGATCTCGGTTTCCTTCGGCGCGTTTTCCGGCAATTGCAGTTGCACGCCGAGCATGGTCTTGTCGGGCGTGATGTGGAAATCGGTGACCTTGAAATCGTCGGAGGCGGCTTCGGGCAGCGTTTCGCGGGCTTCCTCCAGCAGACGCCGTTCCTCGCCATCGTCATCACCCGCATTACCACGGTCGATCGAGAATGTCGCCTCGAAGGGAATGCAGATATTCTGGCACACGCCGATAAAGGCGGTGAGGTCGATCTTTCCGCTGGCCGCCGGGTCGGCGGCTTTCAGCTGAAAAGGCAGGCTGACGGCATGGTCGTAGCCGATATCGGTAATGTCGCCATTTTCGATGAGCTTGGGAACGGGATAGGCCATGGTGGCAAGCGTAACACCGCTTGCCGGATCAAGCGTGATCTTCGGCGGTATGCCGGCTTCTCCCGGCTCGCGCCAATAGGTGATCCAGCCGTCTTTCGGCTCAATCTGCAATACGCCGCGCACCACGCCGTCCGCATCCATGGCAAGGCTTGCCACGCGCATCTGGCCGCCTTCGCTTCTGGCCCAATCGGTAATTTCGGCCCGGGCGGCTTGCGCGCCGCCGAGGAGAGCGGCAAACAGGGCCGCGAAACGAAGATGTGAAAATCGGAAGAATGTCCTGGCGCTCATGCTTCCCGTCTAACCCAACATTGCCCGGCCGACCAGTTACGAATTCGTGGGGTTCATCATTTTCGGTTGATTGATGGCACGCTATGCCGCATCCTGTCCCTTGTCGAAGTGCGAACGCCGTTTTCCGTTCAATCACGGAATTCGGTCTGCTGGAGGCGCCGGTGAGCTTTTCAACCCTGATGGACAAACGCGAACGTGGCTTTCTCGACGGTCAGTTCCTCATGGCGATGCCGGGGCTGGACGACGGTAATTTTGCCCGTGCGGTGATCTATATCTGTGCCCATTCGGATGCCGGCGCCATGGGCTTCATCATCAACCGGCCGCAGCAGATCACGTTTACGGACATTCTGCTGCATCTGAAACTGGTGGATAGCAATGACGCCATCATGCTACCCAACCGTACCCGCGAATTTCCCATCCAGTGCGGCGGACCGGTCGAATCCGGCCGTGGCTTCGTGCTGCATTCCGATGATTACTTGAGCGAATCCAGCATTCCGGTCAGCGACGATATTTCCCTGACGGCGACGCTGGATATCGTCCGCGCCATTTCCAACGGCCGTGGCCCGCAAAGGGCCACCATGCTGCTCGGTTATGCCGGCTGGGGACCCGGCCAGCTGGAAAACGAGATCGCCAATAATGGCTGGCTGAACTGCCCGGCGGCGGAAGATCTGATTTTCGATCGCGGGCTGGACAATAAATATGAGCGGGCGCTGGCCCTGATGGGCGTTGATGCGCGCATGCTCTCCACCGATGCCGGCCACGCGTAAATTTGGCGGGCGTATATTTTCTGCCGCCCGCATATCATTATATGTGGGAACCAAATCCTGCCCCCTCACGTTAGTCACCCGGAAAGCCGGACAGACAGTACGGCTCAACTAGGGAGCAGTAAGATGGGTAGCACATCAGACAAGATTTCCGGTACGGCAAACGAAGTTGCTGGCAAGGTCAAGAAGAGCGTCGGCGAAGCCACCGGCAATAACGAGCTGCGCGCCAAGGGTGCCGCCCAGGAAACCAAGGGCAAGGTACAGAAGAGTGTTGGCAAGGCCAAGGATGCCGTCAAGGGCGCTGTCGACCGGATGTAATGCCGCCTGACAGTCTTCCGCCTCTCTGACGATGCGGCGCTTGGAGCGCATGTGTTATCGCACATGCGCTCTTGTCGTATGGGATGCCGGAACGACGGGTTTGTTACGCCGTTCATGGTGACATCGTATGTTTGCCTTCTCCCAACTGATCCATCGCAAGGGTTTCATCAATGAGACTTTTTTCCTGCGCATCCTGCGGCCAGCCGGTCCATTTTGACAATCGTTTCTGCGTCTCCTGCGGTCATCGCCTTGCCTTCGTGCCGGAGCGCCTTTCCATGGAAGCGCTGGCGCCGGCCGGCGAACCGAACTGGCAGATCGTCGGCGAGCCGCAAAGACAGGTGCGTTTCTGCGCCAATGAGGTGAACGACATCTGCAATTGGGCGGTGCCGGCGGAAAGCGACAGTGCCTTCTGCCCCGCCTGCAGCCATAATCGTCTGGTGCCGGACATCGCCACGGAGCAGGGGATCGAACAGTGGCGCCGCATCAGCCAGGCACAGCGGCATCTGTTTTATTCGATCCTGCGGCTTGGCCTGCCACATCCCAACCGTGATGTTGATCCGGCGGGTGGACTTGTCTTCGACTTTCTGGTCGATGAAGTGGCACCCGATGGTTCGGTTATTCCGGCAATGACCGGGCATGATGAGGGCTTGATCGCAATCCGCGCCGCGGAAGCCGACGATGTGACGCGCGAGCAGGTGCGTACCAACATGAATGAGCCGTATCGCACCCTGCTTGGCCATTTCCGCCATGAGGTCGGGCATTTCATCTGGAACAAGCTGGTGCGCGATGCGAACCGCCTGGAGGCCTGCCGCGCGGTGTTCGGTGATGACCGCGAGGACTACGCTGCGGCGCTGCAACGCAATTACGAACAGGGGCCGCGCCTCGACTGGCAGGAGACGTTCATAAGCTCTTACGCCTCCGTCCACCCCTGGGAGGATTTCGCCGAATGTTTCGCCCATTACTTGCATATCGTTGATACGCTTGAGACCGCCCGCGCCTTCGGCGTCGCAATCGATCCTGATGGGCATGAGGAAATGGCAGCCGAAGTGACATTCGATCCTTACAATGCCCGCAGTGCCGCACAGTTGGTCAAGGCCTGGATCCCGCTCAGTGTCGCCATCAATTCCATCCAGCGCAGCATGGGGGAGGCGGACCTCTACCCCTTCGTGCTGACGCCGCCGGTGGTAACCAAGATGGAGTTCATTCACGACCTGCTGCATGGGAAGGTGGCGGCGGATGAAGCGCCGATGGCAGAGCAGAATGCGGTAGTGCAGTGAATGCCCGGGAGGCGGAGAGTCCTGATCAGGGGAAGCATCGTTTTCTTCTCCCGTCATACCGGCCTTGAGCCGGTATCCAGCCAGCCCAAGTCCTTGGGCTGAAAGGAGTCTTTCCACCGGGCAGACGCCCGTTGGCTGGATTCCGGCTCAAGGCCGGAATGACGGAGGTGGCGGGGCATCAGCCTTCATCACCCCAGGTCGGCCCCCTTACGAAGCCCGCTTCGTCGGCTGGAAACGTTCCCGCAGCAGCTTCAGCGCCGCATCGCCGGAGACCGGGGTGCCGAACAGGAAACTCTGGCCGAAATGGCAGTTCATGCGTGAAAGCTCGGCCGCATCTTCAGGCGTTTCGATGCCTTCCGCCACCACCTGCATGTCGAGCGCGCGCGCCATGGCGATGACGGAGCGCAGGAGCACGTTGCGCTTGTCGCTGGTATTGGCCACCAGCGCCTTGTCGAGCTTGATTGTGTCGAAGGGGAAGCGGGTGAGATAGGCGAGTGACGAATAGCCCGTGCCGAAATCGTCCATGGCGAGGCTCAAGCCCGTTTCCTTCAGCTTGGAAAGTACAAGCCGCGCCTGTTCCGGGTTTTCCATGACGACGGATTCCGTCAGTTCCAGCTTCAGCTGCTGCGGATTGCAACGCGTGCGGGTCAGCATGCCACGCACATCGTTGTACAATTCGTTGTTCAGCAATTGCGCGCTGGAAATATTGACGGAAATGAAGATCGGCATCTTCTCGATGGCATGTTGCCAATCCATCAGGTCGGTGGCCGCCCGTTCGAGCGCGAACATGCCGAGCGGTTCGATCAGGCCGGAGGCTTCCGCAATCGGAATGAACTCGCTTGGCGGAATATTGCCGCGCTTGGGGTGCTCCCAGCGCATCAGCGCCTCGAAGCCGGCCAGCTCGCCATCGTCAAGCTTGACGATCGGCTGATAGGCGAGCGACAGCTCCTTGCGTTCGATGGCGCGGCGCAGGTCGCTTTCCATTTGCAGGCGGTCGGTGCCTGAGGTGCGGAAGGCGGGGCGGAACGGTTCGACGCGGTTGCCGCCGGCGCGCTTGGCGCGGTACATGGCCAGCTCCGCGTCGCTGAGCAGACCGGCCGCACTTTCCTGCTGGTCGATCCACGAGACGAGGCCGATGGAGGCGGTGAGGATGATTTCGCGGTTGGCGAAATTGATCGGCACCATGATCGCCTTGTTCACCGCATCGGCAAAATCGGCCACCCGCTGCGGATCGCGCTCCGAGGTCAGGATAAGGCCGAATTCATCACCACCGAGACGCGCCAGCGTATCCTGCGGTTTCAGCAGCCGGCGCAGACGCCGTGTCAGTGCGATGAGGATATTGTCGCCGGCTGCAATGCCAAGCGTATCGTTAACCAGCTTGTAACGGTCGATATCGATCGCCATCACCGTCGGGCGCACGCCCTCGCTATCGGGCGAGAGATTGAGGATCGATTGCAGGCGGTCGAGAAACACCTGCCGGTTCGGAAGCCCGGTCAGATTGTCGTTCATCGCATCCTGCAACAGCCGCTCGACCGAATTTTTCTGCTCGGTAATATCGGTGATGGTGCCGACGCAGCGGATGATTTCGCCATTGGAGCCGAGAACCGGACGGGCGCGGATTTGCAGCCAGTGGAAATGACCGTCTTCGGCACGAATGCGGAATTCGTGGTTGAGGCGGCCCTTGCGATGGTCGAGCAGCACGTCGAGCGTCGCCTTGAACCGGTCGCGATCGTCAGGGTGCAGGCGCGGCAGCCAGTTGCGCGCAGCGCCATGCATGGTGCCGGGTTCCAGCCCAAGCCGGTTGGAAATGTCAGGCGTGGTGACGATACGGTCACGCGTCACATCCCAGTCCCAGACCGTGTCACCGCTGCCCGTCAGCGCCAGCGACTGGCGTTCGAGGTCGGAAAACAGACCCTGCTGATAGGCGCTGCCGGCAAAGGCGTGCTGGATCACGGTAAAACCGATCAGAAGCACGATCAGCACCAGCCCGCCGCCAAGCGCCGGCTGCACGATGTCGTTGTCCAGCTGCCCCGTCACCGTCAGCCAGCTGCCAAACAGCCAGACGAGGATCAGTGCCCAGGAGGGAACCAGCAAGATGGCCCGGTCATATTTGTTGAAACCGAGATAGATGATGAGCGCGATGCCGGCGGTCGCTGTCAGCGCGAAGGATACGCGGGCGATACCCGAGGCGACCGATGGATCGTAGATAGCAACACCGAACAGCAGCGCCAGACCCACGACCCAGGCAAAAGTCGCATAACCCAGATGCGCATGCCATCGGTTGAGGTTGAGATAGGTGAAGAGGAAGACCACGAAGCTGGAGGCGAGTGCCACTTCGGCACCCGCCCTCCATATTCGTTGGTCGCTTGAGGTGACGGTGATGAGTTTTTCGAGAAAGCCGAAATCGACGCAGATATAGGCGAGAACCGCCCAGGCGAGTGCTGCGGACGCCGGCAGAACCGAAGTGCCCTTGACCACGAAAAGGATGGTCAAAAGTACGGCCAGCAGACCGGCAATGCCAAGCACGATGCCGCGATAGAGCGTAAAGGCGTTGATCGTGTCCTTGTAGGCTTCCGGTTCCCACAGATAAAGCTGCGGCAGCTGCGGCGTGGAAAGCTCGGCAACGAAGGTGATGACGGAGCCGGGATTGAGCGTGATGCGGAACACGTCGGCATCCGGGCTCGGCTGCCGGTCGAGCGCGAAGCCTTCGCTCGGCGTGATCGCCATGATGCGCTGCGAGCCGAGATCGGGCCAGAACAGCTTGGAATTCACGAGGCGGAAATGCGGGGCGACGATGACGCGCTCCAGCTGTTCTTCCGACACGTTGGCGAGCGCGAAAACCGCCCAGTCGCCCTGGTGGTCGGTGGAACTGGCGCGCACCTCGATACGGCGGCGGATGCCGTCGGGGCCGGGCGCGGTCGAGACCTGAAAGGCTTCGCCCTGGTTGGCATAGATATCGGTGGTGGCAGTCAGATCAAGCGCGGTGTCGTCGCGGGAAATCTTCACCGGCTCGAAAGCGTAGGAATAAGAAGAGAAAAGCAGGAACAGCAGGAAAAACGGTACAGCCAGCGCGATTGCCGCCAGACGTTTCGCAAGGCATGGCTCAGGGTGAATGTAGGTCATGTATCGTACTTCGTTCCGCCGGAGCTTTGCTTGTCGGCAAGAAGGGAAAACATCATATGATCCCGCCATTGGCCATTGATTTTCAGATATTCCCGCAAGAGACCTTCCCGCTGGAACCCGGCATTTTCGAGAAGCCGGATGCTTTTGAAGTTTTCCGGAATACAGGCTGCCTCGATACGGTGCAACTGAAGTCCGTTGAAGATATAGGGTATTACCAATTTTAATGCGGCAGACATATGGCCTTTTGCGGCGTGCCGCTCGCCTGTCCAATAGCCGATCATACAGCTTTGCGCGGCACCCCGGCGGATGTAACCGATGGTGATGCCGCCGACGAGGAGGGTCTCCTTTTCGAACAGCAGAAACGAGACGGCGGTGCCGGAAGAAAACTCCTGCCCGTTGCGCACCACGCGCATGCGAAAGGAGCCTTCGGTCAGTTCATCAGGGCGCCAGGTGGGTTCCCAGGGCTGAAGAAACTGCCGGCTTTCGGAGCGCAGCACATGCCATTGCTTGAAATCGCTGTAGCGCGGCAGTCTGAGAAGATGGTCGGCGCTGCGCAGTTCAGGCGTGTCGTTATGTCGGGAAAGAAAACGCAGCATTCACCATCCCTGTGCGGAAGAAACCGCCATTTTCTCAGCCGTTCGCCTTTATCCTTGCAGGCTGCTGCGCAGAAAGCGCGGCAGTGATGTCTGAAAGAGGCGGCAGATGTTCAAGCGGGCCAATTGCGGACAATGTCGGAACTGTATCGAAAAACAGCCGTCCCGCAAGATCGGTCAGGCGTTCACGCGTGATGTCGCCGAGGCGCTCCATCATCTCCTCATTGGGAATGGGCCGGCCGTAAAGCATCATCTGCCGGGCCATCTGACCCGCACGGGCTGCCGGGCTTTCCTGCCCCATCAGCAATTGCGCGCGAATTTGCGCCCGGGCGCGGTCGATTTCTTCCTGATGGATGGTCTGCGACGATTTGCGCAGCTCATCGAGAATGACGGGCACCAGTTCCGGCAGGTCATTGCTGCCGGTGGCCGCATGCACGCCGAAGATGCCGGTATCGGAAAAGCCCCAATGGAAGGCATAGACCGAATAGCAGAGGCCGCGATATTCGCGCACTTCCTGGAACAGACGGGACGACATGCCGCCACCGAGAATATTGGCGAGAATCTGCGAGCAATAAAAATCGCGGGCGTGATAGGCCTTGCCCTCGAAGCCTAAAAGCACCTGCGCGTCCATGAGGTCGCGGGTTTCGCGGATTTCGCCGCCGGTATAGATCGCCTTCTCAAGCACCGGCGTGGCGATGGGCAGCTGCGGCAGCGAGGCGAAACGCTCTTCCACCTGCTTCACGAAGCTTTCGTGATCGACAGCGCCGGCGGCAACGACGAAGATGCGATCCGTCGTGTAGTTGCGGGCGAGATAATGTCTGATCTGGCCTGTCGTGAAGGATTGCACGGTGTCCGGCGTGCCGAGGATCGGGCGGCCAATGGTCTGGTCGCGATAGGCGACACCGGAGAAATTGTCGAAGATCACGTCGTCGGGCGTATCGGTCGCAGCGCCGATTTCCTGGAGGATGACGTTTTTCTCCCGCTCCAGCTCGTCTTCGTCGAAGAGAGATTCCGTCAGAATATCGGCAAGGATATCGACGGCGAGCGGAACATGGTCCTTGAGGACGCGGGCGTAATAGGAGGTTGTTTCCGTCGACGTCGCGGCGTTGACTTCGCCGCCGACATTTTCGATCTCTTCGGCGATCTGCCGGGCGGTGCGGCGCGCCGTGCCCTTGAACGCCATATGTTCGAGTAGATGGGCGATGCCGTGTTCGGCAGTCGTCTCGTTGCGGGATCCGGATTTGATCCACACCCCAAGAGCAACGCTTTCGAGATGCGGCATTCTTTCCGTCACAACGGTCAACCCGGACGAAAGCCGGGTCACATTAACTCTCATACTCAACGTCTTTCCGCGTCTCTATTTGCCGGCGCGTGCATGTTGGCCAATGAAGGTTTCCACGGCTTTCAGCTCTGCGTCCAGAATGTCGAAACGCTCCTCCCGGTTCATAATGTCAGCTAGCCATACTGGAAGCGCAGGCTCGATTGCGCAAGCGGATTTTACAGCGGCCGGGAATTTAGCCGGGTGGGCGGTAGACAGAACCACCATCGGGCTTCCCGCTTTTTCGTGCTTTTCCGCCACGAAAACACCGGTCGCCGTATGCGGGTCGATCAGGTATCCGGTTTTCTCAAGCGTCTCGCGGATGGTCGCCGCCACCTGCTTTTCGGTGGCGCGGCCGGCGCGGAAGTCGCGTCTGATGAATTTCAGTGCCTTCGGCGGAATTTCAAACGCACCGGACTGCTTCAGACCATCCATCGATGCCTTCACCGCCGCGGAATCGCGGTCATAGGCTTCAAACAGCAGGCGTTCGAAGTTGGACGAGATCTGGATGTCCATGGAAGGCGAGGTGGTGGGCTTGACGCCGCGCATCTCGTAACGGCCGGTCTTCAGCGTGCGCGCCAGAATGTCGTTGTCATTAGTGGCGATGACCAGCTTGTCGATCGGCAGGCCCATCTTCTTGGCGACGTAACCCGCGAAGATATCGCCGAAATTACCGGTTGGAACGGTGAAGGACACCTTCCGGTCCGGTCCGCCGAGCGACAGAGACGCGGTGAAATAATAGACCACCTGCGCCATGATACGCGCCCAGTTGATGGAGTTGACGCCGGAAAGCTTCACGCCGTCGCGGAACTTTACGTCGTTGAACATTTCTTTGACCAGCGTCTGGCAATCGTCGAAATTGCCGTTGATCGCCAGCGCATGCACGTTGGAAGCGGTGGAGGTCGTCATCTGGCGCTGCTGCACCGGCGAGACCTTGCCGTTCGGGAAAAGGATGAAAATGTCGGTGCGCTCGCGGCCGGCAAAGGCGTCGATCGCCGCGCCGCCGGTATCGCCCGAGGTGGCGCCGACAATGGTGGCGCGCTCGCCGCGCTCAGCCAGCGTATAGTCCATCAGGCGGGCGAGAAGCTGCATCGCCACGTCCTTGAAGGCGAGCGTGGTGCCGTGGAAAAGCTCCAGCACGAAGGTGTTCGGGCCGGTCTGCGTCAGCGGCGCGACGGCCGGATGACGGAACGTCGCATATGCGTCGTCGATCATCGCCCTGAACTTGTCGGCCGGAATTTCGCCGCCGGTGAAACGATGGAGAACCTCGAAGGCGACGTCCTGATAGGACTTGCCGCGCAGGTTGCGGATTTCCTTCTTCGTCATGGAAGGCCATTCGCGCGGCACGTAAAGCCCGCCGTCACGGCCAAGGCCCGCCAGAAGCGCGTCGCAGAAACCAAGCGAAGGGGCCGCACCCCGGGTCGATACATATTTCACGAGATAGTCCCCTGTCCTTAACCGGTATGTCCGTCGCCGATCTTCGGCATCTTTTCCAGCAGCGTCTCACGGAAATGAGGCGATTGGCGAGGTAATGAAGGGCTTTTTTGAAAATTCAAGCAAAACCGAACATGCCAATCGATTTTTTCCGGCGTCGCTGCTATAGACCATCGCCAACCTGCGTGAAAGGTCAATAAACAGCGTCTCCGGTTCGGTTCCGGGACAATGGAGAGGGAATTAGAAGAGTGTCAGGGAATTTCTTGCGTTTGTCCGCCGCGATGTCGCTTCTGGCCGTCGTTGCAGGGTGCAATTCCTCCAATCCGTCGGACTCGCTTGCCGTCAACCCTCCTGCGGCGCAGGCCAATGCCGTTGCCCCGGTGGTGCAGGCTAACTGCCCGACGGTCACGGTTCTCGACGCCAGCGCCGTCCACCGCGTTTATGCCGGTGGCGCCAAGGACGATCCGCAGAAGCTCGCCTATCAGGTCTCGCTGTCAGATACGACGCGCTCGTGCACTGCAAACGAATCCACGCTGACGGTGAACGTGCTGGCCCAGGGTCGTCTCGTTCCCGGCCCGATGGCCAAGCCCGGCCGCGTAACGGTTCCGATCCGCGTGACGGTAAAGGACGGTGACGGTGAAATTTACGGCGAAACGACCAATTTCGCCATCGACGTGCCGGCAGGCTCCGCTGGCACGCAGTTCATCTTCAACAATGACCACGTTGCCATTCCCAATGGACCCGGCGGCGCACCGAAGTCGGTCAGCGTCTACATCGGCTTCGCGGAGCAGGGCGCAAAGGCCAAGACCAAGCGCCGGTGATTTGACGGGCGAAATGTAAAAAACCGGAGGCTGCTTTTGCGGGCTCCGGTTTTTTTTGAATGGCAACGGATTTAAATACCAGCTGCCTTTCGCAAGGCCTCGTTGATGCGGCTCTGCCATCCTTTGCCACCTTCGCGAAAACGCTCCACCACGTCTTCATCGAGGCGCAATGTTACCTGTTTCTTCGGCTTATCCACCGGCGGGCGGCCACGCGTCTTTCTGTATTCATCAATTGCTTCGAAGAAAGCAGGAGGCAAAACGTCTCGGGCGGGGCGTGCATTTGCCAGTTCCTGATCCGTCATCTCCGGGAAATCGACGGCGTCCCAATCCGCTTCGGTATAGCCGCGGCCGGGTTTGAATTCTTTCAGTTTTGCAACTTTGGCCATGGCAACCTCCTTCTTTCCCTGGAACTCGCCCGTCGGAAGCTGATGATGGATATTGCTTCTGTCCCGACAGTCGCAAAAACAACGGCCATAGTCCCGTCCCGAAAATATCCGATCGCTTTGAAGCGCGAACTTCCCGGTTCGGTGAGGCTTTTCTCGATGATGGCGTTCTCCCAGTCAAACCCATCGATATCTTCAAAGTCGAAGCCGTGCTTCTCGATATTGGCGAGCCTCTTGGGCTCGTCCCATATAATTTTCATGAATTAATGTAGCTACATTTATTAAAAGATCAATGTAGCTACTCAGATCATGAAAGAAGCGCTTTCACAACTTAAAAAGCGCCTTCCCACTCCGCCATCGCCGCGATCACGGCGGGCAGGTCCTGCATGCGCGAAATCACCGTTTCCGCGCCCGCATCCGTCAGCCGGTCGGCGTGGCTCGGATAGGTGTGGGATGCGCCGGTAAAGCCGATGACCCGCATGCCGGCGGCCTTAGCGCCATGGATGCCATGGACGGAATCTTCGACGACGACGACACGGTCGGGCGAGACGCCGAACTGGGCCGCGCCATGCAGGAAAATGTCGGGCTTCGGCTTCACGCGGTCGGCTCCAAGGTCCTTGGCGGAATAGATATGCGGCGCGAAATAGGGCTTCAGGCCCACTTTCGTCAGCATCATGTCGAGGCGGTGGCTCGAAGAGTTCGAGCAGATGCAGCGCGGCGTCGTCAGGCGCGACAGGGCGAATTTAACACCCTCGATGATCTTCACGTCCCGTTCCAGCCGCATGTCGAGCAGTTTTTCCGACTTGTCGAGAAGCGACGCGGAAAGCGGAATGCTGGCTTCGCTTTCCACCTGCAGAAGAATGTTCTTCCAGGTCATGCCGGCAAAGCGCTCGCCCATTTCCTCGACGGAGATCGGATAACCGGCCTCGGTCAGAAGGCGGGATTCCACCTGCGCCGCGATGATTTCGGAATCGACCAGAACGCCGTCGCAGTCGAAAATAATGAGGTCGAAGCCGCTCATGGGCGCTCCCTGTATCGAATGTGCCTGGAAAAAGTGATGCCGGGCTTTTAGACCATGTCCGCGCCAAGCTCAACCGGCTCACCCGCAAGGGTCGGTCCCACCGGGCTCATAGCTTGCCCATTCCGAATACGGGGAGCACATAAGCAGCTGACGGATTTAGAATATTCGGTTTTACGCATCTGGACCCTGCAAAAACAGCTACACAGTCGCGCGGCATATGCGTTATGGGATATTATGCCCAAGCCAGTGAAAACCACACCTGAAGACACCATTGCCGCACGCATCAGCCGCACACTCGCCGACCGCATCGTCCGCGGTGAGCTGTCGCCGGGCGAACGGCTGCGGCAGGATCATATCGCCGCCGAATTCGGCGCGTCGCATGTGCCGGTTCGCGAAGCGTTTCGCAGGTTGGAAGCGCAGGGGCTCGCCGCCAGCATTCCGCGCCGGGGTGTCCGGGTGGCGGATTTCGGCCTTGACGATGTGCGCGAAGTGGCAGAAATGCGCGCTGCGCTCGAGGTTCTGGCGCTGCGCCACGCCATTCCAAACATGACGTCAGCCATTCTCGATAAGGCCGAGGCCGCGACACTGGAAGGTGATAGCGCCGTTGACGTGCAGCACTGGGAAGAGGCCAATCGCCGCTTCCATCGCCTCATCACCGCGCCCTGCAACATGCCGCGCCTGATGGAAGCGATCGACGGCCTGCATGCGGCAAGCGCTCGTTTCCTGTTTTCCGCCTGGCGGGCCGGTTGGGAGCGCCGCACGGATACTGACCACCGCGCAATCATCGACGCGCTGCGCGGCGGTCGCGCGGAAGAGGCGGTACGCATTCTCGACGGACATGTGCAATGGATCGGCCGCAAGGCCATCCGCACCTCGTCCGGCTCGGTGCGCGACGCCTTTGCGATTGTCGGATAGGCGGCCGCCCGTGACTGTCCGGCTGCGCCCCCACCACCTTCTCTGTATGCTGACCTATGTCGGCAAGGGCTATACCTCGGGCTTCGTCGAAAATTACGACCGTGTCGCCGCCCGCCTGAATGCGGGTGAGGAGGATATCGAGCTGGTGGACGGACCGGATGATATCTGCACCGGCCTGCTCTGCGAAAGCCATGCGCACTGTTTTAACGAAGGCGTGGCGCAGCGGGACGAGGCGGCCCGGCTTTCTGTTTCGGCGCTTTTGAACGAGACGCTTGCCTCCGGCAAGCGGCTGCGGGCAACGCCGGATTTTCTTGCGAACATGCGCCTTGCCTTCGCTGCGGGAGACATCCGGCAGGCCTGTCGTGGTTGCCAGTGGATAAGGCTGTGCGACCGCATCGCCGCATCAGGCTTCGTGGGCGTGAAGATCGGCGAGCCGTTACAGACAGTGCCGAAGGATGCGGTGCGGTTTGCGAAGCATCCGATGCTCAGGCCCAAATATGGGCCGCATGGCCGGAAATTGTGATGTTCGACATTCCAAACCCTCATCCCCGTGACGGGCACAGGAGTGAGGGCAGGGGGCTGGGCCGTTACTCCGGCACATTCGTCTCGGTCCGCTCGGCCGCCTTGACCGTTGCCTTGATCTCTTTCGGGTCGCGCCCGGATTTCTTGTCGTAGCTTACCTTCACCGAATAATCGCCGGGATGCAGCGTTTCCTGATGCTGTGTGCCGTAGCGGCCGGAAATTTCCTTCTGCGTACCCTGAAGATCCTTGGTGGTCTCGACGATATCAATCCGCTCCGCACCGGGAGCGGTGATGGCAAGAACGCCGGCATCGAGATTAAGGGTGATTTCCGAGCGTTTTCCGGCGGTCACCGTGAATGGCTGTTCCACCGTCACCTTGCCGAGACGGCCCCGCATGACGAAATCGCCTGCCGGCATTTCCATCATCTTGCCCGTGCCGTAAATGCCGTTGATGGTCTGGCGGGTGCCATCAAGCGTTTCCTTGGCCGACATCGCCTCGAAACGTATGTCGTCCGTTTCAACCGCTTTGCCGTCCTGCGCATAAACCGCCTTGGCAACCACCACGCCGCTCGGGATGACGAGCTCGTGGCTGATCGTTTCGCCGGCCTTGACGGCAAGTGTTTCCTGCACTCGCGCCGGACCGATGCTGCCGGTGAGAACGATCTCGCCCGCCGGCACGAAGACCGCATTCTGGCCATAGACGCTGTCCTTGAAATCGCCCTTGGTGATTTCGGTTTTCGCCTGGCTTTCCACATCGCCGTCGGGGCTGCGTTTCGGCACGACAGTCAGTTCCGCCGCATCGAAATTCACCTTCGGCCTTGCAACGCTGCCATCCTTCACCTCGAAGGCAACTTCGCGGCTCACATTGCCCAGCGCTGCGACGCCGACATATTTGCCCGCCGGCAGCTTTGCCTCGAAGGTGGCGTCATAGGAGCCGCCGGCATTTTCGTCGGTGCGTGCTCCGGCCCGGTCGGTCTTGTAGAAATCCCAACGCACCCTGTTGCTGTTGCCAAGCGAGGGGCCGCCATCGAACAGCACCGCATCCGTCACCACGTTAAATTGCGCCGACGGCGCCTGCGCCCGCAATGGTAACGGCAGCGCCACAACGACAAGCGCAGCGCATACGACATTTACGGAAAAAGAAGCCATTTTCATCATCGACCCCATTGCGGATCACCCCTTGCCATTGCCGTCTTCCTGCCGCGTCGAACTGCGCGACAGACTAACCCGTTGTGCACAACGTTTTTGCGCCGCTTCGGGTTCCCCGCCCATCGCCGCAAATCCCCCATGGCGGGCGCCACAGCCATTTATTTTGCGTTTTCCGTGACTTGTTCAGGCTTTGATAACCATCTTCGGTAACCATAAGCGTCAGTAGAGAGTAAGCGTATGGAGCGAGTACCAATGGCAGCAGTTTTTCCGCTGGCCGATTTTCGGCGTGCCGGTTTTGATCGTGCGGGCGAGAGTGACGCCTGGAAAGACAGCATCATCAAAGGTGATTGTGTCGCTGCCTTGGATGCCCTCCCGAGCCAGTCGGTGGATGCGATCTTCGCCGACCCGCCCTATAATCTTCAGCTTGGCGGCACGCTTCACCGGCCCGATCAGTCGCTGGTCGATGCTGTCGATGACGAATGGGACCAGTTCGCCTCCTTCGACGCCTATGACGCCTTCACCCGCGCCTGGCTGCTCGCCTGCCGCCGCGTGCTGAAACCGAACGGCACCATCTGGGTCATCGGCTCCTACCACAATATCTTCCGCGTCGGCGCCATGCTCCAGAACCTCGATTTCTGGATCCTCAACGATATCGTCTGGCGCAAGACCAATCCCATGCCCAATTTCAAGGGTCGTCGTTTCCAGAACGCCCATGAGACCATGATCTGGGCAAGCCGTGATCCGAAAGCCAAAAGCTACACCTTCAACTACGATGCACTGAAGGCTTCCAACGACGATGTGCAGATGCGCTCCGACTGGCTGTTCCCGATTTGCAGCGGCCATGAGCGGCTGAAGGGTGACGACGGCAAGAAGGTGCATCCGACCCAGAAGCCGGAAGCGCTGCTGGCGCGCATCATCATGGCTTCCACCAAGCCGGGTGACATCGTGCTCGACCCGTTCTTCGGCTCCGGCACCACGGGTGCTGTCGCAAAACGTCTCGGCCGCCACTTCGTCGGCATCGAGCGCGAACAGGATTATATCGATGCGGCTTCCGCCCGCATCGCCGCCGTCGAACCGCTCGGCAAGGCCGAACTGACGGTCATGACCGGCAAGAAGGCTGAGCCGCGCGTGGCCTTCAACACGCTGGTGGAAAGCGGCCTCGTTCGCCCCGGCCAGGTTCTGACGGATGCAAGACGCCGTTATAGCGCCATTATTCGTGCGGATGGTACCCTGGCATCCGGTGGAACCGCCGGCTCCATTCACCGCCTCGGCGCGAAGGTGCAGGGTCTCGACGCATGCAACGGATGGACGTTCTGGCATTTCGAGGACGGCGACGAATTGAAGCCGATCGATGATCTGAGAACGATCATTCGCAGTGAAATGGCAAAGGCCGAATAGTCAAAAGCCTTGGAGGCTGTAGACGGACGATCCACCGCCCGCCCTTGTCAGAATACGTCTCTGTCCGGTTTAGTACCTTCAGTCCCGGATGGAGAACGACCAACGCCCGGCACCTCGGTGTCGGGCGTTGGTATTTTCGAATATAAAACTTTAGCCAGACAAGTTTCGCGCAAGAGACGGCCCATACTGTCTGGGTCAAAGCAGTGGTTGTGAAAATCCGGTTCGGACAGATCACGAAAACATTGCTGTCCCATGCCGCTTGCGGCAGGACTGGCGCAGGCCGGAGACCGCCATTTCCGCCTGCGCCAATTTTCTTTTCTGGGCCTGCGCGGGCTTTTCATCAGCCATTCATGACGCTCCGCCCGGCCGCGACGAGTTCCCCAGCCTTAACAATAGATGTCCTGCGCGTTACGGAAGATTAACGTGACGCTATACACGGCGGGGAGTACATATTCTTCCAGGCTGAGTGTCGCCGGCGACCAAAATGATCGCGACGCGACGATGCGAGACAGCCGGATTCGCGGGCCAACCTGCGATGAACAAGGAGGCGTGCCATGCGCTCGCTTTTCAAGACAGTCACAATAGCATCCTTCATTCTGGCGGCCGCCACTGGCGGTGCTTTCGCGGCCGAACACTCGCACGGCGAGCATTCCGGCTCCGGCGGAATGCATAGCGAACGGTCCCATGATTTCGACCGGGGTGGGAGACATTTCTTCCGCCATAACGATGACGACCTGTCCATGAACACTATGTACATGAACTATACGGGTCCTGCTGCTTACGGGCAGAGACCGCATCTGGTTCGTGTGCTTCACGAGCTTCGTGTCGCCGACCACCGGATCGATTTTGAACGCCAGCAGGGCAGGTTGAGCGCAAGTGCTTTCCACAGGCTCGAAAATGAATCGTCCGCAATCCGTACCCAGGCGCTCAAAACCGCCCAAATGCATCGTGGCCATATTCCCATGAAGGCATTTGCCACCCTTCAGGGCGAAGTCCGGCAACTTGACCGGAACATCGTCCGCATGAGTTGACCGGGGCTTTCCGTCCTCGCGTGACGAGGATCGGCCATGCCGCCGCAGATAGCGCCGGAGAGCGGTGACGGGGCACGAACCCGCCCTCCAGCCATCAGGACAAACAGTTGGATCGTTTTGGCGGTTCGAAGAAAAGTCAGAACGATCCAATCCCCCACGGGGTCGCGCGGATTTCGAAACAACGAATGGAAACTTAAAAACCATGCGCCTGCCGGCTGCATGGGGTGCGGCCTAGCCTGCTCCCCTTCCGGTTAAGGCCGTGAGCATGTCCTCACAAAGGAGAAACGTCATGTCCGGTATTCTACGCAGATATCGCATCGCAGCTTTGCTTGGCGCAGCCTTTGTCGCCGCACCGCTTGTGCTGCCCGTCTTTCTGCATAACACACCCGCTTTTGCCCAGGCCGGATTATCGGCCGTTCCCGGTCCGGTGACCTCGGGCGGTTCCTTCGCCGGGATCGTTACCGCCGACAAGCCGGCGGTGGTGACCATCACCACCGAAATGAAGACGCAGGAACAGGCGACCGACGATACCACGCCGTTCGACCAGCAATTCCACCAGTTCTTCGGCCAGCAAGGCATTCCCCTGCCGCAACAGCAGCCGCAGCAGCGCCAGTCCCAGACCGCGGAAGCGCTGGGTTCCGGCTTCATCATCTCGCCGGACGGCTATATCGTCACCAACAATCACGTCATCGACAATGCCACCTCGATCAAGGTGACGCTGGATGACGGCACGGAGCTTCCCGCCACGCTTGTCGGCGCTGATCCGAAATCCGATCTGGCGGTCCTCAAGGTCGTCTCACCCAAGCCGCTCGCAGTGATTTCCTGGGGCGATTCCGACAGGCTGAAGGCCGGCGATCAGATATTGGCGATCGGCAATCCGTTCGGCATCGGCACCACGGTCACGGCCGGCATCGTCTCGGCCCGCGGACGCGACCTGCATAGCGGGCCCTATGACGATTTCATCCAGATCGACGCACCGATCAATCACGGCAATTCAGGCGGCCCGCTGGTCGACGTCGAAGGCAAGGTGGTCGGCATCAATACCGCGATCTATTCGCCGAATGGCGGCAGCGTCGGTGTCGGTTTCGCCATTCCCTCCGACCAGGCGCAGAACGTCGTTGTCCGTCTCATGAAGGACGGATCGATCCACCACGGCTTCATCGGCGTCCAGATACAGCCGGTGACCTCTGACGTGGCCAATGCCATCGGTCTTGCCACGGCGGAAGGCGCGCTGGTCGCCAAGGTTGATGCGGGTACGCCGGCAGGCCGCGCCGGCATAAAGACCGGCGACGTGATTACCACTCTCGGCGGACAGCCGGTCAAGTCCCCGCGCGACCTGTCGCGCATGGTCGCCGATCTGTCGCCCGGCCAGAAGGAACATGTAACGGTTTGGCGCCAGGGAGAAAGCAAGGACATGCTTCTGACCGTGGGCGGCAACGACGCCCAGAGCGCACAGGCATCCCCTGACAATGGCCAGCAGAAGGGCGATGCCTCATCGCAAGCCCTGCCGATGATCGGTATCGGACTGGGCGATATCACCCCGGCGATCCGTGAAGCCCTCAATCTCCCGCAGGATGAAAAGGGCACGATCGTCGAAAGCGTGACACCCTCCAAACCCGCAGCCGAAGCTGGTTTGCAGGCAGGCGACGTGATCGTTTCGGTCAATCAGACAGCGGTGAAATCGGCTGCCGATGCCAAGGCGGCCATTGCGCAGGCGGGCAAGGCCGGTCGCAAATCCGTTCTGCTGCTCATCCAGCGCGGCGATTCGCAGACCTATGTCGCCGTGCCCTTCGCACAGGGCTGAACCCCGGGTTTCCGGTGCAATCTCAAGGAACGGGCAACTCCCTCGGAGCTGCCCGTTCTGTCATTTTCAGGCTTCCACCCCATGGGCGCGCAGGTCCTGCCGCAGCTTTTCCGCGCCGGTGAAGTGCACGGCCTGCCAGCCGGCAGCCCTGGCGCCTTCCACATTCGCCAGCGTGTCGTCGATGAAGATGCTGGTGGCCGGGTTGAGGCCGAATTCCCGGGCGTGCAGATCGTAGATCGCCACGTCAGGCTTCAGGAGCTTCACATCGCCGGAGACCGTCACGCCGCGCGGCAAGGTGAGGAAGGGGAACATCTTCTGCGCCTCGCGAAACGTGTCGGACGCGAAGTTGGTCAGCATCGTCACGTCATGGCCGCTGTCGATCAGGGCAACCATGATGGCGACGCTGTCATCATAGGAATGCGAGACCATCTCGTGCCAGAACTTGCGGAAGGCGCGGATATGTTCTTCCCGCTCGGGAAATTGCTCCAGCAACAGCGCTTCGGCATCTTCCCAGCGGCGGCCGCGATCCTGTTCGAGGTTCCAGTCATGGGTGCAGACATTCTCGAAGAACCATTTGCGCTCGTCGGCATCGGGAATGAGGCGGCTATAGGGAATATGCGGATCGTAATGGATCAGCACCTTGCCGATGTCGAATACGATATGCTCAATCTTGGTCATCGAAACTTCCTGCTTTCATCGAACATTAGCGCGCCTTTCAGACGCTCTAAATCTTTGAGTTGCGCATCGTTCCTGTCGAAAATCAATTTCGATTTTCGGGCCGACACGCGGATGGAATAGCTTGGGTGATGACTTTTTTCATCACCGTTGGCAGCGCCTGCGCGTCAAGATTTGTAACCGGCTCCCACCATCCGTCATCCGGCCCGGTTTGAAGGCCATCCGGCACCTGGGCGCGATAGACGGTGAGCCGCAGTTCGAAATGGGTGAAGACATGCACAATCACGCCTGCCGCCTGCCAGCCGGCGACAAAGGGCGCGTGGCTCGCATCGGTGCCGCCATCCATGCGGGCAGTCCATGCCGTTGTCGGCACCTCGGTCATGCCGCCGAGAAGCCCGCTATCGATGCGCCGCCGCAGCAGGATTTCGCCGCTTGTGTTTACGGCCACGAAGGCGGCGCCGAGCCGCACGGGCTTGGCCTTCTTCGCCGCCTTGACCGGAAAACGCTCCGGCTCGTCACGGGCAAGCGCCAGACAGGCGCCATTGAACGGACAGAGCGCGCAGGCCGGCCGCTTCGGTGCGCAGATCGTTGCGCCGAGATCCATCATCGCCTGGGCAAAATCGCCGGGCCGGTCGGCAGGCGTCAGCGCCGCCACCTTCGCTTTCATTGCGGGTTTGGAGCCGGGCAGGGGAGCATCTATGACGAAGAGGCGGGAAATGACACGTTCGACATTGCCGTCCATGACAGCCGCCTGCCGGTTAAACGCAATGGCTGCCACGGCCGCGGCGGTATAATCGCCGATGCCGGGCAGTTCCTTCAATCCCTCTTCGGTGTCCGGAAAGACGCCGCCATGCTCGCGCGCCACGGCTTCCGCGCATTTCTTAAGGTTGCGGGCGCGGGCATAATAACCAAGCCCCGCCCAGGCCGCCATGACATCCTCGACCGGCGCCGCCGCCAGATCGTTGACATCAGGCCAGGCGACGAGAAACTTCAGGAAATAGGGTTTGACCGCCTGCACCGTTGTCTGCTGCAGCATCACCTCCGAAAGCCAGACATGGTAGGGATCGGCACGTTTCCCCTGTGCCGCCATGGCTGGAGACGTGCGCCATGGCAGTTCGCGATGGTGCCGGTCGTACCATGCGAGAAGGTGTTCCGCTGTCGGATGTGATATCTGTTGCCGCGTATGTGTGTTCATCGCCGCTGAACATAGACACGGCACGGCAATCTGCAACAGGAGACCCGTTGCGGCGAGGTGGAAAACCGCATCCGGCGATGAACGCCATGACATCGCCCACCTGATCCGATTTCGGAGGAAGACCCTTATGCCTGATGCGCTGCTGGAAAATATCCCTCAACCGCTCCTGTATGTCATCGGAATTCTGCTGGCGTTGTGCCTGATCATGAGCCTACTGAACCACATCGGCCGGCTGTGTTTCGGGTTGCAGAACGGCGTGGCCGTGGCGATCGCGCGCATAATCCGGCATGTTCGCGAACTGGAAAGGACGCGGCAAAAGCCTTCGCGCCGCTTTCGGATTTTTGAATCCGGTTTCTGGGCGATTTTTTGCCATGGCCTGTGGATATACCTATCGGTCGCGTTGGTCTGCATGTTGGTGATTGCCTTTCTCTCGGATAAACCGGGAATATTGCATCTGCAGTTTTTGACCGCCGGATATTTCCTCTTTGGATGTTTGGCGGCTGGAATGATACGATTGGCCGCCTGCCGGGACTGGCAGCGATTCCGTGCGCTGTTGCGCGGCGAAGAAGATGACGACGGCGCGGCCGCTTGAGGTCTTTCGCCTCTGTCGAGGAGAGCATGAAGAAACCCGCAGATTCATTCCGCAAGGGCGTCGTACAGATCGCCGAAGTCGCCAACGGCATCATGGATCCCGTGCTGTCGAAGCGGGCGGGCATCAACACCGCGCTGCTCGGCTCCTGGGACGAGATTGCCGGTGACGACTTTGCCGATTGCACCCGGCCGGAAAAGATAACCTGGCCGCGCCGCGACGAGGGGCCGGATCGCGGCGGTTATCAGCCCGGCGTGCTGACCATTGCCTGCGAAGGCGCCCGCGCTTTGTTCCTCACCCATGCGCAGGGCGAACTCATCGCCCGTATCAACGGCTTTTTCGGCTTTCCGGCGGTCCGCCAGATCCGGATCGTGCAGAAGCCGGTTTCCCAAACCATTGCCCGCAAAAGGAAACCGCCGCCGCTGCGCGGCGATGCGGCAAAACGTCTCGATGACATGATGGAAGGCATCGAGAGCGAGGCGCTGCGCAAGGCGGTGGAGCGGCTTGGCACGGCGGTCTTGCAGAAGAAACCGCCACGCAAGGCGATTTGACGAACGGCGCTGTCCTTGACTGGTCACAATTCTTTGACAAGAAGAGTTCAAAACCCCGCTTGTGATGAACAGGCTGGCGCTATATCGGAATCAACGGACAATAGAGTCTATTACCAACAGGTGCTTTCATGCATTTTCCCGAACTGACCATTTCCCGTCGCAGCCTCCTTGGCGGCGTTGCCCTTGCCGCCGTTGCCGCGGCCCTGCCGTTTGCCTTCACGCCCGGTGTCGCCGAGGCGCAGGAACTGCCTGAATCCACCGGTGACGTGGATATGGCCGCCGTGATGAAGCCCGGCCCGCTGCCGGAAGCGGCTCTGGGTGATGCCAACGCACCCGTCAAGATCGTCGAATATATGTCGATGACCTGCCCGCACTGCGCAAACTTCCACAACAAGACCTTCGAAGAGATCAAGAAGAAATACATCGATACCGGCAAGGTCTATTTCGTGCTGCGCGAGTTCCCGTTCGATCCGCGCGCCGCTGCCGCCTTCATGCTGGCGCGTTGCGCCCCTGAAG
Source organism: Agrobacterium sp. 22-210-1 (assembly GCF_053522525.1). NCBI lineage: Bacteria > Pseudomonadati > Pseudomonadota > Alphaproteobacteria > Hyphomicrobiales > Rhizobiaceae > Agrobacterium > Agrobacterium sp. 22-210-1. Next base: position 1,854,659 of record NZ_JBNWCI010000001.1, on the reverse strand, counting down.
GACAGTATTTCCCCTTCGTTTCCATGCTGTTCAAGCAGCAGCAGAGCTGGGCTGTGGCCCAGGATGCGCGCGCCGCCCTGCTGCAATTGTCGAAAATGGCCGGTTTCTCACAGGAGTCTTTCGAGGCCTGCTTGACGAACCAGAAACTTCTGGATGATGTGAACGCAACCATGCAACGCGGTGCGACGGAATTCGGCATCAACTCCACGCCGACTTTCATCATCAACGGCAAGAAATATGCGGGAGACATGTCGGTTGAAAACATGTCGGCTGTCATCGACAAGCTGCTCTGATCGCCGAACCCTGAGAGAAACGGGCGGCGGATATTTCCGTTCGCCCGTTTTTTATTGCCTGTCTTCCGGCCGGAGCATGGCGGCATGAAGTTCAACAAGCTGCGCGTTGTCGGTTTCAAGTCCTTCGTTGAACCTTCCGAATTCATCATCGAGCCGGGTCTCACCGGCGTCGTCGGTCCGAATGGCTGCGGCAAGTCCAATCTGGTGGAAGCGCTTCGCTGGGTGATGGGCGAAAACTCCTACAAGAACATGCGCGCATCCGGCATGGATGACGTCATCTTCTCCGGCTCCGGCAATCGCCCGGCCCGCAACACCGCCGAAGTCGGCCTTTATCTTGACAATTCCGACCGCACCGCGCCCGCCGCCTTCAACGATGCCGATGAAATTCAGGTGACGCGGCGCATCGAGCGTGAAAACGGCTCCGTCTATCGCATCAATGGCAAGGAAGCCCGCGCCAAGGATGTGCAGCTGCTGTTTGCGGATGCTTCCACCGGCGCGCGCTCACCCTCCATGGTGGGGCAGGGCCGTATTGGCGAACTCATCAACGCCAAGCCGCAGGCCCGCCGCCAGCTGCTGGAAGAGGCGGCCGGCATTTCCGGCCTGCATTCCCGCCGCCACGAGGCCGAGCTTCGCCTGCGCGCCGCCGAGACCAATCTGGAGCGGCTGGAAGATGTGACCGCCCAGCTGGAAAGCCAGATCGAAAGCCTGAAACGCCAGGCGCGGCAGGCCAACCGTTTCAAGATGCTGTCCGCCGATATCCGCGCCCGCGAGGCGACCCTGCTGCACATCCGCTGGGTGGAGGCGAAGGAAGCAGAAGGCGAGGCGGAAAGCGCGCTCAATCAGGCAACAAATATCGTCGCCGAAAAGGCTCAAGGCCAGATGGAAGCGGCCAAGCAGCAGGGCATCGCCAGCCTGAAACTGCCGGAACTGCGCGAGGATGAAGCGCGGGTGGCCGCCGCCCTGCAACGCCTGCAGATCGCCCGCACCCAGCTGGATGACGAGGCGAATCGCCTTTTGCGCCGTCGTGACGAACTGGCGCGCCGTCTTTCGCAGCTTGGCGAAGATATCGTCCGCGAGGAACGGCTTGTCTCTGACAATGCCCAGATACTCGCACGGCTCGATGAAGAGGAAGCCGAACTCCTCGAAATCCTCTCCGATTCCGGCCGCCATGCGGAAGAGATGCGCGATGCCTTCGAAACCGCCGCCGTCAAACTGGCGGAGAGCGAAGCCGTTTTCACCGCCATCACCGCCGAACGGGCCGAGGCCGCTGCCGCCCGCCAGCAGCTGGAACGGGCGATCCGCGATCTTTCCGACCGCAAGCTCCGGCTGGAACGGCAGTCGCAGGAAGCGTCCGCCGAGATCGATACCATCGATGAGAAACTCTCCGGCCTTCCCGATCCTTCGGAACGGCGAGAAGCGGTAGAGGCGGCGGAAATCGCGGTCGAGGATGCGCTGATCGTGGCGGACGAGGCCGAAGCCGCCGTCGCCGAGGCACGCTCCGCCGAAGCGCTGGCGCGCGGGCCGCTGGAAACGGCGAAAAACCGGCTGAACGCGCTGGAAACGGAAGCACGCACCATCACCAAAATCCTCGCCTCCGGCGCCGCTGCCAATGGCAGCTTCACGCCGGTGGCGGAAGAAATGACGGTGGAGCGCGGTTTTGAGGCGGCCTTGGGTGCTGCCCTTGGCGACGATATCGAAAGCCCGCTCGATTCCGGCGCTCCCGCTTATTGGGCCGGCAATGGCGACGGGGAGGGCGATCCCGCCTTGCCGCAGGGCGCGAAACCGCTTCTGGACTACGCGCAGGCGCCGGATGCCCTGCGCCGCGCCCTGGCGCAGATCGGTGTCGTTGCAGACGTATCGGAAGCCCGACGCCTGTTGCCTTCACTCAAAGCTGGCCAGCGGCTGGTAACGCGCGAAGGCGCGCTGTTCCGCTGGGATGGCCACATCGCCAGCGCCGATGCACCGGGCGCTGCAGCACTTCGCCTGTCGCAGAAGAACCGCCTCGCCGAAATCGAGACCGAACTGGATGAGGCCCGGTCCATTCTGGAAGAGGCCGAAGACCAGCTTGCCGCGAGAACCGAGGCCATCAGAAGCAGCGAATTGCGGCTTTCGGAAGTGCGCGACCGGAGCCGGCTCGCGACCCGTCAGCTTGCCGAAGCGCGAGAGGCGCTGACATCAGCCGAACGGGCTTCGGGCGATCTGCTGCGTCGTCGGGATATCGTTTCCGAAGCGCTGAACCAGATTGGCGCGCAGGTCGACGAGATCGCTGTTCAGGAAGAAAATGCCCGCATCGAAATGGAAGATGCGCCTGACCTTTCCGTGCTGGATTTCAAGCTGCGCGAAAGCCAGCTGGAGGTCGCGACTGATCGCGGTCTTCTGGCGGAGGCCCGCGCCCGCCACGAGGGCGTGAGCCGCGAGGCGGAAAGCCGCCAGCGCAGAATACAGGCAATAGGGCAGGAGCGTTCCACCTGGCAATCGCGCGCGGCAAGTGCGGCCGATCACATCGCGACGTTGCGTGCGCGTGAGGAAGAGGCGCGCGATGAAATCGCCGAGCTTGATATAGCACCGGAAGAATTCGACGAGAAACGCCGCAACCTCCTCAACGAATTGCAGAAGACCGAAGACGCCCGCCGTCAGGCCGCTGACCGGCTGGCCGAGGCGGAAAACCTGCAGCGTGCCGCGGACCGGGTGGCTGCAACGGCCCTTTCCGAACTGGCCGAAGCCCGCGAAAAACGCGGCCGTGCCGAAGAACGTCTGGTTTCCGCCCGCGAAAAACGGCAGGAGACTGAACACCGAATCCGCGAAACACTGAACACCGAGCCGCATATGGCCCTGCGCCTGACCGGCCTTGGCCCGGACCAGCAGAAGCCCGATATTCGCGATGTCGAGCGTGATCTCGACCGGCTGAAGATCGAACGCGAGAGGCTTGGCGCCGTCAACCTGCGTGCCGAGGAAGAGCAGGCGGAGCTTTCCGCCAAGCTCGAAGCGCTCATCAAGGAACGCGACGATATCATCGATGCCGTGCGCAAGCTGCGCGCCGGCATCCAGAACCTCAACCGCGAGGGTCGTGAACGGCTGATCGCCGCCTTTGACGTGGTGAATTCACAGTTCCAGCGGCTGTTCACCCATCTCTTCGGCGGCGGCACGGCGGAATTGCAGCTGATCGAATCCGACGATCCGCTGGAAGCGGGGCTGGAAATTCTCGCCCGTCCGCCGGGCAAGAAACCGCAGACCATGACGCTGCTTTCCGGCGGCGAGCAGGCTTTGACGGCCATGGCGCTGATCTTCGCGGTCTTCCTCACCAATCCCGCGCCGATCTGCGTGCTGGACGAAGTGGATGCCCCGCTGGACGACCACAATGTCGAGCGTTATTGCAACCTGATGGATGAAATGGTGGCCTCGACGGAGACCCGCTTCGTCATCATCACCCACAATCCCATCACCATGGCGCGCATGAACCGCCTCTTCGGCGTCACCATGGCCGAACAGGGCGTGTCGCAACTCGTCTCCGTGGATTTGCAGACCGCCGAGCAATTGCGCGAAGCCGTCTGAGGCTCCTTTTCCGTTTCTCTCCATCGCGAATTTATCTGGCCGTATCACCCATTCGGGTGAGCGACAATGCGCGGCATTTTGCTATGTTTTCCGAAACAACCAAGGGCTCTCACCAGACCCCCCATCCGGTTTCCTGTACCGGATGGAATGCCTTGCGAGGCCGCTGCCGTGGCCTCGCAAGGCTTTCTTTTCCCGGGTTCATAGGGCGAGGTGGCTGCATGGCTGGTAATCGTTTCCGGGGCGCAAACCTCCTCCGTCATGCCGGCCTTGAGCCGGTATCCAGCCAGCCCAAGTCCTTGGGTTGAAAAGACTCTCCCCGTCGCGCCGACGCGCGTCGGCTGGATGCCGGCTCAAGGCGACTGCCGTCTCGTTTAAATTTCTGGACACTTCATATGGCGTGGAAGGCAGCGGTGAGCGTTGAGGATTTTCTCGACGTCATCCTTGGGCTTGTCCCAAGGATCTAAACACGTCAACAAAATCAAACCGTTGCAGATCCTCGGGACAGGCCCGAGGATGACGTCGGAGTGTTTGGCGAGGTTTGCCATTCATAGGGCGACGGCAATACGTCATTCGTGTCCAACGCTGAAAATTTAAACCGGACAGTAGCGTTCCAAGGCCGGAACGTCGGAAGGAGAAGATGCTGCGAAGCCCTCTAAACGCTCAACTCGACGTAACCGTCAATCGCGCAATGTACTCCGCATCATGCATGGAGAGACCCACCACCACTCACCCCGGCACCAGTCGCAGTCGGGTGCCCCAGGGGTCGATCGCCTCCACCATATCGTTTTCCATCTCCACCAGCACATAACCGGCCGCTCGCAGCCGCGTCTTCTGCGCCTCGAGATCATCGGGATTGCGAACGGTGATTGAAAACCAGTCGAGACCGGTCTCCATGGCGTTGCGTTCTTTCGCCCCCCGGCTGTTCCAGCTATTCACTGCCAGATGATGGTGATAGCCGCCGGAGGAGAGGAATGATGCGTCCGAACGCGCATCCTGCGTCGGTTGCAGGCCGACGGCCTGTTCATAAAAGCCACGGGCGGCGGCGATTTCGCCGACCCGCAGGTGAATATGGCCGATGCGCATCCCGGCCGGGGCAACCTCGTAATGGTCGGTTTTTGTGTCGGTCAGCGCCACGAGATTATCGACATCAAGCGGTTCGGTGCCCATTTTCACCACCCTGCCGCTCCAGACCCACGCGTCCTTTGGGCGGTCGCTGTAAACCTCGATGCCGTTGCCCTCGGGATCGTTGAGATAGACCGCCTCGCTGACATTGTGATCGGCAAAACCGGAAAGCGGCACCTGCCTGAGCGCCGCATGCACCAGCCAGCGGGCCAGATCCTTGCGGGAGGGCATCAGATAGGCGATGTGGAACAGGCCGGCGGAGGTAGGGCTTTCGAAATCTGCCGCCGGTTTGTGGACGAGATCGAGCAGCGGCACGCTTCCCACGCCGAGCGTCACGCCTCTCGCCGTGCGTCCCACCTCGTTCATGCCAAGCACCGAACGGTAATAATCGATCATCGGATCAAGGTCGCGCACGCGAAGTGCGGCCTGGCCGATATGCATGGGTGTCGTCACGGCAAAGGGCAGGGTGGTGGCGGCATTTGCGGCGGGCGTGCCGCCCTCGGCCTTGAGCGCACCGGCCAGCGCCGTGGCGGCGCAAGAAATTCCGGCAAATTTCAACGTATGGCGGCGAGTAAATTGCATGAATAATCTCTTTGTCGGCGATGATAATGGCTTAGGGAACACTCCGTTTCTGCGCACTACACGAATGCGTCAGTCCTGCTGTTATTTTGTGTTTGCGGCAATTCTGGCGCGCAATTCGCCGCAATTATGCTGCACTGCGATGTAAACTGTACGTTGCGGCGTTCCCAACATGCTGGCAATGCTGTAGATGATAGAAAAATGACAACGCTTCTGGGTGGAGAGCGTGGAATGAAAAAATGGGTTTATACCTTCGGCAATGGTGCTGCCGAAGGCAGGGCAGGTGACGTTGCAATATTGGGCGGCAAGGGCGCGAACCTTGCCGAAATGGCAAGTCTCGGCCTACCCGTTCCCCCCGGCCTCACCATCATAACCGATGCCTGCGCCCTCTATCACAAGAACGGACGTGATCTTCCCGAGGAATTGAAGCTTCAAGTCATGGCCGGCCTGCACGGCATGGAAACGGTGACGGGCAAGACCTTCGGGGGCAGCCACTCGCCGTTGCTCATCTCCGTCCGCTCCGGCGCGCGCGCCTCCATGCCGGGCATGATGGATACGGTCCTGAACCTCGGCCTCAATGATCGCACCGTCGAGGCGCTGGGCCATGATGCGGGCGACGCCCGTTTTGCCTGGGACAGCTACCGTCGCTTCATCCAGATGTATGCCGATGTGGTCATGGGCCTCGACCACGAATTATTCGAGGAAATTCTCGAGGACGAGAAAGGCCGGCTCGGCCACGAATACGATACCGACATGTCGGCGGTCGAATGGCAGCACGTCGTTTCGCTTTACAAGAAGCTGATCGAAGATGAGCTGGGCGAAGCCTTCCCGCAGGACTGTCATGTCCAGCTCTGGGGTGCGATTGGCGCCGTCTTCGCCAGCTGGACCAACCATCGCGCCGTAACCTACCGCCACCTGCACAATATTCCGGGCGATTGGGGCACGGCGGTCAACGTGCAGGCCATGGTCTTTGGCAATCTCGGCTCGTCCTCGGCAACCGGCGTCGCCTTCACCCGCAATCCCTCCACCGGCGAGGCGGAGCTTTACGGCGAATTCCTCGTCAATGCTCAAGGGGAAGACGTGGTGGCCGGCATCCGCACGCCGCAATCCATCACCGAGGCGGCGCGGCTGGCGTCGGGTTCCGACAAGCCCTCGATGGAAAAGCTGATGCCGGAGGCGTTCAGTGAGTTTCTGGCCATCTGCAATCGACTGGAAAACCATTATCGCGACATGCAGGATCTGGAATTCACCATCGAGCGCGGCAAGCTCTGGATGTTGCAGACCCGTTCCGGAAAACGCACCACCCGCGCCGCCATGAAGATTGCCGTCGATATGGTGGAAGCGGGGCTGATTTCGCAGGAGGAGGCCGTCTGCCGCATCGAGCCCTCATCGCTCGACCAGCTGTTGCACCCGACAATTGATCCGGGCATTTCCCGCCCCATCATCGGTTCCGGCCTGCCGGCCTCTCCGGGAGCGGCGACGGGTGAGATCGTCTTCACCTCGGAAGAAGCGGTTGCAGCGGAAGCCGAAGGTCGCCGCGTCATTCTGGTGCGCATCGAAACCAGTCCGGAAGATATTCACGGCATGCATGCCGCCGAAGGCATTCTGACGACGCGTGGCGGCATGACCAGCCACGCCGCCGTGGTGGCGCGCGGCATGGGTATCCCTTGCGTCACCGGTGCCGGCTCCATGCGCGTCGACATGCGCAACAAGGTGCTGATCGGCGTCGGCTGTATGCTCAAGCGCGGCGATATCATCACCATCGATGGCTCTTCCGGCCGGGTACTGAAGGGCGAAGTGCCGATGACGCAGCCGGAACTGTCAGGCGATTTCGGTAAGCTGATGGTCTGGGCCGACAATCTGCGCCGCATGACCGTGCGTACAAATGCCGATACCCCGGCCGACGCCCGCGCCGCCCGCGCCTTCGGTGCCGAAGGCATCGGCCTCTGCCGCACCGAACATATGTTCTTCGAGGGCGACCGTATCCATGTGATGCGCGAGATGATCCTTGCCGAAAGCGAAAAGGGCAGGCGGGCAGCGCTCGATGAGCTTTTGCCGATGCAGCGTTCGGATTTCACCGAACTGTTCCAGATCATGCATGGCCTGCCAGTGACGATCCGTCTGCTGGATCCGCCGCTGCATGAATTCCTGCCGAAGACCGATGGCGAGATCGTCGAGGTGGCGGCCGCCATGGGCATGCCGCAGACCGTGTTCCGCCAGCGGCTGGATGCGCTGCACGAATTTAACCCCATGCTCGGCCATCGCGGCTGCCGTCTCGCCATTTCTTATCCCGAGATCGCCGAAATGCAGGCCCGCGCCATTTTCGAAGCCGCCGTTGAGGCGGCGCGCATCACCGGCGCGCCTGTTGTGCCTGAGATCATGGTGCCGCTGGTCGGCCTGCGATCAGAGCTGGATTATGTCACCGAGGTTATCGATCGCGTTGCTGCCGCCGTGGCGGAAGAAACCGGCATGACGCTCGAATATCTGACCGGCACCATGATCGAGTTGCCGCGCGCAGCATTGCGCGCCCATGTCATCGCCGAAGCCGCGGAATTTTTCTCCTTCGGCACCAACGATTTGACGCAGACGACCTTCGGCATTTCCCGCGACGATGCGGCGCGCTTCATCAATACCTATCAGCGCAAGGGCATCATCGAACGCGACCCGTTCATCTCGCTCGATTTCGACGGTGTTGGGGAGTTGATCCGTATTGCCGCCGAACGTGGCCGCCAGACGCGGCCGGAACTGAAGCTCGGCATCTGCGGTGAACATGGCGGCGATCCGGCCTCCATTCATTTCTGCGAGGACGCCGATCTCGATTACGTGTCCTGTTCACCCTTCCGCGTGCCCATCGCCCGCCTTGCCGCCGCGCAGGCAACGCTTGCTGCGCGGGCAAAGGAGGGGCAGGTGGCAAGCAATGTCGCGTTTATTCCCGTCAGGGGTTCTGTCGGACGATGATCTGACGCTCGACGACGACCGGCCGGTAGAACATGTCGCGGTTCATCTGCGCCTGCCAGGCGCGGTTATCGGCGCGGCGGTCCATTTCCAGATCGAGAAGGCAACCCGCCATCGGGTCTGTGCCGGGGCGGAAACCATAACCCCGGCATGTCGCCTCGTCCCGCGCCCGTCGCTCTTCCGGCGTCAGCGTCTGGCAGGCGGTGAGCGCCAGCATAGTGGCAAGCGCACCGAGGACGATGGAAACACGCATCTTGTTTCTCCCTTGAACATGACAGCCTTACGGCACTTTTATTGCCGCGATTGATACGCCTGTTTTCATACGGGGAAAAGCCGCGTTGGCGCGGAAAGTTGCATCAATTGACCGTCAGACGATGGCTCGGCCCGGCCCAGCGGGACGGACCTCTATCCAGTTTCAGAACCGGACAAAAAAGAAGGTGGGAAAAAGCCCTGCAGAATGAGCCAGTCACTCAATAACAGCGTGAGGATGGCGGCGAGAAGGATGCCACCCATGAAGGCGATGAGGCCGAGCGTGGCGCGTGTCCACCGGCGGGTCTGATAAAGATAGATGGCAAGGCCGACAGGTGCGAGCAGAATGGTGGCGACTTTGGCGGCAGAGCTGCGCCGCATGTCCCGCTTTTCGGCATCTTCTATCTGCCACCAGGCAAACAGCGTAATGATGCCGATCATCTGGACGAGATCGTTTGCGGTAAAGGAACTGGGAGGTCCGCCGGGCCAGATGGCAGCGTCGATGAGGAGGCCAAGGGAGAGGAAGGCGAGCAGGGCGACATAAATCCAGTTACGTTTCGCCATGCACAGGTTCCGCCGAAAGATGCATTGTTGTCTATGCCGTTATTGCTATCGATGAAACCATCTCCGTCAATCCCAAACTATTATGGAGCAACGGAAGTGGCACGTGGGGCGTTCCCGCTTTACCGGAAACACCCCACGATTATCGCTGTCAGGCCGGTGCTACTTCACGGTCATCGAGCGCGTCGATATCCTTGGCGTTGTTATAAACGGCCTCATTGAGAATGCCTTCGCGCTTGGCGACGATGGTGGGCACCAGCGCCTGACCGGCGACATTGACCGCCGTGCGGCCCATGTCGAGGATCGGGTCGATGGCAAGCAGCAGGCCCACGCCTTCGAGCGGCAGTCCGAGCGTGGAGAGTGTCAGCGTCAGCATCACCACTGCGCCCGTGAGACCCGCTGTTGCAGCCGAACCGAGTACCGAGACGAAAACGATCAGCACATATTCCTGAATGCCGAGCGGCACCTGGAAGAACTGTGCGATGAAGATCGCTGAAATCGCCGGATAGATGGCGGCGCAGCCGTCCATCTTGGTGGTGGCGCCGAGCGGCACGGAGAAGGCGGCATATTCGCGCGGCACACCCAGGCTCTTTTCCGTCACGGTTTCGGTAACGGGAAGCGTGCCGATGGAGGAACGCGACACGAAAGCGAGCTGGATGGCCGGCCATGCGCCGGCAAAGAAACGCGAGGGTTTCAGGCCATGGGCGATCAGCAGCGCCGGATAAACCACAAAGAGCACCAGCGCCAGACCGATATAGACGGCCGCCGCATACCAGCCGAGCTGCGAAAGCGTCGTCCAGCCATATTGGTCAACAGCGCGGCCGAGCAGGCCGATCGTGCCGATCGGGGTGAGGCGGATGACCCACCAGAGGATTTTACGCACGATGGCGAGCAGCGACTGGTTGAAGGCGAGGAACGGCTCCGCCGCCTTGCCGGCTTTCAGTGCCGCAACACCAAAGGCAATCGATACCACGAGCAGCTGCAGCACGTTGAAGTTCAGCGAGGTGCTGCCGGAACCGTTGTTGATTTTGGTAGACGCTTCGAGGCCGAAGACGTTGGCAGGAACGAGGCCCTTGAGGAAGTCCAGCCACGAACCGGTGGAGGACGGCGCAGCCGCAGCCGTATTGGCAATCGCCGTGTTGACGCCCGGCTGAATGACGAGGCCGAGCACGATGCCGATGACCACGGCGATGAGCGCAGTGATGGCGAACCACAAAAGCGTCTGCCAGACCAGCTTTGCCGCATTGGAAAGGTTCTTGAGATTGGCGATGGAGGCAACGATGGCCGTGAAGATCAGCGGCGGTACCAGCGCGCGCAGGAGCTGCACGAAAATGCTGCCGATGGTCTGCAGCGTCACCGAAAGCCCGTTCGGGCTGCCGGCAGCATCGGGACCGATGTTGCGCGCAAGGAGCCCGAGCAGCAGGCCGATAACCATGGCGATCAGAACCTGAAAGCCGAAATTGCGATAAAAGGGTTTAGGCCCGGAGGGGCCGGCGGACGTCGTTGCCTGTGACATGACATGTCTCTTTATTGTGCAAGAAAACGAGAATGTTGCACTTTTTACACGCATTCTCGAGGGAGGTCGCCGAGGATACGCCGATTTCCTCAGCAATTAAGGGGTGAGCTTGCGTATTTGTTGCATTGTCGGGGAATTATTCTCTTAAGGTGAGATAATACGGAAAAATGTTCCAGTCCTTCGTCGCCTCTGACGTCGGAGGCCTGGAACCTGTAGTTTGGCAGTGCCGCAGCCTCATACGCCGTCACCCCGGACCTGATCCGGGGTCTAGCGCGATCAAGTCCTTGATCGCAAAAGACTCATTCTTAACGGCGCAGACGCGCGGTCTGGATGCCGGATCAGGTCCGGCATGACGGAGAGATTCGCATGCTTTAGCGTACGGATCGGCCGCCTCCTTTGTTTTCCTCGCCGCAAATCCGGTCTATGACATCATATGCAGGTGATTCCCTTGCCAGATTTCGGGTGCAACGCTTTTACGCCAATGCGATCATACGGATATCCGCTTCCATGACTGTGCGTTTCGTCCGGCCTTTTTCGGTTGCAGCCTATCTTTCCCGCTATCTCGCACTAGTGGCGCTGGCGCTTTTTCTCATCGCCGCCGGTATCCACCGTTTCGGGCCGCTGACGACGCCTGACCTTGTGGGGTTGCTGATGATTGCCGCCGGCATTGCGCTGATGGCGGTGCTTCTGGCGCTGATCGGCCTTGAGCGGCTGTGGACAAGGGGCGCGCGGGGCGGGCTTTCAGCACTTGCCGCTCTTCTTCTATCGGCCCTGCCGCTCGGTGTGGTCGGTTACGGCGCATATCTTTATTGGCAGCAGCCGAAGATCTACGACATCTCGACCGATCTGACCGACGTGCCGGAATGGCTGGTGGTGCCGGTGGCGAACCAGCAATGGCTGGCAAGGCCCGCCATGGTGGCAAAGGAAGACCGGGACGCGCAGGCGATTGCCTATGCCAGCCTCGCCGGCCGCCGTTATGAAGGCGCGATCGACCGCATCTATGCCGCCGCCAAGAAGATGGCCGCCGCCCAGAATATCCGTATCACCCACACGAGAGGCGTCATCGGCGCGGAGGAAGCGCCCTCCACCGGCATTCCAGAACAGGACAAGACGCCGCCGGCTGAAGAGGGGCCTGTCGAAGACCTGCCCTCCATCGTGCCGGTGCCCACGGCCCGACCGGCCGAGGCACCGCAGCCCACCTTCTTTAACGGCAGCGGTGTGGTGCTGATGCAGGGCGAAACGCGCACGCGCATCTGGGGCCTGCGTTTCGACATCCTCATCCGCCTCAAGGAAGAGGCGGAAACCACCATCGTCGATGTCCGCGTCGCCTCGCGCTACGCCCCGCACGATCTCGGCATGGGAGCTGCCATCGCCGAGGCCTATCTCGATGCGCTGGATGCGGAAATGCAGGGGTTGAACGATAACTGAGGTGTTTTTTGGCGTGAGGTAGCGCATGGCGCTGCGGCTTGGTTTCTTCTCCCCGCCGGGGAGAAGGTGGCCCGAAGGGTCGGATGAGGGGGCAACCTCTCGGTTTATCTCTGACCTTGCCCCCTCATCCCGCTGCCGCGACCTTCTCCCCCTCGGGGAGAAGAAACAAGCGTCAGTCGCTCGCTCCATCAACAGGACAGCGGTGACTCGGGCGATAGCAAGATTTGCAAATCGCGCGCTTCAAAACCCCCACTACGCCGGAAAATACTCACCCGAGAGCGAAGGCGCACCGTCCGTCCGCACTTCGCCCTTTTCGATCAGGTCCTCGATATGCGCCAGCACGGAAAGCGCGGCTGCCCCATGCAGGCGCTTGTCGGTGCTGGCATAAATCACCTTCACCATATCGGCGATAAACCGGTCGCCGTCGCGGATGCGTTTCAGAACCGCCTTTTCCCGCATGCGGCGGTGGGCGCGAAGTCCGCGCATGAAGGCGGCGGGATCGGTGACCGGGCCGCCATGGCCGGGCAGGAACAGCCGGTCGTCGCGGGTGAGCAGCCGCTCCAGCGAGGCCATGTAATCGCTCATTGCCCCGTCCGGCGGCGCGACGATGGTGGTGGCCCAGGCCATGACGTGATCGGCGGAAAAGACGATGCCGCTGCCATCGAGCGCGAAGGCGGCGTGATTGGCGGTGTGGCCCGGCGTATGCAGCGCGGTAAGCGTCCAGCCGTCGCCGGAAAGGTTCTGCCCGTCGCCAAGTGCGATATCCGGCGCAAAAGCCGTATCGGAACTTTCGGCAAAGGGGTTGGTCTCGCCCACATGCAGCGGCCGGGCGGCCCGGTGCGGGCCTTCCGCCACCGTCAGCGCCCCGGTTGCCTCCTTCAGCCGCCGGGCAAGCGGCGAGTGATCGCGATGGGTATGGCTGACGAAGATATGCGTCACCTCGCGGCCATCAAGCGCCGCCATCAGCGCCCGAAAATGCGCCTCATCCTCCGGACCGGGATCGATGACGGCGACGGAACGGTCGCCGACGATATAGGAATTGGTGCCATGGAAGGTGAAGGCGGAAGGGTTGTTGACGGTGAGGCGCTGGATCAGCGGGGCGACAGCAACCGCCTCGCCATAGGCCGGCTTAAAATCGAGATCGAATGCCGGGTCCGCCATCGAGACCTCCTGAAAAATGCCATGCCAGCTTGAGCCGCAGCCTCAACCGCGCCATCGCCAAGCCCTAACATGCCATCTCTGGCACGGCATCCAAAAAGCTTGAATTTTGTGAAAAAATAAGTCGCCGGGTCATTGCCGGGCCGGGCAGGCTTTGATAATCAGGCGCGGTTCAGGCAGCGGCGTTTCGCCTTCGCTGCCCTGTTGGGGCGTCGCCAAGCGGTAAGGCACCGGTTTTTGGTACCGGCATTCCCAGGTTCGAATCCTGGCGCCCCAGCCAAGTTCTTCTGTTTTTCTCAAAAGCGTCGGTTTTCAAGGCTTCCAGCACAGCTGGGAATCTAAAAATCGCGATTGTCATACAGGAATGTCATATTCCATTGTCTGACACGGCGAGGATTTGGGACACCTGCTTACCCTCCAAAACAGGGTTTTCGCATGGCAGTGGCTCAGAATGTTTTCAAGCGTGGTTCGGTTTACTGGTGGCGTCGGCGTTTACCAGATGGAACAAGTTCGCGTGCTTTGGTGCTGGTTGAAGTCAGTCTCCGCACGAAACATGTGGAGCAGGCGAAATTCTCAGCTGCTCGGTTGACCCTGATCAGCGAGCAACTGTTTCGGGAGCTGCGGGCAATGATGATCAAACCGGATGATGTTAAGCGAATACTTATAGAGGTCGCCAAAACATGCACTACGGTTCTCGACAGCCATTCGGCGCTGGAACTCTCTCACGAAGACAATTTTGAAAAGTTGCGTATGCGCGACGTGGCTGAGGGTTGGGTTGCCCGTATTTTGAGTTCTCAGGGGCGACACGCCGCTGTTGGACATTCCGAAACTCAACACATGCGAGCCGCTGGGCTGGACGAAACTGCTATCAAGTCCGTGAGCGATATGTTGGATACCTATCGGCTCCTTGGTCTTGATATAGCGCCACGTCCGGTCATCAACGCGCTGATGCAGAAATTTGAAATTCCTGAAAGTGAGAGGAATTTCGACCAGGTCCAACAGATATACTTTCGTGGAATTGCGGCTGCCCACCTGCACAATGCCCAGAGGCGTGTCGGTATCCGGCAGGACGATGACGCTTTGCTCCAGGCTGCACTGCTGACTGACAGCCTTCCCGAGAGTTCAAGGGTGCAACCGATACATAAAGCGTCGCTCGGCGTGAGGGATGACGGCGACTTTGATCTCGACGATGAGATTGATGTCGAAGATGACACAGATGACAACACCCGGGGGCTTATCGAGATTGTGGAACGGGCGGCCGCCCAAAATGTGAAGTCCGGTGACTGGGGAGACAAAACAGCCAAACAGCACATCGCCCTAGCGAAGATTTTTGTTCGTTATGTCGGGCATGACAATCCGGCAAAGATGAAGCAATCGCATATCTCCGACTTCAAAATAATGCTGTCCGAAATGCCGAAAAACTATGGCAAATCGCCGCAGGACCACGTTCTACCACTTGTTGATATTCTGGCGCGAGCCAAGGAAATGCCGCCCGAGCAGGTCGGCTTGTCGCAGAGCACGTTGAACCGACATATGACTCAACTCGGGAACATCGCAGCTATCTGCAAACATGCCGGATTTCCTTTCGGCAATTTCGAGGGAGTTTCCGGCCTGAGGTCCAAAAAGAAAGGTAGCGGTCGAGGGGAGCGGGCTCGTTTCTCTACAGATGAACTACGGCTGCTTTTTAATCTGTCGATCTGGAATGGATGTGAAAGCGAGGATGCCAGGTTGTCGCCGGGCGAAGTAACATTCCATGACGCGAGCTACTGGGTCCCGATGCTGGCGCTCTATCACGGCCCGCGTCGCGAGGAATATTGCGGTTTGCTGATTTCAGAGGTGGAGCCGGAAGCAGAAATTCCCGCTATCCGCATCGAACCAAACTTTGTTCGAGGCCTAAAAAATCCGGAGTCTAAACGCCGTATCCCCATTCACCCGGAACTAATTCGATTGGGTTTTCTGGAGTACGTCGCTGCGCTTCAAGGTATCGGGCATGTTCTACTTTTCCCGGAACTCAAAGCAGCAGCCGCATCAACGCCCATGGGGGACGTGTTCGACCAGTCTTGGCAGGACATGCGGATCACCGCCATTCCCTCATCCAAAGACGACGGCAAGGTCCTGCATTCTTTTCGCCATTGGTGCAACAACGAAATGAAACAGGCTGGAGTAGCTGCGGAAATCAGGAAGGATATTCTTGGTCATACCAATGCTGACACCAATGAAGGTAGATACTCGGATGCCGCGCGGCTCCGTTTGATGGCTGAAGCCTTGGCCCAGCTGCCGCAACCGACTGCGCACGTGACTCCCTTTCCCATCCGTTTGATCAAACGCGTTGAAAAGCATCTTGCGCCACCCACAAAGGCAAGGAAAGTGGCATCGTGACAGATGTTCGATCCCCTTTCGCTAACGCGATGGCACTTGCCAAACGCCTTGTTTCAATAGGAATAAATCCCTTTCAGTCGGACGCTGAGCGCTACGTCGTCTTGTTGGATGGCGGCGGTGGAGAAATCCTCGACTGGGGAAAGCCTCTGCGCGGCACCCGCTTTTTTGAGCCAAATGCCATTCGCAAGGATCGGCCAATGGTCGCCGATTTCGTGGCATTCGCAAAGCGATATGGGCTCAAGGACTGTGTTTACTGGGGCGTCGGGCTGACGGGGGCCAAGGCCGATCCTAAGAACCTGGATGCAGCACTGAAAAGCTTCAACGAAAAGATAAATGTCGAATTTAGCGAGCTTCGAAAAAGCGGGAAGTTCGAAGTGCTTCTCCTGGCCATCCATCCACGTTATGATGAGTTCTCAGGGCTTTTCGATTTGCATGCACATTTCGTTGCCAGGGTTCCCCCAGAACATAGGGAAGCAGTCAAGCTACGACTGCGGATAAAGTTCAGTAAGACGGATTTCCCTGATCGTTCAATCCGTAACGCCGGTGCGGTGGCAACTTACATGCTTTGGGGAATCTTCCGAAACGACATCATGGTGCAGTGGCCGGACAACGCGCTACGAGCCGCCTGGAAGCTCACACAGAGCCGATTTCATTTCGTAAGGACCGGTGGCTCATTTCGGCAATGGAGAGCTTCCACAGTGCCTGTGAAGGACAAGGCAGGGTCTTTGGTCGATGATGCTCGAAAGCGTAGCAATCGGGCGGAAACGGCTGATACGCGACAACAGATCATAAATGGCGACCGGCTGCTTTCAAAGATCATGATAAAAATCCGTGGCGTCCGGATTTCAGCACTACTTTTTGAAACTATGCCGCCTGAGCAAGCCCCCTCTGTCAAGGCGGAGGTAAGCCCCGTGCGGGAGTATTCTTCAGCGACTAGTATCGCAACTCAGGAGTCGCCCGTTTACGTGGAGGAACTGATTACTTCCCAGTGTTTGCGTGGCCCCACCGCCATTTGGAACCGCTTCAGGGTGGCGATGGAGTCCGTCACGGCATCGATCTCGGCATGTAACAAAAAAATCCACGGAATCGGGCAACGAATTATCAGGCGGCTTCTGAGTTGATGTTGCAGAAGCCCGATTAGGAGATTCCCAGAACCTTCATTCCGTCTGGCCGCAACTGCCCACCGGGGGACACGTGGCGATACAAGGTTTGGCGAGAGATTTTCAGCTCTTGGCAAAGATCGGCCACTATGGTTTCCGGCTTACCCATGGACGCTTGAGCAAGGCGGACTTTCGCTGCCGTCATCGTCGCCTTTCTTCCGCCAACACGTCCCCGAGCACGAGCAGATTGCAGCCCGGCCATTGTTCTTTCTCGGATCAGCTCCCTTTCGAATTCGGCAAGTGAGGCAAATATTCCGAAAAGCAACTTGCCTTGAGGTGAACTCGTGTCCACGGGAGTATCACCTGACAGCACCTTGAAATGAACGCCCCTCTTTGAGAGGTCGTCAACGGTGGAAACCAGATGCCGCAAATTGCGTCCTAGCCGATCCAGTTTCCACACGATCAGCGTGTCACCCGTGCGGAGCGCCTTCAGACACGCTTCCAATCCGGCACGGTCATCTTTCTTGCCGGAAGCGTGGTCCGCGTAGATATGTTTGTCGTTCACCCCGGCCCTGATCAGAGCATCTTTCTGGAGGTCGAGGACTTGGCTACCATCCGATTTGGAAACACGGCAATAACCTATAAATTCACCCATGCTGGAAATCCTTGTCACGAAAACGGTCGTTTATATGACAATGATGAATCGTGATCCTATCGGCGACAATCGTGTCACGTAAAGCGTCACTTTTTCAATGCTCCAAATATGTGCTGAACATGTTCATTGTGACACGCAGCCGTAGACATCGTTGTCCGGCCGTGAATTATGCTTGGTTGCTGTTTCGTCATCAAACTACCATAGCGGGCCAATGCTGGAATTTTCAAAAATCAATGCCTTCGATGGTGGACAACGAGCCTCATTCGAAGAACTGCTTTGCCAATTGGCGCAACGTGAGAAATTTCCAAACGGCTCTTGTTACCGCCGAGTAGAGGGCGCAGGCGGGGACGGTGGTGTCGAGGCCTATTGGACGCTGCCCAGTGGAAAAAAAGTCGGTTACCAGGCCAAGTTTTTCCTTCGTGCTGGCGATATCGACTGGGCACAGATCGATAAATCTGTATTTCAGGCAATTGCCACTCATCCCGAGCTTGAAACATATGTGGTTGGTTTGCCATGCGATCTTACAGACAAGCGAGGCAAGACCAAACCGGGTAGCAAGTCGGGGTGGGAGCACTGGGAAAAGCATAAGAAGGACTGGGAGAAGGCAGCGCTTGCAAATGGCCTCTCCCAGATTGATTTCGTTGCATGGCCCAAAAATGAAATTACTTCGAGGTTGATTGCGAAAGGTGCGGAGGGACTCCGAGAATTCTTTTTTGGGGATGTCGAGCTTTCTCAGAAATGGTTTCAGAACCAGCTCGTTCAAGCGGTCGCTGCTCTTGATGAAAGATATCATCCCGAAGATCACGTTAACATCCGCCTGCAGACATTGTTTTCGACGATAACCAGAAGCAGTGCATCAAGGGATAAACTTTCAGCGGCGTTGAAGGCAGTCTGCCAATGCACGTTACCCGCCGCAGAAATAGCTTCTCTGTCGGCTCAGCCAGACGCAATCATCATCGAAAACCTGCAGAAAGTTCAGGTAGAACTAAACTCAATATTCCATGATTTCGATCTTGCTCCCGCGCAGCGCTGGGATGTTGAGAACTGGATCAACAAATTAACCGCCTTAGAGGAGGCAACGGCGACACTCAACTCATGGTGCTGGTCGCAATCCCGTAATCTGAAAGACAATTCTAAGGACGAAACTGTTCTGCGTCGTTGCATTGACGAACTCGCGAAGCTTTCATCCTTAACAACCGATTTTGGCGACATCATCCGTTCGCCTTACATGGTTGCCGAAAATCAGAGATTTGCCATTGTCCGAGGTGCTGCTGGGGCGGGAAAGAGCCATCTATTTGCACAGTGCAGCGCTGATGCGCTCCAGGCGGGGCAACCAGCATTGCTGTTTCTTGGGCAGAGATTTAATGACACAGAGCTTTGGACTCAGATTGCAGGCCAACTTGGCTTGCCAGGAAAGACGCCGGAGCAGATACTTGGTGCCCTGGATGCTGCAGGCACCGCATCTGGGGTGCGATGCCTGATTTCTATTGATGCCATTAACGAAGGCGTTGGTAGTAGATACTGGAAAAATCACATCGCCCCTTTTATCCAGATGCTCCAAAGTTATGTTGGCGTCTGCTGTGTCGTGTCTTGCCGAACCGAGTATTTTGACTCCGCTGTGCCCGATGGAACTGCATCAAAGTATCGAATATTTGACGTTCGGGGATTCGAGACTTCAGAAGAGCAATTAGCGGCTGCACGGGTCTATCTTGACAAACGCGGCATAGCTCGCCCCAGCACCCCCTGGTTGGCACCTGAATTCATCAATCCACTATTTTTACGTTCCGTCTGCGTTTCGTTGGAGAGAGATGGGAAATCAGAATTTCCTTCCGGCCTTACAGGGACGAAGAAAATACTGAAATATTACCTCGAAAGCATGGGACGGAATATTCAGTCAAACGAAGATTCTGCGGTATCGATTGTTCCCAAGCTTGGCCGTACAGCTCAAGAGATTGCGGCCAGTATGTTGGCGAATCGAGCTGATTTCCTAACTCTCGATAAATGTCGTGAAGCGATAGCGGTTCATTTCGGTGACATAACGCCACGCTCAGAAAGCGAATGGCTCTCTGTAATCCTCAGAAACGGGCTTCTTCGTAAAGACCCAAATCCGAACGCTTCAGAAGAGGTATTTGCGGACCCCGATGTTGTGCGGTTTAGCTTCCAGCGTTTTCAAGATTTCTTGATGGCCGAGAAGGTAGTTGAAAACGTCAGCGATCCCAGTGGAGTTTTTGATAAAGACCAAGCTCTAAGCTTTTGTATCAACGCCAAGTCACGTGTTGCCTGGCAATGGCGTGGCCTCCTTGATGCGCTCTCGACGGTCTTACCAGAGAAGTTCGGCAAAGAGTTGGTGGACTGCATGCCAGGAGCGGCTAAACAATGGTGGAACGACTGGGGAATTAGGGAGGGTTTCAAGGAAAGTGTTAAATGGCGGGAACGTTCTGCGTTCTCTGACCGAAGCTTAGAATTGCTGAATGCGCTCGGCCGTTCTGATGTGTTGGACATCCTGATACAGATTGCCGTCTCAGTCGATCATCCATGGAATGCTGAGCTGTTGCATCGAAACTTAGAAAAAAGAAAGCTTCCGCATCGAGATGCCAGCTGGACTAATTGGGTAAATGATCAAGATTCTGATCCCGATTCGAATGTGGGAATATTGATTGAGTGGTGCCTCACTGGGCAGGCACCGAATACGAATCCCAAAAACCAGTTTTTGGCAGCGCTTTCGCTCTGCTGGATTTTTTCGACCACGAACAGACGAGTTCGTGACAAGGCAACCAAAGCTCTATTGAACCTCTTACTCGTTGAGGGGAGCATATTCGTTGAAATGCTGGCAAGGTTTGCGACGGTAGATGACCCTTATGTCCTGGAAAGAATACTTGCTGCAGGGTATGGTGCATGCTGCCGCAAGCCAGAACCGGAAAAATTGCATTCGTATGCGCAGGCTGTTTACAGCCATCTCTTCGAAAATCGTGTGCCGCCATATGGAATTTTGCTGCGTGACTACGCGCAGGGCATAATTGAGTTAGCGGAATTTCATTCTGCTTTGCCAGTTGGAGTGGATACTCAAGCTTGCAAACCCCCATACAAGTCTCCGAAACCGCGCCTGTCTGTCAGTGAGGAGCAGCTAAAGATTGTCGCCCAAAAAGCAGGAGATGAAAGTATCGCATCGTCTTCAACGTCATCGATGGCCGATTTCGCGCAGTACCAGATCGGCTCACGGACCCACGACTTTCTGACGCTTCCTTTGCATAAAGAACGCCCACTTACTGCGACGCAAAAACTGAAAATTTTCGAAAAGGAAGTGGTGACTTCGAATTCCGAACGTATGGTTGCATTCGAGCAGCTGAAAAATACAGCGAATCCATACTGGTATGGGCTTTATTCAATCGAATGGGACCGAAAACCATCGAGACCGAGCAAAGCGGAAGTCAAGCGTTGGGAGAATGACCTGGATGCCGCCAGGCTCAAATTTTTGGGACTTTTGTCGAGCGAGGAAATCAAGCGTTACGAGATTGAAGCTGTGCCCGGTTTGTATCCCGCAAAAAAAGAGACGAAGCCAGCGAAAAAGTTTAATCAGGCGTCACTTCGCAGGTGGGTGGCAAAACGAGCGTATGATTTCGGATGGACGAAGGCGCGTTTTCCGAATGATAGGTCTGGTAGAGGAGACTATTCTCGCGAACGGCCTATGATAGAGCGCATCGGCAAGAAATATCAGTGGCTAGCTCTTGATGAGTTGCTGTGCAGGTTAGCAGATAACTACTGGTTGGATACGGGCTTTGATGATCCTCCTTTCGCTTATCGACGCGCAACCGATATCGACTTCAGACGTGACATCGATGCGACAATAACTGAGGATGGCGAACGACAGTTAAAGTCTGACGTAACGGCCGATCAGTGGTTTTTTAATCCGATTATTAAATTACCATCCGTCGAGGAGGAAACCCTTACCAAGTGGCCGTTTGAGCGTGACCCAGGCTCGGAGCTTGGAAGGATGCCGGTTCGCACAGACGAAACGGGTAAGCGTTGGTTGGTAGTCTATGAGGACCAATCGCAGAGCGAAAAATATTCTCAGGACCGGCGAGGAGAGCACGGCTTGAGGCTGCAGGAATTCCGCTTCCTCTCTGCAGTCAAAGTCAAGCTTACCGATGCAAGAACCGTAGCCAAGGCCTTCGAAAAGAAGCAGCAGATCGATATCCAGCATTGGTCCATCCCCGAGATGACCGACAGCGCGTTTTTGTATGAAGCTCCGTGGTGTTCAACGTGGCCGCAAGATGGATGGCGGTATGATAACTGGCAAATACCGACAGGCATTCCTTATGCCCCCCTCACAGCACGGTATCATTGGGAGAGTCATTTGGATGCCTCCCTGCCAAACGGCTACTCAGCGTATATTCCCGCGCCCTGGCTTGCCCGCGAATTGAGCCTTCAGCCGGACTTCACGGAACTTGGCGCGTGGAAGGATATCGACGAAAAAATAGCATTTCGGCAGTTTTTCGGTGATGATGGCAGTGTTGTAGCCCTGTTGTCCGAAGATCATTTGTTGAGAACCATGGGTGAGGACTGCACATTTTTGACGGTTATGATTGCCGAAAGAAATTCCTGGCCAGGGGGGAGCAACCACAGTGCAGCCTGGCGACGATCAGAGGGCGTGTGCTGGAGGGATGGACGCGGCATCAACAAGCTTTTGTGGAAGAGGGATACGCGCAACGAGACATCGGACCTGACGGGAGCCGACGCCTAGCAATACCCAAAATCATTTAGTCATTGCGGCCGACAGAAATCTCCCGAACACTTCATCATGTGGTCACTTAATTTCGAGTGACCTTCGGTTGCCAGCCATGCCTTCGTGGACACGAAGGCAGCAGGCCAGGGGGCTTTGCCCCCGTGGACCCCCGAAGGATGAGGCTGTGTTTCATGAAAGACGCGTTTATAAAAATCCGAATCTCTGATGCCGATAAATCCCGGCTCGTAAAGTTTGCTGGTCAGTCAGGCAAATCGGCTTCGGAAATCCTGCGTTCTGCTCTCAATGAGACGATGCGTGGCCAGATAGCTGGCGATAAGCGCCGCAATGATATCGCGGCCCTGCGTCGTTCAACAAATTTAATGCTCGAAGCCTTTGCCGAGAAGCCAATCGACGTCCCAAAACTGAAGGAAATTGCCGCCCAGGTCCGGCAGAATGCATTCAGAGTGCTGACATGATATGCGCCATGATTATCAAAGCCATCAGATTTAGGACGAGGTCGAGTGTCAACCGGTTGATCAGCCATCTCAAGAATGGCATCGACAACGACGCTGTTACGTTTCTCACCGGCACCGCCGCCGATATCAGCGACATGCATACCGATGCATTGGCGAAACGGTCGACCTATTCCATACGCCATTGGATAGTCAGCCCCCATGAAGCGACCACCAGGGACCAGATGCGCGAGATTGTGACGATGCTCGCGGAAGAATTCGATTTTGATGCTTCACGCGCGGTAATCATCGAGCACCAGAAACCGCGTGCTACCTCAGACGCCCATTTTACTCACTGGCATGTGCTTGTCGGTGAGATTGACCCCGCTTCCGATAAGGTCCTGCGGTGTTCATTTGATCGCATCATCCACGAGCTTGTTGCGCGATGGTCTGAGTTTAAATTTGGGCACCGATTCGTGCAGGGAGTCCATACTAAATCCGTGATCGCTGGATTGCGTAAGCGCGGCGCTTCCGAAGTCGCCAAGGTTATTGAACGTGAACTTGGCGAAGGGGAGCCCCCGTCAAGGGAATCGTTCACCCATGCCCAACATCAGGCCAAGAAGCGGGCGGGAGCCGATCTCCCGGCTGTTAGACAGGCCTTGAAACAGGCCATGACGACCGCGACCACAGTAGCCGAACTGGAAGCCTCCTTGGCCGCTTCGTCACTGCTGATCGCGGCTGGAGACAAGCGCGACACGTGGATTGTGACTGACGAGCATGGAAAGTGCATCGGTTCCTTGGTGCGCTTGTCGGGGATGAAGAAAACAGAAATCGACAGAATAATGAGGGGAGCGAGCGATGAGCCAGCCAGCGACAAAAGAGACACTCGAACAAGCAATTCTAACCGAAGCGCGAGCTATTCGCAGCCTGCTGCAGCCGCCAAGCGACCAGCAAATACCCGGCCCCGAAGCCCTCATTCGGATACAGGTCAAAATCTTGGAAGCGCTGGAAAACGTGTCGAGCCAGATAGAGCGCTTGAATCAGAAATTGGATTGCCTCAAGCCGTCGCCCTGAGCCCCGTAGCCTGGTTTGCAGGACTTGAGAGGAGCAAGGATAAGCTATCTTTGCTTCTTGGTAGGGCCAACATGCTCGCCATGTCATCAGAGGAACGGATCGCAGCCAACCTTTGGGAGATGGAGGAACAGGCGAGATTTGATTTCAATCGGACGATTCCCGTCTTTGCATATTCTGAAAAGACCACCCGGCTGCGGACTGAAGTCGCAGCTATAGAAAAAAGCGTTGCCGAAAAATGGAACACGCTCTTCGTCGCTGAGCAACGACTTGGTAAGGCCAGACGACCCAAGTGGTGGCACTACTTACTAGGAATTGCGTTTGTCCTGGAACGCCAACAACGGCAGTTAGGATCAGCGGTTAAGCAGGCATCCGATGAACTGAGGAATTGCAACTCCGATCTGGAGGCGGTGAAATCGAAGCTGGTTCGCCAGGAGGTTCACGACAAGGAGCAGCAATCCGCTCTTGTTCAGGATATTGCCAAAAGAAAAGAAGCTGCTGGTCCAGTCCTTAACCAATTGGCTGCAGCAAACGAGATCATCCGTCAGCATCAGCCGATGGCATTGTGTGGCCTCGATTTCATTCTCGCCCAAGCTCGTGATCGGGTCCGTGATAAGCAGCGGATTGAGGAGAAGAAGGTCGAGAATGACTTAGACAATCGTCGCTTCGGATATGGACCATAATCCTTACACCGATGGCCATCGGCGGCAATAAAATGTCTTGCGTTGTTGCCACAACTGTCTGTACGATTGTCATACTAGGTAAGCAGGTTTCGCAAGGCTTCTCAATGGCTTGAGAAAGCGGAAAAACCTAGCTGGGGCTCCTGGCGCCCCAGCCATCTCTTCCAAAGTCAGAACAACGTGCGCAGGTCCCGGCGACCATCGATCACGCGAACGATTTCCACGGAACATATTTCGCCGCCATCGGTATCCGGCACGGTTTCGTAGAGAATGACATAAGGCGCTTCGACGAGCATACGGGCAGACGGAAAAATTTCCGGGTGGCGCTCGCCAAGGTGAGGATGGGCGACCAGGCGCTCCGCTTTGGCGCGGAAACGAGCGAAATATCGTTCTGCGGCAAGGGGCTGTGATTTGCCAATGTCGATATAGATTTTCTTCACATCGCTGCGTGCGCGGGGCGTCCAGACAAGCTTAGTGGTCACGATTTTTCAACGAGGCCAGTTCTGCACGCGCCTCATTGAGCGCCTCGTCAAAATCCACTTCGGTTGAATTGCCACTGGCTTTGCCCTCGGCCCACAATGCGCGCAGCTTGGCGATGTCGCCGCGTCGCTGAACCCATTTTGCCGACCAGTCTCGCATCGCTTCACGGATGACTTCGCTGCTGCTGGCATAAGCGCCGCTCTCCACAGCGTCACGCAAGATTTCGGCGTGCTGGGGCGTCATCGAGACGCTGATCTTTTCAACGTTGGCCATGGTAATCTCCATCATCTGGTAGGAATTATTACCACCGAGTATGTTTGGGGGCCAGATATTTCGGTGGCGGTATATCCGATGATGGTCGGCTTGCTATGCTATAACGTTAAGCGCGAAAACCTGTCCTCCGCTCTCCTCGGGCTTGGCCCGAGGTCCACGATCCGTTGAAGTTAATAGATCCTCGTGTCAAGCCCGAGGAGGACGTCGAGTGCGGAGGAAGGCGCGCATCAACAAAAAACGCCGCGCATCCAGAGACACGCGGCGTTCAATCCTAAATCGCAGCCAAGCCTTAAAGCGCGATATCCGGCACCTTCTTCACCGGTGCACCCGCAGGTGCCGCACCGGCACCCTTCAGCGCCTCAAGGTCGATCTGCGGCGGCGTCGGCAGCTGCAGGTGTTCGGCGGTGTAGGCCCATTCCTGCTGTACCTTTTCCGGGTCGTCATTGAGCTTGGTGCCGTAGCTCGGCACGATCTGGCGGATCTTGGCCTGCCATTCCGGCGTCGCCACCTTGTCCTTGAAGACCTTTTCCAAGACGCTGAGCATGATCGGTGCTGCGGTGGAGGCGCCCGGCGAAGCGCCGAGCAGGCCGGCGATGCTGCCGTCCTGTGCGGAGACGACTTCGGTGCCGAGCCGCAGCACGCCGCCCTTTTCTTCGTCGCGCTTGATGATCTGCACGCGCTGGCCGGCCTGCCACAGGCGCCATTCGCCCTGCTTGGCATTGGGGAAATATTCCTTCAACGCGGCAAAACGGTCGTCAACTGACATCATCAGCTGGCCGGCGAGATATTCCACCAGCGGATATTCATCGATGCCCACACGCACCATCGGCCAGGCATTGCTTGTTGTGACGGAGGAGACGAGATCGAAATAGGAGCCTTCCTTCAGGAACTTGGTGGAGAAGGTGGCGAAAGGTCCAAACAGGATGACGCGCTTGCCGCCGAGCACACGCGTATCGAGATGCGGAACCGACATCGGCGGCGAGCCGACCGAGGCCTTGCCATAGGCCTTGGCCAGATGCTGCATCGTCACGTCGGGGTTCTCGTTGATGAGGAACGAACCGCCCACCGGGAAGCCGGCATAATCGTCCGCTTCCGGGATGCCGGACATCTGCAACAGATGTAGCGCGCCGCCGCCGGCGCCGATGAACACGAATTTCGCATCCACCACCTGTTCGGCATCGGTCTTGGTGTTGGCATAGGTCACGCGCCAGCTGCCATCGGCATTGCGCTGAATGTCGGAAACCTCGCTGTTGACCTGAAGGTCGAAATTCTGGTCGCCCTGCAGATGCGATACGAATTGCCGGGTGATTTCGCCGAATTCCATGTCGGTGCCGAGCGGCGACCAGGTCGCGCCGATCTTTTGGGAAGGATCGCGGCCTTCCATCATCAGCGGCACCCACTTTTTGATCTGCTCGGGGTCGCTGGAATATTCCATGCCGGCGAAAAGCGGGCTGGTTTTGAGCGCCTGATAGCGCTTTTCCAGATAGGCGACGTTTTCATCACCCCAGACGAAGCTCATATGCGGCGTGTGGTTGATGAAGGAGCGCGGGTTCTTCAAAACACCGTTCTTCACCTGCCAAGCCCAGAACTGCCGGGAAATCTGGAAGGATTCGTTGATGTTGATCGCCTGGGCGATCTTGATGTTGCCGTTGTCGTCTTCCGGCGTGTAGTTGAGTTCCGCCAGCGCGGAATGTCCGGTGCCGGCATTGTTCCAGCCGTTGGAGCTTTCAAGCGCCACGCCATCCAGCCGCTCCAGCATCTGCATCGACCAGGTGGGCTCGAGTTCGCGCAGCCATACACCGAGCGTCGCGCTCATGATGCCGCCGCCGATCAAAAGCACGTCGACCTTCTTGGCGGTCGTGCTGGCGAGAAGTGGAGAGGAGGGCAGCGCCGCTGCGGCAATCCCGGCAAGCGCGCCACCCAGAACCTGACGGCGGTTCATTGGAAGCGCGCCGGGGGGAAAGGCTTGGTAAAGGGAGGTATCCTGGGAAAGATCAGTGAGCTGGGATTTGTCTTGATCGATGGGAGTCACGGCCATACCTGATTCTTGTTTTGTGTTAAAAACACTCCTCCCGTCCGCCCCGTTATAGCAAAGCGCAAAGCGGCACAACCCGGACTTTTTCACTCCAGTTCAAGCGTTTTTGCAGCTGGCTTGTCGGGATATATGGTCGCAATAGCGCTTTTTCCGGTCTTGCGGATTGTCAGTTTTATGAATGCGAAGATCAGGCAGGGCTTTCAAACGGTTGAAAGTGCTCTGTGGGCTGAATATTGCGCAACGACCCACAATCCCGTGCTTGCATGGCGCAATGGAACGGGCCTTGTGATTTTAGGCGAAAGTTTTTTCAGGAAAATGACAATAATCCCGAAAAAGTGAAAAGGCCCACCGTTTCGGGCAGGCCTTGTTCGTCCGGTTTCCGGGGCGAATCTTAGTTCGCGGCGAGGAATTCCGCGCAGTAGCTGGGGCCGTTGACGCCGGGGCGGTCGGAGACCGTGCGCACCGAGGTGATCGTATAATTGCTGGAAACGACCAGCTGCACCGTGCAGGAGAGCGAGGCGGTGCGGGCGGGCGAAATCTGGCGACCCTTCTTGCCGTCCTTGCCTTCTTCGAACCTGGCCGGAATGGTGGCCTTCTTGTAACCGCCGCGCCAGTTATAGACGGTGGAGCTGCCGGATTCCGTGTCGCTCAGCGGTGGGCCGAATTTTGCGAAGAAAATGCCTGCCGACTGACCGACCCACCGTGTTTCAACGGGGCTCTTCTGGGTGAAGGAAGGGACGGAGGAGCCTTCCGATGTCGTGCAGGCGGAGAGCGCAATGGCGAGCCCTGCGAGCGTTATGCTGCGAAATAGCATGGTGAAATGTCCTTTGTGCCGTGTCCGGCATCCCGCCGGTCATTCCGTTCCCCTAGCAGATTTGGCGGCGGCGGGCAGGGGAGGTATGCGGCTTGACGAAAATTTCCTGCCACAATTGCTTTTTTGTAACGTTTTTCAGCCCTGCGCCCTTTGCCGCAAGCGGTTGGCGAGGCTGCCTCGCTGCAGGGAGAAAACTTGTCATAAAAAATGCAATATGCCGCTTGTCGAATGCTGGAGGCTGGTCTATAGAAGCGCCGCTGGTCACGGAGTGTAGCGCAGTCTGGTAGCGCACCACGTTCGGGACGTGGGGGTCGGAGGTTCGAATCCTCTCACTCCGACCAGCTAAAAGCCTCACATTCACGATGGCTTGCAACTGATCCCGATATTTCCTGAAAATCCCTGAATCTAAAGTCTCGTATCGAAACCGGACCGTTTAAAACCCTGGCCGGTTCGAATGCGGTCGCCGACTGCGCGGGTTCGACGCCCAGTTGTGCCGTCCATAGTCTCCACATTAGCGACTATAAGAGCAGTGAATTTCTCATTCTCGTCAGCGCGAGAATGAGAAAAGCAAACAACGGCCCCGCGCGCCGGACGTCCGTCAAACCATCCCATCACCAGTTCCAGAAATAATCGGCCTGATGTAGGTCCAGTCGGTCATTATCAGCGGTAGCGGTGGTCGCCACGCCAGTCGCGACGATCACGCCAATCCCTCCGGTCGCGCCAGTCGCGACGATCATAGTCGCGGTAGTGGCGATCGCGGTCATAGGAGCGGTAGTATACGCCTGTCGTATAGTATCCGCCGCTACGGTATCCCCGATCGTCAACACAGCCGCTCAGGATGCCGACCGAAACAAGACAGATCGCTGCAGTCAAAATTTTCATGATCTTAATCTCCCAATGACGGACCCCAACGTGCGCTGGAGTACGTAGTTCCATTGTTGAGAGAGTGACGTGTCGGCCATTAACCGGGCCTGAACGCGGTTCCACGGGTTTCCCTGCGAACAGGTCGTGGTTGCGCGATGGGTGACGGCGCAGGCTTCAGCGCCAATGTGGCGGGGTGCCATGGCGCTTGCCGTCTTCCCGGTTCCGCGTGCCTTCACGTGCTTATTGGCTGCGATGAAGCCATTGTCGGCTCAGCAGCAGGGAACGCAACCGCACTTCAGCCGTTATCCATTCACAATAACAATGGAGGATAATATGCTAAAGGGTATTGCACTGTGGGCTATGGGCGTTCCGGTTGTGGTGATCATTCTGCTTTATATGTTCGTGTTTTAAGCGGCGCCTCACAACCTGTGGCCCGCAACGAAAAAAGGCGACCGCACTACGGTCGCCTTTTTGTTTGTATCGGAAATTTTCTCAGTCCAGATCGCCGATCAGCCTTGAGGCGGTCGCCACATCGGTGCGGCGAATGTCGATCTCGTCGCGGTGTTTGGCCAGCAACTCGCTCGCCAGCAGCTTTTCGGCAAGATCGGCGGGCAGCGAGAGGATGACCCGGTCGCCCTTTTCCTCCGTCGCGCCAACGCTGCGTTTGCCGGCGATCATGCCGCCTGCAACCGTGTTGTTGGTGTCGGGGTCGATCAGGATGAAGGAGCCGGTTGCCCGGTTCTGTTCATAGGCATCGAAAATTGCCGTCTCGTCGAAGGAGAGCCGCACCTTGCCGATGGCGTTCATCGGCAGCGACGTCTCATGCGCCTGCCATTCGCCTTCCTTGAGGTTCAGTTGGCTGATCGGCTGCACGCTGACGCGCTGGCGGCGGCTGCCGCTTTTCAGCCAGTAGCGTTTTCCCGCCTCGATGCCGCCCGGCTGCAAGGCCACGATCTGTGCGTCGAAGGCAAGGCCGGTCTGCGGCTGCGCCTCGATGGAGACGATCATGTCGCCACGCGAGACATCCACCTGACGGTCAAGCACGAGGGTGACGGCATCACCCGCCACGGCGGCGTTACGTACCAGATCGAAGGTGACGATCTGCTTGACGTTCGCGACCATGCCGGAAGGCAGGACGACGACGCTGTCGCCCGGCTTCACCGAACCGCCGGCAACCGTGCCCTGATAACCACGGAAGCTCTCACCGGGACGCGAGACACGCTGCACCGGCAGGCGGAAGCCGCCGGACTGCGCGGAGCGCACGGTGGCAAGCTCCAGCGTCTCCACCAGCGTCGGGCCCTCATACCAGGGCATGGAGGCCTTGCCTGACAGAACGACGTTTTCACCCTTCAGCGCCGACATCGGAATGGCGGTAATCTGCTTGATGCCGAGATTGGAGGCGAACTCGCGGAATTCGTGGGCGATCAGTTCGAAACCGGCCTTGTCGTAATTCGTCAGGTCAATCTTGTTGATCGCCAGCACGAATTGCCGGATGCCCATCAGCGCCGCAATGGTGGCGTGGCGGCGGGTCTGTTCCAGAATGCCGGTGCGGGCATCGACCAGCAAAACGGCGAGGTCGGCCGTCGAAGCGCCGGTCGCCATGTTGCGGGTATATTGCTCATGGCCGGGCGTGTCGGCGACGATGAAGGCGCGCCGGTCGGTGGCGAAATAACGATAGGCGACATCGATGGTGATGCCCTGTTCGCGCTCCGCCTGAAGACCGTCGAGCAGCAACGCGAAATCGGGCAGGCCGAGATCGTTCTGCTTGCCGCTGTCGCGGTGCAGCGTGGCGGCCTGGTCTTCCTTGACGGCCTTGGTGTCCCAGAGAAGACGGCCGATCAGGGTCGATTTGCCGTCATCGACGCTGCCGCAGGTAATGAGGCGCAGCGGACGCGTGTCGCGTGTCGCCTTCGAATGTTCGGCGAACGGCAGGATGGTGGCGGAAGAGGGGGGATTGATGGCAGCGGCACTCATCAGAAATACCCCTCGCGCTTCTTCTTCTCCATGGAGCCGGACTGGTCGCGGTCAATCGCGCGGCCCTGCCGTTCGGAGACGGTGGCGATTTCGAGTTCGGCAATGACCTCCTGAAGCGTCGCCGCCTCGGACCGGATCGCGCCGGTCAGCGGGAAGCAGCCGAGCGTGCGGAAGCGGATCGAGCCGTGCTTGATCTCTTCGCCTGGCAACAGTTCCAGCCGCTCGTCTTCGGCAAGGATCATCATGCCATCACGCTCGATATAGGGGCGCTCGGCGGCGTAATAGAGCGGCACCAGCGGAATGTTTTCCGCTTCGATGTAACGCCAGATGTCGACTTCGGTCCAGTTGGAGAGCGGGAAGGCACGCACGCTTTCACCCTTGCGGACCATGCCGTTATAGATGTTCCACAGTTCCGGGCGCTGGTTGCGCGGGTCCCATTTGTGGTCGGGCGTGCGGAACGAATAGATGCGTTCCTTGGCGCGGCTCGCTTCCTCGTCACGACGGGCACCGCCGAAGGCCGCATCGAACTGGCCGGCGTCCAGCGCCTGACGCAGCGCTTCGGTCTTCATGATGTCGGTGTAAAGCGCCGATCCATGGGAGAAAGGCGTGACGTTTTCACTCGCACCGCGCGGGTTGGTGTAGGAAATCAGGTCGAGATCATATTCCTTGACGATATTGTCGCGGAACTCGATCATTTCCTTGAATTTCCAGCCGGTATTGACGTGCAGCAGCGGGAAAGGAATGCGCCCGGGGAAGAAGGCCTTGCGCGCCAGGTGCAGCAGCACGGACGAATCCTTGCCGATGGAATAAAGCATCACAGGGTTATCGAATTCGGCGGCGACTTCGCGGAAAATATGAATAGCTTCGTTTTCAAGCGCCTTCAGATGGGGATCGAGCGGCGGCTTGGATGCGACAGTATTCTTGCTGTCCGTCTCGTGGACTGCGTTGGACATTGTGAACTCCGGGAGATGTACTGAATGATTATCGTTGCGGGATGGTGGAAACGGCGGATGTCTGCTCCGCACCGGCGACGTGAAGACCGCATTCGCGCTTCTCGTCGTTTTCCCACCACCATCGTCCGGCGCGCTCAGGCTCGCCGGGCTTGATGGCGCGCGTACACGGCTCGCAGCCGATGGAGGGGTAACCGCGCTGATGCAACGGGTTGACGGGGATGTTTTCCTTGAGCACATGCGCGCGGATAAGGTCGATATCCCAGTCAGCCAAAGGATTGATCTTGATGAGATTACGCTCGGCGTCGAATTCGGCGAAAGGCGTCGTGGCGCGATTGCCCGACTGGCCGCGACGAAGGCCGGTGATCCAGAAGGCAGCACCATCAAGCGCCTTGCCGAGCGGGATCAGCTTTCTGACATGACAGCAGGCGTGACGGGCTTCGACACTCTCATAAAAACCGTTCAGGCCGTATTTTTCGGCATAGGCGTCGATATCGTCCTGTTCGGGCCGGAAGCGACGGATTTCAATGCCGAAGCGCTCTTCGGTTTCATCGATGAGATCGACGGTTTCCTTGAACAGCCGACCCGTCTCCAACGTTACGACATCGATCGGCAGGCGATGCGTGCCGATGGCGGCGGTGATGACCTGATCCTCGATGCCGAGGCTGGTGGTGAAAACCGCCCGCCCGCCGAGGCCGGCGATAAACGAAAGCCGACCCGCCAGATCGAGCCCGGCAAGCGTGGCGTCGAGGGAAGCGGTATCGGCTAAGGCATTTGCTGAATTGATCGTCATTGTCACGTCCGGGATTTCCATGGC
The DNA here is from genome assembly GCF_053522525.1 of Agrobacterium sp. 22-210-1. NCBI lineage: Bacteria > Pseudomonadati > Pseudomonadota > Alphaproteobacteria > Hyphomicrobiales > Rhizobiaceae > Agrobacterium > Agrobacterium sp. 22-210-1. Next base: position 1,821,979 of record NZ_JBNWCI010000001.1, on the reverse strand, counting down.
CGATTATTGTTGAAATCCTTATCCGCGAACAGAAATGACAGTGCTTGTGCGCTGCACTTCAGAGCAAAAATGCCTCAGGCGTGCGGGGTATGAGCAAAAGATACCCGTTCACCTTCTTCGCAGCTTGGATTTGAATTGTGACAACTTCTGCGCTAAGCCGGAATTGCCGGGTTTCCGGGCTTGTGGTCTACTGGTTTTACGATGATTTCGCAGAAGGCAAAATATGCGCTGAGGGCGCTCCTTTCGCTGGCTAAGGCCGACGGTGCCTGTCCTGTGCAGATTTCCGACATTGCCCGCGAACAGGCCATCCCCAAAAAGTTCCTCGAACAGATCCTTCTTGAAATGAAGAAGGAACGCCTGGTCGAAAGCCGGCGCGGCAAGCAGGGCGGTTATCTCTTGGCGCGCCCGGCTGCGGATATCACCTTCGGCGAGGTACTGCGCCTCATCGACGGGCCGCTCGCCCCCTTGCCCTGCCTGTCGCAGACCGCCTATCGGCGCTGCGAGGATTGCGACGGCGAAAAGCAGTGCGAGATACGCCACGTCTTTGCCCGCGTGGCCGATGCGACGCGCAACATCCTTTTCAATACCACCATTGCCGATGCGGTTGCCGGTGTCGAAGTGCCCGAGCTTTTGACGGCCTGACACTCGTCTTTTTTCACGTTTCGCTGTCGAGAGTTTGCAACGAGGGCCCTCAACCCGTCCGTCATTCCGGCCTTGAGCCGGAATCCAGCCGACGCGCGTCTGCGCGGCGAAACGACTCCTTCAGCCCAAGGACTTGGGCTGGCTGGATTCCGGCTCAGGGCCGGAATGACGGATGAGGAGATTGTAATGGCCCCCTTGCCTCGTTCCTTCAAAACGAAAAAATCGTCTAAAACCCCATAATATTTTTCGCCATCGCGGCAAAAAATCGTCAAAAAAGTGAAACGGTTTTGCATTCAGCAAAGTTTTACACGACGCTTGTTGCGCCTTTCGCTTATGCTGCGCTGTATTTGTTGCCCGGGGAAACGCTCTTGGGAAACACTTTTTCGATCGTATTCAGCCTCATTGACCAACTCTACTCAACCGGTAGAGTTAAGCCATCGCAATCAGGAGGGAATACCGATGTCCAAGCTTCTGTCCGGTTTGAGCGTTGTCGCGCTTAGCCTTTCACTGGCACTTGGCGGCGCTGGCTCGGCCGCCGCGCAGACCAAGCTGCTCAACGTGTCCTATGATCCGACCCGTGAGCTCTACAAGGATTTCAACGAAGCCTTCGCCAAGAAGTGGAAGGCCGATACCGGTGAGGACGTCACGATCCAGCAGTCGCATGGCGGCTCCGGCAAGCAGGCGCGTTCCGTCATCGATGGTCTGGAAGCGGATGTGGTGACGCTGGCGCTGCAGAGCGATATCGATGCCATCGTCCAGAATTCCGGCAAGATCAACAAGGACTGGCGCACCCGCCTGCCGCACAACTCCTCGCCTTACACCTCTACAATCGTTTTCCTGGTGCGCAAGGGTAATCCCAAGGGCATCCATAATTGGGGCGATCTGGTGAAGGGCGATATCCAGATCGTTACGCCGAACCCCAAAACCTCGGGCGGCGCCCGCTGGAACTACCTTGCCGCCTGGGCCTGGGCCAATGAAGAGTTCAAGGGCGACCAGGACAAGATCAAGGCCTATGTCGGTGATCTCTACAAGCGCGCCCCGGTTCTCGATACCGGCGCCCGAGGCTCCACGGTCACCTTCGCGCAGCGCCAGATTGGCGACGTGCTGCTGGCCTGGGAAAACGAGGCCTATCTCGCCGGCCAGGAATTCGGCGCTGACGCCTTCGATATCGTCGTGCCGCCGATCTCAATCCTTGCCGAACCGCCGGTCGCGGTGGTCGATGCGAATGTCGACGCCAAGGGCACCCGCAAGGCGGCGGAAGCCTATCTGCAATATCTCTATTCCGATGAGGGTCAGAATATTGCGGCCAAGCACTTCTACCGCCCGTCCAACCCCGCCGTGGTCTCCAAGGATCTGCTGAAGCAGCTGCCCGATATCAAGCTCGTCACCATTGACGACCCGATCTTCGGTGGTTGGGCCAAGGCGCAGCCGGAACATTTCGGTGATGGCGGCATCTTCGACCAGATTTACAAGCCCGCAAAGTAAGCGGATGATGGGGTGAAACGCGATCACCCGTCCGCAGGGACAAGACAATAAGAACCTGATCGACCGGACGCCGTGCCGGTCGATACTTTATAATAAACGCCGGGGAACGCCGGCTCCCAGAGGGCATTTCCAGGAAAAGTGGACCCCGGTTTCCTGTCCTGGAAATGTACAAAAACAAAGATTATCCGGAGCCTTGATGAGCAATAATACATCCGGAAACAGGTGGAAATGGCGGCAGTCGAGCGTCATACCCGGCTTCGGCCTGACGTTTGGTTACACCGTCACCTATCTGTTTCTCATCATTCTTATTCCGCTCGGCGGCCTTGTCTGGTCCACGGCGAAACTTGGTTTTGCAGATTTCATTGCGATTGCCACGGATAGCCGAACGCTGAATGCGCTGCGCGTCAGCTTCGGCACGGCCTTCATCGCCGCTCTGGTCAACGCCGTTTTCGGCGTCATCGTCGCCTGGGTGCTGACACGTTACCGGTTTCCCGGCCGCCGTTTTGTCGATGCCATCGTCGATCTGCCCTTTGCCCTGCCAACGGCGGTTGCCGGTATCGCGCTCACCACGCTTTACGCCAATCGCGGCTGGGTCGGTTCGCTGTTCGAACCCTTCGGCATCAAGATCGCGTTTACGCCCACCGGCATCGTCATTGCGTTGATCTTCATCGGCCTGCCTTTCGTGGTTCGCACGGTGCAGCCGGTCATGGAAGAGATCGACCGGCAGGTGGAGGAGGTGGCGGCCACGCTCGGCGCCAACCGTTTCCAGACCATCACAAGAGTGCTGCTGCCGAGCCTCACGCCCGCCATCCTCACGGGTTTCGCGCTCGCCTTCGCGCGCGGCGTCGGCGAATATGGCTCAGTCATCTTCATCGCCGGCAACATTCCATATGTCTCGGAAATCGCGCCGCTCCTCATCGTCATCAGGCTGGAGGAGTTCAATTATGCGGCCGCGACCGGCATCGCCACCATCATGCTGATCATCTCGTTTGCCATGCTGTTCCTCATCAATCTCATTCAGGCCTGGAGCCGCAAGAGGTACGGTTATGTCTGAGGCCGCTTCCCGCACGTCCCCCCGGCCGTTCCGTGATCCCGCCAGCGAAAGCCTTCCCGCCCGCCTGGCGCTGATTGCCGTTGCCTTCCTGTTCCTCGCGGCCTTCCTCGTGTTGCCGCTCGTCTCGGTCTTCTTCGAAGCCTTCCGCAAGGGCGCGGATGCCTTCTGGGAAGCGATTGTGGAGCCGGATGCCTTCTCCGCCATCCGCCTCACGCTGCTTGTCGCCGCCATCTCGGTGCCGCTCAATGTGGTCTTCGGGGTTGCCGCCGCCTGGGCGATCGCCAAATTCGAGTTCAAGGGCAAAGCGTTCCTGATAACGCTCATCGACCTGCCGTTTTCGATCTCGCCGGTTATTTCCGGTCTGGTCTATGTCATCCTGTTCTCCGCCCACAGCGTGCTCGGGCCATGGCTGAAGAGTTACGGCATCGAAATCCTCTTCGCGGTGCCCGGCATCGTGCTGGCCACCATCTTCGTCACCTTTCCCTTCGTCGCGCGTGAACTGATCCCGCTGATGCAGGATCAGGGCAATGGCGACGAGGAGGCGGCGATTTCGCTCGGCGCGTCCGGCTGGCAGACCTTCTGGTACGTCACGCTGCCCAATATCAAATGGGGCCTGCTTTACGGCGTGCTGCTCTGCAACGCCCGCGCCATGGGTGAGTTCGGCGCCGTCTCTGTCGTATCAGGCCATATTCGCGGCGAGACCAACACCATGCCGCTGCATGTCGAGATACTCTATAATGAGTACAATATCGGCGCTGCCTTTGCGGTGGCGACGCTGCTGGCCGGTCTGGCGCTCGTGACGCTCGTTCTCAAAACCATTCTCGAAATACGCTTTGGCGCGGGCAACGCAGCCGGCAAGCATTGAAAGGCATCTTCATGGAAGTGAAAGTTTCCGGCATCACCAAGCAGTTTGATCGGTTCCCGGCGCTGAACGACGTGTCGCTCGACATACGCTCAGGCGAGCTGATCGCGCTGCTCGGTCCTTCCGGTTCCGGCAAGACGACGCTCTTGCGTCTGATCGCCGGCCTCGAACAGCCGACGCAGGGCCGTATCTTCTTCGGCGATGAGGACGCCTCGCACCGCACGGTGCAGGAGCGCAATGTCGGTTTCGTGTTCCAGCATTACGCCCTGTTCCGCCATATGACGGTGGCCGAGAACATCGCCTTCGGCCTGAAGGTGCGCCCCTCCGCCAAGCGTCCGCCAAAGGCGGAAATCCGCAGGCGGGTGTCCGAGCTTCTCGACATGGTGCATCTCTCCGGTCTCGAAAAGCGCTACCCCACCCAGCTTTCCGGTGGCCAGCGCCAGCGCGTGGCGCTTGCCCGCGCCGTCGCCATCGAGCCGAAGGTGCTGCTTCTCGATGAACCCTTCGGCGCGCTCGACGCCAAGGTGCGCAAGGAGCTGCGCCGCTGGCTGCGTGAATTTCACGACCGTACCGGCCACACCACCGTTTTCGTCACCCACGATCAGGAAGAGGCGCTGGAACTGGCCGACCGCGTCGTTGTGATGAGCCAGGGCAAGATCGAACAGGTGGGCACGGCAGACGATGTCTACGACACGCCCAACTCCCCCTTCGTTTTCTCCTTCATCGGCGAATCCTCCAGCCTGCCGGTAACGATCCGCGACGGCCATGTGCTGTTTCAGGGTGAAAGCATCGGCATCGACGAGAGCGGCACGGGCGAGGGTGAGCTGTTCTTCCGACCTGAAGATGTGGTGCTGACGCAGGAGAAGGACGCGCTTTACGGCAAGGTCACCACCTGTCGCCGCCTCGCGGGCACCCGTATCGCCGAAATCGACATCGCCAATAACGGCCACGAGCCCTATCACCTCGAAATCGAAGTGCCGCTCAACGCCGCCGTGGCCGTGGGCGCAGAACTGCGCTTCCGCCCGACGCGATGGAAGGTGTTCGGGAAGAAGTAGGGGACGTGACCGTAATTGACGTCGATGATCCGCCGCTCTCCCAGTTCTCCGTCATACCTGCCTTGAGCCGGTATCCAGCCAGCCCAAGTCCTTGGGCTGAAAGGCCTCCTTCTCGCCGCGCAGACTCGCGTCTGCTGGATGCCGGATCAAGCCCGGCATGACGGGAGAGAAGTTTCAGGGCAACGTAGGGCACCGAACCTGCCGCAGGGGCATCCGAATGCGCGTCGTCATCAAAGGCAAATAACCCGGAAACGGAAAAGGGCCGCCGAAGCGACCCTTCCATGAGTTTGGTCCTGTTTACAGACCCGGGACTGTTTCTCAACGTTCCGAAGGCAAGAGGTTTACGCCGAGGGTTGCCCCGTCGAAAACACACCCTTTCCATTGCCTGCACCAGAGACCGAAATCTCACTAGACATTGGATCACCTCCTTCCGATACGTTGAACATAACTAGAAGGTAGTACGATTCGTGAGTAATGCAAGAGGTTCCGCCGTCATCGGCCTCCGGCGCTTACGCCGCTTCTCCCGCCTTCACGTCGAATTCGAAGTGGATGCTGTCATAGGGAAACTCGATCCCGACCTCGCTCCTGTCGATAATGCCCGCATGGAGAAGCGTCGTCACGTCGCGATGGACGGCCTGCACATCCCGGCCAACTCGACGTGCGACCTCACGGATCGAAAGCGGTCCCTGTCCGGCCAGAACCTTGACGATGGCAAGGCGCAGCGGCGCGAGAATGCGGTGCAGGTCCTCATAGCTGGAAAATTCGACGGATGGTTTCGCCTCCACCGGCTTTCCGGACATGGCGAGGTTTCCGGCGGCAGCGAACCGGCTTTTAATGTCGTCAACAGTGCCGAGACGTACAGTAAGTGCCGTCATGACAAAATCCTTTCCATATCCGCCTGAAAAGCATCGAACAGGGCTTCGAGCGTGGTGAATGCAATGGCGTCTTCATGCCCGTCCATATGACGATGATCGCCCTTGCCACGTTCATTGTCATAACGCAGAACACATTCCCCTTTGACCACCAGCGCCAGCCGGTATTTGAACGGATGGTCGCTTCCGGGAACAGGCTCGGGCAGGTGCCACAGGACAACCTCGAAGAAGGCCGTCTCATCGATCACTTTGCGGGTCTTTTCGATCAGGACCGCCTTCATGTTGTTATTCATGGCAACCCATTTGTCTGTTGTCAATCAAAACAACGGCCCCGGTTCACGGCGTCACGACACCCGCATCACGATCTTGCCGATATGATTGCTGCTTTCCATCAGCCGATGCGCTTCCACGACCTCATCCAGCGCAAAGACCCGGTTGATCACCGGCGCGACCTTACCGCTTTCGATGAGCGGCCAGACCAGCTCGATGAGGTCGTCGCGGATCGCACGTTTTTCTTCGGCGGTGCGGGGCCGCATGGTGGAGCCGGTGACGGTGAGGCGTTTGACCATGATGGGTCGCAGATCGACTTTATCGGCCGTCGTGCCACCCAGAAAGGCGATGATGGAGAGGCAGCCGTCCTTGGCGAGTGCGGCGATGTTCTTTTCGAAATAGGCCGCGCCGATCATGTCGAGAACCACATCCACGCCCTTGCCGCCGGTCTCGGCCTTGATGACGGCGGCGAAATCCTCTTCGCGGTAATTGATCGCCCGTTTGGCGCCGAGCTTGACGCAGGCGTCGCATTTTTCCGCTGAGCCGGCCGTGGCATAGACCTCCGCACCAAAGGCTTTGGCGAGCTGGATGGCCGTCGTGCCGATGCCGCTGGTGCCGCCGTGGATCAGCACGCTTTCGCCTTCGGTGAGGCCCGCCATCTGGAAGAGATTGGCCCAGACAGTGAAGAAGGTTTCCGGCAGCGCTGCGGCTTTGACGGCATCATAACCCTTGGGGAAGGGCAGGGACTGACTGGCCGGCACGGTGCAATATTCTGCGTAACCGCCGCCATTGGCGAGCGCGCAGATTTTATCGCCCGGCTTGAATTCGGTGACACCTTCGCCGAGCGCAACGACTTCTCCGGCAATCTCCAGGCCGAGGATCGGGCTTGCATCCTTGGGCGGCGGATATATGCCCTGTCTCTGCGCGACATCGGGACGGTTGACGCCCGTCGCCTCGACCTTGACCAGAATCTCGCCTTTGGCGGGTTTCGGCAAAGCCATCTGCGAGAGCCGCATGACCTCCGGGCCGCCATGGGAAGGAAGGTCGATGAAGCGCATTGTTTCGGGCAGGGTCGTGGGGTCGGACATGGGCGAGGGCAACTCCCTGAGCATTGGCGTTACCTTAAGATGTAGGCCGGATGCGTCCTTTAGGGAAGGCGGCTCTTTGACGCTGCGGCGTGCTGCACGTTTTTGGACGACACGGGCTTAGAGTATGCCGCTCCCCCCCTCTGTCCTGCCGGACATCTCCCCCTCAAGGGGGGAGATCGACATGCCGTGAGGTTTCGGCCGTCTCGATTTCAGAGAATGACGTGGCTGTAGCGCTTCTTGCCGATCTCCCCCCTTGAGGGGGAGATGTCCGGCAGGACAGAGGGGGGTGAGCGGCGCATGCAGAGGCGACGCATCCCAAGCCCAGTGCTTATTTCTCAATTCGTCTCGCCGAACACCCGGATGACGAGGCCGCTTTCGTTTTCCTTCGCGGCTGTCTTGACCCCGGCGATTTCGCTGCCGATGCGTTCGGGATTGGCGATGATCAGCCCTTTCGGCAGTGTGAGGACACCGATCGAGCAGCGCAGCAGGGCGAAATCCCGCTCATTGCCGCGCCGGTCGAGGCCGACCATACGGCCGGCCTGCCGGTCCTCCGGCGAATAGAGTTCTGCCACGTCGTCATGAAAATCGCTGAGCAGGCGTTCGAGGATTTCCGTCAGTTCCTCCACCGTCCAGTCCCGCACGCCGATGAAGAAATCGTCGCCGCCAATATGGCCGAGAAAGCAGTCGCCGGCGAAAAAGTAGCGGCGCATCAGCGCTGAAAACAGGGTAATGGCGTGGTCGCCGGCGTTGAAGCCGTATTTGTCGTTGAAGGGTTTGAAATTGTCGAAGTCGCAATAGCAGAAGAACCGTGTCTCGTCGCCGTCGCCGCAGCTGTCGGCAATGAAGCCGCCAATGGCGCGGTTACCGGGCAGCGCGGTCAGCGGGTTCTGGTCCTGCGCCATCTTCAGCTGTTTTTCATTGATGACCTTGATGAGCGAGGCCGCCGAGACGATGCCGGCGTAACGCATGTTCTCTGTCAGGATGATGCAGGCGCTGCCGCCCATGCTGGCGAACATGTTCATCAACTGGTCGGCATCCGCATCAAGGCCGACGATCGGCGCGGGATCGACGAAATGGGAGATGGTGCGCTCATAGATCTTGTTCTTGAGCAGGTCGCGACCGAAAGGCCGGTAGATATATTCCTTGAGGTGATATTCGTTGATGACGCCGCGCGGTTCGCCATTGGCGTTGAGAACCGGAAAAAATGCCTGCTGCGGGTTTCTGCGAAACAGTTCGAAGACATTATCGACGCTGTCATGCTCATAGACGGTGGGAAGGCGCTCAATTTCCCGGCGGATCAATATTTCGTCCAGCGACTGGCTGCTGCGCCGCGCCACGCCCATGCGGTTGAGGTGCGGAAAGCTCTCTGGAAGCTCGCTGGTGAAGACGGTCGGCTTGGCGATCAGCCAGCCCTGCACCAGATCGACGCCATATTCGCGGCAGGTCAGAAACTCCGCTTCCGTTTCAATGCCTTCCGCAATCACCCGCACACCTAGAACATGGGCGATGTTGACGATGTTGCGGACGAGGTGCTGTTTGCGCGGAAGATGATCGACGCCACTGATGAAGTGCCGGTCGATCTTCAGGTAGTCCAGCGGATAGTCGCACAAAAGCTTCATCTCGCCGTGACCGGCGCCGAAATCATCGATCGCCAGCTTGAAGCCTTCCTTGCGCATACGGGCAATCAGCGCCGTGAATTCCGGCACGCTGGTATTGTCGAAACGTTCGGAAAGCTCAAAGCAGATGGAGGAGGCCGGAATGCCTGCCCGCGCCAGATGGCCGACGAGCTTGTCGAGAATGGCGTCGCCATGCGGGATCAGCCGCACATCGAGATTGAGGAACAGCGTGGTGGAGGAAAAGTCGGGAAGGGTGGAGAACTTTGCCAGCGCGCGGCTTGCCAGCATCTGCTCGAAAGCCTTCAGTTCGCCGTCGGCAGCAGCCTGGTCGAGAAGCGCCAGCGGATTGGAAAAACCGAGCCGGTCATGGCCGCGCATCAGCGATTCATAACCGAAAATCGTGCCCGTCGTCGCCTCGACAATCGGCTGAAACGCGGTTTCAAGTACAAGCTTCGCCATGGGAAACATGTGCCCGGAGGCAAATCGCCTTATGACATCATTCTCCATCGTGACGGCCTGCATTTCGTTCTCCGCAATTGGCCGGCTCCTTGATTGCATGGCGCGAAAATGCGCCATAAAGGGGCCGCTTCTTTTACGGCGAACAATTGCAGATGACAGGTCAACAAAAGCTTTCACGACTGTGAAGCTTTGATGAACGTTTTGTCACAGCCCCCTCAATATGCGGGGTTGTCGGGCAAGCATCATGCCCGGCGTGCGTGCCCGGTGTGAGCGGCGTAGAGTTCCGCAACATTCATGCGTTCCCGGTCCGCTTCGACAGGGGCGGCAGGGCTTGTTTCCGTGTTGTGCTGTGCAGAGGCCGCCCATAGCCGCAGCGCGGCCCTGACGACCTCGCTGCCGGATGCGTAAGCGCCGCAATTCACGGCCTCGCGCATTCTTGCTGCCTGTTCCGGGGAAATCGATACTGTTACCATTGGCATGATATCACTCCCTTCTTTAAACACTGCGATCGAACCTTTGATGTCCAATTTGCGGACAGGGTACCGTCGTGGTCTATGGCGGGCGTTTTTATCGTTTTTCGTCTGGCGCCGCTTCCAGCGAAATTTGTATCACTTCTCATATTAGCACGAAACGCGTTTCATTCCCAATTCGCAGTATATCACGGTTTAGTTTTTCCCCTGTGAGGAGGGGAAGTGAGCGGAATGCGAACCGCGCAGCAGCAGCGGGTTCATAACGCTGCTCGGCATTGATGAGATTATCGGAACAGGGCGATGGAAAATATGATCCATCGCAAATCCGCGACATAAAATGGCGCGTTTTTTATTGATTGATTGATCAATCAAGAATAATTTGCCATCCGTCAAGGAGACGATTATGCCCAAGATCGGAATGGAGCCTCTGCGCCGCAAGGCGCTTGTTGATGCGGCGCTGCGCACCATCGGCCACCATGGTTCGCTGAATGTGACGATGTCTGACATCGCCCGGGAAGCGGGCGTGTCGGCGGCCCTTGCGCATCATTATTTCGGCAGCAAGCAGCAGCTTCTTCTCGAAACCATCCGCAGCCTGCTGCGCGACCTCAGGCGCGATGCCGTCGCCGCGCTGACCCGCGCTTCCGGCCCGCGTGAAAGGCTGAGTGCCATCGTGCATGTCTCCTTCCAGAGCGATCAGTTCACGCCGGAAACGGTGGCGGCATGGCTTGCCTTTTATGTCGAGGCGCAGCGTTCGGAGGAAACCCGGCGGCTGCTGGTGATTTATTCCCGCCGCCTGCGCTCCAACCTCATGGCAAGCCTCAACCGGCTCTGCCCGCCCGATGATGCCGCACGCATTGCGGAGGGGGCGGCGGCCCTCATCGACGGGCTTTATATCAGACACAGCCTGCATTCAGCCCCGCTCGGCCTCGCTTCCGCGCCGGCGCTTGTCGAGGATTATTTCGACATGCAGCTCAAACCCTATCCCGATGGACAGCGCCCTAGGCCGTCCATCCGCGTTCTTTAAGGAGACTTCGACATGACCATTGCGACGCCGCTTAAGGCGCAGCCCAAAGCTTCGCATTTCATCGACGGCGACTATGTCGAAGACAATACCGGCACCCTTTTCGAAAGCGTCTTTCCGGCCACCGGCGAGGTTATCGCAAGGCTGCATGCGGCAACCCCGGCGATTGTCGAGCGCGCCATCGCCTCGGCCAAACGCGCCCAGAAGAAATGGGCGGCGATGAGCCCCATGGCCCGTGGCCGTATCCTCAAGCGCGCCGCCGATATCATGCGTGAACGCAACGACGCGCTTTCGACGCTCGAGACGCTGGATACCGGCAAGCCCATTCAGGAAACCATCGTCGCCGACCCGACATCAGGCGCGGATGCCTTCGAATTTTTCGGCGGTATCGCACCTTCTGCGCTGAACGGCGATTACATCCCGCTTGGTGGCGATTTCGCCTATACCAAGCGTGTGCCGCTCGGCGTCTGCGTCGGTATCGGCGCCTGGAACTATCCGCAGCAGATCGCCTGCTGGAAGGCAGCCCCCGCGCTTGTCGCCGGCAACGCCATGGTCTTCAAACCCTCGGAAAACACCCCGCTCGGCGCCTTGAAGATTGCCGAAATCCTCATCGAGGCGGGACTGCCCAAGGGCCTGTTCAACGTCATTCAGGGTGACCGCGATACTGGCCCGTTATTGGTCAATCACCCCGATGTCGCCAAGGTCTCGCTCACCGGCTCGGTGCCGACCGGCCGCAAGGTGGCCGCCGCCGCTGCCGGGCATCTGAAGCATGTGACGATGGAACTTGGCGGCAAGTCGCCGCTGATCGTCTTCGACGACGCCGATATCGAAAGCGCGGTCGGCGGTGCGATGCTCGGGAATTTTTATTCCTCCGGGCAGGTCTGCTCCAATGGCACGCGCGTCTTCGTGCAGAAAAAGGCCAAGGACCGCTTCCTCGAAAACCTGAAGCGCCGCACCGAGGCGATGATCCTCGGCGATCCGCTCGACTATGCCACCCATCTCGGCCCGCTGGTCTCCAAAGCCCAGCAGGAGAAGGTTCTCGCCTATATCGAAAAGGGCAAGGCGGAAGGCGCAACACTCGTCACCGGCGGCGGCATTCCCAACAATGTTGCGGGTGAGGGCGCCTATGTGCAGCCGACCGTGTTCGCCGATGTGACCGACAACATGACCATTGCCCGCGAGGAAATCTTCGGCCCGGTCATGTGCGTTCTGGATTTCGACGATGAGGACGAGGTTCTCGCCCGCGCCAACGCCACGGAATTCGGGCTGGCCGGCGGCGTCTTTACCGCCGACCTTGCCCGCGCCCACCGTGTGGTGGATGGGCTGGAGGCCGGTACGCTGTGGATCAATACGTACAATCTCTGCCCGGTGGAAATCCCGTTTGGCGGCTCGAAACAATCCGGCTTCGGGCGGGAGAATTCGGCGGCAGCGCTGGAGCATTATAGCGAGTTGAAGACGGTTTATGTGAGCACGGGGAAGGTGGACGCGCCTTATTGACGGTTGGCGGGTGAGGCTTACCCCCTCTGCCCTGCCGGGCATCTCCCCCTCAAGGGGGGAGATCGATCTGCGGCGAGGTTTCGCCCATCTCAATGTTTGAGAATGAGGTGGCGGTAGCGCCTCCTGCCGATCTCCCCCCTTGAGGGGGAGATGCCCGGCAGGGCAGAGGGGGGTGAGCCTCACCCACTGACAGTCAATCAATCGGAACCAACGCTCATCGGAGAGAGCAGATCATGCAAGCAGATTACATCATCGTCGGCTCCGGCTCCGCAGGTTCCGCCATCGCCTACCGCCTGTCGGAAGACGGCCGTTATTCGGTGATTGTCATCGAGGCCGGTGGATCGGATTTCGGCCCCTTCATCCAGATGCCGGCCGCACTCGCATGGCCGATGAGCATGAAGCGCTATAATTGGGGTTATCTCTCCGAGCCCGAGCCAAACCTCGACAACCGCAGAATTACGGCGCCGCGCGGAAAAGTCATCGGCGGTTCGTCTTCCATCAACGGCCTCGTTTACGTGCGCGGCCATGCGGAGGATTTCAACCGCTGGGAAGAGCTTGGTGCGCATGGCTGGGCCTATGCGGATGTGCTGCCCTATTTCAAGCGCATGGAACACAGCCATGGCGGCGAGGAGGGATGGCGTGGCACGGATGGGCCGCTGCATGTGCAGCGCGGGCCGGTGAATAATCCTCTGTTCCATGCCTTCATTCAGGCCGGCGCACAGGCGGGCTTCGAACTGACGGACGACTATAACGGCTCCAAGCAGGAAGGTTTCGGCCTTATGGAGCAGACCATCCACAACGGCCGTCGCTGGTCCGCCGCCAACGCCTATCTGCGGCCGGCGCTGAAGCGCGGCAATGTCACGCTGGTTAGCGGTTTCGCCCGCAAGATCGTCATCGAGAACGGCCGGGCCGTGGGTGTCGAGATCGAGCGCAAGGGCGTGGTCGAAACCATCAAGGCCAATCGCGAAGTCATCGTTTCCGCCTCCTCCTTCAATTCGCCGAAACTGCTGATGCTTTCGGGCATCGGCCCCGCCGCGCATCTGGCTGAGATGGGCATCGAGGTGAAGGCGGATCGTCCGGGTGTCGGCGCAAACCTCCAGGACCATATGGAGTTCTATTTCCAGCAGGTCTCCACCAAGCCCGTCTCGCTATATTCCTGGCTGCCATGGTTCTGGCAGGGAGTGGCCGGTGCGCAATGGCTGCTGTCGAAAGGCGGGCTCGGCGCCTCCAACCAGTTCGAGGCCTGCGCCTTCCTGCGCTCCGCACCGGGCTTGAAGCAGCCTGATATCCAGTATCATTTCCTGCCCGTCGCCATTTCCTATGACGGCAAGGCGGCGGCGAAAAGTCATGGTTTTCAAGTGCATGTCGGCTATAACCTGTCAAAATCACGCGGCAACGTCACGCTCCGCTCCGCCGATCCGAAGGATGACCCCGTCATTCGTTTCAACTATATGAGCCACCCGGAGGACTGGGAGAAATTCCGCCATTGCGTGCGCCTGACGCGTGAAATCTTCAGCCAGAAAGCCTTCGACGATTTTCGCGGACCGGAAATCCAGCCGGGTGAAAAAGTGGCGAGCGACGATGAGATCGACGCCTTTTTGCGGGAACATCTGGAAAGCGCCTATCACCCCTGCGGCACCTGCCGGATGGGCGACAGGGACGACCCGATGGCCGTGGTCGATCCCGAATGCCGGGTGATCGGCGTTGAGGGATTGAGGGTTGCCGACAGCTCGATCTTCCCGCATGTGACCTATGGTAACCTCAACGGCCCGTCGATCATGACCGGTGAAAAGGCGGCCGATCATATTCTCGGCAAGACCCCGCTGCCGCGTTCCAATCAGGAACCGTGGGCGAACCCGCGTGCGGCAGTCAGCGACCGGTGAGGATCAGTGGTAGTCATCCTCGCGCTGGTGGCGGATCGCGAGGATGGACACGGTTTCCGCATCTTCGATTTGAATGAGGACGATGTAACCGGAAGACCCGAACGGAACGATCAGTTCTCGTAAGAGTGCGTTGTCCCCAGGCGCCTTGCGCGTTGCGAAAGGAAATTCGCTCAGTCCCTCAATCGTCGAAATGATCCGGTCCACGGCTTTTTCCGCCGTCGAAAAATCCTTATCCAGTAAAAAATCATATAGCCAGGTTATGTCCGCTCGGGCTGCAATCGTGTACCGGAGATTGAAGGTCACTCGCCACGCTCAGCTTTCTTGGCGGCGAGCATCGCCCGCAATTCCGCATGCACCTCTTCGGCCGAATAAAAAATCCCCGTGCGTTTGGATTCTTCGAGCGAGGCCAGCCCGCGCGCAATGAACTCTGCCTGTGATTTACGGATTTCCACCTGCCTGCGCACGGAATCCTCAACGAAGGAAGAGAGCGTTTCGCCGTCCTTCAGCACGCTTTCCGCCGCCTCGCGAAAATCCGCCGTTACCCGAAGCGAGGGCAATGTCGCCGTTTTCATGTTGCACCTCCATGCGTTGCAATTGCGATGCACAGAATGAGCCGGTTATGACGCTATGTCAAATGCGAAACTTGCAATCCCTGCCCGAGAGGTCGATAAACGGGCGTCCCGCCTGAAGAATGCAAAATCACCGATCTGGACCGCCATGCCCGTCGATTACAAGAAGCTGAAGATGCTCCGCCGTTCCCGTGTTGTCTGGGGGTCGTGGCGGGCTTGGAAACCGCGGGCGGTTTTCTGGATCGGCGCGCTTGCGGTGGGCGTCATCAGCGTCGGTTTTGCATGGGCGGCGGATCGCGCCCAGCATCTTTTCTTCGCGGCCACTTCTTCGGGGCCGTGGGCGTTCCTTTTGCCGCTCATCATAACACCACTCGGTTTCACGCTCTGCGCCTGGCTGGCATTGACGGTTTTCCCCAATGCCGGTGGCAGCGGTATTCCGCAGGCGATCGCCGCGCGGCATCTGCGTGATGATGCGGATCGTTCGCGGCTTCTGTCGCTGAAGCTCGCTTTCGGCAAGGTGGTGCTGACGGTGGCGGGTCTTTTGTCCGGCGCCTCGATCGGGCGTGAGGGGCCGACCGTTCAGGTGGGTGCCTCGATCATGCTGCAGGCTGCCCGCTGGGGCGGTATGGCGCAGGCGAAGGGTCTCATCCTCGCCGGATCGGCGGCGGGCATCGCGGCCGCCTTCAATACGCCGCTGGCAGGCATCGTCTTTGCCATCGAGGAAATGAGTAAAACCTACGAATCCCGCGCCAATGGTCTCGTTCTCACCGCCGTCATCCTGTCCGGCCTTGCTTCGCTGGCGCTGGTCGGCAGCTACACATATTTCGGTACGAGTTCCGTTCTGGCGAAAACGACAGCAGACTGGCTTCTGGTGCTGATCTGCGGCATTGGCGGCGGCGCTTTCGGCGCGCTCTTCAGCGCCGGGGCGCTGCGACTGTCCGCCCGCATTCGGCGTTTCGCGCAGTCCGTGCCGTTAAAACGAATGCTGGCGGTTGCTGCCGCCTGTGGCCTCGCTTCGGCCGTCATCGGTATTGCAACGGGTGGCGCGACCTTTGGAACCGGCTACGAACAGGCCCGTGCGGCGATTGAGGGGCAAGCCGCTCCGACCTTCTTCTTCATCGAAAAGCTGGCGGCGACCTTTCTTGCGATGATGTCGGGTATTCCCGGCGGCATCTTCGCGCCCTCCCTGTCCGTGGGTGCCGGTTTCGGCAGCACCATGGCCGCTCTGCTCGGCACCAGCATCGGCCTCGGCGCGATCGTCGGCATGGCAGGATATTTCGCCGGCGTGGTGCAGGCGCCGATGACGGCTTTTGTCATCATCCTCGAAATGACCGGCAATCATGAAGGCGTCATCCCCATCATGGTCGCATCGATGCTGGGATATCTGACCTCCCGCCTGTTCTCCCGGGAGCCGCTGTATCACGGCCTGTCGCGCGTTTTCATCGCCCAGGCCATCCGCGCAAAAAGGGCAAGTCACGCCACCGATGCCTGATGGCGTCAGACGCGTGCGCCGGCCACCCCGAAATACCCAAGGCCGGGTATTTTAACGCCCGGGCGGCTGAAATCGATACCCGCGACCAGACCGAGAAAATTGATCTCGAAACCGCTGCGCGTTCCCGCTGAAATACCGAACAATCCGCCCAGCGAAACGCTCGCATCCTTCCAGTCGTCGGCGACATGATAAAACGCGCCGTTCGGCAAGTAATCACGTCCCACCGCGTCAGGCGGCAGGACTACGCCGAGTTCCGGTACGCTGCGCAGCACATGCGCGACGAAGGTGTTGGAGTTGGGACCGGGATAGATGCGATAGCCGCCCGGCTTGCCATAGGGATAATCGGCAATTGCCTGCTCGATCTTGGGGATCAGCTTTTCCGCCGCCGCGCCGTGAATGGCCACCACCTCGCGCGGCGTGTTGGAATACCAATAGGCATCCGCCGCATAGCCATTGCGGCGGATGGGCGTTCCCCAGCCCACCTTGTCATAGCGATCATAGGCCGTCGCACCCGGCTTTTTGAGCACAATCCAGGCATGGCTGGCGACGGAGCCCTTGAAGCCGCCGGTCATGGCGGAAAACACGTAAATCGCAGCCTGCCCATCGGCTCCGGCTTGCGGAAGGGTGCCGGAGGAAGACCAGCGGGCATCGCGCCAGCCCTGCGGATGATCCCGCATCGCCCACAAGCCGGCCGATGCCAGAGCGGGAAGCAGATAGATAATGGCAATCGCCAGCAGCAGACGTTTTGCAAATTTCACTGGTAGCCCCGTGCATCGAAAAATCAATTGCGGTATCAACGACATAAAATCAGAACTTTTTGAGGCTGCGAACATGAACAATTCCGTTACCGTCGAAGTCGTCAGGGGAAACCTCGTCGAAAGCCGCCATCAGGGCCTCGCCGTGGTGGTGGATGGTGATGGCGGCGTTGTGTTTTCCGCAGGTGATGTCAAGCGCGGCATCTTCCCGCGTTCCGCCTGCAAGGCCATGCAGGCGCTGCCGCTGGTGGAAAGCGGCGCGGCGGATGCCTATGGTTTCGGCAATCGCGAACTGGCGCTTGCCTGTTCCTCCCACTCCGGTGAAGATGAGCACGCGGCGCTTGCCGCTTCCATGCTGGCCAGAGCGGGGCGGGATGTGGAGACGCTGGAATGCGGCGCGCACTGGTCATCCGACCAGAAAACCATCATCCATCAGGCGCGCACGCTGGAAAAACCGACGGCGCTGCACAATAATTGCTCCGGCAAACATTCCGGCTTCATCTGCGCCTGCTGCCACACGGGCACGGACCCCAAGGGCTATGTCGGTTATGATCACCCGTTGCAGCAGGAAATCCGCGCCACCATGGCCAGCCTGACGGGGGCGACGCTCGGCCATGACAATTGCGGCGTCGATGGTTGCTCCATCCCCACCTATGCGGTGCCGCTCACGGGGCTGGCGCATGGTTTCGCCAGGATGGCGACGGGCACGGGGCTGGAAGCGGGCCGCGCCAAAGCCTCGCGTCGTCTCATCGAGGCCTGCATGGCGGAACCCTTTTTTGTGGCAGGCACCGGCCGCGCCTGCACGAAGCTGATGCAGATCGCACCGGGCAGGATTTTCGCCAAAACCGGCGCTGAAGGTGTCTTCGTGGCGGCCCTGCCGGAAAAGGGTATTGCCATGGCGGTGAAATGCGAAGACGGCACCACACGCGCGGCCGAAGCCATGGTCTCGGCATTGCTCGCCCGCTATTTCGATGAGGGCAGCGCCGAGCAGCAGGCTCTGACAGGCATGGCCAACCGGCAGATGCGCAACTGGAACGGCATCCACGTCGGCGACGTCAGAGTCGTCGGGCTGTAAAATCCGGCGTCAAAAATGCGATAAAAGCTTTGACGCCGCCGGTTGCCGGCACGATGATGGCTTGCCCTGCGCGTGATGGCCGTCTCTGGCCGACCGTAAGGCGCGGCGTCCGCACGAGGGTGGACGCCTTCATTGCACTGGAGGTCGCATATCCATGTTCACCCTGTTTTTTTCCCCCGGCTCCTGCTCGCGCGCCAGCCATATCGTGCTTGAGGAATCCGGCCTGCCCTATACGGCCCACCGCGTCAATTTCGCCGAGGGCGAACAGCGCTCCGAGACATTTCTGAAGATCAATCCGAAAGGCCGCGTACCGGCGCTCGCCACCGCAAGCGGGGTGCTGACCGAGACCCCGGCCATCCTCGCCTTCATCGCCCAGATGGCTCCGGAGAAGAAGCTCGCACCGCTTGACGATCCCTTCGAATTCGCCGTCATGCAGTCCTTCAACGCCTTCATTTCCTCCACCGTACATGTCGCGCACGCCCATGGCCGGCGCGGCAGCCGCTGGGCGAACGACGATAGTTCGCTGGCGGATATGAAGGCGAAGGTGCCGCAGACCATGGGCGAGTGCTTCGAACTGATCGAGCACGGCCTATTGCACGGCCCGTGGGTTCTGGGCACGGCCTATTCGGTAGCCGATCCCTATCTTTTCGTCATGTCCGGCTGGCTGGAAAGCGACGGCGTGGATATTGCCCGGTTCCCGAAAGTGCACGACCACTTCCGCCGCATGAACGACCGCCCGGCGGTGCAGCGGGCGCTGGCGAGCGAGAGGGGGCAATAGTTACTGTCGTCATCCTCGGGCTCGTCCCGAGGATCTGCAACGTATTGATTTTATTTGACGTGGTTGGATCCTCGGGACAAGCCCGAGGATGACGTTGAGTACGGAGAGACGTCTCCAGTCCGCGCCCAAAGCTCGTGTCAAGCCGCCTCAGCCGCGCGCGTATCCCACATCGTCTTGAACGCCGTGCGCGTCTGGCAGCGGGTGAGCCAGGCTTTCACCGCCGGATGGGCATCAAACAGCGGCTGGTGGCCCTGCGCATAACGGACGATTTCCGCCGCATTGAGATCGGCGACGGTGAAACGATCGCCCACCAGATAGTCATGGCGGGAAAGATGCTGCTCCAGCACCCGGAACGGGCGTTTCAGCAGGCGGGCGGCAACATCGATCACCGCTTTGCCGCTGTCGCTTTCCGACAGGCCTTCGGCGATGGCGGAGGAAATTTTCAGCGAATTGGTCTCGATTTCGGTTGCGGCAAAGAAAGACCATTGCAGCATCGCCGCATCTTCCTTCAGATCGACCGGGGCGAGCGGCCCGCCATATTTGCGCACCAGATAGAGATTGATGGCCATGGATTCATAAAGCACCATGCCGTCGTCCTCGATGCAGGGAATGGTGCCCATCGGGTTGACGGCGAGAAACGCGGGCGACAGCGTGTTGAGCGGCGCATCCGCTGCCAGCGGATCGGCAAGGCGGCGGGCCTGTATGACAGGCACATGCTTGAATTCTATGCCGAGTTCGCCTGCCAGCCAAAGCGTGCGCGTGGCGCGGGACCGGTAGACACCGTAAATCGTCAACATCGAAATTACCCCTTGAACCTGTTCGATGGCGGCACGTTACGGTCTCGCCGCTTTAAAGTGAAGTTGCAGATATCAGGGGCAACTATGATTTTTTCTGATCCGTCAGCAAGTCCGTATCCGGCGATAGCCGATATTCGAAACGGTCGATGAACCGCTCGAACAGGCGGGCGAAAGTCTCCACATCCTCCGCCGGCCAACCGTCCATCACATCCTCGATGACGCTCATCTTGGTGCGGCGCATTTCCTGCAGCAGGCTGGTGCCAAGCGGCGTGATTTCGACGATGCTGCGGCGGCCGTCTTCCTGCGAGACGCCGCGCTTCAACAAGCCGCGCCCCACCATATCCGCCACAACGCGGCTGCCGCGTGAGGGATCGATGCGCATGCCCTCGGCAATCGCGCCCACGGTGACATCACCTTCGGAGCGGCGCAGAATATCCAGAACGTCGATATGCGAGAGTTCGAGACCCGGAGCGAGCTTGGCAAGCGCCATGCGGCCGATGATGCGGCGGCCGATCATGATGCGCATGCGCGTCATCGTATTGCCGATCCGCTTGATGTCCTCGGGCAAATCTTCGTTCCAGTTTTCCTCAGTCGCCACTCTCAGCCGTTCCTCTTCTTGCGCGTTCGCGATCACATTTAGCGCGAATAGCATGGATGTCAAAAACTTGCCATTGACATATATATGCTGATAGCACACAAATTGTCGCAGCAAATATGCCGGAACTCAACGAGATTTTTCATGGATATGTCCGCAGCCCCCGTGGCGCCGCTTGTGTCGGATCATCGGCGCAGGCTCATCGTCTTTCTATTTCTGATGTTGGCCATGTTCATGGCCACGCTCGACAACCAGATCGTATCGACAGCACTGCCCACCATCGTCGGCGAATTTGGCGCGCTGGAACGTTTCGGCTGGATCGGCTCCGCCTATCTTCTGGCAACCAGCGCGGTCATGCCTGTCTATGGCAAGCTCGGCGATCTGTTCGGGCGCAAATATGTGATGATCGCGGCGGTGGTCATCTTCACGCTGGGCTCGCTCGCCTGCGGTCTGGCCTGGTCGATGGATAGCCTGATTGCTGCCCGTGTGTTGCAGGGGCTTGGCGGCGGCGGCATCATGGTGTCGATCTTCTCCGTCAATGCGGATCTGTTCGAGCCGCGTGAACGCGCCCGCTACCAGAGCTATTCCAGCCTCACCATCATGGCGTCAGGCAGTGTCGGCCCGATCCTCGGCGGCACGATGAGTGACCTGTTCGGCTGGCGGTCGATCTTCCTCATCAACCTGCCGCTCGGCATCATCGTCATTGCCGGTCTGGCGCTGATGCTGCCTTACCGCCGCCCGGCGCGCCAGCCGAAGATCGATTATCTCGGTGCGGTTCTGCTGGCGGCCACCATTGCCAGCGTCGTCTTCTGGGCTGACAGCAGCGAATTGTTCGGCTCGCTGATCGCAGGCCCGAGCCTCGGCATCATCGCCTTCGCCGTCATCGCCGCTTTCCTGTGGGTACAGGTGGAGCGCCGCGCGCCGGAGCCCGTGGTGCCGCTGAGGCTCTTCAAGGACAGCACCTTTCCGTTGCTTATGATCGTCTCGCTGACAAGCGGCGGCATCGGCATCGGCATGGTCAATTATTACGCCCTGTTCCTGCAGACCACGACCGGGCTTTCCCCTTCCCATGCCGGCCTGTTCTTCATCGCGGTCACCGGCGGCATCGTCATGGGCTCGCTTTCGGCAGGACGGTTGATTTCGATCACCGGTGTCTACAAGCCCTTCTCGGTGGCGGGGCTCTCCATCAATCTCGTCGCCATGCTGCTGTTCACGCAAATGCATGCGGGCACGCCGCTGGCGCTGATTGCGGCACTGATGCTGGTGCAGGGTTTCGCCGTTGGCCTCGGCCAGCAGGCGCCGATCATCGGTGTGCAGAATTCCGCGCCCAAGGCGGATATCGGTGCGGCGAGCGGCGCGGTGACGCTGACCCGCATGGGCGGAGCTGCCATCGCCATCTCGGTCTATGGCGCGATCGTCACCTCCAGCCTCAAGGGCGTGGCGGTGAATATCCCCGGTGTCGGCAGAATAGAGGAACTGACGCCGAAAATGCTCGCCGAACTGCCCGCCGCCTCACAGGCCGCAGTCGCCTCGCTTTATTCGGACGCCTTTACGCCGCTGTTCTTCGCGGCCGCCGCAACCGCTGCCATCGGCCTTGCGGCAGCGCTGATGCTGAAACCGGTGCGCCTGCCGGCCGCGGTTGAGGCGAAGCGGGCGGAAGCGGCGGGGGAGTAGGATGGTGAAGGCCGCCGCGTAAACGCCGGCCTTACGCGGCGTCCAATGATTTTTCGACGGCTAGCCGGAAGCCCAGCGCATGCAGGACTTTCTGCACGGTCTCGTAGCGGAGCTTCGAACCGGCTTTAAGCGCTTTATAGAGACTTTCCCGCCCGAGACCCGACACATCCGCGACATGCGACATTCCGCGAGCTCTTGCGACTGCGCCAAGGGCGGCAATGAACACATCGGGGTTTTCGTCTTCCATCGCCACTGCCAGATATTCGATCATGGCTTCATCGCTATCCAGATAGTCCGACACATCGAATTTGCTAAATTCCGTCATTGCCATCCCCTTCTATTGTTTGCGCCATCTCGATTGCGCGCTTTATGTCCTGCTTCTGCGAAGATTTATTCCCGCCGACCAGCAGGAAATAAACCCTCTTGCCAATGCGCTTGAAATAGACCCGATAACCCGGACCATAGTGGATACGCATTTCTGAAACGCCTGCACCCACCGGCGCACAATCGCCGAAATTCCCATGCGCGGCTGCCGTGAGGCGATGAAGAATCCGCACCTTTCCGGTGCGATCTTTCAAAGTCTTCAGCCATTCGTCGAACTCTGCCGATTTCTCGAAACTATTCATCATAAAATGTATCCGAATGGATACATTCCCGCAAGCTCAAATCTCATGATTGTCCTCTAAGCCGGCCTTACGCTGATCTTGTGTGCGAACTGCGGTCACAACTCGATACAGCCCCGGCTCAAAGCCGAAATGACAGGGAGGTGACGGCAAAACAAAAACACCCCTGCGGGAAATTTAACGCCCGTTCCGCGTTATGCTCGCAGCACTTTACATTCGCGCGGGCGGCCCTATCTCAATGAATATGAAGCCGGAACAGCTCCTGAACTCCACGCCCAAAGGCCTTTATTGCCCGGCGGGCGATTTTTATATCGATCCCGTGCGTCCCGTGGCGCGGGCGCTCATCACCCACGGCCATTCCGATCACGCCCGTGCCGGCCATGGCGCGGTGCTGGCCACGCGGCAGACGCTCGATATCATGCGTATCCGTTACGGCGAGGATTTCTGCGGCAGCGAGCAGGCAGTGGCATTCGGTGAAACGGTGGCGGTGAACGGCGTCACTGTCGGGTTCCACCCGGCTGGCCATGTGCTGGGCTCGGCGCAAATCTCCGTGGAGATGAACGGCATGCGCATTGTCGCGTCCGGTGATTACAAGCGCGGCATCGATCCCACCTGTGCGCCGTTCGAGACGGTGCCTTGCGATGTCTTCATCACCGAGGCCACCTTCGGTCTGCCGGTGTTTCACCATCCGCTGCCACGTGTGGAAACGGCAAAGCTGCTCACCTCCATCAAACAATTTCCCGAACGCACCCATCTGGTCGGCGCCTATTCGCTCGGCAAGGCGCAACGCGTTATCCGGCTATTGCGCGACAATGGTTATGCCGAGCCGGTCTACATCCACGGCGCGCTGGCGAGGCTCTGCGATTATTATGTCTCGCAGGGCATTGATCTCGGCGATCTCAGGCCCGCGACGCTGGAAAAAAGTAACCCCGCCGCTTTCAAGGGCGCGATCGTCGTCGGCCCGCCCTCCGCCTTTCAGGAACGCTGGGCGCGGCGCTTCAACGAGCCGTTGATCGCCTTCGCATCCGGCTGGATGATGGTGCGGCAACGGGCAAAGCAGGGCGGAGTGGAATTGCCGCTGGTCATATCAGACCATTGCGACTGGCCGGAACTCCTGGAAACCATCAAGGAAATCGGCCCGCAAGCCGTCTGGGTCACCCATGGCCGCGAAGAGGCGCTGGTGCGCTGGTGCGAATTGCAGGGCATCGCCGCCAAGCCGCTGCATCTGGTCGGTTACGAAGACGAGGGGGATTGAGATGAAAGCCTTCGCCACGCTTCTCGACCGCCTTGTCCTCACCCCCTCGCGCAACGGCAAGCTGAAGCTTCTCACCGATTATTTCCGCGATACGCCCGATCCCGACCGGGGTTACGGGCTGGCGGCGATTGCCGGCACGCTGGACCTTAAAAGCGTCAAACCGGCCCTGTTGCGCGAACTTGTGCTGGAGCGCATGGACGAGGTGCTGTTTCGTTATTCCTACGATTATGTCGGCGACCTGGCCGAAACCATCTCGCTGGTCTGGGGAAATATCGGCGGTTCTGACGATTCCGAGGCGCAGGATCCGCGACTCGGCGAAGTCGTCACATTGATGAATTCGCTGGGGCGCACCGAGGTGCGCGGCGCAGTGCGCGATCTGCTCGACCGGCTCGATACCTCTTCACGTTTCGCCTTCCTCAAACTCGCCACTGGCAGCCTGCGCATCGGCGTTTCGGCGCGGCTGGCGCGGCAGGCGCTGGCGGATTTTGCGGGAAAAGACATCACCGAAATCGAAACCCTCTGGCACGGTCTGACGCCGCCCTACACTTCGCTTTTTGCGTGGCTGGAGGGCAAGTCGGAC
The DNA here is from genome assembly GCF_053522525.1 of Agrobacterium sp. 22-210-1. NCBI lineage: Bacteria > Pseudomonadati > Pseudomonadota > Alphaproteobacteria > Hyphomicrobiales > Rhizobiaceae > Agrobacterium > Agrobacterium sp. 22-210-1. The sequence goes on along the minus strand of NZ_JBNWCI010000001.1, from coordinate 1,797,512 downwards.
CGGCCGGTGCTGGCCACACCGGCCATTTTCCATTCGGTGATGCTGGCCACACCGGTGGCCGATGGCGATCTCGATGGCTTAGACCCGGCCGATTATGCCGCCGAATGGAAATGGGACGGCATTCGCGTGCAGCTATCCCGCGCCGGGGAGACGTGAAAGCTTTACTCCCGCTCCGGCGACGATATTTCCGGGGCATTCCCCGATGTACTCAATGCGCTTGATTTCGAAGGCGTGATGGATGGTGAATTGCTGATTGGCGGCACCGCGCGCTCCAACAATCTCACCCGCACCTTCTCGGATTTGCAGCAGCGCCTGAACCGCAAGACGGTGACGGCAAAGATGCTGGACGACTACCCCGCCTTCATCCGCGCCTACGATCTGCTGTTCGATGGCGAGAGAGATATCCGCGCGCGGAGCTATCTGGAGCGTCGCGGCCGGCTGTCTGACATCATCGAGCATGCCCCGCATGACCGCTTCGATCTATCGCCGCTGATTTGCTTTTCCAGCTGGACCGAGCTCGACAGGCTGCGCGCCGCGCCGCCCGATCCGGTGATTGAGGGTGTGATGATCAAGCGCCGCGACAGCGCTTATCAGGCAGGCCGCGCCAAGGGGCCATGGTTCAAGTGGAAACGTGACCCTTACAATATCGACGCGGTCATGATGTATGCGCAGCGCGGCCACGGCAAAAGATCGAGCTATTATTCCGATTTCACCTTTGGTGTGTGGGCGGAAGGCGAGGATGGCGAACAGCTCGTTCCCGTGGGCAAGGCCTATTTCGGCTTCACCGACGCGGAACTCGAAGTGCTGGACAAGTTCGTGCGCGACAATACCGTCGAGCGTTTCGGCCCGGTGCGGGCGGTGCGTGCCACGCCCGATTTCGGTTTCGTGCTGGAGGTGGCCTTCGAGGGCATCAACCGCTCCACCCGCCACAAATCCGGCGTCGCCATGCGGTTTCCGCGCATTGCGCGGCTGAGGGCCGACAAGCTGCCGGCCGAGGCGGACCGGCTTTCGACACTGGTGGCGATGATCGATGGTGCGGAAGGGTAGGGTGGCCGTCCAGAAATTGCCATGAATGCTGCGAATACATTGTTGTCATTCGCGAATCCGTGATTGGACAGTCTCCCGCCGCAGTGCTGAACTGCTAATATCTCCATCCCCGTACTCAGAGTGCACCCATGGCCGATAAACGCTTTCTTTCCTCAGCCTTCGGACAGGAAGAGAGCGGCGTGATGTGCCAGGGCCTGACACGGCGCGGCCTGCTTGCCGGCGCCATGGGCCTGTCTGTGGCAACGCTTCTGCCGCAGGGTGCGAAAGCCGGCATTGTCGCCCCCGAGGTTTTGCCGCTCGAAAGACAGGACTACGCGGAGGCCCGCCAACATTTTCACACCCACCTGCTGCGCAAGATGGCCGCGCCGGAAAAATCCTCGGCGCTTGGCACACCGCCCGGCGCGGAACGCGTCACCTATCCCGGCGGGCCTGATGGTTCCATCGAGCTTGTTGCCTGGCTTTCCCACTATCAGCCCTCCAAGACACCAAAGCCGGCAGTGCTTTTCCTCCATGGCGGCAATGCCACGGGAGACGGCCACTGGGCGCTGATGAAGCCCTATTGGGAGGCTGGTTTTGTCGTGCTTCTACCGTCTTTCCGGGGCGAGAACGGCCAGAGTGGCAATTATTCCGGTTTCTACAATGAAACGGCGGATGCGCTGGCGGCGGCAACCTATCTGGAAAACCTGCCCGGCATCGATAAAAAACGCTTCTTCATTGCCGGCCATTCCAATGGCGGCACGCTGACATTGCTCGCGGCCATGAGCCGCAAATTCCGTGCGGCCGCGCCCATGTCGGCGGGCGTCAATTCATGGCGTTATTTCAACCGTTATTCGGACGAGATCTGTTTCGACGAAACCGACGAGCGCGAATTCATCATGCGCTCCTCTGTCTGTTTCGGCCCCAGCCTCAAATGTCCGGCCCTGTTGCTGCGCGGCGATGAGGAGCGGCCTTTCGACGCCGATCACCAGCTTTTTGTGGATCGTGCCCTGATGTCCGGGTTCAAGGTTGATAAAAAACTGCTGCCCGGCACCCACAATGGCGTGGTCCCGGGCGCGGTTGCGGAAAGCATTCGTTTTTTTAATCAGTTCGCATAAAAGGGCCGAAAACCGCTCCTGCAGCTTTCGACCCTCCTGCGAAATCAGGCGCTTTTCTTGAAGTAACCAAGCAGCCGCATGGCGTTGGCAGTCACCAGCACCGTCGCGCCGGTGTCGGCAAACACCGCCAGCCACAGGCCGGACAGACCGGTGACGGTCGTGACCAGAAACACCGCCTTGAGGCCGAGCGAGATCGCCACGTTTTGGCGGATGTTGCTCATGGTGGCGCGTGACAGGCCGATGAGGCGGGCGGCATCGCCGACATTGTTGCGCATCAGAGCCGCATCGGCCGCTTCCATCGCCACGTCAGTGCCGGAGCCGATGGCCACGCCGACGCTGGCGGCGGCAAGCGCCGGTGCATCGTTGATGCCGTCACCCACCATCACCACGGTCTTCTTTGCGGCAAGCTTGCGGATTTCCTCGACCTTGTTCTGCGGCAGGAGTTCGCCGCGTGCTTCAAGACCCAGCTTGTTGCCGATGGCACGCGCCGTGCGGGCATTGTCGCCCGACAGCATCAGCGAGGAAATGCCCATCTCCTTCAGCGTCTTGATGCCTTCAGCCGCATCCTTGCGCGGTTCGTCGCGCATGGCGAAGAGGCCGCTTGCCGCACCGCCGGCCATGACCACGGCCACCGTCTTGCCTTCGCTCTCAAGCGCGGTGATGCGGTCGGCCAGTTCCTTCGAGAGGGTGCCGACTTCGGTTGCAAAGCGCGGCGCGCCGATGAACAGGTCTTTTCCACCGACATTGCCCTGCATGCCGCGACCGGAAATCGCCTTGATGTTGGAGCCGGGCAGGGGCTTCACGCCGGCCTTTTCAGCATGGTTGACGATGGCTCTGGCAAGCGGATGGCTCGATTCATGCTCGATGGTTGCGGCTTCGGCAATCAGTCCGGCCTCGTTGCCGTCAAGCGCCACCACGTCGGTCACCACAGGTTCGCCGAGCGTCAGCGTGCCCGTTTTGTCGAAGGCGACGGTTTCGGTGCGCGCCAGCATTTCGATGACGGCGCCGCCCTTCACCAGCATGCCATGGCGTGCCGCAGCCGAAAGGCTGGAGGCGATGGCGGCGGGAACGGAGATGACCAGCGCACAGGGGCAACCGATCAGCAGCAAGGCGAGACCGCGGTAAATCCAGGTATCCCACTCACCGAGACCGGCAAGCGGCGGCACGATGATGGTGAGCACGGAGATCGCCACGATCAGCGGCATGTAATAACGCGAGAAATTCTGGATGAAGCGCTCGGTCGGCGCGCGCGCATCCTGCGCTTCCTCGACAAGCGTGATGATGCGGGCAATGGTGTTGTCTTCCGGCGCGCGGTCAACGCGGATGCGCAGCGAGCCGTCATGGTTGATCGAACCTGCAAAGACGCGGGCGCCTTTTTCCTTGGCGACCGGGATGCTTTCGCCGGTCATCGGCGATTCGTCGACACTCGATTCGCCCTCCATCACCACGCCATCGGCGGCGATGCGGTCACCGGGGCGGGCCACGACCACCTGGCCGATGCGCACCTGATCGGCAGACATCTGACGGAGCGTACCGTTTTCCTCGACCAGCGCTGTTTTCGGCAGCAGGGAGCCAAGCGCCTTGATGCCCGAACGGGCGCGTGCGGCCGCAAAGCCTTCAAGCAATTCGCCGATGGAAAAGAGCAGAACGACGATGGCGGCTTCTTCCGCCTCGCCGATGAAGATCGCGCCGATGGCGGCAATGGTCATCAGCATTTCGATAGTGAAGACCGCGCCGAAACGGGCGGCGTTGAAGGCATTGCGCGCAATCGGAAACAGCGTCACCAGCGTGGCGATGATGAAGGCGTAACCACCCCAGGCCGGAAAGGCGAGTTCCGCCGCATAGGCGACCGCGACCAGAATGGTGCCGGTGAAGGTGTTTCGGGCCTTGGCCGTACGCCACCATGCACCCTTTTCATCAGCGCCATGGGCGTGTCCGACCTCTGCGCTTGAGGTCACTGCCGCGGGCTGCGCCTTTTCATGCGAATGCCCGGCGTGATCATGGTCGTGACCGCCGCAATTGGCGTGGTCATGGTCCGCATGATCGTGCCCGGAATGGTCATGGCCCGAGTGATCATGGCCCGAGTGATCGTGGCCTGAATGATCATGATCACCGTTGCAGGACCCGTGGTCGTGCCCGTCATCTTCCACCTTGCCTCGCGCCGATTTGTCTTGCGCCAGCAAGGCGGGTTTGAAACCGAGCTTGCGCAGCGTATCCTCGATTTTTGCGGTCGGGGTTGTGTTCTCGGCAAGCGAAAGGTTCAACCTTTCCCGCGCAACCGATACCTTGACGTCGGCAACACCGGGCAGGCGGCCAAGTGCGGTTTCGATCTTCGCGGCGCAGCTGCCGCAATCCATGCCACCCACCGAAAATGTCAGGGCGTTGTTCTGCTCAACGCTGGGGGCGGCTTCCGCAGGGTGGTGACCTCCGCACGATGAATGGTCATGCTCATGGTCGTGAGGTTCCGCTGCGATCTTTTCGCGCGGAGCCTTCTCCTGCGGCAGCAAAGCGGGTTTGAAGCCGAGTTTGCGCAGCGTATCCTCGATTTTTGCAACCGACGTTTTGTCTTCCGCCAGCGACAGGTTCAACCTTTCGCGTGCAACGGACACCTTGACGTCGGCAACGCCGGGCAGGCGGGAGAGCGCGGTTTCGATCTTTGCCGCACAGCTGCCGCAATCCATGCCGCCGACCGTGAAGGTCAGGTCTCCTGATTCCCCGTTCAGATTGCCGCGTGTCGAAATATTCATGGTTTTCGCTCCTGAATTCCAGTCGACAGCCAATCTGGCACCTCTAGCAACTAGAGGTTCAAGGGTAAAAATGCGATTTCCCGATTTTTTTTGAAAAGTTCACACCAGCTTCGCGCCAGCCGCGCGGTTCATCATGGCGGCATATTGGATTCCATGAAGCGGTTCAGATGACAGCACTCTTTATGAAACACTGCCGCCGGGCGGCCTCTCTTGCGGGTCTTGCGGCTCTGCCGCTGCTGAGCGGCTGCCTTTTTGTGACGGATACGACCCGGATGGATCCGGATGTCTTCGTGCGGGAAACGGCGCCGGTCTTCAACTTCAATTCCGTCAGCTCAAACCGTCAGCCGGAATTGCCGCCGCAGCCGGGCCAGCTTTCGACGCGTCCGCCGGATCTGTTCAGGACCCGCTTCCATCAGGAATATGGTCCGCCGGTGCGCGGGCAGGGCCTGAGCGCGCCGCAGGTGCAGGGGCAGGCCGCACCGCTCGCGCCTGATCGCATGGTGACCTATGGCCTGCCGGTTTCCAATCCGCTGCATCGGGTCATGTATGGCCCGATCCGCGACGAGGACCGTTCACTGCCCGCCATTCCTTATGGGCGCATCGACCCGCGTTATCTGCGGCAGGAAGTCAGCTATCAGACGGCGGAAGCGCCCGGCACCATCATCGTCGATACCAAACAGCATTTCCTCTATCTGGTGCAGCCGGGCGGCAAGGCGATCCGTTACGGCGTCGGTCTCGGGCGCGATGGTTACGCATGGTCGGGCCGCGGCAAGATTCAGTGGAAGGCGAAATGGCCGCGCTGGACGCCGCCGGACGAAATGGTCAGGCGCCAGCCGGAGCTCACCTCCATCTCGGCGGCCAATGGCGGCATGACGCCGGGTCTTAACAACCCGCTCGGTGCGCGTGCGCTTTATATTTTCAAGGACGGCAAGGACACGCTTTACCGTGTGCATGGAACGCCGGACTGGCAGTCCGTTGGCAAGGCGACCTCCTCCGGCTGCGTGCGCATGCTCAACCAGGATGTCATCGATCTTTACGAGCGTGTGCCCAAAGGGGCGCAGATTGTGGTTATCTGACCACGTTCTAAAAGAAAGAGATGCGGGCTCCAATCCTCCGGCGCCTTGTGACTGGCTTTTAGCGGTCGGTTAACTATTTTCGCAATACGCATGATACGGAACAAATGACGTACAACGGCGATATAGCCGTTCGAAATGTGGGACAAACCGGCCTTATGACAAGCACCGACACAGATCTTTCCAGACGCACCTTTCTTTCCCTTCTCGGCATCTCCTCCGCTTCGCTTCTGGCGGGCTGCGCCTCATCCGGCACGGGAGACGCCATCCGCCAGCAGGCGAGCGCCATCGGCAGCGATTTCCGCCAGATGTTCTCGCCCGGCGTCAGCGATGCGGAACTGGCCGTCATGTACGGCTCGGTTGAAGATGGCGGTTACGTCATTCCCGCTGTCCCCTATCAGAAAATCGACCGGCGTTATTATCGCCAGCGGGTCGTCGACCCGACCGGCGAGCGCCCCGGCACCGTCGTCGTGGATACGCGCTCGCGCTTCCTCTACGTTGTGGAGCAGGGCGGCAGCGCCATGCGTTACGGCGTCGGCATCGGCCGCGATGGTTTCGCCTGGTCGGGTGAAGGCGTCATCCAGTGGCGTCAGAAATGGCCGAAATGGACCCCGCCGGACGAAATGGTCGCCCGCCAGCCGGAACTGGTGAAATATTCGTCCAAGAATGGCGGCATGCCGCCGGGCCTGAAGAACCCGCTCGGCGCCCGCGCGCTCTATATCTTCCAGAACGGCAAGGACACGCTTTACCGCCTGCACGGCTCGCCGGAATGGAACTCCATCGGCAAGGCCGTCTCTTCCGGCTGCGTGCGCCTGATGAACCAGGACGTCATCGACCTCTATGACCGCGTGCCGCAGAAGGCGCGTGTGGTGGTTTGGCAGTAAGCCGAAGCATATTCGCATAAATGAAGGCGGCCTTGTGCCGCCTTTAGTTTTTTCAGGGTTATGTGCGGGCGAGGCTGTCTTTCAACGCGTTAACCCGGTCCCGCAACTGCGCCAGTTCCTCCAGCTCGCAGCCGGTGGCGCCGCCGATTGCGGCCATGATCTTCACGCCCTCTTTTTTGAGGTCGGCGCCCTTTGGCGTTAAGGCCACCAGCACCTGCCGCTCGTCCACCGTGCCGCGTTTGCGGGTTATCAGTCCGGCATGTTCCAGCCTTTTCAGCAGCGGTGAGAGCGTGCCGGAATCCAGCCCCAGCATTTCGCCAAGCGCCTTGACGGTGGAGGTCTGCTTTTCCCAGAGCGCCATCATGACCAGATATTGCGGATAGGTCAGTCCGATAGGGTCGAGCAGCGGTTTATAGGCGCGTGTGAAAGCGTGCGCTGCGCCATAAAGGGCAAAGCATATCTGCTGGTCCAGCCTCAACAGGCTTTCCATCTTAGTGTCGTTGCCCTCTGCGCCCATAGTCCTGCTCCAAAATAAAACCGGGGAGGGAACAATCGGCCCCCGCTTTCGGTTCCTGCCACATGGATGTGCGGCGAAATTTCGTGAAAACTATCGCAAAAAACAAAATTTTATTCAATGTGCAAAATCATATTGCGCACAATTTAATTGTTCGCTATAAACCACTCAACACCAACCCGAAGGGAGTAAATGCCATGCCTATTCTCTACACGACCAAAGCATCCGCCACCGGTGGCCGTGCAGGTAACGCCAAGTCGGAAGACGGCGTTCTCGACGTAACGCTGACCGTTCCGAAGGAACTGGGCGGTGACGGCGCCCGCGGCACCAACCCGGAGCAGCTTTTCGCCGCCGGTTATTCGGCTTGCTTCCTCGGCGCGCTGAAGGCGGTTGCCGGCAAGCAGAAGGTAAAGATCCCGGAAGACACCACTGTGACGGCAACTGTCGGCATCGGCCCGCGCGAAGACGGCACCGGCTTCGGCATTGAAGTGTCGCTGAAGGTCAACATTCCCGGCCTGGAGCGCGAAAAGGCAGAAGAACTGGTCGCTGCCGCCCATATTGTTTGCCCTTATAGCCACGCCATGCGCACTTCTACGGAAGTGCCGGTTTCTGTGGCCTGATATTGCAGCTATCAAAAAGTGGGCCGGGTTTACCCCGGCCTTCTTGTTCGTGGAAATAAATATGCTATATTCTTTCTGAGGAAAGGATGTGCGCCATGAATATTCACGCCAAGACTGCCATGGATCCTGCAGCGCAGGGCAGGGTCGTCACCAAGGCCGTTATCGCCGCTGCCGAGCGGCTGGGCCTGAATGCCGCCCGCACGGCGGATATTCTCGGCGTTTCCGCCCCCACCGTGTCGCGCATGAAGAGGCTGGATTTCCTGCTGGAGCCGGGCGCCAAATCCTTCGAGCTGGCGGTGCTGCTGGTCCGGGTTTTCCGCTCGCTGGACGCGATTGCCGGCGGTGACGAGACCGTTGCGAAAAACTGGCTGCGTAATCACAATACGGCGCTGAACGCCGTACCTGCCGAAAAGCTGACCACCATTACCGGATTGATCGATGTCCTCTCCTATCTGGACGCCCGACGCGCTCCTGTCTGAAAAACGCGCCGCATCGGGAAAATACTGGCGGCTGGTGGAAGCGCAGCATCAGGTTTCCACCATGAAGCTGGTGGATACGGTGGAGGAGCAATCGCTGCTGGAAGATATTCTCGAGACGAGCAAGCGGCCGTTTCCGCCCGAATGCGCCGGTCTCGATTATCTTCTCGCCACGCCTTTCCGTTATGGCGCAGCCTATCCGCACGGCTCGCGTTTCCGCCGTGCGGGTTTCACCGAGGGTGTTTATTACGCCGCGGCAAAGGTGGAGACGGCGCTTGCCGAAATGGCCTTTTACCGGCTGCTGTTTTATGCCGAATCGCCGGGTACGCCGCTGCCCGCCAATCCTGCCGAATATTCCGCCTTTGCCGCCCGTGTCGCCACGGATGCGGCGCTTGATCTGACGAAGCCGGAGCTGAGCCGTAACGAGGCGCTGTGGACCGATCTTACGAATTACGAGCCGTGTCAGGCCTTGGCGGAGCAGGCGCGTGAAGCAAAGGTTGAAGCCATCCTTTACCGCTCGGTGCGCGATCCCGCAGGTGGCCTCAACATCGCAATTTTGTCGCCAAAGGCCTTTGCGGCCAAAACGCCGGTAGAGCGGATGAGCTGGCGCATTCACTTGTCGAAAACCGGAGTGCAGGCCCTGTGCGAATTCCCGATGCGCCGGACGGGCTTTTCTGTTTCGGATTTTGTCAATGACCCGCGTCTGGCCGGCCTCCTGGGGTGAGGTGGCGCTCCGTTTTCTTCTCCCCGCCGGGGAGAAGGTGGCCCGAAGGGTCGGATGAGGGGGCAACGGTAGAGATTTACGGAGAGCTCGCCCTCTCATCCCGCTGCCGCGGACTTCTCCCCGGCGGGGAGAAGAAACAAGCGGCATCCGCTCGGCCTGTTCAGGCCCAGCCGTAAGCCTGAGTCCCGCTACTGCTTGCCCACACGGGCGCGCAGCTCTTCCACATGCGCTGCGATTTCTGGCGTTACGACATCGCCAAAGTCTTCCATTTCGAACAGCGGACGGATTTCAATTTCGCTGCACTCAAGCATTGGGTTGGGGCAGCGTTTCACCCATGCCACCGCTTCATCCATGTCCTTGACATTCCACAGCCAGAAGCCGGCAACCAGCTCGTTGGTGTGCGGGAAGGGGCCATCAATGACAGTTCGGCTGTCGCCATCAAAAACAACCCTCTTGCCCTTGGAGGAGGGGTGCAGCCCGTCGCCGGACTGCATGATGCCGGCATTGACCAGTTCCTCGTTGAATTTTCCCATTGCCGCCATGAGTTCAGTTGTGGGCATGACGCCATCTTCGCTGCTCTTGGTGGCTTTTACAAAAACGATTGCACGCATGATCTTTCCTCCTGGATTGCGTTTTTGGGGTAGTTTCGTCCGTAGTTTCGTTTTCCAGCACGACGGCCCGATGACATTCTGGCCGATAAAAGTGGCGTCATGCCGTCGTGCTGTCAGCCGAGATCGATAAGATCGCGACGCAGCCGGTCGGGGTCGCCACTGCCGATTTTTGCTTCGATTTCCGCATGAGTCTGTTCCCAGATGGGAAAGGCCGCCGCAAGCACGGCCATGCCATCCGCCGTCAGCCGCAGCCGTTTGCCGCGCCTGTCTTTCGGGTCCTGTTCGATGCTGACCAGCCCGCGCCGCTCCAGCGGCTTCAGCGCCGCGGTCAGCGTCGTCCGGTCCATCGCCAGAAGATGGGCGACCGGCCCCATCGGCGGCGGCTCCGGCCGGTTCAGCGACATCAGCAGGGAAAACTGACCATTATTGATGCCAACAGGCTTCAGCGCATTGTCGAACAGCCGCGCCAAGGCCCGTGCAGCGCGCTGGGCGTGCAGGCAAAGACAGGCGTCCCGCACGAAAAGAGTTGTCGAAAAAGGAATCACGCTGGCGTTTGACATGCGATAAATATGTTGATATCAACCTAATTAGTCAAGCGGAACTTGATGCGCCGCTGATGGTTTAACTGACTTTCAACGCAGAAATAGGCGGTGTCCTCCGGTGGAGCGGAGTGGCGCCGTGGTGAAAGACGGATCCAAGGAGGAAAGATCATGTCTCATCCTGTTGTTTCGAATGAAGAGTGGCTTGCGGCCCGCCGCGATCTGCTGGTGAAGGAAAAGGAACTGACCCGCGCCCGTGACCGGCTGAACGAGGCGCGGCGCGCATTGCCCTGGGAAGAGGTGACGAAGGACTATATTTTCGATGCGCCTTCCGGCCCGAAATCGCTCAAGGAACTGTTCGGCGATTGCAGCCAGCTCATCGTTTATCATTTCATGCTGGCGCCTGACTGGGAGGAGGGCTGCACCGGCTGTTCCTTTTTCGCCGACCATGTCGATGGCGCGATGATCCATCTGAAACATGGCGATGCGGGTTTCGTCGCGGTCTCCCGCGCGCCGCTTGAAAAGATCGAAGCCTATAGACACCGCATGGGCTGGAAGTTCCCGTGGGTTTCCGCAGCGGACAGCGATTTCAACTATGATTATCAGGCTTCCTTCCGTGATGAGGATATCAAGGGCGGGGCCATCACCTATAATTACCGTGAAATCGAACCGATGGGCGACCTGAAGGATCTGCACGGCGTCAGCATTTTCGCCAAAGGCGAAGATGGCAAGATCTATCACACTTACTCGGCCTATGCCCGCGGCATGGAGCAGGCGCTCGGCACGCTGATGCTGCTCGATCTTGTGCCAAAAGGCCGTAATGAAGACGGCGTAATGGATTGGGTGCGCCGGCACGATCAATATGAGGACGCGCCGAAAGCTGCAGCCTGCTGCCACTGAAACGGACGGACGAGGAGGAGACCATAATGGAAATGCAAAGCGCCAAGCCGCAGAAGGAACATGAATTCCTGTCGAGAATCGTTGGTGACTGGGTCATGATCGCCAGTTCCGGCCATGAGAATTATGACGCCGACGACCCGTCGCAGCGATTCACCGAGACGGTCCGCTCCATCGGAGGGCTGTGGATCGTCGGCGAGGGCACAGGCAAGATGCCCGACGGTGACGAGATGACAGCCGTGATCACGGTCGGTTTCGACCCGGCCAAGGGCAATTTCGTCGGAAGCTGGATAGGGTCTATGATGACCTATCTCTGGGTCTACAGGGGCTGGCTGGAAGAGGACGGCAAGACCCTGACACTGGAAGCCGAAGGCCCCGCCTTTGACGGTTCCGGCCGCATCGATACCTATCGCGATGTGCTGGTGCTGCATGACGACAATCACCGCAGCTTTTCCGGCAGCGTCCGCCAGCCGGATGGCACATTCAAGACCTTCATGACATCGGAATTCCGCCGGAAGGGGTAAGCCCTGCCGGAACGAGCCGCAAAGACCAGCGCCGCCGCGCCCCGCGGCGGGCGGGATCACCCAATCAAATATAGACGCCCAAACCTCCTGAGGAGACGAAGATGTCCGATACACATGGAAAATTCATCTGGGTTGAACTGATGACGCCTGACATGGAAGCGGCCGCACGCTTTTATGGCCATGTCGTTGGCTGGCAGACCAAGGATTTCGGTTCGCCGGAAATGCCCTATCTGGTGCTGGAAGCCAATGGCAAAGGTATGGGCGGTGTCATGGAACTGACCGAGGAACTTAAGGGTCAGGGCATTCCGCCGAACTGGACCGCTTATGTCGACGTTGACGATGTTGATGCCTCGGCTAAGCTTTTCGAGGAAAAGGGCGGTTCCGTCATGCGCCAGCCGCAGGATATTCCTGAAATCGGCCGGTTTGCTGTGGTGGCGGACCCCTATGGTGCGGTTCTGTGCATCATGACGCCACTGCCGATGGAAAGCGGCGGTTTTCCCGAAGACGCGCAAAACCTGCCCGGCCATGTCGGCTGGCATGAGCTGATGACGGGCGATGTGGATGGAGCGACCGCCTTTTATGGCGAGGTGTTCGGCTGGACCAAGGACCATGATTTCGACATGGGCGAAATGGGGCCGTATCGCATCTTCGCCCATAACGGCAAGGCCATCGGCGGCATGATGAAACGTATGCCGCAGGCGCCCGACTGCTACTGGGGTTATTACTTCAATGTTGAAGGCATTGATGCCGCCATCACCCGCGTCAGCGCCGGCGGCGGCAAGGTCGTCAACGGTCCGATGGAGGTTCCCGGCGAAAGCTGGATCGTCAATTGCCAGGACCCGCAGGGCGCCTTCTTCTCGCTCGTGTCGCAGAAGAAGTAAAAATCATGCCCCTCCCGCCACTGGATTGGCGGGAGGGGCCTTCGTTTGAGAACACTCATGCCGAAGCGAAAAACGCTTCCGCATCTTCGACTTCCACCAGCCGGCGTTTGTCGATCAGCCAGAAACGTGTCCCGACCGCCCGCACGAAACTCCGGTCGTGCGAGACGAGCACGCAACTGGCCTGACGGCCGGTAATTTCCGCCTCCAGCGCTTCCTGCCCCTCAATGTCGAGGTGGTTGGTCGGCTCGTCCAGCAGGTAGAAATTCGGCTCGGTCAGGCGCAGCGCCAGCATGGCAAGCCGCGCCTTCTGCCCGCCGGAAAGCGTCGCGATGCGACGTTTCTGCATTTCCATGTCGATGCCTGCACCGGCGAGCAAACCGTGCGCGCGCTGGTCGCCTATGTCGAAGCGGTGTGTGATGAGCGTCAGCGGCGTGCTGGCATCATCGATTTCGGCGAGCGACTGGTCGACATATCCCGCCACCAGCGAGGGGGTGGCCTTGATGCCCTCCGCCACCTGTTCGTCAGCCCTTATTGCCGCCTTCAGAAGCGAGATCAGCCGCGTCTTGCCGACGCCGTTATGGCCGAGAATGACGATGCGGTCGCCTTGGCGGATGAATTGCCGGCCGGTGCGGAACAGCAAGGTGCCATCCGGTGTCGAGACGGGAATATCCTCCAGCGTCACCAGTACCTTGGCGTGTGTGCCGCGATTGGCAAGCTGGATCTTTCCGGCAGATCGATCCTGATGGGCGGGCCGCGCATTTTCCTCCAGCTTTTCGGCGCGCTCCCGCAATTGCTTGGTCTTGATGGTCAGAAGATCGCTGCCCGAATTGATGCCGATATTGTTGAGCTTCGCCGCCTGCCGGCGCAATTGTTGCACGGTCTTCATGTCGCGCTCGAAACGCCGTCCATCGGCGGCATCCTCCTCTTCGAGCGCCCTTCGCGCATGCCCATAGGGCAACCGGAAGAGCGAGGAATTTTCCGGCCGCAGGAACAGCGTGGCTTTGGTGACATTGTCGAGAAAGGCGCGGTCATGGCTGACAATGACCACCGCCGTATCGCGGGGCAATTGTTGCAGAAAACCCTCCAGCACCTTGATTTTTTCAAGGTCGAGATGGTTGGTCGGCTCATCGAGCAGCAATAAGTCCGGCTCGGTGATCCATGCCCGCGCCAGCATGGCAAGCCGCTGCCAGCCACCGCTCAGCTGTTGCAGGGAGCGATGGCGATAGCTTTCCGGCACAGCCATCTCATCGAGGATGATGTCGGCCCGCCAGCTGTCGCTGTCGATTACATCCGCCGGCAGGGCGGATAATACCGCATCCCGCATTGTCCGTGGGAGAAGGGCCGGGGGCAGATGCTGGTGGACGATGGACTGCGTCAACCCGCGTAACCGGGTGATGCCGCCGCTGCTGGCATCCAGTTCGCCAGCAAGGCAATTGAGCAGGGTGGATTTGCCGCAGCCATTCGCCGCGACAATGCCGATGCGGTCTCCCGCATGGATGGTGAGGCTGAGACCGGAAAAAAGCGGCTTGCCCAGAATGATTCCGAGGTTTCGAAGCGTGATAAGGGTCATGATGTATCTCTGGCGAAACGGATCATCAACGAAGCTGGCTGCCACATGCGGGCAGGGTTGTTCGGTCGAGATGATCCGTCATGAAAACATGCGCAATGGCAGACGAGCTGCGTTCCGCGCGGCCTTTTGGGCAAACCAGAGTCTTGGAAGTTCCGGTCAGCCCTGCAAACGCATCTGCAGGGCAGAAAGGTGGCGGATCTGGCGGTAACGCCAGAAGCAGGAAATATCCATGCGAAGCCTCCTTTCTTGATACGGGTTGAACCGCTTGATGATTAGCAGCGGTGGTGGCGGGAGGCAATGGGTTTTGCGCAGGTGCGGCCGTTATAGGATGGCGCTACGGTGCGGCACCGTTTCTTCTTCCCGCCGGGGAGAAGGTGGCCCGAAGGGTCGGATGAGGGGGCAACCTTGCCGAATATCTCTACCCTGTCCCCCTCATCTCGCTGCCGCGGACTTCTCCCCGGCGTGGAGAAGAAACAAGTGGCGCACGCTCGACCTGCATAGGTGCTTCAATACATATTTACCGCTTCAAACTACCCAAAATCCCGCGCACGATCGCCCGCCCTACGGATGTCGCAACAGAACGGGCGGCACTTTTCATCGCCGCTTCGATCACCGTTTCGCGCTGGTAGCCGGTCTTGCGGGTGCCGCCATTGCGCGAGCCGGTCGAGGCCGGTGCGGGCTCCTCGTCGCCGAAGCCCGGCAGGCGCCAGCGTCCGGAAGCGTTGTCGGACTGGTTGGCGGCATTTTCCTCTTCCGCGCGCTTGGCGGCTTCGGCTTCCGCCGCCTTCTGGGCGCGGGCAGCGAGGATTTCGAAGGCGGATTCCCGGTCGATATCCTTGTCATATTGGCCGGCGAAGGGGCTGAGATCGATCAGCGATTTGCGTTCCGCATCGGTGAGCGGCCCGACTCGGCCCGAGGGCGGGCGCACGAGGGTGCGTTCCACGATGGAAGGCGCGCCCTTGTCATGCAGGGTGGAAATCAACGCCTCACCCGTGCCAAGCGTGGTGATGGTGTCGGCGGTGTTGAAGGCCGGGTTCTGGCGGAAGGTGTCGGCGGCGGTGCGCACGGCCTTCTGCTCGCGCGGCGTATAGGCGCGCAGCGCATGCTGCACACGGTTGCCGAGCTGGGCAAGAACGGTTTCCGGCACGTCGAGCGGGTTCTGCGTCACGAAATAGACACCCACGCCCTTGGAGCGGATGAGGCGCACCACCTGTTCCACGCGCTCGACCAGCACCTTCGGCGCATCGTTGAACAGCAGATGTGCCTCGTCGAAGAAGAACACCAGACGCGGCTTTTCCGGGTCGCCCACCTCAGGCAGTTCCTCAAACAGTTCCGAGAGCATCCAGAGCAGGAAGGTGGCGTAAAGGCGCGGGTTCATCATCAGCCGGTCAGCCGCAAGAACCGAAACCGTGCCGCGGCCATCCGCGCCGACGCGCATGATGTCGGCAATCTTCAATGCCGGCTCGCCGAAGAAATTTGCGGCGCCCTGCTGTTCGAGAACCAGCAGCCCGCGTTGCAGTGAGCCGACCGAGGCCTTGGAAATCAGGCCGAACTGGTTGGAAAGCGCCGACGCGTTTTCGCCCATATAATTCAGCAGCGATTGCAGGTCTTTCAGATCAAGCAGCGGCAGCCCGCCCTGATCGGCGATCTTGAAGGCGATGTTGAGCACGCCTTCCTGCGCTTCCGATGCGTCCATCAGTCGGGCAAGCAGCAGCGGTCCCATTTCGGCGATGGTGGCGCGCACGCGATGGCCTTTTTCGCCGTAGAGATCCCAGAAGATGACAGGCGATTTTCCATAGGAGAAATCCGTAAAGCCAATCTGCTCGGCGCGTTTCTGCACCCAGTCTTTCGCCTCGCCCTCGGCCGCGATGCCGGAAAGGTCGCCCTTGATATCGGCGCAGAACACCGGAACGCCGGCCTTCGAATAGCCTTCGGCGAGAACCTGCAACGTCACGGTCTTGCCCGTTCCCGTCGCGCCGGTGATGAGACCGTGGCGGTTGCCGAATTTCAGTTCCAGATATTCGCCCTTGTTCAGGCTGTCATCCGGATTGCGGCTGGTCCCGATATAGAGCTGTCCGTCCTGCAACATCGACCAATTTCTCCTGCGGCTGATGCATGACCCTTAAATCACCATGGATTTCACAAAAGTCATGTCCGAATTAAAAGCGTAACGAGCGTGCCTTGACCGCTGATGGTAAACGCGGCCTTTTCATAGTTTGGTTGTGATGATCTTATAAGGACAGTTTCAAGGCGCAACAACTGCTTGATGGCGATGAATAAAAAGCGCTTGATGAAAGTTGCCGCACCTATCCGTGGCCGCTTGAATGCGGCATGAGATTGTTTTACGTTGACGTTAACGTCAGTTATTCGATGTTGGCGTCGTTTTTCAACAGGAGGCAAGAATGAACGAAATCGTTGATCAGATCGCCGCAAAGGCGGGTATCGACCCTCAACTGGCCGAAAAGGCCGTCGGCATGATTCTCGGTTTTCTCCAGCGCGAGGCGGCCGACGGCCCGATCGCCAAGATGATCGAAGCCATTCCGGGCGCCAGTGATCTCGTGGCGCAATATAACGGTGAGGGTACCGGTAATGGCGGCGGTGGTCTGCTGGGCGGACTGATGAGCGCGATCGGCGGCGGCGGCATCATGGGTCTTGGCCAGCAGTTGATGAGCCAGGGTATCGGCATGAGCGAGATTTCCACGCTGGCCAAGGAAACCATCGCCGTTGCCCGTCAGCACGCGGGCGATGAGACCGTTGACCAGGTGATTGCCTCGGTTCCGGGCCTTAGCCAGTTCGCTTGAGGCGACATTAATCCATTGCGGGGCGCGGCGGCTGTTCTTTGAATCGCCGCCGCGCCTCTTCTATGTCCGCATGGTGCGTTTCCGCCCAGATCCACACGCCGCAAAAGGCGCTGCCGAGCGTGCGGCCGAGATGGGTGAGATCATAATCCACATGCGGCGGAATGACGGGATGCACGGTGCGGCGCACCAGCCCGTCGCTTTCCATCTGCCGCAGCGT
The DNA here is from genome assembly GCF_053522525.1 of Agrobacterium sp. 22-210-1. Taxonomy (NCBI): domain Bacteria; kingdom Pseudomonadati; phylum Pseudomonadota; class Alphaproteobacteria; order Hyphomicrobiales; family Rhizobiaceae; genus Agrobacterium; species Agrobacterium sp. 22-210-1. The sequence continues at coordinate 1,780,293 of NZ_JBNWCI010000001.1, read as the reverse complement.
TTTTGTCAGCATCTTCTGGCTGATGCTGCCCACATGTTTGCCAATCTGTGTGAAACGCAGTGTGCCGTGCTCTTCCAGCACTTCCAGAATGAGCATCGTCCATTTGTCCGCCACCTTGGCGATAATGTCCTGAACCAGCGCCTCGATGACCGGATTGGTATCCGTGGGCGGCGGAACCTTGCGCCGGCTCTCAATGGTCGGATCGGCGGCGTGCCGTTTCATCTTACACTCTCCTTTGGGTAAGTATAAATCTTTTGGGTGCCTACTTTCGATTGGAGAGTATCATAGCTAACTTCCTTTCAGCCAACAAGCAAAGGATGCTGCAATGAAAATCACCGGCAACACCATTCTCATCACCGGCGGCGGTTCCGGCATCGGCCGGGCGCTGGCGGAAGCGTTTCATAAGGCCGGCAACCGGGTCATCATTTCCGGCCGCCGCCAGGCCGTGCTCAACGAGGTGACGGCCGCCAATCCCGGCATGGCCTCGATGGTGATGGACGCAACCGACGCCGCAGGCATCCGCGCTTTCGCCGAGGCGCTGGTGAAGGCCCATCCGGCCCTCAACGCCGTCATCAACAATGCCGGCATCATGCGGCCGGAAGACATCGCCGCAGCACCGGATTATCTCGACACGGCCGAAGAAACCATTGCCACCAATCTTCTCGCACCCATTCGCCTCACGGCGGCGCTTTTGCCGCATTTCCTCAAGCAACCCGCCGCAACGGTGCTCACGGTGTCCTCCGGTTTGGCCTTCGTGCCCATGGTGCTGACCCCCACCTACAGCGCCACCAAATCGGCCATCCATGCCTATTCGGTTGCGCTGCGCGAGCAGCTGAAGGAGACACCGGTGGAGGTCATCGAAATCGTGCCGCCCTATGTGCAAACGACACTAATGGGCGAGGGGCAGGCGAGTGATGAAAGGGCCATGCCGCTCGACGCCTTCATTTCCGAGGTGATGGATATTCTTGAAAATCGCCCGGATGAGAAGGAAGTTGTGGTGGATCGCTGCAAGCCGCTGCGTTTCGCCGCGCAGAACGGTAATTTCGATCAGGTCTTCGCCATGATCAACCATATGCATCCGTAAACGGCAGCGTCTGTCGCAAGGGGGCATCCTGTGATAGCGTCGCGCTCTTATCCGCGGAGCGCGCGCTTTCATGGCCCAAGGCCAGTTCCTGATGCCGAAAACCAGCATGCCCGGTGTTGCCGCCGTGGTGGCGGATAGTGATCGCTCCTTTCCACGCCATATGCACGACCAGTTCGGCATCGGTCTCATCGAGCGCGGCGCGCAGAAATCGCTTTCCGGTCGTGGCATGGTGGAAGCGGGCGCCGGCCATCTCATCACCGTCAATCCGGGCGAGGTGCATGATGGCATTCCGCTCGGGGAGGGCGGCCGCGCCTGGCGGATGCTCTATCTCGATATCAATATCGTTCGTGACGCCATTGCCGATATCGGCGAGAAGGATCGAGGTTCTTTCGAATTCGCCTATCCCGTTGATGCAAGGCCTTTGGCGGAGCGGTTCAACGCTGTCTTTTCCGCCGTCACTACGAAGGAACGACCGGGCGAAACCCTTGATAGTGATGAGACCTTGCTGATGCTTCTGGCGGCTGCGATGGAGACGCCGGCGAAGCCCGACGAAATCGCCGCATCCGAGAATATAAGGCGGGCGAAAAGCAGCATCGATGACGAGCCCTCCCGGTCGTTCCGCCTTGCCGATCTGGCGAGCGAGGCAGGCATGAGCCAGTTCCGCTTCCTGCGGGCTTTCGCCAGGGCGACGGGCCTGACCCCGCACAGCTATCTTCTCCAGCGTCGCGTGCATGTGGCCCGGCATGCGCTGGCCAGCGGCACCCCGCCCGCCGAGGCGGCCTTCATCGCCGGTTTTGCCGATCAGAGCCATCTGAACCGGTTCTTCGTGCGGCAATTCGGGGTGACGCCGGCGGTTTATCGGGCGGCGCTTTCGTAGATGCTTTCTCCGCCCTCATTCCTGTGCTTGTCACAGGAATCCAGCCAGCCCAAGTCCTTGGGCTGAAAAGAGTCCTCCCGCCGCGCAGACGCGCGTCGACTGGATTCCTGTGACAAGCACAGGAATGAGGATGGAGTGGGCTGGCCGGTAGTGTGACTCGCCACTTCGGCGCGAGCCTTCGAGCGTCTGTGCTGCAATTTCATCCAAGACGCGCACCCCACGCACCATCATGCTCCTGTCCTCCACCCACAGGACACACCCGCACCATGACACCCGAATTCCTCATCACATCTTTCATCGTCGCCGCGTCTCCCGGAACCGGCGTGGTCTACACGCTGGCCGCCGGTCTTTCGCAGGGGGCGAGGGCGAGCATCGTCGCGGCCTTCGGCTGCACGCTTGGCATCGTGCCACATCTGCTCGCCGCCATCACCGGCCTTGCCGCCATACTGCACGCCAGTGCGCTGGCCTTCGGTATCGTCAAATATCTGGGGGTCGCCTATCTTCTCTACATGGCGTGGAACACGCTGCGGGAAGACGGTGCGCTGAAGATCGACGACACCAGGGAGCCTCAGAAAGCCGCCCGCATCATCGGCGAGGCGATCCTCATCAATCTGCTGAACCCCAAACTGTCGATCTTCTTTTTCGCCTTCCTGCCGCAATTCATCGCGCCGGATGAGGCCTTGCCGACATGGCGCATGGTCGATCTCGGGTTGATCTTCATGGCCATGACGTTTCTGGTCTTTGCGCTTTACGGCTGCTTTGCCGCCTCGGTCCGGCGGCAGGTGGTGTCACGCCCTGCGGTTCTCGCCTGGCTGCGGCGCAGCTTCGCGGCCGCTTTCGTGGCGCTGGGTGTGAAGCTGGCCCTGACCGAGCGATAAGACGGGAGCGGATGGCCCCGTTGCCTCAGTCGTCCCAATCGGGCGCGAGGTGGCCGGGGCTGACGATGCGGCCATTCGGCTTTGCAAGCGCGTGGATCGCCTGCATTTCCTCTTCCGTCAGCGCAAAATCGAAAACATCGAAATTCTCCTTGAGGCGGCTTTCCGTCGCGGTCTTGGAAAGCGCCACGATATCCGGCTGCTGCACCGCCCAGCGCAGGGTCACCTGCGCGGCGGTCTTGCCGTGTTTCGCGCCGATATCCTTCAGAACGGGATCGTTCGGCACCCGGCCGTCGGCCATCAGATAATAGGCCGTCACCGACATCCCGTGTTTGCGCGCCGCCGAAATCACCTTCGTCTGGTCGAGATAGGGGTGATATTCGATCTGGTTGGTGGCAAGCGGTGTGTCCGACAGTTTTACCGCCTCGTCGGTCAGCGCCACGTTGAAGTTGGAAATGCCGATATTGCGCGCCTTGCCGGCCTTGCGCACCGCGTTCAGCGCGCCCATGCGTTCGGCAAGCGGCACATCGCTTTTCGGCCAGTGCAGCAGCAGCAGATCGACATGGTCGGTCTTCAGTTTCGCAAGGCTTTCATCGACGGAGGCGAGAAAATCGTCGTGACGGTAACGGTCCACCCAGACCTTGGTGGTCAGGAAGATATCATGCCGGGAAATGCCCGATTGCGCGATGACCTCACCGACGGCCCCCTCATTCTTGTAGATCTGGGCGGTATCCACATGGCGGAAGCCGAGTTTCAGCGCTTCCGGCAGAATGCGCCTGATATCGTCTTCCGGAATGCGGAAGGTGCCGAAACCGAGGGCGGGAATATTCGCGCCATTCGCGCTGACGTCATACATGGATGTCTCTCCTGTTTGCTGAAAACATGGCCGGCGGGGGAGGCCGGGCGGGGAAGCCGTCTTTCATTAACTGGTGTCCGAGCAATCGGTTTCAACCCGGCGGGACGATATCACATCAGCACGTAATCCACCGGGCGCGGGTCGGCCGGCAGATCGGTCTCGCCCATCGCCTCGCGCAGATTGATTTCGATGGTGGTGGCAAGCGCATTGATCGGCAGCGCATTGAAGCCGGAGCCGAAGGGGTCTTCCAGCTCGTCGGACAGCGCATCGAGACCGAAAAACGTATAAGCGATGAGCGTGCTGGTGAAAGGCGTGGCCCAGCCGAGCAGATCCGTGAAACCGAACGGCAAAAGCAGGCAGAAGAGATGCGCGGTGCGGTGAAGCAGCAGCGAATAACCGAAGGGAACAGGCGTATGGCGAATACGCTCGCACGCGGCCTGTGCGGCCGCCATCTGCTGCACGGTGGCATCCAGCATCTGCAACTGTATATCGCTGATCTGCCCCTTCGCATTGGCGGAAACGAAGGCGCCGGATATTTCGCGCAACAGCATGTCCGGCTTGTTGCGGCTGCGGGCATAGGTCTGCGAAATGTCATCGGGAATGAGGCGGGCCGCGGTGGCGGTCGCGTCACCGGGGCGCAGATGCGAGACCAGCGCATGGCAGAAGGCGATTGCGAGATCGATGATCCGCCGGCGGGCAACGGGACCGGCGACATCCTGCCGGCTCTCGAGCATGGTGCTCTGGCGTGCCAGCGTGCGCGCCCCGGTCATCAGCGCGCCCCATTGCTTGCGGGCCTCCCACCAGCGGTCGTAACAGGCATTGGCGCGAAAACCGAGGAACACCGAAAGCGCAATACCGAGCAGCGAAAATGGCGCGCCGTTCAGCGCCTGCACCAGATCCGGCCGGACCTTATGCGCCCAGACAACCAGCGTCGACAGCAGGAAAACGGCAAGCACCTGCGGAAAGATGCGGACGACGATGGAGCCGCGCAGGATGGTGAAAAGTTGCAGCAGGTTCGGTTTTGGACGAACGATCATGGTGGAGACTCAAAATGCCTGTGATGGTGGCGGGAACGCGAAAATCCCCGCACATATTTACATGATGGCACGTCGGGCTTGTCCACTCCTTTTTGCGCGGTTGCGCCCGGCAGCGGGCGGAGTTACCCCTCGGGTCGCGTCGGCGAATGTCGGCGGCACGATCCGAATGGGCGGATGGAAGGAAATGTCGCATGTCACGCTCAGAACGGCTGCTTGATCTGTTGCAGATCCTTCGTTCCCACCGCTTGCCGGTCAGCGGTGCGGCCCTTGCCACGCAGACCGGCGTCAGCCTGCGCACGCTCTACCGCGATATAGCGACGCTTCAGGCGCAGGGCGCGGATATCGAGGGCGAGGCCGGCGTGGGTTATGTGCTGCGCCCCGGCTTCCTTTTGCCGCCGCTGATGTTTTCCGGGCAGGAAATCGAGGCGCTGGTGCTGGGTTCGCGCTGGGTGGCGGGTCGTGCCGATGCAGGGCTGGCCGAAGCCGCGCGTGCTGCGCTCGTCAAGATCGCCGCCGTGCTTCCCGATGCCCTGCGCGAAGAACTCGACAATTCCACTCTGCTCATCGGCCCCGGGCAAGCCATGGCAGCCATCCGCGTCGATCTCGCCGAAATTCGCGATACGATCCGCAAGGAGAGCAAGGTCGTGATAACCTATCGTGACGAAATGGGAGAGTTGACGGAGCGGGTGATCTGGCCTTTCGCACTCGCATTTTTCGATCTGGTGCGGGTGGTGCTGGCATGGTGTGAGACGCGGCAGGATTTTCGCAGTTTCCGGGCCGATCGCATCGAAACTTTCCGCCCTCTGAACAGCCGTTATCCCCGCCGCCGGCAGGCTTTGCTGAAAGAATGGCGCGAGCGCGAAAAACAGCGGCGGCGGCGGGATCATGCTGACAAAAACTGACAGCAGGCGGGTCTAGACATCGTTCATCCGCAACACAGGAGAACGACCATGACCCACCCCGATTTCACCATCCTCTATGTCGATAACCCGCCGGCCAGCACGCAGTTTTACAAAACCCTGCTGGGTACGGAGCCGGTCGAATCCTCGCCCACATTCTCGCTTTTCGTGCTTCAGAACGGCATGAAGCTCGGCCTCTGGTCGCGTCACACGGTGGAGCCGAAGGCAGCGGCGACGGGCGGTGGCGGCGAGCTTGCCTTCCGTGTCGAAACCGACGCTCAGGTGGATGAGACTTTCGCCGGCTGGCAGGCAAGAGGCGTCGCCATGCTGCAGCAGCCCGCAAAAATGGAATTCGGCTATACCTTTACGGCCACTGACCCCGACAACCACCGTCTCAGGGTCTATGCCTTCGCGGGCTAACGTTACTTCTTCACCGCAACCACAAACAGCCGTGGAAAGCGCAGAAGCAGGCGGCCGTCCGCCATCGGCGGATAGGCCGCCTCGATGCGCCGCGTGTAGTCGGCGAGGAAGGCTTCGTGGTTTTCCTCGCCGGCGGCGGTGAGATAGGGGCGAAGCCCGGTGCCTTTAACCCATTCGACGATGCTTTCCGCATCCTTCATCGGGTGATTGTAGATGGTGTGCCACACATCCACGCGAGCGGCTTTCGGCGCCAGTGCGTTGAAATAGTCGGATGGCGCGGGCAGGGGTTTGCGCCGCAGCCTGCCATCGGCAAATGTGTCTTTCCACGCGCCGTTGGCCCCGGTCTCCTCCATGGCGCGATGCGTCGGCTCCTGCAGATTGTCGGGCATCTGCACGGCCAGAACCCCGCCGCTTTCCAGCTGGTCCATCAATTGCGAGAGAACGGTGAGATGATCCGGCACCCACTGGAACACGGCATTGGCGTAAAGCAGGTCCGCCTTCTGCGCCGGCTTCCACTGGGCAAGATCGGCCTTGCCGAAACGTGTATTCGGCAGCCGGTCCGCGGCCTTTTCCAGCATGTCGTCGTCGCTGTCGATGCCGGTGATGACATTGACACCATAACGGTCGGTCAGAAGCTCGGTGGAATTGCCCGGCCCGCAGCCGAGATCATAGCCGTTCAGCACTCGCTCCAGCGGCACCTGCGCCAGAAGGTCCCGGGCGGGACGTGTCCGCTCATCTTCGAATTTGAGATATTGCTGGGCGGACCATGCCATGATTTCCTCCTGCAAGAGAGCTGTAAGACCGTGAGCATCGCACGGGCGAAATAGCGCCGCCATCATCCGATGCATGAATTATTGTGATGAACCTATTCACCAACCTTTTGTTTCGCCTCATAAAACATCTTTCCCGGGGTGTCGCTTTGTTATTTTCCATCAAAATCTGAAATCGCGGCAATTAAAACTTGACCTCATCAGGCGAGAGGCATTCACTCCGGCCGATTTCCAGAGCATTTCCAATAAAGTGCAAAGCGTTTTGCGCCGGGAATTGCTGCAAGACAAAAAGACGGAGCGTTTTTACCGAAACGCTTGAGACAGGAGACCATCATGAGCGTCGATACCGCACCCCGATCAACCACCTGGACCTATGTTGACGGTCAATGGCTGCCCGGCAATCCGCCGCTCATCGGCCCGACCTCGCATGCCATGTGGCTGGCCTCCACGGTGTTTGACGGCGCGCGCTGGTTCGATGGCGTGGCGCCCGATCTCGATCTGCATTGCCAGCGCGTCAACCGCTCGGCCGTCAATATGGGCATGAAGCCGACCATGACGGCGGAAGAGATCGAGAACCTGGCGCTGGAAGGCGTCAAGAAATTCGACGGCGAGATGGCGATCTATATCAAGCCGATGTATTGGGCCGAACACGGCATGCCCGGCAGCGTCGTGGCGCCGGATGCCAGTTCCACCCGCTTTGCGCTCTGCCTTTTCGAAGCGCCGATGGATGCCGGCAAGCCGCTGACGCTCACCGTCTCGCCGCTGCGCCGCCCTTCGCCGGAAACCGCGATGACAGACGCCAAGGCCGGCAGCCTTTACCCCAATAGCGGCCGCGCCATTCTGGAAGCCCGTTCGCGCGGCTTCGACAACGCCCTCATGCGCGACATGAACGGCAATGTTGCCGAGTCGGCCTCCGCCAACATCTTCATGGTCAAGGACGGCGTCGTCCTCACCCCCGTTCCGAACCGCACTTTCCTTGCCGGCATCACCCGTTCACGGGTGATTGGCCTGCTGCGCCAGGCCGGTTTCGATGTGCGCGAGGCGACCTTGTCGGTCGAGGATTTCCGCGAGGCCGATGAAATCTTCTGCTCGGGCAATTATTCGAAAGTATCGCCGGTCGTGAAGCTCGATGACCGGGAATTGCAGGCCGGACCCGTGGCGCGCAAGGCGCTCGATCTTTACATGGACTGGGCGCGTCTCGGCACCGACGTCTGAGCCTTCAGCAAGTCCTGTTTTCAGAAGCCGCGATGGGTCCATAACCGTCGCGGCTTTTATTTTGCCTTGCGATATTTACCCTGAAAATTAAGGGGCAATTTAATCCAATTTTAGAAAACCACCCTGTAGTCTGCGGCATTATCGATTTAGGCTATGGGGGCCACCAATGTTTTTCAGCATACGCAATATACTTGTGGGTTTTTTTCTGGTTGTCGGCATCGCACTTGCGGGTTTTGTCGGCAACGCCATGTGGCAATCCGTTCATCGCGCCCGCACGTTTTCGGACGTCGCGCAGCTCGTTTCGCTCGACAGGCTGCTGTTTAACGCCCTGCTGAATTTCCGCAGCGAACGCGGCAACAGTGCCTCGGCGCTGACCGTCGATCCGGCGAAGACCGCCAATACCATCGCCAGCGTGCAGGCATCGCGCCAGAAGGTGGATGCAGCGATGGGCGCCTTCCTCGAACAGTCTGCCGCACTTGATCAGGCTGGCCTTCAGGCGCCGCTTGCCCGCGTGAAGGATATCTACACGCAATTTCAGGAATTGCGCAAAAAGGTCGACGCCAACGTTACCCTGCCGCTCGACCGTCGCGAAAACGGGCTGGACAAGACTGTGCTGGCGCTCGGCCAGGATTTCCTGACCGCACTTGAGACGGGATCGACCGCGGTGGAGGGAGAGGTTCGCTCGCTGGACCAGAGCCTGACCGGTCTCATACAGCTCAGATCCTATGGCTGGTCGGCACGTGCGCTCGGCGGCAGCGCCACCGTCGTCATCAATGCGGTCGTCGCCCAGCAGCGGCCGCTCACCCCGCAGGAGATCCAGCAGCTCGGTAATTTCGATGCCGGCGCGGCGTTTGCGTGGAAAGCCACCGGCGAACTCGTCGCGCATGAATCAACGCCGCAAGCCCTGAAGGATATCTACGCCACTGCCGACCGGACCTATTTCAAGGGCGATTTCGTCGCGCAGCGCGCCAAGCTTGTCGATGATCTGAATAACGGCCGCACGCCGTCCTTCACCATCGATACATGGCGCAATACGGTCACGGCCAGCCTCGATACGGTCGCGAAAATCGCCTCCGAGGCGATGGAGGTTCTCAATGCAAGCGCTGAAAAGGCCAAGCAGCAGGCCTTCATCGGCGCGATGATCTATCTCGCGGCTTTCATCCTCACGCTTGGGGTCTGCATTCTCTGCCTTGCCGTCATCATCGGCCGCGTCACCCGCCCGATCAGCCGGTTGACCAAAGCGATGATGGAATTGTCCACCGGCAACCTGACCGTCGATGTATCCGGCTCCAGACGCAGCGACGAAATCGGCGAGATGGCCCGCGCGGTGGAAATCTTCCGCGAAGCGGCCATTCGCAACCGCGAGCTGGAGATGCAGGCGGACGCCAATCGCGACAAGGCCGAGCGCGACCGCGTCGAATTGCAGCAGCGCGCCGAAGCCGAGGCCGAGGAACGGCTCAATCAGGCGACCGGCTCGCTGGCCGGCGGCCTTCGCCGGCTTGCCTCCGGTGATATGGTCTGCGAGATCGCTACGCCGTTCGCGCCGCAATTCGAGGCGCTGCGGCATGATTTCAACAGCTCCGTCCACCAGCTGCGCGAGGCGCTGACAAGCGTCGGCCACTCCGTCCAGACGGTGAACGGCGGCGCGCATGAGGTTTCGTCCGCCTCCGACGATCTGTCCCGTCGCACCGAGCAGCAGGCCGCGTCTCTGGAAGAGACCGCCGCCGCGCTCGAGGAAATCACAGCCAATGTCACCGCCACCTCCAAGCGGGCGAGCGATGCACGCGACACGGTGCGCGATGCGCGCACCAAGGCTGATCTTTCCGGCAAGGTGGTGCGCGATGCCGTCTCCGCCATGGAACGCATCGAGCATTCCTCGCGCCAGATCGGCCAGATCATCGGTGTTATCGACGAGATTGCTTTCCAGACCAACCTTCTGGCGCTGAATGCCGGCGTCGAGGCGGCGCGGGCGGGTGATGCCGGCAAGGGCTTTGCCGTGGTGGCGCAGGAAGTGCGCGAACTGGCGCAGCGTTCCGCCAATGCCGCCAAGGAAATCAAGCAGCTGATCAACACCTCCGCCATCGCCGTGGGCGAGGGCGTCAGGCTGGTGGCCGATACTGGCGTCGGCCTTTCCGAGATCGAACAGCTGGTGCTTTCCGTCAACACCCATATGGACGCCATCGCCACGGCGGCGCAGGAACAGTCGGCCGGTCTTTCCGAGGTGAATACCGCCGTCAACCACATGGATCAGGCCACGCAGCAAAATGCCGCCATGGTTGAGGAAATGAACGCGGCCGGCGCGGGGCTGGCGCAGGAATGCGCCAATCTCCAGGCGCTGCTTTCGCAATTCCAGCTCGGCCAGCAGGCCTCCGCCTTGCATGAGACGGCAAGGCAGATGCGGCGCGCCGCAAGCCCCGGCCGCACTCCGGCCTATCCCGCTCCGGCCCATCCTGCTCTGAAGGCCCGCCCGGTTGCCGCACGCGGCAATGCGGCGCTGGCCGTGAGGGGTGATGACTGGGCGGAGTTCTGAAGGCGATCCAGCGTTGGATATGGCGAGGAACTGGCATCCACCCGCCGTCACCACTTGATCCGGGGCCCAATGCGATCAAGTCCTTGATCGCGAGAGAGTCCTTTCACGGCGCAGACGCGCCGTGGCTGGATGCCGGATCAAGTCCGGCATAACGGAAGAAAAGTGTCCTCCTCAACTGCCCGGGCCCGCATCCGCAACAGGTGCGGGCTTCATCGTTTCCGCACATCCGGCAGCGCAGCGGCAAGCGCCCGCAGCGGCGCGGTCATATGTTTGTCGCGTCTCATCGCCAGCGCGATCCGCCTTTCGAGCGGCGGGACGAGAGAGCGCCATTCAAGCCCGGACGCCGCCCCTTCGTGCTCCATCGCCATGCGCGGCACGATGGCAAGCCCAAGGCCCGCGCCCGCCAGTTTCTTGATCGCCTCGACGCTGCCCAGTTCCATGGCGGGCTGCACGGTGCGGCCGCTCGTCGAAAACCATTGATCCACCAGCCTGCGCGTATTACCGCCCTCGTAAAGCAGCAGTGGCCGCGTCGAAAGTGTTTCGGCGGTGAGTGCCGTTGCATCAGGGACGGCGCCATGCGGGAAAACCGCGACCAGTTCGTCGAGATGGATGTCGCTGACGTCGAGGCTGCGGCCGCTGGCGGGCAGGGCCACCACTGCCGCGTCGATCGTATTGGCCTCCAGCAGCCGCAAGATATCGTGGGTATTGCCGGTCTGCACGATGATTTCGATGCCTGGCATCGCCTGCCGGATGCGGCCCAGCACCGGCGGCAGCAGGTAGATGCAGGCGGTGGCGCCCGTGCCGATGCGCAGGCGTCCCGTCACCCCGCTGCGATGCGGCGCGACGGTATCGATGGCATGCGCCACTTCTTCCGCAATCCGCCTTGCATGGATGAGAAAATCCCGGCCCGCCGCTGTCGGCTGCGCGCGTCTGCCGACCCTTTCGATCAGCCGCACGCCAAGCTGCTTTTCGAGCAGCCTTATATGCAGGCTGATGGCCGGCTGCGTTAGCCCAGCCTTGTCGGCGGCGGCGGAAAAACTGCCGAGATCAGCCACATCCATGAAACTGCGCACCTGCCGCAGATCGAGGTCCATCATCAAAGAAAACCTTATCGTTTGTATAAGATAGATAATCTTTATTTTGGATGCGCCGCAATGCACAATGATGGCGTGAATGATCCGCAGGACAAGAGAATGACCCTTCCCACCGTTTCCAGCCTTACCATCCGCCCCTGTGAAGAGACGGATATTCCAGCCATTACCGAAATTTACCGGGACGCCGTGCTTCATGGCCGCGCCAGCTTCGAGATCGATCCGCCAACGGTGGAGACGATGGCCGAGCGCCGTCGCCTTCTGGTGGAGGGTAACTATCCCTATCTCGTCGCCGATGTCGGCGGAAAGGTAGCCGGATATGCCTATGCCGGCGCCTATCGCGCACGCCCGGCCTATGGCGCGGCGGTCGAGAATTCCGTTTACGTCGATCCGGCCATGAAAGGCATGGGCATCGGCCGCAAGCTGCTCGATGCGCTGATTGCGGAGGCGACCGCACGCGGCTTCCGGCAGATGATCGCGGTCATCGGCGATTCGGCCAATGCCGCCTCGATCGGCGTGCACCGTGCCGCCGGTTTCGAGCATATCGGCACCTTCAAATCCATCGGCTGGAAACACGGCCAATGGCTGGATACCGTGCTGATGCAGCGTGCGCTGGGCGAGGGTGACACCACGCCGCGCTTCTGAGTCGTCAGGGCGGAATGGCGAAAACCGTGAGCGGTTTTCGCCTGAAATCCCGCTCTCGCTGGAAGAATTAAGGCTTGGTGGAGCCGGGGATTTCGACCTTCAGCGTATCGCCGGCCAGCTCGCTGCCCAGTTCCACCGCCTTGGTCTTCTTGTCGTAAACGCAGATATGGCTGACCGTCGCATCCGCGCCTTTCGCCTTGCCGGTAAGGATGGCAAGGCCGTAATTCTCGCTGCCGACGGGATCAACCACTGCCTTGGCATCCTCGATCATGTCCCTGGCGCCCGCAAGGCAGGCGGTCTGCACATCCGCCACGAATTCCTTCCACGCATCATCCGATGATGCGGCGGCGGGGAGTGCCAGGGATGCGAAGGCTGCGAAGAAGAGAATGTTTCGGGTGATGAAGCGCGTCATGGAATTTCCTTCCTGCATTTTCGGTAAAAGCGAACCGATAGGGTGGAAAACGGTACGCCAGGGTTGTGAAACAAATGTGGTGGCAGCCGGCTCGAGACGAATTTTCTCTTTTGTCGGAACATTTTGATATTTCGCAGGTTGCCCAAACAGAGGTTCGCTCCTATGGTCCGCTCACACGGTTTCTAGGAGCGGTAACCCGCTGCAAAAAGGAGTAAAAACCATGGCCTTCGAACTTCCCGAACTCCCCTACGACTACGATGCGCTTGCACCTTACATGTCGCGCGAGACGCTCGAGTTCCATCACGACAAGCACCACAAGGCATATGTCGACAACGGTAACAAGCTGGCTGCCGAAGCCGGTCTTTCCGACCTGTCGCTCGAGGAAGTCGTGAAGAAGTCCTTTGGCACCAATGCCGGCCTCTTCAACAACGCTGCCCAGCACTACAACCACGTCCATTTCTGGAAGTGGATGAAGAAGGGCGGCGGCGGCAACAAGCTGCCGGGCAAGCTGGAACAGGCGATTGCTTCCGATCTCGGCGGCTACGACAAGTTCAAGGCTGACTTCATCGCTGCCGGCACCACCCAGTTCGGCTCCGGCTGGGCATGGCTCTCCGTCAAGAACGGCAAGCTCGAAATCTCCAAGACCCCGAACGGCGAAAACCCGCTGGTTCATGGCGCTGATCCCATCCTCGGCGTCGACGTCTGGGAACATTCCTACTACATCGACTACCGCAACCTGCGCCCGAAGTACCTGGAAGCCTTCGTTGATAACCTCATCAACTGGGACTACGTCCTGGAGCGTTACGAAGCCGCTGCCAAGTAAGGCTTGGCGAACGGAATTTTTGAACACCCGGCCTTTGTGCCGGGTGTTCTGCTTTTGGGGCGTGCGTGCCGTTCCGGCCGCTTGTCACAAGCCTGTCATCAGCCGGGTTTATCGCGGCGCATCATGAGTGAAAAAAGCAAGCCTCTCTTCTCCTTCGGCATCGTCGCCGATCCCCAATATGCCAATGCCGATCCCCGTCCGGACATGGGCCGCTATTATGCCGAAAGCCCGAAAAAGCTCTCCGAGGCGATCGCCGTCTTCAACGAAGAGGACCTCGCCTTTGTGGTGACGCTTGGCGACATCATCGACCGCGGTTTCGACAATTTCGATGCGATCCTCAGTGTTTATGACGGGCTTCGCCACCCCTCGGTCCTGTTGCCGGGTAATCATGATTTTTCGGTCGCGCCGGGGCATCTGACCGCCATCCATGCCCGCCTTGGCATGCCGGCGCCCTGGCATGACTTCGCCATCGGCAATGTCCGCTTCGCCGTGCTCGATGGCAACGAGGTCAGTCTCTTCGCCCCGCCGCTCGACGATCCGCGTCGTGCACTTGCGCAGGAGCGGCTGAAGCACCTGCAGCAAGCGGGCGCGATCAATGCACAGGACTGGAACGCCTCGCTCAGCGACGAGCAGTTCGAATGGCTGCGAAACGTCCTGCAAAAATCGGATACGGCCGGCGAAAAAGTGGTCGTGCTGTGCCACTATCCGCTTTATCCGGAAAACGCTCACAACATGTGGGACGCGCCCCGCATTGTCGATCTTCTCAGCGCCCATTCTTCAGCCGTCGCATGGTTCAATGGCCATAATCACGAAGGCAATTACGGTGTGCTGGGCAACACCCACTTCGTCAATTTCAAGGGCATGGTGGATACGCCCGACCAGAACACTTTCGCCATCGCCGATGTTTTCGAAGATCGGATCGTCATTCGCGGTTTTGGCCGCGAGGAGGATCGCCTCTTACGGCTGTGAGGATGGAATGCCCGGCTGGTTGCTCTGCCAGCCGCTCATCCACAATTGCCGCAGCTTTTCACCTTCCAGCTTGAAAAAGCTGCCGGTGCTTTCGCAGGTCAAGACCCGGTCCGAGCGGAAGTTACGGATCGCCTGCCGTAACTCGCACCAGCCGACGATATTCACCGTCTCCGAATAATAGATCACGGCAATGGGCCGGATCTGCCGCCGGGTCTCTGTGCCGGTTTCATCGCGATAGCTGATTTCGAGCCGTTCTTCATCGCGCACCGCACGCCTGACCGTCGCAAGATCGATGCCGACAGGCGCGGGTGCGATGCTGCCCCAGGCATGCAGGGCATTGGCCGACAGGGTTTTGGACAGGGGTTCGGGCAGGGAAGCGGCAATCTTGTCACTGGCCTTTTTCGCTGCCTGCCGCAATTCGGTATCACTGGAACGGCCAACCATGGCGAGCGCCAGCACGATTGCCTCGGTCTCTTCGATGGAAAACATCAGCGGCGGCAGGCTGAAGCCGGGTCGCAGAATATAACCGACGCCGCGCTCGCCTTCGATGGGCACCCGCATGGTCTGAAGGGCGGCTATGTCGCGATAGACCGAACGCGCCGTCACTTCCAGCTTGTCGGCGATTGTCTGTGCCGTGACTGGCCGGCGCGCCAGTCGCAGGATCTGGATGATCTCGAACAGTCTCGACGCCTTGCGCATTGACATTTTCCCGGCGTTTTTTCAAGACAACTGACACAATGCTGTCAGTTGTCTTTTCCTATAAACGGCAAAACACATTGAGAAACATGCATATTCCTAAATGTGCCGTGAACCGTCTGGGGAGATACTGACATGAGTTACGCCGAAAATCTCTGGCTTTTCTTTCTGCTCCTGTTCGGCATCATCATCCTGCCGGGCATGGACATGCTGTTCGTGCTGGCAAGTGCGCTGACGGGCGGCAAGAAAACCGGCCTTTCGGCCGCAAGCGGCATGAGCGCCGGCGGCATCGTGCATTCGCTTTATGGCGCGGCCGGCGTTGGCCTGCTCGCCACCTGGATGCCGTCGCTGTTCCTGCCGCTTCTCATTGCCGGCGCTGCCTATATGGTCTGGATCGGCATCGGCCTGATGCGCAGCGCAATCGTCGTGAATGGCGATGAGGCGCAGGCGAGCGCCTCAGTGAAAAAAGCGTTCTGGCGTGCGGTGCTGACCTGCCTTTCCAACCCGAAAGCCTATCTGTTCATGATGGCGGTCTACCCGCAATTTCTCAAACCTGCCTATGGTCCGATCTGGATGCAGGGGCTGGTGATGGGCGCGATGGTGGCGGTAACGCAGTTTACCGTTTATGGCGCGCTGGCGCTGACGGCGGATAAAAGCCGGCAATGGCTGGTGTCTTCCCCCGGTGCCACGATCTTCATCGGTCGCGCTGCCGGTTTCATGCTGGTTGCCGCAGCGCTGCTGACATTTTGGGAAGCCCTGTCGTGGAGCCTCGGCGAATAAGAGGAACAGATACTGCCGCTCCAGGGAGGCCATTCCCCGCACACCAACGAATGCTCTGCCAAGGCCCGTTGTTTTGTCACGGGGTCTTGTGGGACAACCGTCAGATACTTTTCGGCCTGATACTCTAGACTTCTGTTTTCACGGCGGAATTCACCGCAATGTGACTTCTTTTCGCCATGCGGGAAGGGCATCCTCGCGCCGTTCCATCAAGCGTCCGGCACCTGCCGGAATCAAGGAGAGAGTGTATGAAACTGAAAACCATCGCGGCGGCCATGCTTTTCGGCTGTCTTTGCGCCGGAGCGGTCTATGCTGCCGGCGAAGTCGAAAAACGCGAAGGCATGATGAAGCAGATTGGCGGTTCCATGGGTGCGCTCGCTGCCATCTCCAAGGGCCAGAAGCCCTTCGATGCCGAAGCCGTCAAGGCTGCCGTCACGACCATCAGCACCAACGCCAAGGCTTTCCCCGAACAGTTCCCCGCCGGCACCGAGACTGGCAGCGCGGCGGCTCCGGCCATCTGGGAAAATTTCGAGGACTTCAAGGCCAAGGCGGCCAAGCTCGGTACTGATGCCGATACGGTTCTTGCCAATCTCCCCACCGATCAGGCGGGCGTCACCACCGCCATGCAGACGCTCGGCGCCGATTGCGGCACCTGCCACCAGACCTATCGTCTGAAGAAATAATCACGAATTTCAAAACGCCGCTTCCCGGCGGCGTTTTTTCACGTTGAAAGACACCTGATCAACTCGGGTGGGAATGGGGAGAGGGGTATGTCTTCCATTTGGACGAAGCTTGTGGGCGGGGCCGTGATCGCGGCCATTGCCGGCTATGGCATTTTCGCCTGGGTCACCGCGCCGCAGCGTCAGGCGCCCAGCCATTGGGTCAGCCTCGGCGAGCCGGATCTGGCCAATGGCGAAACGCTGTTCTGGGCGGGTGGCTGCGCAAGCTGTCATGCCGCACCGGATGCCACGGGTGACGCGCTGCGGACGCTCGCCGGCGGGCAGCCGCTGAAAAGTCCCTTCGGCACCTT
Organism: Agrobacterium sp. 22-210-1; assembly: GCF_053522525.1. Lineage (NCBI taxonomy): Bacteria > Pseudomonadati > Pseudomonadota > Alphaproteobacteria > Hyphomicrobiales > Rhizobiaceae > Agrobacterium > Agrobacterium sp. 22-210-1. Next base: position 1,763,287 of record NZ_JBNWCI010000001.1, on the reverse strand, counting down.
CCATGTGCCCAATATTTCCTCTGATCCGCAGCACGGCATCGGCAGCTGGACGCTGGCGGAATTCGGCGATGCCATGACGCGCGGGGTGGGAAAGAACGGCGAACATCTTTACCCGTCCTTCCCTTACGCTTCCTATGCGCGCATGACGCAGAAGGATGTCAACGACCTGTTCGGTTATCTGAAAACCCTGCCGGCCAGCCAGAATGACGCGCCGGATCACGATCTGCCGTTTCCCTTCAACCTGCGCATGGCGCTCGGCGGCTGGAAGTTCCTGTATTTCGACACCTCCGCACCGCCGCGCGTCGAGCTTGCCAATGCCAATGCCGAATTGCTGCGCGGCCAATATCTGGTGGAAGGGCCGGGCCATTGCGGCGAATGCCATACCCCGCGCGATGCTCTCGGCGGTTTCCTGAAAGACAAATGGCTGGCCGGCGGCCCCAACCCGGAAGGCGAGGGCCGTATCCCCGATATCACGCCCGGCTCTCAGAGCATCGGCGCCTGGACGACGGCCGATATTGCCGGTTATCTGGAAACCGGCTTCACCCCGGAATTCGACAGCGTCGGCGGCTCCATGGTCAAGGTGCAGCAGAACATGGCGCGTCTGACCGCCGAAGACCGCAATGCCATTGCCGCCTACCTTAAGGCGATCCCGTCTCGGTAAGGCGATACTTCGCCCGACGGATGACATTGAATGAGGTGCGTTGCCGGCCGTATGAACATCTCGCCGCCATTGACTCCCGCACTTACCCGGCGGATAACATGACCGTGATGGTTCCTTCCGGGCGTTCCGGAAGGTGAAAAGGGAACACGATAGGGAGTCGATCCTCATTCGTGGCTGCCCCCGCAACTGTGAGCGGAGAGCCTGAAACGAAATGCCACTGGCAAGCCATCTCGCCCCTATTCAAGGCGAGGGCGATGCCGGGAAGGTGTTTCAGGTTTTGACCCGTAAGCCAGGAGACCTGCCATCGCGGAAATGTCCATGCCGGCGGGGTGTCCGGAAGAGCGGAATGTCAGGGTCGTCGGTTCGATATCCCTGTGTCAGTCTCGTATCCCCGTGGTGAAGTGTATCATATGCGGTCTTGTGGCTTTGGCCATTCGGCCGCTTCTTATGGCGCGGGGTCGCGCCGGGAGAGGGGTCACCATGTCTATCCAGCAGAATACGGCCAATGCAGCCGTTTCAGCAAAAACGGGCAGCTTCGCGCAATCGCTGACGGCGATCGTGCTGGGCCTGTTCGTCGTCGGTTTTGTCGGCTTTTCGCATGTGGAAGCCGTTCACAATGCCGCGCATGACACGCGTCATGCCAATGCCTTCCCCTGCCATTGAGGGAAAACGGCATGTCATTTTTTCGCAATATCGTCTTTACCGCCGTCCTGGTCGGCATCGTCGGCGGTTTGGCCGTCTCGGCCATGCAGGCTTTCGGCACCACGCCGCTCATCCTTCAGGCCGAAACCTTTGAAAGCGCCGGCGGCGAAGCGGCCCATAGCCATGATGCGGCAGCACCCGGCGCTGCTGTTCCCGCCCATGAGCATAATGACGAGGCATGGGCTCCAGCCGATGGTTTCGAGCGCACCGCCTATACTGTTGCTGCCAATGTGCTGACCGCCATCGGTTACGCGCTTGTTCTGACCGGTCTCATCTCGCTGCGCGGCACCGATGCCGGCTGGCGCGAAGGCCTTCTGTGGGGCGTTGCCGGTTTTGCCGCCGTGATGCTCGCACCGATGATCGGCCTGCCGCCGGAATTGCCGGGAAGCCCGGCCGCAGCACTTGAGGCACGGCAGATCTGGTGGCTCTCGACGGTTGCCGCAACCGCCGGCGGCATTGCACTGATCGCGTTTCGCCGCGAGCCCTGGGCCATCGTTATGGCTCTGGTGTTGATCGTCGCGCCGCATGTGGTGGGCGCGCCGCTGCCGCCGGAAGGCGAACATGCGCTGGCGCCGCTGCCGCTGGAACGGCAGTTCATCGTTGCCGCCACCATCACCAGCTTCGTTTTCTGGGCGCTGCTTGGAACATTGAGCGCGTTTTTCCTGAAACGCTTCCAGTCGGCGTAAATCCATGCAGGACGCAGCGGAGTGGAGTGACGAACTCGATGCGCTGCGTTTTGCCGTTCCCGGTCACGGCGCTTTCTGCGCCGTGCACCGCCTTGCCTTCAAGGCCGCTCTGGGCAAAAGTCCCGATCGTGATGCGGCGCTTGCCTATTTTTATGACCACGAAGCTGCCTTTGCCGCTGCGGCAATCGCCAAGATAAAACGTTCAAACTTGCCCGCCGGCCGCAGCCTGCATTTGAACAGCCGCGATATCCGCCGTGCGATTGCCGGCGAGGGGCCGGAGTTTGCGGCGCGTGTCTGCCGGGTGCTTGATCGGCACTGACTGGCCTGATGTTCCCACTTCCGTCATACCGGCCTTGAGCCGGTATCCGGCCAGCCCAGGTCCCTGGGCTGAAAAGACTCTTCTCGCCGCGCAGACGCGCGTCGGCTGGATTCCGGCTCAAGGCCGGAATGACGGGGAGGTGGAGAGATTGTACGGCATCAAGACGGCTGCGCCTTACCGATGCTCCGCTGCAAAAACCTGAAGTTCCGCCGGCTTCCGGACCAAAGAGGCCGAGGTTTTTCAGAATTTCCACCGCAAAACTCACCGGCGCGCTGCCGGCTGCCGTGATGATGCCGCCATCGCTGACCGCCTTCGGCTGGTCGCGATAAAGACCATCGCCATTATAGGCCGGATAGGCCTTGTGTGAGGCGAGCGAATTGCCGGTATGGGCGACATGGTTCAGGATACCCGTGCCCGCCAGCGCGCTTGCCGCCGCACAGATACCGGCAACCAGCCGGTCCTTTTCGCGAAAGCGATGCACCAGCCCGCCAAGATCGGCGGCCGCGCCCTTCTCCCAGCTGAGACCGCCGGGAATGACGAGCGCATCGATGCTGTCAGGATCAAGCGCAGCATGGGAGGTTTCGGGTGTCACATTCAGCCCGCCCATCGATGTTACCGGCCGCCCGTCCGGGCTGGCTTGAACGATCTCGACGCCGAGATAGCTGCGTGCCGCCGCTGCAAGCAGCGCCGGTTCCCAGTCCGCAAAATCCTGTGCCAGCGCAATGGCGATCCGTGTCATGGCCGTCTCCGTCGGTTTTGATCAGGCGATGGACTGCATGTAGCGCATGCCGGTAACCGGACGCGGCGCGAAATCCATGTTTTCGTAGAAACGATGCGCCGCCACATTGCCGGTTGTGGCGCTGACGGAAAGATAGTCGCAACCCAGCCGCTTGGCGATATCACGGGCGCGGGAAACCAGATGCTGGCCGGTGCCGTGGCCGCGATGGCCGTCGCGCACGAAGAGATGGTGCAGCTCAAGCCCGCGCCGGCCTTCCTGCGCCCTGTAGAGCGGCAGAAGCAGTGCGTAGCCGATCAGCGCGCCATCGGCTTCGGCGACAAGGCCATGCACCCAGGGCAGGGGGCCGAACAGGTCGCGCTCAAGCTTGGCCGGCGTGATTGCCGCCGCATCGCCGTGGTAGGAGGCAAGCAGCGTGATCATCTCGTTAAGCTCGGGCAAATCCGTCTTGCGCGCGCCGCGAATGATGACGACGGGCGGTCTTTCCAGTGTAAGGGAGCTATCTTCGGTCATTTTTTCGGTCCTTTGGTCTTATCGGTGCCGTCAGGACGTTTGAAAACAACAAAGCCGCCTGACGGCGGCTTGTTGACAATATGATCTGTCGAGCCGCCCTTAAAGGTAGGCCCAAAAGTACGAGCAGGAGATGGGTGCGCGTTCGTTGATCATGTCATTGCAATGCGCCCGAATCCGTAATCTGTCAAGCGGCTTCAATTTGCAAATCGTGCGATTGCTGAAACAATCGCATCTTCCATCCCAGCATCCCCGGTGGAATGCCCGGCTCCACCTATGGCAATCAGCTCGCTTCCCGGCCATGCGGCGGCAAGTTCGCAAGCGGTGACGGGCGGTCCCTGCAGGTCGCGCATGCCCTGGATGAGCACGCCGGGAATGCCGGCAAGCAGGCCGGCATTGCGGAGAAGCACGCCGTCCTCCAACCATGCCGCATGGTGGAAGTAATGGGCGCAGAGGCGGGCGCGGGTCAGAATATAATCGGCGTCGCGCCATTTTTCCGGAAAGGCCGAGCTTGCCTCCGCGCTGATCGAACCCGCCTCCCACACATGCCACTCAAGTGCCGCCATGCGGCGGATGGCCGGGTCAGGATCGTTCAAAAGCTGGAGATACGCGCCAACGGGATCTTCCTTCGCCATGTGATCCGGGATAGCTGCGATGAAACGCTGCCACTGTTGCGGCAGAAACATCGCCAGCCCCTTGTAAAGCCAGTCGATCTCCTTTTGCCGCGTGGTGGTGACGCCGGCCAGCACCATCGCGCACACCCGATTTGGGTGGCGCTGGGCATAGGCCAGCGCGAGCGTGGCGCCCCAGGAGCTGCCATAAACCAGCCAGTCATCCACCGAAAGCGCGAAGCGGATGGCCTCCATATCGTCGATCAGGTGATGTGTGGTGTTGTGCGCAAGGCTCTCGCTAGCATTCGGCGTGCTTTTGCCGCAACCGCGCTGGTCGAACTGGATGATGCGGTAAAGGGCGGGATCGAAGTAGCGTCTGGCAGTCGCCGAAAGCCCGGAACCGGGGCCGCCATGCAGCAGGATCGCCGGCCGTCCCGCCGGATTGCCGGCAATCGTCACATGCAGCCTGTGGCCTTCGGAAACGTCGAGGAAAACAGTGTCGAACGGGGTGGTTTCGGAAAATATTTCGGCCATCCGGCATCCCTTCCTCAAGCAGGAGAGAGCGCATACAGGGCGCAGATGACAGTGGAATGTCAGCCCTGTTCCGGGTTGGGCCTAGTGTTCGCCGCCGCACATGCCGTGGTCGGAAAGTGCACGGATGACGTAGCAGTCCTCGATGGAATGGCCGTCGCAATGGGCGACGATGCGTTCCAGCTCGTGTTCCAGTTTCCTGAGCTTGGCAATTTTTTCGCGCACATCGGCCAGATGTTCGGCGGCGATGCGATCCGCTCCTTCGCACGGCATCTGCCGGTGCTGGCTGAGCGCGATCAGCTCGCGGATGGCATCGATGTTCAGCCCAAGATCGCGCGCATGGCGGATGAAGGCCAACCTTTCGAGGTCGGATTTTTCATAACGGCGCTGGTTGCCATCCGAACGATCCGCCTCGCGGATGAGGCCCATCTGCTCGTAATAACGGATCGTCGGCACCTTGACGCCGGTGCGTTTCGACAATTCACCGATGGACAGCATGGCTTTCTCCATATCGCGGACGCGGCTGAGTGGCGGGAACGGTCCCGCCGCTCATCATCCGATGCTCTAGTCTCTAGAGATATGGCTTTTTTGCCTGCTGTTCAATGGGGTCAGGCCGCTTCGTTCACGCCCAGCGCCTCAGCCAATGCCTTCAGAACTTCGTTCTCGATATTGGCTGCGGCTTCAGGCTGCGTGGCGGCGGTCATTTCAACGGCCGGCTTGGCCGCGTCGGAGGCGCCGCTGTCGAGATTCCACAATGCGGCGGCAAGACCGGCCGATACGCTGGCGGCAGCCGGTGCGACCGCCGTGGCAACGCTCTCGGCGCTTGAGATGGCGCGGTGTGCGGCGCGGGTCAACTCCAGCAGGGCTTCGGTGGTGGAGTGGGCTTCTCTGTTTTTCGTCGGCTCAACGGTCCGGACCGGAGATGCATAATAGCTGGTGGTGGTTGCTGCGATAGTCGTCATGACTGAGTCCCCAAGTTCTGATGGGGTATTTTTAGGGGCCGAAACATTCGCGAGGATTGCGTCACGCAGGACTTGAACGAAAAACCAACACAATATAGTATACCCCCCTATACTATATGAGGTGCTTATGTCCCATACGATCCGCAACAAGGAGAAGCTGCTCGCCCGCATCCGTCGCCTCAAGGGCCAGATGGAGGCGGTGGAGCGTGCGCTTGATGATGCCAAGCCCTGCGGCGAGGTGCTGCAATTGCTGGCTTCGGTGCGTGGTGCGCTATCCGGCCTGACGGGGGAGGTGATGCAGGAGCATCTGCACGAACATGTGGTGCATGCCGAGAATGAAGACGAGCGGGCGCGGGCGGCGGAAGAACTGGCTCAGGTGCTGAAGACCTACATCCGCTAGCGCGTCCCCCCAAAGTGTCCGCGATTTTGGGGGAGAAGACATGCGTGGAAAAAACACCTTGAAGATCGAACAGGATTAGCGACATGACGACGACATCCGAATTCCCTGCCGCGACCGGCCACGACCATGTTTTTCTAGGCCAGAACCATGAGCGCAATGAAAAGCGCGTGTGGATGGTCATCGCGTTGACCACCGTGATGATGGTGGCCGAAATCGTCGCCGGCAACTGGTTCGGCTCCATGGCGCTGACGGCTGACGGATGGCACATGTCCACCCATGCGGGCGCGATGCTGATTTCGGCGCTGGCCTATCTTCATGCCCGGCGCGAGGCGCGCAACCCGCGCTTCACCTTCGGCACCGGCAAGTTCGGCGATCTCGCGGGTTTTGCCAGCGCCATCGTGCTGGCGGTGGTGGCGCTGCTCATCGCCGTCGAAAGTGCGATGCGCCTCGTCAATCCGGTCGAAATCGACTTCAACCAGGCGATCATCGTCGCCGTCATCGGCCTTGCCGTCAATCTCGTCAGTGCCGTGCTATTGAAGGACGATCACGGGCATGACCACGGCCATGGTCACGGCTCACATGCCCATCACGGCCACGGCAACCACGATCACGGTTCGCACGCGCATCATGGAGACCATGGCGCAGCAAAGGGCGGCAGGGACAATAATCTGCGCGCCGCCTATCTGCATGTGCTGGCGGATGCGCTGACCTCGGTACTCGCCATCGTCGCCCTGCTGCTCGGCAAATGGAACGGCTGGTCTTTCCTTGATCCGGCAATGGGTATCGTTGGCGGTCTGGTTATCGCCCGCTGGTCATGGGGCTTGGTGCGCTCGACGGCGACAACCCTGCTCGATGCCATGCCGCAGGCGGAAGACCTGCCGCAGGAAATCCGTGAAAGCGTCGAGACGGAAGAGGATCGCATCACCGACCTGCATGTCTGGCAGGTGGGTCCGGGGCACCATGCCGCCATCGTGGCGATCCAGTCGCAGGCGCCGCAAGCGCCGGCTTTCTACAAGCAGAAACTTGCCGCCATACATGAACTCTCGCATGTGACGGTGGAGGTCAGCCCGGCAAGGGCCTGAGAAGAATCGCCTATTCGTATTCGGAATAGGCGCTGCGCACCCACTCGGCCTGCGCTTCCGCCTTGTCCTCGGCGGAAGCCACTGCGGGCGTATCCTGATAGGCCGGCGCGCTGCCATTGCCCACGGCCCACAACACGTTGGCCAGCGAATGCGAAAGAATGGTGCTGGAAACGGTGGGGTTGCCGGGGCCGCGTTTGACGGCCTGCTCCTCCGGTGTGCTCTGCGCGCTGCCGGTTTTTTCGATCTCGCGGATACGTCCCTGATAATTGTATCCGCCGATATTGCTTTCGATCTGCATGTCGGTGATTCCGCGTTCAAAAGTTAACAAAGGGTTAACGGCGGCGACTTGTCTGAAACTTGCGCTTGTTGCGTTGCAGCGACTGTCCCGGCTTGACAGGCGGTGAAGTGGTGCTTCGTTTAGGCGCGGAAGAGGAAGTGATACTCCCTGATGGCGCGCAACGGAGACGAATAAGATGAAGCGATGCCGACGCTACTACAGGCCTCCTCGCCCCACCCTCCACGTCATCCTCGCCCTTGAGGCGAGGATCCATTTTTAAGTTCCATAGCGTCCGGCCGTGGATCCTCGCCTCAAGGGCGAGGATGACGCGGAGTGTAGGGTGAGGGATGACCAGTTCGGTGTGAGGAGTGAACCTCAAAACTTATCGAACTATGCCGTTTCCTTCTCCACCGGCAAAACCGGCTCCCGCACCTTCGCAGGCTCCTCCACCGTCTCGGCCTTCTGCGGCGCGGGCGTCACCGCCTCAACCGTGGTGTCCGGTTCCTGCGCAGCCGGGGTCACCATCGCTGCCACCAGCGTGTCGAGACCGATCGAACCGACCGGCTTGCCATCCTCATCAACCACATGCGCCTGAGTCTCGTTGGCCTCCGACATATCGCGGGCAATGGTTTCCAGCGTCGCGTTCTCAGGCACCGACATGCCTTCCGGTTTGCTGTCCAGCGGCTCCATGACCGTGGTGGCCTGCAATACGCGGCCACGATTGACGTCGCGAACGAAGTCGGTGACGTAGCCATCGGCAGGAGAGAGGATGATGCTCTGGCCGTCGCCCTGCTGCACCACTTCGCCGTCCTTGAGAATAGCGATGTGGTCGCCGAGCCGCAAAGCCTCGTCCAGATCGTGGGTAATGAACACCACGGTCTTTTTCAGCTCCTGCTGCAGATCGAGCAGCATGGTCTGCATATCGACACGGATCAGCGGATCGAGCGCCGAATAGGCCTCGTCCATCAAAAGAATATCGGCGTCATTGGCAAGCGCCCGGGCAAGGCCCACACGCTGCTGCATGCCGCCGGAAAGCTGGTTCGGATAATAATCCTCGTAACCGGCAAGGCCGACGCGCTCCAGCCAGTAACGACCCTTTTCCTCGCTCTTGCTGCGCGGCACGCCCTGGATGTCGAGCCCGTAGACGCTGTTTTCCAGCACGGTGCGGTGTGGCAAAAGGCCGAATTTCTGGAACACCATCGCCGTCTTGTGGCGGCGGAACTGCCGCAGCGCCGAGGCGCTCATGCCGCAGATATCCTCGCCGTCATAGAGAACCTCGCCCGCCGTCGGGTCGATCAGCCGGTTGATGTGGCGGATCAGCGTCGACTTGCCGGAGCCGGAAAGGCCCATGACGACGGTGATCTTGCCGCCCGGCATGGTGATGTTGATGTTGTTGAGGCCAAGGACGTGGCTGTGTTTGTCATTCAGTTCCACCTTGTCCATGCCTGCTCGCACCGCTTCGAGGTATTTCTCGGGATGCTTGCCGAAGATCTTGTAAAGATTCTTGATTTCGATGCTTTTAGCCATGGGAGACCTCGCGGTATTTCTGCAGGCGCTTGCCAAAAGCCTGGCTTGCCCGGTCGAACATGATGGCGATGGCGACCAGAGCGAAACCGTTCAGGAAGCCCACCGTGAAGAACTGGTTGTTGATGGCCTGCAGCACGTTCTTGCCAAGCCCGCCGACACCGACCATGGAGGCGACGACGACCATGGCGAGCGCCATCATGATGGTCTGGTTGATGCCGGTCATGATGGTGGGCAGCGCCAGCGGCAGCTGCACGTTGAACAGCTTCTGGCGGTTGGAAGAACCGAAGGCGTCCGCCGCTTCCAGCACCTCGCGGTCCACCAGACGGATGCCGAGGCTGGTCAGGCGGATAACGGGCGGAATGGCATAGATCACCACTGCGATCAGGCCCGGTACCTTGCCGATGCCGAAAATCACCACCACGGGGATGAGATAAACGAAGCTGGGCAGGGTCTGCATCACGTCGAGCACGGGATTGATGAGGCGTTGCAGGCGTTCAGAACGTCCCATCAGGATGCCGAGCGGCAGGCCGATGACGATGGCGATCAGGGTGGCGATGGCGACGATGGACAGTGTCGTCATGGCATCGCGCCACAGGCCGACCGCGCCGATCATCAACAGGGAGATGGCGGTGCCGCCGGTGATCTTCAGGCTGCGCCCGGCCAGATGCACGATGGCCAGAATGACCAGCATCGTGATGATCCACGGCGTCTGGATGAACAGCCGCTCCGAGGAGTTGAGGAACAGCTGCAACGGATGCACGATCACATCGATCGCATCGCCGTAATTGCGCACGATGTCGCGAAAACCATCATCGATGGTCTTGCGTGCCACACGCATCGTGGAGTTGTCGATGGCCGGGAACTTGCAGAGCAGGTCCGGCAGGTAATTGCAGAGGGCCATTATTGTTGTTTTCCCTTTGGGGTTTGGGATGGGCGGTTAAGGCTGGAGCGCGGGGCACCCCCCTCTGTCCTGCCGGACATCTCCCCCACAAGGGGGGAGATCGATCCGGGGCAAAGTCTCGCCCATCAAACAGGTTGCGGATTTGTGAGAGGGTGCGCCCAGCCGATCTCCCTCCTTGTGGGGGAGATGCCCGGCAGGGCAGAGGGGGGTAAGCCACGGATGCCAACCGAAGCTTCCCACTCTCATCACATCGAAGCCTTGATCTTCTCCGCCACCTCGGCCGGAACCCACTTTGTCCAGGTTTCCTCATGGTTCTCGAGGAAATATTCCGCGCCATCCTCGTTGGTGCCCTGGTTCTCATCCATCCAGGCGAGGATTTCGGCGACCATCTTGTTGTCCCAGTTGCGGGCCTTGAGATAATCCATCGTCACCCCGGCCTTGCCTTCGAAATCCTTGGTGATGACGGTAAAGACATCGGCCACCGGATAGGCGTTGACCTTGGGATCGGCGCAATCGACCTTGGCCGTGCACTCGTCAAAATGGGCGCGGTCGAGTTCGACGCCGTCATCCAGCTTCACCATCTCGTATTTGCCGAGAATGGCGGTGGGCGACCAGTAATAACCGAGCCAGCCCTGCTTCTTTTCAAACGCATTGGCGATGGAGCCGTCGAGGCCGGCGGCAGAGCCGGTATCGACCAGTGTGAAGCCCTTTTTGTCGCCTTCGCGCGCCTTGTAGAGATTGGTGGTGGTCACCTGGCAGTTCCAGCCGGAGGGGCAATTATGCACGGCGCCCTTGCTGGCATCCTCCGGAGCGGGGAAGAGTTCGGGATGTTTCAGCGCATCCTCGACGGTCTTGATATCTGGGTGTGCGTCGGCGATGAATTTCGGGATCCACCAGCCTTCGATACCGCCTTCGGAAAGAATTTTGGACGCTTCGACCATGCGGCCGTCCTTGACGGCGGCGTCGAGCGGTTCGCGCACGGCGTTCACCCACAATTCGGGCGCCATGTCCGGCTGGCCCTTTTCGTTCATGGAGGCGAAGGTCGGCATGGTATCGCCGCTGACGACGTTGACCGTGCAGTCATAGCCGTTTTCCATGATGAACTTGTCGACGTAAGCCGCGACACCGGCGGATGCCCAGTTCATTTCGGCGATGGTGATGCTGCCGCACTCTTCGGCGGCATTGGCGGCATTTGCTGCACCGGCAGCGATGATAAAGCCCGTTACGAGAATGGTCGAGGCTAGGAGTTTCTTCATGGTGTAAGACCCCCAAGTCTGATGCAGTGTTTTCAATTGGCAAAGCGGGAGCACTGCAAAGCCCGGATTGCCAAGGGCGAACTGACATGGCGCGTGAAAAAGCCGAAAAATTCCGGCATAAAGAATATCCGCAATACGTGCTGCGGGAATGCCGCAAGAGGTGCGGCGAAAAGGCGCATGAATATGTCAACGACCGGCATAATACGGCCAAAAAGTGATATTGCAACGCGAAAAGGCGCATTGCAGCCATGCATTCGATTTTCGGAACATTTTCTCATGTCGGGTAATACATGAGCGTTATTTGCTTTTAAGTCAGATATATTGTGAGTTACAGTAACAGAAAATAAAAATTCACTAGCGACGAAAGTGGCATTTGTAGAAAAGGCACAGTCGAGATTTTGTGGAAAAAATATTCAAAAAGAGGTTTTTTACAGGTATTTTCGTTCGAGATAATGTCGGGCGACGGTTTAGTCCGTCGCCCGTTCGGCAGTCAGCGTGTCATGCCGCGTCCTTGCCCGCCACCTTCAGCGCGAAGGCATATTCGAAGGCGATTTCTTCCAGCCGCTGGAAACGGCCGGATTTGCCGCCATGGCCGGCCGCCATGTTGGTCTTGAGCAGGATGGGTGCTTCCCCCGTGGTCTTCTCACGCAGCTTCGCCACCCATTTGGTCGGCTCCCAATAGGTCACGCGGGGATCGGTGAGGCCGGAAAGCGCAAGGATAGGCGGGTAAGGCTTCGCGCCCACATTGTCATAGGGGCTGTAGGCAGCAATCCAGCCATATTCCTCTGCCGATTCCAGCGGATTGCCCCATTCCGGCCATTCCGGCGGGGTGAGCGGCAAAGTGTCATCAAGCATGGTGGTCAGCACATCCACGAAAGGAACGGCGGCGATGATGCCGGCGAATTTCTCCGGCGCCATATTGGCAACGGCTCCCATCAGCATGCCGCCGGCCGAGCCGCCTTCGGCGATAATGCCCCCATAAGAGGTGAAACCTTCCTGAACCAGATGATCGGCAGCGGCGATGAAATCCTTAAAGGTGTTCTGCTTGGCTTCCATCTTGCCGGTCTCGTACCATTCGAAACCCTTGTCCTTGCCGCCGCGAATATGGGCGATGGCATAGATGAAACCACGGTCGGCGAGCGACAGCGTGGTGGTGGAGAAGGAGGCCGGAATGGTGATGCCGTAAGCGCCATATCCGTAGAGCAGGCAGGGGGCGGAACCGTCAAGCGCCACATCCTTGCGGTAGAGCAGCGAGACCGGCACCAGCTCGCCGTCATGGGCAGGCGCCATGATGCGGCGGGTGATGTAATCGTCAGGATTGTGGCCAGAGGGCACTTCCTGCGTCTTCAGCAGCGTGCGCTCGCGCGTCACCATGTCGTAATCGAACAGCTGGCTCGGCGTCGTCATCGAGGAATAGGAGAAACGGATGACGTCAGTGTTATATTCCGCCGCGCCATGCAGGCCAAGCGAATAGGCCTCTTCGGCAAAGGCGATGGAATGTTCCTCGCCGGTGCGGCGGTCGCGGATGACGATGCGCGGCAGGCCGTCGCGGCGTTCCAGCCAGATCAGGTGGCGGGCATAGGCATCGACCGAGAGAATAAGGCGGCCCGGCTCATGCGGAACCACCTCTTTCCAGTTTTCCTTGCCGGGTGCGGTGACCGGTGCTTCCACGGTGCGGAAATCCTTGGCGTCACCATCATTGGTGAGGATGAAGAAGACATCGCCGCCTTCGCACATCGAATATTCGATGCCCTCTTCGCGCTCCGCCACGATAGCAGGTTCGGCCGTCAGGTCTTTGGTGGAGAGAATGCGATATTCGCTGGTCTCATGGTCGTGAATGTCGATGAAGATGAAATCGTCGAGAACCGACGCGCCGACGCCCATGAAGAAGCCGGGATCCTTTTCCTCATAAACCAGCCGGTCGGCCGATTGCGGCTCGCCGATGATATGGTGGAAGACCTTGGAGGGGCGGTGGTTCTCGTCCTGTAGCGTATAAAAGAAGCTCTTGCCGTCGGGCGCCCACGCGCCGCCACCGCCGGTATTTTCCACGACGTCGGCAAGGTCTTTGCCGGTTTCGAGGTTACGGATGCGCAGGGTGAAATATTCCGAGCCCTTGTCGTCATAACCCCAGATGCCGTGACTGTGATCGGAGGACTGGTCGAGACCAGCAAGACGGAAATAATCCTTGCCCTCGGCCTCCTTGTCACCATCAAGCAGCACATGTTTTTCGCCGCCGCCGCGCGGGGTGCGGAAATAATGCGGCTGCTCGCCGCCGGTCACGAACAATGTCCCGTAAGCATAAGGCCCGTCATTGACCGGCACGGAGGAATCGTCCTGCTTGATGCGGCCCTTCATCTCTTCGAACAGCTTTTCCTGAAGCGCCCTGGTGTCACCCATGGCCGCTTCCATATAGGCGTTTTCCGCCTCCAGATGGGCGCGGATCGACGGGTCGAGCAGGGTCGGGTCCTTGAACATGGCCTGCCAGTTATCGGCCCGGAACCATGCGTAATCGTCGGTGCGGGTAATGCCGTGATGCGTGTCCTGAACGGGCCTTTTTTCGGCGGTCGGTGCGGCGGGCAGGTTCTTGAAAATCGGCAATGGAAACTCGCTTTCCTATAAAAATCCATGGGCAATACCAAGGTGTGGCACCAAGATGTAGAGTGACCCTCCCGGCCGATCAAGTTTCAAATCTCCACAGGCGTAATGCGGCTTGGGCACAATTTCGTCAGCTTTCGATCACATTTTGGCAATATCCGGCAAATCAGCGATGATGCGCGCCGGTCTCCGGCCCGCCGTCTATCGACAAGAACAAACGAAAAAACTGACAGGACCCCATGCGAAAGCTTCTTCCCGCTGCCCTTTCTGCCTTTTTCCTCAGCTTGCAGGCCTTTACTCCCGCTTTTGCAATCGACGCCAGCGTCATGCGGCAGCTGAACGCGCTTGCCCCTGAAGAGCGTCTGGAGCAGCGCTGCGATATCGAGGCGATGGAAAGGATAGCGACGGAGCAGAAGGGCATGCGGCCGGACAAGGTCATCGCCTATACGTTTGGGGATCCGGAAGTCGGCAAGAACTCCATCAAGGCGCCGGGTGCGGTCTTCAGAAGTTCCGGCGAATGGTACAAGCTCAAATACAAATGCCAGCTGAAGAGCGACAGCCTCAGCATCCAGTCCTTTGATTACCGCGTTGGCGACAGGATTCCCGAGGAGCAGTGGAAGAAGTTGTATCTTTATGACTAAGCAAGGATTTTTTCGGTTGTCGGCAGGCGTTTAGCCGCCGCTTTTCTTGCCGCTCCGCCGCCGGCTCTGTAACCCTGCCGCCTGATCAAAGCGAGGGAGACGGGCATGGCGATACGATTCAAGGGACTTTCGGCTTTTCCGATCACGCCGGCCGATGAGGCCGGGCGGGTGGACACGCAGGCCTTCTCCGCCCTGATCGAGCGGCTGGATGCGGCGGCGGTCGATTCCGTCGGCATTCTCGGCAGCACCGGCATCTATATGTATCTCACACGGGAAGAGAGACGCCGCGCCATCGAGGCGGCAGCCGCCGTCCTCAAGCGCAAGCGCATATTGATGGCCGGTGTCGGTGCCTTGCGCACCGATGAGGCCGTGGCGCTGGCGAAGGATGCGGAAGCGGCCGGTGCCGATGCGCTGCTGCTCGCACCCGTCTCCTACACGCCGCTGACGCAGGAAGAGGCCTATCATCATTTCGCCGCCGTGGCGGGCGCAACGGCGCTGCCGCTTGCCATCTACAACAACCCGACGACAACGCGCTTTACCTTCAGCGACGAGCTTCTGGTGCGGCTTGCCTACATCCCGAATATCCGCGCCATCAAGATGCCGCTACCGGCCGATTCCGATTATGCGGGTGAACTCGCGCGGCTGAGGCCGAAGCTGTCGGATAATTTCGCCATTGGTTACAGCGGTGACTGGGGCTGCGCCGAGGCGACACTTGCCGGTGGCGATACCTGGTACAGCGTCGTTGCCGGGCTGCTGCCAGTTCCAGCCCTGCAATTGATGCGGGCGGCTCAGGCCGGCAATGCGGAGGAGGCAAAAAGGCTCGATGCGGCCTTCCAGACGCTCTGGGCGCTGTTCAAGGAATTCGGCAGCATCCGCGTGGTTTACGCCGCCGCCAACATACTGCAACTGACGGCATGCGAACCGCCCCGACCGATCCTGCCGCTCACCAGCGCGGAACGCCAACGGGTGGAAGAGGCGCTTGAAGCCCTGTCCGCGCTGGAAACCGCGCCATAATTCGGGCGCTTTACGGGCGGATTGCCACGGGATTATACGTTATTACACTGCGGAAAACGAAAATGATGCGTCGCTTCCTCCTTGCTGTCTTGTTTGCCTCCGCCGCGTCGGCCGCGCTCGCGGGCACCGGGCTTGTCGAGCCGACGTTGAAGATGACGCCGCAGCATGACGGCAAGGTGCGGGTGGCGATGACGCTTGATGCCTGCATGGGCAAGACCGATCACCGCATCCTCGATACGCTGGTACGCGAGCGCATCCCCGCGACGATCTTCGTCACCGCCCGCTGGCTGAAACACAATGGCGAGGCGCTCGCCGTGCTCATGGCGCATCCGGACCTCTTCGAGATCGAAAACCACGGCGAAAACCACGTGCCGGCGGTGGACAAGCCCGTTTCCATCTATGGCATCGCCGCCGCAGGTTCTGAAATGGCGGTCGAGCAGGAAGTGGAGGGCGGCCGTCAGGCCATCGTCGCCGCCACCGGCCTCCAGCCGCAATGGTTCCGCGGTGCGACGGCGAAATATACCAATTCCTCCATGGCCACCATCAACCGGCTCGGCATGCGGGTGGCCGGTTATTCCGTCAATGGCGATGGCGGCTCGCTGCTGGGCGCGGGCGCGACGGCAAAACACATCGCCTCGGCAAAAGACGGCGACGTCATCATCTCCCACATCAACCAGCCCACCCATGAAGCGGGCGAGGGCGTGGTGAAAGGCCTTCTGGCGCTGAAGGCGCGCGGCGTGATTTTCACGCGTCTCGACGACCCGTCCTTCGCACCGCCGGGGAATTGATCCGCAAGGTCGCCGCCCGTTTCTTCTCCCCGCCGGGGAGAAGATGCCCGAAGGGCAGATGAGGGGGCAACCTCTCCGCATATCTCTGCCCTTGCCCCTCATCCGGCGCTGCGCGCCACCTTCTCCCTGGCGGGGAGAAGAAATATGCCGCACCGGCTTGGCCGTGAAACGGCGCGGACACAAGCCGACAACATCCTCTACATCCATGCCCGTTTTTCGGCGGCGCGGGCCAAAAATTTGCGCTAGCATCCTCCCATGATGCTGTTCAAACGCCCCGACACCGAAACCCTGTATTCCGCCCTTGTGAACAAGGATCCCGCCTATGAAGGCGTGGCCTATGTCTGCGTGACCTCGACCAAGATTTTCTGCCGCTTCACCTGCACGGCGCGAAAGCCGAAGATCGAGAATTGCCGGTTCCGCGAGACCATCGCCGAATGCCTGGAGGCGGGTTTCCGCCCCTGCAAGCGCTGCAAGCCGATGCTCGCCTACGGCACCGCCGACGAGACCGTCACCTCGCTTCTGACGGCGCTGGAAAACGAACCGGCGCGGCGCTGGCGAGAGGAGGATGTGGTGGCGCTGGGACACGACCCTTCCACCGTGCGCCGCACCTTCAAGCGTCGTTTCGGCATGAGTTTTCTGGAAATCGCCCGGCTGCGCCGGCTGGGGGATGCGGCGACGAGCCTTGCCTCGGGTGAGGCGGTGATCGGCGCGCAGATCGATGCGGGCTACGAATCCGGCAGCGGCTTTCGCTCGGCGATCAACCAGTTCTTCGGCACGTCGCCCGTCGCCATGAAGGGCAAGGGGTTTTTGAAAGGTGACTGGATCGATACGCCGATCGGTCCGATGCTGGTCGTTGCCGACGATCATGCCCTGCATCTGCTCGAATTCGCCGACCGGCCGGCCCTTCCAGCCGAGCTGAAGCGGCTGAAGGCCCGCACCGGCGCGGATATGGTGCTTGGCCGCACCGCGGTGACCGGCCAGATCGCGGCGGAACTTGCCGCCTATTTCGCCGGCAGTTCGGCGGCCTTCGAAACCCGGCTTGCCGGCCACGGCACGCCCTTCGAGCGCGATGTCTGGCAGAACTTGCGGCAAATTCCAGTGGGTGAGATCGTCAGCTATTCCTCGCTCGCAAACACCATGGAAAGACCTTCCGCCGTGCGCGCCGTGGCCCGCGCCAATGGCGCCAACCAGATCGCCATCGTCGTTCCCTGCCACCGGGTGCTGGGAGCGGATGGCAGCCTGACCGGATATGGTGGCGGTTTATGGCGCAAGAAATGGCTGATCGAGCACGAGCGCCGTATGGCGCAGGCGCAGGGGCAGCGAATGCCGCTCGCTTCCTGAGCGGCCTGGCTGTTGGATTTCGGGAGGTTGTTCATTTAGTTGAGCGGGGTGAGTGTGGCTTTACCCCCCTCTGCCCTGCCGGGCATCTCCCCCTCAAGGGGGAGATCGATCTGCGGCGATGTTTCGCCTATCTCAACGTTTGAGAATGAAGTGGCGGTAGCGCCTCCTGCCGATCTCCCCCCTTGAGGGGGAGATGCCCGGCAGGGCAGAGGGGGGTAAACCCCTCGCGCGCCCTCCGTCGACGGACAATCTAATTACAGCTCAAACCCGGAGTGGTTCGCATTTCCAGCCGGAAAGCCGCCGGTCAATCCGGCAATTTCGGCACCACCCGGCGCGAGGGAAACAACTCCCGCGTCACCGTCATGGCAATCAGCGATAGGGGCAGGGCCAGCATGGCGCCGGCCGCCCCCCACATCCATGTCCAGAAGATGATCATAACGAAGACGAGGAAGGGGTTGATCTCCATGTTGCGGCCCACGACAGCCGGAAAGGCGAGGTTTTCCATCAACAGGTGAATGGTGAAGAATATTGCCGCCGGCAGAAGCGCCAGAACGATGTTGTCATGGGTGATGATACCGGCCACCGTCAGCGAAATCGTCATGGCGGTAATGCCGAGAAACGGCACGAAGCTGGAGAGGAAGGCGAACAGCCCCCAGAGCAGCGGCATGGCCAGCCCGCCAAGATAGGCGATAACCACCATCGTCACGCCAAGTCCGGCATAGATCAGCGCTGCCGTGGCGAAATAGGTGCCGAGGACTTCTTCCACGGAGCCAATGATGCGGATGGTGCGTAGCCGCTGGTGGCGGGCCGGAAAGGCCATGATGATCGCCTTGCGCAGCCGCAGCCGGCTATAAAGGAACATCAGCAGTGCGGCGAGGAAAATCAGCCCCTGAATGACCGCCGGGGTGACGTTGGCGCCGAGCACGGAGATGATCTCGCCGCTGCGCGAAATCAGCGATTCCATCGACATCGATCCCATGCTGAAACTCGCCGCCGAAATATTCAGCCATCTGAGGCTTTGCAGATAGGGCAGGAAACGGTCGATGCTGCGCTCCACCAGCGCCGGCCCTTCCGAAGCGAGCAGGGAAAGCGGCTCGGTCAGTGAATTGACCACGAAGAACATCACCGCCGCCACAAGAGAGGAGAGGATGAGCGCGACGCCGAAGCCGGGAATGCCGTAGGAGCCGAGTTTTTCGGCGGCGATGCCGAGGATCATACCGACCACGATGGCCATTACCACCGGGATGAGGATGAGCGACAATTCGTGGATGACCGCCATCAGCATGATGAGGAAGATGCCGATCACCGACCAGGCGACAACGACATCGAGCGCTTCGCGGCCGAGCGGCTGCTGGCTGCGCGCATCGTCGCGGCGTGAACCGGAGGCAGGGGTTTCCAGCGGATCGGCCCTTGTCGCCGGGGCGGCTGCGTTGCTGGCCACGTGATGGCCGAAAGTGCCGGTTTTGTCCGGTCTGGCATTTTCATTCATTGAACGGTCCCCCAATCAAGGGACAAACGTTCGAAAAATATGGCGGTTCCGGGGCGGCGCAAATTTTTGGCCGCCCCTTTTTTATGTTTATGCGGAAAGCTTTAGTCCGATGCCCCAAGGGTCTTTCAGGACGATGCCATCGCTTTGCCGCTCCGTTGTGATTTCCAGCCGGTCGAGCGCGGCGACAGCCTTGTCGAGTGCTTCAGGCTCGTTGAATTTCAGCGAGTAACCGGAAAGCCCCGTCATATTTTCCTTGCGTGCCGCAGCACCCCGGCTGTTCCAGATATTGGCGGCCACATGGTGGTGATAGGCCCCGGAGCCGAAGAAGCTCGCGCCCGGATAACGCGCCATGATGTTCAGGCCCAGCACGTCCTGATAAAATTCATCCGCCTGCGGAATATTGCCGACCTGCAGGTGAATATGGCCGATGGCGGTCCCCTCCGCCGCACCCGCGAAAGCGGTTTTCGGTGCGCTGTCGTAAAGCGCCTGAAGATTGAGGGCGAGGGTGGCCATCTCCACCGTACCATCAGGCTGGTAGGTCCATTCGGACGGTGAACGGTCGCGATAGACCTCGATGCCGTTACCTTCGGGGTCGGCAAGATAGATCGCTTCGCTGACCAGATGGTCGGACGCGCCCTGAAGCTGGACGTTGTTATGCGCGGCATGCGCCAGCCATTGCGCGAGATCATCGCGGCTCGGCATCAGGAAGGCGGTGTGGAACAGGCCGGCGGCATTGCGCGGTGCGCGTTCCACCGTGTTGGAGGTGGAAAGCGTCAAGAGCGGCTGGCCATTCACGCCCAGAACCTCGCCGCTCGGGGTCTTTTCAAGCACCGAAAGGCCGATGATCTTCTGGTAGAAATCCGAAACGCGCGGCAGGTCGTGGACAACGAGATGAGCCTGGCCGACATAGGCCGGTCGCGTCAGGGCGAATTGTTTGATTTCACTCATCATAATCTCCATATTGAATATGACACACCGGAAAGCGGATCGGCGGTCACCGGCATTGGCCGACGCCGCTTTGCGGCGTTTGTCTGTGGTGAATATGGGCGGATTTCGTCGTTCAGCAAAGATCGCCGTCTGGCGATTGACCGTCCACTATTCGTTGACAATGCCCTGTTGCGAGACCGGCACAGCCTTGACTTCGATCAAGGCGGATCAAGCGATGGCAGGGAAATATGAGCTTGAGCACGACACGCGAAACGGCGGAATAAGCCAAAGGAGACAGCCATGTACAAGAAGATCATCGTACCGGTAGACCTCAGCGCCACCGACAAGGGGGAAAAGATCCTTGAAAAGGCCAAGGCGCTGCTGGACGCCGATGGCGAGATCGTCCTCATCAACGTGGTTGAGGAACTGCCCGGCTACATGGCGATCGACCTGCCCGTCGATCTTATCGAAAACGCCATAAAGGACGCCAAGACGAAACTTGCGGACCTGAAGGCAAAGTTCGGTTTCAAGGGCAGCCAGGAAATCCGCAGCGGCGCGCCAGCGCGTGAGATCATCGCCGCCGCCGAGCAGCACAAGGCGGACCTGATCATCATCGCCTCGCATACGCCGGATTTCAGCAATTATTTCATCGGCGCCACCGCCGACCGCGTGGTGCGCCACGCCAAATGCTCGGTGCTGGTGGACCGATAACCGGGCTAAGATGCAAGGGTGCGGGCGAATGGCCGCCCGCATCGGCTGGAGGAAAACACCATGAATGTCGAGAGTTACGAGAAAATCCTGCGCGACCGCCAGCGTGAGCTTTACCGCCGTCTGCACCGGATCGAGGCCGATTTTGAGCAGCCGCGCAATCCCGATGACGAGGAACGCGCCACTGAGCGCAACAATGACGAGGTGCTGGATGAGATGGGGCAGGTTGGGCAGGACGAGCTGCGCGCCATCGACGCGGCGCTCGACCGCATCACGAGGGGCACCTTCGGCACCTGCGTCAAATGCGGCAAGACGATCTCGGAGGACCGGCTGAAGGCGGTGCCTTACACGCCGTTCTGTCAGGAATGCGCTGCGGCTTTGTAAAACGCCGTTGCAATGAAGGATTGGTTGGTACGACATCACGGCAGATTTCTTCTCCCCGCCGGGGAGAAGGTGGCCCGAAGGGTCGGATGAGGGGGCAAGCTCTCCGAATATCTTTGGCCTCGCCCCCTCATCCCGCTGCCGCGGACTTCTCCCCGGCGGGGAGAAGAAACACGCGGCCACCGCTCGCTCCAGAGGCGTTCACTGGCGCACGCGAAACGTCACCTCTCCTTTCGCAACAGCCTCGAACGCAATTTGATCGACGTTAACCGGCTGCTGTCTTGTTCCTGTCTAATATTGTCTCCATGCTTTGGTGGAAGCACGCAGACGGGAATGAACTATGAGTGATTTGTGGCGGTTCGGGCGCAAATATGATTTTCACGAGATTGTCGCCGATGGCATCGTTCATGGCGTCGGCATTGTTTTTGCGTTGGTCGGCGCCACGGCGCTGATTTTTTACGCCACCGTCTGGGGTACGCTGAGCGCGATCGCGGCCGCGTGGATTTACGGTCTCGGTCTGGTTGCCTGTCTTTCCGTGTCCTTCACTTACAATATCTGGCCGCATTCCCGGGTAAAATGGTTCCTGCGCCGGCTGGATCATTCGGCGATCTTCATCCTCATCGCCGCCACCTATACGCCCTTCCTGATGCGCGGCATTCACGATCCGCTGATCGCCACCATGCTGGGGCTGATCTGGCTCACCGCGCTCTGCGGTATCCTCCTGAAATGCCTGTTTCCCGGCCGATACGACCGGGTGGCCATTGGTCTTTATCTCGCCATGGGCTGGAGCGGCATCATGGTTGTCGAGCCCCTGTCGTCGCATCTCGCTCCCGTCACGCTCTGGCTGATCGTCGCCGGCGGCGTCATCTATTCGCTTGGCGTGATCTTCCATGTCTGGGAAAAACTGCGCTTCCAGAATGCCATCTGGCACGGTTTCGTCGTTACCGCCGCCGCCATTCATTATTTCGCCGTGGTCACCGCTTTCAGCCTTGTTCCTCTGGCGTCCTGAACAGCCTCCCCATATCGTGCCGGAGACACTGGACAGGCCGCGGCGTCATCGCTTAAGGCTCGTGAGGATCGCGACCGCAACAATGCCGGCGCGTATTCTGCAATGAGCGAGGGCGAAGGATAATGACCGTGGAACTGCGTGACGCGACCGTGGATGATCTCTCCGGCATCATGGAGATTTACAATGATGCGGTCGTGAACACGACGGCGATCTGGAACGACGTGCTGGTCGATCTGGAAAACCGCAAGGAGTGGTTCACTGCGCGCAAGGCGCGGGGCTTTCCGGTCATCGTCGCCATCCTCGACAGCAAGGTTGCCGGCTACGCATCCTATGGCGACTGGCGCGCCTTCGACGGCTATCGCCACACCCGCGAACATTCGGTCTATGTGCACAGGCAAGCCCGCGGCCACGGCATTGGCAAGCGGTTGATGCAGGCGCTGATCGACCACGCTTCCGGCAATGACGTGCATGTGCTGATCGCCGCCATCGAAGCGGAAAACACCGCTTCCATCCGCCTGCACGAAAGCCTCGGTTTCAGGGTCGTCGGAAGGTTTTCGGAAGTCGGCACCAAGTTCGGCCGCTGGCTGGATTTGACGTGTATGGAGCTGAAGCTAAGCTAAGAAGTTGAAGGCCACCTGTAGATCGGGCGAGTGCCGCATTGTTCTTCTCCCCGCCGGGGAGAAGTCCGCGGCAGCGGGATGAGGGGGCGAGCTCTCGGTCTATCGCTGACGTTGCCCCCTCATCCGACCCTTCGGGCCACCTTCTCCCCGGCGGGGAGAAGAAATTCGCGGCACTGTTTTGCGACACGCAGTCGATTAAGAGGTTTTACCTCTCCCTCAAACCGGCTCGAACACCATCGAATGCCCATTGATACAGTAACGCAGTCCGGTCGGCTTCGGGCCGTCGGGGAAGACGTGGCCGAGATGGCCGCCGCAATTGGCGCAGCGGATTTCGGTGCGCACCATGCCGTGGCTGGCGTCGCGCAGTTCGGTCACCGCATCCGGTTTGATCGGCTCGAAATAGCTCGGCCAGCCGCAGCCGGCATCGAACTTGGTGTCGGAGAGGAATAGCGGCTCGTCACAGGCGGCACAGCGGTAGAGGCCTTTTTCGGTGGAGTTCCAATAGGGACCGGTAAAAGGGCGCTCCGTGCCGTGCTCGCGCAGGATGTGATATTGCTCCGGCGTCAGCTGTTCACGCCAGTCGGCATCGCTCTTGTTGACTTTGGGGGGTGTCAGATCGCTCATGGAATGATCCTTTCTGTTCTCGCCACAGATAATCATCGCCGCTTCCGATTGAAAGGGGCGGGCGTCATAACGCGTTCGTTATGAGCCGTAAGTGTCGATTTGGGTTGAGATGGCTTTGTCTATGCCTTAACTGGAAAAATCGATTTGAAAAAGAACGCCATTCATTGGCGCGCAGGGGTGGGGGACACCCCGGGAGATGTGAATGACATCAGATGTCACAGCGCTGACATTCCTGTCGCTGTTTTTGCCGTTTCTGGCAGCACTTGCCGCACCGGTGCTGGTGAAAAGGTTCGGGCACAATGCCGCCTGGGTGCTGGCGCTTGCGCCGGGTCTGGCCTTTGTCCATTTCGCGCTGATGCTGCCCGAGATCGCAGCGGGCGGCGTGATTACCGGCGGTTATGCCTGGGTGCCGAGCTTCAATCTCAGCTTTTCCTGGTTCATCGACGGCCTGTCGCTGACCTTCGCTTTGCTGATCACCGGCATCGGCCTGCTGATCGTGCTTTATGCCGGCGGCTATATGAAAGGTCATCCGCAGCAGGGCCGCTTCCTGTCCTTCCTGCTTTTGTTCATGGGAGCCATGCTGGGCGTCGTCGTTTCCGACAGCCTGCTGATGCTGTTCGTCTTCTGGGAGCTGACCTCCATCACTTCCTTCCTGCTGATCGGCTTCGATCATGAGCGCCCGGCCTCGCGCCGCGCCGCACTGCAGGCGCTGGTGGTGACGGGCGGCGGCGGTCTGCTGCTGCTTGCCGGGCTGATCTTCATCTGGGACATCAGCGGCATGACGCAACTGTCCATGCTGGTGCGTGGCGGCGATATATTGCGCGACAGCCCGTTTTATCTGGCGGCGCTGCTTCTGGTCCTCGGTGGCGCCTTCACCAAATCGGCGCAGTTTCCCTTCCATTTCTGGCTGCCCAACGCCATGGAAGCGCCGACACCGGTTTCCGCCTATCTGCATTCGGCAACCATGGTGAAGGCCGGCGTCTATCTGCTGATGCGCCTCAACCCGGTTCTCGGAGACACGGCCGCATGGCAGATCCTGCTGCCCTTCTTCGGCGGGCTGACGATGCTCACCGGCGCGCTGCTGGCCGTGCGCCAGACCGATCTGAAGCTGATGCTCGCCTATACCACGGTGTCGTCGCTCGGCCTTTTGGTGATGCTCACCGGTTTCGGCTCGGACCATGCCATCGAGGCGGCCGTTCTTTATCTCGTGGCGCATTCGCTGTTCAAGGGCGCGCTGTTCATGGTCGCCGGCATCATCGACCACGAGACCGGTACGCGCGATGTCACGAAGCTTGGCGGCTTGCGCAAGGCCATGCCTGTCACCTTTGCGGCGGCGCTGGCGGCGGCGATTTCCATGGCTGGCCTGCCGCCGTTTTTCGGCTTCCTCGCCAAGGAAGAGATTTATTACGCGCTGGCGCATGGCAATCCGCGCGCCGTGCTGTTTACCGGCATCGCCATTCTCGGCAATGCGCTGATGTTCGCGGTCGCCTTTGCAGTGGGGCTGAAACCCTTCCTCGGCAAGCCGGTGAAAACCCCGAAACACGCGCATGAAGGCCCGCTGCTGCTCTGGCTCGGCCCGGCGCTCCTGGCGCTGAAAGGGCTCACCATCGCGCTTTTTTCCGGCATCGCGCATTTCTACATCTCCATCCCCATGGCAAGCGCCATCGCCGGTGAGCCGCGCCCGGTGGAAATCTCGCTCATTCCCCATATCGGCGTGCCGCTCGGCCTGTCGCTGCTGACGATCGCGCTCGGCATCGTCCTTTATACGCAGCTTGTCCCCCTTCGCAGCCTGGTTGACCGCACGTTCAAGGCGCTGGGAGCCGGGCCGGACAGGGGTTTTGATGTCTTCATCGAAGCGCTGGTGAAAATCTCCTTCCACGTCACACGGCTCATTCAGCCCGGCCGGTTGGAGTTTTACGTCACCGCCACCTTCGCCGTCATCGCCGCCGTGCTGCTTGTGCCGCTGTTTCTTTACGGCGAACTTCCGGCGATGCCCTCTTGGCCGCACGATATTCAGATCCATGAACTGACCTTCATCGCCATCGCGGTGGTGGGGCTTGTTGCGGTGCTGACGGCGTCGAGCCGGCTCACCGCCATTATCGCGCTTGGCATTCAGGGCTTTGCGGTAGCGGTCATTTTCCTGCTGTTCGGCGCGCCCGACCTGTCGTTTACGCAATTCATGGTCGAGACCCTGTCGGTGGTCATTCTGACGCTGGTGATGACGCGGCTTCGCCTGTCGCCGTCGGACCATCGCGGTCTTGGCCAGAAGCTCCTGGACAGCACCATCGCCATTGCCTGCGGAACCGGCTTTGCCCTGTTCCTGATGCGGGCGACGCAAGCGAGCTTCGATAACCGCCTTACGGACTTCTACAATACCTATTCCAAGGTCATCGCCCACGGCGCCAATGTCGTGAACGTCATCATCGTCGATTTCCGCGGTACGGATACGCTGGGCGAAATCGCCGTGGTGATGATCACCGGTCTCGCCATCCTCGCGCTCATCCGCATCCGCCCGGCTGCGGCCGTCAAGGGGCCGGTAAAGACCACGAAGAAGAAGGGAGTGCAGGCATGAATACGCTCATTCTGCGCACCGTCGCCCCTGTCATCACCAGCCTCATGGTACTCTTCTCGATCGTCGTGCTGTTGCGCGGCCATAACGAGCCGGGTGGCGGTTTCATCGGCGGGCTGATCGCCGTTTCGGCGCTGGCGATCTATGGCATCGCTTATGGCGTGGCGGCTGTCAGGCGCGCCATCGTGTTTCATCCGCTCGCGATTGCAGGCGCGGGTCTGCTGATGGCGATGCTGTCCGGCCTCGTTTCGATTGCTGCCGGCGTGCCGTTCATGACCGGGCTTTGGGTCTATCCGAGCCTGTTTAGCGTTGAAGTGCCGCTTTCCACCGTCATGTCCTTCGATATCGGGGTCTATCTCGTTGTGGTCGGCGCCATCACCTCCATTGCCCTGGCTCTGGAAGAAAGGGAAAGCGACTGATGGAAGCGGTCTTCTCCATTCTCGTCGGCATCTTCTTTTCGGTGGCGATCTATCTCATGCTTTCGCGACACAGCATCCGCGTGCTGCTCGGCATCGCCATTCTCGGCAATGCGGTCAACCTGCTGCTGTTCACCGCAGGCCGGCTGACGCGTGAAGTGCCGCCGATCATCCCCGCCGGCATGGATGCCCTGCCGGCGGGTGCTGCCAATCCGCTGCCGCAGGCGCTGATCCTCACGGCAATCGTGATTTCCTTTTCCTTCTTCTGTTTCCTTCTGGTGCTGACCTGGCGTGCCTTCCAGGAATTGCAGACCGACGATACGGACGAAATGCGCACCGCAGAACCGGCCGGCGAGCCTATGCCGCCGCTCGGTTATTGAGCGGGCGAGGCTGAGACAGACATGGCTTCCTCCACCCCTTCCGCAGTTACCGATCTTTCCGCAGCACTCGTCATGGCACCCGTGCCGCTGTCCGACTGGCTGATCATCCTGCCGGTCGCGCTCTGCATCGGCACCGGCGCGGTGCTGATGATGATGCGCCACGCCATTCGCCACCACGCGGCCGTTGCCGTCGCCGCGCTCTTCCTGCTCGTGCTTCTCGATGCAGCGCTTTTGTGGAAGGTCGCGACGCAGGGTCCTTTCACCATGGTCATGGGCCGCTGGCTGCCGCCTTTCGGGATCGCATTTACCGCCGATCTCACCGGCACGCTGCTGTCGCTCGCGGCTGCCATCGTCGCGCTCGCCGGTGCCATTCATGCCGGCAGCGATATCGACTCAAGCGGCAGACGATACGGGTTTTATCCGTTCCTGATGCTGCTGATGGCCGGTGTCACCGGCGCTTTCCTGACGGGTGATCTGTTCAACCTCTATGTCTGGTTCGAGGTGCTGCTGATCTCGTCCTTCGGCCTGATCGTGCTCGGCTCGACCCGCGAGCAGATCGACGGGGCGCTGAAATATGCCATCCTGAACCTCATCGGCACCACGCTGTTCCTGATCACGGTCGGTTATCTCTATGCCATCTTCGGCACGCTCAACATGGCCGATATCGCGCTGAAGGCGAACGGGTTGCGCGGAACCGCGCCGCTGATGACGCTCGCCAGCCTCTTCGCGCTCGCCTTTGCCATGAAGGCCGCCGCCTTTCCGGTGAATTTCTGGCTGCCCGCTTCCTATCACACGCCACGCATCGTCGTGTCGGCGCTGTTCGGCGGGTTGCTCACCAAGGTCGGCATCTATTCGCTGCTGCGCGTCATGGTCATGCTGTTTCCGGTCGAGAGGGAGGAACTCAGCATCGTCATCGCCGTTTCCGCAGCACTGACCATGGTTCTGGGCGCGATGGGCGCACTCGCCCAGAACGATATCCGCCGGATGCTCGGTTACATCGTCATTTCAGGCATCGGTTACATGATGGCCGGCATCGCCATCGGCACGCCGTCGGGCGTGTCAGGCGCGATCTTTTACGCGCTGCATTCCATGGTGCTGATGACGGCGCTTTATCTTGCCGCTGGCCATGCCGCCCGTCTCGGTGGCGGTTTCAGCCTGACGGCGCTCAGCGGTCTTTACCGGCAGGCTCCATGGTTTTCGGCGCTGGCGCTGGCGCTGTTTTTCGCCGGCTCCGGCCTGCCGCCGTTTTCCGGCTTCTGGCCGAAGGCGGTGCTGGTCAAATCGGCGATCGATATCGGCGCCTGGTGGCTCGCCGCCGCCATTCTCGTCTCCGGCTTCATCGCCACCATCGCCTTCGGACGGATTTTCCTGCTGTGTTTCTGGCGCCCGGCAACGTTGGCAGGCCAGCCGCCACTGCAGGCACAGTCCTCTCTGGCGGTGCCCTCCGTCGTGCCGCTGCTCGGACTGACCTTGCTGGTGGTATTTTTCGGCCTGTTCCCGGAAAGCCTGCTCAGTCTCAGCCAGCAGGCGGCTGCGGGGCTCGGTGATCCCCAGGCCTATATCCAGTCGGTCTTTCCCGAGGGAGGCAAACCATGAGCCTCTATATCGTCCTGTCGATGTTCCTCGCCATCTGGCTTGCCATAACCGGCAGCGTCACGCCGGCGAATATCGTTTTCGGCGTCATCGTTTCGGCACTGGCGCTCGGGCTTATCCGCCATCAGATACCCAGGGGCAACAATCACTGGCTGCGGCTGACGCGAATACTGTCGCTCGTGCTGCTGTTCTTCAAGGAACTGGCGCTGTCCGCCTGGAAAGTGGCGGTGCTGGTGACGCGGCCGAAACTCGACGTGCAGCCCGGTATCTTCGCCTATCCGCTGACGGTGACGACGGACTTCCAGATCACGCTGCTCGCCAATCTCATCACGCTCACCCCCGGCACGCTGTCGGTCGATGTATCCGAGGACAGGAAAACGCTCTACGTCCACGCAATCGATTGCAGCGATATCGAAGCCGCAAGGAACGACATCCGCAACGGCTTTGAAAAAAAGATCATGGAGGCGTTTCAGAAATGACGCCGGAACAAATAGTTTCATTTGCAACTATACTTGCCTCGGTTGTACTCTCGGCAGCCTTTTTGCTGACAGTATATCGTGTTGTCATCGGGCCGACTCTGCCGGACCGGATCGTCGCGCTGGACATGCTGGTCGGCATCGCCATCGGCTTCATTGCGGTCATCGCCATCCGCACCGGCTTCACCCTTTATGTTGATATCGCGATTGCGCTCGGGCTTGTCGGTTTTCTGGCAACGGTGGCCTTTGCCCGTTTTGTACTGGCGCGCGGCGCAGATGGCGGGCGGAAGTCGAAGGCGGTTCTGGATGGCGAAAGAGCCTCGGAATCCATTGAAAAAAAATCGCAAAATCAAAATCTTGGCAAAAAGCGAAAGGGCGGAAAATGACCGGCTGGCTGGTGGCTATCCTCGTTGCGGCACTGACGGTCTCGGGAGCCGCCTTTTCACTGATCGCCGCAATCGGCCTCAATCGCCTGCCCGATGTCTATACCCGCATGCATGCGGCTTCCAAGGCGGGAACGGTGGGGTCCGGGCTTCTGCTTCTGGCCGTGGGCATTCATTCGATGGACTTGTCGACGCTGGCACGGGCGCTTGCCGGCTTCTTTTTCTTCATTCTGACTGCACCGGTCTCTGCACATCTTCTGGCTATGGCCGCTCACAAGGCAGGTTATCCGCTTCATGTTAAATCGGTAGTTGATGACCTCAAGAAAATTTGAAGTTGAAAATCCCCCTAATAATAGGGGGTGTTCATTTTCAATTGCTACTTGGCATAGTATTTTATTACCCGTAATTTTTTGTATTGCCATTAGACTGTTTTGAACTGAAAAATTCACAATAGCAATTTGACTTTTGCTGTTTTGCTGTTATCCAAATTAAGTGTAAAGTTGCTAATCGCGATTTGCATCTAGCCTCTTCATAGTCGGCATAGACATTTTATTAATGTCTAATCTATGGTCCATAAGACCATTGCTGCCCATGTCGCGGGCCATAAGTTGAATCTCGGATCAATACGTTTCCGGTTTTCGCTTGAAATCTAGGGGTAGATTTCACGTTGGTTTCAACAGGGCGAAGGTGGGGCACCGGGTAACTTCACATCGCTCGAAGCGGCGTTCGTCCGCTTCCGGGGATAAATAAACAGGAGATACTTAAATGACGGAAACTGCATACGGTAACGCCCAGGATCTGCTGGTCGAACTGACGGCGGATATTGTGGCTGCCTATGTTAGCAACCACGTCGTTCCGGTAACAGACCTTCCCGGCCTTATTTCGGATGTTCACACGGCACTCAGCGGCACCTCGGCACCGGCATCGGTGGCGGTCAATGTCGAAAAGCAGAAGCCTGCTGTCTCGGTTCGCAAGTCTGTTCAGGACGATCATATCGTCTGTTTGGAATGCGGCGGCTCGTTCAAGTCGCTGAAGCGCCATCTCACGACACACCACAGCATGACGCCGGAAGAATACCGCGAAAAATGGGATCTGCCGGTCGACTACCCGATGGTTGCACCCGCTTATGCCGAAGCCCGCTCGCGGCTCGCCAAGGAAATGGGTCTCGGTCAGCGCCGCAAGGCCAGCCGCTAGTCGGATCTGCCTGTTCTTCTCCCCGCCGGGGAGAAGATGGCCAGAAGGGTCAGATGAGAGGGGGGCAAGCTCTCCGCATATCGCCGAGGTGGCTCCCCTCAACCTACCCGCTGCCGCACCTTCTCCCCGGCGGGAAGAAGGCGGCAAGCGGAGCCCGCCCGTTTCACATGTTTCCTTTGAAGCTGTCTTTCCCGCCACATGAATGTCCAGCCGGTCCGTTGACCGGCTTTTTTATTGCCGCGTCGAATCTTGTGTGAGGAAAAAAATCCTTTATCGCGCGCGGCATTTCTGCAAAAGTAAAACCATATCAAGCGCATATTCTCTCCCGGCAAATTCACGCTTCCCCACAGTCGTTCTCAGGTGTATGAATTAATTCCTATTCGTAGAGGAGTTGCATATGCCGTCGGATATATTGCCCCTGCCTGTTCCAGCGCGGCCATGTGTGCCGGTCGCTGATCGTCATTTTCGCCGTTTTCCGCCTGCCGCCGGGCGGGATGAGGTTGCCCGCATCTGCCGGCTGATCCGGCAGCTGACCACTGAAATGGTGCAGTTGACCGGTGAGCGGCTGGGCGCACGCCGCGACAGGCGGCGCAGCGAATGCCATGTCCGCCAGATCGCCATGTATGTGTGCCATGTGCAGCTTGGCATTCCCATGTCGGATATCGGCCCCTGTTTCGGCCGGGACAGAACCACGGTCGGCCATGCCTGCCAGGTTATCGAGGACCGCCGTGACGAGCCGGCCTTTGACGAATTCGTCGCTGCGCTGGAACGGTTGGCCGGCAGCATTTTCAATGTGATGAAAGGAGTGCGGGATGAGTGAGGCAACAGGTACTCCGGTCGATCCGGCCCTGCTGCGGCTTCTGCGTTGCATCGCAGCCGGCCCGGCTGAAATCCGCGAAGACGGGAGCGATATCCTCCTGCACCGAAGGCGGGAGGGGCGTTCGGCACTGCGGTTGCCGGCGGCCCTGATGCAGCTTGCGCTCTCCTCCGGGCTGGTCGAGAGGCGGGAAGACAGGGTGTCTGCCGCGCCGCCGCTCGCCTCTTATCTCAAGCGCGCGATGGCGAAGGACCGGGACGAAATATTTCAGGAGCAGCATCGGGATTTGCAGAGCGTTGTCGTTGATGTCGATGGCGACAGACAACCGGCCCGGCAGAACCTCAACACGTCGCCCCTCATGGCCTTCTCCCGCCTGAAGGAGCGGGATGGCACGGCTTTTTTCCCAACGGAAGCCTTGCAGGCGGGCGAACGCCTCTCGGCTGATTTCCATCGCGGCCATCTCAGCCCGAAGGTGACGGCAACTTGGGAGCCGCGAATAGCGAACCGAACAAAGGGGGAGGCGGGCGGCACACTTGATCTCACCGAGGCGGCGATGGCCGCACGGGTCCGGTTTGCCCGCGCCGCCGATGCCATGGGGCCAGAGCTTTCGGGCGTCGCCATCGATGTCTGCTGTTTTGAAAAGGGGCTGGAGGTGGTGGAGCGGGAGCGGCAATGGCCGGCGCGCTCCGCAAAACTTCTCCTCAGGGCGGCACTTCTGTCGCTCGCGAGACACTACGCACCGCCGCCCAGCCGCGCCAGCCGGACAAGCCACCATTGGGGCGAAGAGGATTATCGCCCGCCGATGGCGGCAATGACGCTGACACGGTAGTGCTCAGGCGGGTAATGGTCAGGCGGCGAGCAGCCTTGCTTCTTCACGAATGCGCTTGACCATGGAGCGCAGACCATTGGCGCGCTGCGACGACAGATGCTCCACCAGCCCGATCTTGTCGAACACCTCGATGGCATCGAGGCCGGCGATTTCGGAGGCGTTTTTACCGGAATAGACGGCAAGGACGATGGCAACGAGGCCGCGCACGATATGCGCATCGGAATCGCCCTCGAAGGTCATGAGAGGGTCTTCCGCACCGTCGCTATAGCTGACGAGCCAGACCTGACTGGCGCAACCCTGCACCTTGTTCTCAGGCGTGCGTTTGTCCTCCGGCAGATCGGGCAGCGCCTTGCCGAGTTCGATGACATAGCGATAGCGATCCTCCCAGTCGTCGAGGAAGGCGAAGTCATCAAGGATCGTTTCGAGAGAGGCCATTTGCGCGCCGTATCGTCCATTATTGCATGTCTTTGCTACGATATAGGGCAAGTGCGACCGCTTTTGAACCGTGCAGGCCATGAAAAAGCCCACGGAAAACAGGTTTCCGTGGGCAAGTTTGGCAGGCAGTCACGCAGACGGGCATATCCGGCTGCAGAGAAGGGGCGGCGCGGCGGTGCGCGACCGGGAAATAATCAGGGGGCAGGGCGCTTCTGCGGCAGGGGAATGACCGTGCCGGTCTTCAGCATGTCGGTATTCCCGGGAAATTCGACGCTGATAGCAGGCGCTTCGGCCAGTTTCTCGGTTTCGACAGCCACTTCGGCGGCGGGAGCGGTCTTGTCACCGGCGGCAAGCTGCGCGTCGAGCAGTTCATAAGCGACCTTGGCGCCTTCCTTTGCCCGCTCACCGAGCGCGTGGAAGGTTTCGGCGCCTTTGACGCAGACATCAGGCTTTTCAATGCAGATGGCGCTGACATAACGATAGGCCTCACCGGCGGCCGAAACGGCGCTGGGAAGATCGAATGCCGAAGGTTCCTTGGTGGGGTCGTTGTAGCTACCGAAATAGGACAGCGCCACCAGCACCAGCGAAAACCAGAATGTTCCTTTGATCAGAAACCACATTGTCAGACACCCTGCCAGATGATCTTTGTTTTGAAGCCCCGCCCGGTTTCGGGTCATTGGCCTTTGTCCCGTTTTTCGGGCTTGAGGAGAAGCTACAGGCGACCGGCGAACAGCCAATTGCAAAAAGCGGCGCAATTTAATTCAAATTGTATCTATTCTCCTCGCATCGGGACGTCTGCCCTCAATTCATTCGCATTTTAACAGTCCATGTTAAGCATAATTGCGACAGAGGCCGCGCGTTCCGGGGCAAAGCGGCGGCACGCTTTGCCACAAAGGTTAACACGATGGCAAAAATGAAGCGAAATCCGTCGCTTACCCGTCATTAACCATGATTGGCAAAGCTTCGAATAAATGCCCCGTATTGGGACTGCGGTGCATTTGAAGGCCGTTTGAGGCCATTCTTTTTATCCATTCCTTAAGCCGCCGCCTTCTATTGTCGGGACCATAAGATCCGCCTCAGGGATTTAGGTTTGGTATTGCGTAATATGAGAGAAAAAGCGGTCGCACTGGTCGACCATGCCGCGGGCAGATGGCTTGCGCGCATGGAAGAGGACGCTGAAAGGCGCGCCGGAACCATTGCGCGCCTGCGTCGGCTGATTGCCTTCGGCGCCGTCGGCCTTCTGGTTGTGCCCGCCCTCTTCAGCCTCGTCTTCAGCCCCGCCATCGCGCTGCCCATCGGCGCAGCCCTGGTGCTGGCGCTGTTCCTGTCCGCTGCCGCCGTGTCGATTGCTTTTTCCCGGCCGCTGCATGGTTCGGCATCCTCCTCCGCCCCTGCGGCTGATGACGACCTTGTTGCAGCGTCGCAGGTGCCGGGCCTCGTGCTCACCATCAATGAAAACGGCCTTGTCGAACGCGTCTCCGGTCGTGACCGTGAGAAATTTCCGGCCGAGCTTCAGGCCTGCAAAGACCACGTCTTTGCCGAATATGTTTATGTTTCAGACCGTATCGAGCTGATGCAGGCCTTCGACCTCTTGCGGCAGGGCGAGGACAAGGCCAGCGCCGAGCTTCGGTTTGAGACCGGCGCGAAATCGCGCCCGGCGCAGTTCATGCATGCCCGTATCGAGATGACGGCGATCCGCAGCACGGCCGGCCGGCTTCGCCGCGTCGTCGCCCAGCTTTCCGATGTCACCGAGATCGAACTGCTGCGCCGCGATGTCGCCCGCAAGGCGGCAGAGGCGGAATCGGCCAATGACGCCAAGTCGCGTTTCCTTGCCGCCGTCAGCCACGAGTTGCGCACGCCGCTCAACGCCGTCCTCGGTTTTTCCGATATTCTGGCCGGTGAATATTTCGGCCGGCTGGAAAATGATCGTCAGCGCGAATATGTCGGCTTGATCCGCCAGTCCGGCGCGCATCTCCTGTCGGTCGTCAATACCATGCTTGATATGAGCAAGCTGGAAGCCGGCCGCTACGAGCTGCTGATGGAAAGTTTCCCGATTGCCGAAACCATCTCGTCCTGCGAGGCGATGCTTGGCCTGCAGGCGAAGGAAAAGGGCCTGACTTTGACGAGCCGCATCCAGCGTGGCATCGGCGAAATCTCGGCCGACCAGCGCGCCATCCGCCAGGTTCTCATCAATCTGGCCGGCAATGCCATAAAATTCACCGATGCGGGTGGTGTTGTGTCAATCGACGCCGCGCGTGAAGGCAAGATGCTGAAACTCACGGTCAGCGATACCGGCATCGGCATCGCTTCCGACAAGATTGACCTGCTGGGCCAGCCCTTCATGCAGGTTCAGAACGAATATACCCGTCGCTATGAGGGCACGGGTCTTGGGCTGTCCCTGGTCAAGGGGCTGGTGGCACTGCATGGCGGCACCTTCGTCATCGCCAGCCAGCCCGGCGAGGGGACGGTCGTAACGATCATGTTGCCTGCCGATGGTTCCGGCATGGCGGGTGGCGAAGACGCCGAAACTGAACGCATGGTGGAATTTCCGCCGCGCATCCGGCAACTCGGCGAAATGGCTGCGATTATGAAGAAGGATGGTGACGATGGCCCCGCGAAAGCGAAAATCGCCTAAGAAAACAACGGCCCAGATTGGCGCCGGGTTTGTTTCCTTGGTGGTTGCGGCCATCGGGCGCGAAGTCCTGCGCCATCCGAAACTGGTTGGCGGCTGCGGTGCCTTCGCGGTCGTCTTCGGCTTTGTCGCGGCCAACGCGCTCTGGTATCAGCCGGGCATTCACCCGTCTCCCTTCCTGCGCACGCGCGATGCGGAAAACCCGAACGGGATCGCCGGTTATCGCCCGGCAGAGCCGCTCGGCACCCACGGCAACGTCACCACCTTTCGCATAGAGCGGCCGGCAGAGACGGAAGCGACGCAGCCACCCGCCGCCGAGACTGCGGCGCTGCCGCCAGCCGAAAGCCAGAAGCCGCAGCAGATCGTTGCCGATATTCAGGGTGAACTGAAGAAACGCGGGCTTTACGAAGGCGACGCGGATGGCCGCATGGGGCCGAAGACCGCCGCCGCCATCATGTTCTTCGAAGAAACGCTCGGCATGGAACAGACCGGCGAACCGACGACCCGGGTGCTCGCAGCCCTCCGGATCGACGGCGCCACCGTTGCTGCAATTCCAAAGGACCGGCCATCCGACGCCAACACCGGCGGCGGAGTGGAAATCGACCCGGTCGCCGCCGCCATCCGCAAGGCGGAGAAGCCGCAGGTAAAGGCCGAACCAGCCTCCCTCAACAGCGCGACTGCTGGCGCAAAACCCGCAAGCAGCGCACTGATCGCCAAGATCCAGCAGGGGCTGATCAACATCGCCTATGCCGACGTGAAGGTGGACGGTGTGGCCGGCCAGCAGACCCGCAACGCCATCCGTGCTTTCGAAAAACACTATCGCCTGCCGGAAACCGGTGAACCGAGCGAAGTGGTGCTGAAGAAACTGAAGTCGATCGGCGCGATTTGAGGTTTAAGCTTCAAGAGGTTGTCCGTTGACTGCGGGCCGGAGGTGCGTGGGGCTTTACCCCCCTCTGTCCTGCCGGACATCTCCCCCTCAAGGGGGGAGATCGATCTGCGGCAAGGTCTCGCTCATCTCGGAGCTTGAGAATGAAGTGACGGTAGCGCCTCCTGCCGATCTCCCCCCTTGAGGGGGAGATGCCCGGCAGGGCAGAGGGGGGTAAAGCCCCACGCGCCTTTGCCAGATCCAACATCGAGAGCACGTCTCACTGTTTCCTTCGAAAGCACTGCCAATGCGCCTCAAATCCGAAATCTTCGTCTCAGCCCTCATCCGCCGCGTTTTCGCCGCCGGTGGATTTGCCGCGGTCGAAAAGAAGGGTGCGGAGGAGGCGGGTGCGATCTTCATCCGCCAGCGCCTGCGCGATGGCCGTGAAAACCTCTATGGACCGGCGCCGCAGAGTTTCGCCGATGACGAGGAAATCCGCGCTGAGCGCCGTTTCGAAACGCGTCTTGCCGGTGCGGAGGGTGAGGAAAGTGCCGCCCTGCTGGAAAAGGAACGGCGCTTCGACAGCGATCTGTGGATCGTGGAGATCGAGACGGATGAGATCGGCACTC
Source organism: Agrobacterium sp. 22-210-1 (assembly GCF_053522525.1). Classification (NCBI taxonomy): domain Bacteria; kingdom Pseudomonadati; phylum Pseudomonadota; class Alphaproteobacteria; order Hyphomicrobiales; family Rhizobiaceae; genus Agrobacterium; species Agrobacterium sp. 22-210-1. The sequence goes on along the minus strand of NZ_JBNWCI010000001.1, from coordinate 1,726,771 downwards.
TGCTGACGCTGGTGGACCAGCCGCAGGCTTAGACGGCCAAAGGCCGTTTACCGCTCACGTCCCGGTTTTGCGGGGAACGACGGTAATACGGCTCGGCCGCTCGCGGCCATGGGTATAGCTGTCCGCCCTGCGCCAGCTTTCCACCCGCTCTTCGGACTCGACGATGTCGAGGCGGTCGAGCAGCGCTTCGGCGCGGCTCATGTCACCTTCTGCGGCGGCAAGGTGCGGATAGAAGCACTGCAAGACGAAAGCGGCTTCGGAAAACTCCATGCCAAGCCCGGTGAGCGTGGTCGCAAGCTGCGCGCCGGAAATATCGAGCATGATACGTTCCGACAGCCAGTAGCTGGATGACAGCGAATCCGCCAGCGCCACCGCAAACTGCCGGGCGTTACGCTCACGGGCGAAACGTACGAGCAGCGCTTCCTGCACCTCGCTCAGGCGGCGCAGACCAAGCACGTCACCTTCGGGGCGGTTGAGATGATGCGCCATCTGCTTGATCCGCTGACGCATTTCTTCTTCAAGTGCGGATACTTCATCAATTTTCGTCGTCGTCTCAGGAATGGCCACGTCCACCACCTGCGGCTCGACGGCTTCTGCCACCTTCTGCGGTTCGGCGGCAGTCGTCGGCTCATCCGGCCGCTTCAGATCTTCGGCATGCCGCAGGCCAACCAGAGCATCGATGACGGTGGGGGAGAGGTCTTCGCGGCGCACGATGGCGCGGGCATGCGCGGCACCCTGCGTGCGGGCAATGGTGATCAGCGTTTCGTCAGTGAGGCACTTCGACGCGATAAGGAAGGGGGCCGCAAGCGAAATCGGCTGGCAGGCGATGAAGAAGGCGACGGCCGAAGGCACGCTCGGATGCTGCGACAGGGCGGCAATCGCTTCCCGCTTGGCTTCTTCGGTGGAGGCGTTGAAAAGCGGCATGAAAAGTTCGGCAAACTGCCGAAGGTCCGTTTTTGACGGATGGGAAACATTCTCGAAATTCGTCACCGTGGCCATAAGCACCACATCTTTCTTCCTCACGGCTCTTGGCCTCTCAAGTTCTCGAAACCGGTCGGTCAACGCACTACCCAACAAACGCAAACACAATATCGGCTCAAATTAGAGCAAATCCGTTGACGTCCTGTTAACTATGGGGGGTGGCAAGAGATATTCTGCCTCTATCAACAAGGAAATTTTAAAACCTTCATGACGGAAAAAATGTCATGGAACTTTGCCGCATCGCCTTTGTTTTCAACGGGTGCAGCCCTGTCGGCGATAAATTGCCGTCCAGCGATTAGGGTTAACGGATCATTAACCTCTGTCTGTTTGTAATTTCATGGGCAGTATTAGGATTCCATGTTATTCTGACGTTCGGAATAAAAGCCAAAATGGCGGCGAAATGCCTGAATGTCCGCATAGTCCCGCGCTAAAGCCTTCTGCGGTTTTAGGGACATGCGAAAACCAGCCTGTGGGCTGGATTATGCGCAATGTGATGGTGATGAAATTCCCGACGCAAGACGAGGCTTGCGCGGTTCCCATGGGCAACATTGACTCCCGAAGAGGAGAGAAGCATGGCAGAGATTATTCCAATTGGTGACGCCCGACGAAGCCTGCGTCCCGCCGGCATTGCGGCCAGGGTAATCGGCCCCGCGAAGGTGGTGCTGTTTACCGGCGTGCGTTATGAAAAGCGCGAAACCGAGCCCGCTGGCAAGGTCGTGCGCAAGGGCAAATCCGTACCGGAAACTGCCCTGAAATCCTGATTATATCTCAAAGACCGGCGTTATTTCCACGGCGTCGGCTGGCATTTCGCTTCGTTCAGGAAACGTTCTGCCTCTTCTCCGAAACTTGGCTGCGGCACCAGGGTCCGCAACACCACATATCCTTCCGTCTGATCCGATTCCGCCAGAATGGCCTGTGACAGCGATGGCGGCTGCGCCTTGCGGATGGCGGCGATCTGCACCGCATCGGCGACCAGAATATCCATCACCCCGCCGGCAGATGTGCGGTCATTCATGCTGAACACCTCGTTCGAGGCCTTGTCGTAAACCGCGACCGACCAGAAGGGCACAACGCCAACGGCGGTGAGCCGGACGGGCTTTTCCTCAATATTGAACGTGCAGACCGCGACCCGCATGAAGGGATCGCCGCTGGCAAACGTCTTTTTCTCCGTCGTCTCTTCGAGCAGATGAAACAGATGCGGCTTTCCTTCCGCGACCGCGCGAGTATAGGCATCGCGATTGCTGAAATGCGGTATCGCCAGAAGAATGATGACGTGCAGCACGGCGGCGGCGACAAGGCCGGTGAGGATGGCGAGCAGAACCCTAAGCATTGCCACACCCCAGCTTGCGGATCTGCGGCATGGCGATGTCGATCAGGCCGGAACTGCCGGCAACCGGCGTGTCGAGCAGCGTCATGACCAGCTTGAATGTCTGGCCCTGCGGCACCGCCAGCCAGTTATAGGTCTGGGCGTCGGGGGCGATGGTGACGTCGATGCCGCCATCGGCGCTGCGCAGGAGTGTGCGGGAATTCAGAGCGAAGGGCCGCCCGGCATCTTCGGCCAGCACATTGCCTTGCTGATCGGCGGTATAAAGCGTCCAGAACCGTGAAGGCGGCACCGCGCCGGCCAGCCGGTAACGGCATTCGCCGCTGAGTCGCTGGCCATCGCTGTCGACGGAGGCGGTAAAGGCCAGCCCCTCGGTCGTGCCGTAAAGCAGCCTGCCGGCATCGGCGCGGTGCGATTTGGCGTAAGGGTCGGCCTCGATCGTCTGCGCTTCGGGAAACGCATCCCAGGAACCGATGCGGATCGATCCGAAACCGGATGTCGCCTCAAGCGCCGCGAGTGTTACGGCAATACCGCCGCCAAAGGCGATCAGAAGGGCAATGCCGACAAGGAATGGAACTCGGAACACGCTGTTTTCCCGTTTTTGAACAGGTCGAGGACTATCACTGATTCCCCGTTTGGAAAATGGTGCCCTTTGTTTAGTCTTTGTGAAAATGAGCGGGATGGCGAATTCCGGTTCTCACGCACCCATGACCAGCTTGAAGGCGATGGCCCACATGGTAACCGCAATGACGCCTTCGAGAATGCGCCAGGCGGAGGGTTTCTCGAAGATCGGCCGCAGCCAGCGGGCGCCATAACCCAGCGAAAAGAAGAACAGCACCGAGCCGGTGGCCGCACCCGCCGCAAAGGTCTTTTCAAAGCCGGGAAATTGCGTCGAGATGGTGCCGAGCAGCACGACTGTATCGAGATAGACATGCGGATTGAGGAAGGTGAGCGCCAGGCAAATGGCCAGCGTCTGCCACAGGCTCGCCTCCTGCCGCTCGGCCACCGACAGCGCTTCGGATGAACGCAGCGCCGAATGCAGGCTTTTGGCGCCATACCAGATGAGGAAGGCAGCCCCGGCATAACGCATGATGGGATCGAGCGCCGGCATGACGGCGCTTATCCGCTGAAACCCGAAGACGCCGACGGTGATCAGCAGCGCATCGGCAATGGCGCAGGTGGCGCAGACCGCAAACACATGCGAGCGCGCCAGCCCCTGCTTCAGAACGAAAGCATTCTGCGCGCCGATGGCAACGATGAGGCTGAGGCCCATCGTTAGGCCAGTGAAGAAGATTTGAATGTCCATGCGTGTCGCGGCCCCTGCCTCTTTCCATGTGTAATGGCCGAAGGCGTTGCTTCCCGACCGAGTGCTTGGATATTTCCGCCAGATAGTTTAATCCAATTAAATAAACTCAATCCAGATAAGCTGGTCTAATGTCGCACTTCTCTCTTCAACCTCTCGATTTTCCACAACGTTGCCATCTCTCTACCCTCATTCCTGTGCTTGTCACAGGAATCCAGCCAGCCCAAGCCCTTGGGCTGAAAAGACTCTTCCGCCGCGCAGACGCGCGTCGACTGGATTCCTGTGACAAGCACAGGAATGAGGGGAGGAGAGGCCGTCGCCTATGGCTTCCAAGGCCCCCACGCCACCTCCAAACCCTGCATGAGGTGCCGTAGTGCTCGATTACCCCTCAATGCGGGCCGTGGCGCTCGTGGCCCAGACCGGCAGTTTCGAAAAGGCGGCGCAGGTGCTGTGCGTTACGCCTTCGGCCGTCTCGCAACGTATCAAACAGCTGGAGGAGCGGCTGGGCGTGGTGCTGATCGTGCGCGGCAACCCTTGCGTGGCGACGGAAAAGGGCGAATGGCTCTGCCGGCATATGGATCATGTCGGTATGCTGGAAAGCGAATTGTTCCGCCAGCTGCCGGCACTGGCGGAAGCGGGATCGGTGCGGGAGCGCGTGACACTCAACATCGCCACCAATGCCGATAGCCTCGGTACCTGGTTTCTGGAGGCCGTTTCGAAATTCACCGGCGGCAGCGATTATCTCGTCAATATCGCGGTGGACGATCAGGATCACACGGTGGAATGGTTGCGTGGGGGCAGGGTGCTTGCCGCCGTCACCGCCCATGCCAAGCCCGTGCAGGGCTGCCGCGTCACACCACTCGGTGTGCTCAGATATCACGCTACCGCCAGCCCGGATTTCATGGCCCGCCATTTCGCCGATGGCGTCACCTCGGCCGCCCTTGCCCGCGCGCCTGGGCTGACCTTCAACCAGAAGGACAGGTTGCAGGCGAGCTGGATCAGGCAGGCGCTGGGAGAAGACATCTCCTATCCCACCCACTGGCTGCCCTCGACCGATGGTTTCGTGAAGGCAAGCCTTGCCGGCATGGGCTGGGGTCTCAATCCGGTGCAGCTTGTGGGGGAGCACCTCAAGGCGGGGAGGCTGGTGGAAGTCGTTCCCGGCACGCCGCTGGATATTCCGCTCTACTGGCAGGTCAATCGTTTGGCTGCCGACCGACTCGGCGCGCTGACATTGCATGTGGTGGAGACGGCGAGGGCGGTGTTGTTGCGGTGATGCATTTCACACCGGGTTGCGGTTTAGGGAGACGGTAGCGGTTGAGCGAGTGGCTCACCCCCCTCTGCCCTGCCGGGCATCTCCCCCTCAAGGGGGGAGATCGATCTGCGGCAAGGTCTCGCCCATCTCTAGGCTTGAGAATGAAGTGGAGGTAGTGCCTCCTGCCGATCTCCCCCCTTGAGGGGGAGATGCCCGGCAGGGCAGAGGGGGGTGAACCACAGGTTCGGAAGGCAACGTCTTCCACGCGATGCAACCTCACCGCCGCGCCGCATCCTCCGCGCCCTCGCGCAAGGACGCATCCGCCACCTTCTGCGTCGTTACGCTCAAAGCCGAAGCGTCCTTCATCTTCTTGGCGATGGAGCGGATGACGCGTGTCGCCTCTGCCGAGAGCGAACGCGGGCGCGTGAGTGCCGGCATGGCGGGCGTGCTGGCGGATGCGGATGCGACTTCTGCCGAGGGTTGCGGGCGCGCGCCTGTCGGCAGCGGGTTCTGGATGCCGGGAATGGGGCGCAGTTCCATGCCCTGATGGGCATAGTCCATCAGCCGCTTGTAGGTCATGGCCGGAAGCGCGCCGCCGGTCATGTTGTTCATCGGCGTGAACTCGTCATTGCCGAACCAGACGGCTGTGGTGTAGTTGCCGGTAAAGCCCACATACCAGGCGTCGCGATAGGCCTGCGAAGTGCCGGTCTTGCCGCCGGAGACGATGCCGTTATCCAGTGCGCCGCGCCGGGCCGTGCCCATGACCGGAATGGTCACCAGCATCTGGTTCATCTTGGAATTGGCGTCTTCGGAAAGCACCCGCTTGGCGGGCGGCTCGTCATGGCTGAAATCGTAGAGAACGTTGCCTTCATAATCCATCACCTGCTCGATGCCGTGGCGGCGTGACTGCATGCCATCGGCCGGGAACACGGCATAGGCCGTGGCCTGGTCAAGAACGGTGACTTCCGAAGTGCCGAGCGGGATGGTCTTGTCGCTGCGCAGCGGCGTGGCCACGCCCATGGCCTTGGCGGTATCGACGATCACCTGCGTGCCGAGCACATCCTTGGCGAGCCGCACAGGCACGGTATTGTAGGATTTGGCGAGCGCCATCTGCAGCGTCACCTTGCCGGCATAAGACCGGCCGTAATTCTGCGGCGACCAGCCGCGCCAGGTCACCGGCGCATCGGAAATCAGCGTTTCCGGCTTCATGCCCTTTTCCATGGCGGCCGAGTAGGTATAGACCTTGAAGGAGGAGCCCGGCTGGCGTAGCGCCGCGGTGGCGCGGTTGAACTGGCTTTCGCCATAGTCGCGGCCGCCGACCATGGCGCGCACGCCGCCGCCGTTCTCAATCATCACCATCGCGCCCTGCTTGACGCGGTAACCCTCGCCATATTCGCGCAGCTCCATTTCCATCGCCTGTTCGGCCGCCTGTTGCAGGCCGGTATCGATGGTGGTGCGCACGACGACGGTATGGTCCTTGAACTTGCCTTCGGCAGCCAGCCGCTGCACCTCGTCGAAGGCCCAGTCGAGGAAATAATCCGGCGCCTTCACATCGGCGCGGTCGATGACGGTGGCCGGGTTGCGCCGCGCGCCGATCACCTGGCCCTCGGTCATCAACCCGCTCTGCACCAGGTTGGAAAGCACCGTGTTGGCGCGGGCGCGGGCCGCCGGCAGGTTGACATGCGGCGCATATTTGGCCGGCGCCTTGAACAGGCCGGCCAGAATGGCGGATTCCGAAAGCGTCACGTCGGTCAGGTTCTTGCCGAAATAAAACTGCGCCGCCGCAGCAGCACCGAAGGTGCCGCCGCCCATATAGGCGCGGTCGAGATAAAGGCTGAGGATTTCCTTCTTCGACATGTTGCTCTCAAGCCAGAGCGCGAGGAAGGCTTCCTTGATCTTGCGCTCCAGCGAGCGCTCATTGGTGAGAAACAGGTTCTTGGCGAGCTGCTGCGTCAGCGTCGAGCCGCCCTGCACCACGCCGCCGGCGCGGGCATTTTCGCTCATGGCGCGGGCAAGGCCGATGAAATCGATGCCGAAATGGTCGAAGAAACGCCGGTCTTCGGTCGCCAGAACCGCCTTGATGAAATGATCCGGCATCTGGTCGATCGGCACGCTGTCTTCATGGATGATGCCGCGATGGCCGATGGTGTTGCCGTAACGGTCGAGGAAGGTGACGGCGAAATCGCCGCGATAACGCCAGTCCTTCTTGGTCTCTTCGAAAGCGGGCATGGCCAGCGCCAGAAGCACGACTGCACCTGCCGTTCCGAAGGTCAGCGCATCACAGGTCAGGTTGACGACAAGTTTCTTCCAGCCGCGCACATGCAATTTGCGTGAGGCGATGGTGACGTCTTCCCAGAAATCCACCAGCCGTGCCGCAGCCGTCCACAGGCCGGAGTCGATGAAGCTATCGATCCGGAGCAGGATATGCCGCTTTTTGCGGCCGTTTTTATCGTCTTTTTCTTCCTGCACCTGGCGATGTTTTCCTGTTCAACGCAACGCGGCCCGTCGATATGCCTGCCCGAAATTCCTGCTTCAACCCATTCCCGACGCAAAAGCGTGGCATGGTTATGTCGGAATTGCTTGACGTGGTGACTTCTTGCAGGCCAATGACCCTTCAACCGCCGCCAATATGCTAAAATATCGTACAAACCAGCCCTTGGCGATACGATATAAAGGATTAGGGACCGGTTAAACACTCCCGTCCAAGAGATCAAAATGAAACGGAAATGTTAACGATGAATGACGCGCCGTTCTGGAAAACCAAATCGCTCACCGAGATGACCGGCGAGGAATGGGAAAGCCTGTGCGACGGCTGCGGCCTGTGCTGTCTCAACAAGCTGGAAGACTGGGACACCGGCGAAGTGGTGTTCACCTCGGTCCGCTGCGTGCTGCTGGACGGTGAAAGCTGTCGATGCTCCGACTATGAAAACCGCCGCGCCACCGTGCCGGACTGTATCCAGCTTGACCTGAAGAAGGTGCATGAGATCGGCTGGCTGCCGCCCACCTGCGCCTATGCGTTGGTGCGCGACGGCAAGGATTTGTACTGGTGGCACTATCTCGTCTCCGGCGACACGGACACGGTGCATCAGGCCGGCATTTCGGCACGCGGCAGAACCATCAGCGAGGCGGATGTGGATGTTGACGACTTTGAGGATTATGTGGTCGATTGGCCCCTGACAGTGGGTGAGAGGGCAGGCGAAAAGGAACGGACTTGACGGAAGACGTCAATTTTCGTTTTGGTCCTATTCCTGCCCCATCAGTCACCTAGACCGCTCTCACCATTCAGGCAAATGATCCGCAAAATGCGGACGAGGGACATCAAAACGCATGCGCTACCGGCTGCCCGCCATCGTTCTTTCGTGCCTTGCCCTTCCGGGCTTCCTGCCGCTTTCCGCTTCTGCCCAGCAACAGCCGCAGGCGTTTGAATGCACACTGGTCACCTCCATCGAGACGGGGGCCGTCATCAACCAGCAGGGCGCCTGCGACCAGCGCGTCGCCCCGGCCTCCACCTTCAAGGTGCCGCTGGCGCTGATCGGCTACGATGCCGGCATCCTTCAGGATGAGAAGTCGCCCGCCTGGGACTGGAAACCGGGCACGGAGGCCCGCGCTTCGGACCGCAAGACGGTCGATCCCACCATATGGGAGCAGGATTCGGTGCTGTGGTACTCGCGCGAAGTCACCCGCCGTCTCGGCCCGGAAAAATTCGCCGCTTATGTAAAGCGTCTCGGTTACGGCAATGCCGATGTTTCCGGCGAACCGGGCAAGAATAACGGCCTCACCCATTCCTGGCTCGGTTCGTCGCTGACCATCTCACCGGTGGAACAGGTCGGCTTCATCCGCCGTCTGCTGGCCGGTAACCTGCCTTTTTCCCGTGACGCGCAGGCAAAGACCCGGGCGATCGTGCCCGTCTTTGATGCGCCCGAAAGCTGGGCCGTGCATGGCAAGACCGGCACCGGCTACATGCGTGATGAAAAGGGCAACCCAGATCGCAACCGCCCCTTCGGCTGGTTCGTCGGCTGGGCGGAGCGGGAAGGCCAGCACATCGTCTTCGCAAGGCTGCGCGTCTCCGACAAACCATCCAATGAGCCGCTCGGCCCCGCCGTACGCGACGCCTTCCTGCGCGATATTCCGCGGCTGGCGGTACATCGGTAAAGAACGGCGTCGCCGCGTTACGCTGAACCCGGGAAAGGACATCAGGAAATGTCGAACGCCTCCCGTGATGTCATCGGGCTCTATACCGAACACGGCGCTGATTTCGACAAGGAGCGCGGCCGGTCCCTTGCCGAAAAACCCTGGCTGGACAGGTTCACCTCGCTTTTGCCCGGCGGCGGTTCCATTCTCGATATCGGCTGCGGTTCTGGCGAACCGATTGCCAGCTATTTCATCGCCAATGGCTATGACGTCACGGGCATCGACGCGTCGCTGCCGCTGATCGAATTTTGCCGCAACCGGTTTCCGGAAAATCTGTGGGTGGTCGCAGATATGCGTGAGTTGGCTCTCGGTCGCCGTTTTGACGGTTTGATCGCCTGGCACAGTTTTTTCCACCTGAAGCCTGAAGATCAGCGCCTGATGTTCGGTATTTTCCGCCGGCACGCCAATGACGGTGCGGCCCTGATGTTCACGGCCGGGCCGGGACATGGCGAAGCGATCGGCACGTTTCAGGGCAAGCCGCTTTATCACGCCAGCCTTGCGCGCGACGATTATGAAAGCCTGCTCGCCGCACATGGGTTCCGCCTTCTCGATCACATCGTCAATGATCCGCAATGCGGTGGGGCGACGGTCTATCTCGCCAGACGCGTCGCTGCCTGAAAGGCGAGCCCGCGGTGACCCGACAGCAAAGGTAAACGGCGGAAATTCCTGCTTTTATGGCCGGTGCCCGTGCTCACGATTGTGTGTTCGACAAAAAGCTTGCCCATACCTTGACCTTCCCATCATGGGAAGCCCTACATAGGGTCTCGAAAGGGGATTTCCCATGAACGAGACAGTCAGACACGCCCATTCAAATCAGCCGGTTTCCATTCCCGTGGAAGGCATGACCTGCGCGTCGTGCGTGCGGCGCGTGGAAACGGCCGCGGCCAAGGTGCCGGGCGTTGCATCAAGCTCGGTGAACTTCGCGACAAAGAAGCTCACTGTCGAACCCGCCGAGGGCTTTTCGGCCAAGACGCTCGGCGCCGCCATCAAAAAGGTCGGTTACGATATCGCACCGGACCGGCATGAATTTGCGGTCGAAGGCCTGCGCAGCGATGCGGATGCCGGGCGGTTGAAGGCCGTTCTGGACGCCGTTGCCACCACCGTCGACGTGAAGGTGGACGCTGCGGCCGGAAAGGTCGCGGTGGAAACCATCGGCGGCCGTCGTGAGCGGGATGCGCTGGTGGAAACGGCAAAGCTCGCCGGCTTTGCATTGACGACACGCAAGCCGCAGGATCATTCCGCCCATCAAGGCCACAGCCAGCACCATGGGCATCATCAGGGCCACGACCAGATGGCGACGGCTGGCGAAAGTGGCGGCCATGACCATATGCAGCATGCGGGTGAAGAGGGCGCGCTGAAACGCGACCTGACGATTGCCGCCATCCTGACCGCGCCGCTTTTCGTGCTGGAAATGGGCGGCCATCTCTATGAGCCGATGCATCACTGGCTGATGGGCATCATCGATACGCAGAACCTCTATTACATCTATTTCGTGCTGGCGACGGCGGTGATTTTCGGGCCGGGCCTGCGCTTCCTCAAGACCGGCTTTCCGGCCCTGCTGCGTGGCGCGCCGGAAATGAACTCGCTGGTGGCGCTGGGCGTCACGGCGGCCTATCTCTATTCCGTGGTGGCGACCTTCGTGCCAGATCTGCTGCCCGCAGAAGCGCAGTTCGTCTATTATGAAGCGGCCACCGTCATCGTTACGCTGATCCTGACCGGACGGCTTCTCGAAGCCCGCGCCAGCGGCCGCACGGGAGACGCCATCCGCAAGTTGATGAGCCTGCAGGCAAAGACCGCCCGCGTGGAGCGCGACGGTGCGACCATCGATATTTCCCCTGACGATCTGGTGATGGGCGATATCGTTGTCATCCGTCCCGGCGAAAGGCTGGCGGTGGATGGCGAAGTCGTCGAAGGCTCGTCCTATGTCGATGAATCGATGATATCAGGCGAACCCGTGCCGGTGGAAAAGACGGTCGGCGCAGCGGTCGTCGGGGGCACCATCAACAAGACCGGCGCCTTCAAGTTCAAGGCGACCAAGGTGGGCGCCGACACCATGCTGTCGCAGATCATCCGCATGGTGGAGGAGGCTCAAGGGTCCAAGCTGCCCATCCAGCTGCTGGTCGACCGCGTCACCGCGCTGTTCGTACCCGTTGTCATCGCCATTGCGGTGCTGACCTTCATCGTCTGGGCAATCTTTGGTCCTGAGCCTGCCTATACTTTCGCGCTGGTCAATGCGGTCGCGGTGCTCATCATCGCCTGCCCCTGTGCCATGGGTCTTGCCACGCCGACCTCGATCATGGTCGGCACCGGCCGGGCGGCGGAGCTCGGCGTATTGTTCCGCAAGGGACAGGCGCTGCAGGAACTGCGCTCGGCCGAGATCGTCGTGGTCGACAAGACTGGTACTGTCACCAAGGGCCGTCCGGAACTGACCGATCTGGTGGTTGCGGAAGGGTTTGCTGATAATGAAGTACTGGCGCTGGTCGCCGCCGTCGAAGGCCGCTCGGAACATCCGATTGCCGAAGCCATCGTCCGGGCTGCGGAAGAAAAGAAGGTTGCGACCGCTGCAGGACTCGAACCTGCGACTGTCGAAAACTTCGAAAGCGTGACGGGCTACGGCATCGCCGCCACCGTCAATGGCCGGAAGGTCGAAGTCGGCGCGGATCGTTACATGGCCAAACTCGGCCATTCGGTCGATATCTTCGCTGACGCCGCCGCAAGGCTGGGTGACGAAGGCAAGACGCCGCTTTATGCCGCCATCGACGGCAGGCTGGCGGCTGCGATTGCCGTCGCCGATCCGCTGAAGCCGTCGAGTGTGACCGCCATCCGGGCGCTGCAGGCCATGGGTATCGAGGTGGCGATGGTGACGGGCGACAATGCCCGCACGGCAAACGCAATCGCCCGGCAGGTCGGTATTTCCCGCGTGGTGGCCGAAGTGCTGCCCGAGGGCAAGGTGAAGGCGATCCACGAGATGCGCGAAGGCGGCAAGGTGCTGGCCTTCGTGGGCGACGGCATCAACGATGCGCCGGCGCTGGCCGAGGCCGATATCGGCATCGCCGTCGGCACCGGTACGGATGTCGCCATCGAAAGCGCCGATGTCGTGCTGGTCGGCGGCGATCTTTTGGGCGCAGTCAACGCCATTGAGATGAGCCGGGCGACCATGCGCAACATCAAGGAAAACCTGTTCTGGGCCTTCGGTTACAACGTGGCGCTGATACCGGTTGCGGCGGGCGTGCTTTATCCCGCCTTCGGCATCACGCTGTCGCCGATGATCGGCGCGGGCGCCATGGCGCTGTCCAGCGTCTTCGTTCTTGCCAATGCGCTGCGGTTGAAACGGGCCAAGGTGGCCCATCGGGAGGTGACGTCGTGAATATCGGCCAGGCATCGGAAGCATCGGGCGTCTCCGCCAAGATGATCCGTTATTACGAGCAGATCGGCCTCATCAATCCCGCCGCCCGCACCGGTAATAACTACCGGGTCTATGGCGAGCAGGACGTGCACAATCTGCGCTTCATCAAGCGGGCGCGCACGCTGGGTTTCTCGCTGGAAGAAACCGAGACGTTGCTGAAACTCTGGCAGGACAAGAGCCGCGAGAGTTCCGCGGTGAAGGAGATCGCGCTCGTCCATATCGCCGATCTCGAGCAGAAGATCGCCGAGATGAAGAGCATGGTGAAGACGCTGTCCCATCTCGCCCATTGCTGCGGCGGCGATCACCGACCCGATTGCCCGATCCTCGATGATCTCGCGGGTTCCGAAAAGAACGAAGGCAAGCCCGCCAGAACCCACTGAACTGCAATGACACCCGGCACGCAAACAGGCGTGCCGGTCAACTGGAGAAAACCATGAGTGCAACCACCTTCCTCATCCCTGACATGACCTGCGGCCATTGCGAAAAGACGTTGCGCGGCGCTCTCACCGAGGTGCTGCCGGATGCGTCTGTCAGCATCGATCTCGCCACCCACAAACTCACAGTGGCGGGCGACGCCGCAGCGGCGGAAGCGGCGATCCGTGATGCCGGTTATTCGCCGGAACGGGTGGGCTGAAAGTCATTGGTGCTGGAATGAATATGGAGGGTGTGCTACTGAGTAGCATCACCCTCCATGCAAAAGGAGTGCCGCAATGTCCGTCAAGGCATCCGTATCCATTTCCGATCAGCAGGATAGCTTCGCCCGCAGGCTGGTGGAGGAGGGGCGTTATGCCAGCCTCAGCGCCGTGGTACAGCGCGGGCTGGAACTGCTTCGGCAGGAAACCGAACTGAAGGACGCGGAGCTCGCCGCGCTTCGCGACTTGCTTGTCGAACGCAGGCAGGGCGACTTTGTATCGATCGGGGAGGGCAAGGACAGAACCGCGGCCATGATCGCGGCCAAAAAGGCCAGCTATGGCCTTTAGGGTCCTGCGTTCGACACAGACGGACAAGGACCTCGGCCTCATTCTCGACCATCTCGTCCAGTCCTATCTCGATCTTGGCGATGCTTTGCCGGCCGCATTCACGCGGGCTGCACGACGGGTGGGATCGATTGAGGCGGATATGGACGCTCTTCACAAAGCGCCGTTTCAGGGAACGCTAACACCAGAATTGCTACCCGGCCTTCGCCGGGTAACGAAAAATCAGGCAGTTTTTTATTTCGATGTCGATGAGGGCGAAAAGACCGTGCGTATTTTTGCCGTCTTCTTCGGCGGGCAGGACCATCAGCGCCATATGCTGCAGCGCCTTGCATAAGGCTCTGGCAGCCCCGATCAAACCTCGTCGAAAGTCCCGCCTTCCCGCGAAGGATTGCGATTGATCACCCGCTCTTCTGCATCGTCGGGAAGGGCCTCGTCGCTTTCCTGATAGGGATCATCCTCGCTCTCGGCCTCTTCCTCCTCGATTTCCTGTTCGATGGATTGCGGAATTTCTCCCTTGGCGGGAAGGGCGTCGATGTCGACATCGAGCAGATCCTCGTTCATGGCGTCTTCGTTGAGCGGCATGATTTTCTTGCGGTTCATGACGATATCCTTTCTGTCGGTTCTTCAGCAAACGGCCGGGCGCGCGCAGGGTTCCTGTCGCCCGCCAATTCCTTCAAACCAAATTGCGTGAAAAAGCCGTCTTGACCTCAATGGCGCTTGAGGTTCTAGTTTGCCCGCCGTATCGCAAAAATGGAAAGGATACGGCTTTGACGAGTATGGAAATGACGGAGAAAAACGGCTGGGGCGAATTGCTGAGCGGGGCGAACCTCTCGCTTCTGACCGTCATTTCCTCCGGTATCGGCCTGCACGCCTTCAACCAGTTCGCGGTGGTGACGGCCTTGCCCGTCGCCGTCAACGAAATCGGCGGCGCCGCTTATTATAGCTGGGCCTATAGTCTCTACTTCGTTGGTTCCGTGGCCGGCGGTGTCACTGCCGTGCTGTTTCGCGAGCGTTTTGGCGCACGCGCCGTTTTGCTTCTCTGCTGCCTGATCTTTTCCTTCGGCTCGGTCCTTTCGGCAATCGCCGGGGATTTTTTATGGGTCGTCGTCGGCCGGGGATTGCAGGGGCTGGCCGACGGGTTGATCGTGGCGGTGTGCTACAGCCTCATTCCCGCCGGTTTCCGCTCCGGCCTGTTGCCGAAGGTCTTTGCCATCGAGGCGGCGATCTGGGCGGTCGCCTCCTTCATCGGCCCGCTGACCGGTGGTTTCGCCACCGAGCACATGTCCTGGCGCGCCACTTTCCTGCTGTCGGCGCCGCTGATCGTGCTTCTGCTGGTCTACACGACCGTCGCCGTCTCAGTCGAGCGGCCGGTGGCGGCGACGCGCAAACCACTCTTGCCGCTGGTTCTGTGCCTTGTTGGCGCCTTGGCTTTTTCCGCGCCTTCCGCCTTCGAGGATGCGAGCCTGCGGGCGATCTCGTTGCTGGCAGGTGCGGCGCTGTTATGGGCCTCGTTGCGGGTGGGCATCCGTCCTTCTTCCGGCCTGTTCCCGAAGGATTCCTTCCGGCTGAAAACCGTGCTGGGCAGCGGTTTCTGGGTACTGTTCCTGATGTCCTATGCCCATGCGCTCGGCAGCGTCTATCTCGCTTATGTCGCCATCAATCTGTGGCACTATGAACCGACCTTCGCCGGCTTCATCGTGGTGACGATGCCGCTTGCCTGGAGCTTCGTTGCGATGCTGATCGGCAGCCTGCGATCGATCCGCCTGAGAGAAATTTGCCTGCATTATGGCCCCTATCAGATGGTGCCGGGCTGCGCCCTTCTGGGGCTGGGGCTTGCAAGCGGAAACTGGGGTGAAATGCTGCTCGGGCAAATCCTGATCGGGTCTGCCTTTGGCATGTCATGGGCCGGCATCAGCCAGGCCGCCATGGAGGCAGCGCCGGAAGAAGAGCGCAAGATGACCGGTGCATTGCTTCCCACGGTCTCCACGCTGGGGGCGGCGGCCGGCGCGGGGGCGAGCGGCACCGTCGCTGCCGCCACCGATCTCGTTGCGCAGATCGAGCATGCGGATGTGACGATGCCGATGGTCTATCTTTACGGGCTGGGTGCCGCCGTGTCGCTCATTGCGCTCCTGACCGCCCGCGGGCTGCGAAGCGCACGGGGCTGAGTACGGGTTTCCGGACAAGGCGAGGCGTTAAGACTGCGTGGCGGCTATGGTGATCGCCGCCAGATAAACGACGAAGGACATGATTGCGATCGCGCCGATAATGATGATGATGCCCTTGCCGGCGCGTTTTTTCTCGGCCTTGTTTTCATTGGCTTCGGTCGGAAACAGAATGGGGTCGCTGGTATCGCGGATTTTGGTCATGCCGTTTCTCCTTTTTTGCGGGCTGGTCGGCTGTTGCTGGTCTATCAACCGCCATATCCGCCAAAAGGTTCCTCACGGTTTGAGCGCCCAGCTGGTCGCGTGCACCACCGCACCGGCAGCTGCCTTCAGCAGCGCCGAACGCACGGGTTCGAAACCCTCGATGCGTTTTGTGCCCACATATCGACCGCGATTGGCGAAGACTTCGATGGAACCGTAATCCAGGAAAATGCGGATTCGTGAGGCCCGTGCGCCCTTGGCGATATAATGCGGCGAGGGGCCATCGCGCCCGTCTTCATGGCAGATCCACAGCCCCGTTTCATCGGAAACGAGGCCGAGCGTGACCGTCGGATGCTCGAGCGTCAGTTCGAAAGGAGCGCCGGGGGAGGCAAGCTCGATCAGAATTTCCACCGCGCCGTTGATGAAGGTGACACGCTCACCCGTCGCCAGGCGCGTGCGGTCGAGAATATGGCTGCGCAGGCTTTCCGCAGCGCCGATGGGCGGGGTCAGAAGCTCGCCGTTGACGTAGTGAATCCGGCGCGGCAGCGTCATGGAGGTGGGAAAATCGATTTCCGGATTGGCATCAGCCCAATTGGCCAGCCAGCCGATGCCGATGATACTGTCGCCATCCAGAAAGGCCTGAAAGGCGTAGTTATCGGTGCCGAAATCCAGTTCCTGACCGAATTCCTTGGTGAAGGCCTTACCGTCGAACCAGCCGACATCGGCCATGGTGAGGTTCTTGCGGCCGGTTTGCGGATCTTCCGAATGCATCAGCCCGTAGATCAGCACCCAGCGGGTGGAGCGGGCATTGGCCGGGCCGTCCAATGGCAGCAGACATGGGCATTCGATAGCTGTCGTCCTGTAGCGTGTTTCCACCCACAGCTTGCCGACATAGGTCCAGCCCGATGCGGCCGTGGGGTCCAGCGTCTCGTAAAGCAGGATGACGCCGCCGCCATCACTCTGGCTGCCGAGCAGCATTTTCCACAGCCCGTCGGGGCCGCGAAATACGTAAGGATCGCGAAAATCCGGCGTCAGCCCCTGTCCGTCCGGGCGGTGGGCCAGAATGACGTCTGCCTGCCCGGCCATGATGAGATCGGAGGAGGTGGCGGTGAGCTGGATCTGCTGTTCGGGAACGCGGTCCTGCACCTGTTCGGTGAAGAAGACGCGGATGCCTGACCCTTCGACCAGCGGAATGGTGGAGCCGGAATAGGCGCCGCCACGCTTGTCCGGGCGGGTTGTCAGATCCTCCGACGGGAAGAGGAAGATTGGCAGATGCCGCCAGCGCAGGTAGTCCGAAGAAACGGCGTGGCCCCAATGCATCGTGTTCCAGCGCAGCCCATGTGAATAATGCTGATAGAACAGATGCGGCCGGCCTTCAAAACGCCCAAAGCCATTCGGATCGTTCATCCAGCCGAAGGGCGGGCGGAAATGATAACTATCAGGCAGTTCCGGGGCGGCATTGTCAGGCTTGGTATGAACGACGGTGATGCCGGTTTCGAGCACATCGGAAGCAGTGAACCAATAGATGACGGAAACGGCTGTTGTCACCGTATCGTAACTCAGTTCCACATGACCACCGCCGAACACCTGATAGATTCGAAAACCGAACTCTTCCGTATTGACGCTTGAAACTTCAGCGAATTTTCCGTTCTGGTTGGAGAAGGAGACGGCGCCGGGTTCTGCGGCCTTTTTCGCTTTCAGCCAGACATGGAAGGTGGCGTTGACGGGCAAGTCGGTGTGAATGGTGCGGATGGCGCTTTCCGGTACTTCCGTCACGGTTTCAACGACGCTCATTGCTGTTCCTTTCATTTCGGCATTCTGCGGGTCAAGCATAGGAACGATGATGGCGCTGGAAAGTTCATTGCGCAAAATACAATCAGCGGCGCTATAGGCACGGTGTGACGGGTGGATGTGGCATTTATCGCTCGCATCCTTCGCCTTCCGGCCCCATATAAAGGCAAAAGCAGGGAGTTTACCCGTGATCAGATTCGACAATTCCTATGCCCGCCTGCCGGAACGGTTCAGCGCCGCCGTGCTGCCGACGCCGGTGAAGGCGCCGCGCCTTATTGCCTTCAATCGCCGGCTGGCAGACGAACTCCTTCTGGATGTTTCCGGTCTCGACGACGAAAGGCTGGCGGCGATCTTTTCCGGCAATGTGGTGCCGCAGGGGGCCGAGCCGCTGGCCATGGCCTATGCCGGCCATCAGTTCGGTGGCTTCGTGCCGCAGCTTGGTGATGGCCGCGCCATTCTTCTCGGCGAAGTGATCGACGTGAATGGCAAAAGGCGGGATATGCAGCTGAAGGGCTCCGGCCCTACGCCGTTTTCACGCAGGGGAGACGGGCGTGCCGCCCTCGGACCGGTGCTGCGTGAATATATCGTCTCGGAAGCGATGTATGCGCTTGGCATTCCCGCCACGCGGGCCTTGGCGGCCGTTCTCAGCGGCGAAAGGGTGCAGCGTGAAGTGGGGCTGCCGGGCGGCGTTTTCACCCGCGTCGCGGCAAGCCATATCCGTGTCGGCACCTTCCAGTTCTTCGCCGCGCGGGAGGATGACGAGGCAATCAGGAGCCTCGCCGATTACGTGATCGATCGCCATTATCCCGAGGCGAAAACCGCCGATAATCCTTACCTCGCTTTGTTGCGCGGCATCGCTGAAAGGCAATGCGACCTTATCGCCCGCTGGATGATGGTGGGCTTTATCCATGGCGTGATGAACACCGACAATATGGCCGTTTCTGGCGAGACGATCGATTTCGGCCCCTGCGCCTTCCTCGATGAATACCACCCCAACAAGGTCTTCTCTTCCATTGATGCACAGGGCCGTTACGCCTTCAACAACCAGCCTGGCATCGCCCAATGGAACATCGCCAGGCTGGCGGAATGCCTGTTGCCGCTGCTTGACCCACAGGTGGAGAAGGCCGCCGAACGCGCCAACGCCGTGCTGGCCGATTTCGCCGCCGCCTTTCCCAAGCGCTGGCTGGCCGGCATGCGCGAAAAACTCGGCCTGACACTGGAAGAGGAAGGCGATCTCGATCTCGTGCAGGCGCTTCTTTCGCTGATACAGGCATCGGAGGCGGATTACACGCTGACCTTCCGGCGACTTTCCCACGCGGCGAATGGCGATGCCGAACCATTTCGCGGCATGTTCATCGATATTGCCGGGGCGGATGAATTTCTGGCCCGCTGGCGGAAACGCGCCGACCGCGAAGATATTTCCGATGCCGAAAGGTCACGGGCAATGCTATCGGTCAATCCGGCCGTCATCCCGCGCAACCACCGGATCGAGGAACTGATCGAAGCGGCGGTGGAAGAGGATGATTTCGAGCCGTTCCACGCCATGCTGACGGCAATTGCGACGCCCTTCGAGGAACGGCCGGACAATTTTGTCTATATGCAGCCGCCGATGAGCCATGAGCGGGTGTTCAGGACATTTTGCGGGACGTGAGTAAAGGTCGATCCGCAGCGTTGGAACGAGCGGGCGCCTCCTTCGCCTTCTCCCCGCCGGGGAGAAGGTCGCGGCAGCGGGATGAGGGGGCTAGCTCGCCGAAATCCGGGGACGTTGCCCCCTCAGCCGACCCTTCGGGCCACCTTCTCCCCGGCGGGGAGAAGAAACCCAGCAGCAACGCTGCGCCCTATAAATATTAGCTCTTCACCCCACCCGGGCGAGCGGCTCATGCGAGCCATAATACCGGCCGAACCGGTTTTCGAGGAATTTCGGCAGCGCCACTTCTTCCTGCCGCACGAAACCCTTCTGCGGCAGGGCGCCTTCGGCCAGCAGGTCGAGAACCGTGCAGATGCCGGCGGCGGTGGTGATCTGGATGGCGCTCATCATCCGGCCGGAAACCGGGCCGGCATAGACCTTGTTGGCATAGGTTTCCTGCAGGAAGCGGCCATTGCGGGTACCGCAGACGGTGACGAAGACGATGACGACATCCTGCATGGTGCCGGGCAGGGCGTTTTCGAACAGGTCCTTCAGCACGTCGCGGCGGTTGCGCAGGTTGAGGTCGTTCAAAAGCGCCTTCATGATCGCCACATGGCCGGGGTAACGAATGGTGCGGTAATTCATCGTCCGCACCTTGCCTTCCAGCGTGGCGCACAAGGTGCCGAGGCCGCCCGAGGTGTTGAAGGCCTCGTAGGTAACGCCGTCGAGCGAAAATTCCTCACGCTCTTCCAGCGCCGGAACGGCGGTGAGGCGGCCTTCGACGATGGCTTCGCAGGGCTCGATATATTCGTTGATCAGCCCGTCCGTGCTCCAGGTGAGGTTGTAGTTGAGCGCGTTGGACGGATATTGCGGCAGCGCGCCGACACGCATGCGCACGCTGTCCAGCTTGTCGAAACGGGCGGCGAGATCGGCGGCGACAATGGAAATGAAGCCGGGCGCGAGGCCGCATTGCGGAATGAGCGCGGTCTCAGCCGTTTCCGCCAAGGCCTTGACCTTGCGGGTGGATTCCACGTCTTCGGTAAGATCGAGATAATGCGTGCCGACGGCGACGGCTGCCTCCGCAATACCCGCCGTCAGGTGAAAGGGAGCGGCGGATAGCACGGCGAATTTGCCCTTCAGCAGTGCTTCCAGCGCCGGGCGATCGGCGATGTCGACGATTTCGGTATCGACCCGCTCATGGTCAGGCACGTTGGCCAGCTGGTCGGCCGAGCGGTCGGCAACCGTGATGCGATAATCGCCCGTGGCGGCCAGCATCCAGGCGATGGCTGAACCGATATTGCCCGCGCCGATGACGACAATGTTTTTCATGTTTTTGTTCCCCGCAGTAAATTCGCATGTCTTTGCGCAACGAATGCGCCTCAAAGACAGAATGCCAGCTTTTATTGACGATTCGCAGCTTCACTATGTGCAGATGGCGGTATATTATTGAACAATTAGACGACAGGATTGATCACTATGACGATCGCCGACAAGGACCGGGCGCTGCTTGCCCTGCTTTCCGAAAATGCCCGCATGCCGGTGGCGGAACTGGCGCGCAAACTCGGCCTTTCCCGCACCACCGTGCAGGCGCGCATCGAGCGGCTGGAGGCCGACGGCGTGATTGCCGGTTATGGCCTCAGGCTTTCGGAAAGCTATCTTTCCGGGCTGGTGCGCGCGCATGTGCTGATCACTATCGCACCCAAGGCTCTGCCCGGCGTGACGGCGGCGCTTGCCGCCATCAAGGAGGTGACGACGCTGCATTCGGTGAGCGGCACATTTGACCTGATTGCCATTCTGGCCGCCCCTTCGATCCTCGATCTCGACCGGTTGATAGATCGCATCGGCGCGCTTGACGGGGTGGAGCGCACGCTGTCGTCGATCATTCTGTCGACGCGGATTTCTCGGTAGGGATGTTTTGGGAAGTGTAAGGTACGCAAAACCCACTTCCGTCATGCCGGACTTGATCCGGCATCCAGCAGCAGCGCGTCTGCGCGGCGAATAGAGTCTTTTCAGCCCAAGGACTTGGGCTGGCTGGATACCGGCTCAAGTCCGGCATGACGGAAGCAATGTTCTACAAAACGAAGCGGCGAAGGCGCTTGTCTCTCCCACGCTTTTGTCGCTACGCGAGGGCGAAGGCCATCTAAGCCGCAACCTTCTCATCATAAGCCCGCTGCGCCGCCATCACCGCATCAATATTGCCTTCCGCCCAATGCGCGAGCGCGGCCACCGTGTCGGTCAGTGTCCGCCCCAGCGGCGTCAGTGAATATTCGACCGTTACCGGCACGGTCGGAAAGGCCTGCCGTGAAATCAGCCCGTCGCGCTCGAGCTTCTTCAGCGTCTGCGACAGGACCTTCTGCGAAATGCCCTTGATCTCGCGCCGCAGCAGGTTGAAGCGCACGGGGTCCCGCCGCAGCTTGTCGAGGATCAACAGCGCCCATTTGTCGGCGATCCTGTCCAATACCATGCGCGTCGGGCAGCGGTCCTCATAAACATCATAGACATTCGCCATCGATTTCACCCTGTTGTTTCAAGGTCATGCCGGTTTCCGAAAGGAAACCAGATAACCGAAAAGTGCTCTCTTTTCATGATTTCGAAAACGCAGTACCTGTGTTTTCGAAACATGGTTTCCATTAGATACTAAGGATATTTGAGATGACAGGCAAGATACTCGTAATCGGTTCCACCGGCACCATCGGCACGCCGCTGGTCAAGGCACTCGTGGCAAAGGGCGAAAGCGTCAAGGCTGCCTCGCGCAGCGGCAAGGCGGCGGATGGCGCCCAAGGTGCGCGCTTCGATTATACCGACCGGGCGACCTACGCCGATGCATTTGACGGCGTGGATCGGCTGTTCCTGATCCTGGCGGGCGGGCGTCTGGATGCCATCGACGCGCTGACGCCTGTTGTCGAGGAGGCCGCGCGGCGCAAGGTGAAGATCGTGTTCCTCAGCGTCCTTGGCGTCGATGCCGACGATTCCATTCCCTATCGCCAGATCGAACTGAAGATCATCGCTTCCGGTACGCCATACATCATCCTGCGCCCCAACTGGTTTGCCGATAATTTCCACAGCTACTGGAAGGCCGGCATTGAACACGGTGAGATTGCCGTGCCGGCCGGCGAGGGCAAGTCGAGCTTTATCGACGTGCGCGATATCGCCGACAGTGCCGCCGCAGCGCTGACCTCCGACGCCTTTAATGGCAAGGCTTTCAACCTGACCGGGCCGAAGGCCTTCGGTTACGGCGAGGCCGCCGCAGTGATTTCGCAGGCGATCGGCAAGCCGGTTTCTTATGCTGCCGTTTCGGACGAGGTCTTCATCGGCATCCTCACCGGTGCGGGTGTGCCGAAGGATTACGCCTCTTTCCTCGCCTCGATCTTTTATCCCGTGCGCGAAGGCTGGACAGCGGTGGTGACCGGTGATGTCGAGACCCTGACCGGCCACGCACCGCGTTCGCTGGAAACCTATGTGGCCGACCATTTGGATATGCTGAAGGGCTGATGCCGGCAAACAACACGCCCGTCGCGCTCACGCCGGATCGGTGGAGCCGCGGCGGGCCTTGAAGAACATTTTCAGCCGCTGGATCTCCTCGGCGTTCCAGCCCTGCGGCTCCGTCACCTCGGTCCATGCATCGATATAATGTTCCGGCGCATAGACATGGCCGTAACCGATCGGCGCGGTGGTGGCGGCGGCGACATCGAGACCGAGCTGCAGCAGCGTCACCACCGGGAACCAGCGGAAGGACGTGGAAACATCCGGCCCGTGATGTGCCATCCACTCTGGACGCCGGTAGAGCGAAGCGGTTTCGAAGAAGGTGATCGGGTCGCTCGCATATTGCAGATAGACGATCCGCATCGGCCCCCAGGTCGCATCGGGCATATGGGCGGTGGTATATTGGTTGGCAAAACGGATGACGGAGGAATCGCGGAAACGCGGCAGCCATTCCGGCGTGCCCGCAACCCGGCCATTGGTGGCCATGCGCCATGTGGGGCTGGAAAAGGGCGGGCCGCTCCACAGCGCGCCCTGGAACGGATCGGAGAGCACATCGTAGAGATCGGAGGATTTCTGCGAATTGAGCGAACCGAGGCTCAAGCCATGCAGGTAAAGCTTCGGCCGCGTCTCTTTCGGCAAGGTCGTCCAGTAGCCGTAGACCGCCTGGAACAGTGCGCGCGCCGTTTCCACGCCGTAATCCGGTTCGGTCAGAAGCGCTATCCAGCTGGACAGATAGGAATATTGCACAGCCACGCTCGCGACATTGCCATCATGCAGATATTCGACCGTATCGAGCGCTTCCGGATCGATCCAGCCGGTGCCGGTGGGAATGACCACCAGCAGGACCTTGCGCTCGAAACCGCCGACCCGCTTCAGTTCCTCCAGCGCAAGGGCGGCCCGCTCTTCGGGGGTCGAGGCCGAATTCAGCCCCGCATAGACCCTCAGCGGTTCGCTGGCCGGACGATGGGTGAAGGCGGTGATTTCCTGCGCCTTCGGCCCGCCGGCCACGAATTCGCGCCCACGACGGCCAAGCGATTCCCATGTCATCAGCGAAGCGCTGCTGCCGGTTTTAAGCGCGTCGGAAGGCCGCGGCACGTCAGGCTCGATCAGCGAATCCACCTGTTTCAGCGAGGAATCGGCAAATTTCAGGCCGATATCGAAGATCAGGCCATTGAGCAGCATCCATGACAGCACGATGGCGGCAGCGATGCCAAGCACATTGGCCAGCCGGCGCGGCAGGAAATGACGGCTGCGCGCGGCAAAGAACCGGCGGATAAGCTGGAAAAGCCGACCGGCGCCAATCAGGATGGCGGCGACCAGTACAGCGATACCGCCGGTCTTGGTGGGATGGGCGCTGGGCAGCGGGTCGAGTTCCATCAGGACGCGGATGGAATTCTGCCAGTCCTTCGCCTGCCACAAAAACGCAATGGCCGTGATGGCTGCGGCAAGCGCGATAAGAAAACGAATGCCTCGCGCGTTGTGTCGCGAGGGTTCAGGCAGTTCCAGATAGGCCCAGACGGCGTGCATGGCGACACCGATCAAATAACCGATGGCAAAGGAAAACCCGCAGAGAACCCCCTGCATCAGCCATGTGCGCGGCAGAAGCGACGGTGTGAGTGAAGCGCAGAACAGGACCGTGCCGAAGACGATGCCGGTTGCCGAAAGACCCGCAAACAACCGCCCAACCCATTGTTTCACCAACTTGACTTGCCCCTTCTGCTCACTGCCTGGCGCGGAGTGTAATATGCGGCGGGCGAGGGTGCAAATCCTGTTGGAAGGATAAAAATCATTAAAATAGGAAAATAATCCTTTACACCGTGACGGTGATTTGGTAGTGTTTGGCTACGGTCGGAGATTTGCGGCTGACGGCAGAGGCCGGTTCGAAGGGTTGCCTTCGGGTTTGATGACGAGCCTCTTTGCATATTCGGCGTCATCCTTGGGCTTGTCCCAAGGATCTGAACACGTAAACAAAATCAAGACGTTGCAGATATTCGGGACAGGCCCGAGGATGACGTCGGAGTGTTGGGCGTGGTATTCGCCCAGTGTAGCCTCTTCGCAAGCACTATTATTGATCCGGCAGGCCGATCCCATGACGAATTCTGACACTTGCGACCCGGTGCTCTACAGCGCGTGGCCGGAGCGGCCTGCCTATGTCGGTGACGACATGCCGGATACCGCGCCTGAGACAAAGTCGCGGGCCGACAAGCTGGCTGCCGAGGATGCGGCGCGTAACGGCGAGCTAAGGCAGATGCTGAACGAGATGACGGAAGAGATGCGTGATCAGTTTCATCTGTATCGCACCCTGCGGCAGGAGAGCGAGGCGGCCCTGTTGGGGGCTGCGGATGACGCTCCCGGCAAACAGGCCCGCGCCGATGTGAAGGCCGCGACGGATCAGCTTTCGCTGATCGTGCGCACGCTGGAACGGATTGACGCCCTGCAACGGGTGCTGGCGGAAGAGAGGGAAGCGCTTGCCGCTGAGGACGAGACTGATGCAGAGGATTACGAGGCCGCAGTGGCGCATTTCCTCAAACGCATTGACGAACTGGCTGAACAGAAATGCCGTGCGAGGCTGGAGGCCGGTATCGCCGCCGGCGCATTGGCGGAGGCTGTTACATGAAGCAGTCTTCATCCGATCCCCGCCCGCAGGAGCAGGTCTTTGCCCTTCTGCGCGACTGGCGTTTCATCGGCAACCTGCCGCAGCAGCCGCCGGAGGGCGACTGGCGGACATGGCTTTTGATCGGCGGGCGCGGTTCCGGCAAGACGCGAGCCGGTGCCGAGTGGGTGCACGGCATTGCTTCCGCCAGCAAACAATCGGATTTGCGCATTGCGCTGGTTGCGGAAACGCTGGGTGACGCCCGCGAGGTGATGATCGACGGCATTTCCGGCATCTGCCGTATCGCCCGTCGCCGCCGTCCCGCTTTCGAGGTGTCGCGCCGCAGGCTCCTGTGGCCGAATGGTGCGATGGCGCAGGTATTTTCCTCGGAAGACCCCGAAAGCCTGCGCGGCCCGCAATTCCACATGGCCTGGGCGGATGAGTTGGGAAAATGGAAATATCCGCAGGAAACCTGGGACATGCTGCAATTCGGCCTGCGTCTGGGCGATGCGCCGCGGCAACTGGTGACGACGACGCCACGGCCCATTCCTCTGTTGAAAGCGCTGCTGGCCGATCCTTCGACCCGGGTTGCGCGGATGCCGACCGCCATGAATGCGCAGAACCTGTCTCCCGGTTTCCTGCAGGCCATGCAGGACCGTTACGGCGGCACACGGCTGGGACGTCAGGAAATCGGCGGTGAACTGATCGACGAGCGCGAAGGCGCGCTGTGGAAACGTACCGATCTGGACGCGATTATCGAGGCGGCGCATGAGCCGCTTTCGCGGATCGTGGTGGCGGTCGACCCGCCTGCCGGGGCGGGGGAGAATTCCTGTTGCGGCATCGTCGTTGCGGGGCTTGGCATATCAGGCAAACTGGTGGTGCTTGCGGATTGTTCGGTGGAAGGCGAAACGCCGGCTGGCTGGGCGCGCGCCGTGGTTGCCGCCTTCCGCCGCCACGAGGCCGACCGGGTGGTGGCCGAGGTCAATCAGGGTGGAGAAATGGTCCGTGCGATGCTGCAGAGCGTCGACGCGAACCTGCCTCTGACTTTGGTGCGGGCCAGCCGAGGAAAATTCACCCGAGCCGAGCCGGTAGCCGCCCTTTATGAGCAGGGCAGGGTGCGCCACGCTGCTCGGTTCGAGAAGCTGGAAGACCAGATGACGGATTTCGGGCCGGATGGCCTGTCATCCGGTCGTTCGCCCGACAGGCTGGATGCACTCGTCTGGGCGATAACGGCGCTGACGACGATGGTGGTGAATGAGCCGAGGGTGCGGGGGATGTGAGGTGGGCGATTTCTAGCCCCGCGAATGAGAGCGGGTTGGTATTCGCGCGAGTGATCACCGCTTGTTTCTTCTCCCCGAAGGGGAGAAGGTGGCGCGTAGCGCCGGATGAGGGGGCTACGGTAGAGATATGCGGAGAGCTGGCCCCCTCATCTGACCCTTCGGGCCATCTTCTCCCCGTCGGGGAGAAGAAATTTTTAGCGCCGTATCCGCCCATATTCGGGCGCCTAACAAGTCTTATTTCTTCGGAGATTGCGCCGGTTTCGGCTGCGAGCCGGTTTCGCGCATCTGGCGCCACTCGTTTTCGAGACGGTCATAAACGGTCTGGGGGATTGTCGCTGTCATGGTGGCATTCCTCCTTGAATTGTTAACGCTGCTGGATTGCGCGGTGATATGGAGTTAGCGCGCCAAGGTTCCGGAATTCAAGGAATTTTTTACCCCAAAACCGCGGCCTGCGGATTAAAATCGATTAAGGTTTTTTCAAATCGATTTAGTCCTGACGGCCGTCATGTGGAAAAACCGGGTGTCATATCGCCCATCATTTTCAGGAGCCGGCTATGGCCTATGACGAGGCGCGATTCTTCGCGTCGGTGCGGGTTTCGATCTTTGGTGGCCGCCTGCGTGCCGCGCAACTTGTCGGGACCAGGACGATACTTGCCGGATGCGGAAAGGCCCTGCCGCAAGGCGATCGCCGGCAGCTTCACCGGTCGCCGGCTTGCCGATTTCTTCGGCGCGCAGCGGGAGGACTGGGAGGGCGCACGCGCCATCATCAATGGCAGCGACCGGGCGCGGCTTGGGGCTGGCCACGCACGCGCATTTCATCGCGCCCTTGTCGCGGCGCGGATTGAACCGGCGCGGGTCAGGTGATAACCCCTTATGCGCGCCGAGAAGGCCGCCTTCGAATTCTGCATGACAGGTGACACCGTGATCCGCCATATCGTTTTTTTCACCGTTCCCGAGGAAAACCGCGACGCCGTGCGCAAGGGGCTTTCCGGCCTCACCGCGATCCCGCATGCGCTGACGCTCGAAATCGGCGAGAACGTGAAGAAAGACCAATGGGGCAACTCGGTCGATTTCATCGTTTACGGCGAGTTCGAAAACGAGGCGGCGCTGGCGGCCTACAAGGCCGACCCCGCCTATGATCTTTCGACCCGCACGGTGAAGCCGCTACGCGAAACCCGTGTCGCTGCTGATTTCAATAGCGACACGGCGGTGAAGGCGCCGATCCGGTAAACGTTCCGTTTCGCGGAAGTCGGCGCGAGATATTGCCGCTGTGCGGACAGGGTGCCTCACGCGCGACGTCATCCTTGGGCTTGTCCCAAGGATCTGATCACGTCCAATAAAATCGAGACGTTGCAGATGCTCGGGACAGGCCCGAGCATGACGAAAGAGCTTTCAGGACGCCGTCAGAAATTTCAGGGTCTACCCCGTCGGTGAAAACCCCACACGGGCGCCGCCGCAGGCCACGCCGCCGCACGCCATCAAAACAAGGACAATTCCATGCGATTTCCCTTTTCCCTGCCGTGGCTGCGCCCGGCGGATGGCAGAGCCGTGCCTGAAAGCAAAATGACGGCGGGCGGCTTCATGGCAGTGGCGACGCAGGGCGGACAGGCCTTCTGGTCGGGCCGTTCCTATGCCGCGCTCGCCCGCGAAGGCTTCATGAAGAATCCCGTGGCGCACCGGGCCGCCCGCATGGTGGCGGAAGCGGCCGCATCGGTGAACTGGCTGCTTTATGATGGCGACGAGGAAATCGCCGATCATCCGTTGCTGACGCTCTTGACAAAGCCGGCTGCCCATATGGGCGGGCCGGATTTTTTCGAGGCGCTTTATGGCCACCTGATGCTGGCGGGAAACGCCTATGTCGAACCGCTGACGGTCGGCGGGCGTTTGCGGGAATTGCATCTGCTGCGGCCGGATCGGGTCAGTATCGTCGAGGGAGCGGATGGCTGGCCGGTGGCTTATGATTATCGCGCCGAAGGTCGCGCGTCACGGCGCATCGCCGCCGAGCGCGACGGGCTGGGCCTGCTGCATCTGAAACTTTTCCATCCGCTGGATGACCGGGCGGGTTTTGCGCCGCTGGCCTCCGCAGGCGCCGCGCTTGATCTGCACAATGCCGCAAGTCAGTGGAACAAGCGCCTGCTGGACAATTCCGCCCGGCCTTCCGGCGCGCTGGTCTATCAGCCGAAGGAGGGCGGCAATCTGTCCACCGAGCAATATGAACGGCTGAAACGCGAACTGGAGGAGGGGTATCAGGGCGCGATGAATGCCGGCCGCCCACTGCTTCTGGAAGGCGGGCTGGACTGGAAGGCCATGGGCCTTTCACCGCGTGACATGGATTTTCTGGAAGCACGCAACGGAGCCGCCCGCGATATCGCGCTGGCGCTTGGCGTGCCGCCGATGCTGATCGGCATTCCCGGCGACAACACCTATGCCAATTACCAGGAGGCGAACCGCGCCTTTTATCGCCTCACCGTACTGCCGCTCGTCAACCGCACGGCGGCAAGGCTGTGCGGCTGGCTCACGCCGGTCTTCGGCGCGGGGCTGCGTCTGGAACCGGACCTCGACAAGATCGCCGGGCTTGCCGGCGAGCGGGATGCGCTCTGGAGCCGCATCGGTGCGGCCTCGTTTCTGAGCGACGAGGAAAAACGCGAAGCCGTCGGTTACTGAGCGGAGAAACCGCGCTCTCGCATCCGTCTGTTTCTGCTGAACCATTTTCTGAAGTGGCGGATTCTTTTTGTGAGGTGTTCCGCCCAAGCTTTTCCGAAGACTCGTGAAATCACCCATCGCAGGCGCGCAAACAGCGCCTGCGGGCGACGCGGTGCGTTCGCCCGATTGCAACATCCTAAACCGGAATGATTACCCATGTCTGAATTTGCCAATGAGGCCGGCATCTGGGCCGCCCGCATCACCGGCGCCGTCGCGGGTGCCGGCGTGTCGCTCGTCTATCTGCTGCCGAAAAGCAAACGCGAAGCGGCGAGCCGTTTCATCACCGGGGTGTCCTGCGGCATGATCTTCGGCGGGCCGATCGGCCTGTGGATCGTGCAGCAGCTCGACATTGCCGGCGCGCTTTCCGGTCGGGAAATCATGGTGGCGGGCTCCGCCGCCGCCAGCATGATGGCCTGGTGGGGGCTGGGCGTGATGGTGCGGGTGGCCAGCCACTACGGCACACGCCCGCGCGCCTGATATTTCTCTTTAAATCGCAGGAGTTACCCATGCACGCCTATCGCGGGCCGCGCCCCGCCACGCGCAAATTCGCCAGTCTGGAACTGCGCGGCATCGCCGGCGACGGCACGTTTTCCGGTTATGCCAGTGTCTTCGGCGAGGTCGATCTCGGCCGCGACGTGATCGAGCGCGGCGCTTTCCGCCGCTCCATCGAGGAACGGGGAGCGGCCGGCATCCGCATGCTCTACCAGCACGATCCGGCCGAGCCGATCGGCGCCTGGCGCACCATCCGCGAGGACGAGCGCGGGCTTTATGTCGAGGGCGTTCTGGCCCCCGGCGTCGCCCGCTCCTGCGAGGTGCATTCGTTGATGAAGACCGGCGCGCTGGACGGGCTGTCGATCGGCTTTCGCACCGTTCGCTCGGGCAAGGCCGAACGTTCCGGTGTGCGGCGCATCCTGGAAGCCGATCTCTGGGAAATCTCGGTCGTGACCTTTCCGATGCTGCCTTCGGCGCGGGTGTCCGACGTCAAACATGCCCGCTTCTTCCGTGACCGCGAGACCGAACTGGTGCGCAGCATGCGCCGCGCCGCCCGCTCGCTGTTCGACACCGCCTTCAAACGCTGACTTCCCGACACGCATTTTCGAAACAAGGATGGCGACATGACAGACCAGATGACGAAACCGGCGACGATGAGCATCGCTCCGCAGGTAAAGGCCGTGCCCGACACGATGACGGCGGCCTTCGACGAGTTCATGGAGGCCTTCGAGGCTTTCCGCGAAACCAACGACCAGCGGCTTGCCGATATCGAACGCAAGATGGGCGCGGATGTCGTGACCCGCGACAAGCTCGACCGTATCGACAGGGCGCTCGACGATAACAGGAGGATCATG
This sequence comes from Agrobacterium sp. 22-210-1, assembly GCF_053522525.1. Classification (NCBI taxonomy): domain Bacteria; kingdom Pseudomonadati; phylum Pseudomonadota; class Alphaproteobacteria; order Hyphomicrobiales; family Rhizobiaceae; genus Agrobacterium; species Agrobacterium sp. 22-210-1. Next base: position 1,696,151 of record NZ_JBNWCI010000001.1, on the reverse strand, counting down.
GACGATCTGGCGCTCAGGAAGGCGCGGCCTGCGCTTGGCCGCAAGGATGCGCTATCGCACGATGCCGAAGAACACAAGGCCGCCTTCGAGGCCTATATTCGCCGGGGCGAGGAGGGCGCGCTGCGCGATCTGGAGGCCAAGGCCTTTGCCGGATCGAGCGGTGCCGATGGCGGCTTTCTGGTGCCGACCGAGACGGATGGCGAGATTGGCCGGCGCATGACGGCGATTTCACCGATCCGGGCGCTCGCCACCGTGCGGCAGGTGTCCACGGCCGTGCTGAAGAAACCCTTCGCCGCTGGCGGACTGGCCACCGGCTGGGTCTCCGAAACCGCGGCCCGTCCTGAAACGGCGACACCCAAGTTGTCGGAGCTTTCTTTCCCGACCATGGAACTTTATGCCATGCCGGCCGCGACCCAGGGGCTGCTGGATGACGCGGCTGTCGATGTCGAGGCGTGGATCGCCTCGGAAGTGGATATCGCCTTTGCCGAACAGGAGGCGGCCGCTTTCATTGCCGGTGACGGTGTCAACAAACCGAAGGGTTTTCTCTCCTATACATCCGTTGCCAATGACAGCTGGAGCTGGGGCAATATCGGTTATGTCGCAACCGGTGTTTCGGCCGGTTTCGCTTCCGCAGGGCCGATGGATGTGCTGCTCGATGCCATCTATGGCCTGAAGGCCGGCCACCGCCAGAACGGCGCGTTCCTGATGAACCGCAAGACGCAATCGACGCTGCGCCGCTTCAAGGATACGACCGGCGCTTACCTGTGGCATCCGCCCGCCGCCGCCGGCCAGCCCGCATCGCTGATGGGCTTTCCGGTGACGGAGGCGGAAGACATGCCGAATGTCGCGGCCAACAGCTTCGCCATCGCCTTTGGCGATTTCCGCTCCGGTTATCTCGTCGTCGATCGTACCGGTGTGCGCATCCTGCGCGATCCCTATTCGGCCAAACCCTATGTGCTGTTCTACACCACCAAGCGCGTGGGCGGCGGCGTACAGAATTTCGAGGCGATCAAGCTGGTGAAATTCGGGGTGAATTGACCCTCGACGGTGCCGCTCGTTTCTTCTCCCCCATGGGGAGAAGAAACTTGTTGCACCCGCTCGCTCATCCAGCCCGCAATTGCGTCATCCCGGAGACCTCATGACCTACGCCCTTATAAATCCGCCGCAGGCGGAGCCGCTGACCCTTGCCGAGGTCAAGGCGCATCTGCGCCTCGATAGCGGCGACGAAGATGTGCTTCTTGCCGCGCTCATCCGCACCGCCCGCGAGCATCTGGAGCGGGTGACCGGCCTTTGCCTGCTGCGCCAGACATGGCGGCTTTATCTCGACCGATGGCCGCAGACGGGTGTGATTCTGATTGGCAAGGGACCGGTGCAAACCATCGAAACGATTCTGGTTTTTGGCAGTGACGGGCGCGAGATCAATATCACCGCCGCCGATAAATTGCTGGATGGCGCAGCCCGTCCGGCAAGGCTGTGGCTGCGCGATCCGCTGGCCCCCGGACGGGTGATGAACGGTATCGAGATCGACTTCATCGCCGGCTACGGCGAGGCCGGGACGGATGTGCCGGATACGCTGAAACGCGCAATGCTGATGCATGTGGCCCAGATGTTTGCCTTTCGCGGCGCCGTCGCCCTGGAAAATCAGCCGGCGGCGGTTCCGGCCGGTTACGAGCGGCTGGTTTCGCCCTTCTGCCGCATGGGGCTTTGAGCCATGAACCTCGTTTTTCTCGATCCCGGCAAGCTGACGGCGCGGCTGGAGCTGGAAATGCGAACAGAGACGCCGGACGGGCAGGGCGGGGCGCTGGAAAGCTGGGATGTCCTGCGCTCTCTCTGGGCGGCGATCGAACCGGTTTCGGAGGCGTCCCATGAGCGGGCCTCGGCCGAGGGTGTGACGATCACCCACCGCGTCTGGCTGGCCTGGCGCAGCGATATCGCGGCTGGCATGCGCTTTCGCAAGGCCCGGCGCATTTTGGGCATCCGCACGGTGATGGACCCGGACGAGACCCGCCGCTTCATCGTCTGCCGCTGCGAGGAGGAAAGCCCGTGAGCGCTGCAAACGCACTTCTGAAGGCGGTTTTTGCAAGGTTGACGGGCGATGCGGTGCTCATGGCGCTGACATCGGGCGGCATCGTCGACCGGCTTTTGCCGCGCGCGCTTATGCCCTGCATCGTCATCGGCGAACTTGAAAGCCGTGATTATTCCACCGCGACGGAAAAAGCCGAGGAGCATTTCCTGTCGCTGGAAATCTGCAGCGATGCCGCCGGCCGTAAACAGGCGGGCGAAATCGCTGAAAGGGTGAAAACCCTGCTCGATGATGCCGCCCTTCCGCTCGCCAATGTCTCGCTGGTCAACCTGCAACTGCGCTCCTGCCGCTCGCGGCGCGAACCGAAGTCGCGGAACTTCATCGCGGACATGCGTTTCCGCGCGGTAACGGAATAGCGCCGTTTCAGGAAGCCTGCCTGCGCATGGTTTTCCAAAGTACGATCAGCAGCACAAACGAAATGCTGATAAGCACGGAGGCGATGGTCAGCATGGCCGAGACCCCGCCGCGATCCAGCGCCAGCGTGAAGATAACAGGCGCAAAGGCGATGGCAAGGTTTTGCGGCAGGGAGATACGCGCGGCCTGAAGGCCGTATTCTTCCGGCGAGAACACCGCCAGCGGCAACACTGCCCGGCTGACGGTGAGTACGCCTGCGCCAAAACCGAAGAATACGATGAAGCCGATGAAAGCCGGCATGGCCGGCGCAAAGGCCAGCAACAGCATGAGCGACAGGAGCAGCAGACAGAAGCCGATCATGGCGGTGACGAACGGGTTGCCGTGTTTGCCGAGCAGGAAATCCAGCCCGCGCGCGGTGATCGCAAGCAAGCTGCGCGCCGATGCCAGCTGCACGGCCAGCGATTGCGTTGCCCCGGCCTGAACCAGCAACAATGGCAGGAGCGGTGACAGGCCAAAGGTCGTAAACGCGCTGATCGTCGTCATTGCAGCCAGAAGCATGAAGGCGCGGCGTGTATCGACGGGCGGGGGCAAAGCCCCGGCCACCTCCCGCGAACCCGTGGCCTTGCGGGCCGGCCGCCCGGGAAGAACGAAGACGTAGAGAGGCAGAAGCACCAGGAGCTGTAGACACGCATAGGCGACAAGCGTGCCGCGCCAGCCGAGATGCTGGTCGGCAAGCGCGGTGACCGGCAGGAAAACCGCTGCCGAAAGTCCGGTAAACAGCATCAGCAGCGTCAGCAACCGGCCGCTTTCTGCACCGACACGCTCCACCACCGCGGCATGGGCCGCTGTCGTCAAACCACAGGTGGCGGCAAAACCGATCACGGCCCAGCCGAGCAGATAGCTCGCCACACCGCCCGCAAAGGCGAGCACGGCAAAACCGGCGGCAAACAGCAATGAACCCGCCACGAGCACGGGTGCCGCGCCGTGGCGCACCAGCGTTCTTCCCAGAAGCGGGCCGCAGAGCGCGCTGATTGTCATCATCACGGTGAGGCCGGCGAAAACCACCTCGTTGGCGATGGCGAGATCGCGTCCAATCCGTGGGCCGAGCACGGCCAGCATGTCGAACCCGCTGCCCCAGCTGATGATCTGCCCAACCGCAAGCACGCCGATAAGGCGCGCGCGGGACGGGAAGGGGGCGGCTTCGGACATGATGAAAATCGCGGGTGCGAGATGCGGAGGAAATAATTGGTAGCAGGCCGATTGCGACCCGGCAACATCAATCCAAACCATAAGGAGAACACCCATGGTGGCGCAGAAGGGCAAGGACCTGCTGCTGAAGATCAACAATGCCGGTTCCTATGTGACCGTGGCAGGACTGAGAACAAAGCGGCTGGCCTTCAACGCGCAGGCCGTGGACATAACCGATGGCGAAAGCGCCGGGCGCTGGCGCGAGCTTCTGGGCGGCGCCGGCGTGCAGCGGGCGTCGCTGACGGCCTCCGGCATCTTCAAGGACGGAGGGAGTGACGCGCTGGTACGCAGTGCGTTTTTCACAGGCGCCATTCCGGGCTGGCAGATCGTCATCCCCGATTTTGGTACCGTGACCGGACCGTTCCAGATCGTCGCGCTTGAATATTCCGGCCGCCATGATGGCGAGGTGCAATTTGAGATCGCGCTGGAATCTGCCGGTTCTCTCACATTCGGAGCGCTGTGATGCCGCAGGGTTTACGTTATGGGCGGGCGAACCGCCATCGCGGCGAGATCGAGGCGCTGATCGACGGCGAAAGGCGCATTCTTTGCCTGACGCTCGGCGCTCTCGCCGAACTGGAAACCGCCTTTCAGGCTGATGATCTCACCGCACTCGCTGAACGCTTCGCGACCGGGCGCATGAAGGCCGCCGACATGATCCGGGTCATCGGTGCGGGCCTGCGTGGCGCCGGCAACACGTTTTCCGATGAGGACGTGGCGATGGCGACCGCCGAGGGTGGCATTGCAGGCCATGCCGCGATGGTCGCCGATCTTCTGACCGCCACCTTCGGCGGCCCGAAAGGAGAAACACAGCCGGACCCTTGAGCGCCGCAGCAGGCGAAGCGAGACCGCGCCCTTTTCCCTGGGAGGCGGTCATCCATGCCGGCTTCTGCCTGCTGCGGCTTTCTTCTGAAACCTTCTGGCGGCTGACACCAAGGGAGTTTTTCGCGATGACGGGTGGCGCACGCGCCATCTCCCGCAGCCCCGATCGTCAGGCGATGGAGGCGATGATGCGGCTGTTTCCGGACGGGTGAGGTGGACTTGTCTCGTTGCGGAAGCGGGGCTTTTTTTGTGAAAACGGCCAGACAATTCAAAAACCTATCGTTCCGATTTGAATCAGAAAGGCAAGCGCGATGGCAGGCGAAAGATCGATTGCGGAGAACCGCGAGGAGGCTGAGGCGCTTGCGGATGTGATGGGCGATCTAGAAAAGCGCTCCGAGCGGTTCGGGGCGGCTTTGACCAGCGCCCTGCAGGCGGCAACGATGGGTGGCAAGGGGCTGGATGATGTGTTGCGCGGGCTCGGCGAACGCCTGTCCGGCATGGCGCTTTCGGCCGGTTTGAAGCCGCTGGAGAATATGATCGGCAATGCGGTTGGCGGGCTTTTGAACGGTGGCGGCTCCTTGTTTGCCTTTGCCGATGGCGGGGTGCCGGGGCGCAGCATCACGCCTTTTGCCGATGGCGGCGTGGTGTCCAGCCCTGCCTTCTTTCCGATAGGCGGTGGGCTCGGCCTGATGGGTGAGGCGGGAGCGGAGGCGATCCTGCCGCTGAAGCGTGGCTCGGACGGCGCGCTGGGTGTGGCGGCTCCGGCGGGCGGTGGCGGTGCGCAGATCGTCTTCAATGTGACGGCCACCGATGCGGTGAGTTTTAGAAAAAGCGAAGGCCAGATCGCCGCCATGCTGGCGCGCAGCGTCGGGCGTGGCCAGCGCGGTTTGTGACCATCGACCTTTCAACACAGCAAAAAGATTCGTGGAACAACGACATGGCGGCATTTCATGAAGTGCGGTTTCCGCTGAGGCTGGCGCTCGGTGTGAGCGGTGGGCCGGTGCGACGGACCGATATCGTCAATCTTTCCAATGGCCGGGAGAGCCGCAACCAGCGCTGGAAGAATGCGCGGCGCGCTTATGACGCCGGGTCCGGCATCCGTTCGGTGGCCGATCTTTACGAGGTGCTCGCCTTTTTTGAGGCGCGGCGCGGTGAGCTTTATGGTTTCCGCTTTCGTGATCCCGTCGATTGCAAATCCTGCCCGCCAGGCGGGGCACCCGCCACCACAGATCAGAGGATCGGCACCGGTGACGGCGCAACGGCGCAGTTTCAGCTGGTGAAAACCTATGCCGATGCCGGCGGCGCCTTCATCAGGCGGGTGGAAAAGCCGGTCGAAGGGTCTGTCTTCGTTTCGGTCGAGGGCGTGCGTGTCCCGCCTTCGGATGTGTCGGTGGATCATGTAACCGGCGTGGTGGCGTTTCGTACCGGCAAGCTTCCATCTGCCGGTGCGGCGATCCGTGCTGGTTTCGAATTCGACGTGCCGGTGCGCTTTGCGATCGATCGCATCGACGTCAATCTCACCGCCTTCGAGGCGGGCCGCATTCCCTCCATTCCATTGATGGAAATCCTGCCATGAAGACCGTTCCTCCCGCCCTTGCCACACATCTGCAGGGCGATGCCACCACCACCTGCCATTGCTGGAAGGTGACACTGAAGGATGGCGTCGTGATCGGCTTTACCGACCACGACGAGACGCTCTCCTTTGCCGGAACGGCCTATCTGGCCGCCAGCGGTTTCGGGGCGAGCGACAGCGAAAGCGAAACCGGGCTGGGCGCGAGCACCGGCGAGGTGGCTGGCGGTTTTTCCAGCGAGGCGATTTCGGAAGATGATCTCGCCAAAGGCCGTTTCGATGGCGCGAGAGTGGAGCTTTTTCTCGTCAACTGGCAGGTGCCGGATGAGCATGTGCTGCTCTCCATCCGCGAAATCGGCGAAGTGATGCGGGCCGGCGGGGCGTTTCGCGCCGAACTGCGCAGCCTTGCCCATCGCCTCGGCCAGCCGCAGGGCCGGGTTTATGGGCGGGGTTGCGATGCCACACTTGGTGACCGGCGCTGCGGCGTCAATCTTTCGCGGTTTACCGGCAATGGCAGCGTGGTGGCGGTGGATGCGGCGGGCAATCTGCTGGTCTTGGGGCTTGACGCTTTCACTGACGGTTTTTTCAGTCGGGGAAAGTTGCGGTTTCTAAGCGGTACACTCGCCGGCAAAAGTTTTGATCTCGACGTCCACGCGCGGCGCGACGGCGGTACGCTTCTGTCCTTCTGGCTTTCGCCGGAACGGATGCCATTGCCGGGAGACGGCTTTTCCATCACCGCCGGCTGCGACAAGAGTTTCGGCACGTGCAGGGCAAAATTCTCCAATCACCTGAATTTCAGGGGCTTTCCGCACCTGCCGGGGGCGGATTTCGCCTATTCTTACGCGAGCGGCGGCCAGACCCATGATGGCACGGCACTGTTTCCATGAATGACACCGGAGGAAAAGTGCTGGCGGTGGCGCAGGGCTGGATCGGCACGCCCTACCGGCATCAGGCCTCGTCAAAGGATGTCGGCTGCGATTGCCTCGGCCTCGTCCGTGGCATCTGGCGTGAACTTTACGGCGCGGAGCCGGAATTGCTGCCGCCCTATGCGCCTGATTGGGCCGAGCGCGCCGGTGAAGACCGGCTGATGGGCGCGGCAAAGCGCCACTTTGTTCCACTGCCGGGCATGGAACAGGCGCAGCCGGGCGACCTGCTGCTGTTTCGCTGGCGGGCCGATGCGCCGGCGAAACATCTCGGCATCCTCGCCGGGCCTCAGCATTTCATCCACGCCTATGAACAGGCGGCGGTGGTGTGTTCCGCGCTGGTGCCGGGCTGGAAACGGCGCATCGCCGGCACCTTCCGTTTTCCCGATCTCTGAAACGTCTCGAGGCGACCATGGCGACCATAGTTTTTCAGGCGGCGGGTGCGGCGCTGGGCGGCATTTTCGGCCCCGTGGGCGCCATCATTGGCCAGGCGGCGGGTGCACTGGCGGGCAATGCCGTCGACCGCGCATTGCTGTCCAGCGGGCGAACCGTCTCGGGCGCACGGCTTTCGACGGCGCGTATTCCGGGCGCGGACGAAGGGGCGGCGGTCAACCGGCTTTACGGCACGGCGAGGATCGGCGGCACGCTGATCTGGGCGACGCGGTTTGAAGAAAGCATCGAGGTGGAGCGGCGCGGCGGCAAGGGCAATCGCGGCCCGAAGGTTGAAACCTATCGTTATTTCGCCAATCTCGCCATTGGCCTTTGCGAAGGCGAGGCGGCCATGGTGCGGCGCATCTGGGCCGATGGACGCGAAGTTGATCTCAGCGGCATCGAGATGCGTTTTTATCCCGGCAGCGAAACGCAATTGCCCGATCCGCTGATCGAGGCAAAACAGGGCAGCGGCAACGCCCCGGCCTTTCGCGGGCTGGCCTATGTGGTGTTCGAGCGCCTGCCGCTCGACGCCTATGGCAATCGTATTCCGCTGATGCAGTTCGAGGTGGTGCGGCCCGTTGGCCGGCTGGAAAAGTCGATCCGCGCCATCACCGTCATTCCTGGGGCAACCGAGCATGGTTACGCAACGGTGCCGGTTTCCGAGCGCACCGGCATGGGGCAAAGCCGCATCATGAACCGCAACGGCTTGACCGCAGCCACGGACTGGCAGGCGGCCATCGACGAATTGCAGGCGCTTTGCCCCAATCTGCAAAGCGTGGCGCTGGTGGTGAGCTGGTTCGGCACGGATATGCGGGCGGGCGAATGCCGCATTCTGCCCGGCGTGGAAGTGGCGGCCCGCGATGGCGAAACGGCGCCATGGTCGGTTGCCGGCCTTCCGCGCGGTGAGGCGCATCCGGTCAGCCATCATGGCGGCGGCCCGGCCTATGGCGGCACGCCTGATGATGAAAGCGTGCTGCAGGCGATAGCCGACCTCAAGTCTCGTGGATTGAAGGTTTGCCTTTATCCCTTTGTGATGATGGATGTGCCCGCCGGCAATGGTCTGCCGGATTCCTATGGCAAGGGCGAACAGGACGCTTATGGCTGGCGCGGGCGCATCACCTGTTTTCCGGCACCCGGCAGGCCCGGCTCTCCCGACCGCAATGCTGCGGCGCGCAGGGAGGTTGAGCGGTTTTGCCACCGCGATGAGGGTTATCGCCGCATGGTGCTGCATTATGCGGCCCTGACAGCCAAGGCGGGCGGGGTGGATGCTTTCCTGATCGGCTCCGAGCTGCGTGGTCTGACGCGCCTGCGCGATGAGAACGATGCCTTCCCCTTTGTCGAGGAACTGGTGCGGCTGGCGGGCGATGTACGCGCCATCATGGGACCGGCGGTGAAGCTGACCTATGCGGCGGACTGGAGCGAATATTTCGGCCATCAGCCGGCGGATGGCTCGGGTGATGTGTTTTTCCATCTCGATCCGCTCTGGGCGAGCCATGATATCGACGCCATCGGCATCGACAACTACATGCCGCTCTCCGACTGGCGCGACGAAGACGCAGCAAACGGCAATCCGGATGGCATGGCCGGTGCTGATGACGCCAGCGCCTTTCGCCGCGCCATCACGGCGGGTGAGGGTTTCGACTGGTACTATGCCAGCGATGCCGACCGCGCCGCGCGGCGACGCACGCCCATCACCGACGGGCTGAGCAAAAAGCCATGGGTCTTTCGCTACAAGGACATCGGGAACTGGTGGGAAAACCTCCATTACGACCGGGTGCGGGGTGTGGAGAAATCGACACCCACCGCATGGGTGCCGGGCTCGAAGCCGATCTGGTTCACCGAACTCGGCTGCCCGGCGGTGGACAAGAGTGCTGCACGCCCGAATGTCTTTCCCGATCCAAAATCGGCGGAAAACGCCTATCCCTATTTCTCCCGCCGGAACCGGGCAGACAGCCAGCAGCGGCGGTTTCTGGAAGCGCATCTCGACCATTGGGATCAAGGCGATGCGGCGATGGTGGATAAAAACCGGGTCTATCTCTGGACCTGGGATGCGCGACCCTTTCCCGCCTTTCCGCAGAATGGCGCTGTGTGGAGTGATGGCGGCAACTGGCGCACCGGCCACTGGTTGAATGGCCGGCTGGGAACGGCGACGCTTGCCGATACCATCGCCGCCATCCTCACCGATCACGGCTTTTCCGCTTTCGACGTCTCCGCCGTCAGCGGCGACATGACCGGGTACGTGCAGGGCGACGTGACCTCGGCCCGCAACCTGCTGGAGCCGCTGATGGCGGCGTTTCAGCTGGATGTGGCGGAGGACGGCGGCACCCTGCGCTTCCGTTCACGCAATACGGCAGTTTTGCCCGTCAGAGATATTTCCGTGCTTGCCGATCTCGATGACGAGCCGCTCTGGTCGGAAAATCGCGGTCATGACAGCGATTTCGCCGCTGAAGCCGTGCTGACCTCGTTCAATCCGACGCTGGACTACGAACAGGCGAGCGCGCGTTCCCGCCGCATCGACAATGCCGGCAGCCGGGTGATGCGGCTCGACCTCAACGCCGCCTTGCCGGCGGAAACGGCGCAAGCCGCCGTCGAAGCGGTGCTGCGAGACAACCGTCAGGCGCGGCGCACCGTGCGTTTTGCCCTGCCGCCCGCCGATATAACCCTCGAACCCGGTGATTGCATCCGTCTGCTGGAGGACGCCTTGCCGCAGGCTCCGCCAGGCCGGTTTCTGGTCAGCCGGATCGAGGATGGCGCGGTGCGGCAGGTGGAGGCACGCGCCTTTTCCGCAGCTGTTTCGGCTTTTGCCGGCGTGGTGGATGAGCGGCGCGCCGGCAGTGCAAGCGGTGCTGAGGGTTTTGCCCCGGAAGTGCTGTTTCTCGACCTGCCGTACCATGATGGCGTCGCGCCGGAGCGTTCGGCGCGGATCGCAGCCTTCGCAAGGCCATGGCGGCCAATCCTCGTTTCCGCATCCTCGGGCACGGAAGGTTATCGGCAACGCGCCGTGCTCGATCATCCGGCCATGATCGGGGCACTGACAATGCCGCTTTTGCCCGGCCCCTCGGGCCGTTTCGACCGGAAGAATACCGTCCTGATCGACCTGCCCTTCGGTGGGCTCGGCTCGGCAAACGAACTGTCGGTGCTGAACGGCGAGAACCGCATCGCAATCAAGGCCGCAAACGGCGTCTGGGAGATCGTCGCTTTCGCAAAGGCCGAAGAAATTGCGCCCAAGCGCTGGCGGCTCTCCGTCCTCCTGCGCGGGCTGGCGGGCACGGAAGATGCGTTGGTTGCCGGCGCGCCCGCAGGCGCACCGGCGGTGATGCTGGACGCGGCGGTACAGCCACTCGGCCTTGCCGCGAGCGAGCGTGGGCGGCGGCTGAACTGGATCGTCGAGGCGGCAGGAAAGGCGGGCGCTTCGGCCGGGCCTTTCGCCTTCGAGGGTGGGTTGCGGGCGCAGATGCCGCTTTGCCCGGTGCATCTTTCCGCCGAACGGAAAAAGGATGGCGTGCTGATCCGATGGAAGCGCCGGAGCCGGATGGAGGCCGATGGCTGGGATGCGAGCGACATCCCGCTGGACGAGCCTTTCGAGCGATATCGTCTGGAGGTGCTGGAAGGCGAGGCCGTAAAACGAATGGCGGAGGTCTCCGAACCCCTTTGGTTCTACCCTGTCTCGGCCGAACTCACAGATTTCCCGGTCCTGCGGGATCACATTTCCGTGCGTGTCCGCCAGCTCGGCCGCGCGGTGCCTCTGGGAGTGGCGGCGCAAGCCTTTCTCCCGCTCTGACAACTGCCTGAAAAACAACGCAAAGGATGAGAGAATGGACAGCACCAAGGCATGGTATCAATCACGCACGATCTGGGGGGCGCTGATTGCGGTTTTTGCGCCGCTTTTCAGCATTGCCGGCCTCGATCTGCCGGCCGGCCTGCACGGCGAGCTGGCCGAAGGACTGGTAACGGTTGCGGGCGGAATTGGCGGCCTGATCGCACTTTATGGCCGTCTTTCGGCAACCCGCGCCATCCGCTGACGATTACCGCAGCAGCAGTACCCCCGCCGCAGCTCCTGGCGGCGGGGGTAGCATTCATTTGCCATTCAGACGCTTTGCGCTACATATTCGGTCACAATAAGGTTCGAGACGCACCCGGTTTTTGGAAGTTTGTAGAATGGCATCACCTCTCATCATCGCGACGCTTGCAGCCGGGCTTTCCGGTTTCACGGCGCCCGAGGCTGATCTGCAGGGCCACTACATTCTGGCCGCCAGCGATTGCGGCGCAGCCGTCGCCCGTGTTGTGCGCGAAACCGGTGGCCAGCTTCTTTCGGTCTATCCTTCCGGTGATGGTCAGTCCTGTGTCGTCACCGTTCTCGTCCAGGGCAATGGTGAGCGACCGCGCAAGGTAACGATGCGCGTGCCGATGTAGCTTGCCCGCATCGCCGAAATATCGGAAAACAAACCGAGACACTTAGCATGACCGGAACGCAGGCGGGCCGGGACACAGGAAAGGGCGGACAATGCGTATTCTCGTGGTTGAGGATGATGCCAATCTCAATCGTCAGCTGACCGATGCGCTGAAAGAGGCCGGTTATGTTGTCGATCAGGCATTTGACGGCGAGGAAGGGCATTATCTCGGCGATACCGAACCCTATGACGCCATCGTCCTCGATATCGGCCTGCCGCAGCTGGATGGTATCACTGTCGTTGAAAAATGGCGTGCGGCCGGCAAGGCCATGCCTGTGCTCATCCTCACCGCCCGCGATCGCTGGAGCGACAAGGTAGCAGGCATCGATGCCGGCGCCGACGATTACGTCACGAAGCCTTTCCATGTGGAAGAAGTGCTTGCCCGCGTGCGCGCGCTCATCCGCCGCGCCGCCGGCCACGCTTCCTCCGAACTGGTCTGCGGCCCGGTCAGGCTGGACACTAAATCCTCCAAGGCGACCGTCAACGGCACGACGCTGAAGCTCACCTCGCACGAGTTCCGCCTGCTGTCCTATCTCATGCATCACATGGGCGAGGTCGTCTCGCGCACGGAACTGGTCGAACATATGTACGATCAGGATTTCGACCGCGATTCCAACACGATCGAGGTGTTTGTCGGACGTTTGCGCAAGAAGCTCGGGGTTGATCTGATCGAGACGATCCGTGGTCTCGGTTACCGGATGCAAGCGCCGGCAGATGCGAAGTAATTCCCTTACCGCCCGCGTTCTTCTGCTCGCGTCTGCCTGGTCGGCGCTGGCGCTGGTGGTGATCGCCGTCGTGATTTCGACGCTTTACCGGCAGGGGGTGGAGCGCAGCTTCACCGACCTTCTGCGGGCGCAGCTTTATAACGTCATCAACTCCGTGACGATTTCCAACGAGAATACGCTGGCCGGCAGCCCGCAGCTTGGCGATCTCCGGTTTTCGCAGCCTGATACCGGCTGGTACTGGGTTGTCGAGCCACTCGGCAATTTCCAGACCGCGCCGCTGGTTTCTTCTTCGCTCGGCGTGTCGACGCTGCCGGTGCCGAGCATTCTCGACGCACCCTTCGACAACAGATACGAGCGCTTTTATGCGGTTACCGACGAGGCCGGCAACAAGGTGCGCGTGGCGGAAACGGAAGTGGTGCTTGACGGTGAGGGGCGGGCGGCGCGTTTCCGCGTTTCCGGCAATCTGAATGTCGTGGAAGACGATGTGCGCGATTTCTCCAACAGCCTCTATCTGGCGCTGGCCGTCTTTGGTGTCGGCAGTCTCGTCGTCAACGGCCTTGCCATTCTCTACAGTCTGCGGCCGCTCGATCAGGCCCGCGTCGCGCTCGGCAAGATAAGAGGCGGGGAGGCGGAGAGCCTCGAAGGTGAATTCCCGCGTGAAATCCAGCCGCTGGCCAATGAAGTCAATGCGCTGATCGACAGCAACCGCCGGCTTGTGGAGCGTGCCCGCATGCAGGTCGGCAATCTCGCGCATTCGCTGAAAACACCGATTGCCGTTCTTCTGAACGAGGCCCGCACGCTGGAGCCGCAGCATGGCGATCTGGTGCGTGCGCAGGCCGACGCCATGCAGGCGCAGGTGCAATCCTACCTTTCCCGTGCCCGCATCGCCGCCCAGCGCGGCTCGATCCTTGCTCGCGTGGAAGCCGAACCGGCGCTGGAACGGCTGGTGCGTGTGATGCGCCGCCTGAACCCGGAAAAACAGTTCGTGCTGAATTTCGAGCAACCGGGCGCGGTACTCGGCATGGAGCAGCAGGATCTGGAAGAGGTCGTCGGCAACCTTCTGGAAAATGCCGCACGTTTTGCGCAGACCAGAGTGGTCGTCACGCTTGCCACCGGCACGCACCCTTCCTCCGATGCCGAAATCGGCCGCCGTTCATGGGTGGAGCTGACGGTTGAGGATGACGGGCCGGGGCTGGAGCCGGAACAGATCAGCGAGGCAATGAAGCGCGGCCGGCGGCTTGATGAGAGCCGTCCGGGCACGGGGCTCGGCTTGTCGATCGTTTCCGAGGTGGTGTCAGAGTACCATGGCCGCTTTTCGCTGTCGCGTAGCGCCATCGGCGGGCTGAAAGCCGATCTGATTTTGCCGGGCCTTTCGAAAGAGCTTGCGTGAGGCAAGAAAAAAAGCAAGAAATTCAATGGTAGCATATTAGGTGCGATGCGGTAGGAAGAGGACAGGGTTTGGTTGACGTGTATGATGGCTGTCGCTCCGTGACGATGCGTTCGCTGGTGTCACGCCCGGCACTTCTCTCGATCCTGTGCGTTTCGATGCTGAGCGCCTGCACCACCACGGGCACCCGCCCGGCGGGCGGCGGCCTGTTCGGTCGCTCGGCGCAGCCTTCGACGCCTTTCCTTGCCAATCTTGAGGGCGGCATTGTCGGGCGAAGCGGCGTGCAGCTCGACAGGGGCGATCAGACCAAGGCGCTGGAGGCGGAATACAAGGCGCTGGAAACGGCGCCTGTCGGCACGCCCGTTGCCTGGAACGGCGATGATGCCAAGGGCCAGGTGGTTGCCAATGCGCCCTATCAGGTGGGCAATCAGAACTGCCGGCAATATTCGCACACCCTCACCATGGATGGACGCGAAACCAAGGTGCGCGGCGCGGCCTGCCGCAATGCCGATGGCAGCTGGTCGCCTTTGACCTGACGAGTTTGACGTAAATCAAGGTCACCGACCTCTGCCGATGACAAGAAAAGGCACGGCGGAACAGCCGAAACAGGGCTTGCGGTGCGGCGTGATGTCTCAAATTCACGTCATCCCCGTGCTTCATGTTTCCATGTGCCGCGCATTCGAGTAATTGAGCCTTATGTTCTGGATTGTCGTTGCGATATTGACGGCGGCTGTCGCCGTCGTCCTGATGTACCCGCTGATGCGGAAGACCGAGGCGCCTGAGACGCGCCGCGACGGTGAGGTTGCCGTTTACCGCGACCAGTTGGCCGAACTGGACCGCGAGCGTGCGGCTGGTCTGATCGGCGAAACCGAGGCGGACTATGCCCGCGCCGAAATCGGTCGCCGCCTGCTTGCCGCCGCCGAGACGGAGGAGCAGCAGGGCAGGCAGGACCGGCCGCGCCGGCACAATCTCGCTGCAAGCCTCATCACCGTTCTTTTGCCTGCACTCGGGCTCTGTCTTTACGTCTGGAACGGCAGTCCGGAAGTGCCGGACATGCCGCTCGAGGCACGTCTTGAAAAGCCCGGCAATGACATGAACCTGCTGGTCGCCCGCGCCGAGAGGCATCTGGCGCAGAACCCGGATGACGGCGCCGGCTGGGATATTCTGGCCCCGATCTATTTCAAGACGTTGCGGCTTGGCGATGCCGAGCTTGCCTATCGCAATGCGCTTCGTATTCTGGGACCCAGCGCCGAGCGGCTGACGGGCCTTGGCGAAACGCTGGTGGCCGGCAATGACGGCATCGTCATCGAGGCAGCACGTGACGCCTTTGCTGAGGCCGAGAAGCTGAAGTCAGGCAATCCGCGCGCGCGCTTCTATCTGGCGCTGTCGCTGGAACAGGCGGGCAAGGCGGACGAGGCACGTGCGGCCTTTGCGGCGCTGGAGGCCGATGCGCCGGCTGGCGCACCCTGGCTGCCGCTGGTTCGCGAACATATCGCCCGCACCGGCGGCGAGACGGCCCCAGCCACGCCCGGTCCGACCGCGCAGGATATGGCGGCTGCGAATGACATGACGGCCACCGACAGGCAGGCGATGATCGAGGGCATGGTGGCAAGCCTCGACGCCAAGCTGAAGGAAAACCCGGCCGATTTTGAAGGATGGGTGCGGCTTGTGCGCGCCTATTCGGTGCTGAAGAATGAAGCCAAGGCCGGAGAGGCTCTTCGGGCGGGGCTGAAAGCCTTCCCGCCGGAGGGTGAGCAGGGCAGGCAGCTGCTGGCGCTGGCGAAGGAACTGGGCGTTTCCGCCGGACCGATCCGCACAAACGGGCAACAGGATGCCGCGCCGCAGGGAGTGACGCAATGACCCGCAAACAGAAACGTCTGGCAATCATCGGCGGCGGCATGAGCTTCATCGTTGCAGCCGTGTTGCTCGTCATGTTCGCCTTCGGCCAGTCCATCGCCTATTTCTACATGCCTGCCGATCTGGAAAAGACGCCCGTCAATCCCGGCACCCGCATCCGTCTCGGCGGTCTGGTGGCGGAAGGTTCGATCAAGCGCGGCGAGGGCCGCACGGTGAGCTTCACCGTGACGGATGGCGAGGCCAATGTGCCCGTCAGCTACACCGGCATCCTTCCCGATCTTTTCCGCGAAGGGCAGGGCGTTGTGACCGAAGGTGTGTTCGATGTCGCGACGCGTGGCTTCGTGGCCGACAGCGTGCTGGCCAAGCACGACGAGAACTACATGCCGAAGGAAGTGGCCGACCGTCTGAAGGACAAGGGCCTGTGGCAGCATGGCGGCGATGGCGAGAACCCCGCCGCCGCAACGCCATCAGCCGGCGCCGCCTCTGCTGAGAAGACCGGAGCGACAAAATGATCAACGAGATCGGCCACTATGTTCTGGTTCTGGCGCTCGGTGTGGGGCTGATTGTCTCGACGCTGCCGGTTATCGGTGCGCGCCGCAACGACCGGGCGCTGATGGATGTCGCCTCGCTTGGCTCCGTCATGATGTTCCTGCTGGTGGGCTTTTCCTTCGCGGCGCTGACGCGGGCCTACGCGGTCTCGGATTTTTCCGTGCGCAACGTCTGGGAAAACTCCCATTCGCTGATGCCGATGCTTTACAAGCTGACCGGCGTGTGGGGCAACCATGAAGGCTCCATGCTTCTCTGGCTGCTCATTCTGGTGTTTTTCAGCGCGCTCGTCGCCGCCTTCGGCCGCAATCTGCCGGAAACGCTCAAAGCCAATGTTCTGGCCGTACAGGCCTGGATTTCCGTCGCCTTCCTGCTGTTCATCCTGCTCACCTCCAATCCGTTTCTGAGACTGTCACCGGTGCCGGCCGAGGGGCAGGACCTCAACCCCATCCTTCAGGATTTCGGTCTCGCCATCCATCCGCCGATGCTTTACCTCGGTTATGTCGGCTTTTCCGTCTGTTTTTCCTTCGCCGTTGCGGCGCTTTTGGAAGGCCGCATCGATGCCGCCTGGGCGCGCTGGGTGCGGCCATGGACGCTTGCCGCCTGGACCTTCCTGACCGCCGGCATCTCCATGGGGTCCTACTGGGCCTATTATGAACTCGGCTGGGGCGGCTGGTGGTTCTGGGATCCGGTGGAAAACGCCTCCTTCATGCCCTGGCTTGCCGGAACGGCGCTTCTGCATTCGGCGCTCGTCATGGAAAAGCGCGAGGCGCTGAAAATCTGGACCGTGCTTCTGGCGATCATGACCTTTTCGCTGTCGCTGCTCGGCACCTTCCTCGTCCGCTCCGGCGTCTTGACCTCGGTGCATGCCTTCGCCACCGATCCGAGCCGCGGCATCTTCATCCTCGGCATTCTGACGATCTTCATCGGTGGGGCCTTCGCGCTCTTTGCATGGCGCGCGCCGTCGCTGAAGGTCGGCGGCCTGTTTGCGCCGATCTCGCGCGAAGGGGCACTCGTCCTCAACAATCTCATTCTCACGGTCTCGACCGCCACGGTGCTGATCGGCACGCTCTATCCGCTCATTCTGGAAACCCTGACGGGTGAAAAAATCTCGGTCGGCGCGCCGTTCTTCAACCTCACCTTCGGCCTGCTGATGATCCCGATCCTGATCGTCACGCCGTTCGGGCCGATGCTGGCGTGGAAGCGCGGCGATCTTCTCGGTGCATTCCAGCGGCTTTATGTGGCCGCCGCCATTGCAGCCCTTGCCGGGCTGGCGCTCTGGTACGTGGAAAATGGCGGCCCGGTGCTGGCGGCACTCGGCATCGCCGCCGGTTTCTGGCTGATTTTCGGTGCGTTTGCCGATCTCTGGTATCGCGCCAATTTCGGCAAACTGGCCTTCGGCATTGCATTCCGCCGTTTAAAGGGCCTGCCGCGCTCTGCCTTCGGCACCGCGCTCGCGCATATGGGCGTCGGCATTACCGTGCTTGGCATCGTCATCGTCACCACCTACGAGACCGAAACCGTTCTGGAAATGAAACAGGGCATGGTGGCGGAAGCGGGCGGTTACAGCCTCACCTTTGATGGTATCCGCCACGCCGTCGGCCCCAACTTCACCGAGGATCGCGGCCATTTCACCGTGCGCAAGGCGGGGGTCGAGGTGGGTGACGTCTGGTCGTCCAAGCGGCTCTATACCGCGCGGCGCATGCCGACGACGGAAGCCGGCATCCTGACCTTCGGCCTCAGCCAGCTTTATGTCTCGCTTGGCGACCCCATGGCCGATGGCGGCATGGTGGTGCGCATCTGGTGGAAACCCTTCATCCTGTGCATCTGGGGCGGCACGCTGTTCATGATGGTGGGTGGCTTCATCTCGCTATCCGACCGGCGTTTGAGGGTGGGGGCACCCAATCGCAAGGCGAAGCCTGTACGGGCTGCGATGCCGGAGGCGGCGGAATGAGTGTGGCCTTGCTACCCTCATTCCTGTGCTTGTCACAGGAATCCAGCCGACGCGCGTCTGCGCGGCGAGAGAGACCTTCCAGCCCGAGGATTTGGGCTCGCTGGATTCCTGTGACAGGCACAGGAATGAGGGAGTGTGTGGTGGCGCTCGGGCTTCTTTTCACCCTCATCTTCGCTGCAGCCTCGCCGGCCTTCGCCTTCAACCCCGACGAGGTACTGAAAGACCCCGTGCTGGAACAGCGCGCCCGCAACCTGACGTCTCAGCTGCGCTGCATGGTCTGCCAGAACCAGTCTATCGATGACAGCAACGCCGAGCTTGCGCGTGACCTGCGCGTCCTGGTGCGTGAGAGGCTGGTTCAGGGCGATAGCGACAAGGCCGTCATCGATTATGTCGTGTCGCGTTATGGCGAGTTCGTGCTCCTGAAACCGCGCCTCAGCCTTCGCACCGTGCTTTTGTGGGGCGCGCCCGTCGGTCTTACACTTGTGGGCATTTTCGCTGTTTTCGTCTTTTCGCGCCGCCGGGCAACGCAGGAGAGGCCGCAAAAACTGAGCGCGGACGAAGAAGAGAGAATTCGTAATCTCATTGAAAAATAACCGGTTTCCATGTCGGCCCTCGGTTCTTTTTCAACATTACGGATTTTTCATTCGTCAGACACTTCGCCGTAAGGTGTTGCCTCCTATATCTTCATCATCCACCGCTTCTCCCCGGTCAAACGGGCTCCAGTCTGAATGAAGAAAGAAGGTACCAATGTCTCACTCTCAAAACGGACGCTCCTCGCTGAAAACGGCTCTGAAGGCCACGACCGTCGGCGGCCTTGCCGCGCTGATGCTTTCGACCGGCATCGCCGCACCGATCGCTCATTCGCTTGCAGCACCCGTCGAAGTGACTGCGCCGCAGGTTCCGAGCTTTGCCAATGTGGTTGATGCGGTTTCGCCCGCCGTCGTCTCCGTTCGCGTCCAGTCGAATGTGCAGCCCGCTTCCGATGACTCCAGCAACTTCTCCTTCAATTTCGGCGGCCGTGGTCTCGACCAGCTGCCGGACGATCATCCGCTGAAGCGCTTCTTCAAGGAATTTGGCGGCCCCAATCAGGACCGTTCAGAGCGTGGCCCGAATCGCCACCGTGACGGCAAAGGCCCGCTGCGCCCGGTCGCTCAGGGGTCGGGCTTCTTCATCTCCGAAGACGGTTACGTCGTCACCAACAATCACGTTGTCGATGACGGTTCCGCCTATACGGTCGTGATGAATGACGGCACCGAACTCGATGCCAAGCTCGTCGGCCGTGATCCGCGCACCGATCTGGCGCTGCTGAAGGTCGATGTGAACCGCAAGTTCACCTATGTGAAGTTCGCCGATGACAGCAAGATCCGCGTCGGTGACTGGGTCGTCGCCGTCGGCAACCCCTTCGGTCTCGGCGGCACGGTGACATCGGGCATCATCTCCGCCCGCGGCCGCGATATCGGCTCCGGCCCCTATGACGACTACCTGCAGATCGACGCTGCCGTGAACCGTGGTAACTCGGGTGGCCCCGCCTTCAACCTCAACGGTGAAGTCGTCGGCATCAATACCGCGATCTTCTCGCCCTCCGGCGGCAATGTCGGCATCGCCTTCGCCATCCCCGCATCGGTCGCCAAGGACGTGATTGCCGACCTGCAGAAGGACGGCAAGGTCGAACGCGGCTGGCTCGGCGTGCAGATCCAGCCCGTCAGCAAGGATATCGCCGAATCTCTCGGTCTTTCCGAAGCAAGCGGTGCGCTCGTTGTCTCGCCGCAGTCCGGTTCGCCGGGCGACAAGGCCGGCATCAAGCAGGGTGATATCATCACCGCCGTCAATGGCGAGCCGGTCAAGGATGCCCGCGACCTGTCGCGCCGCATCGGTGGCATGGCCCCCAATGCCAAGGTTGAAATCTCGCTCTGGCGCGGTGGTAAATCGCAGTCGGTAACCGTGACGCTTGGCGATCTGGCAAGCGACGACGCCTCCAAGGCAACGCCTGCCCAGAACGACGACAAGGGCAGCCAGTCTTCCAGCGAGAAGGTGCTGTCCAGCCTCGGCCTGACGGTTTCGCCCGCCGATGACGGCAACGGCCTTGCCATCACCGATGTCGATCCGGACAGCGACGCCGCCGCCCGTGGCCTGAAGACGGGTGAGAAGATCACCTCCGTCAACAACCAGCAGGTCGCTTCCGCCGCCGATATCGAGAAGATCCTCGAACAGGCCAAGAAGGACGGACGCTCCAAGGCGCTGTTCCAGATCCAGACGGACGACGGCAGCCGCTTCATCGCTCTGGATATCGACCAGGGCTGATGATTTGAATGACGATGCCGGTTCTTTTGGGACCCGGCATCGCCACGGAATGTGTCTCGCCTCAAGGCGGGACAAAGAATATGGAGCGAGCGTGTGCCGCTTGTTTCTTCTCCCCGAGGGGGAGAAGGTCGCGGCAGCGGGATGAGGGGGCGACGTCAGCGATAGATCGCGAGGTTGCCCCCTCATCCGACCCTTCGGGCCACCTTCTCCCCGACGTGGAGAAGAAAGGACCCGCAACGCCGGTCCAGGCAGTATCGCGGAGGAAATCTCATGGAAAACAAGGTTCAGGAAATGTCTGTCGCATCTCTTTCCGGTTGTGCGGAAAAGGGCGAGGGCGCTATTGTCCCGCACATGAAGATTCTTGTCATTGAAGACGACCTAGAGGCTGCGGCCTATATGACCAAGGCGTTCCGCGAAGCCGGGATCGTTGCCGACCACGCGAGCGACGGTGAGAGCGGCCTGTTCATGGGTTGCGAGAACGCCTACGACGTCATGGTGATCGACCGCATGCTGCCGCGCCGCGACGGGCTTTCCGTCATCAGCGAGCTGCGCCGCCGCGGCATCGAGACGCCGGTTCTAATCCTCTCCGCGCTGGGGCAGGTGGATGACCGCGTCACCGGCCTGCGCGCCGGCGGCGACGATTATCTGCCGAAACCCTACGCCTTTTCCGAATTGCTCGCCCGTATCGAGGTGCTGGGCCGCCGCAAGGGCAAGCCCGAGCAGGACATGGTCTACCGGGTCGGTGATCTCGAACTTGACCGCCTGTCGCATGATGTCCGTCGCGGCGGCAAGGAAATCCTGCTGCAGCCGCGCGAATTCCGCCTGCTGGAATATCTGATGAAGAATGCCGGTCAGGTCGTCACCCGCACCATGCTTCTCGAAAACGTCTGGGATTATCACTTCGATCCGCAGACCAATGTCATCGACGTGCATGTCTCCCGCCTGCGCTCGAAGATTGAGAAGGACTTCGAGAAGCCGCTGCTGAAGACCATTCGCGGTGCCGGTTACATGATGAAGGACGAGGGCTGATTGGCGAAAATGGCCCGCCTCAGAATATTGTTCCGGTCGACCGCGGTGCGCCTCTCGGCGCTCTATATCCTTTTATTCGCGCTCTGCGCCGCCTTTCTGGTCTTCTACGTCACCGCGCTTTCCGAAAAACTGCTGAACCAGCAGACGCGTGATGCGGTGTTGCAGGAAGTCTCGGATGTGCAGCGCATCTATAATCGCGGCGGCATCAACCCGCTGCTCAGGATGATGGAGCGGCGCGCGCGTCAGCCGGGCGCGAGCCTTTATGTCATTGCCGGTCCGAATGGTGAAATCCTTGCCGGTAACGTTGCCTCCGTGCAGCCTGGTGTCTTCGACAAGGAAGGCTGGACAGGTTTCCCCTTCCGTTATGAGCGTTATTCCGAAAGCGGCGACAGCGTGCAGCATCTCGCCACCGCCAATATATTCCTGCTGGACAATGGCCTGCGCATCCTGATCGGCCGCGACCTTGGCGAGCCGACCAAGTTCCGGGCGCTGGTGCGCAATGCGCTGATGGTGGCGCTTGCGATCATGAGTGGCGGTGCGCTGCTCATCTGGTTCGGCATCGGCCGCAATGCGCTGAAACGCATCGACCGCATGTCGGCGGCCACCAAGAAGATCATGGCCGGCGATCTTTCCCAGCGCCTGCCGCAAGGCCGCTCGGGAGATGAGTTCGACCGACTGTCCGGCTCGCTCAACGCCATGCTCGGCCGCATCGAAAAACTGAACGAGGGTTTGCGGCAGGTCTCCGACAATATTGCCCACGACCTGAAGACACCGCTGACCCGGCTCCGCAACAAGGCCGCCGCAGCACTTGACGACGATGACGAGACCAAAAGGCGTTCAGCGCTTGAGGGCATCATCGCCGAGTCCGATCAGCTCATCCGCACCTTCAATGCGCTGTTGATGATCTCCCGAGTCGAGGCCGGTTCGATCGCCGCCGAAATGACCGATGTGGACGTCTCGGCAATCGCCGCAGACAGCGCCGAGCTTTACGAGCCGGTGGCCGAGGATGCCGGCCTTGTGCTGGAAACCCAGATAGAGCCCGGACTTACCGTGCAGGGCAACCGCGAACTGATCGGCCAGGCACTATCGAACCTCATCGACAACGCCATGAAATATGCCTGCGAAAGCGAAGGCGACAAAAAGCTCGTCGTTCGTCTGGCGAGAGAAGAAGAAGCAATCGTGCTTTCCGTCGCCGATAGTGGCCCCGGCATTCCCGCCGACAAGCGCGGCGAGGTGCTGAAACGTTTCGTGCGGCTGGATGAAAGCCGTTCCAAACCGGGCACTGGCCTCGGCCTCTCACTGGTGGAGGCCGTGATGGAACTGCATGGCGGTTCGCTGCTGCTATCGGACACCGATGCGTCGAATACCGCCTGCCCGGGACTGACCGTTTCGATGGTGTTTCCCGTTTCAAAGCCATAGGCTGAGCCGTCGGACGATCTCGTCATTGCAAGCGATGACGTTGCCTTGTGTCAGCGCGGATAACGGTTCGGCGGGTCACCGAAATTTGCGCAGATATTCTTTCCCGGTCGAAAAATAGCTGTCGCCCGAGATTGAATTGAAAGATGATCGGAAGAATATTCATAGGGATGATTGCTGCACTTTATGCGTCGGTCTGATGGCGATCGACAAAAGGACTTGGCCACAGATGGCAGACACCACTCCCGCAGCCGGCGACCGGCATGGCCCGATCATTCTGTTCGATGCCGAATGTGTGCTGTGTTCCGTGAATGCGCAATTTGTGCTGCGGCATGATAAGGCAGGGTACTTCCGGCTGGCGTCGATGCAGGGATATGTCGGTGCGGAAATCTATCGGCGTCACGGCATGGACCCCACCAATCCGGCAAGCATGCTGGTCGTCGAAGGCGACAGGGTGCGGCAGGACAGCGACGCGGTGCTGAGCATCTATGAGGCGCTTGGCATGCCGTGGCGGCTTGCTGCGATAGTTCGCGTCATCCCCGCATTCTTACGCGATCCCATTTATCGCTTCGTCGCACGTAATCGCTATCGTTGGTTTGGAAAACGTGAGCGATGCTGGGTAGCGCCGCCGGAATACAGGGACAGGATCCTTTGACCGCGTTGAGGGCAGGTGGGCGCTCGACGTAGGGACCGATGCGCGACCATGTTGCGGATATGGTCGCGCACGCTCTTAGATGGGTCGCCCCAACTTAGAACGTATAAGCCACGCCCACCATCGCAAACGGCTGTATGTCCTTTTTCACCACCGGGCTGTCTTTTGCGTCGCCCAAGAGGAAGCCGACGCCGCCGGTTCCGGTGATCGTCCAGTTCTCCGTCATCATGTAGGAGACCGAGGCGCTGGCGTCGATGCGCTTGAAGCCGGCTTTGGCGTCATAGCGACGCAAACCGGAGCGGGCGGATTGGGCTGAGGTGACGCCGAAATAGGATTTCATGTGGTTGTCGTCCGCCCAGGTGGCGGAGAGGTCTGCGCCGAGGATGAACTGGTCGACCTTGTGTGAGACGCTGGCGCCGATGGTGGCGGTCAGGCCTTCGCTGCCGCCGATGGTCTTGTCCACCTTGGCATAGATTTCGAAGGGGTCCATGCCGTAGGCGATGACGCCGCCGACCACACCGCCGGCCTTGATGTCACCCAGCCCACGCAGGTTCTTCTTGTCGTCCTTCTCCTTGCGCCCGGCTTCCCAGCCGCCCTTGATACCCAGTCTGAAACCGTTCTGGTTCAGGAGGTTGACGGTGGCGCCGCTGAAATCGATGCTCAGCGTATCGCCATATTGCACGGAAACCAGCGGAACGGCACCTGCTTCCAGCTTGTCGGAACCTTCATATTTGGGGGCGTAAGCCGCACCGACGCCGAGCGTGATTTTCCAGTCGCTGGAATTGCTGTAGCGGGCATTGTCGAAATTGCCTTGCGGATCGCCCAGCCTGTCCGATTTGCCGATATCGGCGGCAAGAACCGGTGTGCAGACGGCCTGCGCCAAGGGCAGCGTTGCCAGGCATAACGCCATCGCACGCAGGTTCTTTTGCCATTTCACCGTAAAAATCTGTCTCATCATCATATCCGTTGCAGCATCTAGCGTTAGAAAACCGGGGAGTCGGGTTTCGTTGAGGATGACGCTACGTGGGCACAATTGCGGAGACATTACGTGTTGTGGGTACTTGCGCTTCGGAGTGAAAAACCGCGACGCGGCCGCGTAAAACATCGCCAAAAACGGTTTTCCTCATCGCAAAGCGCCGCGCATTTGTTACAACGCCAAGTCTATGCGTCCGAACGCTTCGGCAGAGGACGGCGGCAGGACGGTTTGCGGGGAGCGGCCCGTCCCTGAAAATGCTGCAGGCAGAAGAGTGCGGATGCGAAAGCGGCAAGAGGGAGAGAGACAGTGACGAAACCCCAAAACGCCGAAAGGCGGCTGAGCGAGGTTCTGCCGGGCGTGATCCGCCCCTATACGCAGACGGAGCTGAAATCCGTTCTTTCGACGCTGAAGGACATCGGCAAGGTTGAACCGGCGGTGGCCGCGCTGCTGGCGGACGAAAGCCCGCTGAAGGATTTTATCGCTGCGGCTTTCACCCTGTCGCCTTATTTGCGCGACATGGCGGCGGCGGATGAGGGACTGCTGACACTGGCGATTTCGAAGCCGCTGGCGCCGTTGCTCACCGATCTCGTCCGTGACGCGCGCGATTGCTGGAAGCCCGGGCAAGAGGGCGGCGTACCCGTCGAAAATGAGGTGATGTCGCGGCTGAGGGTTGCCAAGCGGCGGCTTTCCTTCGTTGCGGCGCTTGCCGATCTTGCGCGCATCTTCACCGCCCGCGATACGACGCGCTGGCTGAGCGAGATGGCGGATGCATCGCTTTCCGCCGCCATCGATCACCTGCTGCTTTCCGCCCATGAGAGCGGCAAGCTGAAGCTGAAGACCATTGCCGCACCGAGCGAAGGTTCCGGCCTCATCGTGCTCGGCATGGGCAAGCTCGGTGCGCGCGAACTCAACTATTCCTCGGATATCGACGCCGTGGTGTTCTTCGAACCCTCGGCGGGCATCATGGACGACCCTTACGATGCAACGGAGAATTTCGGCCGCATGATGCGCCGTCTCGTGCGCATCATGCAGGAGCGCACGGCCGATGGATATGTTTTCCGCACCGATCTCAGGCTGCGTCCCGACCCTGGCTCGACGCCGCTCGCCATCCCGGTGGAAGCCGCGCTGCTTTATTACGAGGGCAGGGGCCAGAACTGGGAGCGCGCGGCCTACATCAAGGCGCGACCGGTGGCCGGAGACATCAAGGCGGGTGAGAACTTCCTGCGTGAACTGACCCCTTTCATTTTCCGCAAGTACCTCGATTATGCGGCGATTGCCGATATCCATTCCATCAAGCGGCAGATCCACGCGCATAAGGGCCATGGCGCCATTGCGGTGAAGGGCCATAACGTCAAGCTCGGGCGCGGCGGCATCCGCGAGATCGAGTTCTTCGCGCAGACGCAGCAGCTCATCGCCGGCGGCCGTATGCCACCGCTGCGGGTGCGGGCGACGGAGGAGGCGCTTGCAGCGCTGACGGAGGCGAAATGGATCGATGCCGAAACACGTGACAGCCTGACGGAGGCCTACTGGTTCCTGCGTGAGGTCGAGCATCGCATCCAGATGGTGCGCGACGAGCAGACCCATGTGCTGCCGGATACTGAAACGGAATTGAAGCGCATCGCCTTCATGCTGGGTTTTGCCGATACCAAGGCTTTTTCGGAAAAGCTGGAAGAGGTGCTGCGGCTGGTGGAGCGCCGTTATTCGGCGCTGTTCGAGCAGGAGGTGAAACTGTCGGGCGAGGCCGGCAATCTGGTCTTTACCGGCCAGAAGGATGATCCCGATACGTTAAAGACGCTCTCTACGCTGGGCTTCATGCGGCCGGAGGATATTTCCCGCGTCATCCGCACCTGGCACAATGGCCGCTACCGGGCGACGCAATCGGTGGAGGCGCGCGAACGGCTGACGGAGCTGACGCCGGACCTGCTGCGCGCCTTCGGTGAAAGCAAGCGAGCGGACGAGGCGCTGCTGCGCTTCGACAATTTCCTCTCCGGCCTGCCGGCCGGCATCCAGCTGTTTTCACTGCTCGGCAACAACCCGGCGCTTCTGTCGCTCCTGGTAACGATCATGTCTTCGGCCCCGCGTCTGGCTGAAATCATCGCCGCCCGCCCGCATGTCTTTGACGGCATGCTGGACCCGGCGCTGATGAGCGACGTGCCGACGCGCGAATATCTTGCCCACCGCATGGGCAATTTCCTATCCAATGCCCGCCATTACGAGGATATTCTCGACCGGCTGCGCATCTTCGCCGCCGAACAGCGGTTCCTGATCGGCGTTCGGCTTCTGACCGGCGCGATCCTTGGTGAGGTCGCCGCCCGCGCTTTCACCCATCTCGCCGATCTGGTGATAGAGGCAGCGCTGAATGCCGTGCTGGCGGAAATGGAAGCGGCGCATGGGCCTTATCCCGGCGGGCGTGTCGCCGTCATGGGCATGGGCAAACTCGGCTCCTTCGAACTCACCGCCGGTTCGGATGTCGATCTCATCCTGCTTTATGATTATGACGATACCGCCCTTGAATCCACCGGCGCAAAACCGCTCGATGTGGTGCGGTATTTCACCCGCGTCACCCAGAGGCTGATCGCGGCGCTTTCCGCGCCAACGGCGGAAGGCGTGCTTTACGAGGTGGATATGCGGCTGCGTCCCTCCGGCAACAAGGGGCCGGTGGCGACGCGCATTTCCGCTTTCGAGAAATATCAGCGCGAGGAAGCCTGGACCTGGGAGCATATGGCGCTTTCCCGCGCCCGGCTGATCTGCGGCGAAGCCTCGCTGATGGAAGATGCGCGCCGTATAATCGCCTCCATCCTTTCGCAGAAGCGCGACGTGGCCAAGGTTTCCGCCGATGTGCTGGAGATGCGAAACCTCATCGAGCAGGAGAAGCCACCGGAGAACATCTGGGACTTCAAGCTTATCAATGGCGGTTTGGTCGATCTGGAATTCATCACCCAATATCTGGCGCTGGTCGGCCCCGTAAAGGGCCTTGCCCCGCATGAACCGGGCCGCAACACGGCCGAGGCGCTGCAGGTGCTGGCCGCGCCCGTCATGGAGCCTCAGGCATTCGATGACTGCATGGCGGCGATCGGGCTCTATACCGAAATCTCGCAGATTGTGCGGCTATGCATCGACGGCGCCTTCAATCCGAAGGAAGCGCCGGCCGGATTGATCGATCTTGTGTGCCGGGCGGGGGATTGCCCGGATATTGCAACGCTTGAGGGCGAGGTGAAGCGGCTGGCGAAAGCGGTGAGGAAGGTTTTTGTGGGGACGGTGAAGAATGGGGGTTAGGGTTGGCGGGTGTGGCTTTACCCCCCTCTGCCCTGCCGGGCGTCTCCCCCTCAAGGAGGGAGATCGGCTGGGAGACAGCGCTCGCTCATTCGCAACGTTAGAGTTGGGTTGAAGAGTGCCGCATATCGATCTCCCCCCTTGAGGGGGAGATGCCCGGCAGGGCAGAGGGGGGTAAGCCCGGACTGCCAATACTCAATGCACCGTCCCGCAATGCCCCGCCGTATGCGGAATAATGATCGTCACCACCGTGCCGCGGCCCTCACAGGACCGTATCTTCATCGTCCCGCCATGCAGCTTCACGAGCGAGCGGGAGATGGCGAGCCCGAGGCCTGAGCCGCCCTGGCTCTTGGCATATTGGCTCTGCACCTGTTCAAAGGGCTGACCGATCTTTTCCAAGGCCTGGGTGGGAATGCCAATGCCGGTATCGGCGATGGTGAGGATCATGGCGGCCTCATGCACATGGGTGCGCAGCGCGATGCGGCCGCCATCGCCGGTGAATTTCACGGCGTTTGACAGCAGGTTGAGCATGATCTGCTTCATGGCGCGGCGGTCGCCCTGCATGGTGAGGCCCGCACAGACCTTCTGTTGCACGGTGATGTTCTTCTGTTCGGCCTGAATGGCGGTCAGACGCAGCGTTTCCTCGATCAGCGGTGCGAGATCGATGGTCTCGCGGTTGATGCGCATATGGCCTGCCTCGATCTTCGACATGTCGAGAATATCGTTGATGACGTTGAGCAGGTGCTTGCCGCTATCATGGATATCGCGGGCGTATTCGGAATATTTCGGCGAACCGACCGGCCCGAACATCTCGTTTTGCAGGATTTCGGAAAAGCCGAGAATGGCGTTGAGCGGCGTGCGCAGCTCATGGCTCATATTGGCGAGGAATTCGGATTTCGCCCGGTTAGCAGCCTGGGCACGCTCTTTTTCGGCGAGGTAATTGGCATTGGCGTCGGAAAGTTCCGTCTTCTGCCGCTCCAGCTTGTGCTGTGAAGCGGAGAGGTCGCCGATGGTCGCCATCAGCCGGCGCTCGGAATCGCGCAGCCGTTCCTGATGGCGCTTGAGCAGCGTGATATCGGTGCCGACGGAGACGAGGCCGCCATCATGGGTGCGGCGCTCGTTGATCTGCAGCCAGCGCTCGTCGGCCAGTTGCACTTCCGTGGTGCGCGACAGACCGGACTGGTCGGCATCGGCAACGCGACGCTCCACCACGGGGCGGGCCGCGGCCGCATGCACGGTGCTTTTTTCGGTGCCGGCCACCAGCACGCTGTCAGGCAGGCCATAGGCTTTCTGATAGTGGGTGTTGCACATCACCAGACGGTCATTTTTGTCCCACAGGACGAAGGCCTCGGAGGTCGATTCGATGGCGTCGGCAAGGCGCTGGTCGGCCTCGGCGTAACGTTGGGCGAGACGGTGCTGTTCGGTGACGTCCATGGCGATGCCGATGACGCGCGGGCCGTTATTGGTGCGGATGACCTGGGCGCGGGCGCGCAGCCAGACATAATGGCCCTTGGCGTGGCGCATGCGGAAAATCTGGTCGATCTGGCGCAGATTGCCGCAACCGACGGCGCGGGCCAATTCATAGAGGTTGCCGTCTTCGGAATGCATCATCCGGGCCGCGTCGGAGAAGGAAAGCGGTGCGGCCTTTGGCGGAAGCCCAAGAATTTCATAAAGCGAACCGGACCAGAACATGCGGCGCGAGGAAAGATCGAAATCCCACAATCCGCAGCGGCCGCGCGACAGCGCCGTTTCCACCCGCAGATTGGATTCAGCGAAGATGTCGTCAGCATCGCGGGCGCGCTTCACCTGCATGTAATAGGCGTAGAGCACGACGAGCAGGATCGAGGAAATGCCGGCAAACAGCGTGACGTTCATGGCGATTTCGCTGCGCCAGAAGGAGCGTATCGGTTGCAGCGAACGCGCCGCGATGACCATCGCGCCGTCGTCGCCGAAGGGGATCATCGTCGCATAATGCTGCTGGCCGTCTATATTGGTCTCGATGGTGCCGGGTGCGCCGGGAAAACGCTGCACAATGGCGATTTCGGGAAGCAAAGCGGGAAGCGACGTACCGATATAGAGCATCGCCTCCTTGCCGGCGCCGGCAAAAATCCGGCCATTGCTGCCTGACAGAAGCACCATGGTGCCATCGGCAAGGCTGCCCGATGGCAGCGCCGAAACGAGGCTTGCTTCCGCGCGGGCCCGGTCCTGTGCGGGAAAGACGGTGCCGTTGTTGATAAGTGCTGCCTTGGCGGTCAGCGCCGTCAGCGCCGTGGAATGGCGGGCGGCCTCTTCCATGCGGCTATATTCCGCGACGATGCCGAGCATGCGCGAGGCTGCAACGACGACCAGAAAGGCAAGGATGAGAATGGGGATGAGCCGCTTCAGCAGGGTTTCGACCTGCGGCGCCGGGCGGTCGGAGCCATTCATCAAACCCATCAGGTCGCTGGAGAGCTTCTCGCCCCAGGCCGCAAGATCAGAAAATTTGGCATACGGCCGCTCATCGCCCGCAGTCGCCCGCCGCACGTTCGTCATTGTCCCGCCTTTGTGATGTCCCCATGATTCGAAGCGTCGCCGCTCGAATATGGCTAGTGAATCAAATGCGATTCGCCCTGTCCAGAGGCAAAAGTTAAAAGAATTTTAACCCCTTGAACCGACTCCGTATTTTTTCGGGACGGTTTGTTTCCGCTCTGCCAAACCCGGGAATAATGAGCGAAATCAGTGAGCCGGCAGTGTAGTGCCGGCTGTCGGTGAGCGCGGGTGGAAGCGTGTTTCAGACGCCGTCGAAGGCGTCGAGAGCAGGGTGGAGCGCGCTGACGACGCCGTTTCCTGCAGCAGGCAGACCAGCCAGCACCGCGCTGATGATATCCTCACGGCTTGCGCCACGCGCCTTCGCTTCCATGACATGAAAGGCGATGCCGCTTTCAAGGCGCAGGGCGGCCAGAATGCCGATATAGATCAGGCTCTGGGTCTTCACATCAAGCGTGGATGCCACACCAAGTTTCTGCACGGCCTGAAGCCATGCCGCACTGTGGGCGGGAGCATCAGTCATGAAGCGCTGAAACGAAGCGCTGGCCTTGGACATGTCGGTCATCTGCAATTCCTTTCTGCTGCCGGGCCGGTTTGGCCCCTTGTGACCATCATGTTGCGCAATGCGATACGCCGCCTTGATGGATATCAAGACGGCGTATCGGCATGTTCGAAATGGTGGCAAAGCGGAAGCTTGAGGTTAGCCCTTTAGGATACGCCCGACAATGTCGCTCACATCCGTGGACAGGCCCTTGGCGTCGGCAATCGTCGACAGTGCCGCCCGGGCATGTTCGGCGCGGCTTGCCTCCAGAGACCGCCAAGAACGCATGGAGGTGAGAATGCGCGCGGCAAGCTGCGGGTTGCGCTTGTCGATGGCGATGATCTGTTCCGCCAGGAACCGATAGGCTGCGCCGTCTGCGCGGTGGAAGCCGGTGGGGTTGGCAAAGGCGAGCGTGCCGACCAGCGAACGCACCCGGTTCGGATTGGTGGCGATGAAATGTTTCGATTTCATCAGTGCCTTGATGCGCTCGAGCGCCCCATCACCGGGAATGGCGGCCTGCAGCGAAAACCACTTGTCGAGAACAAGCGCATTGTCGGCGAAACGCGTTTCGAAGGCGGCCAGCGCTTCTTTCGTCTCGGCGCTGTCAGGGAAACGTTGCGTCAGCACGCTGAGTGCATGGGCAAGATCGGTCATATTGGTGGCGTCGGCATAGGCTTTCGCGGCGCGTTCCGGGGTTCCCTCGGCAAAAGCGAGAAAGGTCAACGCGCCATTGCGCAGCGAGCGGCGTCCGGCGCTGTCGGCATCCGGGCTGTAGGCTTCGCTGCCGCCCGCACCGTCGGCAAGCTGCCGCAGCGTTTCAAGTCCGGCCGTTGCTATCGCCTTTATGGTGGCGTTGCGCGCCTTGTGAATGGCGTCCGGATCGGTATTGCCACCCAGTTCGCGGGCGATATCCGTTTCGCTGGGCAGCGCCAGTGCCTGTGCGCGGAAAGCGGGCTCGAGCGAGGAATCGCCGACGATTTCAATGAGCGTTGCGATGAGTTCGGCGTCCGTGCGCACCTCGCCGCCATTCTGCACGGCTTTGGTGGCGGCAATCAGCGCCGGCAGGGCAAGATCGGTCAGCGCCTGAAAACGGGCAAACATATCCGTCTCGTGCCGGGCGATCTGCACCAGATCGGCGGCATTCTGCTCGAAATGCAGATTGACCGGCGCCGAGAAGCTGCGATTGATCGACAGCACCGGCCGCGACGAAATGCCGGAGAAGGAGAAGGTCTGGTTGCGCTCGGTCAGGTGCAGCACGCCATCCCGATATTCGCCGCCGGCGACTGCCTGTGGCTCGGCGATCTGACCGTTGTCGAGGATCAGCGCCAGCGACAGCGGAATGTGCCTTGGCTGTTTTACCGGCTGGCCGGGTGTCGGCGCCACGGTCTGTTCCAGCGTCAAACTGAAAGTGGCCTTGCCGGCATCATAAGCGGAGGAGACGGAGACCAGCGGCGTGCCCGCCTCGGTATACCACAGCGAAAACTGCGAAAGATCGCGGCCGCTGGCATCGGCAAAGCTCTTGACGAAATCCTCAACCGTCGCCGCTTCGCCGTCATGGCGTTCGAAATAAAGGTCCATGCCCTTCTTGAAATCATCAGCACCAAGGATCGTGGCGATCATGCGGGTGACTTCGGCGCCCTTTTCATAAACGGTCGTCGTGTAGAAATTGTTGATTTCACGATAGGTATCGGGGCGCGGCGGATGTGCCAGCGGACCGGAATCCTCCGGAAACTGCTCCGATTTCAGATGACGCACATCGGCAATGCGCTTGACCGGGCGCGAGCGCATGTCGGCGGAAAATTCCTGATCGCGATAGACCGTCAGGCCTTCCTTCAGGCACAGCTGGAACCAGTCGCGGCAGGTGATGCGGTTGCCGGTCCAGTTGTGGAAATATTCATGCGCTATGATGCGCTCGATATTGGCGTAATCAGCGTCGGAAGCGGTTTCCGGGTCGGCCAGCACGAATTTGTCGTTGAAGACGTTGAGACCCTTGTTCTCCATCGCCCCCATGTTGAAATCGGATACGGCGACGATCATGAAGATATCGAGGTCGTATTCGCGGCCGAAACGCTCTTCGTCCCATTTCATTGAACGCTTCAGCGCGTCCATGGCGTAGGCCGCACGCGGCTCCTTGCCGTGCTCGACATAGATTTTCAGCGCCACTTCACGACCGGAGACGGTGGTAAACGTGTCTTCCACCACGCCGAGATCGCCGGCGACAAGCGCGAAGAGATAGCTGGGTTTCGGGTGCGGATCGAACCAGGCGGCAAAGTGCCGGCCTTCATCGTAATTGCCGCCGCCGAGGAAATTGCCGTTCGACAGCAGCAGCGGATTGCCTTCCTTCGCCGCGATGATCGTCACCGTATAGGGCGCCAGAACATCCGGGCGGTCGGGGAAATAGGTGATGCGGCGGAAACCTTCCGCCTCGCATTGGGTGCAATAAACGCCATTGGTGCGATAAAGCCCCATCAGCTGCGTATTGACCTGCGGATTGATGTAATTGGTGACGCAAATCTCGAAGGGCGTCTCGGCCGGCAGATCACGGATGGTCAGGCTGTCGGGCGTAGCGTCATATTGACTGGCGGGGATCTCGACCTGATCGAGCAGCAGGCCCGAAAGCGTCAGCTCGTCACCATCGAGAACCAGCGGTGCCTGTGGATCGACGCCTTCGCGTCGGTGAAAGATCAGACGGGCTTCGACCTTGGTATTCTTGGGGTCGAGTTCGAAGGTGAGATCCACCCGCTCCAGAACGAAATCGGTGGGGCGGTAATCTGCCAGGTGAACGATCTGGCCCGTGTCTGTTCGCATGACTGTTCCTGAATAACTTAGCGTGGTCTTCCCGCCATCATGTCGTCATAAGGCCGGGATGTAAAATAGGTGGAGTATTCGTCACGTTCATGTGCGCATCGGAGGACATTCTGTCCCGCCATAAAGGCTTTACCGGCCATGCAGACGATCCTCCCCCGCTGCCGGACCCATCGACCATCGCAGCAAATGTTGAACGATTGCTGAAATTATATTTTATTTTCTTCAAATTTTAGCGCATGTCGCTTTTGGTCTGATTCCCGCCACTGTCATTCCGGCTCAAGGCCGGAATGACGGAAGAGGTGCATTTTTCGCTCCGGATTGCTGTCTCGGTTTAAACCGGACAGCCGTGGCTCAGGGCCGGCATGCGGAAGCGAAAGCCCTTAGCAATCCAGAACGAGATCAACCGAATTCATGGGTGAATAACATTTTTTGATGTAAAGGCCGGAAGGAATGTTCTAGCCTTGCGCAAATCCAATTCCCCTGCGTCGTCCTCCCCGCATGAAAAATCCCCAGATGGCGTGTTTGCGCAGCCGATATGAGTAACTGCCAATGAACGCCGAACCGACCAATCCCTTCCGCGGGATCAGCATGAAGCTGGTTTCGGTTGGCTTTTTTCTTGTCATGCAGACCTGTATCAAGGCCGCCGGTCCGGATGTGCCGGCCGGTCAGATCACCTTCTTCCGCTCCGCTTTCGCCATCATCCCGATTGTCGTTTATCTCGCCTGGCTGCATGCGCTGACAAGCGCGCTGCACACCAATAATCTTCTTGGTCATTTCAAGCGCGGTTTTCTCGGCATTCTGTCCATGGCATGCGGTTTTTACGGGCTGACCATGCTGCCGCTGCCGGAATTCATCGCCATCGGTTATGCGTCGCCGCTTCTGGCCGTCGTCTTTGCCGCCTTCATCCTGCATGAGAAGGTGCGCGTTTATCGCTGGAGCGCGGTTTTTGTCGGCATGATGGGCGTGCTGGTGATTTTATGGCCCAAGATGACGCTTCTGCGGGAAGGCGGCTTTGCCGCCGGTGAAGGGCTGGGGGCGATTGCCGTGCTGTTCGGCGCGGCGCTGGGCGGCCTTGCGATGATCCAGGTGCGGCAATTGGTCGATACCGAAAAAACGCCGACCATCGTGCTCTATTTTTCACTCACCGCCACCCTGCTGTCGCTGGTCAGCGTGCCCTTTGGCTGGAGCGCGCTGAGCATGACGCAGGCCATGCTGTTGATCACCAGCGGCATCTGCGGCGGCGTTGCGCAGATCTTCCTGACGGAGAGCTACCGCCATGCCGAAGTCTCGGTCATCGCACCCTTCGAATATAGCTCCATCGTCTTCGGGATCGCGGTTTCCTACGTCCTGTTCGGAGATATCCCCACGCTCACCATGCTGATCGGCACGGCGATCGTTATCCTCGCCGGCATCTTCATCATTTTCCGCGAACATCAATTGGGGCTGGCGAGACGGGCGGCGCGCAAGGCTTCGACGCCGCAGGGGTGAGGGAACATCACCTTCACAAATGGTCTCTTTTTCATAGTGTATCGAGCGGCAGTTTCGTCCGCCGGACTCAAAAAAATGCTTCCACTTCCGTCATTCCGGCCTTGAGCCGGAATCCAGTCAGCCCAAGTCCTTGGGCTGGAAGGGCTCTTTTCGCCGCGCAGACGCACGTCGGCTGGATTCCGGCTCAAGGCCGGAATGACGAGGTGGAAGCTCGGAGTGCCTGCGGGGGGTGAGAGGGCAGCTGAATGTGGAAGCGGCTGAAGGGACGGGTAATGCCTGTCACCATGCCGCGAAAACCCTCTGGAACTTGTCCGACTCTTTTGAAAAACGCGCAAAAGCAAAAGGCGCCTTCCCGAAGAAAGACGCCAGCGCGCAATCATATATGTGGACCAGCTTTATACTGGCCTGAATGCTCTCAGCGCTCGCGGAAATCCGCAAAGACAGCCGAAGGACGCGTCACGCGGACCTGCTGCATGGCAGCGCGTGCGGTCATCTGTTCGTTAGCGGCAGCGCCGAAACGATGGTAGCCCTGACTGGAGCGTGGGCCGAGGCCCGCCAGACGGAGCGTTTCAAAGCCGGAATGTACCGGACGGAAGCGAGTGGTCATTGCCTTGGTTCCTTAAACCGAATTCCTCCCAAGACACTGTGGTATATCGCAGCGCAGCATGGATTCGGCAAGCTGGCCAAATGCGTCGCTGTTATGCGAATTGCGCATGGCTTTTTTCATAATTCGTTTACACTGAGCAATAATAAGGCAATCAGCCCTGAGTAACCTTGGCCTGAAACGCCAATAAATCCTGCCATGCCAATGACTTGGAGGCCGGAGCGTTCAAAAGTTCCTGCGGATGCAGGCTGGCCAGCGCCGGCAAAACAAGATGTCCGGCTGCGACATCACGCCACTGCCCGCGCAGCGTATGGATCGTTCCGGTGCCGCCGAAGAAGAAACGTGCGGTGAAGTTGCCAAGAAGCAACAGGTGTTTCGGCTCCGCCAGCGCTATCTGACGCTCGATGAAGGGGCGGCATATATCCATTTCCGCCTGGGTCGGCGGGCGGTTGCCGGGTGGCCGCCAGGGCACGACATTGCCGAGCATGATGGTGCCGCGTTCAAGGCCGATTGCCGAAAGCATACGGTCAAGCAAAAGCCCGGTCTTGCCGGCGAAGGGCAGGCCTTCGCGGTCGTCATCGGCATCCGGCATGGGGCCGATGACCATGATGGCGGATGAGGGGTCGCCTTCGGTGAAGATTGTGCTGCGCGCGCTGTTCTTGAGATTACAGCCGCTGAACCCTTCAAGCGCGGTTTTCAGCTCGGTGAGCGACCTTGCGCTTTCAGCCGCAAAACGCGCTGCCGCCACGGCCTGTTCGTCCGGCATGGCAACATTCTGCTGAACCGCGGGGGCTGCTGGCGTGGCACGCGCCGGCGTCTGGCGTTTCGGCTGTTGCTGCGGGGGCTGTTGATGGGGGGCGTCGCCGGCGCGTTCCATCGGCTGCTGGCCGGACTGGCGCGCGGCTGCGCCGGTCTCCTGTCCCTGCATCGGCCGGGCAGGACGGGCGGCGGCAAATTCGGCGAAACGGTCGAGCGGCTGGTCTTCCAGCAGCCAGTCGACACCCGCATCCGCATGGAAATGCAGGAGGGCGGCAAGTTCGGCCGGGGAAAGGTCGTGGGCGGCGATCATGGTTGGAAATTATCCCATGTTCCCCGCCCGGGGAACCCGTAAATCACGCTGTCCAGCGCTGAATGTCACCGCTTTCGCCGATCATGGCCAGACCATGGGCAATCGATAGCAGTTCGCCGCCGCTTTCGATCCGGTCGGCATCGAAACGGCGGGTGAAAAGCTCCCGCACCGCCGGCACGAAGGAGGTGCCGCCGGTCAGGAACACCTTGTCGATGGCATCAGGCGCCACTTGCGTTTTTTCCAGCACCTCGTCCAGTGCGCCTTCGATCTTGGCGAGGTCGTCGGCGATCCAGCCGTTGAAGTCGCTGCGTTTCACCATCTTGCGCCCGGCCTTGCCGAGCGGCGTGAAGTTGAATTCCGCTTCTTCCGCCGAAGAAAGCGCCATCTTGGTGGCGGAGATCGCCTGATAGAGCGGGTAACCCTCATCATGGTCGACGAGATCGATGAAGAGTTCGAGCTTTTCCGGTTCCAGCGCCGAACGCACCAGCGATTTGAGCGCGGTGAATTCCTTCGAGGTCTTGAAGATCGACAGCTGGTTCCAGCGGCCGAAATTCACGTAATAACCCGAGGGCACATCCAGCACCTTGTCGAAGCTCTTGAACTTGCTGCCTTTGCCGATCTCAGGCGAGACCAGATTGTCGATCATCCGGAAGTCGAAATGGTCACCCGCCACGCCGACGCCCGAATGGCCGATTGGGGTGGCGGAAAGCTTGCCGGCATGGGTCTCGAAACGGATCAGTGAATAGTCGGTGGTGCCGCCGCCGAAATCCGCCACCAGCACGTTGGCGTCCTTTTTCAGGCTCTGGGCGAAATAATAAGCCGCAGCCACCGGCTCATAGACATAGTGGATTTCCGGAAAACCGGCGCGCGTCAGCGCCTCGTTGTAACGGGCAAGCGCCAGTGCCTCGTCCGGATTGCTGCCGGCGAAACGCACCGGCCGGCCGGCGATGACGGTTGAGACGTCGCCCGGCCATTCATCACCCGCATAGGTTTTCAGCTTGCGCAGGAACACCTCCATCAGATCCTCGAAGCTCTGGCGCTTGGCGAAGATCAGCGTGCCCTGAAACAGCGGCGACGCCGCAAAGGTCTTGATCGACTGCAGGAATCGGCAATCGCCCGCATTGTCGATGAATTGCCGGATGGCGGCATGGCCCGCTTCCACATGCAGCGCCGCAGCACCGAGGCCGGCATCCTTCATGAAGGAGAGCGCCGTGCGCATGCTGTCATCCGTGCCGGCGTTGCTGGTGAAACGCATGGAACGGCTGTCGCCATCGCCGTTGGAAAGAGCCATGACCGTGTTGGTCGTGCCGAAATCGAGGCCAAGTGCCCGCTTTTGCGTCATCGCCATATCCTTGTCGCCGAAAGAAATATTCGCCCGGCCCTTGGGTGGCCCGGCGTGAAAATAAGGGATGCCTTTGGCGTCCCGATGTCAGAGGAGGGCGGTTGATTGCATAAGCTCGACGGAATGGCAAGCGTCGCTCCCACGTTTATTGTGACATTTGTATGAAGCAACCGTCGCATTCAGGGCTGGACTTTCCTGCCCTTATTAAATATTTTTTTGCGTACAGAGAGTATAAGATAGAAATATAGTGCTGAAGTGTAGATTTATTTTTTATCTGTTGCGTTTTTAAACGGAAGCCTCGATGTCCCGAAAGCTGGCCCTTTCCGCCCGTCAAGAAGCACCGTCAGAGCGGCCGCCCCTTGTTCGCGGTGATGCGGAAAGCTTCAATCGCCATCTCATGGAACTTATGGAAGCGTCGCAGCAGGGCTATGCCCTTTTCGACGGTGGTGACGAGCTGCGTTTTGCCAACACCGTGTTCCGCGAGGCGCTGGGCATGGGGCCGGATGACTTCCCGAGTTGGGTGGAGTTGATGCGCAGCGGTTACAGCAGTTCCACCGGCACCGCCATCGAAACCTCCGATTTTGAACTGTGGCTGCGCTCCACCAGGACGAGGCGCGGCAAGCTGCCCTTTCGCACCATCGAGACCAGCCTGAATGACGGGCGCTGGATGCTGACGACTGAAACGACGTTGCCGGGCGGCTGGATGTTGTGTGTCGTCACCGATGTTTCCGAACTCGGCATCGAGTTGCGCGATCTGCGGCAGCAGCGCGACAGGGCGCTGAAGTCGGCGCTGAGCGACGAACTAACCGGTCTCGGCAACCGCCGTTACGCCATGGATAGCCTCAATCACATGCTCGGTCCCAGCAAGGCGCAGGCGCTTGCCGTCATCATCATGGATATCGATCACTTCAAGTCGGTGAATGATCGTTTCGGACATGCCTGTGGCGATCTGGTTCTTAAGGATTTCGCCGCGCGGCTTTCCGCGAGCGTCGGGCGCGACGATCTCGTCGGCCGGATCGGCGGAGAAGAGTTCCTTCTCGTCCTCAGCGGTTCGCGGATGCATATCGCCGAGGCCGTCATGCAGCGGCTGCTGTCGACGCTGGCTGATGCGTCACCGCTCGGGGATATGCCGGATTTCCGTTATAGCTGTTCGGCTGGCATCGCCTTTGCCAATCCCGGCGAGAGCGCCAGCGACGTACTGCGCCGCGCCGACACGGCTCTTTATGAAGCCAAGAATACCGGCCGAAACCGCTTCGTGATCTACGAAGCGGTCTCCTGACGGTTTGTGCGTGGCAGCTGTCAGTTCGACTTCGCC
This sequence comes from Agrobacterium sp. 22-210-1, assembly GCF_053522525.1. Classification (NCBI taxonomy): domain Bacteria; kingdom Pseudomonadati; phylum Pseudomonadota; class Alphaproteobacteria; order Hyphomicrobiales; family Rhizobiaceae; genus Agrobacterium; species Agrobacterium sp. 22-210-1. The sequence goes on along the minus strand of NZ_JBNWCI010000001.1, from coordinate 1,656,462 downwards.
GCGCCGCCATCCACCCGCAACATCGTGCCGGTGATATAGCTTGCCGGCACCGAGCAGAGGAAAGCGCCGGCGGCGGCAAATTCTTCCACCGTGCCGAGGCGACCGGCCGGAATGCTCTTGACCGAAGCTTCGCGGATTTCCTCGACGCTTTTGCCCAGGCGCTTGGCGTTGGCGCCATCCAGCTCGTCGATGCGGTCGGTGTGGATGCGGCCGGGCAGAAGCAGGTTGGAGGTGATGCCGAAACCGGCCACTTCACTGGACAGCGTCTTGCTCCAGCCCACCAGTGCGCCGCGCAGGGTGTTGGAGAGCGCCAGATTGGCAATGGGTTCGAACACGCCTGATGAGGCGACGGTCAGGATGCGGCCAAAACCCTGTTCCTTCATCTGCGGCAACAGCGCATTGGTAAGCGTGATGACGCGCAGCACCATCGACTGGAAGAAGGTGTCGAGCTTCTCGGTCGTCATTTCCTGTGCGAGACCAGGCGTCGGTCCCCCGGTATTGTTGACGAGAATATCGATGCCGCCGAGCTTGTCCTTGACGGCTTCAACCATGGCGTCGACGAAATTGTCATCGGCAAGATCACCCCACACCCAGTCGGCCTTGCCTTTGCCGAGCGCGTTGATGGTCTTGCAATTCGCGTCCAGTTTTTCGCCGCTTCTGCCGACGAGAAGAACGTTTGCGCCTTCCTTGGCGAGCGCCGTGGCAATGCCCAGCCCAAGGCCGCGAGAAGAGGCGAGAACGAGGGCGCGTTTGCCGGAAATGCCGAAATCCATGGGGTTTGTCCTGTCTTGTGAGTAGTGTCTGTGCTGTTTATAGGAAGGTGGCGTCCGCTTTTGAAGGTCAAATACACGTCATGACAGAACAATCTCTGCTTAAATTCTCCATCGCCGTCACGGTCCTTTTGGCACTGTTCGGCGTCAGCGCGGGTTTGTTCTCCGGCTCCTTCGCCGTGGTTTTTGATGGCGTTTATGCGCTTACCGATGCTTTCATGACGGTGCTGGCGTTGCTCGTGGCGCGACTTATCGCGGCCTCCGCAGCACCAAGGCCGGGTGGCCGGCTGGTGGAGCGTTTCACCATGGGTTTCTGGCATCTGGAACCGATGGTGCTCGGCCTTAACGGCACGCTTCTGATGGGCGCGGCGATCTATGCGCTGATCAATGCCATCGACAGCCTGATGGATGGCGGGCGCTCGATCGAGTTCGATTATGCCATCATCGTCACCTTCTTCAGCTTCGCCGTCTCTCTCGCCATGGCATGGTTCGTCAAAAGGCAGAACCGCAGGCTGAAATCCGCCTTCGTGGCGCTGGATGCCAAAAGCTGGCTGATGAGCGCGCTTTTGAGCATGGCGCTGTTCGTCGCCTTTGCCATCGGTTACGGGCTGACCGGAACATCGCAGGCATGGCTCTCTCCCTATATCGATCCGGCCGTGCTGGCGCTGGTCTGCCTCGTCATCATTCCCATGCCGCTCGGCAATGTGAAACAGGCGCTCGCCGATATCCTTCTGGTCACGCCGCTGGAATTCAAGCAACATGTGGATCGGGTGGCGACGGAGACCGTCGAAAAATTCGGCTTCGCCTCGCATTATTCCTATGTCGCCCGCGTCGGCCGTGGCCGACAGATCGAGCTTTTCTTCATCGTGCCGAAGAACTGGCCGGCCCGACGGCTTGAGCAATGGGATGCGATCCGCGACGAGATCGGCGATGCGCTTGGCGGTGAGGGGGCGGATCGTTGGTTGACGATTGTTTTCACGACGGATGAGGAATGGGCGATCTGAGCGAGACGCCTGAGACTGTCACGCGATGTTTGCAAATAAGGAAATCGACGCCCGAAAATCGGCGGTCGCAACGCGCGGCCGGTGTTAGCAGTTTCCGAATTGTTGCGGCGGCTTCGGGCGCCCGTAACGACTGATTGGATGAGCGAAAGCTCAGCAATATCGATCAAAGGAGAGACCGCGATGAACAGTCAAATCGAACGTGCGGAAATATTTCGGAGCTTGCACATTCCGGGCGATCCCATCGTCCTCTACAACATCTGGGATGCGGGAAGTGCGGTGGCCGTTGCGCGTGGCGGGGCGAAGGCGATAGCGACCGGAAGCTGGTCTGTCGCCGCGGCACAGGGTTATTCGGATGGCGAGGAAATGCCGCTGGATGACGCGTTGTCGGTCGTCGCGCGCATAACGAAATGTGTGGATCTGCCTCTCACCGTGGATTTTGAAGGCGGTTACGCAGATGATCCCGCCACTGTCAGGCAAAATGTAGGCCGCCTGTTTGCCCTCGGCGTCATCGGATTGAACTTCGAGGATCAGGTGGTGCACGGCAAGGGTCTGCATGACATCGGCCACCAGTCGGATCGGCTTCGGGCGGTCCGCAGCGCGGCAATCGATGCCGGTATTCCGGTTTTCATCAATGCGCGAACGGATGTTTTTCTCAAGGCAGCGGAAGGGGTGGATCATGCGTCCCTGCTGGACGAAGTATTCGCCCGCGAGGCCGCCTATGCCGCAGCAGGCGCGGATGGCTTCTTCGTGCCGGGGCTGAAGGATAAAAAGCTCATCGAAAAAATATGCCGGCAGACGACGCTGCCGATCAACGTCATGACATCGGGGGACATGGAAGAGGTTCGTGCGCTGGCAGAGATCGGCGTCGCCCGGATCAGTTTCGGACCCGCACCCTACGCAAGGGTCAGTGGCGACCTGGAAAGCAGCGCGCGTATTTTTGCCTGAAAAGAGGCGCGCGCTTCACTCAAAAATCCGGTTGTCAATCGGTATCGAACATCCGGGCGACCTTGTCGCCGACCTTGCCCTTTCGCTGGACAAGTGCTGACGGCTTCGGAGAGGAACAGTCCGGCAAGGTGAAAATGGCCACGGGAACAACCATCCTGTGGCCGGCCGGACCACATTTGCGCGATCCCGGCAGGGCGTAACTCGCCTGAGCCGGCTTGCATCTGTCCACTCGAAACCTACATAGGCGGGGTTATCGGCAATAGGTATTCATGGACAAGTCAAGTTTTTCGTCGCTACAGACGGCACGTCTGATCCTCCGCACGTTCCGGGATGAGGATTTCCCGTCTTATGCCGACTATCACAGTCGCAGCGACGTCTACAGATTTCTATACGCCTCACCGCCCGGGAAGACGGCGCTCGCGGCCCAGTTCGCCGAGATAGTGGCGGGTTCGTTCACAGAGGATGGCGATACGCTGCGGCTTGCGGTGATCCGGCGCGATGATGACGCGCTGATTGGCGAGGTACTTCTGAAAATCGCCAGCCGGGAAGCGCTGCAGGCTGAAGTCGGTTATATCTTTAATCCGTCCTTCTCTGGAAAGGGTTACGCCACCGAGGCCGTGCGGGCGATGATTGGGCTGGGTTTCGACGTATTTGGATTTCACCGGATTTTTGCCCGGCTGGACACCCTGAACCGCGGCTCGATCGGGATCGTCGAACGTCTCAAAATGCGCCGGGAAGCACATCTCATTCAGAATGACCGCTTCAATGGCACGTGGGGTGACGAGTTCATCTATGCCGTTTTGAATGACGAGTGGAAAACCCTGTCGCAGGCCTCGCCAGAATAACGCCCCGGAGTGAGGGGTGGTATCAGCTATCGGGCCCTAACGGTCAAACGCCGAGGGCAGAAGTTTCCCGGACCGCAGAAGATACTGAAGCGTGTAGGTAACCGACAGGGCATCATCCAGCGCATCATGTCCTTTGAGAACGGGGTGATCGACACCATAATAGTCCGCAAGTCTGTTGCTCGGTGTTCGGGCAAGGTCCTCCACGGGCATTCCGGCGGCAAGCAGCAGCTTGACGGCGTTATCGAACCGGGATGCGGGAATTGGCGGGCTTATACCGGCAATATAGCAACTGATCGCCATCATATTCAGCTCGTCTTTCCCCCAGGACCACAATTTCGCTCCTTGTGAGAACGTCTCCACATCCGCCAGTGCCTTGTGAAGGCTTGTGCCCTTCTCGTCGATCTGTTCTTCGGTAATTCCGGTGAGGTTTGTAAAATATGGATCGAGCGCATATCTGTCGCCATGCCGGTCAACAGGCGTGACATAGGATTTGAAGGTCTCCAGAACAGGGAAATCGGCTTCAAGGCCGATCCTCACCGCGCCGATCTGGGCGATAACGGGATCAGGATCGATTGCCGCACACCAGAACCGGCTTTGCGACCCCTGAATGCAGAGAAATTCACAGTCGAAGACGATAGCTGTTTTCATGTGCCGTGCCCCCCCACTCGGATCGCTCGTCTTGCTACGGTAGTCCCGATCACCAGAATGGCAATGGCGGCCGCCAGCGCCTTGCCCGGGAGTAATCGGCGCTGGCCAAACGGTAACGGCTCTTGACGCCTAAACATGTCACCCCTATTCTTCATATTACGTGAACGTAAAAGTAATAAAATAGTCGTCAGGTTGTCTGACAATTGAGTGGCGTGCGACATGTTTTGCCGCTATAGAAGCTCGACAAAGGCGTCTTGCTTTGCGAAGACAGGGGGAGGCGAACTCCTTGTTGCGCACGGGCTTTTTGCCTTACACCGGCAATGCCCTGCCGATGGTGGAAAGCGGATATAATAACAGCCGGATGGGACCGGCGATCTGAGAGGATGAGATGACGGAAGCGATGGAACTGCCTGAACGCGAAGCGATGGAATTCGACGTTGTGATCGTTGGCGCGGGTCCTGCGGGTCTCAGCGCGGCGATCCGGCTGAAGCAGGTGGAGCCGGAGCTTTCGGTTGTCGTTCTGGAAAAGGGTGCCGAAGTCGGCGCGCATATTCTTTCCGGCGCGGTGGTCGATCCGATCGGTATCGACCGTCTTCTGCCCGGCTGGCGCGAGGAGGAGGGGCATCCCTTCAAGACCGAGGTCAAGGACGACCAGTTCATGTTCTTAGGGCCGGCCGGCTCCATCCGCCTGCCGAATTTCATGATGCCGCCGCTGATGAACAATCACGGCAATTACATCGTCTCGCTCGGGCTGGTCTGTCGCTGGCTGGCGGAAAAGGCGGAAGCGCTCGGCGTCGAGATCTATCCGGGCTTTGCCGCCACCGAAGTGCTTTATAATGACGAAGGCGCGGTCATCGGTGTCGCCACCGGCGACATGGGCGTTGAAAAGAACGGCGAACCCGGCCCCGCTTTTACCCGCGGCATGGAATTGCACGGCAAATATGTGCTTGTTGGAGAGGGTGTGCGTGGTTCGCTCGCCAAGCAGTTGATCGCGAAATATGACCTGTCGAAGGATCGCGAGCCGCAGAAATTCGGCATCGGCATCAAGGAACTGTGGCAGGTCAAGCCGGAACACCATAAACAGGGCCTCGTACAGCATTCCTTCGGCTGGCCGCTTGGCTTCAAGACCGGCGGCGGTTCGTTCCTTTATCACCTCGAGGATAATCTCGTCGCCGTCGGCTTCGTGGTGCATCTCAATTACAAGAACCCCTATCTTTATCCTTTTGAGGAATTCCAGCGCTTCAAGACGCATCCGGCCATCCGCGATACATTCGAAGGTGGCAAGCGCATCTCCTATGGCGCGCGCGCCATCACCGAAGGCGGTTACCAGTCGGTGCCGAAGCTCACTTTCCCGGGCGGCGCGCTGATCGGCTGTTCCGCCGGTTTCGTCAACGTGCCGCGCATCAAGGGCAGCCATAATGCGGTGCTGTCGGGCATGCTGGCAGCGGACAAGATCGCCGCGGCGATTGCGGCCGGCCGCGCCCATGACGAGGTGGCGGAGATCGAGGCCGAATGGCGCGACGGCGATATCGGCAAGGACCTGAAGCGGGTCAGGAACGTCAAGCCGCTCTGGTCGAAATTCGGCACGCTTGTTGGCGTCGGCCTTGGCGGTCTCGACATGTGGACGAACCAGCTGTTCGGCTTCTCGGTCTTCGGCACGCTGAAGCATGGCAAGACGGATGCGCAAAGCCTCGAACCGGCTTCGAAGCACAAGCCGATCGCCTATCCGAAACCCGATGGCGTGCTGACCTTCGACCGCCTGTCCTCGGTGTTCCTGTCCTCCACCAACCATGAAGAAGACCAGCCGGTGCATCTTCAGGTGAAGGACATGGAGTTGCAGAAGCGCTCCGAGCACGACGTCTATGCGGGGCCTTCGACACGTTATTGTCCGGCCGGTGTCTACGAATGGGTGGAGAAGGACGGCGAAGAGGTCTACGTCATCAACGCCCAGAACTGCGTGCACTGCAAGACCTGCGACATCAAGGATCCTAACCAGAACATCAACTGGGTGCCGCCGCAGGGCGGCGAGGGGCCGGTTTACGCCAATATGTGATGGTGGCTAAAAGGGGTGAATTCCCCTCCGTCGTTGTATTCGGGCCTATCCCGTTTCCGTCATTCCGGCCTTGAGCCGGAATCCAGCCGACGCGCGTCTGCGCGGCGAGAAGGCCTTTTCACTGCGCAGACGCGCCGTGGCTGGATGCCGGCTCAAGGCCGGCATGACGAAGGCGAAAGCGTTCTTTGCCCCCTGCCTATTTGTGGATTGCTCTTGGATTTCTTACATATAGGATGTTGGGGTGTTGCATGGTCGCGTGGCCCGTGGATTGTGGTTCAGCGATGCGGTAACGCCTTGAACGTGCATATGGTCCTAGGTGTCGTCGCCCGACGACAGGGAGTTAAGAGAATGTCCGGCTTTCAAAGGCTGAATATCGTGCGGAAGACAAGGTTTGGCGCCGCTTTGGCGGCGGGCGTGGTTGTGGCCGTTTCGCTCAGTGGCGGCCCGCTGGTGGCTGCCAGCTGCCGCACGGATGCCATGGCCGGCATAGACTGGCGCGAATGCAACAAGCGACTTCTGATGCTGGGCGGCAGCAATCTCGATTCGGCGATGCTTTACGGCACGGACTTCACCTATACCGACCTGCGCGGCTCTTCGATGAAGGGCGCCAATCTCGAGAAGGCGAAGCTCATCCGCACGGCGCTGGGGGAGGCGAACCTGCAGGGCGCCAATCTGACCAAGGTGGAAGCCTATCGCAGCGACTTTAGCGCTGCCGACGCCACCAACGCGAAATTCATCAACGCAGAAATGCAGCGCACCAAGTTCGAAAAAACCAAGCTCGACGGCACGGATTTCACCAAGGCCGAACTCGGCCGCGCCGATTTCGAGGGTGCGACGCTGAACGGCTCGAAATTCTCCCTGACCAACCTGTCGCGCGCCCGCTTTGGCGGTGCAAAGCTCGCCGGGCCGGTGGATTTCACCAGCGCCTTCCTGCTCCTGACGCGCATCGAGGGGCTCGATCTTTCCACGGCGACGGGGCTGGAGCAAAGGCAGGTCGATATTGCCTGCGGCGATGCCAAAACAAAATTGCCGAGCGGCCTGACCACGCCTGCATCATGGCCGTGCCCGGAAGATCCGGACGAGGATTGACAAGAAAAAGCCACGCGAGATTTTTCGCGCGTGGCAGAGGCATGGGGCGGAATTGGCGCGCCCGCACATGCGGACGCGCCGTCGCGTCGGTCAGAAGCCTGAAAGCACGATCTTGCCCTTGGCCTTGTTGCTTTCGATCAGCGCATGCGCCTTGATGAGATTGGCGGCATTGATGGTGCCGAAGACTTCCGTCAGCGTCGTCTTGATCTTGCCGGCATCGACCAGTTTCGCAACATGGTTCAGCAACTTGTGCTGCTCGATCATGTCAGGCGTCTCAAAGACGGCGCGGGCGAACATCATTTCCCAATGGATCGAGATGCATTTGCGCTTGAAGGCCATGACGTCGAAACCGCCGGCCGGATCGTCGATCAGCGCGAAACGGCCCTGCGGGGCGATGGTTGCGACACTGTCGGCGGCGTGAATGTCGCTATGGGTGGTCGAGAAGACGAAGCCCGGCGCGCCAAGACCAAGCGCCTCCACCTGCGGCGCGATCGGCTTGCTGTGATCGACAACGTGATGCGCACCCAGTTCCGTCGCCCAGGCCATCGTTTCCGGCCGCGAGGCGGTGGCGATGACGGTAAGGTCCGTCAGCGCCCTCAGAAGCTGGATGGCGATGGAGCCGACGCCACCGGCGCCACCGATGACCAGAACGGCGTTGGCCGCGCCCGGAACCGGGTCCTTCACCCGCAGCCGGTCGAACAGTGTCTCGTAAGCGGTGATCGCCGTCAGCGGCAGGGCTGCGGCTTCCTCGAAATTCAGCGATTTCGGCTTTGCACCAACAATGCGTTCATCGACCAGGTGGAATTCGCTGTTGGAACCCGGACGGTTGATAACGCCGGCGTAAAACACCTCGTCGCCGGGCTTGAACAGCGAAACCTTGTCACCAACGGCCTTCACCACGCCCGAAGCGTCGAAGCCGAGGACGCGGGTAGCACCATTTTCCGGCGACTGGTTGCGGCGCACCTTGGTGTCAACGGGGTTGACCGAAACGGCCTTCACCTCCACCAGAATGTCGTGCCCCTTCGCCTCCGGCTGCGGCAGGTCAATATCGACAAGCGCATCCTTGGCGGTGATGGGCTGGCTTGTCCTGTAACCGATGGCGCGCATGAACAGTCTCCTTTGCTTGTTTGCGTGCCTCTTACTTGATACATATGAACACCAATCGCAAGAATGCACATTTTGTGATGATACATACAAAAAGGATACTGTGATGTCGCGACCGCGCGCCAAGCTCACCGGCAATTTTCCCGGCTGCCCGGTGGAATCGGCCTTAAGTTTCCTCGATGGAAAATGGAAGGGTGTGATCCTTTATCACCTCATCAACGAGGGCACGTTGCGCTTCAACGAGCTGCGTCGCCACATCCCAAGCGTCACCCAGCGCATGCTGACCAAGCAGCTGCGCGAACTGGAAGAGGCGGGCCTGATTTCGCGCACCGTCTTCCCGGTGGTGCCACCACGCGTGGACTACGCGCTGACACCGCTTGGCGACACCATGAAGCCGGTGATTTCGGCGCTGAAAGTCTGGGGCGATGCCCATGTCGTCTGCAAGAACGGCGCGAAATACACCCAGCTGCCGCAGGCCGCGGAGAAGGCGGCCTGAAAAATCACGGGTAAAACCACGCGACGCTCTCAATGCTCGGGATGGTGCAATGCAACATGCATTTGCCCCGATTAATGCATAATGCTGCCATCGTGATTCGCAGCAGGGACATCAAAGCACATGAGCATGGGTTGGATGGAGGCCGGATTTCTCGGTCTTTTGCAAGGACTTACGGAATTTCTTCCGATTTCTTCAAGCGCACATCTGAGGATAGCCGGGGAGTTCCTGCCATCAGGCGCGGATCCCGGGGCTGCCTTCACCGCGATTACGCAGATCGGCACGGAAATGGCGGTGCTGGTCTATTTCTGGTCCGACATCATGCGGATCGCCACGGCGTGGCTGCGGCAGAACCTTCGCCTCGGCGGCCCCTATGACAAGGCCGACGCCCGGCTCGGCTGGCTGATCATCGTCGGTTCGGTGCCGATCGTGTTTCTCGGCCTGTTCTTCAAGGACGCCATCGAGCATTCGCTGCGCAACCTCTATATCACCGCCGTCATGCTCATCGTCTTCGGCATCGTTCTCGGCATCGCCGACAGGATCGGTGAGAAGCGTTACAAGCTGAACCAGCTGATCTGGCGCGACGGTATCCTCTTCGGTTTCGCGCAGGCCATGGCGCTCATCCCCGGCGTCTCGCGCTCCGGCGGCACCATCAGCGCCGGCCTGCTGCTCGGCTATACCCGCGAGGCGGCGGCGCGTTATTCCTTCCTGCTCGCCGTTCCCGCCGTTTTCGGCTCCGGCTTCTACCAGCTTTTCAAGAGCATCGGTGAGGATAACCCGGTCGGCTGGGGGCAGACGGGACTTGCCACCCTGATCGCCTTCATCGTCGGTTATGCGGTGATTGTCGTCTTCCTCAAGCTGGTCTCCACCAAGAGCTACATGCCCTTCGTCTGGTATCGCGTGGTCATCGGCTTCATCCTGCTTGGGCTGCTCGGAACGGGCGTCATCAGCGCCGGCGGCTGATGGGCTGTTGCGCGCAGGCACATTCCGCAAATGAAAAGGCCCGCTCCGGAAGAGCGGGCCTTTCGTCTTTCAAAGCAATGTGCCGCTCAAGATCACCAGCGCCACCGAGAAGTAGATGACGAGGCCGCTGACATCCACCAGCGTGGCGACGAAGGGGGCCGATGCGCTTGCGGGGTCGAGCCGCAGGCGCTGCAGCACGAAGGGCAGCATGGAGCCGGCGAGCGAGCCGAAGGTGACGATGCCGACAAGCGCTGCAAAGACCGTTGCGCCGACCAGCAGCCAGTGCTCGCCATAGTCATAAAACCCGGCCTGCTGCCAGACCGTCAGACGCAGGAAGCCGATGGCGCCTAGAATGCAGCCGAGCGTCAGGCCCGTCGGGATTTCCCGCAGCAGCACCCGCCACCAGTCGGAAAGCTTGAGTTCGCCGAGAGCCAGCGCCCGGATGATGAGCGAGGTTGCCTGCGAACCGGAATTGCCGCCCGACGACATGATGAGCGGAATGAACAGCGTCAGCACCACGGCCTTTTCCAGCTCACCCTCGAAATGCTGCATGGCGCTGGCCGTCAGCATTTCACCGAGGAACAGCGCTGCAAGCCAGCCTGCGCGCTTGCGGATCATGTCCGGAAAGCCGATCGTCATGTAGGGCTTGCCCAACGCCTCCATACCACCGAACTTGTGGGCGTCTTCCGTTGTGTCGGCGATCATGGTGTCGATCACGTCGTCGACGGTGACGATGCCGAGAATATGTGAACGGTCATCGACGACGGGCAGCGCCAGAAGGTCGTGCTTGCGGATCAGCCGGGCGACATCCTCCTGCGACATCAATGGGCTGGCGCAGACGATGCCTTCCTTCGATGCGACTGACAGAATGGAGGCGCCGGCTTCGCCGGTCAGCAGGCGGCGCAGCGTCACAACGGTGGAAAGCGTTCCGTCCTGAGCCAGCACATAGATGGCATAGACCGTTTCACGCGACCGCTCGACGACGCGGATGTGCGAAAGGGTCTGTTCCACCGTCCAGTCATCAGGCACGCTGACGAATTCCGTGGTCATGATCGAGCCGGCGGTGCGCGGCGGATAACCCATCAGATGTTTGATGGAGAGCGCCGTCGTCCGGTCCAGCCGGGAAAACAGCTTTGCCCGCGGCTCTTCTTCCATTTCCGCCATAACGTCGGCCACGCGGTCGTCAGACATCAGGTTGACGAAGCGGGCGGCCTGTTCGACAGGAATATGGGCGATGATGGCGGCTGCGCCATGCAGTTCCGGCCGGTCGAGAATGGCGACGGCCTTTGCCTGCGGCATGGCGAGCAGGGCGGTTGCAGCATCGCCGACATCGAGCGTGTTGAGGTGCTCGACGCGTTCGGCAATGGTGGTGAAGCCGGTATTGCCGCTACGAAGAAGACGTGCGGCCTTGCTGGCCCTCTGGGAGAGGTTGTGGAAGTTCATGATTGCTCACCTTTCCGTCGATTCGCCGATAACGGCGAACGCGGTGGTGAGCCGACAGCGGTCGGATCAGTTCACGTTCGCCGGTCTCGGCAAAGGCAATCGACTGCTACTGTCGCTAGACATCTAATGATGCTCCGTTGAAATCCGCGCCGTGCCGCAAGGCATGCGCGTAAGGCCGTGTTGCGCCTGAAACCGAAAAGAGTCAAGCGGCCGATTGTGAAATTTCCGTAAGCTGCGATATGGCCGGCTCAGGCCGCCTTTTCGCGCCGCTCGACGGTGACGGAAACAAGGAAAACGCCAAGTCCGAGAAGGGACAGAACCGCGCCGACATAACCTGTCGAGGCATAGCCGTAGCCCATGGCGATAACCAGTCCGCCGAGCCAGGCGCCGAGCGCATTGGCGATGTTGAAGGCGGAGTGGTTGGAGGCGGCGGCAAGCGTTTGCGCATCCTGCGCCACATCCATCAGCCGCGTCTGTACCGCCGGACAGGCGGCAAAACCGCAGCCGATCAGGAAGACGCAGAGGCAGAGCATGAAGGGGTCATGCGCCGTCATGCCGAACACCGCCATGACCAGCACGTTGAAGGCCAGCATGCCGCCGATCGTGCCGTTGAGCGAGATATCGGCCAGCCGTGAACCGACCACATTGCCGACATTCATGCCGATGCCGAACAGCGCCAGCACCATGGAGACGGTGGAAACCGGCATCATCGCCACATCGGTAGTGGTCTTGGCGATATAGCTGAACACCGAGAACATGCCGCCGAAACCGACGGACGCGATGGCAAGCGTCAGCCACACCTGCACGCGGCGGAAAGCGCCGAGTTCGCGCCAGACGCTCGCGCCTTCCTCCACCCGGTCACGCGGCTGGAACAGCCACAGCAGGGCAACGGTCAGGAGCGCTATGCCGCCAACCAGCATGAAGGCGGCGCGCCAGGACAGCAGCTGGCCGAAGAAGGTGGCAAGCGGCGTGCCGAGCAGCGTGGCGATGGTGAGGCCGAGCATCACGCGGCCGACGGCGCGGGCCCGTTTATGGATCGGCGCCATGGAGGCCGCCACCAGCGCCGCAACGCCGAAATAGGCCCCATGCGGCAGGCCGGTGATGAAGCGCAGCACGGTAAAGCTCAGGAAGTCAGGTGCGATGGCGCTTAAGATATTGCCGGCTGCAAAAAGCCCCATCAGGCCGAGGAGCAAAGCGCGCCGCGTCATGCGCGCGGCAAGGATGGCGATGATCGGCGCACCGATGACGACGCCGAGCGCATAGGCCGTGATCACATAACCCGCCTGTGGCACCGTCACGCCATAGGTCGTGGCGACGTCAGGCAACAGGCCCATGATGGCGAATTCGCCGGTGCCGATGCCGAAGCCGCCGGCGGCCAGCGCCAGTTCGATAAGCGCGATGGCAAGCGGCGAGAGCGCCACGGCCGGAGCCCCCGTGTAAACGGTTTCATTCTCCGCTGCGGGATGGGCTTCGGAAATTTTCGACTGGCTCATGATGACCTGAGAAGGGGGAGGACCCCACAGAAAAAAGGGCAAGACCGTATGGGAGCGGTCTGCCCTGACTGGAGATGCGCGGTCATGAAAATGACCTTAAGTGATCCCTAACATGAAATGATGCGTTGCGGTAGAGCGATTCTCGGTAAAAGAGCATCTTCACGCGATGGTGTTTGGAACCCTATATAAGCCCAGGCATTTACGCGCGGCTGCCTCACGGGATCAGGTTGGAACATGAAGCTCATTGCAATTTTCAATCGTGACGGCGGCACCTTTCGCACCACGGATATGGATGCCTATTGCGACCACGCCCGCGAGGTCTTTTCCCGCGCAGGGCACGTGATCGATTGCCGTCTCGTATCAGGCAGGGACATTGTCGAAGAAATGGAGCGTGCCGCCGAGGAGCCGGGCATCGAAGGCATCATTGCCGGCGGCGGCGACGGCACCATTTCGGCGGCCGCCGGTATAGCCTGGAAACAGGGCATTGTGCTCGGCATTGTGCCCGCCGGCACCATGAACCTGTTTGCCCGCTCGCTGAAGCTGCCGCTTGATATCCGTCAGTCTCTGGAGACGCTGGCGAATGGCGAGGTCGCCAGTGTCGACATTGCCAGCGCCAATGGCAGGCTTTTCGTCCACCAGTTCTCGGCGGGCCTGCATTCGCGCATGGTGCGCTACCGCAACAATCTCGCCTTCGCCTCGCGTCTCGGCAAGATCAAGGCAAGCATCCGCGCCGCCATCAGCGTCATTCTCAATCCGCCGGTCTTCGAGGTGGAATATACCGTCAACGGCGAAACCCAGCATCGCAAGGTCTCCGCCATTTCCGTCTCCAACAATGAGTTCGGCCCGAATTCGCTGCTGGTGGCGGATAGCGTGTCGGGCGGCCATCTCGGTTTTTACCTCACCGATCCGCTGCCTCCCTCGGGTGTCGCAAAGCTCGTTTTCGACATTCTGCGTGGCAGGCTGAAGGAAAACGCCGCCGTAACGGCCATGACCGTGACGGATGTTGAACTGCATTTCCCGAAGAAGCGCCATGATGTGCGCTGCGTCATCGACGGCGAATTGCTGCCGATGGAACGGGACGTGGCCCTGGAGGTTCACGCCGGCGAATTGAAGGTACTGGTGGGGCCGGCGTTTTTCGCATGAAGTGTGGCTGAGATGCGAGACTACCGCGAGGGATCGGGTGGTCGCCGCTTGTTTCTTCTCCCCGCCGGGGAGAAGTCCGCGGCAGCGGGATGAGGGGGAAAGCTCTCGATCTATCACTGCCGTCGCCCCCTCATCCGACCCTTCGGGCCACCTTCTCCCCCTCGGGGAGAAGAAACAGCCAGCCTCCGCTCGCCCAATACCCCCTAAAAAACGCCAGTCTTGCCAAATCGAAGCCGCCCGGCCATGTTCGGCGGGCGCGGCAGCGTGAGCGCCGTCGCCTTTATGGGAGTGCGATCTGTCATGAATGAAGTCTCCAAGCCGATGTCCAATCTCGCCGCCATCGATGCCGCCCATCACCTTCACCCCTTTTCCGACATGGGCAAGCTGAATGCCGCCGGCACCCGCATCATCGAGCGCGCGGAAGGGGTGTTCATCTATGACAGCACCGGCAGGAAATATCTCGACGCCTTTGCCGGCCTCTGGTGCGTGAATATCGGTTACGGACGCCGCGAGATCGCCGATGTCGTGCAGCGCCAGATGAACGAGCTGCCCTATTACAACGCGTTTTTCGGAACCACCACGCCGCCCGCGACACTTCTGGCGCAGAAGATCGCCTCGCGCGCCGGGCCGAAGATGAACCATGTCTTCTTCACCAATTCCGGTTCGGAGGCGACCGACACCTGGTTCCGCATGGCGCGCGTTTACTGGAAGGCGCTCGGCCATCCGACGAAGACCAAGGTGATTGCCCGCCGCAACGGCTATCACGGCTCGACGGTGGCCGGTGCTTCACTCGGCGGCATGAAATGGATGCATGAGCAGGGCAACCTGCCGATCGAGGGCGTGGCCCATATCGGCCAGCCCTATTGGTATGCCGAGGGCGGCGATCTCTCACCCGCGGAATTCGGCCTGAAAGTCGCCCGCGAACTGGAAGCGAAGATCGACGAGCTTGGCGAAGAGAATGTCGCCGCTTTCGTGGCTGAACCCATCCAGGGTGCGGGCGGCGTCATCGTGCCGCCGGAAACCTACTGGCCGGAAATCGCCCGCATCTGCAAGGCGCGCAATATCCTTCTGGTGTCGGATGAGGTGATCTGCGGTTTCGGCCGGCTTGGCTCCTGGTTCGGCTACCAGCATTTCGGCGTGGAGCCGGATTTAGCACCCGTCGCCAAGGGCCTGTCTTCCGGTTACCTGCCGATTGGCGGCGTCATCGTCTCAGATCGTGTGGCGGAGGTGATGTTGTCTGAGGTCGGTGACTTCAACCACGGCTTCACCTATTCCGGCCATCCCGTCTGCGCTGCCGCAGCGCTTGAAAACCTTCGCATCATCGAAAATGAGGGTTTGGTGGAGCGGGTGCGTGACGATATCGGCCCTTATTTTTCGCAAGGCTGGAAAAGCCTCGATGACCACGAACTGGTGGGTGAGGCGGTGAATGTCGGCCTGATGGGCGGCCTGCAGATAACCGCCGACAAGGCGACCCGCAGACGTTTCGCCAAACCGGACGACATCGGAACCGAAGTGCGCAACCATTGCCTGGCAAACGGGCTTGTGATGCGCGCGACTGGCGACCGAATGCTGGCCTCGCCGGCGCTGACGATCAGCCGGTCGGAAGTCGACCAAATCATCGAGACGTTGCGTAAGGGGCTCGATCACCTGCGCGATACGCGCGAGCATTTCTAGGAAAAATGAACACCGGTTTTCCGTCAGGAAATGCGAAAAAAGATTCCAAGGGAGAAATGACAATGGCAGGACAGGAACATCATTACGCCGTGCAGGTGAAATGGACCGGCAATCGCGGCAAGGGCACGTCGGGTTATCGCGATTATGAACGCGACTACACGATTTCCACGGCGGGAAAAGCGAACATTGCCGGTTCGTCCGACCCGGCCTTCCGTGGCGATCCCTCCCGCTGGAACCCGGAAGACCTGCTGGTCGCCTCGCTCTCGGCCTGCCACAAGCTCTGGTACCTGCATTTCTGCTCGGTCAACGGCATCATCGTTGAAGACTATGTCGACAATGCCGAAGGCACGCTGGTGATGGAAAAGGACGGTGCCGGGCAATTCAGCGAAGTGGTGCTGAAACCGGTCATCACCATCTCGAAGGGCGATGCCGCCCGGGCGGATGAGCTGCACCATGATGCGCATGATAAGTGCTTTATCGCCCGGTCGGTAAATTTTCCCATCCGCGTGGAGGGGACGGTGAAGACTGTTTAGGAGATGCGGGTAGCCGTTCCTGGCGAGCTGTTAAGAGGCTTCCTTCACGCTCGCCATCATTCTCGCGCTTGCTCGCCGCCGTGCGGTAGCTTGCCGGAAGACACGTGTAATTGTGATTCTAGTTGCGTTTCGGACGTGACGCCACGCGCCGGATATGGACGAAACGCGGCGTCACCATATGGAATGATGAAGCGCGCTAAAAGCTAAGGCGTCATCCTTGGGCTTGTCCCAAGGATCTAAACACGCCAACAAAATCGGGACGTCGCAGATCCTCGGGACAGGCCCGAGGATGACGTCAGAGTGCTTGGCGGGATATGCCATTCATCGGATGGCCCCAATATTTCATTCGTGCCCCAACGATGGAATACGTCTGAACAGCATTAAAAATCAATGTCATAGATGGTGCTCGAAAATTCAAACCGAACAGCATTGGGCTCGTTCCAGGGGTAACGCCAAGAAGACGCACACACTTCGCGATCAACTTCATTACAACGCAGCCTGTCTCAAGATTTAAACCGGGCAGCGGTGTGTCACATTGCAGGATGACGGCTCTCGTATGCCTTCATCCGCTAGGCTTCATCGGTGCTCGAGCGATCGCGGATTTCATCTAGATCGCCTTGCCAGCCAATGCCCCGCAGTTCATCGAGCGCGGGTCTCTGCTGGTGTATCCGGACAAATTCTCTCAGGGCCTTTTCAACCGCCTCTTGAGCATCGGACAGCCCGGTAATTTCCATAATCTCTGCGATCAGTGCGTCATCCAGATCGATCGCTACTCGCATTGCGATGCCTCAAGGTGAAGAAACCAACATCAGCACCTTGAGGGCGAAGATGCGCAATCTTACTGGAACGCCGTCTCGTAAAAGCTTCTAAGCTTGCGCGAATGCAGCGTTTCCGTCGGCATGGCGGCGAGCTTCTGCACGGCGCGGATGCCGATTTGCAGATGCTGGGCGACCTGGGTGCGATAGAATTCCGTCGCCATGCCTGGCAGCTTCAATTCGCCATGCAGCGGCTTGTCGGAGACACAGAGCAACGTGCCGTAGGGCACGCGGAAACGGAAGCCGTTGGCGGCGATGGTGGCCGATTCCATGTCGAGTGCTATGGCGCGGGATTGCGACAGGCGCTTGACCGGACCGGCCTGGTCGCGAAGCTCCCAGTTGCGGTTGTCTATGGTGGCGACTGTGCCGGTGCGCATGATGCGCTTCAGCTCGAAGCCCTCGTAACCGGTGACTTCCGCCACAGCGCCTTCCAGCGCCAGCTGCACTTCGGCGAGAGCCGGGATTGGCACCCAGACCGGCAGGTCGTCATCGAGAACGTGGTCCTCACGCACATAGGCATGCGCCAGAACATAATCGCCCAGCCGCTGGCTGTTACGCAGGCCGGCGCAATGACCGACCATCAGCCAGGCGTGCGGGCGCAGCACGGCGATATGGTCGGTGATCGTCTTGGCGTTGGAAGGGCCGACGCCAATATTGACCAGCGTAATGCCCGCATGGCCCTTTTTCTTCAGGTGATAGGCGGGCATCTGTGGCAGGCGGCCAAGCACGGCGTCGGTTTCCGGCCTGTCGGAGCCGGCGGGGGTGATGATGTTGCCCGGCTCCACGAAGGCGGTGTAACCCTCGCCGCCATTCTTCATCATCTGGCGCGCCCATGCGGCGAATTCGTCGATATAGAACTGGTAGTTGGTGAACAGCACGAAGTTCTGGAAATGGCTGGCGCTGGTCGCCGTATAGTGGCTGAGACGCGCAAGCGAATAATCGATGCGCTGCGCGGTAAAGGGCGCAAGCGGCGCGGGTTCGCCCGGCACCTGGTCATATTCGCCATTGGCGATGAGGTCGTCGGTATTGTTGAGATCGGGCGTATCGAACAGATCGCGCAGCGGCACGTCGGACAGCGAGGAAGCGGCAGCCGCCTCGACATAAGCGCCTTCACCAAAAGCGAAATGCAGCGGAATGGGCGTGGCCGATTCCGACACCGTGACCGGAACGCCGTGGTTCTTCATCAGAAGCCCCAGCTGTTCCTTGAGATAATGGCGGAAAAGCTCTGGCCGGGTGATCGTCGTCGTGTAGACGCCGGGCGCGGTGACGTGACCATAGGAGAGGCGCGAGTCGACATGGCCGAAGGTTGCGGTCTCAAGGCTGACCTGCGGATAGCAGGCGCGGTAACGGCCGGCAATCGGCGCGCCCTTGGCAAGGTCGGTGAAGGAGTTGATCAGGAACGCCGTATTGCGTTCGTAAAGCGCGGTCAAAGCCTCGACTGCTTCTTTCGGGTCCGTAAAGGACTGCGGTGCGAAAGGCTCGGGGCTGATGAAGGTGAAGGGCGGAATCGATCGTTTTGCTATTGTCATGGCCCATTATAAGGGGGCAATTTCGACAGGCAAGCGACAGAAATACGAAGAAACTGAAAAGAAACGGAAAATGCGGCCGGATCGATAAAGGGTGTGCGAGATATCAGCCGAGCGCGCCGCGCTGCAGGCTCATCAAGAGTACGAAACCGGCGCCCTTGGAGGCCGGGCGAGGATCGGCCTTGTAAACCGCAAGTCCCGCCACCGGGCCGAGAAAGATCGAGGCCATCAGCACCAGCCGCAGAGCGGAGAAGAGGCCGTTGGAGAAACTGTTTGTCATCGGCCGGTCCTCAAAGTACGACGGGGCAATTGGCGCCGGGCGCCGGGCTGTGCTGGCAGGCAATTGCCGCGCCGGCATTCACCCGCTGAAAACTGCGGTTGGGATTAACGACGAGCGAAGCGAAGGACATCGCGAAGATCGCCATGAGAAACGCGAAGATTGCCAACCGGCTGATCAACTTTGCCATGTCCATTCCCCTTTATTGGAGTTGATGGACAGAGTTTTGCCATACTCGGACTGAACGGACCCTGAGACCCCGGTTCATATGGTGTTCAGGGATGTTAACGGGTGGTGACAGGACAGATTAATGCCGCAATGGTCTCGCTGGAGACCTCGATCTCCCGTCTTTTGATCACGAAGAAGAGGTGGCCGCGCGCGCGGCAAGATCGGCCACGAGGGTTTCGAGTGCCTGCGGTTTCGTGACGTCGACAACCGGCAGGTGATGTTGCTGCGCCGACGCCAGCATCTCGGTATTCTCCCGCAGCGAGCGCTCGATGAAGGCGTCCATGATCCGCCGCTGACTGGCCGTTGCATCGTCGTATTGGGCGTGAGAACGCATCCGCTCGAGAAGGAAGTCATTCCCGGCATGCAGAAACACCCCGGCGACAGTGCCGCCGAGCAGGGGCGAGATAAATTCCGGGCGCAGGGCCGCGCCCTCGAAAATTGCAGGATTGCCGGTGCCGGATGTGTTGTCGATCAGCGAGCGGATGAGCGGCCAGATGTTCTGGTGATGCACTTTCAGAAACCAGTGGATCGTTTCCGCTGAAAGCTGCGTGTAATAGTCCTCCACCGGTGCCGGTATGCCCGGCCAAGGTCGACCGGGGTGGCGGGCGAGGCTATCGGTCGATATCGCTTCGCAGCCGAGCTTTTCACTCAACAGACCGGCAAGGGTGCTTTTGCCCACATGCGAGGTGCCGGCAATCAAGATCGTCAAAAGGGGGAGGGGCATGCGTGGCTCTCGTTGGGGTGCGCGTGGTGGCCACGATACATCAACGGGCACAGGTGTTCCACGCGACATCCATTCGCGGTTCCACAGGCAGGTTTCCTGATGCCGCGCCGGGTTGGCTGGCGGGGAGCCGAAGGCCCGCCCGCCGTCCTGCTGTTACAACCGTGTCCAGGTCTGCGATTTGCACAAGATCTTCAGCACGCAGCCCTTCATGTTCAGCGAATTGCCGGAAACGGTGCCGGAGCCGCTATAGGTCTTGTCGTTGGCTGGGTCGGTGATGTCGCCGGAGTAGTTGTTTCCCTTGCCGGAAAGCTTGCCGATCTGTTTTCCGGCATGTTTGCCGGTCTTCAGCGTCACACAAAACGCTGCGCCGCAGGGGCCGATCACGGCGGTTTCGCCGCTTGCCGTCTTCCAGTTGCCCTCAATGGCTTCTGCGGCAAAAGCAAGGTTGCTGCCCATCATGAGGGCAGCGGCAATCATCATTACGCGCTTCATAAAAACTCCTCCCGAAATTTGCGCAGACCCTTCTGAGCCGGATCGGTCACGAAGAAATGGATGCGCATTAAACCCTGTTCCGCATTGCCGATGGTGTGACGTCCTGCGACGCGATCACCCTTTTGGCCATGCTATCCTCTACCTGTTTCATCCTCATAACAGGCAGGCGAATACTATTTTACGTTAACGTAAAAGGAAACAGAAATTTGCCGCCATGGAGAGGCATTTGCGACGGTCGAGGGAGTTGAAACGGGCGAATTTGAAAATCGATGTTTTTATCGTGGTGAACGAAGGGTTTAAATCCAGATGTAAACTTTTCGTAAAAATCGCCTGAAAGTCCTTAATTTCCGCACCTCATGATATTTAACAAAAACCCAATTTTACCAATCGTTTGCAGTTTGTTTGCGGCCCATTAATCATGCCTTTTAAGCGCCCGTTGAAAGGCTTGAGGCATAGTGAACTCATCAAAAGCGCAGGGAAAACCTGCCGGCCCAAAGAACAAAAAAGCCGCATAAGACGGCGGTTCTGAAGGTTAGCCTCGGCAAGAAGGCAATTGATGAAACAGGCAGAAGACAGGGATTAAAACGATGGCACGCTTTGAAATTCGCGATATCGAAATGGCAGTTGCCGGTGGCGAAACCCGCGCCGACACCCTTTGCAATCTCGGCCTGGTCTATGCGACCGGCCGGGGCTGCACGGTGGATCTGGTCGCGGCCCACAAATGGCTCAACATCGCCGCCATCCGCGGATCGGAAAGAGCCGCTTCGTTGCGCGCAGATCTTGCCCGGAACATGACCAAGGCGGAACTGGCCGAAGCGCTGCGTGCTGCCCGTGACTGGATGACGATGCACTGATCCATCCAGACTATCAGTGAGATTTCCGGTCCGGTTCCCTCCAGTCCCGATGACCGGTGCAAACGAAAGTAAACCCGAAGGGGAACGCGGCGAGGGCTTTAAAAAAAGCTTTTGCGCTGACACATCAAACCGCGACCGGCAGGAACAAGGCCGGCGCGGTTTTCTTATGTTTGGCGATGTCTCTTCGCCGGAAAACGATTCGCGGGCAGGGGCTTGCGGGAGGATGTTGAATCGATGCGTGCAACGCGCGGCACTTTCCAACCCTCATTCCTGTGCTTGTCACAGGAATCCAGCCGACGCGCGTCTGCGCGGCGAAAAGAGTCCCTCCAGCCCAAGGACTTGGGCTGATTGGATTCCTGTGACGAGCACAGGAATGAGGGTGGGTTGGGAGCTTACCCGATCGCCTTGAGGACCTTCGGCAATGCCTGCTCGAAAAGATCTAGCTTGTCATCCGGCCCGACGCTCACACGAATGCAGCGGTTGAGCGGCGCGACGCCGGGCATGCGGATGAAGACGCCATGTTCCATCAGCCCATCGACGATGGCGCGGGCGTAAGCCCCGTCGCGGTGGCAATCGATGGTGACGAAATTGGTGGCCGAGGGCAGGGGCGAAAGGCCGTTATTTCGGGCGATCGCGGAAACACGCTCACGGGCGTCGGAAATTTTACCAACGACTTCATGCAGATAGGCCTGATCCTTCAGCGCCGCCAAAGCGCCGGCGACCGAAATGCGCGCCATGCCGAAATGGTTGCGGATCTTGTCGAAGGCTTCGACATTGCCGAGCGTGCCAATGGCATAACCGACACGTGCGCCGGCGAGCCCATAGGCCTTTGAGAAGGTGCGCATGCGCAAAATGTTCGGTTGGCCGATCAGCGCATCGATGGCCGGCACGGCACTGGCGGGCGCGGTTTCGCAATAGGCCTCGTCCAGAATGAGCAGGCAGGTTTCCGGCAGCGCGCGCGCAAAGGCAACGACCTCGCTCGCCTCCCACCAGCTTCCCATCGGATTGTCAGGATTGGCGAAATAGACGAGCGGCGCATTTTCCCGAATGACGAGATCGAGAAGGCCATCAAGGTCTTCGTGATCGTCCACATAGGGTGTGGTCACGAGTTTCCCGCCAAAACCGTTCACATGGTAATTGAAGGTGGGATAACCGCCAAACGAGGTGACAACAGGCGTGCCGGGCTCGATAATCAGCCGGGCGATTTCACCCAGCAATCCGTCCACGCCGCTGCCGATGGCGATATTGCCGCGTGCAACGCCGTGATGGATGGCAAGCGCTTCCTTCAATTCGAAATTTTCCGGGTCGCTATACATCCAGGTGTCTGCCGCAGCGTCACGCAGGGCCAGAAGCACTGAAGGGGCGGGGCCGAAGCCGCTTTCATTGGCGCCGATCCGCGCTTCCACCTTCAGGCCGCGGTTCCGTTCGATGGCTTCCGGGCCAACGAAAGGAACGGTTGAAGGGAGCGAGACGGCAAGCGGCGTAAGGCGTGAGAAAGCGGACATTGGCTGAAAGTTCCGGTAGCTGTGTTTGAAAACCCGGCTCACAATAGGTGCAAAAAAACCGGACGCAAGCCGCGCCCGGTTATCCAGTGACTGTTTTGGAACAGTTTTTTCCGCCGCCGTGCCGGCTCAGGCGCTGGTCTCGAAACTCAGCCGGCGCACATGGTGCAGGAATTCGGCATCGATCAGCATGTTGAAACCGATGGTGACCTTTTCCTCTTCGCGGCGGATCAGCGTGCAGCCAATCTCATCGCGGATGCCGAGGATTTCCAGATAGAAATTGGCGGGCATTTCCAGATGCGGACCGACTTCGATTTCCGCGCCATAAAGGGAAATGGTGCGCACCAGGCAGCGCATGGTGTCCTTGGCGCTGAGATGATGCCCGATGAAGGTGATCTTGCCGGGCCGGTCGATCTGAAATTTCTCGTACTTCTCGTCCTGGGGGACGTTCTGACGGGGATCCATATGCAAAGCCATGACAACCTCCCGGATTGCCTCTCCTGATGCTGATTTTAACGCGGCTTCCTTGCCAGGTCATGAAGGAAATCCGCGCAATTGTCTGTTGTCCGTCTCGACATGGGCCAATCTTCGTTTCACAAGCCGATGTTTCCCTTGATAGAATGCGCTTGGCTCGGTCCGGTTGCAGGCGTGTCGCAGCCTGTGCTGATAATGTGTCATGCTTGCACCGGGCTGGCGTGGCTGCGCTGTTGACGCGGGCCGTACTTGGCGTTACGCCTGATCCGGCAATATGGCTTCGCGAGCATGGCAGGGTTGGCCGATCGCGATTCGTGTCTGGGAGTGGAACGTGACGGGAAGGCTGGTAATCGTCGGGGCGGGGCAGGCCGCTTTCGCGCTGGCGGCAAAGCTCCGGGCGCTGAAGGATGAGCGTCCCATCACCATCATCGGCTCTGAAGATGCCTATCCCTACCAGCGGCCGCCGCTCTCCAAAAAATACCTTCTCGGCGAGATGAGTTTTGACCGGCTGATGTTCCGCCCGGAGGAGTGGTACGCGGACAATAATGTCGATATCCGGCTGTCCACCTGGGCGGAAGATATCGACCGTAAGGCCAAAACGGTGCGTATGCAGGATGGCAGCACGCTTGCCTATGACAAGCTGGTGCTGGCGACCGGGGCCGCACCCCGTCTGCTGCCCGCCAGCATCGGTGGCGATCTGGAAGGGGTCTTGACCGTTCGCGACAAGCGCGACGCTGACCGGTTGATGGAAGAGATGAAGCCGGGCCGCAGGCTGCTGGTGATCGGCGGCGGTTATATCGGCCTTGAAGCGGCGGCGGTTGCCCGCAAGCTCGGCCTCGATGTGACGCTGATCGAAATGGCCGACCGTATTCTCCAGCGCGTGGCGGCGAAAGAAACCGCCGATATCATGCGCGACATTCATCAGGCGAACGGCGTTTCCATTCGCGAAAAGACGGGCCTCGTGCGCCTTGTCGGCATGGATGGCCGGGTGGCCGCCGCCGAACTGTCCGATGGTGCGATGCTCGATGTGGATTTCGTCATCGTCGGCATCGGCGTAACGCCGAATGACCGGCTTGCCCGCGAATCGGGCCTCGAGGTCGGCAACGGCATTGTGGTGGATAATTATACCCGCACATCCGATCGGGACATTCATGCGGTGGGCGATTGCGCCCTGCTGCCATGGCGCGGCCAGTCTGTGCGTCTCGAATCGGTACAGAATGCCGTCGACCAGGCCGAGGCGACCGCTGCCGTACTTGCCGGCACTGAAACCGCCTATGAGGCGAAACCCTGGTTCTGGTCGGATCAATATGAGGTGAAGCTGCAGATCGCCGGCTTCAATCTCGGTTATGACGAGACGGTACTGCGGCCCGGCGCGCGTGAAGGCAGCTGGTCGGTCTGGTATTTCCGCGATGGGCGTTTCGTGGCGGTGGATGCCGTCAATGATGCCAAGGCCTATGTCGCGGGCAAAAAACTGCTCGATACCGGTGCAGAACCGGATCGCGCCATCCTGGCGGATGCCTCCGCCGATCTGAAATTATTGCTTTCCTGAGGACATCATGCCTGCTCCCGAAAATCGCTTCAAATCCGCCATCCATGCCGGCAAGCCGCAGATCGGTCTCTGGCTTGACATGGGTGAGGCCATTACGGCGGAAATCGCCGGAACGTCGGGTTTCGACTGGCTGGTAATCGATGGTGAGCACGGGCCGAACGATCTGCGCAGCATCATCGATCAGCTGCGCGCACTTGCCACGTCGCCCGCCGAGCCGGTCGTGCGCGTGCCGGTCGGCGAAAGCTGGATGATCAAGCAGCTTCTGGATGCAGGCGCACGCACGCTTCTCGTGCCGATGGTCGATTCGGCAGCGCAGGCGGAAGGTTTGGTCAGCGCCATGCATTATCCGCCGCGGGGCATTCGCGGCATGGGAGCAGCTGTGGCCCGTGCCTCGGCTTTCAACACCATAACCGATTACGCCGACAGCGCCTCCGATAGCGTCTGCCTGCTGGTGCAGGCCGAAACGCGCGCCGCGATCAACGATCTCGACAATATCCTTGCGGTGGAGGGTGTGGACGGCGTCTTCATAGGCCCGGCGGATCTCGCTGCCGACATGGGTTATCTCGGAAGGATCGATGAGCCTGAAGTGCAGGCGGTGATCGAAGCGGCGATCGTCAAGATTGTCGCGGCCGGCAAGGCCGCGGGCATTCTCACCTTTAACGAGACCTATAATCGCCGTTATCTCGAACTCGGCGCGTCCTTCGTGGCTGTCGGCGCCGATGTCACGGAATTCGCCAACGCCCTGCGCGCCTTGTCCGGTCGCTACAAGGGCGGGGCAGCACCCGCGCCGTCGAGATCGGGCTACTAAGTCTCAATCGTCGTTGCTGGCATTCAGCTTTTCCGGCGGAATACCTTCTTCGCCGGATGCAAGGTAGCCGCTGTTGATAAGGGCGGCGCGGACGATGCGGTGGATGGCTTCGTCCCTGTCGATACCGTGATCTCTGGCAAAGTCCGCCAATGCCTCTTCAAGATCGTTGCTGAACAGCATTTCCGGTCCCCCCATATCGGTTGTCTTGAAATCAATGCAAAAAAGGCAAGGCGGGACTTTGCCGCCTTGCCCTGATTCTAACTCTCATGCCGTCATCAGCGCCAGCGATAAAGGCTGCTGTTCGACGAGTTCTGCTGCGTACCCGCACCAACCGCATAACCGATTGCGAAACCGAGTGCGCCGACGATCGTCAGCAGCGAGGTTGCCGTACCGGGATTTTCCTTGACCGCTTCCACCACATTCTGGCCCTGCGCACGGACATTGCTCGCAGCCTTGCGAACGCGACCGCGTGCCTCATCCAGAAATTCGGATGCATCCTCACTCACGCCTTCCGCACGGGCGGAAACGGACTTGGAGAGCGACGCGATTTGCGAGCGCAGCTCGGCAATCTGGTTTTCGATCGTGTCTTCGACAACATTCAGTTTGGTCTGAGCCATTAGAAACACCTCTTTTGTTACCGAAGCGAGAACGTGCCGGCATTAAAGAAGTTCCCGAATTGGCCGCAAAGTTTCGCGCGCGGCTGTTCAGCCAACAGGTTTTTCGGCTTCTTGGCGAAAAAGCCTTGCATTCATTTTTTTTAAGCAATAATCAGGCCGCACCGGAGAGGTGGCCGAGTGGTCGAAGGCGCTCCCCTGCTAAGGGAGTATACGTCAAAAGCGTATCGTGGGTTCGAATCCCATCCTCTCCGCCATCAAATTTTCCCAGGACTTATATTGTTGGACAAATCAGGCTGACTGGTTTGTTGTTCATTTGTCTGCGCGCTGCAGGCCGCATCCAAATTACGGCGCACGCTTCGACTTTTTTATCGTAAAGCCGAACGCACGTTGATGGGCCCTCCCGTAGTCTGGAGTGGGGCCAGCTGGTCGATCACGCATATTTTAGAAATTTGATCCCAGTGTTTTGCGCGGATCGCCCCGGATACATCTCGTTCTTTGACAAAGAGCACCTATCTAGGTTTTTCAGGCATGCGAAGGAGATTTGATGATCGACGAATACGGCCCCTACGTGCAGATGGGCACGCTTGCAGAGCAGATGGCCACTCGGTACCAGATGGACGCGAATCTTGAACTGGGATCGCATCTGTCCCACTACATGGATGAGGTCGAAGTGAATATCGCTGCCGACCGCTTTGACCACGTGGGTTTCATGAACAAGATCCGCGGGCGACTGACAATGACGCTGGCGACAGCCGCCGAGCCTCGCCGCCGGGAGTTCCTGCACGCCATTGTGGTCGCGCTTGAAGAGCGCATCGATCGACATTCGCTCGATGCGGCGGTGGACGGCATCTGACTAAGTGTTCCGACCGGCTCGTTCTGAGCGCAAAGGGCCGGTCAATCTCCACGTTGATTTCCGAGGCTAGGCCAGTCCGTCAATCCGGCTGGCATCGCGGCCCCCTTCGGGCCGCCGCAACAGCGAGATCGCGAGGACGGAGGCGCAAAGGGAAAGCGCCCGAGTCAACAAGGTGCAGACCGCGCCGAGAGCAAATCAGTTTGCCAATTAAGCGACATCTTCCGCTTCTCGAATCGTTGTCAGGTGAATCAGTCGTCGGACGAAGGGCTTTTTCCGTCATTTCCTGACAGGCGCATCTGCGTGGTGTCATGTGTCACGATAGATCAAAGCAAAAATTTCCCCAACATGCCGCCGGCAGAGCAACACATCACCGAAAAGGCCGGTGATTTAGAAAGACCTTGTTAACCGCGCTAACTAACGGATTTTCAAGGAAATTCTTAACGCATTGTAAAAGCCCCCACCGGTCGGTGTGGCGCTGTGTGTTGTTTCCGCAACAAACCGAAATGAAGCATATACGTAAATGCTATTTATCGGATGTTCGCGATTGCAAGCGGCGAAACCTTTTGTATTTTCACGACCAGAAGCGAGGCGGTGGATCGTTTGGCTTCTAAGAACACGGGAATGGGGCAGGGAATGCTGTCCTTCAGCGAAAGAACCCAGACCCTTTTAAAAACTTTGACTGGAGGTCAACCATGAACATCAAGAGCCTTCTGATCGGCTCCGCTGCGGCTCTCGCAGCAGTATCCGGCGCCCAGGCTGCTGACGCTATCGTCGCTGCTGAGCCTGAGCCCCTCGAATACGTTCGCGTTTGCGACGCTTTCGGCACCGGCTTCTTCTACATCCCCGGCACCGAAACCTGCCTGAAGTTCCAGGGCTACGTCCGTTTCCAGACCGACTTCGGTCGTGACAAGAAGGGTACGTCTGACTGGAACTCGTTCACGCGCGCCCAGTTCGAAGTTGACACCCGCACCGACACCGAACTCGGTGCTCTGCGTGGCTTCATCGGCTTCCGCGGCAATGCTGACAACGGCACTGCTTCTGGTTCCAGCGTATTCGTTGACCAGGCTTTCATCGAACTCGGCGGCCTGAAGGTCGGTAAGTTCTACAGCTGGTGGGACGATGGCCTTTCTGGCGAAACGGACGAGCTGTCTTCCAACGCTCTGTTCAACTCCATTCGTTACACCTACGACGCTGGTTCCTTCTGGGCAGGCGCTTCGGTTGACGAACTCGAAGGCATCAACGTTCAGGGCTTCAACGAAGCTGACAACAACGTTGGTATTGCTCTCGGCGTTGGCGCAAAGCTCGGCGCTGCTTCCTTCCAGCTCATCGGCGGCTACGACACCGACCGCGAAAACGGCTCTGTACGCCTGATCGCAACGGCTGACGTTGGTCCGGGCACGCTTGGCCTGGCTGGTGTTTGGGCTTCCGGCGCAAACGCTTACTACAACGTCTCCGAGTGGGCAGTTGCTGCGGAATACGCCATCAAGGCAACCGACAAGCTGACGATCACCCCCGGCGTTCAGTACTACGGCAACTACGGCCTGGTTTCCTGGGATGACTTCTCGAACGACGACGGCTGGAAGGCTGGTCTGACGCTCGATTACAAAATCACGCAGGGCCTCTCCACGAAGATCGCTGTTAACTACACCGACATCGACAACCGTGACGACCAGGTTTCCGGTTTCGTTCGCCTTCAGCGTTCGTTCTAATCTGATCTGACATTGTCAGTGATGGAAAGCCCGGCTCTCGAGCCGGGCTTTTTTGTTTTTTCGATTCCACCCAGGACGGGCATGTTGACTGGGCGGTTTCGACCGCACCTGGCCCTGACTGGATTTGGACGACGTCGATGACAGCTGATTCGTTTAGTGCCGTTTCTCGGGTGCGGTGCATGCAAGCGGGATGATAAGCAATTTCCGAGTGTTGAACGTGCCCGATTCTATCACGTCACAAATGGCTTTTTGGGTAACCTCCCATGGCCTGACTGCGCCGAAATTTTGTTGATTGGGCGGATATGGCTCACGAAAGAGTTTCGCCGTTCATAGTAAGTACATGAAATGAATGATAAATTAACACTTCATTAAGAAGTGGCGCTGGGACAGTTAGAGTTGTAGCTATTTCGCAACAATGAAAAACTAAGGACACCTTACTGTCTTCCTTTCGTCATGATTGCGATTGCCTGTCCGCCCGGTTTTGGCTCTAATCATCCTCATAAGCGGCACGCATTCATTAGTGCTTTCCCACCCGCTGCTTAGAAGATTAAGCGTTTGACTGGAGGTCAACCATGAACATCAAGAGCCTTCTCATCGGCTCCGCTGCAGCTCTCGCAGCAGTATCCGGCGCACAGGCCGCTGACGCAATCGTCGCTGCTGAGCCTGAGCCCCTCGAATACGTTCGCGTTTGCGACGCTTTCGGCACCGGCTTCTTCTACATCCCCGGCACCGAAACCTGCCTGAAGTTCGGCGGTTACATCCGTTTCCAGACCAACTTTGGCCGTGACGCCAAGGGTACGTCTGACTGGAACTCGTTCACGCGCGCCCAGTTCGAAGTTGACACCCGCACCGACACCGAACTCGGTGCTCTGCGTGGCTTCATCGGCTTCCGCGGCAATGCTGACAACGGCACTGCTTCTGGTTCCAGCGTATTCGTTGACCAGGCTTTCATCGAACTCGGCGGCCTGAAGGTCGGTAAGTTCTACAGCTGGTGGGACGACGATCTGAACGGCGAAACCGACATCCTGTCGACCAATACCCTGTTCAACTCGATCAAGTACACCTACGACGCAGGCTCTTTCCAGGCTGCTCTCTCGGTTGACGAGCTTGAAGGTTCGTACGGCCAGTTCCAGTACGGTGCAGACAACAACGTCGGCATCGGCGGCATGATCGGCGGCAAGTTCGGCGCGGTTACCGCCAACCTGATCGCCAGCTACGACTTCGACGCAGAAAAC
Organism: Agrobacterium sp. 22-210-1; assembly: GCF_053522525.1. Lineage (NCBI taxonomy): Bacteria > Pseudomonadati > Pseudomonadota > Alphaproteobacteria > Hyphomicrobiales > Rhizobiaceae > Agrobacterium > Agrobacterium sp. 22-210-1. The sequence continues at coordinate 1,626,599 of NZ_JBNWCI010000001.1, read as the reverse complement.
GTTGCTGTCCGCGGCATGCTGTTTGCAGATATCGGTCCGGGCACCTTCGGCCTCGCCGGTGTATGGGCTTCGGGCGACAGCGCTTACTACGCAAAGTCTGAATGGGCTGTTGCCGTTGAGTACGCGATCAAGGCTACGGATCGCCTGACGCTTACCCCCGGCTTCGAATACCTCAGCAAGCTGGACGTCAATCCTGCTGACGGCGACTTCGTTGGCGACCGTGATGCCTGGACTGCTGGTCTGACGGTTGACTACAAGATCACCGAAGGTCTGGCTACGAAGATCACCGCGAACTACTACGATGAAGATGGCCGTGACGACGAAGTCACCGGTTTCGTTCGCCTTCAGCGCACGTTCTAATCTGATCTGACATTGTCAGTGATGGAAACCCCGGCAGAAATGCCGGGGTTTTTCGTTTGAATGCTTCACATTGCAGCGCCGGTCATTCGTATCCGGGAAATAAAAAAGCACCGGGCCAGCCGGTGCTCGAATGCTCTGTAATGATATCTGCCGATGAGCCTGGCTTACCCAGCACGGCCATGGCGCAGGTCATCGACAATATCGGCCTGTTGCCCAAGCCGGGTCTTGTAGACCTGATAATTCTCCATCACCCGCTGCACATAATTGCGCGTTTCGGGGAAGGGGATGCGCTCGATCCAGTCCACTACTTCATCGATAGGCTTGCCGCGCGGATCTCCGTAGCGGGCAATCCATTCCGGCACGCGTTTTGGACCGGCATTATAAGCGATGAAGGTGAGGATGTAGGAACCGCCGAAGCTGTCGATCTGCTCGCCGAGATAGTGAGCGCCGAGCGTGGCGTTGTAACCCGCATCGCTGGTCAGCATCGCCTGCGTATAGGGCAGGCCGTGACGTCCGGCCACGCCCCTTGCGGTTCCCGGCAACAATTGCAGCAACCCACGGGCATTGGCGGCGGAGACGGCGGCGGGGTTGAAAGCGCTTTCCTGCCGGGCGATGGCATAGGCGAGCGCCTTGCCGGAGCCGGCAATATTGGCGCTGGCGGGAATGACGCCGAGCGGATAGGCGAGCGCTGCCGCATCGATGCCGCGGCTGAAGGCCGTCTTGCCGATCTGCAGCGAAACCTGATGATTGCCGTTGCCTTCCGCCCTTGCCGCCAGAATGGCAAGTTCGCCGGGGCTGTCCAGCTGGTCGGCCAGCGACCGGTAAAGACTGTCGGCGCGCCAAGCATAACCGGCGGCCTCCAGCCGGTCGATGGCGCGCACGGCCTCGCGACCGGCAAAGCGTTCACGGTCACCGTTGCTTGGGCTGGGATATGTAACATTCAGCGTCGTGGTGCCGATTCGTGCGGCGGCCAGCTGGCCATAAAACGTGCCGGGGTGGGCGGCAGCCTTGGTGAAGAAGTCACGGGCATTGCCCGGTCCGCCCACTTCCGCCGCCCGCCCGAGCCAATAATAGGCGCGCGAGGCGGAAAGCGGCCGGTTTGAGGTCTGCAACAACGTGTCGAAGTGACGTGAAGCCGCCGCCGGATCGCGCAGCGCTCGCAGCGCATACCAGCCGGCATGGAACTCCGCATCGGCGATATCGACGGCCGAGGTGGCGGAATGATTGGCGACGATGCGATAGGCTTCGGCAAAATCGCCGAGATCGGCAAGGCCACGCGCGATGATACGCCGCTCGTTCCACCACTCGCCGGGATTGACGAGTTTGGATGCCTCTTTCGGGGCCTGGCGCAGAAGGGCGGCCGCTTCAGGATATTTTTGCTGGTTGCGCAGGTTTTCTATGCGCGCGAAGAGGAAAGCGGGATCGCCGCGCCAATTGGCGTCAACCTTGCCCAGCAGGGCACCCGCAGTGGCGGATCGCTGCAGAACGGCGGCCCAGGCATTATAAAGCGACTGCGCCTTGCCCAGATCGCCGAAACGCTTCGCCTGGCCGATGCGGCTGCGATACATCAGGTAATCCATGCGCGCCTTGTGATCGGCGGGCGTCAGATAGGCGGGGAACTCGGCAAGCACCCGATCTTCCATGTCCTTATCCATGCCTTCGCTGACCCAGAGCTGGCGAATGAGGCGCTGGGAGTCCACGACCTTGCCGGAGGAGGCGAGTGCCTTGGCGAGCACTACGGTGCCCTCGGCGGTTTCCGGTCGGCTGCTGCCGAAGGCGGCGAGCACCTGCGGTACTGGCGGATCTTCGCGATAAAGCGCTTTTTCAGAATTGGCACGCAGGGTGGCGGCACCCGGCCAGCCGGTAAGCTCGCGCTGGGCGGCGGCAATTTCGGACGAAGGCACATCCTTCTGGCCGGAAACGGCAATTGCCCAGCTGAGAATATGCCGGTCGAGGCCGCCGGTCGGCATGGCGTTGCGCAATGCAATCGCCCGCGTCGCATCGCGGCTGGAAAGCGCGTCGAGGCCGGCCTTCAGCTGGCTTGCATCATCGGGGCGGTTGAGGCGCGGTATGGCGCCGGTGATCTCGGGCGAGGCGGGCATGAAGGCGGGAACGGTCGGCGCATTCGGCTTCACATAGGGAAGCGGCACCGCACCTTCCGGCAGCGGCCCGGCCAGCGCGTTCCAAACGGTTGCGGCGAGGCCCGCCGCCATCAATCCCCAAACTGTTTTTTTCATACCGTTCTTCATCGCCAGACGGAAACAATCGACCTTCTTGTACTGTCGTTCTTGTATTGTCGTTTTATTGCAGCAGGATTGCGTAAATCGCTCAAGGCTTGGCCTCGTATTCCGCTCCCGTGTCCTGCATTGAATCTACGGAGATTGAGATTAATGAAACCTTAACCGCCCCCCGCGCAATCCCATCAACTTTTATTCACCGGCCCGCGAGCGGCACGCAATTTCGCCGCCGCGATTTTTTAACTGTGGTGTGACGTTTCCGGACTGTCACACTTCCGACAATTTCGGACAAAATAGGCTGCCTTTGCGCTTGTCGGCGCCAAGGGCTGGCACTAATGTGTGCCGGTTTTAACCATCGAATGCGGCCGAAGCATGAACCGGCTCGGCGCCAGGAGCTTTGCATGTTCAAGGGATCAATTCCCGCCCTCATTACTCCGTTCACGGACAATGGTGCCGTGGACGAACAGGCCTTTGCCGCCCATGTGGAATGGCAGATCGCCGAAGGCAGCAAGGGCCTTGTGCCCGTGGGTACGACGGGGGAATCCCCGACGCTTTCCCACGATGAGCACAAACGGGTCGTTGAACTGTGCATCGAGGTTGCGGCGAAACGGGTTCCGGTCATTGCGGGTGCAGGCTCCAACAATACCGATGAAGCGATAGAGCTTGCGCTGCATGCGCAGGAAGCCGGCGCGGATGCACTGCTGGTGGTCACCCCCTATTACAACAAGCCGACGCAGAAGGGCCTGTTCGCCCATTTCTCGGCTGTTGCCGAAGCGGTGAAATTGCCGATCGTCATCTACAATATCCCGCCGCGCTCGGTGGTGGATATGTCGCCGGAAACCATGGGTGCGCTCGTCAAGGCGCACAAGAACATCGTCGGTGTGAAGGATGCGACGGGCAAGCTCGACCGCGTTTCCGAGCAGCGCATTTCCTGCGGCAAGGATTTCATCCAGCTCTCGGGCGAAGATGGTACGGCGCTCGGCTTCAACGCCCATGGCGGTGTCGGCTGCATCTCGGTCACTGCCAATGTTGCGCCGCGCCTCTGTTCGGAATTCCAGGCGGCAATGCTTGCGGGTGATTACGCCAAGGCTCTCGAGTATCAGGACCGCCTGATGCCGCTGCATAAGGCGATCTTCATGGAGCCCGGCGTCTGCGGCACGAAATATGCGCTGTCGAAGACACGGGGCGGCAACCGCCGGGTCCGCTCGCCTTTGATGAGCACGCTGGAGCCGGCGACCGAAGCGGCGATTGACGCGGCGTTGAAACATGCCGGCCTGATGAACTGAGAGACGCCTGAAAGCCTTAAAGGCGCGCAATGGGCCCGCTTCGCGACAGAAGCGGTTCCGCGCGCCTTTTCTTTTTGCGACGACGATACTAAATAGAGCATGTCTCCCAAATGCGGGCACCGGTTTTGGGAGACATGCGGAAAAGCGAGAACTGCATCTCTAAAACCGCTCCGGCCGGCAGGCTGCGGCGCAATAAGAAAAACAAGGGATTGAAATATCATGGCCCCCAAAGGCAGCCAGCGCGTGGTGAACAAGATCGTTGCGGAAAACCGCAAGGCTCGCTTCAACTACGAAATCATCGACACCTATGAGGCAGGCCTCGTGCTGACCGGCACTGAGGTCAAGTCGCTGCGCGAAGGCAAGGCGAATATCGCCGAATCCTATGCTTCGGATGAGGGCGATGAAATCTGGCTGATCAATTCCCACCTGCCGGAATATCTGCAGGCCAACCGGTTCAACCACGAGCCGCGCCGCCGCCGCAAGCTGCTTTTGAGCAAACGCGAGATCAGCCGCCTGCGGGCCGGCATCAACCGCGATGGCATGACGCTGGTGCCGCTGAAGGTCTATTTCAACGAAAAGGGCCGCGCGAAGCTGGAACTGGCGCTCGCCAAGGGCAAGAAGCTGCACGACAAGCGCGAGACGGAAAAGGAACGCGACTGGAACCGGCAGAAGTCGCGGCTGCTGAAGGGTAACAACGCCTGAGCGGCAGGAAATTTCGCGGCCTAGAGGGTAGCGGCCTTTCGCCACTTGTTCTTCCGTCATGCGGGACTTGATCCGGCATCCAGCCACGGCGCGTCTGCGCCGTGGAAACGGTCCTTTCAGCCCAAGGACTTGGGCTGGCTGGATCCCGGCTCAAGGCCGGGATGACGGGAGCGTGCTGCTGCCCGTGGCGCCTCTCAAGCAGCCCGATAAGTCCGCTCTACATAGGCCTTCGAAGCCGAGACACTGAACCTGCTGACAAGCGCTGCGAGATTGGCGCTGACATCGCTCAGATTATGCGTGGCCGCATTGGTTTCTTCCACCATGGCCGCATTCTTCTGGGTCAGATTGTCCATGCTGTTGATCGCGGCGCTGATTTCCTGAATGCCGACGGACTGTTCCTGCGCCGCCTTGGTCAGCGAGGCGATATGTTCCTGAATGTGATCCACCTTGTTGCCGATCGTATTCAGGGATTCGCCCGTCTTGTTGACCAGCGAGACACCCTGCATCACATCCTCGGAAGATTTGGAGATCAGCGTCTTGATTTCCTTGGCGGCGGTGGCCGAGCGTTGCGCCAGTTCCCGCACTTCCTGGGCGACGACGGCAAAACCCTTGCCGGCCTCACCGGCGCGTGCTGCTTCTACGCCGGCATTCAGCGCCAGAAGATTGGTCTGGAACGAAATCTCGTCGATGACCGAAATGATCTGGGTGATCTTCTGCGACGATTCCTCGATGGCGCCCATCGCCTTGACGGCTTCCGTCACTACATCGCGGGAGCGCGCCGCCTCAACGGCCGAGCTTTCGACAATGGCCTTGGCCTCTTCGGAGCGCTGCGCCGAGAGTTTGGAAATGGTGGTGATTTCCTCGACGGCGGCGGCGGTTTCCTCGAGGGCGGCGGCCTGCTGTTCGGTCCTGCGGGCCATGTCGTCAGTCGCAGAGGTCAACTCGCGGGTGTTGCCGGAAATCTTGTTGGCCTCTTCGACGATCTGCCCAAAGGCGCCGGAGAGATTGCCGACCGCAGCGTTGAAATTGGCGATCAGCCCTTCAAATTGCGGCGCGGTCTTTTCGGTGATGCTGGAGGTGAGGTCGCCATTGGCCAGCTTGTTCAGCGCATTGTTGAGCAGTTCGAGAACGTGCTCCTGTTCCTTCTTCATCTGCGCCTGCTCAGCCTCCACCTTCAGCCGCTCGGCGGCCAGTACGTCGAGATAGACGGAGATCGAATAATCCATGTCCAGAAGGGCGGCCTTGATGGTTGCGGACAGCCCATCCTTCAGCTTCCTGGCCTTCTTCTCCATGAAGAGGCCCTTCAATTCGGAACCGATCACCGCCTTGACGATGCCATCAAGCATCAGCGCATAACCGCCAATATACCAGCGCGGCTCCAGGCCAAGCCTCGCATGGGTGCGGCCAATGGCAGTGACGGCGTCGGTATAGTCCACGTTGAACGTGCCGGAGGCGATCCTCGCCCAATGTTTCAGCTGCATGCTCTTGGCATGGTGAATATGCGCGTCACTGGAGAAGAACTTCGCGGTTTCCGGCACCGAGCGAACCTTCGCATAAAACCGGTCGAGAGAGGCGTCGAGAGAACCGGTGATGACACCCTTCATGTCCGAAAGATTTTGCCGCTGCTCGTGCCCAAGCCCCAGAAAATTCAGTCGTTCATCGAGTTGTTGATTGGTTTTCGCTTGGCCATGCATGTCTAGTCATCCTGCTTTGACACCCAAATTACGTCGGTGGTGCCGTTGCGTGATTTAGACACGTCTAAAATTAACCAAGATATAATTTCGCATGGCCGGATTTGACGTTTGTTAATTTAAACGGCAATTTTCCGCGGTCGAGCGGGGTGTGGCCTAAACAAAAACGCGCCCGCCTTTCGGACGGACGCGCTTCTGTGATGTTAGTGCCGCGAAAGCCGGATCAGATCGTCTCAGGGCTTTCGACATGCCGGGCAGGGCGCTCATTCGGGTCGCGCCCGATCTCTGCCTTCAGCGTCATCAGATCGATGAAGTGATCGGCCTGCCGGCGCAGATCGTCTGCAATCATTGCGGGCTGCGTCGCCATGGTGGAAACCACGGACACCTTGCGGCCCTTGCGCTGCAGCGCGTCCACCAGCGTGGTGAAATCGCCGTCGCCGGAGAACAGGACGAGGTGATCGACCGTCTCGGACTGTTCCATGGCATCGACAGCAAGCTCGATATCCATGTTGCCCTTGATCTTGCGGCGGCCGAGCGCGTCGGTGAATTCCTTCGCCGGCTTGGTCACGACCTTGTAGCCGTTATAATCCAGCCAGTCGATCAGAGGACGGATCGAGGAATATTCCTGATCCTCGATCAATGCGGTGTAATAATAGGCGCGCAGCAGGTATCCACGCTTTTGAAACGCCTTAAGGAGCTTGCGGTAGTCGATATCGAATCCCAGGCTTTTCGATGCTGCATAAAGATTGGCTCCGTCTATGAAGAGCGCAATTTTCTCCCGTGGATCGAACATTCCATCCCATTCCTTTTTTTGGAAAGGCCATTATCTGGCTTTTATATCCGGTCGATAACGCAAAAAAACATGTCGTATCAACGAGCTTCGCGCATCGCCGTTAGCGTTTTAAGTAAGGTAACTTCACCCGTATTCCAAGACAATTCTTCTAGACATTTTGTTCATCAGACGCCAAACATGGGCAATAAGGTGCCAAAAGACGCCAAAGACAGGAAAAACTTGAATTCCGCGGCCAATGGCTGTATCGGAAGCTGGAAAGCTTCGTCGCGAGAAATCTTGAATGTTTTTCGCAAGGCACGAAGCGCAGATTCAATAGGTTAGAGCATCCCTTGTGCACCCCGAACACCGCACGGCGCTCTGATCCACGACATTACGACACGCAAAGGACAGGCAATGGCCCGCGTCACAGTTGAAGATTGCATTGATAAAGTAGACAACCGTTTCGAACTGGTGCTTCTCGCCAGCCACCGTGCGCGCCAGATTTCTCAAGGGTCTTCCATCACGGTTGACCGCGACAACGACAAGAACCCGGTTGTGGCGCTGCGCGAAATCGCCGATGAAACCCTGTCGCCTGACGACCTGAAGGAAGACCTCATCCATTCGCTGCAGAAGCATGTTGAAGTGGACGAGCCTGAGCCCGATCCGGTCACGCTTGCCGCCTCCACTGGCGCCGATGGCGAAGACGACGACCAGCCGGAAACGGTTACTTTCGACCAGATGTCGGAAGAAGAACTGCTGGCCGGTATCGAAGGCCTTGTGCCGCCGGAAAAAAATGACGACTATTGATCTGACTTTATGACGCCATTGGCAGGCGGTGGTTACCGTCTGTCAATATTTCCCGTCATAATCTGATCCCTATTGATGCAGCATTGTGCGCCGACCCCAAGGTTGGCGCGCTTTCTTTTTGTGGAATATCGCATGATGCGGCAATACGAACTCGTCGAGCGGGTTCAAAAATATAAACCGGATGCGAATGAGGCCCTGCTGAACAAGGCCTATGTTTATGCCATGCAGAAACATGGCCAGCAAAAGCGGGCCAATGGCGACCCCTATATCTCGCATCCGCTGGAAGTTGCCGCCATCCTCACCGAAATGCATCTCGACGAATCGACCATCGCGGTGGCGTTGCTGCACGATACGATCGAGGATACCACCGCCACCCGCGCCGAAATCGATGAGCTCTTCGGGGAAGACATCGGCCGGCTGGTGGAAGGGCTGACCAAGCTCAAGAAACTCGATCTCGTTACCCGCAAGGCCAAGCAGGCTGAAAACCTGCGCAAGCTGCTGCTTGCCATTTCCGACGACGTGCGTGTTCTCCTGGTCAAGCTCGCCGACCGCCTGCACAATATGCGGACCATGGAATATATGCCGGCCGACAAGCGCAGCCGCATTTCCGAGGAAACCATGGAAATCTATGCGCCGCTCGCCGGCCGCATGGGCATGCAGGATATGCGCGATGAGCTGGAGGACCTGTCCTTCCGGTATCTCAACCCGGAAGCCTATGAGACGGTGACCAATCGTCTGCAGGAACTGGAAACCCGCAATGAAGGCCTCATCAAGAAGATCGAGGACGAATTGCGCGAGCTTCTGGTGGCCAATGGCCTCATCGGGGCGGGCGTCAAGGGACGTCAGAAAAAGCCCTATTCGGTGTTCCGCAAAATGCAGTCGAAGTCGCTCTCCTTCGAGCAGCTTTCCGATGTTTATGGCTTCCGCCTTCTGGTGGATGATATTCCCTCCTGCTACCGGGCGCTTGGCATCGTGCATACCCGCTGGCGCGTGGTGCCCGGCCGCTTCAAGGACTACATCTCCACCCCGAAGCAGAACGATTATCGCTCCATCCACACCACCATCGTTGGCCCCTCGCGCCAGCGTATCGAACTACAGATCCGCACCAAGCGCATGCATGAGATCGCCGAATTCGGCATCGCCGCCCATGCGCTTTATAAGGATGGTGAAAACGGGGAGGGCGATCTGCTCTCGCCGGAATCGAATGCCTACTCCTGGCTGCGCCACACCATCGAATCGCTGGCCGAAGGCGACAGCCCGGAAGAGTTCCTCGAACATACCAAGCTCGAACTCTTCCAGGACCAGGTGTTCTGCTTCACCCCGAAGGGCAAGCTGATTGCACTGCCGCGCGGCGCGACGCCCATCGATTTCGCCTATGCCGTTCACACCAATATCGGTGACACCACCGTTGGCGCGAAGATCAACGGCCGGATCATGCCGCTCGTCACCCGCCTGAACAACGGCGACGAGGTGGAGATCATCCGTTCCGGCGTGCAGGTGCCGCCGGCCGCATGGGAAGAGGTGGTGGTGACGGGCAAAGCCCGCTCGGCCATTCGCCGCGCCACCCGCATGGCCATTCGCAAGCAATATTCCGGCCTCGGTTATCGTATTCTCGAGCGCACCTTCGAGCGCGCCGGCAAGGCCTTCTCGCGGGAAGCTCTGAAGCCCGTGCTGCATCGCCTGGCGCAGAAGGATGTGGAAGACGCCATCGCCGCCGTCGGGCGCGGTGAGGTTTCCTCGCTCGATGTGCTGCGCGCGGTCTATCCGGATTATCAGGATGAGCGCGTCACGGTGAAGATGACCGGCGATGATGGCTGGTTCAACATGCGCAGCGCCTCCGGCATGGTCTTCAAGATCCCCGGCAAGTCGCGCTCGGTTCTCGAGGATGACGGTGCGGCCGAGATGCTGGATGGGCCGGACCCGCTGCCCATCCGTGGCCTTTCCGGCAATGTCGACGTGCATTTTGGTGCGGCCGGCGCCGTTCCGGGAGACCGCATCGTCGGCATCATGGAAAAAGGCAAGGGCATCACCATCTATCCGATCCAGGCACCGGCGCTGCAACGCTTCGACGATGAGCCGGAGCGCTGGATCGATGTGCGCTGGGACCTCGATGAGGCGAACAAGTCGCGTTTCATGGCGCGGGTGATGATCAATGCGCTGAACGAGCCGGGCACGCTCGCCTCGGTGGCGCAATCGATCGCGACGCTGGATGTCAATATTCGCGGGCTGAACATGGTCCGCATCGGTACTGACTTCTCCGAACTGGCGTTGGATGTCGAAGTCTGGGATTTGCGGCAGCTGAACCAGCTTCTGTCGCAGCTGAAAGATCTCGACTGCGTATCAACAGTGGCGCGTGCCTTCGATTGAGGCATTTTTAGTCGCTGCCGTAACTCAAAAGGCCGCCGTTATGCATTTGTTGCATAGCAGCGGCCTTTTCCTGTCTCTGGTCGCAGGCGGGGTTTAAGACTATCTTCCTTTCAGAAATTGAAGACGGGAAACGCGGCGTGCCGGTGGGATTTACACCGATGAGAAACGCCAATCCCAAACCGAAAGGACCGAAAATCATGTTTACTCCGCTTCGCAAGATCGCCCGTGCCGTTCGTGGCAAGACCACGCAGGAACGCGAATTCGAATATCTCAGCGGCTCGGTATCGAATGTCGACCTCGAGTTCCGCCAGCGCGAAATCGACCGCGGCCTGTTCCGTCGGTAATGCGCTCAGCGCATGGCAGCCCTTCGCCATGCGTATGCGGCCAGCAGGTGCAGCCGTATCGGCCTGAGCATTGCTGTGTCTCGCAAAACTATGTGAATGCGCGCTTCAAGCGGGCGTCCACCGCAGTCCTGTCTGAATGACAGGACACGTTGCTTTTGAAGCGAAGTTGACGGCGAGAGGGTGGGTATTTCCCCTGCGTCATCTTTGGGCTTGTCCCAAGGGTCTAATCACGTCGAATTAAATCAATCGGTTGTAGATCCTCGGGACGAGCCCGAGGATGACGTCAGAGTGTCCGGCAAGGTTCGTATTCATCTGGTGGCGCCGCGCAGTATCGGCGGAACGCCGGCTCAAGGCCGGAATGACGGAAGAAAATACGCCTGCAAAAGATCTCCGCGCCGTCTATGATGCTCTTGGCTCAACCGGGGCGATGAAATAGACTGCCCCCATGCCGTTTCGCCGCCGTGAACCCGTTGGTTTTTCAGAGAAGATTCGCGACCTCTTCTGGCCGCGTACGGGTTTTTCCCGTTCGCTGCGCTATATGAAGCTGCGTCTGCTAAGGCTTTCCGCCTCTCCACATTCGGTTGCTGCCGGCGTCGCCCTCGGTATCGGCGTGGCTTGGACGCCGTTTCTCGGCATTCATATCATCATCGCTATGGCGCTCGGTTTCCTCATGCGCGTCAATCTTGTTGCCGCAGCCCTCGGCACGACCTTCGCCAATCCACTGACATTTCCGTTTATATGGGCATCCACCTGGGAACTGGGGCATTTCATCCTCGGCCGCCAGAGCGCGGAAAGCGCTGCGCATGTGGATTTCGTTGCGCTGTTCAGCCATCTCGAATTCCGGCAGATATGGACACCCGTGCTGGAACCCATGACGGTCGGCGCGCTGTTTCCGGCTGTCATCAGCGCAGTCATCGCTTATATCGTCGTTTACGGCCTCATCAGCGGCTTCCAGCGGCGCAAGATGGAAAATCTTGCACACCGCGCCGCCAATAAGAACGCTTCTCTGGAGATGTTGAAATGATCATTGGATTGGGCAGCGACCTGATCGACATTCGCCGCGTTGAAAAGTCGATCGAGCGTTTCGGCGAACGTTTCACGCATCGCTGCTTCACCGATATAGAGCGCACCAAGTCCGATGGCCGCAAGAACCGCGCCGCCTCCTATGCCAAGCGTTTCGCCGCCAAGGAGGCCTGTTCGAAGGCGCTTGGAACAGGCCTTGCGAATGGTGTTTTCTGGAAGGACATGGGCGTCGTCAATCTGCCGGGCGGCAAGCCGACCATGCTTCTGACCAATGGGGCAGGGGAAAGACTGGCGGCCATGCTGCCGGCCGGCCACCGCGCCAATATCCACCTGACGATCACGGATGATTTCCCTTATGCTCAGGCATTTGTGATTATCGAGGCGCTTCCCGTGAATGGCTGAGACCCGGTGCGGCCGCATTGGCGGCCTATTTGCACCCTTGTCATAGAAGCGCTTCCCTTCGGGCTGGAAAGGTTCTAGAGAAGTCGCAGAAATATGAAAGCGTTGCCGGCTGTATGAAGAGTGCTTCATGCGGCGCAAGCACGACAAAACAACGGCCCCGATGCCTTCGTGAAACCGAAGAAGCCGGGAAACAATCAGGCAGGTCTCTAAGTGTCCGAAAAAGCTGAGAAGAAGCAGAACGCCCTCTGGGAGAACGTCAAGGTCATCATTCAGGCGCTGCTGCTGGCCATGGTCATCCGCACCGTGCTGTTTCAGCCCTTCACGATCCCATCAGGCTCGATGATGCCGACGCTTCTGGTGGGCGACTATCTTTTCGTCAACAAGTTCTCCTACGGCTATTCGAAATATTCGCTGCCCTTCTCGCCGAACCTGTTTTCGGGCCGTATTCTGGAATTCAGCAAGCCCAAGCGTGGCGATGTCGTGGTGTTCCGCCTGCCGCCCAATCCTGAAGTGGATTACATCAAGCGTCTCGTCGGTCTGCCGGGTGATCGCGTTCAGGTGACGAACGGCGTGCTGTTCATCAACGGTCAGCCGGTGCCGAAGCAGCCCGACGGCACCTTCACCTCGGATTACCGCGCTGATCCTGGCGCCAATGTGCCGGTCTTCCGCGAAACGCTGGATAATGGCGTCACCTATGACACGCTTGACCAGTCGCCCGACTCGCGCGGCGACAACACCCGGGAATTCCTGGTGCCGGAAGGCCATTATTTCATGATGGGCGACAACAGAGACAATTCGCTCGACAGCCGCTTCGATGTCGGTTTCGTGCCGGAAGAAAACCTGATCGGCCGCGCCAGCGTCATCTTCTTCTCGCTGGGCAACGACACGCCGTTCAGCCGCATTTGGGAATGGCCGGCCAACATGCGTTGGGACCGCCTCTTCAAGGTTGTGGAATGAGCAAGACCAAGCCGCTTTCGGCGGACGAGATTTCGCGTCTGGAAGCGTTGATCGGATATGAATTCAAGGAGAAGGCCCGGCTGGACCGGGCCTTGACCCATGCCAGCGCGCGCTCCGCCGCCGCCGGCAATTACGAGCGGCTGGAATTTTTAGGCGACCGTGTCCTCGGTCTCTGCGTCGCCGAATTGCTGTTCTCCACCTTCCGCAACGCCACCGAAGGTGAACTCTCCGTCCGTCTGAACCAGCTCGTCAGCGCCGAATCCTGCGCCGCGATCGGCGACGAGATGGGCCTGCACAATTTCATCCGCACCGGATCGGACGTGAAGAAACTGACCGGCAAGGCGATGCTGAACGTGCGCGCCGATGTGGTCGAAAGCCTGATCGCCACCATCTATCTGGATGGCGGGCTGGAGGCATCCCGCAGGTTCGTTCTGAAATATTGGCAAAGCCGGGCGACAAGGGTGGATGCCGGGCGGCGCGACGCCAAGACCGAGTTGCAGGAATGGGCGCATGCCAGATTTGCGACGACACCCGCTTACCGGGTTGACGATCGTTCCGGACCGGATCACGATCCAAGCTTCACCGTGACGGTGGAAATTCCCGGCGTGAAGCCGGAAACCGGCGTCGAGCGCTCCAAGCGCGCAGCCGAACAGGTGGCGGCCACCAGATTGCTGGAACGCGAAGGCGTCTGGCAGAAAAGCCCCACCAAAAACTGAGCACCCCACCTTAGGGTGCCAAAATCGAGCGCATGGCGGACCCTATGGCCGCATGTTGAATACCTCTGACCTTGATGGATATCATGACCGATCACGAAAACCCCGCCATTGAAGGCGAAGACAACAACCTTCCGACCCGTTCCGGCTTTGTGGCCCTCATCGGCCCGACCAATGCTGGCAAGTCGACGCTGGTCAACAGGCTGGTAGGCGCCAAGGTTTCGATCGTCAGCCACAAGGTGCAGACGACGCGCGCCGTGATGCGCGGCATCGCCATTCACAAGAATGCGCAGATCGTTTTCATGGACACGCCCGGCATCTTCAAGCCGCGCCGCCGGCTTGACCGCGCCATGGTCACCTCCGCCTGGGGTGGGGCAAAGGATGCCGATCTCATCCTGCTTCTGATCGACAGCGAGCGCGGCCTGAAGGGCGATGCCGAGGCGATCCTTGAAGGTCTGAAGGACGTTCCGCAGAAGAAGATACTCTGCCTCAACAAGATCGACCAGGTGAAGCGCGAAGACCTGCTGACGCTGGCCGCCGCCGCCAATGAGAAGGTCGCCTTCGATCGCACCTTCATGATTTCGGCCACCAATGGTTCGGGCTGCGAAGACCTGATGGATTATCTGGTGGATACCCTGCCGGAAGGTCCGTGGTATTATCCGGAAGACCAGATTTCCGATCTGCCGATGCGCCAGCTCGCCGCCGAAATCACCCGCGAGAAGCTTTTCCTGCGCCTGCATCAGGAACTTCCCTATGCCTCGCATGTCGAGACGGAAAAGTGGGAAGAGCGCAAGGATGGCTCCGTGCGCATCGAGCAGGTGATTTATGTGGAGCGCGACAGCCAGAAGAAGATTGCACTCGGCAAGAACGGCGATGCGATCAAGGCGATCTCCACCGCCTCGCGCAAGGAGCTGTCGGAAATCCTCGAGCAGCCGGTCCATCTCTTCCTGTTCGTCAAGGTGCGCGAGAACTGGGGCGATGACCCCGAGCGTTTCCGTGAAATGGGACTGGAGTTCCCGCGGGGTTAATACGCATCTCAATTTCATTCCTGTGACAAGCACAGGAATGAAGGCGCTGGGGAATGGAACGACGCATAAAGAACGAACTGAATATCTTCACCCACCATCGGGAACCGAATGCGTTCGGGCGGGTTGTTCCAAAACAATTGGGCGCAACCTTTTTTCGATGACGGATATTCATGTCGCCAAAAAAACCGAACGGAATTTCCACCACGCCGTGTCAACAATGTCCCCTGCGTGACCTGCCGCATTTCAGGGATTTCGCCCCTTCCGAACTCGATTTTGTCTCTCGTTTCAAAACGGGGGAACTGGCGGTGGAAAGCGGCTCTGTCATTTTGATGGAAGGGTCGCACAGCGCCCACCTCTATACCGTGCTGCATGGCTGGGCCTTCCGCTACAAGACGCTGGAAGACGGCCGGCGGCAAATCCTCAACTATGTCATGCCGGGCGATCTTGTTGGCCTGCAGGGCACGGTCATGGGGGAAATGCAGCATTCGGTCGAAGCGCTGTCACCGGTGACGTTGTGCGTTTTCGAACGATCACGCCTCAACAACCTCTTCACCGATCATCCGACCCTTGCCTATGACCTGACCTGGATCGCGGCAAGCGAGGAACGCATGCTTGACAGTCATCTGCTCAGCATCGGCCGGCGCACTGCGCTGGAGCGCGCCGCCTATCTCATTGCGTTTCTTTACAGCAAGGCAAAGGCGGTCGATCTTATGCGCGGCGAAACACCAATTCCCGTCACCCAGCAGCATGTGGCCGATACGCTCGGCCTTTCCATCGTCCACACCAACAAGACCTTGAGAAAGCTTGTTGATCGCGGTCTCATTCGCTGGACGGACAAGGGCTGTCTGGTGCTCGACAATGCCGGATTGAGCCATGTGGCCGGCTGGGAAAGCGACGAGAAGCGGCAAAGACCCTTCATCTGATCTTCTTTCGACATGTCTTTTTTAAATGACGGTTGGGTCGCAATTTGCGACTGCTAAGCCATGGTGCTGGAACATCACTTTGAAGGCCGTGGCGCGCAGCCAGTTGGCGCCCCTCCTGTTGAAAGAAGAAAACATATGGTGCCACAACGGGTTATCATCGTTGAGGATGAATATCTGGTGGCGCTTGATGTCGAGGCGGTTCTCCAGTCCATGGGTGTCGAAATCATCGTCATCGCAACGACGCTTGCGCAGGCGCGGCAGACCGTCGAGCAGGACGGCGCCGATTGCGTGCTTCTCGATGTCAGCCTTTCCGACGGCATGAGTTATGATTTTGCGCGCCAGCTGCGTGAGGCCGGCATTCCCTTCGGTTTCGTCAGCGGTTATGGCGATACGACAGGGTTTCCCGACGATCTTTCGCAGGCGCCTCTGCTCGGCAAGCCTTTCGGAGAAAATGAAATCATGGATTTCGTTCTCGGCCTTGTCGGCGTTTCGAGTGACACCGTAAAAGAATAACGTTTCGCCGAAGGATCGGTTATGATCCGGCTTGAATCGAAATTCGGACAGGTTTCATGCAGTGGCAGGATGAGGCAATCATTCTCGGCGTAAAACGCCATGGCGAGACGAGTGTCATCGCCGAGGTGATGACCCGTACGCGCGGCCGGCATCTCGGCATGGTGCGCTCCGGTCGCTCCCGCAGCATGCAGCCGGTGCTGCAGGCGGGAAACCGGGTGGATGTCATCTGGCGGGCACGACTTGACGACCATCTTGGCGAATACCGAATCGAGCCGCTGCAATTGCGCGCCGCGCAACTGATGGAAACGGCGACCGCTGTTTACGGCGTCCAGGCCATGGGCGCGCTTCTCAGGCTTTTACCGGAGCGCGACCCGCACCCGCATCTTTATCAGGCGCTCGATATCATCCTCGACAATCTTCATGAGCCGGCCGATGCCGGGGAATTGTTCGTGCGGTTCGAACTCGCGGTGCTGAACGATCTGGGTTTCGGGCTTGATCTCACCGAATGCGCGGCGACGGGGCTGCGCACCGATCTCATTTATGTGTCGCCGAAAACGGGCAGGGCGGTTTGCCGCACGGCGGGGGCGCCCTATGCGGAGCGGATGCTTTCGCTGCCCGCTTTTCTCGGTGAGGGCCAGTCTAAAGCTGCCGATCCCGAAAGCCTCGCGGCGGCCTTCCGCCTGACGGCGCATTTCCTCAACCGGCATGTCTATGATCCGCGCGGCCTGAATGAAAACGCCGCCCGCGACGGTTTCGTGCAGGCGGCGCTGAAGGCGCTGCAGCGCAGGGCATCACCGCCCGCGCTTGATAAGGCCGTGTAGTCTCAGGCCATTGCAGGCCGCGGTGCGGGCCTTTCCTGAATGGGCCAATGCACGATGGCCGCAAAAATCCCCATGCCGACGCCAAGCCACCAGACGAGATCATAGGACCCCAGCCGGTCATAAAGGAAGCCGCCGAGCCAGACGCCGAGGAACGAGCCGATCTGGTGCGACAGGAACACGACACCGCCGAGCATGCCGAGGTGGCGCGTGCCGAACATGATTGCCACCAGCGCGTTTGTGGGCGGCACGGTGGAAAGCCATAGAATACCCATGACAGCCGCGAACAGGATGACCGAAAGTGGCGATTGCGGCAGGAGCAGGAAGGCCGTCACGACAACCGAGCGGGCAATATAGATATAGGCCAGCATATAGGGCTTCGAATAACGCTGGGCGATGACGCCGGCGGCCAGCGACCCGATGATATTGAAGAAGCCGATCATCGCCATGGCAATGACAGCGTAACGCGGTTCGATGCCGATATCACCGAGATAGGCCGGGAAATGCGCGGTGATGAAGGCCACCTGAAAACCGCAGACGAAAAAGCCTGTCGTCAGCAATAGATAGCTTTTATGGCCAAGCGCTTCCCTTAGTGCTTCGCCCGCCGTCTGCTGGAATTGTGTCTGCGACTGGCTGCCGGAAGAGGAATTGCCGCGCATGGGAATGGCGAGCAGCGGCACCAGCATCATCATCACGGCAAGCCAGACGAGGCTGTTCGACCAGCCATAGGCGGAAATCAGGCCCTGGCTGATCGGTGCGAACAGGAACATGCCGGCAGAGCCCGCCGCCGTGCCGATGCCGAAGGCGAGCGAGCGCTGCTGCGGCGTCACATGGCGCGCAAACGCCGACAGGATGACGCTGAACGAACCGGCGGCGATGCCAAGCCCGACAAGCACGCCACCGCCGAAATGCAGCCAGAAGGGCGAGGTGTCGAAGGACATGCAGATGAGGCCGGCGGCATACAGAAAGCCTGACAACACGAGCACGCGGCCCGTGCCGTATTTATCGGCGATTGCGCCGAAGAAGGGCTGGCCGAGACCCCAGAAGAGATTCTGCAAAGCCATGGCGAGGCCGAAGGTGGAACGGTCCCAACCGGTATCGGCCAGCATCGGCAGCTGAAAAAAGCCCATGGCCGAACGCGGCCCGAAGGTCATGACGGCAATCAGCGACCCGGCGGCGATAATCAGCCAGGGCATGGTCTGGCGTGTGGCTTGCAACATGAAATTCTCCTGCTGCAGCATGCGCCTTGGAGATGGCGCAAATCTTCTGCAGATTCCCTCTGATCGGCATGAATATTAGCTTTTGTCAGCCGTCCCCACTAGCGACTTTTCTTGACCCCCATTATTCATGGGATTGATGGGATGCCCGCACATTATTGCCGGAATTCCGGAGAGATGACGATGAAGCAGAATATTTACGACGACCCCGGGTTCTTCGAGCGCTACAGCGCCATGCCGCGCTCCGTGGAGGGGTTGCAGCAGGCCGGCGAGTGGCACGAACTGCGCGCCGTGCTTCCGCCGTTGCAGGGCCGGAGCCTTCTCGATCTCGGTTGCGGTTTCGGCTGGCATTGCCGTTATGCGGCAGAGCAGGGGGCGGCCCGTGTCGTCGGCGTCGATCTTTCGGAGAACATGTTGCGCCGTGCCGCCGAAATAAATGGCGGGTCCGGTATCGAATATCGTCGGGCGGCGATCGAGGACATCGATTTTGCGTCCGAAAGCTTCGACGTGGTGCTGAGCTCGCTCGCTTTGCATTACGTCCGCGATCTCGATGCGGCATTCGCGAGGGTGTTCGCCGTCCTGAAACGCGGTGGCGATTTCGTCTTTTCCATCGAGCATCCGGTGTTCACGGCTCTCGAAAAACAGGACTGGTGCTACGGCGAAGATGGTGAAATCCTGCACTGGCCGCTCGATAATTATCAGGACGAGGGCGTGCGCCATTCCAACTGGATGGCGGATGATGTCGTCAAATATCACCGCACGGTGTCAGGCGTTCTCAACAGCCTGCTTTCCGCCGGCTTTGCCCTGACGCGTCTGGCCGAGCCGAGGCCCGATCCCGCTTTGCTTGCGGAGCGACCGGAGTTGAAGCACGAGGACCGCCGCCCGATCTTTCTGATCGTCAGCGCCCGCAAGCCGTGATGGCATGACGGGCGCTGCAACGCCCGTGGCCTAGCGTCTCTTGATCGCCCAGCCTTCCGTCCGTTCCTCGACCACCTTGGCCACGTCGCCGACCGACAGTCTGCCCTGACCGCGCGGCGTCACGTTCCAGCCGAACAGCGGGCCGGGCACGCGCCGATCACCCGACATGCGGATGCGGCCCATGGCTTTCATGGGCGAGGGCACATCGCGGGAGCCGGTTATCTGGTCCTGCGTGGTCATGATGCAGCGGGCGCAGGGTTTTACGAGATCGAAACGAATGCCGCCGATCTCGATAGCCGCCCAGCGGTCCTCGGCCCATGGCTCGTCCGTATCAAGCACGATATTGGGCCGAAAGCGCTCCATGCCAACAGTGTCTTCGCCATTGGCGCGCATATTGTCGTTCAGCGCGGCGAGCGAGGCGGTGGTGGTGACGAGAATCTGATAGCCGTCCGCAAAGGTGACGGGCGTTTCGTTACCCGTCCATTCGAGGCTCGCAATGCGTTTTGAGGCATCATCGAAGAATGCCAGCTTCACCTCGCGCCCCAGCCATGCCGAGAGCGTAGTGTTGGTCTCGTCATCGGCGATGTTGGCGCTGACGATCGATTTCCACACTGCCACATCCATGCGCTGGCCGGACGGTCTTGCGACGATCTCGCCACCCTTGTCCCGCGCAAGCGCCATGCCGCCATCCTCATGCCGCGCCAGAACCGTGGCGATGGAAGGCAATTCGCGCTGGGTGATGAAATGGCCGGAAGGGTCGATCAACATGGCGCGACGGTCGCCGGGCAGGCCCTCGTCCGAAACTGCGCTCTCGGAGAGGGGAATGCCGCGCGCGCTTTTCAGCGGATAGATGTTGAGTTCGGTCACACGCATCCTGGATCTCCTCAAATCTCGTCGAGAAACAGGTCGAGCACCTGTTTCAGCCGCTCATGGCGGGCCTTGGCCATCTGCCGCCCCGTCTCGGTGCGAAAGCCGTCTGCCAGTTTGAAAAGCTTGGTTTCAAAATGGTCGATGGCAAAGGCGCGGTCGTCGAGCGGTCGGTCCTTGGCCAGCGGATCGGCCGGATCATAAAGCGCCGAGCCCATGCGCCCGGCAATATAAAAGCAGCGCGCCGCCCCAACCATGCCGATGGCATCCAGCCGGTCGGCATCCTGAAGGATTTTTGCCTCCAGCGTCTGCGGCGCGATATTGGCCGAAAAGCTGTGGGTGGTGATGGCGTGTGCGGCGGCGTCGATATCCTGCTTCTGCCAGCCGAGCCCGGCCAGAATGCCGGCCGCCTTTTCCGCCGCAAGCCGTGAGGCCTGCGCGCGTAGCGGCGAGTTCTTTTCCACCGCCACGCAATCATGCAAAAGCACGCTGGCTGCCAGCACCGTGCCATCGCCGCCTTCGTCCGCATGGATGCGCATGGCGTTGCGGAAGACGCGGTGAATATGGGCAAGATCATGCGAGCCGTCGCCGGTATCGGCGGCGTGCGGTATCAGGTCCTGCGCAAGCGCCGCATAGGGCGCGAAAGCCTCGGCCGCGATCATGCCTGCGGCTTCCGGGTCAGGATTTTCTGGTAGAACAGGCCGATGCCGATCAGCACCGCGCCCAGCCCGATGAAGGACAGCGCCCTGAGCACGCCTTCAAGGTTGCTCATGTCGATGAGGAAGGCCTTGGCAACGGAAATCAGCACGAAGGCGGCGGATGCCAGACGCAGGCTGCGGGCATTGAAGCGCGAACCGAGCACCAGCAGCAGCACGCCGATCAGCAGCCAGACCACCGAATAGCTGTAGGTCTCACCCTGCAGGAAACCCTTCCAGTCGGCGATGTTTTCGCCCTGCCAGAAGCGGCGGACCGAAAGCGTTGCCCAGGCAAAACCGAGTGCGGCGCCTGCCACCGCCAGCATGCTGACATAGGGCGGGGGACGTTTTCCCCGCGCATAATAGGCAAGGCCGCCATAGGCGAGTGCCGGCAGGAGATAACCGATCAGCAGCAGGTTGAGGACCGGAATGCGCCCGGTATTTTCGCCGGTGAAATAGGGGTTGAGCGTGAAGAAATGCATCGTCAGCACATTGATGACGGCGATCACGCCGGCAATCATCGAGCCGTAACGGAAGACGGGGCTTGGGCTTTTCAGGTCGAGCGTCATCAGCACGCCGGAAAAACCGATGGTCAACAGCGTGTAGATCGACTGTTCGCCAAGCGTCGGAACGCTGTTATCAAGCGTGCCGCCATTCATCGCGTGGCGGATGAGGATGGCGACGGCCAGAAGCCCCATGACGCTGGCAATCGCCTGCAGGAAGTTCTTCGCCCTGACCCCCGGCCAGTCGCGCAGCAACCAGGCGGAAGCGACGGCCAGCAGCGCGGGAATGCCATAACCCGGCAGAAGCGCGTTGAAGACAGGCGTGAGCCCAAGATTTTGTGGCCCGACGATGGTGGGTTCCCAGGCGATGCGGCCGAGAACGGCAACGCTTGCCACGGCCATCACCCAGGGCAGCACATCCCAGTTGCGGTAACGGCTGGCCAGCACATAAACGAAGCCGATGACCGAAAGCAGAACGGTTGTCGCAAGCCCTTCCGTCAGCGTGTGCAGGCTGAGCGCGAAGGCGGCGAACGAGCCAAGCACGAGAATGTTGAGCGGCTTGCGATAGGCCTCGTTGTTCTGTCGGTGCAGCCATTCTGCACCGGCAATCAGCACGAAGCCGAGACCGAGACCATAGGCGGCGTGCAGCCAGTCGCGGCCGAGATTGCCGTATTCGACGAAGCTTGCCGTTGCCAGCCAGACGGGGAACAGCGCGGCAATACCTGCCCAGAGCTGGGCGAAATCCGCATCGTCGGCGCCCTTGCGTTTCAGGAAGGAGAAGGCGCACAGCACGAAGACGGCGCCAAGACCAAGCGCCATGGCGATTTCAGCCGTATAGCCTGTTCCGACGGGCGGAAGCGTTACGCCGGTATCGTTGATAAGGCCGATGAAATCGATGCCCTGCCGTGACATCAGCGCCACCGCCGTCTGCGCACCGAGTGCTGCAATGATGGCCGGCCACACCGCATAATGGCGGGCGGCGCCAAGGGCCGCGAGTGCTGCGATCAGCGCCGAGACGATCAGCGCCGGGTGAGTGTCGATGCCGCCACTGGCGAACAGGAAGCCGATGGCGGGCAGGATGACGGCCATCGATACGGTGAGGTTGATGGCAAGCGACGGCCGCAGCAGAAGCCGAATGGCACGGATGGCGCGCCGCTCCGGGGCGGCGGTTTCACCGGCGTCTGCCGGCGGTGTGTCGAATTGTTTCCCGGGCCACAGGAAGATCGTGCCGGCCAGCAAGACGAGCAATGCAAGTGTTGGTGGTTCGGCATTGATCGTCTCGGAAAAGCCGATATAGCCAAGCGCCCAGAGGCCAAGGCCGGCATTGGCAAGCGACGGGACCACGGTCCAGCCCTGCCTGCGCGCTGCAGCCGCCGTCGCCAGCCACGAGATCGTCAGGAAAACGAAAAGCGCCCAGATATTTGGTGTTTCGCTGGAAATCAGCGCTGGCGTCAGCATCGAGCCGAGAAGACCAAGCCCGGCCAGCGCCTGCCCATGCAGAAGCGACAGGCCAATGGTGGCAAAGGCGACAAGCCCGAGCAGGATGAAGGCCGTTCCTGAGCCGATATAACCGTAAATGCCATAGGCGGCATAAACCACGCCGAACAGCGTCAATGCGCCGGCCGCCGTCAGCACGCCCGGTATCATGGCGTTGGAATAGGCGGCGGCGATGCCCGGCACGGCCTTGCGGCGGATCGCCTCGCCGGCAAGCCCGAGAACGAGGCCGAAAATGGCGGCGAGCGAAAGCCTGACCGCCGGGCTGAGCAGCCCCGATTCGATCGAATATTTGACGAGGAAAATACCGCCGAGCGCAAGCGCCAGCCCGCCGGCCCAGACAGCCCAGCGCGCGCCGAGCAGGCTTTCGAAGCTTTCTTTCGTGGCCGGCGCGGACGCGGTCTCGTTGGCGAGCGCAGGCGGCGCTTCTTCACTGGCCACGTCCTCAGCTTCCACTATCGCGGCGGCTTCTTCAGGCTCGGAGGCGTATTCAGCTTGGGAAGCCGCTGCTCCGGGCAAATCCCGGTTTTTCTCTTCCGCCTCGAAATCCGTGTTTTCCACAGACTCCACGCTTTCAGCCTGTGCCGTCGCGGGAGACGTCACCCCGGCAGCCATCAATCGCTTGAGATTGAGAACCTCGCGTTCCAGCGATTTGATTCGGCTTGAATTACGGATGCTCGCGACCAGCGTGTATATAAAGGCCGCGATGAGGGCGAGGATGAGAAACGGGATTTCCAAACGGGCTCTCCAATTACGAAGCTGTTTTTAAAGCCCTTTTGGCGAATTTATGCAAGGCCCGGTTGATGAATGGCAGGGGGAAACAGGGAGCGAGCGGGTCCCACTTGTTTCTTCTCCCCGCCGGGGAGAAGCCCGCGGCAGCGGGATGAGGCGGCGAGGGTAGTGGTTTGCGGAGAGCTTGCCCCCTCATCCGACCCTTCGGGCCACCTTCTCCCCGGCGGGGAGAAGAAATGGGCGGCACCCGCTCGGCGCATGCCCATCTATCGAAAATCAGGAAGCATCCGCCAGCCAGCTCCGTGCCGCTTCTATATCGGCAAGCCCCAGATCATGCCCGTCATCCAGCATTTCCACCCGTGCCTCTGCGCCGCTCGCCGCAAGCCGGCCTTGCAGCTCGGCTGCTCCGTCGCGGTATTTGTCGCGTTCGCCGGCGACGAGCAGGAAATTCCGGCCGGAAAGATCTGTTTGCGGCCATGTATCGAGAACCGGCATGGGGCGGTAGAGCAGGGCGTCTCCGGCAAGGCCGGGATAAAGTGCGGCAAAGGCCGCATAGAAATTCGCGCCATTCGAATGGCCGATAAACCGCAACTTCGAACGATCAAGACCATAGGAGCGGACCGCACCCTCGACAAAGGCGGCAAAGGCCTCCGCTTCTGCCGCAATGTCATTCTGGTCGAAGCTGAAATCGGGGAAACGCCGGAACCAGCGGGCAATCTCTTCTTCCGTGCTTCTGCCGCGCACGCCTAAAAGTGTCGCGCCGCGCGCGGCCCTGTGTGCCAGCGGCATCAGGCTCGTTTCGCTGCCGCCCGAGCCGTGCAGCAGGATGATGGTGCTGCCATCCGGCTCCTCCGGCGTATAGAACCGATGCACGAAGGGCAGGTCGCGATAGATGATGCGCTCCTCGCCCGGCATGGAGAATTGCGGCAGGGCGACGCGCACATCCGCCTCGTCCTTCATGAACAGCGGCGGAATGAACAATTGTTCGCCAAGTGCTTCCAGCGGTTCGTCGATCGTCATGCCGGGGCCGTCGGTTGCCATTTCGATCAGCACGCCGCCCGGTTCGCGAACGTACAGCGAATGGAAATACTTGCGGTCATGGGCATTGGTGGTGCTGGAATTGAGCGATTTCAGCCCGGTGAGAACCGCATTCAGCTCATCCATATTCTCTGCGCGGAAGGCGATATGGTCGACCGTGCCGGTGCCCGGTGCGCTGGACCAGAAGCCGGTGGCATCGCGCACGTCGATGATGTCGCCGCTGTCGGACACGAGCCGGCGGATCGCACCGGTCTGGCTTTCCTGCCGGTAGCCGAAGTGCTTTTCCAGAAACGCCACGGTCTCTTCCGGTACTTCGCTCAGCATCGTCGCACCATAGATGCGTCGAATCGCGTCCTGCGCAGAAATGTCGTCTGTCACATGCGGCGTGGCATCGGCAAAGGCATGGGTGCCGACCAGCTTGACGATCAGGCCGTCAGGGTCTTTCAGCCGGATGACCGGCTCGCCGAATTCATCGGATGGGCCCTCGGCGCGGATGCCGAATTTCAGCGCCCGCGTCAGCCAGAAACCGATGGCGGCAGGATCGATCGCTACCGAGACTTCCAGTGTCTGGCCATAACCGACACGGCCCTGGCCGCCATCTTCCCAGACGAGAAATGTCAAAAGCGAGCCGGGCGAGGCGATGTCGTCGCCATAAAGCAGGTGAAGCTGCATGGCGTCTTCGAAGCCGGCGGTGCGCTTGACCAGCTTCAAACCGAGAAAACCGGCGTAGAAATCGACATTCGCCTGCACCTTCCGGGTGATCATGGTGATGTGGTGTATGCCCAGTGCAGAATTCATCTTGCGGTCCCGTCGTTTCGCCTGCTGTTCGTGGCCCTATTTGTCCTACGCTGCGCCTGATCCGCAACCCCGGCAAATGAGAACGCTGTGTTCTCTGCGTGAACGATATTGCTTGCGCTTCGTTGCACACACGCTGCGCAGAAACTGAGCTTTTTGCCTCCATATCGATCTGAATTGCATATTAAATAAGCATACAAAATAATGGCTATTTTGTATGCAATTTTATCTTGCCTTGAGGGTGGGAATTGGCTCTTATGCAACCAATCCAACAAAACCATCAGGGGGAATAGATGTTCTTAACGCGCAGGTTGTTGTCCAAAGGGCTAGGCATCGCTGCCATCGGCGCCGCCGCCGCAATGGTGCTGCCGGTGACGGGCGCTTATGCCGAAACGCCGGTCAAATTCACGCTCGACTGGAAATTCGAAGGTCCCGCCGCCGGCTTCCTGCTGGCGCTCGACAAGGGTTACTTCAAGGCGGAAGGGCTCGATGTCACCATCGACAGCGGCAATGGTTCGGTGGAAGCCATTCCGCGTGTGGCGACGGGCGCCTACCAGATGGGGTTCGGCGATATCAACTCGGTGATGAAGTTCCTCGACGAGGATCCTAGCCAGAAGATCAAGGCCGTTTATATGGTTTATGAGCGCCCGACTTTTGCCGTCGTCGGTCGCAAGTCGCTCGGCGTCACGGGTGATCCGAAGTCGCTGGAAGGCAAGAAGCTCGGCGCGCCGCCGCCGGATGGCGCCTTTGCGCAATGGCCGGCCTTCAAGCAGGTCGCGGGTCTCGATGAGAGCAAGATCAAGATCGAATCGATCGGTTTTCCCGTGCGTGAACCGATGCTTGCCAAGGGAGATGTCGATGCCGTCTTCGGTTTCGCTTTTTCGGTCATCCTCAACTTGAAGAAGCAGGGCATTGCCGATGACGACATCTCGACCATCCTGATGGCCGAGCACGGCTTGAATCTTTATGGCAATGCGGTGTTGGTAAACACTGATTTCGCTGAGAAAAACCCTGATGCCGTGAAGGGGTTCCTCAAAGCGCTTGCCAAGGGTTTCGCCGATTCCGTCAAGACCCCGGAAGAGGGCGTGGCGGCGGTGCTGAAGCGCAATGAGACGCTCGACAGCGCCATCGAGCTGGAACGCCTCAACATGGCCAACAGCATGAACATCAAGACGCCCTATGTGGTGGAAAACGGCATGGGCGGCGTTGATCCGGCCCGGCTTGCGGCTTCCATCGAGACTTTGAAGGTTTCCATGGGCCTGAAGGGCAATGTGAAGGCGGAGCAGGTGTTCGACGCGACCTACCTGCCTGCCAAGGAAGAGCGCATGCTTCCCTGAGGGAGTAGAGCGAGCGGGCGCCGCGAGTTTCTTCTCCCCGTCGGGGAGAAGTCCGCGACAGCGGGATGAGGGGGCAAGCTCTCGGTCTATCGCTGACGTCGCCCCCTCATCCGACCCTTCGGGCCACCTTCTCCCCCTCGGGGAGAAGAAACAAGCGGCAACGCTGCGGGATTAAACGGCCTGATCAGCAACTTAAAACGGGAACAGCAATGTCACATCTCGTGGAAATAGACAGCGTCGACATGCGCTACGGCGGGTCAGCCGGAACGCTGGCCGTATCCGGTTTGAACCTGACGGTCGACAAGGGCGAATTCGCCGCCGTGGTCGGCCCCTCCGGCTGCGGCAAGTCCACGCTGATGAAATTGGTGACGGGACTGCATATTCCGCAGAAGGGCAATGTCATCGTTGCCGGGCGGCAGGTCACGGAGCCGGTCTCCATCGTCGGCATGGCGTTTCAGAACCCGACGATGTTGCCCTGGCGCACGACGCTTGAGAACATCCTGCTGCCGCTCGAAATTGTCGAGAAACACCGCCGCCGTCTGCGCGCCCACAAGGCGGAATATGTCGCAAAAGCCGAGCGCCTTCTGGAAATCGTCGGCCTGAAGGGCTTTGGCTCAAAATATCCATGGCAGCTTTCCGGCGGCATGCAGCAGCGCGCCAATCTCTGCCGCGCGCTGATCCACGAGCCGGATCTGCTGATGCTCGATGAGCCATTCGGTGCGCTCGATGCCTTCACCCGCGAGGAATTGTGGTGTGTCATCCGTGACCTGCACGCCGCGCAGCGCGTGACCATCATTCTGGTAACCCACGATCTGCGCGAAGCGACCTTCCTCGCCGACAAGATTTTCGTGATGAGCGCAAGGCCGGGCCGCGTGCTGGCGGAACATCGCGTTCCCTTCGCCCGCCCGCGGCAACTCGATCTCATGTATGACAAGGGTTTTAACGACATGGTGCAGGCACTGCATGGCGAAATCGCGCAGGCGAGGGTGGCGGCATGAGTGCGATCATGGAAAGCACCGTTACGGCTGAGCCGCGCAAGCCGCTGATTGCCCGCGTCAACTGGGTGAAGGCGGCCCCCTGGCTCTATACGCTGGCGCTCTTCGTGCTGTGGGAATTGCTGGTATATGCGCTGAAAATGCCGCCCACCATCCTGCCGTCGCCCGTGAGAGTAGGTCAGGCCATCCTGCAATATTGGTCGCCGATCTGGAAGAATTCGCTGCAGACGCTTTATACGACGACTTTGGGCTTTGCCATCGCCGTTGTCGCCGGCCTTGCCATCGGCCTGTTCATCGGCTGGTCGAAAACCATTTATGCCGGGCTTTATCCGTTGATGATCGGCTTCAACGCCATCCCGAAAGTGGCGCTGGTGCCGATCCTTGTCATCTGGTTCGGCATCGGCACTGTCCCCGCCGTGTTGACCGCCTTCCTGATTTCCTTCTTCCCCATCGTCGTTAATGTCGCCACTGGTCTTGCCACGATCGAGCCGGAAACCGAGGATGTGCTGCGGGCGCTGGGCGCAAAGAAGATGGACATCATGCTGAAGGTCGGCATTCCGCGCTCCATGCCTTATTTCTTCGGCTCGCTGAAAATCGCCATCACGCTCGCCTTCGTCGGCTCGGTCGTCTCGGAGACTGTCGCCTCAAATTATGGCCTCGGCAACATGATGAGTTCGGCGCAGAGCCAGTTCAACGTGCCGCTGGTCTTTGCGGGCCTCCTGATGCTCGCGGTGGAGGGCATCGTCATGTACGCCATCATGGCCTGGCTGGAGAAGCGCATGACCGGCTGGGCGCATCGCTCGACCATGGGGCAGTGAGTCTTTCTTCTCCCCGCCGGGGAGAAGATGCCCCGAAGGGGTAGATGAGGGGGCAAGGCCAGCGATAAACCGAGAGCTTGCCCCCTCAACCCGCTACCGCGACCTTCTCCCCCTCGGGGAGAAGGCGAAAGACGCGCTCGCTCGGCATTCTCCAAACCGTGGAAACCCGTAAGCCTGCAATGGTTCAATGCGCCGCCATTTCCTTGACGATATCAGCGCCGTCCATCAGGAAGGGATAATAGGTCGGCCAGTTGGTGACTTCGTCCAGCAGGGCCTTTCGGTCATTCCCCCAGTAGAGATGGTAGTGGCCTGCCTTGACCGGGGCGATGGAATGGTCGCTGAACTGGATGAACTGCGGAGCGGCCTCGTCGCCGGAGGTCTTCTTGAAGATGTATCTTACGCCGCGATTGCCCTTCTTGTAGGTCAGGATTTCCTGACCGTCGCTGGCATATGTGCCTTCGACCGGCTTGCCTTCCTTGTAAAAGGCCACGCTGTCGCCCTTGATGACGATGCGGTTCACATCCGTCTTGTAACCGATGTCGTAATAGGCGCGATATTCTGCAGCCGTCTTGTCGCCATGGGCGGCTTTTTCGGCCATGACGGAATCAAGCGAGCCGTTCAGCAGGTAGGGATAGACAGACTGCCAGTCGCCGTCCCAGTCGGAAAGCGTGCGCGGCTTCACCTGGGCGTCTTCGAAATAGCCGCTGTAAATCTTCTTTTCCGCCTCGGTCATCTGGTGGCCGTGATCGTGCCCATGGTCATGGCTGTGGGCGGCGGATTTGTCACCCCCGGCGGCCGTGGCAGCGGCTGCCACCAGCAGCATGGAACCAAGTGCCACCGCGCCGGTGACGAGGATGTGTGTCTTCTGCATTGTTTCGGCCTCTCATATCTGTCATCGAAAAGTCGGTTACGTAATAACATTACAAGTCGACCTATAGAGGTGTCTTTTGCAGGACGCAAGGCGGGAGCGGGCGGGCCATAATGAAAAAGCGCGATGGCCGGTAAGGCCACCGCGCTTGAGAAATGGAGGAGGGCAAAAAGAGAGCTTGAGGCCTCAGGCGGGCTGCGCGCTCACTTCCGCCTTGCGTTCATCAAAGGCGAGTTTCATCGCCTTCGTCACATCGCGGGTCGTGGCGAAATAACTGTCGCTGCGCACCCAATAACGCAATTTGACCGTCGCGCTGTCGGCGCTGACGGAATCGACGAAGGTGATGGGGGAGGGGTCCAGCAGCACCCGGCTTTCCGAGCGCACCACGCGCATCAGCATATCCTGTGCAGCAGCCAGATCGTCGTCATTCTTGACCGTCAGGCTCAGCTCGTG
This sequence comes from Agrobacterium sp. 22-210-1, assembly GCF_053522525.1. Lineage (NCBI taxonomy): Bacteria > Pseudomonadati > Pseudomonadota > Alphaproteobacteria > Hyphomicrobiales > Rhizobiaceae > Agrobacterium > Agrobacterium sp. 22-210-1. Next base: position 1,596,926 of record NZ_JBNWCI010000001.1, on the reverse strand, counting down.
GCGGCGTGAGGGAAAGCGGCTGTAATTGGTGATCGGTACATTCCAAAGGGTGGAATTGGGTGCGAGGCGGTAAAGCCCATCGCTGGTCTTGAGCTCGGTGGCAAACAAACCGATTTCCACCACGGTGCCGCTGACCGTATTGGTCTCGATATATTCACCGACCCGGAAGGGGCGCAGCACCAGAAGCATGATGCCGGCGGCAATGTTTTGCAGCGTGCCCTGCAGCGCAAGGCCGATGGCGAGACCGGCAGCACCAAGGGCCGCGAGAATGGAAGCCGTCTGCACGCCGAACTGGCCAAGTACCATCACCAGCACCAGAATAAGCACGACATAACGGATGGCGCCTGCGAAGAAACCGGCCAAGGTCTCATCGAAACCGCGAATGCGCGACAGGCCCTGAAAAGCCCAGCGCTGCAGGAAGGTGGCGGCCAGCCAGCCGACGATCAGCAGCAGAAGCGCGCCGACGATCGAAAAGGAATATTGCACCGCCAGCGCGCTCGCCTGCCGCACGGCCGCCTGCGATGCGACGATGATATCCGTTGCCTGTTGTTCCATGAATTATCCCGTGATTTTCATTGCTGTTCAGGGTTGGTAACGAACGGGTGCCGCAGGGGTTCCGCCAAAAATCGGGGGTCAGCCGCCAAGCGGCAACACGAAAGGCACATTGCCGTCGGTATCGGCACCCCTGCCGATCGCCTTGATTGCCTTGACCAGCCGGCCTTCACGCGCCAGCAGCCGATCGCCGATGGCAATGATGCGGGCATTGGGCGTGACATAGGGCGAGACGGCGCGCAGGCGAAGCGCAAGCTCGTTATCGTCCTGATCCGGATAAAGGCTGAGTGCTGCAATGACGGCGGCGGCCGGTGAGCGCGAAATCCCCATCCAGCAATGGATGAGCAGCGGTGCGGACTGATCCCATTCCCGCGCAAAATCGATGAGCTTCAGCACATGCGCATCATCAGGGGCGATAAGATCACCGGTGCCCTTGAAGGCGATGTCGTTCATGGCAAGCGTCAGATGCCGGTCGGCGGCAATCACCGCCGGGCGGTGAAAGCTCTGCTCCTTGGCGATCAGTGTCACCATTTCGCGGGCCTTGTGCTTCACGGCCATTTCCGCGATCCGCGACAGCGGCGATACCACGATGGCCGTCATTTGGCGCTCCCGGTCTTGGTTACGCGCAGCGCCTCGATTGCTTCGAAACGTTCGATGAACAGTCTTTGCGCTTCCGTCGACGGCAGCGGCGTGATGGTGAACATGTCGCGGGTGATGCCGCGCGGCAGCCCGAAGAATTTCTGCGCCTCGGCGGTGGAAAAACCGGCAAGCTCCGTCGCCTCGAAAAAGGCGGCAACCGTATCGGCCTTCTTGATGCGGTCCTTCAATTCGCGTGATGCATGCGGCGGCAGGCCGAACCGCAGATGCACGGCGGCCTCCAGCCGTTTTTCCACGGTCTTGTAACCGCCGCCAACCACGGATTTGAACGGTGAGATCATGTCGCCGATGACATATTCGGGCGCATCATGCAGAAGCGCCATCTGCATGTCGCCGGGCGTCGCATCCGCGCACATGCGGCAGAAAATCGTCTCGACGATGAGGCTGTGCTGGGCGACGGAAAAGGCGTGATCGCCGCGCGTCTGGCCGTTCCAGCGGGCAACGCGGGCAAGACCATGGGCGATATCGGCGATTTCCACGTCGAGCGGCGAAGGATCGAGCAGATCGAGCCGCCGCCCGGAGAGCATGCGCTGCCAGGCGCGCGGACCTTTTGCGGCAGCCACGCCTAGTCCTCCGTCCGCGCTGCCGGATCGGCGGCCGGGAAGGAAAGGCCACTCCAGGCCGGCAGGGCCACGGTTACGGTGGCATTTTCCGCAATAAGCGGCGTGCCGGCGGCAAGCGCATCGGCAATGCGATCGATCCGCACAATGGCAAGAGCGTTGTTGCCGCAAACGGTCCCAAGAGTGCCCACCGGTTTTCCGTTGGCGGTAATCTCCGTCCCGGTGGCGGGAAGCGGACCTTCCGCCGAAACGGTAACGACGCGCCGCCTTGCCGTGCCTCGATGTTTCATGCGTGAGACGACCTCCTGGCCGACGAAGCAGCCCTTCTTGAAGGAAACGCCGTCATTCACATCCATCAGCACATCATGGGGAAAGGCATCCTGCAGCGCATAATCCCGGCCGGATTCGGCAATGCCGTGTTCGACGCGCAGCGCATCATAGGCTGCAGCGTCGCCGGAGGCCGATGCGCCCGGCACGCGGAATAGGTCGACCCCTGTCTTGGCGAAACGCCCATCCTTGATGCCTGCTTCCGGCGCATTCTCGTTCCAGAAAACGCTGACGCCTTCGGTGGCTTCGGATTTCAGATCGACCGGCGCGCGCAGCTTGTACATGGTCAAGCGGCGCAGCAACGCATCCTGCTCGGCAGCACCCGTCTCGATCAGGTAATCCGTTCCGTCGCGCGCAATCAGGAAATCGAACAGGATCTTGCCCTGCGGCGTCAGCAGCGCCGAAGCGCGGGCTTCGCCCTCGCCCAAATTTTCAACATCGGCGGTGATGAGATTGTTCAGAAATTCCTCGGCGCCTGTGCCGGAAACTCTGATCAGGCGGCGGTCGGCAAGAAAGGCGGAAGGCATGGCGTCACCGTTCGGTTCATCGAGACTGCGCGATCTCCGGCAAAATGCAGATGCACTTTGCCGGACGGCTCATTCCGCACAGTTAGGATTTTTACCGGAGAACGGCAAGCACCGTGAGGCGATCAATCGCCAGCGGTGAAGAACTTCCACTTGCCATCAGGCGAAATGCCGATGCGGTAAAAGCTGTAATTGCCGTATTCCTGCATATCCGCCAGATCGCCCGCCGTAATGATGCGCAAGAGCTCCACCTTTTCCGGCGGCGTCAGCGTATTCAGCGGCTTTCCGGCGAAATAGGGGAAGACATAGGCTTCGTCCGGCGTGCCGGCATCGATATGGGCATAACCGGTCGACAATAGGTCGATGATGATCGCCAGCACTTCCAGCCCGTCGGGATCGCCGGAATAGCTTTTCAGTGCCGCGATCGGGTCTTCACTGTCGCTGCCGTCGATACGGAATGCGTTCTGGCCGGCGGCGATGAAGGGCCGCAATTTTTCGATATCACCCGAAGCGGCTGCGTCGATGATCTGCTGGCGCAGCTTGCGAACGGCTTCCGGGGCCTTGGAAATGTCGTGCTCGATGACGACGGACATTTCCGGAGCATTGTCGGGCTTGGAGGATTGCTGCTTGGTCTGGGCAGCGGAACGGTCGACCAGAGGGTCGGGCAGGGGAATACCTTCCGAATCACCTTCGATCTCGTCCGGCTCCGCGGGCTGAGCCTGCTGCGGCTGATCGCCATTCTGGGCCTGCGGCTCGCTTTCGGTGTTTTGCGCCGGTTTCAGCTCGGAAAGGGCGAAAGCGCGGTTCGGCAAGCCAACCGACCCGGCGGTCAAAGCAAGCACGATGGACAGCATGGCGGAAGAGCGCAAAAGCCCCTTGCTCAGGCAAGACATGATAGACCCCGGCTTTACTGTATCACCCGCTGCGGAGAAAATTCGCCTTCAAGCATGCGCTGGCGCAGCGATTCCAGCATTGCTTCAGCGCCGGCTTCGCCATGCATGCGAATGGTTTCGCGCATGGCCAGAGCAATGGCGGCATCGGCGATGATCTCAGGCTCGATGCCGTCGGCCATGCCGTCGGCCCATGCCTCGTTCTGGTGTTCCAGAGCGACCTGCATCTTTTCATGCACGATCATATCGTCGATTTCGTTACGGCTCGTCTGCATTTTTCATCCTCGACAGGGCGGGCAAGTCCTTACCACCCTGTTAACAACACTATCAGTCTTTTATCAAAACGGCACGGCCTGCGGCGAAAAGAGGTTAACAATCCGCTAATTTCCGAACCGCGACGCGATTTCCTGAGCGAGTGTTGCCCCTTCGTTACGGTAGTTCTCTTCTGCCATGACGGCGGCGCGTGTGCAACTGGTGTGGATGGCCGCAAAGGAGCGGTATCCACGGTTGAATGCAGCCGTCATGCGCTGGCGTCTTTCGGGTTCGTTGGCCGTGTCCGCAGCCAGAAGATCGCTCATCGATCTGCGCCAGTCCTCCGGACCGGAAGAAGGGCACAGGGTTCTTAAATATTGCACCGCGCCCAGTATTTCGGAAAGCCGTGCCAGCTTGTCGTCATAAGGTGCGGGTTTGGGCGGCGTTACTTCCGCAGGTCGTACTTCCTTGGAAGCCGCTTTTGAAGGCTGCGCATAAGCGACGCCTTCTTGCCCGGCCGGTAACATGGTCAGGAAAAGAGACAGGAAAATGGTTGATCGTATCAAAATTCTATTCTGCCCCACACATACTCGTGAACTACTGGCTCGTGAACTACTGGCTCGTGAACATCCGGCGAGCGGACATGCCCTAAATAATCGCGATTCTGGCTGGCTGGCAATCATGCAAACAGGCGCTCGGCGCATTCGACGACGCTTTCAGGTGCCGGCAGCCGGCGGATTTCCGCCAATGTGTACCAGCCCGCATCCGCCGCATCGTCGGCCGCCGTCACGGCCGGATCGGCATCCGTTTCCACCGTGAAGACGGACAGGAAATAATGGCTGGTCAGCACGCCGTCTGCATTGCGTGACGGCAGGTCATAGGTCGCGAAGAGTTGCGGTTTGCGCGCCACGATGCCGGTTTCCTCGTGAAGTTCGCGAAGTGCGGTCTCGGCCGGTGTTTCTCCCTCTTCGCCACGGCCGCCCGGAAAGGCGAACATGTCCTTTGACGGTGGATTGGCCCGGCGCACGAGAAGCAGCCGGTCGCCATTCCTGACGATGGCGGAGGAGGCGGGGCGGGGCTTGATGCGAAGGGTCATGAAGGGTTTCACTCGTTTCGGCCGTCTCCGGCCTGTCTGCATATTGTGGTGCGAGAGCGCCAATGCGCCCTTTCGGATAAGGCGCGGAGGCTCTAACCTGTTGAGAACAACACGCTCTATTGTGCACGCAGAAGACGGTGGAATGAAGGTCTATCTTATCTATGTATTGGCGGCACTTGCGGAAATCGCCGGTTGCTTCGCCTTCTGGGCCTGGCTGAAACTCGGCAAGCCGGTCTGGATATTATTGCCGGGCATGCTGTCGCTTGCCGCATTTGCCTGGCTGCTGGCACTGGTGCCGACCGAGACGGCGGGCAGAGCCTATGCCGCCTATGGCGGGATTTACATCGCCGCATCGCTTCTCTGGCTCTGGGGCGTTGAAGGGCAGGTGCCGGATAAATGGGATGTCGCCGGCGGCGCCGTCTGCCTTGCCGGCACGGCCGTCATTCTGTTCGGCCCACGCGCCTGAGGAGAAGATCATGTGTGGACGTTTTGTCCTGAAGGCGACGCCGGAAGAAATCGCCGATTATCTCGACCTGATCGGGCTTGAGGATTTTCCCGCCCGTTTCAACATCGCGCCCACGCAACCGGTTCTGGTGGTGCTGGAAGGCGAGCGGCAGGAGCGCGGCAGCAACCTGCCCAACCGCCGGGCCGTGCTGGTCCGCTGGGGTTTTCTGCCGGGCTGGGTGAAGGATCCCAAGGATTTTCCCTTGCTCATCAACGCGCGTTCGGAAACCGCCATCGGCAAGGCATCCTTCCGTGCCGCCATGCGCCATCGCCGTGTGCTCATTCCCGCCACTGGCTTTTATGAGTGGCGACGACCGCCGAAGGAGGAGGGCGGCAAGCCGCAGCCCTATTTCATCCGCCCGAAAAACGGCGGCATCGTCGCCTTTGCCGGCCTTATGGAAACATGGTCCTCAGCCGATGGCTCGGAAGTCGATACCGGTGCAATTCTCACCACCGCTGCCAATGCCGCGATCGGGCGTATTCACGACCGCATGCCTGTTGTCATCGCGCCCGAGGATTTCAGCCGCTGGCTGGACTGCAAGACGCAGGAATCGCGCGAGGTGGCCGATCTGATGCGCCCGGCGCAGGACGATTTCTTCGAGATGATCCCGGTGTCGGACAAGGTCAACAAGGTCGCCAATGTCGGCGCTGACCTCATCGAGCCGGTGCCGGAAACCGCGCCGCTGGCAAAGATCAAACCGCCGAAGGATGAAGGGCAGATGTCGCTGTTTTAACGTCTTTGCGTGGCGCGCGAGGCTAGTTATTTACGGCTGGACGTTGCCGCACATTTCTTCTCCCCGCCGGGGAGAAGGTGGCCCGAAGGGTCAGATGAGGGGGCGACGTTGCCGAAATTCGGAGGGCTTGCCCCCTCATCCCGCTGCCGCGGACTTCTCCCCGGCGGGGAGAAGAAACAAGCGGCACCCGCTCGGCCCATGACCCTATCTACGGGAAAATCTCAGCTGTTCTGCCCCATCTTCTTTAAGCCTTCCTGGATCATCACGTCGGAATACACCCGGTTGCGGCCATTCGCCTTGGCGAGATAGAGCAGCTGATCGGCGGCATTCAGCTGGTTGTCGAAAGGTTCGCCCTTTTCGATTTCCACCACGCCGAGCGAAATCGTCAGCGCCAGGCTGCTGCCGCTGAGCTGGCGGCCATTGCTTTCAACAGCGCCGCGCAGCTCCTCGCAGAACTGATAGGCGGCACGGGCATCAAGCCCGCGCAGGAACACGGCGAACTCCTCGCCGCCGAGGCGGGCGGGAATATGGCGCTTCTCATGGCACATGTCGTGCAGCAGTTCGGCAAGCTTTTTCAGCGCCCGGTCGCCGGCATCGTGCCCGAGTGTGTCGTTGATCTTCTTGAAATGGTCGATGTCGAGAATGGCGACCGCGCCGTTTTCGTCGTTGTCGTTGATGATATCCATCAAGGCCCGGGTACGCTCGAAGAAGGAGCGGCGGTTCGGCAAGCCGGTCAGATGGTCGCGTTCAGCCAGTTCACGCAGGCGCTTCAGCTGCTTCAGCGTTTCGATATTATTGTCGATACGGCACTGCAATTCTTCCGGCACGAAGGGGCGATAGACGAAATCGGATGCGCCTGCCTTCAGGAAGCTTGCCGAAAGCAGCCGGTCGGTGGAGGACGAGATGCCGATCACCCTGAGATCTTCCGAGGAACGACTGTCGCAGATACGGCGCGTCAGCTCATAACCGTCCATGTCAGGCATATGGTAATCGGTGATGACGAGCTGGATCGATGGGTCCTGCGACAGGATTTCCAGCGCCCGGTTGCCCGAATGGGCCTCGCTGACCTTGAAATTCTGCCGCTCCAATATTTCCACCAGGCCGGAACGCGCCGTGCGCGCGTCATCGACCACCAGAACGGAAAAGCGCCGGTTGGTCAAAATCCGGTCAACGGTCTTGACCACCGCATCGACGGTGCGGTGCCCGTCCTTGACGATATAATCGATGATCTTCTTTTCGGCGTAACGTTTGCGTGCCTCTTCATCCACCGTTGCGGTGAAGACGATCGCCGGCACCTTGTGCTCGGAAAGAAGAGCTAAAATCTCGCCCTTTGGTGCGTCAGGCAGGTTGAGCCCCGTCAGCGCCAGCGTGAAATCATGGGCGCGCAACAGCGTATCGGCGGCGGCCATGCTGTCACAATGAATGACCTCAGCTTCGGTCTCTTCCGAGAGCCGCGACTTCAGCAGCATGGAAAGAGCAACGGAATCTTCAATCAGAAGGATTTTATCCTGCATGGCCGTCCCAAGCCCCCCTGGCCTGTCTTCGCACGCTTTCCCGAACACCGGATATTCGTCATCCGCATGTCTGCGGATTGGGAAGTCGGCTTATGCATTGTTTTGGAAAAAACTGCGAAAAATAGAAAATTCTTTGTTATTCACTAGTCTATACGTTTGCGCTCGTACAGACGTTTCGTAGAGGCCGCGCTTTTTACTTCACTTTCGTTGCTGCTTCGTTACAAAAAGTTCCTGAATTTATGAATACCGGCCGTTCATGCTGCATACCGGATAAAAAAACGGCGCCGTTAAAGGCGCCGCGCGATTGCTGAAATTGTGCCGGGGAATGTTGATTCTAGACCCGATCCACCAGATGATCCGAAAACCGCTGGCCAAAAAACTGAATGTTTTCAGGCGGGTTTGACGACTGGCTTGCGCTTCAACATCAGGGCTGCGGCCGCCACGGCCTTCAGTCCGAGCGGGCGGTAGTGGCTTTTGAGGTCCGGCTTCGCCTGCGGCTGTGCCTTCGTCTCGTTCGTCATTTCTCTTCTCCATAATTCACGCCTTTCGCCTGTGCGAAGCGTGTGAAGCCCCTTTTTCGGGGGTAATCTTGACGGATTCGAGGCGAATAAAAACGAAGCCGGCTTTTGGGGATGCGACATTTTGCGCCACATCCGCCGGCAAGGTCCTGCGGGAAAAATAAACCTATGGTTTCAAATACCGCGATCGAGGCCGTTTCCGCCATTCGCATCATCATGCGCGTCTTCTTCGATGGTCAGCGTGCCGTAGCGGCGGTGCCACAGGCGGGCGCTGATGGGAATGAAGACGAGGTAGGCGGCAACCGTCAGAACCAGCACTTCCCAGGTGAAGCTCATCAACATCGCCACATAAAGCACGACGACGAGGATCATCGGTAGCACCAGATCGCGGCGAATGCGGCTGGTGCCTGATTTTCCCGACCAGACCGGCAAACGGCTGATGAGGAGGTAACCGATCAGTACGGTATAGGCGGCGGCGACGTAGGCGAAGGGCTTGTCCGGCTCCACGCCGAGGAAGCCGAGATAGACCGGCAGAAGCACCAGCATGGCGCCCATGGGAGCCGGAACACCCACGAAGAATTCGTTCTGCCAGGGCGCTTTCACCGGTCGTTCGATCATCACGTTGAAGCGTGCCAGGCGCAGGCCGGCGGCAATGACATAGATAAGCGCGGCGATCCAGCCGATGGAGCGTGCCTGATCGAGCAGATAGGCATAGACCACCAGGGCAGGGGCGACACCGAAATTGACGATGTCCGCCAGACTATCCATCTGTTCGCCGAATTTGGATGTCGCCTTCATCATGCGGGCGATGCGCCCGTCGATGCCGTCGAGGAAGGCGGCGAGCAGCACCATGCCGACGGCCAGCTCAAAGCGGCCTTCGATGGCGAGACGCACGCCGCTCAGGCCCGCACAGATGGCCAGAACGGTGATGAGATTGGGTATCACGAGGCGGAAGGGAATTTCCCGCAGGCGTGGTCCCCGGCCGCTATCCTTGCGGCTCTCCTGTTTTCCGTTCTGTTGCGGCTCGACGATCGGCGTTTCCATGGCGTATGCCCTTCCTGATTGTCATCAGCCGCGGCGGCTGATGACCGGGCCCTTGGCGGAGCCGAATTCGGCAAGTACGGTTTCACCGGCAATCGCCGTCTGGCCGACGGAAACGCGTGGCTGGAAACCTTCCGGCAGGAAGATGTCGAGACGCGAACCGAAACGGATAAGGCCGAAACGCTCACCGGCATCAACAGGTTCATTCGGCTTGACCCAGCAGACGATACGGCGGGCAACCATGCCGGCGATCTGCACCACGCCGACCTTGCCATGCGCCGTCTCGATGACGAGACCGTTGCGCTCATTGTCTTCGGAAGCCTTGTCCACTTCCGCATTGAGGAAGAGGCCGGGGCGATAGGCGACATTGACGATGCGGCCGCGTACCGGGGCGCGGTTCACATGGCAGTTGAACACGTTCATGAACACCGAGATGCGCACCATCGGCTCCTTGCCGAGTTCCAGCTCCAGCGGCGGAACGACGGTCTGCACGGCGGAAACCTTGCCGTCGGCGGGGCTGATGATCAGGTCGTCATCCTGTGGTGTAACGCGCTCGGGGTCGCGAAAGAAATAGGCGCACCAGGCCGTCAGCACGAGACCGACCCAGAATAGCGGTTCGGAAATCCAGCCGAGCACCAGCGACGCGACGAAGAAGGCGGCGACAAAGACGTAACCTTCCTTGTGGATCGGTACGATGGTGTTGCGAATGGTGTCGAACAGACTCATGAGATTCCTTGCTCCGGTTTCCGTTGTCGCGTCTATATGTGGTCGTGATACGACACGATCCACACGGCAATGCGACAAATTTTGCCTAGCTGGTTACAGCCAAACGACCCGCCCGGCAATGGCCCGGCGGATCTGCGATCCCGGTTCCCCGGGGTTTATGCCCGTCAATGCGCCGGTTCGCCGCGGTCCACAACGCCGAGATCGTCGGTTTCGCGAACATGGCGCAGCATCTCTTCCGCCCGGATGGCTTCGCGCTGGCGGCTCCACATCGAGGCGTAGAGGCCGTTCTGCGCCATCAGCGAAGCATGTGTTCCACGCTCGGCGATCTGGCCTTCCTTCAGCACGATGATTTCGTCCGCGTGGATGACCGTGGAAAGACGATGGGCGATGACCAGTGTGGTGCGGTTTTTCGAGACGATGTCGAGCGCGCTCTGGATTTCCTGCTCGGTATGCGTATCGAGCGCTGAAGTCGCCTCATCGAGAATGAGGATCGGCGGGGCCTTGAGGATGGTCCGGGCAATCGCCACGCGCTGCTTTTCACCACCCGACAGTTTCAGGCCCCGTTCACCGACCATGGTGGCGTAACCCTCCGGAAGCTTGCCGATGAAGGCGCTGATCTGCGCCGCATCCGCTGCGGCCATGACATCCTCCTGCGTTGCCGAGGGGCGGCCGTAGCGGATGTTGTAAGCGAGCGTGTCGTTGAACAGTACGGTATCCTGCGGTACCATGCCGATCACCGAACGCAGGCTCTTTTGCGTCACGTCGCGAATATCCTGCCCGTCGATTGTGACGGCGCCTTCCTGAATATCGTAGAAACGATAAAGCAGCCGCGAGATCGTCGATTTTCCTGCCCCCGAGGGCCCGACGATCGCCACCGTCTTGCCGGCGGGGACATCGAAGGAAACGCCCTTCAAAATCGGCCTTTCCGGATCATAGGCAAAATGCACGTCGCGGAACGAGATGGCGCCGGGGCCGGCGCCAAGCGGTTTCGCATCCGCCTTGTCGGTAACCTCGGCCTCGACCTCGAGAAGGTCGAACATCTGCTCTATGTCGGTCAGACCCTGGCGGATTTCGCGGTAAACGAAACCGATGAAGTTCAGCGGCACGGAAAGCTGCAGCAGCAGCGCATTGACGAAGACGAAATCGCCGATGGTCTGTTCGCCGCGCTGCACGGCCAGCGCCGACATCACCATCATGACGGTGGAACCGATGCCGAAGATCACACCCTGGCCGAAGTTCAGCCAGCCGAGCGATGTCCAGATCGAGATCGCCGATTTTTCGTAACGCTCCATCGCAACGTCGAAGCGCTTCGCCTCCATCTCCTCGTTACCGAAATATTTGACGGTCTCGAAGTTCAGAAGCGAGTCGATTGCCTTGGTATTGGCGTCGGTGTCGCTGTCATTCATGGCGCGGCGAATGGAGATGCGCCAGTTGCTGGCTCGCACGGTGAACCAGATATAGGCCCAGACGGTGATGACGGTGACCAGCACATAGGAAAAACCATATGACGCCCAGAAAATAACAGCCGTCAGCAGGAATTCGATGAAGGTCGGCGCGGTGTTGAGAATGGTGAAACGGACAATGGTTTCGATGCCCTTGGTGCCACGCTCGATAACCCGCGAAAGCCCGCCGGTCTTGCGTTCCAGATGGAAGCGCAGGGAAAGCCGGTGCATGTGCACGAAGGTTCTGTAAGCGAGCTGGCGCACGGCATGCTGGCCGACGCTGGCAAACAGCGAATCGCGCAGCTGGTTGAGCCCGACCTGTATCAGCCGCGTCAGATTATAGGCGATGACCAGAGCGACCGCGCCGAGCAGGAAGGCCGGAACCAGCCCTGCCATGTCCAGTCTGCCGTTCAGCGCATCCGTCGCCCATTTGAAAAAATAGGGGACGAGGATCAACACCAGTTTGGCGACAACTAGGAACACGGTGGCCCAGACCACGCGCATCTTCAGGTCCAGACGTCCTTCAGGCCACATATAGGGCCAGAGATTGATCAGGGTCTGGGTGGGATTGCTGGAATCCGCCGAAATGGTTTTTTTCTTCGTGGCCATCATTCTCTCCGGTCACTGCCGGAAGCCGACAGCAGGACGGCGGCTTTCGCCGCCGTGCTTGTCACAGGTGGGATTGTCGCGGGTTCACCGCAACCTCTTCAGCGCCTTAAGAGCCGCCCTTCAGCCGTTTGCGGTGAAGTTCCTCCGCATTCGGCAGGGCCTTTTCCGGTACACCGAAAATCTGACCGGGCTCGATGAGATCAGGGTTTTTGATCTGGTCCTCATTGGCGAGGTAGATCGTCGTGTAACGCACGCCCTGTCCATAAACGCGCCGGGAAATCTGCCACAGCGTATCGCCGCGGCGGATGATGACGCTGTTCTGGCTTTCGGCAAGCGGGGCCTGCTCGAAGGTCTGCGGACCGGCGGGCGCTTGCGGCGCGGGCGCGGCTGGCGCGGTAATATGGAGTTCGGTCAACCGGCTGGCAAGCGATGCGATGCCCTTGCCGATGGCCGCCACATCATTCGGCCATGCCTCGACCGATGCCAGCAGATCACGCGCCTTGGCGGTGATGCCACCTGCAAAGGCGGTGAAGGCCGGCTCCGTTGCCGCGGCGGTGCGGAACTCGGAGAGCGATTTCAGGCCAATCACCACCGCGGAGCGGCCGGCAATTGCCTGATCGAGCGCCGGCGTCGCCTGATCCTTGTAGAGAGTGGAAAGAATGCCGAAAGCCTTGGAAACGTCGTCACGCAGCTTTTCAAATGTGGCGCGGTCGCTTGCCGTGCTCTGGTTTTCAGCCGGCGCGACTGCGGTGGCGGCGGGCGAAGCGGTGGGCGCCTGCATGGCAACGGTTGCCTGATCGGTCTGCGGCCGCTCGAAGGGAACACGCACGCGCAGCTTCACCGTGCCGTCGGCATTCAGTTCCTCGACGGTGACGATATGGCTGCCAACGGCAAGATCGACATCACCCTCGACGACGAAATGCCCGGAGGCTTCCGTAACGCTCTTGCCGATCTCCCGGTCATCGACCAATGCGCGCACGGTCGAACCGGCGGGCGCGGAACCCGCAACGAAAATCTTCGATCCTTCAAATTCCACGGCTGTGACCTGAACGGTCGAGGCAGCTGCCTGAGCCGGAACGGAACCGGCAGCAGGGGGAGCCGTCACTCCGGCAACGGCTGCAGGCGTGGTGGCGGCATTGCCGGTTTCGGTGGATGCCGCTGCGGGCTGTCCCGATTGTTCGGTCTGCAGTGCCGGAGGTGCGGCCTCCGGCATCGCCAGCACGCGGCTTGCTTCACCGGGCCTGGAAACCATCGCCAGAAGTTCGCCGGCCTTGCCGTTGGGCACCGAAACGGTTGCCACTTCTTCGGATTGTGTTGCCTTGCCGCTGGTGTCGGTGGAGCGCAGCACCAGCTCATGGTCACCCGGTGGCAGGGGATTGTCGAAAACCGCGGCGAAATCGCCGGTGCCGTCGATGGTGGTCTGGGCGATCACCTTGCCATTGCTGAGAATTTCGAGCTTGGCACCCGGCTGCGCCTTGCCGGCGACCACAGCCGAACCATCCGGCTCGACGCGCAACACGTCAAAGGTCGGTACGCCGGGCGTTGCCTGGGCAGCACCGGCCGGTGCTGGGACGGCAGGTGCGGCGGCGGGCTGTGCCGGCTGCGCTGCGCCATCGTCGGTCCCGGCGAAAACGCCTGCCAGGCGGCGGATCTGGGCTGCGGCCGCTGCCGCATTGTCGGGCAGGCCGCGCAGGAAGGCCGTGGTGCGTTCGGCCGCCGTGCGCGCCGTGGTGATCAGCCGCGACGTCGTTTCGTCCAGAGACTCAGGGATTTCGATATTGGTCAGCTCTTTGAGCGAAGCTTCGACCTTTTTGCGCGCCGCTGCGAAATCGGCGTCGGAGGGAACCTTGCTGTCGGCGAAAAGCGTTGTCAGATCCTTGATCGATTGCGTTGCAGACGCCGCAAGACGTCCCACCTTGTCGGCGATATTGGCGGTTTCCTCGGCGGCGTCGGACAGGATGTCGCCCGCCTTGTCGCCGCCCATTTCCACGCTGTTCTTCACGGCGTTGCCCGCCTCGTTGATGGCGTCACCGATCGGTTTGCCGTCGTTGGAAATCCTCGGCAGGACGAAAAAGATCATGAGCAGGGACGCGATGCCCAGCACGATCAGCGCCAGCAAACCGGCTTTATTGTTTTTCATCCTGGAATCTCCGGGTATTTCAAGCTTTTCACACGAGTTGAGATTGCTAGCGTCTTACCTTGCGCCAGACAAGCGGCGTGTGGCCAAAAGGCCATATTTACAAGGGATTTCCCAAATTTTCTTGACGTGCAGCATCCCGCATAGTTCCTTCCTCTCATGACGGACAAAAATACAGCGATTCGATCCATCTGCGTTTATTGCGGCTCCCAGCCCGGACGTGATCCAGCTCATATGGAAGCAGGCCGCGCGCTTGGGAAATCCATTGCCGAAAACGGCATCCGCCTCGTTTATGGCGGCGGCACCAAGGGCATCATGGGCGCGGTTGCCAGCGGCGTTCTGTCCAATGGCGGCGAAGTAACCGGCATCATACCGGAATTTCTGGTCGATATGGAGGCAACGCGCCATTCTCTCGGACAATTGAACGAGCTTGTCGTTACCAAGGACATGCATGAGCGCAAACATATGATGTTCGAGCGCTCGGATGCCTTCGTAACCCTGCCGGGTGGTGTCGGCACGCTGGAGGAGATCGTCGAGATCATGACCTGGGCGCAGCTCGGCCGTCACGCCAAGCCGATGGTCTTTGCCAATATCAACGGCTTCTGGAACCCGATGCTGGAACTGGTGCAGCACATGCGCGACCAGGGTTTCATCCACCGCGCCCACCTGTTGAACCCGCTTGTCGTCGACGAGGTGAAGGACATCGTGCCCGCCATCATCGACCGGGCGCTGGCCCAGCAGAACCCGGAAGGCGACCCTTCGGTCATTTCCCGCCTCTGACACATGTCGTTCGAGAGCGTTCAGCGGTTTCGGGATAACGGCATGCATTGCGCACCGAAAAATCGTTAATGAACCGCCACGCGGTTCATTATAATTTTAAGTGTATATTAATACAGATTTAACAGCGGCATCGCTCCGCCCGCTCTTTTCATGGCCCCGCGACTGATCCTGTGCCAGCGTCACCAAGGCGTTGGCTGTCGCGGACTCTCGTTTCGCCGCCATGAGATTGGGTGCATCAGGAAATGATTGCTTTTGTGGTGCGGCTTAAAAGCCGGGCGCATTTCATTATTCAGAGAAGCCCGCTGCGGGGCAGGGAAGGCGTGCTTGGCGCCGGTGCCCGCCGCCGGGTGGATACGCGAATGCGGCTGGGTATTCTGATCGCCGTCTTCATCGCCATCTATGCCGTCGTGGCTGCGCGCCTCGTTCAATATGGGCTTGCGGACCCCGTCGCAACCGCCTGGATCAACACCGGCGCCACTGCCGTTGCGTCACGGCCTGATATCGTTGACCGCAACGGCAAGCTTCTGGCCACCGATCTCAACATGGTGTCGCTTTATGCCGATCCGCGCCGGGTGGTCGATCCGGATGAGGTGGTGGAGAAGCTGGCGACCGTCATCCCCAATCTCGACTGGCGCGACACGCACCGCAGATTGCGCTCGGATACCGGCTTCCAGTGGCTGCGACGCCAGCTGACGCCCCGGCAGCAGGCGGATATTCTCAACCTCGGCATACCGGGCATCGGCTTCCGGCCGGAAAAGCGGCGCTTTTATCCGGGTGGCCCCACCGCTTCGCACATTATCGGCCACGTGAATGTCGATAATCAGGGCCTTGCCGGCATGGAGCGTTACCTCGACCAGCAGGGCCTTGCCGATCTGCGCGCCGTGGGTCTTGCCAGCGGCGCGCCACTGGAGCCGGTGCGGCTCTCCATCGATCTCAGGGTGCAGAACATCGTCCGTGAAGTCGTCGTGAAGGCGAAAAGCGCCTATCAGGCCGAAGCGGCGGGCTCAGTGATCCTCGATGTGGAGACGGGCGAGGTGCTGGCCATGGCCTCCGTGCCGGATTACGATCCGAACGAACCTTCCCGCACCCTTGCCGATGGCAGCATCGACAAGGAGTATGAGAAGGGCTGGTTCAACCGGATGAGCAACGCCACCTTCGAGATGGGCTCCACCTTCAAGAGCTTCACGCTGGCCATGGGGCTGGATGCGGGGGCGATAACGCTGAATTCGGTGGTCGATGCGTCGCGGCCGATCCGCATGGGCGGCTTCACCATCAAGGATTTCAAGGGCCGGAACCGGCCGCTCTCCATTCCGGAAGTGTTTCAATATTCATCGAATATCGGCACGGCGGCGGTGGCCGACAAGGTCGGCGTGGAAGGCCACCAGCAGTTCCTGACGAAACTCGGGCTGCTTACCAGAATGGACACGGAAATGCCGGGTGTGGCGACACCCACCCAGCCGAAAAACTGGAAGAAGATCAATTCCGTCACCATCTCTTTCGGCCATGGCGTTGCCACCACGCCGTTGCAGACGGCGGTGGCCGCCGCCGCGCTGATCAATGGCGGAAACCTGATTTCGCCGACCTTCCTGCCACGTTCGAAAGAAGCTGCCGCATCGCTCGCGCGCACCGTCATCAACGACAGGACGAGTGCCGATATGCGTTACCTGTTCAACTGGAACGGTATCAAGGGCTCCGGCCGCGGCGCGCAGGTGGAAGGATTTCATGTGGGCGGCAAGACCGGAACCGCCGACAAGGTGATCAACGGCCGTTACGCCAAGGATATCAATTTCAACGCCTTCGTGGCCGGTTTTCCCATGCATAGGCCGAAATATGTCGTGCTGACGATGATCGACGCTCCGAGGACCGGCGTGAACGGCGGGCGCACGGCGGCCTCCACCGCAGCCCCCATGACCCGCGAAATCATCGCCCAGACGGCGGGCCTTCTCGGCGTCAAGCCGCGTTTCGGTTATGATGCGAACCCGCAATTGCTGGTGGATTATTGACCACCTCTCCTCATTCCCGTGATGAGTAAGGGAACGGGGGGAAGCAGTCTGGATTACCGCTTGAGCCGCATCAGGCTTGAGCCTGTATAGATCGCCAGCGCCACCCAGATCATCGCAAAGGCGGCCATGCGCACCATGTCGAACGGCTCCTTGAAGACGAAGATGGCGATGAGGAAGATCATCGTCGGCGCGATATATTGCATGATGCCGATGGTCGACAGCCGCAGCAGTTTTGCGCCATTGCCGTAGAGAATGAGCGGAACGGCGGTGATCACGCCGCTTGCTGCCAGAAGCCAGGTGTCGGCAGAATTGCCGCCCATGAAATGGGCCTGTCCGCTGAAGCCCAGCCAGGCCATGACCAGCACGGCCGGAATGGACAGGAGCATGACTTCCAGCAGGAAGCCCTGCGTCGCACCAATCGGTAATGTCTTGCGGAAAAAGGCGTAAAAACCCCAGGAGACAGTAAGCGCGATGGACACCCAGGGCAGGCTGCCGGCATGCCAGGTGAGGATCGCCACCGCCACCGCCACGAGGCTGATGGCGGCGATCTGCGCCGGGTAGAGCTTTTCCTTCAGCAGCACGGCACCCAGAAAGATGCTGAACAGCGGATTGATGAAATAGCCAAGTGCGGCATCAAGCGCACGCCCCGCGCCGATCGACCAGATATAGACGCCCCAGTTGATGCTGATGAGGGCGGCGGTGAGGCTCGCCATGGCCAGCATCTTCGGGTTTTTCAGTGCTGAGCGGATTTCCGCCGTGCGCCCGAGCGCAATCAGCACGACCGCCGCGATCGGTACAGACCAGATGACGCGATGCACGATGACTTCGATTGGTGAAATATGCGCAACCGCTTTCATGTAAAAGGGAAGAAAGCCCCACAGCAGATATGCGGAGAGCGCGAAAGCAAAACCGCGCGCGCTGTCGCCGCCCTCTTGGGCCGGGAGCGATTTGTCGAGTGCCATGGGGAGTACCGCCAAAATTGTTCGGATGGCGTTTTATAGCGGATCGCCACAGTGGCGGCCAATTCATTTCCGTGAAGGGTTCATGAGAAAAACTGCATGAATAACAGGCGCTTTGCTCTTGAAATAAGCTGCCATGGTAACCGTCCGGGGGATTCACGCGGGAAATCCCGCGTGATTCATTGTCTCACCCGGCCGTTTCAAGCCGCTGAAAAGACTCTTATTTCCCGGCAAAGTGATCGTTGGCGCGGATCAGCTGGTCAAGAATGCCGGGCTCACTCATCGCGTGTCCAGCCGCCTCGATAATGTGGAAATCCGCCTTCGGCCAGGCCTTGGCCAGCTGCCAGGCATATTTCAGCGGGCAGGGCATGTCGTAACGCCCGTGCACGATGACACCAGGAATATCCTTGAGCTTGCCGGCATCGCGCAGCAGTTGCCCTTCTTCCAGCCAGCCGGCATTAACGAAGAAGTGGTTCTCGATGCGCGCAAAGGCGATGGCATATTTGTCCTCGCCGAAATCCTCGACGCGGTCAGGATCGGTAACGAGCGCGATGGTCGCGCCTTCCCACTGGCTCCATGCCTTGGCGCATTCAAGCTTCTTTGCCTTGTCAGCGCCGGTGAGATAGCGATTATAGGCCTGCATCATCTCGCCGCGCTCAGCTTCCGGGATGGGCGCGATGAATTTTTCCCACTGGTCCGGATACATTTCCGAAACGCCAAACTGGTAGTACCAGTCGAGTTCCGGCCGGGTGACAGTGTAGATACCGCGCAGAACGAGCTCGCTGACGCGGTTCGGATGGGTCTCGGCATAGGCGAGCGCCAGCGTCGAGCCCCAGGACCCGCCGAAAACCAGCCATTTTTCAAAGCCGCAAAGCTCGCGCAGCCTTTCAATGTCGGCGACCAGATGCCAGGTGGTGTTGGCCTCCAATTCCGCATGGGGGATGGAGCGGCCGCAGCCGCGCTGATCGAACAGGATGACATCATACAGCGCCGGATCAAAAACGCGGCGATGCGTGGGGTTCACCCCGCCACCCGGGCCGCCATGCAGGAAAATCGCCGGTTTCGCACCGCGTGTGCCCACCCGTTCCCAATAGATCACATGTCCATCGCCGACATCGAGCATGCCGGTCTCGAAAGGTTCGATCTCGGGGTAAAAGCCGCGCAATTCTTCGGTCATGGGTCACTATCCTCTGGTGGCCATTTGGCCGTGTCTTGGTCCGGATGCTGCCGGCTGTTCACCGGCGCGGGCGCGTCATCCGTTGCAGGTTCCGGCTCGACCGGCAAGCCGTCGAGCTCGGAAAACCAGAGCATCTTGCTGGCAAGATTGGACTGCGCTTCGGGTCTTATCCGCTGCGGCTCATCCAGCGAACCGAGGGTGATATTGATGAAATCGGCCCCCGGCATGTCATAAAAGAGCGGCGTGCCGCAACGACCGCAGAAACCGCGGCGCACATGGTCGGAAGACTGGAACCATGATGCCTCGCCGCGGGTCATCTCAAACTGCGTGAGGGTACTTGCCGCAAGCGGCATGAAATAGTTGCCTGACGCCTTCTGGCACATGCGGCAATGGCACAGATGCGGATAACGCAACCCGCCCTCGATCCGGTAACGCACTGCGCCGCACTGGCATCCGCCGGAAAAGCCCGTCAGTTCGCCCATCAGCGACCTTCTTCCGGCGGCCAGACTTGAGTGTCGTGATCCGGATGCTGATAGGAGTTGATCTCCGCCTCGTCCACGCCCTGATCCACGGCCGGTTTGGAAAACAGCTGCTCGATCCACGGCATGCGCTTGTGAAAGTTGACCTGCACCTGCGGCTCGATCCGCTCCGGCTCATCGAAAGCGCCGATGGCGATCTCCACGCCTCCCGGATAATGGTAGGTCAGCGGCGTGCCGCATTTGTTGCAGAAACCGCGATGGATTTTGGTCGAGGAGCGGAAGAGGGCCGGTTGGCCGCGTGTCCAGACCAGATGCGCCTGATCGGCGCTGACCAGCGCACCGAAGAAATTGCCGAAATGTTTCTGGCACATGCGGCAATGGCAGATGGAGGCCCGGCCAAGCTTGCCCGCATGGAAACGCACGGCACCGCACTGGCAGCCGCCGGAAAAGCCCGCTTCATTCATTTTCCGCTCTCCGGTGGCCAGCTTTCAGTGTCATGGTCGGGATGTTGATAGGAAACGAGATCGGCAAGATAGTCCACCTGCGTCAGGTCGTCCTCGGTGGCGACGGCTGGCAGCGTATGAAGGCTGTCGACGAAATCGATCTTTCGCTCCACACCCCACTGAATGGTCGGCGGCAGCGCGGCGGGATCGTCAAAGGCCCCGGCCGCCACCGCCATGCCATCCGGCGCCTCATAGGTCAGCGGCGTGCCGCATTCCGGGCAGAAGCCGCGCTTGACCACGCTGGAGGACTGGAAGCGCTTCGGCTCACCACGCGTCCATTCGAATTCGACCTCACGCACGGAGACCAGCGGCGCATAATAAGCCCCGAAAGCCTTCTGGCACATGCGGCAATGACAGATCGAACTGTCTTTCAGATCGCCGATGGCGCGAAAACGGATCGCGCCGCACTGGCATCCGCCGGTATGGGTGGTCATGGTTGGTTCTCCTTTACCGTTCGGATAATGTGGAGACAGACATTGTCTATGTCTTTCAGGATATCATCGTTCCAGAAGCGGAGGACGGTCCAGCCAAGTTCCTCAAACGTCTGTGTTCTCTGGTGATCATAGCTTGCCGCAGCATCTTCCGCGTGCTGCAACCCATCGAGCTCGACGATGATCTTATGCGACGGGCAGGCGAAATCAACGATATATCCGGCGACAGGTAGCTGGCGTCTGAAGGCCATACCTTCGAGACGATGAGCGCGGACAGCGTTCCAAAGCTTCAGTTCTGCGTCGGTCATGGCTTTTCGCATCTGCCGGGCATATTCCCGGTGTTTCAGCTCGACCTTGGCGTGGGGCTTACCCCCTCTGCCCTGCCGGGCATCTCCCCCTCAAGGGGGGAGATCAGCAAGACGCTCTACCGCCACTCCACTCTCAAGCTTCGAGATGGGCGAGACCTTGCCGCAGGTCGATCTCCCCCCTTGAGGGGGAGATGCCCGGCAGGGCAGAGGGGGGTGAGCCTCTAGCCGAAGCAGCAAATTACCGCTTCAACTCCCACGTCGTCGTCCGCTCCCCGGTCTCCTTGTCCTTGCCATCCTTCAGCTGAATCCCCTTCTCGGAAAGCTCGTCGCGCAACCGGTCCGCCTCCGCAAAGTTCTTCGCCTTCAGCATCTCAAGCCGCAACTCCACCAGCGCATCGACAGCCGAAACGATGGCCTCATCCACTTCCGCCTTCTTCGGCAAAACGCCGAGCAACGCAGCGCTGGCCGCAAAGGCCGGCAGCCTGGACGGGTCCACATTGGCGGCGTGGGCCAGCGCGTGCAGCGCCTGCACGGCGGCAACCGTGTTGAGATCGTCGGCAAGCGCTTCGAGCACGGTTTCATCCGGTGCCGCCTCTGAGGCATCGGCCGCAGGCCACTTGGAAAGCAGGCGTTCGGCTTCTTCCAGGCGCTTCACCGAAAAGTCGATCGGTTCGCGGTAATGCGTCATCAGCATCGCAAGGCGTAGAACCTCGCCCGGCCATTTCCGGCCGCCGAATTTCTCCGTATGGAGCAATTCGTAGATGGTCACGAAGTTGCCTTCGGACTTCGACATCTTGCGGCCTTCCACCTGCACGAAGCCGTTATGCATCCACACATTGGCCATGACATGCGTGCCATGGGCGCAGCGCGATTGTGCGATTTCGTTCTCATGATGCGGGAAGATGAGGTCGAGCCCGCCGCCGTGAATGTCAAACACCTCGCCGAGGTAGCGACCGGCCATGGCCGAGCATTCGATGTGCCAGCCGGGCCGGCCACGGCCCCAGGGACTTTCCCAGCCCGGCTCATTATGCGACGACAGTTTCCACAGCACGAAATCGCCTGATGTCTTCTTGTGGGCTTCCACCGCAACGCGTGCACCCGGCTGCTGTTCGTCCAGAGGCCGCTTCGAAAGCTGGCCGTAATCG
This sequence comes from Agrobacterium sp. 22-210-1, assembly GCF_053522525.1. Classification (NCBI taxonomy): domain Bacteria; kingdom Pseudomonadati; phylum Pseudomonadota; class Alphaproteobacteria; order Hyphomicrobiales; family Rhizobiaceae; genus Agrobacterium; species Agrobacterium sp. 22-210-1. The sequence goes on along the minus strand of NZ_JBNWCI010000001.1, from coordinate 1,575,058 downwards.
GCCATCGACCGGGTGTCGAACAGCACCTCGCCGCCCGCCGTATAGGCATGGCCGCGGGCGATCAGTTTTTCGATGAGGTCGATCATCTCGGCAATATAATCGGTGGCGCGCGGTTCGACGGTCGGCGGAAGGCAGCCGAGCATGGCCACATCCTCGTGGAACTGGTCGGCGGTCTTCTTCGTCACCGCATGGATGGCGTCGTTCAGCGGCAGATGCGGATAGTCGCGCAGCGCCCGCGCATTGATCTTGTCATCGAGGTCGGTGATGTTGCGGGCATAGGTCACATGGGTCTCGCCATAGACGTGACGCAGCAGCCGGTAGAGAACATCGAACACGATGACCGGGCGCGCATTGCCAATATGGGCAAAATCATAAACGGTCGGGCCGCAGACATACATGCGCACATTATCAGCATCGATCGGCGCAAATTCCGCCTTTTCGCGTGTCAGGGTATTGTGGAATTTGAGGCGCAAGGACATGCGGGTGTTCCCTAAAGGCAGTCAATTGTCCTGACCGGACCGTTTGTCTGTTGGACCTTGCGGGGAGACGAAAACGATCTGGCCGGCGGCGAACCAGCAAAATTTATTCAGCAGCAGGTGCAGATCGTTATTTTCATGTCTTGCCTTATGGCGCGGCGGTGCCGTCCGGTCAAGAGCATCCGTGGTGACTGCATCGGCTCCCAGAGTATGAAATATTCACTCCGGCTGGCGGTAGTCCACGAATTTCCCGTCGCGCACGACAAAGAGCTTGCCGGTCTCGGTAAGCTCCGGCGAGGCAAGCGGAAGAATGGCGGCGGCAACCTCTGACGGATGCGGCACGGTGGCCGGGTCTTCGCCGGGCATGGCCTGGGCGCGCATTGCGGTGCGTGTGGCGCCGGGATTGATGCTGTTGATGCGCAGTGCGCTTTTTTCGGTCTCTGCGGCCCAGGTGCGGGCGAGTGCTTCCACCGCAGCCTTGGAGGTGGAATAGACACCCCAGAAGGGACGACAGCTATGCGCGGCACCCGAAGACAGGATCAGCGCGCGGCCAGCATCCGATCTCAGCAGCAGCGGTTCAACCGAGCGGATCAGCCGCCATGTGGCGGTGACATTGATGGTCATGACCCGCTCGAAGACCTTGGCCTCGATGTGGCCGACCGGCGAGATGACACCGAGAACGCCGGCATTGGCGACCAGAATATCGAGCTTGCCCCAGCGCTCGAATATATTGGCCCCCAGCGCATCGATGGCGTTCATGTCGGAGAGATCGAAGGGAACCAGCGTCGCAGTGCCGCCAACGGCCTTGATGGCGTCGTCCAGCTCCTCAAGGCCGCCGACCGTGCGGGCGCAGGCGATAACATGCGCGCCGGCCTTGGCCAGTTCCAGCGCCGTGAAATAACCGATGCCGCGCGAAGCGCCGGTGACGAGCGCGATCCGGCCCTTGAGATTGATGGTCATGCTGCCCCTCCGAAATGATTGCGCCTCCTTTTACGAAGCCACAGCGGCCGGCTGCAAGCGATTAAATCGTCGCATGGGACGGCCTGAACAAAAGGCAAGAAAAAAGCGGCCCCGGAAGCCGGCGGCCGCTTGTTGTTTCGGGCTATCAGCCGTTGCTGGCCAGCATGGAAATCTTGCTGCCCATCGCCTCGCCATTCTGGTCGAGAAGGCGGGTCGGATAGTCGCCGGTGAAATAATGGTCCGTGAACTGCGGCCGCGCATGATTGCGATTCTCGCCGCCGACGGCGCGGTAAAGACCATCGATCGACAGGAAAGCCAGCGAATCGGCGCCGATGAATTTCGCCATCGCCTCGACATCGGCATATTGGTTGGCGAGCAGCTTGTCGGCGTCAGGCGTGTCGATGCCGTAGAAATCCGGATGGAAAATCATCGGGCTCGCAACGCGGATATGAACTTCCTTGGCGCCGGCTTCGCGGATCATCTGCACGATCTTGACCGATGTCGTGCCGCGCACGATGGAATCATCCACCAGCACCACACGCTTGCCTTCGATCATCGCCCGGTTGGCCGAGTGCTTCAGCTTGACGCCGAAAGCGCGGATCTGCTGCGTCGGCTCAATGAAGGTGCGGCCGACATAGTGGTTGCGGATGATGCCGTATTCGAAGGGAATACCGCTTTCCTGCGCAAAACCGAGTGCTGCCGGCGTGCCGCCATCGGGAACCGGGACAACGACATCGGCTTCCAGCGGTGCTTCCTTGGCAAGGTTCATGCCCATGTTCTTGCGCGTCGTATAGACGTTGCGGCCGCCGACGACGGAATCGGGACGGGCGAAATAGACATATTCGAACAGGCAGAGACGTTCGGGCTGGGGCTTCGACGGCTTGCGCGCATCGATGGTGATCGAACCATCAGGCTGGATTTCGCAGATGATGACTTCGCCATTTTCCACGTCTCGGACGAATTTCGCGCCGATGATATCGAGAGCGCAGGTTTCCGAGCAGAAGATCGGCTTGCCATCAAGCTCGCCCATGACCAGCGGGCGAATGCCGATCGGGTCGCGTGCGGCAATCAGCTTGGTGCGCGTCATGGCCAGCATCGAATAACCGCCTTCCATCTGGCGGATGGCGTCGATGAAACGATCGGCGGTGGAGGAGTGGCGCGAGCGTGCGATGAGGTGCAGCACGACTTCGGTATCCGATGTCGACTGGCAGATGGCGCCGGTGGCGATGATCTGGCGGCGAAGCGTCAGGCCGTTGGTGAAGTTGCCGTTATGGGCAATGGAAATACCGCCTTCTTCCAGTTCGGCAAACAGCGGCTGCACGTTGCGCATCGCCACTTCGCCCGTGGTGGAATAACGGGTGTGGCCAATGGCGATGGAGCCTGGCAGGCGGGCAAGCGTTGCGGGATCGGTATAATGATCGCCGACGAGGCCCATATGGCGTTCTTGATGGAAGCGCTTGCCGTCGAAAGAGACGATGCCGGCCGCTTCCTGGCCGCGATGCTGAAGCGCATGCAGGCCGAGAGCGGTCAGCGCCGAGGCATCGGCATGGCCGAGAATGCCGAAAACGCCGCACTCTTCATGCAGCGTGTCGCCGTCGATCTCTTCCTTGAAAGTGGCCCCAGGAAACTTGGAATGCGAAAGCGGCTCAATCATCCGGCTTGCCCTTGCTCTCTAACGAGAAAAAAGAAAGACCTCTCCGGTGAGCTTGTCTCCCGGTCGGCCTGTCTGTGTCGTGCTTGATATTTAGCACAAATAGCGCGCCTTGCATGCATTGCAAGGCGCGACACTGTGTCAATTATTCGTTGCCGGCGGATTTGTTGCCGGCACATCTTCTGCTGGCGCCTGCGCAGCTGTCGGTTCCTGCGGCTTTCCAAGGATACGGGCGCGGATCTGCGGCTCGATATCGTCAGGCAGCACTGCCTCCAGCTTGCCAACCAGCCCATCGAGGAAGGGCTTGGACTTGGCCTGCGTCACCCATTCCGGCTGCGTCTTCACATCCACCAGCCAGTTCCAGAAGGCAACCGCGACGACGAGCAGCAGAATGCCGCGCGCCGCGCCGAACAGGAAACCGAGCGTGCGATCCAGCGCGCCGATGCGGCTGTCGATGATGAAATCGGCAATACGCGAGGTGATAAAGGAGATGACGATGAGCGAGACGAGAAAAACCACGCCCGCCGAACCGGCAATGGCGATCTTGTCGTCATCGGTATAGTTGCGCGCATAGGGCAGCAGAACCGGATAGAGATAATAGGCGGCGGCGACCGAACCCGCCCAGCTCGCGATCGACAGAATCTCACGGGAAAAGCCGCGCACCATCGCGAGAACGGCGGAGAAAAGAACAACGGCGATGACGATGCCGTCGAAAATTGTAATGGGCATATACCAACTCCGGAGGTGCGACGCCTTGTCAGGCGCTGCCTTGCCAATTTTGCGATCCTCTTACACCACTGTTTCCCTTGGCGAAAGGATCAATATTCGTCGTCCTCAACCTGTTTGAACCGGTTGCCGGAGCCTGCGATGCGCGCCACGAGGTCTGGCAGGCTTTCGATTTCCGTCCAGCGACCCTTGCCCGCTTTCGGCAATTCAGCTGAACCAGACGGCAGAAGTGCGGCGGAAAAACCAAGTTTTTCAGCTTCTTTCAATCGCTGCACCGTGTGCGCCACCGGCCGTACCGCGCCCGAGAGGCTGATTTCGCCGAAATAGACGCAATCGGCGGGCAGGGCAAGACCGGCAAGCGAGGAAACAAGTGCGGAAGCAATCGCCATATCCGCCGCCGGTTCGGAAATACGGTATCCGCCGGCGACATTCAGGTAAACGTCATGCTGGCCAAGCTTCACGCCGCAATGGGCCTCCAGCACGGCAAGGATCATGGCAAGCCGCGAACTGTCCCAGCCGACCACGGCGCGGCGCGGCGTACCGAGCGAGGTGGCGGCGACCAGCGCCTGCACTTCGACGAGCACCGGACGGGTGCCTTCGATGCCGGCAAAAACCGCCGCACCCGGCGATTTCTCGTTGCGCTCGCCCAGAAACAGTTCTGAGGGGTTGGAGACCTCCCTGAGGCCGCGATCCGACATTTCGAACACGCCGATCTCATCCGTCGGTCCAAAGCGATTCTTGACGGTGCGCAGGATGCGGTAGTGGTGACCGCGATCGCCCTCGAAATAAAGCACAGCGTCGACCATGTGCTCCACCACGCGTGGACCGGCGATCTGGCCTTCCTTGGTCACATGCCCCACAAGCACCATGGTCGCACCCGTCTGCTTGGCAAAACGGATCATCGCCTGCACTCCGGTGCGCACCTGCGTTACCGTTCCGGGGGCGGAATCGGCTGTGTCGCTCCACAACGTCTGGATGGAATCGATGATGATGAGATCGGGCCGTTTGCCCTCGGAAACCGTCGCCAGAATATCCTCGACATTGGTTTCAGCAGCCAGCAGCACATCGGTTTCCGCCGCCTCCAGACGCTGAGCGCGCAGGCGTACCTGCGCCACCGCCTCTTCGCCCGAGACATAGATGACGCGATGCCCGCGCCGCGACAGGGCCGCCGCCGCCTGCATCAGCAGCGTCGATTTGCCGATACCAGGATCGCCGCCGATCAGGACCGCCGAACCGCGCACGAAACCGCCACCGGTCGCCCGGTCCAGTTCGCTGATGCCGGTCGGAATACGCGGCGCTTCCTCGATCTCGCCGGAAAGCGAGGTGAGCGTGACAGCGCGACCCTTTTTGGGCGTCTTCCCGGGCCCGGAGCCGATGCCGCCCATCGGATCCTCTTCGACGATGGTATTCCACTCGCCGCAGCCTTCGCATTTTCCCGCCCAGCGGGTGTGAACCGTGCCGCAGTTCTGGCACACGAATTGGGTCTTGGCTTTGGCCATCTTATGTCAGTTTTCTTCTTGTTTGAAATCTTTGGCGGAAATGTCCTGATGGCCATGCAGCACGCGCAGAACGGTAAGCTCATTCTCGTCGACACGAAAGAAAAGGACGCGCTCACGATAAGCGATGCTGCGAAGCCCGGCTCCATATCCGCTTCTTGAGACACCGGATAAGCCCAGTGCCGCTATCGATTCGATTTTATTGAAGATATCGAGGGCGAAGCGATCAGCAGCAAGGGGATTTTCAGTCTCGATATAGGCGTGGTCTTCGGAAAGGTCGCGCCTTGGCGTGTGGTCAAGGTTGGAGTCCGGATTTTAATGGCCGGTCCCCGTTTTTAGCTGCGCGGAAGCTCTTTTGATATCGGCCAGAAACTCGTCCTGTGAGGCATAACGGTGAACCCGGCCCGCCTCGGCGTCGTCGATGCCCTCCTGGATCAGCAACTGGAGCGCGGCTCGTTTACCTTCATCACTGCTCAGCAATTGCAGGCTCGCATGAATGACGGCGTCCGCGTCGCTGTAGACACCCGCCGCCACCTGCTCCTCAATGAACTTCTCGTCCTGCTCGCTCAAATGGATTTCGGGCATTTCGATCTCCTTTTGTTCTCTTCTAGCACAGGTCGCTGCCGCTTTCCAAGGGCTAAAGGCGTGGCTCAGTCGTCGGCCATCAGATATTGCCGCTCGTAACGTAGGCCAAGCCCCGTCAGCATTTCATAGCCGATGGTGCCGGCCGCCCGCGCGGTCTCGTCGACCGGCACATTGGGACCGAAAAGCTCGATATAGTCGCCGGCACGGATGGCGTTGGCCGGAATATCCGTCACGTCGAAAATGGTGAGGTCCATGGTCACACGGCCGGCGACCGGCACCCTGTAGCCGTTGACGACGCCATAGGCGCCGCCATGGCCCATTTCGCGCAGTGGAATGCCTGAGCCGGAAAGCGAACGCTGGTATCCATCGGCATAACCCACGGAAGCGATGGCAAGGCGGCTTGCCCGCTTCAGCAGGAAAGTGCCGCCATAACTCACGGTCTGGCCTTCGCCCGCTTCGCGAATCTGGATGACCCTCGCTTCGGCCTTGGCGACGGGCCGCATCGGATTGACCACCTCGTTGACCGCTTCGCCACCATAAAGCGCGATGCCGGGGCGGGTGAGATCGAAATGATAGTCATGTCCCAGAAAGATGCCGGCAGAAGCCGACAGGCTTGATTCGATTCCTTCGAAAGCGGCGCTAACCTTTCGGAATGATTCGAGTTGAACCCTGTTCATTGGCGAGGAGGGCGTGTCGGCGCAGGCGAGGTGCGACAGCACCAGAACCGGATCGAAACTCGCCGGCCGGGTAACGTCATCGGCCAGAAACAGGGCGTCGTCGAGCGGCAGCCCGAGGCGATTGAAACCGGTGTCCACATGCAGCGCGCAGGGGTGGTCGCCACGCTCGGCCACCGTCGCCATCCAGAAGGACAATTGCTCCTCGGAGGCCAGCACCGGCACAAGGTCATTGTCGAAGACCTGCCGTTCCTGGCCCTGCCAGATGCCAGAGAGCACGAAGATGCGCGCTTCCGGGGCATAGGAACGCAACGTAGCGCCCTCGGCCACCGTTGCCACGAAGAAATCCCGCGCGCCGGCATGGTAGAGCGTCGCGCCGCAATCCTCGATACCGAGACCATAGGCATCGGCCTTGACGACAGCCGCCGTCCGCGCCTTGCCGGAACGCTTCTTCATGTCCCGCCAATTGTCGGCGAGCGCGCCGAGATCGATGGTCAGCCTCAGTGGCGCGTGTTCGAAAGCGTCGGTTTCATTTTCAGCAAATGTATCTTCGAAGTCGTCTGTCATGCCATGCGTCCGGTTGATTTTGGAACCGGCCAGACCCTAGCACTTTTGTTCAAGACGGTAAGGATCGAATGCTTTAAACTCGGCTCATGCACAATGTTTCGCAGGAACAGGCCATAGATGCCATGCCGATTGCCGCGACGGAAACGACACGTTTCTGGCGTGACGGGCGTTTCGGCGGCATGGAATGTCTGAGCGCGACTTTTCTCACCCATGAATATTCGCCGCATGCGCACGACACCTTCTCGATCGGTGCGATCGAAAGCGGCTCGCAGATTTCCACCATTCAGGGCACCACCGAACAGACGGGGCCGGGGCATCTTTATCTCATCAATCCGGATGAGGTTCACGACGGCGCGCCGGGCGGCGGCGGTTATCGTTATCGGATGATCTATCCCGACAGCTTGCTGTTGCGTGATGTCATCGAGGATGTCACGGGCAGGGCCTTTCGCGGCACACCGTCTTTCCCGAGGTTTCTGCCGCGCGATCCCCAGATGGCCGCGGCCTTCCAGATGGCGCACCGGCGGCTGGAGGCGAAATCCGGAGCGCTGGAAGCGGATGAGGGCATGTTCTCGGTTCTCGCCACCCTCTTCGGCAGGCACGGCAGCGCCATCATACTGCCGGTCGAAACCCGCGAAAAAACGGCGGTCTATACCGCTCGCGACTATCTTGCCGACAACTACGAGACCGATATAGGCCTGGAGGAGCTGGCCTCTATCGCGGGTCTCAGCCGCGCCCATCTCATCCGGGCTTTCAGGAAGGAATTTCACATTACCCCGCATGCCTATCTGACGGATGTTCGCATCCGGCAGGCGCGCCGCCTTCTGCGCGCCGGCGAGATGCCGGCCGAGGTGGCGGCGCTGTGCGGGTTTGCCGATCAGGCGCATTTCACCCGGCATTTCAAGGCGCGCACCGGCGTCACGCCGGGGCAATTTCGGACGGCTTGATCTGCTGCCCTGTTTTCCTTCGACCGACGTCACTTTCATTCAAGACCGGGAGACTTTCCAGGCGTAATCGCACTCTTCTGAATGGGAGGATGGGATGTCCGTATCGGAAAAACGTGCCGAATTTACCGCGGGGCTCAGGGCCGCTGCCCCGCTATTGGTTGCCATGGTGCCGATCGGCGTCGTGTTCGGCGCAGTCGCCATCGGCAAGGGTCTGTCGCCGCTGGAAGCGTCGCTGATGTCGCTGCTGGTCTTTGCCGGCGGCTCGCAATTCGTTGCCATGGATCTCTGGACCCATCCGGCGAGCTGGAGCGCACTAGGTTTTGCCGCGTTGCTGGTCAATCTGCGCCATGTGCTGATGAGCGCTTCCATCGCCGGCAAGCTGGATGACTTTACCGGCTGGCGAAAATATGCGGCCATGCTGGTGCTGACGGATGAGTCCTGGGCGCTGTCGGAGTTTCGGGCAATGACTGCAAATTTGACCGCAGCCTTTTTTATCGGCGCGGCGCTGCCGATCTATCTGCTCTGGAATCTAAGCACACTTGCAGGCGCGCTGCTCGGCTCGGTCATGGGCGACATGTCGATCCTCGGTCTGGATTTCGCTTTCCCTGCCGTCTTCATCGTGTTGCTCATGGGTTTCTGGAAGGGCAGGGAGACGGGATTCGTACTGCTGGCAAGTGCATCCGCCGCCTGTCTCACCTATGCGCTGGTTCCCGGCGCTTGGTATATTGCCGCCGGTGCCCTGGCGGGACTTGCCGTCGCAGCCTTCGGTCACGAAGAACAGGCGGAGCAGCCGGCATGACGCTTGATGTCAATACCCTGCTGACGATCCTTGCCATGATGGCGGCAACAGTCGCCACACGGCTTGGCGGCCTGCTGCTGGTCAGCCATTTTACCCTGACGCCGCGCCTGAAGAAGGCGCTCGGCGTGGTGCCGCCCGCCGTTCTGATGGCCGTTGTCACGCCGACTGCACTTGCGAGCGGGCTGGCAGAAACCATCGCCTGCGCGGTAACCGCGATTGCGGCGCTGCGTCTCAGCCTGCTGCCGGCCGCCACGCTCGGCGTCGTCACGGTGGCGTTGCTGCGCGGAATCGGATTGTAAGAAAATCCTGCCAAGGCCCTGAAAAGACTCCATCCGGTCCCATATTGAAATGGGGGGGTGAGGGCGAAAACCGTTTCGCCCTCACCATCCGGTTCGGATCAATGCTCCTCGTACTGGCTGAAGGACGGGTCGGCCAGATCGGCGAAGCGGGTAAATTCGGACTGGAAGGCGAGTTTCACTGTGCCGGTCGGTCCGTGACGCTGCTTGGCGATGATGACATCCGCCGTGCCCTTCACCCGGTCGAAATGGTTTTCCCATTCGGCGTATTTCGGGTCGGCGGGATCGCGCGGCTCCATGTTCTTGACGTAATATTCCTCACGGAACACGAACAGCACCACGTCGGCGTCCTGCTCGATGGAGCCGGATTCACGCAGGTCGGAAAGCTGCGGGCGCTTGTCCTCGCGGCTTTCCACCGCACGGGAGAGCTGTGACAGCGCGATGATGGGAACGTTGAGTTCCTTGCCAAGTGCCTTGAGGCCCGTGGTGATCTGGGTGATTTCCTGCACGCGGTTTTCACCGCCCTTGCCGCCGCCGGTCATCAGCTGAATATAGTCGACGACCAGAACATCGAGGCCGCGCTGGCGCTTCAGACGGCGCGCACGGGCGGAAAGCTGGGCAATGGAGATACCACCGGTCTGGTCGATGTAAAGCGGCACCTTCTGCATCATCTGGGAGCAGGCGACGAGCTTTTCGAAATCCGCCTCGGTGATGTCACCACGACGGATTTTCGAGGAGGAGACTTCCGTCTGCTCGGAAATGATACGGGTGGCCAGCTGTTCGGACGACATTTCGAGTGAATAGAAGCCGACGACGCCGCCGTTTTTCGCCTTGAAGGAACCATCGGGCTGCACTTCCTGGTCGTAGGATGCCGCGATGTTATAGGCGATGTTGGTGGCCAGCGAGGTTTTACCCATACCCGGACGACCCGCAAGCACGATAAGGTCGGAGCGCTGCAGGCCGCCCATGCGGGCGTCGAGCGAATGAATGCCGGTGGAAATACCGGAAAGATTGCCGTCACGTTCGAAAGCGGCGCCCGCCATGTCGATCGCCAGCGCCACCGCATCGTTGAACGACTGGAAGCCGCCGTCGTAACGGCCTGTTTCCGCCAGTTCGAACAGACGGCGCTCGGTGTCTTCGATCTGCGCCTGCGGCGGCATGTCGAGCGGCGCGTCAAAGGCGATGTTGACGACATCCTCGCCGATCTGGATCAACGCGCGGCGCAAAGCAAGATCGTAGATCGCCCGGCCGTAATCCTCGGCGTTGATGATCGACACGGCTTCTGCGGCCAGACGCGCAAGATATTGCGCCACCGTCAGGTCGCCGATCTTGTCGTCTGCGGGCAGGAAGGTCTTGATCGTCACCGGATTGGCGGTCTTGCCCATGCGGATGATATCGCCCGCCACCTCGAAAATCTTGCGATGCAGGGCTTCGTAGAGATGCACGGGCTTAAGGAAATCCGACACACGGTAATAGGCGTCGTTATTGACGAGGATGGCGCCAAGCAGCGCCTGTTCGGCCTCGATATTGTTCGGCGCCTCGCGGTAATGCGGTTCTGCGGGGGTGATCTTTCTCACAGCGTCGTTCATGGTTTGCGCGATCTCCCTTGCCTTGTCCTTAAACCTTGGGTTTGGCTTCCTGGGGCATGGCAGTCAATGATATTGTTGCAACACTATACGGCAGGCTGACGTCCGCTCTGTTAAAGCTGGATCACATCTTCAGTTGTCCCCAGCAATCCACAGGCGGGTGAGGACAGGGTGCCGGAATTTTCCGGCAACGTGATTCGCTGCCATGAGTTTACCGCATGGCAGACCCGGCATGAAAGAAACTTGAAAATCGTCAGGCTTGCGAATAAATAGGCAGTAAATAAGTAGTGTGCTAATTATAAGGCTTGCTGACATGTCCCGCGAGACCGACAAGGAACAGCTTCTTGATGAGGTTTCCGCTTTTACCCGCAAACTGCGCGCGTTTTTTGATGCGCGGGTAGGGGAAAGCGGCCTGACGCTGGCGCGTGCGCGTGCGCTTTTTGCCCTGTCGAGGCGCGGCCCGCTGACGCAGACCGAGCTTGCCGAAGAAATGGAAATCGAAACCCCGACACTGGTGCGGGTTCTCGATGGCATGGAAAAACAGAACCTCATCGAACGCCGCTCCGATGAAAACGACCGCCGTGCCAAACGCATCCACATGACGGAAGAGGGTGAGAAGACCTCCGGAACGGTGCAGGCTGTGGCAAAGACGCTGCGCTCGGAAATCACCGCCGATATTTCGTCTGAGGATCTGGCCATGGCGCTTGATGTGATGCGCCGTCTTTCGGCCAATCTGCAAAACCTTGCGGCCGGGAGGGTGCAATCGTGAGCACCGTGTTGCCGCAGACCACGGACGAGGCTGCCTCTGAAAAGGATGTGACTGTTGTCAGGCCGGAGGAAACCGCGGCTGTCCCCCAAACGGCGAGCGATGCCGATGGTGGTGAGATCGCGACGGAGCCCGCTGTTCCCGCCGCACCGCAGCCGGTTGAGCGGCCGGTGTGGCTGCGGCTGTGTTTCATCTTTGCGGGCCTGTCGTTCTTCATAACCCAGGGCCTTGGCATGAACCTCGTCATGGCCAATATCTACCAGCTTCAGGGCGAATTTTCCGCCACGGTGGCTGAGGTGGCCTGGCTTTCCGCCGCCTATATGGCGCCCTATGCCACCTTCTCCATCGCGCTCTTCAAGATCAGGGCGCAATATGGCCTGCGGCCCTTTGCCGAACTCTCGATCATCGCCTTCGTGGTTGCCTCCTGTCTCAACCTCTTCGTGACGGACCTGCATTCGGCAACTGTCATCCGTTTCGTCAGCGGCATGGCCGCCGCTCCGATCTCGTCACTGGGCTTTCTCTATATTCTTGAAGCATTTCCTCCGGCGCGAAAATTCTCGCTCGGTTTCAGCATCGCGTTGACCGGCACGTTGCTGTCGGCACCCATCGCGCGCATCGTTTCGCCCTCCCTGCTGGAAATCGGCGGCTGGAACGCGCTCTATTCCATGGAGGTGGGTTTTGCGCTGATCTCCTTCGCCATGATCTATGTGTTGAAAGTCACGCCGCCGCCGCGAGCCAAAGTCATCGAGCGCGTGGATATTCTGAGCTATCTGCTGTTTGCTGGCGGTCTCGGCTGTCTTGCGGTGATGCTGACACTCGGCCGGTTTTACTGGTGGTTCGAAACATGGTGGCTGGGCGTGCTTCTGGCGACGTCGATCGCGCTCCTCACGCTCATGGCCTTCATAGAATTGCCGCGCAAGAACCCGCTGCTCGACCTGCGCTGGATTTTCTCGAAAACCAACCTGCATGTTATCGCAGTCCTGCTCGTCTATCGTGCGGTCTCCTCCGAGCAATCCTCAACGGCGGTCGGTTTTTACCAGCAGCTTGGTCTGCTGAACGAGCAGACGACAACGCTTTATGCGCTGGTGCTGCTGGCGACGGTGCTTGGCGGTGCGGCTTGTGCCTGGCTGATGCTGACGAAATATGTCGAAACGGCCCATGTGATCGCGTTGGCGCTGATTACCGCCGGCTCGTTCATGGACAGCCAGTCCACCAATCTGACGCGGCCGGGTGAAATGTATCTCAGCCAGATGATGATCGCCTTCGGCGCCGCCATGTTCCTGCCGCCCGTCATGTCCAAGGGTTTTGCCGCAGCACTTGCCAGAGGTGCGCCTTATCTGGTGAATTTCATCGCCATCTTTCTGTTTACACAGATCACGGGTTCGATGCTGATGACCGGGCTGCTCGGCAGTTTCGTGACGCTGCGCGAAAAATTCCATTCCAATGTTCTGGTGGAAAATATCCTGCTCACCAACCCCGTGGTCGCTCAGCGCGTATCCCAGCTTTCCGGTGCCTACAGCCATGTCATCACCGATCCGGCGTTGCTGAAGGCAGAGGGGCTGTCGCTTCTGGGACAGCAGGTCAGCAGGGAGGCCTATGTGCTCGCCTATAACGACACGTTCCTGCTGATATCAGTTGTTTCGGCGCTGGCACTGGCCGCGCTTTTGCTCCACCTTGCCTGGATGCGCATCCGTCCGTTCCTTCTCCGGGATAATGTCGATGCCGCACCGGCACCACAGTCTTGAACATTCCAAGAGTGACAAAATGCTGAAGAAGTTTTTTACCCCCGTTTCCATTCTCGTACTGCTCGGCGGCCTCGCCGGCATAGCACTCGTGCTTTACGCCTGGCGGCTGCCACCGTTTCTCTCCACCGTGGAAATGACTGACAACGCCTTCGTGCGCGGCTACGTCACCACCATGAGCCCGCAGGTCAGCGGTTATGTCGTGGACGTACCCGTCAAGGATTATCAGGAAGTCAAGCAGGGCACATTGCTGGCAAAGATCGATGACCGCATCTACCGCCAGAAACAGGCGCAGGCGGCTGCATCGCTCGATACGCAAAAGGCAGCGCTCGATAATTCCCGCCAGCAGGAAAACGCCGCCAATGCCAATATTCTTTCCAGCCAGGCGGCTGTCGATGCCGCTGAGGCCTCTCTGAAGCAGGCACAGCTCGCATCCGACCGGCAGGATAATCTCATCAAAAGCGGCGTCGGAACCTCCAGCCTGCAGGAAGAGGCGCATGCCGCGCTTGAAAAGGCGCGGGCATCCCTGTCGCAGGCGAAAGCCGCGCTCGAGGTTTCGCGCCAGGACTTGCAGACGATCATCGTCAACCGCAGCTCCCTGCAGGCGGCGGTCGCCAATGCCGAAGCCGCCGTCGAACTCACCAGGATCGATCTTGAGAATACCGAAATCCATGCACCGGTGGACGGCAGGCTCGGTGAAGTCGGCGTGCGCACCGGTCAATATGTCACGGCCGGCACACAATTGATGGCTGTCGTGCCGCATGATGTCTGGGTCATCGCCAACTTCAAGGAAACCCAGCTCGCCGGCATGCAGATCGGCCAGCCGGTGACGATCTCGGTGGATGCGCTGCACCGCCGTAAGCTCAACGGCCGTGTCGAGCGGTTCTCGCCGGCCACCGGATCGGAATTCGCCGTCATCAAGCCGGACAATGCGACCGGCAATTTCGTGAAGATCGCCCAGCGCCTTGGCGTTCGCATCGCGATCGATGCGGATCAGCCGCTGGCGACGGAACTGTCGCCGGGCATGTCGGTCGTGGTGCATGTGGATAAGAGCGTGGCGCCGGAAGGGGCGGAGACGGCGGCGAGGTAGATATGGGAGTTTGCGGCAAGGCACCCCCCTCTGTCCTGCCGGACATCTCCCCCTCAAGGGTGGAGATCGATCTGCGGTCAGGTCTCACCCATCTCAACCGTTGCGAATGGAGTGTTGGCAGCGCCTCTTGCCGATCTCCCCCCTTGAGGGAGAGATGCCCGGTAGGGCAGAGGGGGGTATCCAACGGCACACTCCAACCCCACAAACAAAAAACCCCGGATGTCGCCATCCGGGGTTTTCCTATGGCCGTTAAGCCAGATCTTATTCGTCGTCGCCGTTGCCGTCAGCTTCCGGATCGAAGAAGTCTTCCGGACGCAGTGCGTCTTCGTCAACGCCGTAGATGGCGTCGGCGGAGGTGAGGCTTTCGCCCTTGGACTGGCGTTCGGCTTCTTCGGCGGAACGGGCAACGTTCAGTTCGACCTGAAGCTCGACTTCGGCGTGCAGGTGCAGGGTAACGTTGTGCAGGCCGATGGTCTTGATCGGCGTGTTCAGTTCAACCTGGTTGCGGCCGATGTTGAAGCCTTCTGCGCCGAGGATTTCGACGACGTCGCGGGCAGCAACAGAACCGTACAGCTGACCGGTTTCGCCAGCCGAACGGACGACGATGAAGGACTTGCCTTCGAGTGCTTCGGCAACCTTCTGGGCTTCCGACTTGCGCTCGAGGTTACGGGCTTCAAGCGTTGCGCGCTCGGTTTCGAAGCGGGTCTTGTTGGCGGCGTTGGCGCGCAGCGCCTTGCCCTGCGGCAGCAGGAAGTTACGGGCATAACCGTCGCGAACCTTGACGGTTTCGCCCATCTGGCCGAGCTTGTTGATGCGTTCGAGAAGAATAACGTCCATCTTCTTGATCCTTTCTATGTGTTGGTTTCGTTCGAATTATCGGTTTTCCGTGCAGGCGTCAGCGAGATCGTGCTGCGCACGTCGCTCAAGCCGAGCACGAGAATGATGAACAGCGGAAAAACAAAGACCGCCGAGAGATAAGCGAGGATGAGAACCGGCAGTCGCCAGTCCTTTCCGCGCGCTTTTTTATGCAGCGAGGCATAACCTGCCATCAGGAAACCCGCGCCGAAGGTGCCGCAGATGACCGCGCCAACCATGGCGGCGACGCCCCCGAAGAACATGGCCACGATACCGGCCAGAAAGATGAAGATCGCGTTGCGGTGCATGCGCAGCGCGGAAGCAATGTCCTCGCGCGGGCGAAGGCCCTTGCCGAAGGAACCGACCAGCCGGGTTGCGAAATAATAGGCCGCAAACAAGAGGATGACCCACAGACCACCCTGAACGATCGGCAGCATGAGCACCAGCAGCGATTTCGTCTGGGCCAGCGCCTCGGCATTGGGCTCGAACAGGGGTTCGCGGTTCTGCACCGAGGTCATCATGATATCGACCATGCGGGCGACGAGATCAGGGCCGTAGCCAATCATCCAGCCGAGAATAATGACGGCGATGCAGACCAGAATACACAGATGCAGGACGATGCCGGACAGCGGATACCAGGCAAGCAGATCATCCGGGCCGCCGAGCTCGGAGGCCGGACGCGCCAGATTGGCAAGATGCGAAAGCCAGCCCGCCGGGATCAGTGTGAAAATGGCGATGGTCAGCGCGAAAAGCGGCGACATGACCAGCGCGCCGATAATGGCCGTGGTGATGATCGCGACGATGGCGGCGCGATTGCCCCAACCCATCCCGGCGATGAAGATCGGCATGGCCGACCCGGCATAAAGCAGGAAGGAAAAGGACGACTGTGCCGTTGCGCCAAGCGTCAAAAACGCGGCGCATATGCCGGCGAGAACGCCGGAGATCAGCACTGTCTGGTTCAACTTTTGCACTTCGCTGTCCTGCTGAAACTTAAGCAGTTAGAGGATCGCTCCTGAGAGCCTCATCCCCAACATGGGTTTTATGGTATCGATCCGCGCCCAACGCGGAAGGATTTCAACTCGCAACCTGCTGATTAAAAGTCAGTTGCTTCAGAAAAACGAGGCCGCGCCAAAACGCAGCCTCGCTTCAATTCATTACGCTACGACGTAAGGCAGCAGGCCGAGGAAACGGGCGCGCTTGATCGCCTGGGCGAGTTCGCGCTGCTTCTTCTGGGAAACGGCCGTGATGCGGGAAGGAACGATCTTGCCGCGCTCGGAAATGTAGCGCTGCAGCAGACGAACGTCCTTGTAGTCGATCTTCGGAGCGTTGGCGCCGGAGAAGGGGCACGTCTTGCGACGGCGGTGGAACGGGCGGCGTGCCTGGGAAGAGGATGTATCAGCCATTGGTCAATTCTCCTTATGCACGGTCTTCGCGCGGACGGCGCGGACGGTCTTCGCGGTCGCCGAAGCCACCTTCGCGCGGTGCGCGGGGGCCACGATCTTCACGCGGGCCACGGTCCGGACGGTCGCCGTCACGGCGCGGACGGTCGTCGCGATCGCGCTTCTGCATCATCGCGGACGGGCCTTCTTCGTGGGCTTCGACGGCGATGGTCATGTAGCGAAGAACGTCTTCGTTGATGCGCATCTGGCGCTCGACTTCATGAACTGCAGCCGCCGGAGCGTCGATGTCCATGAGAGCGTAGTGAGCCTTGCGGTTCTTCTTGATGCGGTAGGTGAGGGACTTCAGACCCCAGTTCTCGACGCGTCCGACTTTACCGCCGAACGATTCGATAACGCCCTTGTACTGCTCGACAAGTGCGTCGACCTGCTGGGCAGAAATATCCTGCCGGGCAAGGAAGATGTGTTCGTAAAGAGCCATTTAAGCTTTGCCTTTCTTGCGTTTCGTCCTTCACCCGGCAACGGCGCTAAGCCTCAACGACTGCTCTTGGGTGAGGCTGTGAAGCCTTAAAGCAAGAAAAGCGTTGTTCGAGACGGTCGAGAGCGGAGACACGGGAGGCCGGAAAAACCTTATGGTTCCTGCTGTTTCGTTACCGAAACCAGCCCTCCGTTCAGCCACCAGCCAATTGGACCGGGTGTTGTGAACAGCGCGCTTATACCCATTTTTGCCCGGAATGCAAGGACACAGGGTAAAAAAGCGCGCCGTGATGGTGTCAGATCGCCATCGGATATTTCCGATGGATCGCCGCGATCCCTTTGAGCACGTCATCCGACAAGGTCACGTCGGCGGCGGCAATATCCACCTTCAGCTGTTCCATCGTCGTCGCGCCGATGATGGCTGCGGCCATGAAGGGGCGGGTGAGGCAAAAGGCGATGGCGAGTTGTGCCGGGTCGATCCCATGCTCGGCGGAAAGCTCCAGATAGGCTTTGACCGGCGCTTCCTGGTGTGGCTGCAGGCGGCCGCCGAGCTCCTTGTTGATCGTGCCGCGGGATCCCGCAGGATATGCGCCGTTCTGATATTTGCCGGTGAGAAGCCCGGCCGCCAGTGGCGAATAGGCGAGAAGGCCGACATCCTCGTGATGGGCGACTTCCGACATGTCCAGATCGAAGCTGCGATAGAGCAGGTTATATTCGTTCTGGATGGTGGCGACGCGCGGCAGGCCGCGGGCCTCGGCGATGTCGATATATTTCTGCGTGCCCCACGCACTTTCGTTGGAAAGGCCGATGGCGCGGATCTTGCCGGCTTTCACCAGTTCACCCAGCGTATCGAGCTTTTCGGTGATTTCGGCGAGCGTGCGCTCCTTGTCCTGACCGGAGGCATCGAAACCCCAGGCGCCGCGGAAGTGATAGGTGCCGCGATTCGGCCAGTGGATCTGGTAAAGGTCGATATAATCCGTCTTCAGACGCGTGAGGCTGGTATCGACGGCCTCGCGGATGGCGGCGGCATCGATATCGCGGCCACCGCGAATATAATCGCGTCCCGAACCGGCAACCTTGGTGGCGAGCACGACCTGATCACGCTTGCCGGTCTTTTCGAACCATGTGCCGATATAGTCTTCCGTCCGCCCCTGGGTTTCAGCGGAAACGGGAGTGGTGGGGTAAAGCTCGGCCGTATCGAAGAAATTGACGCCGTTCGCAACGGCGTAGTCCATCTGCGCATGTGCTTCGGCTTCGGTATTCTGTGTGCCCCACGTCATGGTGCCAAGGCAAATTTCGGACACGGAAATACCCGTGCGGCCCAATAGTCTATGTTTCATGGAAATGTCCCGGTGCTTGGCGAGATGTTTTGAAGGGTGGCATGAAAGTAATGGGGAATTGCCGCAGTGCAAGAAAAAATATGATGAAAAGGCAGGGGAAAACAGGTCGGCAAAACTCCGGAGAAGGGCCTGCCATAGGGCCTCAAGCCTTGACTTCGCTGGCGGGAATGTGAATGGAAGTCGCAGGAATAAAGGCAAGGCCAGAAAAGAAGGACCACATCCCATGGGTATTGCATTCACATTTCCCGGTCAGGGAAGCCAGGCCGTCGGCATGGGCAAGGAGCTTGCCGATACCTATGCCGAGGCGCGCGCCGTGTTCGAGGAAGTAGACGAGGCGCTTGGCCAGAAGCTTTCCGATATCATGTGGAACGGCCCGGAAGAGACGCTGACGCTGACGGCGAACGCCCAGCCAGCCCTCATGGCGGTGTCCATGGCGGTCATGCGGGTTCTCGAAGCGCGTGGCCTGAAGCTCTCCGACGCTGTCTCCTATGTCGCCGGCCATTCGCTTGGCGAATATTCGGCGCTCTGTGCTGCCGGCACTTTTTCGATTGCCGATACCGCGCGGCTTCTGCGCATCCGCGGCAACGCCATGCAGGCCGCCGTGCCTGTCGGCGAAGGCGCAATGGCCGCGATCATCGGGCTGGAACATGATGCGGTTTCGGCAATCTGCGAGGAGGCCGGCATTCTTGGCGTCTGCCAGATCGCCAATGATAATGGCGGCGGTCAGCTGGTCATCTCCGGCTCCAGGGCCGCCGTCGAGAAAGCCGCCGCGATCGCTTCCGAAAAAGGCGCCAAGCGCGCCATCATGCTGCCGGTTTCCGCGCCCTTCCACTCCGCGCTGATGGCGCCGGCCGCAGAAGCGATGCGCGAGGCGCTGGCCAAGGTTGAAAAGAACAATCCGGTCGTGCCTGTTATCGCCAATGTGCGCGCCGCTCCGGTTTCCGATGCCAATGAGATCGCTGGCCTGCTGGTTGAGCAGGTGACCGGCCAGGTGCGCTGGCGCGAGACGGTGGAATGGTTTGCCGCCAACAACGTGACCCAGCTTTACGAAATCGGCTCCGGCAAGGTGCTGACGGGGCTTGCCCGCCGCATCGACAAGACGGTGAACGGCGTTGCCGTCAACGGTGCAGCCGATATCGACCAGCTTCTTGCCACTCTTATCGGCTGAGGCGGGCTTCGCCCCGCAACGGCTTTATTTTTGACAATTCCCGACGCAGAACCGCAAAAGCTCCTGCAGGATTTGCTCTAAAGAAGGAACGGACCATGTTAGATCTGACAGGCCGCAAGGCTCTCGTAACCGGCGCGACCGGTGGCATCGGCGAAGAAATCGCCCGCCTTCTGCACAAACAGGGCGCAACCGTCGGCCTGCATGGCACGCGCGTTGAAAAGCTCGAGGCGCTGGCGGCGGAACTTGGCGATCGCGTCAAGATCTTCCCGGCTAACCTTGCCGACCGCGCCGAGGTCAAGGCTCTCGGCGAAAAGGCCGAAGCCGAGCTGGAAGGCGTCGATATTCTCGTCAACAATGCCGGCATCACCAAGGACGGCCTCTTCGTGCGCATGAGCGACGAGGACTGGGACAACGTCATCGAAGTGAACCTGACCGCGATGTTCCGCCTGACGCGTGAGCTGACGCATCCGATGATGCGCCGCCGTTTCGGCCGCATCATCAACATCACCTCCATCGTCGGCGTCACCGGCAATCCCGGCCAGGCCAACTATTGCGCCTCCAAGGCCGGCATGATCGGTTTTTCGAAGTCGCTGGCGCAGGAAATCGCCACCCGCAACGTCACCGTCAACTGCGTGGCGCCGGGCTTCATCGAAAGCGCCATGACCGGCAAGCTGAATGACAAGCAGAAAGACGCCATCATGGGCGCCATTCCCATGAAGCGCATGGGGACGGGAGCGGAAGTCGCATCCGCCGTTCTTTACCTGGCTTCCAATGAAGCCGCCTACATGACCGGCCAGACCCTGCACGTCAACGGCGGCATGGCGATGATCTGAGGGCGCTTCAAAGGCGTCTTGAAAAGATTGCGGCGCTATTTCAGCACTTTCTTGGGTGCCTGGCGCCGCAAGGCCCTGCCGGCCGGTTTCCGGCGAAATTGCCTGTCATACGCTGTGCTTAGCGCGTTTTCAGGCTTTTCGACCGATTGAAACCGTGTTAAGCGGGCCAAGACTGTGAACAGTCGTCCCGGAGAGACAGGAAGCCGTTGCGATTTTGCGTGACGATGTCTAGCTTGGACCGGGTTGAACGGGTTTGCCAGCGGTGCCGGATTTGAACGGCGCATGAGGGCTTCTAACAGGGCAGGGTGCCGTAAGGCATTCCCTTCAAAATAAAGGTCGAGGAAACCGACATGAGCGATATCGCAGAACGCGTAAAGAAAATTGTAATTGATCATCTTGGCGTTGACGCCGACAAGGTTGTCGAAGGCGCCAGCTTCATTGACGATCTGGGCGCTGATTCGCTCGACACCGTTGAACTGGTCATGGCTTTCGAAGAAGAATTCGGCGTTGAAATTCCCGACGACGCAGCTGACTCGATCCTGACCGTTGGCGACGCCGTCAAGTTCATCGAGAAGGCCCAGGCCTGATCGACCTTCATGGGGGAGGTGCAATATCCTCCCATCTTGGCCCGGCTCGTCCGGGCCAATGTTTTATAGAGAGACGGTACGTGACCGAACCGGCGCGCGTTCCGGGCTCCGCATAAGCTTCCCGGCCGGAAACGGTGCGTGGTGAAAACTGTGCGGACATTCGAAATGCTGCAGCGTCCCGCAAACGTCAGTCCATGGCGTCCGGCCTTGCAGAGAAGACCGATGATTTGGATAAGGGCGGAGCGTTGGCGATGAGGCGTGTCGTTATCACCGGTACCGGCATGGTATCTCCTCTTGGATGCGGAACGGAAGTTACCTGGGAAAGGCTGCTGGCCGGCCAGAATGGCGCCCGTCTCGTGACTGAATTCGAAGTCGAAGACTTGCCGGCAAAGATCGCCTGCCGCATTCCCGTCGGTGATGGCTCCAACGGCACATTCAATGCCGATGACTGGATGGAGCCCAAGGAACAGCGCAAGATCGATCCTTTCATCCTGTACGGCATGGCCGCCGCCGACATGGCGCTTGCCGATGCGGACTGGCATCCGGAAACGGATGAAGACCAGATTGCCACCGGCGTTCTGATCGGCTCCGGCATCGGCGGCCTGGAAGGCATTGTCGAGGCGGGTTATACGCTGCGCGACAAGGGTCCCCGTCGCATTTCACCATTTTTCATTCCCGGCCGCTTGATCAATCTCGTATCCGGCCAGGTTTCCATTCGCCACAAGCTGCGCGGCCCGAATCATTCCGTGGTAACGGCCTGCTCGACCGGCGCACACGCTATTGGCGACGCCGCCCGGCTGATCGCGCTCGGTGATGCCGATGTCATGGTTGCCGGTGGTGCCGAATCGCCGGTTTGCCGCATCGCGCTTGCCGGTTTTGCCGCCTGCAAGGCGCTGTCCACCCAGCACAATGACGACCCGCAGAAGGCATCCCGCCCCTATGACCGCGACCGCGACGGTTTCGTCATGGGCGAGGGCGCCGGCATCGTCGTTCTGGAAGAGCTGGAACATGCCAAGGCGCGCGGCGCGAAGATTTACGCCGAAGTCGTCGGTTATGGCCTCTCCGGCGATGCCTATCACATCACGGCGCCTTCCGAGGACGGCGAGGGCGCGTATCGCTGCATGTTGATGGCGCTGAAGCGCGCCGGCCTGACGCCAGATGATATCGACTACATCAACGCCCACGGCACCTCCACCATGGCCGATACGATCGAGCTTGGCGCAGTCGAGCGGCTGGTCGGCGATTCGGCTTCGAAGATTTCCATGTCTTCCACCAAGTCGGCCACCGGCCATCTGCTCGGTGCGGCGGGTGCGATCGAAGCAATCTTCGCGACGCTCGCAATCCGTGACAACATCGTTCCGCCGACGCTGAACCTCGACAATCCCGATGTCGAGACGAAGATCGATCTGGTGCCGCACAAGGCGCGCAAGCGGCAGGTCAACGTGGCGCTCTCGAACTCCTTCGGTTTCGGCGGCACCAACGCCTCCCTCGTGCTGCGTCGTTACGAAGCCTAGAGCATGTCTCCCGAAACCGCGCTGCGGTTTTTGGGGTAGAGACTAGCCTGAAAACACGATCCAAATCGCGACGGATCTGCCGTCGCGATGGCGCCCCCGCCGCAAGCCGTCTCGGGCGGTTGCGGCTTTCTCCTGCCGGGTGCTGAAACAGGGCGCTCTTCCCTTGAAGAACGCCTTGCGGTCTGCGAAAGCCATTTCGATTTTCGCGCCGATATTGTAGTCGTTTACGGGAGATGATTTGCCGGTCTCGGGGTAATTTCCCCGGTGCGGGCGAATTTCAGATCACAGACGGCTATAGCTGACCGGGTTTTGCCCGAAACGATGTTTCGTGAAGCCGGAAAAGAGGCATTCACAATGTCTCCATGTGGTACAGGAAGATATTCCGAACCTGTTTTTGCCGCATTACCTGCGCAAAAAGCGCTGACAACGCCGAACTGAAAAGGACCGACGGTGAGCGACACGAACCAGAACAGCCAGGGACCATACGGACAGAACGGCGCGGGCGAAGGCAATCGCGGCCCGATCATTCCGAAATCCCCGACCGAGGCGTTGCGCCCGGAAAAGGTGCCGGCCCCGCCGAAGCGCTCCCGCAAGGCTCACGGCCAGCTGGTGATCTTCCTGAATTTTCTGATGACGCTTGCGGTTGCCGTCTGTGTCCTGGCCATCGCCGCGTTCTATTACATGATCAACGCGTTCCAGGAGCCCGGTCCGCTTCAGACGAACACGCATTTCACGGTGCGTAACGGCGCCGGCATTATCGAGATCGCCAATAATCTCGAACGCAACGACGTCGTTTCGAATGCCCGCGTCTTCCGCCTGATGACCGGCAGCTACCTGCAAAAGGACCAGACGCTGAAGGCGGGTGAATATGAGATCAAGGCCGGCGCATCGATGAAGGACATCATGGTGCTGCTGGAATCCGGCAAGTCGATCCTTTATTCCGTGTCGCTGCCGGAAGGCCTGACCGTCAAGCAGATGTTCGCGCGCCTCGGAGCAGACGAGGTTCTGGACGGCGAATTGCCCTCCGCCCTGCCGCCGGAAGGCAGCCTGCGCCCGGATACCTACCGCTTTACCCGTGGCACCAAGCGCGAAGAGATCATCAACCAGATGAGTGCTGCGCAGGACAAGCTGATCGACATGATCTGGGAGCGGCGTGACCCCGACCTGCCGATCAAGACCGTCGAGGAATTCGTGACGCTTGCCTCTATCGTCGAGAAGGAAACCGGCAAGGATGATGAGCGCGCCCACGTCGCCTCCGTTTTCTATAACCGCCTGAAGAAGGGCATGCGCCTGCAATCCGACCCCACGATCATCTACGGTCTGTTCGGCGGCGACGGCAAACCGTCCGACCGGCCGATCTACCAGTCGGACCTGCAGAAGCAGACGCCGTTCAACACCTATGTGATCAAGGGCCTGCCGCCGTCGCCCATCGCCAATCCGGGCCGGGCGGCGCTTGAGGCGGTTGCCAATCCGTGGCGCACCGACGACCTTTATTTCGTTGCCGATGGTACGGGCGGCCACGTCTTTGCCAAGACGCTGGACGAGCATAACGCCAATGTCCGCCGCTGGCGCAAGATCGAGGCGGAAAAGGCGGCAGCCGGCGCCAATCCTGATGTGGCCGTGGATGGCCAGCCGGGTGGCGCAGAGGCGGAAAAACCGACCAACAACTGATAATCCTGACCGGGCCCTGCCAAACGCAAGGCCCGGTTTTGTGAGGCATGACGGGGGGCTTCCAGATATGACATTGCAATCGATGACCGGCTTTGCGCGTAGCGAAGGAACATCCGGCCGTTACCGCTGGGCGTGGGAATTGCGCTCGGTAAACGGCAAGGGGCTGGATATGCGCCTGCGCCTGCCGACCGGTCTGGAAGCGCTGGAGACGGCCCTGCGGGAAATTGCGGGCGGGCATCTTTCCCGCGGCAACATCCAGGCGGGATTGACGCTGGCCATTGCGGAAAACCGGCTGGAGGCTGTCATCAATCGTGATGCTCTCGCCGCTGTTCTGGCGCTCAAACAAGAGCTTGGTGATGTCGTGGAAGACAAGCCGCTGAGCTTCGATACGCTGCTGTCACTGCGCGGCCTCGTCGATTTTCGCGAGGCGGAAGATAACGCTGAGGCGCAGGCTGCGCGCAACGCCGATGTGCTGGCCGGTTTTGCTGTTGCCATTGAGAAGCTGAAGGACATGCGCGAGCGGGAAGGCGCTTCGTTGTTTGCCATCCTGTCCGGGCAGATCGACAGGATCGAGACGCTTGTGGAGCTTATTGAAAACGATCCTTCCCGCCAGCCGGAACAGATCGCGGCAAGGCTTGCCCAGCAGATTGCCCTGATCGGCGAGGGCATGCACGGTCTGGACCGTGACCGTCTTCACGCCGAGGCGGCGCTGATCGCCACCAAGGCGGATCTGCGTGAAGAGCTGGACCGGCTGCGCGCCCATGTGCAGGCTTCGCGCGAGCTTTTGGCAAATGGCGGGCCTGTTGGCCGCAAGCTCGATTTTCTTGCACAGGAATTTAACCGCGAGTCGAATACAATCTGTTCCAAATCGAACGCCAGTGCGGTAACCGCAGCAGGTATAGAGCTGAAAGTGGTTATCGACCAGTTCCGCGAGCAGGTCCAAAATCTGGAGTAGACCCCATGGCCCCGGTGAATGATTCTCCCGTCACGATTGCCCGCAGAGGGCTGATGCTGGTGATTTCTTCACCATCGGGCGCGGGCAAATCCACGATTGCCCGCAACCTGCTCGAGAAGGACAAGAATATCAGCCTTTCCGTCAGCGTCACGACGCGCCCGCGCCGCCAGAGCGAGATAGAGGGCATCCACTATCACTTCATCTCCAAGCGTGATTTCGAGCGCCTGCGCGACAACGAGGAATTGCTGGAATGGGCCGAGGTCCACGGCAATTTTTATGGCACGCCGCGTGAGCCGGTGGAAGTAGCGATGGCCGCCGGCCGCGATATGCTGTTTGACATCGACTGGCAGGGCGCCGAGCAGTTGCAGGACAAGATGAAGGCCGACGTCGTCTCGATCTTCATCCTGCCGCCGACCATGACCGAACTGCAATCACGACTTCACCGCCGGGCAGAAGACACCGAAGAGGTGATAAAGACCCGGCTCATCAATTCCCGCGCTGAAATAGAGCACTGGCGCGATTATGACTATGTCATCCTCAACGACGACCTGCAGGCGGCCTTCGAAGCAGTAGAGGCCATCGTCAAAGCCGAACGCGTCCGCCGCGACCGCCGCCACGGCATGTTCGATTTCGTGCGGGCGCTGCTCGAGGAAGAGCCGCAGCTTTAAGCGCTTCCGGTGAGCTAAGGCTGGATTCCGAGAGCTAAATCCCTCTCATCCGCTGGGATGGGAAGATTCATCGTCCTGGCCGCATGGGATAATTTGTTTGGTCTGTTCCAGTTAGCTGCGCCCAAAAGCAAGATCGAAGCCAGTCAGGTTTCTGATTGCAGCACCGATCACACCAAAAACCGCGTTCAAAACTGTCTGGACGGTATCGTAAACGAGGAACTCAGAATAAAGCAGCACGCTGCTGAGGGCCAGCTCCTGTGTATGCATGGCCATATCCGCGTGCTCTCTGGAAATGGTGCCGTTCTTGAGGCCTGTCTGCGTTAGCCATGCCTTTTGTGCAATCGACTTAATATGAACGGCAATTTCATTTTTGACTTCGTTGAAGTGCGAAATGAGAACCGCTGAAACCTGCTGCAGAATGCCCTTATAGAGTTCCGACGCATCTTTCGGTTCAAATTTATCCAGATCTAGTGCCTTTGCCATGTGAACCTCACTTCAGCCGGGCTTCAAACAACTTCGGAACGCTGCAGGCTTCCTTCGTGGCGAATGTGGAAGCGGTCTCAACGTTAAAGGGTGCTTTTCGATGGGCAACCAATTGCGTCATCAGCACTTCCTGGCAGATCAGCAGCGCTTTGTGAATAATCTGGGCGGGTCTGCCGGAAACGCGGTTTCGAAGGTAAGTTGCACGACCTTCAGCAATATAAATCGCTGAGCGTACATTTGATACTGCGTCAACATATATGCCTTCGACCTTGGAGAAAGGAGTTTTACCTTCATAAACAGCAGATACGGCGGCATCAATCTTATCAATGTCGTTGTTTAGCGCCTCTATGTGCTTCATAAGCGCTTCGTCGAAAGTAGGCGTTACGCTAACGCATGAGGAGAGCGTGAATAGCGATATGGCCAAAACATAACTTATCTTCACGTGATCCCCCGTTATTCTGAAGCGCTGAAGTGCCAAAATGTGAAATATTAATGGATATATAATTTACAGTTGTGCGCATGGAGTCAAGTACTGGTTGTGTTTGGGCGTGGCGGATTGAGCTCTGGAGCATGCCGCTTAAGGTGGAAATCGGAAAATTTCCCAAATCGGTCAGCACCTTTTCAGGTGTTTCTTGCACACCAGCCTCCGTTAGCAGAGGTGAGCCTACTACTCTCCCGTAACGGGGATCGTCGAAAGTTCGTCATTGGAAGTTTGCAGGCCGCGCCGCAAATCAGGTTCTGTCGCAGACCTGCAGGCATCCCGTGCCAGTGGTGCTTCGCCCAAGCTTAGAGGCAGTTCGCCAATGTCACGAATTCCTCGACCGACAGCGTTTCTGCCCGCCGTGTGGGGTCAATGCCCGCCTTTTCCAGCAATGTTTCGCCGCCAAGGCTCTTCACGCTCTGCCGCAGCATCTTGCGCCGCTGACCGAAGGCGGCTTCAGTCACTTTTTCAAGCTTGGCGACATCGCAAGGCAGCGGCTTGTCTTTGGGCAGCAGGTGCACGACGGTGGATGTCACCTTCGGCGGTGGGCTGAAGGCCTGCGGCGGGACGTCGAAGGCCATTTCCGATACCGTGCGCCAGCCGGCGAGAACGCCGAGGCGGCCGTAATGATTGTCGCCTTCTTCAGCCACGATGCGTTGGCCGACTTCCTTCTGGAACATCAGCGTCATGGAGAGCCAGAAAGGCGGCCACGCCTTCGGCAGAAGCCAGTTGACCAGCAATTGTGTGCCGACATTGTAAGGCAGGTTGGCGATGATACGCACCGGTTCACCGGCGGGAATCATTGCCTCGAAATCGGTCTTGAGGGCATCGCCCTCAATCACCTCGAGACGCCCGGGATAATGCGCTTCGATTTCCGCCAGCGCCGGCAGGCAACGGCTGTCGCGTTCGACGGCGATGACTTTCTTTGCGCCGAGCGAAAGAATGGCGCGGGTGAGGCCGCCAGGGCCAGGGCCGACCTCGATCACCGTCACGCCTTCGAGCGGCCCCGCTGTCCGGGCGATCTTCTGGGTGAGGTTGAGGTCGAACAGGAAGTTCTGCCCAAGGGATTTCTTCGCATCGAGCCCATGGCGCTGGATGACATCGCGCAGCGGTGGCAGTCCGTCTATGGCCGCCATTATACGACGGCCCGGCTACGGGTGTAAATTTCCGCCGCCATCCTCAGCGCCGCCACAAGGCTCGCCTCATTGGCGATGCCCTGGCCGGCAATACCAAAAGCGGTGCCGTGGTCCGGCGAGGTGCGGATGAAGGGCAGGCCGAGCGTGACATTGACCGAATCGTCAAAGCCGAGCGCCTTGGCCGGAATGAGTGCCTGATCGTGATACATGCACACGGCGACATCATAGCGTTTGCGGGCTGCGTCATGGAACATGGTATCGGCGGGCAGGGGCCCGAAAGCATCGATCCCGTCTTTGCGTAGCCGCATGGTCGCCGGATGAACCACGTCGCGGTCCTCGGTGCCAAGCGCGCCGTCCTCGCCCGCATGCGGGTTAAGCCCGGCAACCGCCAGACGCGGCGCTTCAATTCCGAATTTCTGCCGCAGATCGGCATCGATGATGCGGCATGTCTCGACGATCAGCTCTTCGGTCAGCGCCGCTGGTACGTCTTTGACGGGGATGTGGATCGTGACTGGAACGACGCGGACCTTGGGACCGGCAATCATCATCACCGGCATCACCTGCTCGCCCGTTAGGCGTAAAGCCAGATCAGCCAGAAATTCGGTATGACCGGGAAATCCGAAACCCGCTTCGTAAAGCACGGATTTCGCAATCGGATTGGTAACGACGGCTGCAGTCTTGCCCTCAACGGTCAGGGAAACGGCTGTTTCTATCGCCTTGATAGTCGCATGTGCTGCTCCGACATGCGGCTGGCCCGCCTGAACCTCGAACCCGACGGGAAGAGGCAGGATGGGGAAAGCGCGGTCGAAAACGCTTATGGCATCCGCCACATCGCAGGTCTCGATATTGACCGGAATGCCGGTGAGCGCCGCCCGGCTCGCCACCACATCGGGATCACCGATAAAGATAAAGGGTGGTAGACCGTTCTCTTGACGTCTGGCCCAGGCGGCGACGGCGATATCGGGGCCGATACCGGCTGGATCTCCCTGTGTCAGGGCAAGCGGCAGGAATGCATGTGTCACGGAAAGACCCGGCTTTCGTATCAGTATCAGGTGTTGACGATCTGCGCCTTCTTGCGCAGCTCATCCATATACTTCTTTTCGTTCGGGTTTTCGCCGTTCTTGGCCTTCATCAGGTCTTCGGACTTGAACACCATTTCCGCGGCATAGTCGTCGGAAACCTGACGCTGCTTGCAGATGGCCAGATATTCGACACCCTTTTCGGTCACACGCGTTCCGGTGGTGCCGCCTTCCTTGGTTTTTTCCACCAAAGCCTTCCAGTCTTCCGGGAGCTCAGGCGCGAGAATGCGGCCAAGATCCTTGATCGCCACGTCGCGCATGGTCGCAGCGAAGGTCATGGCCTGGTCGCAGCCGGGATAACGCTTGCGCGAGGCTTCAGCCTCGGCCTTGCGCTTGCCGGTAATGGAATTGCGCTTGGATTCCGGGATGACGAAGATGACCTGCTGCAGGAAATATTCGGTCGTGACCGGCTTGTCGCCGCGTTCCTTCAGGCGGGTAACGAGATCCTGGTTCGACATCTTGCCGCGTGCGCCATAACGGGCGTTCACAAGGCGGGGCCAGCTCATCTGCACCGCGATGAAGGCCTTGAAATGGTCAGCGCCGACGCCCGCCTGTGACAGCACCTTCGTCAATTGCTCCGGTTTCATCTTGTTGTTGCCGGCAAAACGCGCAAAAGCGGCATCGACCTCATCAGTGCTGACCGACATTTTCACACGACCGATTTCCTCGCGTTTCAGCACCTCATCGACCAGCTGCTCGCGCGCCTTTTCGTTGAGATTGCCGGACTGACGCTGCAGCTTCAGGAAGGCGACTCGTTTGGCAATATCGTCATTGGTGATGGGTGTCTTGTTGACGACGATCTTGACCGTGGCGTCGGCGAAAGCCTGGCCGGTATAAGGCACGGCGGCCATGGGAACGGCAAATATCGCAAAGGCGAAAGCAGCGCCACGCAAAGCCGTCTTTCCGAAATTCATCATGTCCTTCTCCCTTTCGTCGGGTAGGGCCTGTCTCCCTGTCCCGCCAGTCTGTTCTGCCTGACGGTGGAAATTTCGCATTCCCCGGCCTGTCAGACCTGCATTTGCGCGTCAGCGCCGCGATTTTGCCACGTATATATCATCGCGATCCGCAAGACGG
The DNA here is from genome assembly GCF_053522525.1 of Agrobacterium sp. 22-210-1. Taxonomy (NCBI): domain Bacteria; kingdom Pseudomonadati; phylum Pseudomonadota; class Alphaproteobacteria; order Hyphomicrobiales; family Rhizobiaceae; genus Agrobacterium; species Agrobacterium sp. 22-210-1. Next base: position 1,544,982 of record NZ_JBNWCI010000001.1, on the reverse strand, counting down.
CAATGTGTCGGTTTGTTGAAAGAAAACCCGATAGGGGTTTATACCCGGCCGACACTGGCGTGTTGTTGCGGCGAAACCGTGACTTTTACTGGCCGAACGGCAAAAAGACGGGCCACGATGCTGCGTGACCCGTCTTTAAACTCAGTAATTATTCGGCTTCCAGCCGATATCCATGTCGGCCCAGTCTTCGTTTGCGGAACCGACACTGATGTCGCCGAGCGTACGGAAAGCCAGGCGGGCATTGATCGACCAGTCATTGGCGGCCTGCCGAGTGGAATTGATGTTGCCCTCGTTGGAATAGCTGACCGTCAAGATCGTGCATTCGTCCTGGTAGGCAATGCCGATACGGCGCTCGGAGGCAAATTTTCCGTTCAGATCATAATTGATCGAGCCGAATAGCGACCAGTTGTCATCCATGCGCAGCATGCCGGAAGCCTGAACGATATCCCGGTCTTCGGTGTAGCCGTATTTCGGCTGCGCCTTGACCTGCGTATAGCTGACCTTGCCGGTAAGGCGGCGATCCGAATAGCTGAGGCCCGTCTCCGACCGGTTGATGTCGAAGTTGTCCTTGTCGAGACGCAGGCTTGATGACAGCGAAAGGCCGATCGGCGCATCGAATGCCGCCATGGCAACGTAGTCCGAACGGTCGGATTCGAGACCGGAATCAGCGCCGACATTGGCCAGATCATAGGAAGCGAAGGAATTTTCGCCCGCCAGATGGAAAGACTGGCCGACAACGGCGCGAACGCCGTAGCCGTTGTCAAACGTGCCATTGTAGCGGAAGCCAAGATTGGCGCGTGTACCGCCCTCGATCCGGTCGAAACCGGAGAACTTGTCACGCTCGAACAGGTTGGTCGCATCGAATACGAATGCCTGCGCATCTTCGTTTGGAAGACGGCCGGAATATTGCTCGTTCGGACGCACGAAGATCTGCGCGATCGGTTCGATCACGTGGCTGCTGTTAAGCGCCGTGAAGAGCCAGGGATAACGCACTTCCAGACCGCCGGTGACCATGCCGCGAAACGCAGCATCGTCATGCATCATGCCCTCATAGGCATAAGATGTGCCGCCCGACGTAAAGCTCGACGGAGACATGTCCGTCCACAGCGCATCGCCGCGTGCAGCGAGGATCGGTGTGATCTGCAGACCGCTATCCATGGTGAAGGTGCGCTTCCACTCGGCTTCGGTGGAAAGGCGCGTATAGTCGCCCTCAAGTCCGTTAAAGCGCGAATATCCGCCCAGAGCGTACGCGTCCTGCTTCAGGCGGGTGATGCTCGTCAGGTTGGTGGTCAGCGAAAGCTCGCCGCCATAGATCGGATCAGGCACGAAATAACGGTAATCGACAACCGGATGAACGATCGCCTGCTTGCGCTCTTGGGATTCGGTATCGTCCGTATTCTGAACGTTGAAATAATAACCACGGGCGTCGAAGCTGTTTCGTGCGCTCGCGCCACTGAGGTAGATCTGGTTGGTCTGGACGTCGTTCTTGTAACCCTTCAGCCCATACGTGCGTGAAAAGTTGTTGTCGGTCTGCACCATCGCATCCCAGCCGAATGCCCAGCGCGGATTGATGCTGAAATCGCCCTTGCTGGCGATCATGCCGCGATTGTCGTTGAGAGCGTCGCTGGTGCCGGCCGTGAAGGTTTCGGATTTCAGCTGGCTGATGCCGGCGACCGTGACCGTGTGCATGCCGGTTTCGAAACGCTGGCGCAGTTCCGCCTGCAAGAGCAGACCCTGCGTCGTGTAATAGGTCGGCGTAACCGTCACATCCGAAGTGTCGGAAAGGACCTGGAAATAGGGAACGCCGATGCCAAAACCGAGATTGTCGGTAATGCTCATCTGCGGGAACAGGAAGCCTGATTTGCGCTTCACCGTATTGTCCGGAACCGTCAGGAACGGCACATAGGCGATCGAATGGCCAAAAAGCTGCAGACGGGCTTTTTCCAGCCGGATCGTATGGGTCTTGCCGTCCTGGACGACGCGCTCGGCCTTGACCTGCCAGAGCGGCGCCTTTTCAGGCTTTGCGGCGCAAGGCAGACAGGCGGTATAGACGCCGTTGTTGAGGACCATCAGGTCGCCTTCGAGACGCTCGGCGCTTTCACCCGCGATGCGGGTATTATCCGGAGTCTCGACGCGCAATGCATTGACGAAACCCTGACCGAAGTCATCGGTAACGTCCATCTCGTCGGCATAGATCTTGTTGCCGCCGGGCTCTATCAGCTCGATATTGCCATGCGCGATGACGCGGCCGGTCTGCTGATTATATTCCACTTGCTGGGCCACCATGCGGTAGCCCGAATATTTCATGCGAACCACGCCCTTCGCAATGACGCGCTGGGAGTCGCGATTATAGGTCAGTTCATTTGCTGTAAGCAGGAGTTTCGAATCGTCTTGGCTTGCCGACGCAAGCACCCCGCCCTGGCCGAAAGCGACCGGGCTTGATGCCAAATACGCGCACACAGCGGCACCCGTCAGAAGGGCCGTCCAAAGCCGCCTGATATTCCCGCGGTCAATTACCGCCACTAGCCGTCCTCCTGATGAAGCAGAATGGTTGCCCCCAAAGCCAACGCCACGACGACTGGAACCCAGACCGCGACGGTGGGAGGGACAACACCACCACTCCCGAATGCCCTTACGAGCACGGTTACTACATAAAGCACGAAGCCGGAAACGATTCCACCCAGAATCACGGAGCGCGATTGGGCGAAGCGGCTGAACTTTAATGAAACGGTCGCGGCGATCAAGGTCATCGCAACCAGAAGCAGGGGCGTCGATAGCAGGAAATGATACTGCGTCTCAAGCGCTTTTGAAGACAGTCCAAAAGACTTTGCAACTTCGATCTTGTGAGAAAGATCAAAGAAAGCAACGGTTTCCGTCTGCGTCATGCGTTCCTGCACGAATTCCCGTCTCAGATTGGTACTGATCCGCGTGCTCTCTTGTCGAACTGGCACATGTCCGGCGCGGGTTTCCGTAACGCCGTTAAGAAGCCAGTAACCATCTTCCAATTTAGCCGACTTGGCATCCTGCCGCGAGACGATGTTTCCGTCCTTGTCGAGGTGGATCAGAACCACATCGAGCAGCATCGTTCCGTTGTCCTCGAAGCTCTTGGCGCCGATAATCGTGTCCTGGCCGCCGCTCGCCTGACGCATCCATGGAATGATCTGCTGCTGGCGGCCGCCATTGGCTTCGTTGCGCCATCCCGCTTCCATAGCCAGCGACCGGTTCTGGCCCCATGCGGCGATGGGGTTCAGAACGACGACGGACAGAATACCGAGAAGGACCGATCCCAGGACGAAGGGAAGGATGAATTGCCAGGCGGAAACACCTGCTGCGCGCGTGACAACCAGTTCGTAACGTCGATTGAGCGAGATCAGCGTCGTCATGCCCACGAAAAGGGCGATGAAGGGAACGGTCTGCTGCAGGATCAGCGGCAGCCGAAGTGCTGTGAGGCCAAGTGCGCCCGGAACCGAATAGCCCGGCACACTGGACATGCGCCTTGCCGTCTCGCTGAAATCCGCGAGATAGATGATCGACGATACGCCGAGCACGAACCAGACGGCCGTCATCAGATATCGTTTCAGGAAATACCGGGCGAGGGTGTTGAAAATCATGCGTTGCCGCTCCCCGAATTGCGTGCCAGCCGGCTGGAGAACAGGCGACGCATGCGGCCAGCCGCATCCGCGATAATCTTCGGTATCTTCGGCTTGCGACCGGTTATCAGGATGAAGGCGGCCGCAGCGCCGCTGAGACCCGGCACGGCATAGACCAGCGGAATGAAGGCCGCGCTCTGCTTGACCTGGTTGGTGACGTAAAAACCAAGCCAGCGCAGCATGAAGGCCGTCACCAGCGCGGCGACCATCGGGTGCATGCGCGCCTCGCGATGCGAACGGGCATCGGCGGCGATGACCAGCGAGATCAGCGCGAAGGCAAAGGCGAACATCCAGTCCGACAGGCGCTTGTGCAGCTCGCTGCGGAAGTTTTCCGGAGACCGCTTGTAACTCGCATTGTTCTCATCTGGCGACAAAAGGAAGCCGAGGCTGGCATCGCCCGGAGACAGCGAGGGTTCGGAATCCTGCTTTTCCGACATGGTCGAAAGATCGAAGGCATAGGACAGGAACTTGACAATCGACACCTTGCCATCAGGGGTCTTCTGCTGCACTTCGCCGTCGCGCATGGTCAGCGATGTGCCGCTCTCATCGATCATGCCTTCCTTGGCATAATAGATGAGATCGAAATTCGGATCGCGGCGGTCGGCGACGAACAGGCCCTTGAGGATACGGCCCTGCCGCTGGGCGATCTGCACATAGAGACCGTCCTGAATGGTGCGGAAGGTCTTTTCTTCGATCACCGAGGACAGGAGGTCGGCATAGGCCGCGGCCACCATCTGCCGGGCGGAGTTACGCGCCGGCGGCTCGATGAAATTGGTGATGGTGAAGGAAAGCGCGCTCAGTACGGCGGCCAGAATGAGAACCGGGCGAAACATCACCGAACGCGGCGATCCTGCCGCATCGATGATGGCAAGCTCGGAATCATTGTTCATCGCCGTAAATGTCTGGGTGATGCCGATGACGAGGGCGAAAGGCAGCACAACGGGGATCAGCGTCGGCAGGATCAGGGTCGCGAGCGCCATGAAGGAACCCATCGACTGGCCTGTATCGGTGACGAGATTGATTCTCTGGAGAACCTGGATGGTCCAGATGATGGCCAGCACCGGCAACAGCGCGACCAGAAACATCTGCGTTGTCCGCCGCAGGATATAGTTCTCGAGAAGCTTCATACGGCCCTGTTCGACATTGTTTTCCCGTGCGCTTGCCCGCCGGATTTCCGCCTATCTAATCGCATCGTTTGCAATTGGCTATTCCGGCGTGCTCACAAATATGTTTTGCACGACGATTTTTCCATCGCCTGTGTCTTTTTGTGGAACAAGCTGTCGGTTTCATGACGTAATCGGCCCATCCGCAAAAATGTCATTCCTTTAACGAATGTGGACCTTTAAGGAATGTCTGCCTTTAAACAATGCAGGCCTTAAAAAATGTAGGGTTGCGCCGGGGGCTGAAAAGGCCATGATCGTGCGCATCATGCAATTTGACCATGAAGAGCAGGAAAACATGTCCGCCAAATTCGATATTTCTTTCGCCAATTCCGCTTCGCTTGAAAATTCCCTGGCCGTTGTGCTGCAAGCCTCCGGTGAGGCGCAGGCTGCCGCCGGTGCGTCCGAGGCCGATCCGGGTGGAGTGATCGAGAGGGCGGCGAAGATTGCGGGATTTGCCGCAAAATCCATGACGACTCTCGATGTGATTGCGCCGCAGGGGTCGAGCGCCGACCGGTTGCTCGTCATCGGCCTCGGCAAGCCGGCGAAACTTGTCGCACATGACTGGCTGCGTGCCGGCGGCACTGCCGCCGCCAATTTCCGCAAGGCAGACAAGGTCGCCATCTATCTCGACGCTCCGGGCGTGGAAACCAGCGCGCAGGCCGCTGCGGATTTCGCGCTCGGCCTTCTGCTGCGCGCCTATAGTTTCGATGCCTACAAGACCAAGAAAAAATCCGACGACGAAAAGACCCCGAAGAAAGTCGATATCGTCATCGTCACGGCCGCTCATCAGGAAGCGGAAAAGGCCTTTGCCGTCTCCGAGGCTGTCGCGGGCGGCGTTCTCCTGGCGCGCGACCTTGTCAACCTGCCGCCGAACGTTCTCGGCCCCGTCGAATTCGCCGAAAGGGCGGAAGAGCTGCGCAAGCTGGGTGTTGATGTCGAGATTCTCGGCGAAAAGGACTTGAAGAAGCTTGGCATGAACGCGCTTCTCGGCGTGGCGCAGGGCTCGGCCCGTCCGCCCCGGCTTGCCGTCATGCAATGGAACGGCGGTTCCAAGAAGGATGAACCCATTGCTTTCGTCGGCAAGGGCGTCGTTTTTGATACCGGCGGCATTTCGCTCAAACCCGGCCTCAATATGGAAGACATGAAGGGCGACATGGGCGGCGCTGCCGCCGTGACCGGCCTGATGCATGCGCTTGCGGCCCGCAAGGCGAAGGCAAATGTCATCGGCGTTATCGGTCTCGTGGAAAACATGCCCGATGGCAATGCCCAGCGTCCGGGCGACATCGTCACGTCCATGTCCGGCCAGACCATCGAGATCATCAATACCGATGCCGAAGGCCGCCTGGTTCTGGCTGATGCGCTCTGGTACACCAAGGAGCGTTTCAGCCCGAAATTCATGATCAACCTTGCCACTCTCACAGGCGCGATCACGGTTGCGCTCGGCAATCTTCAGGCCGGCCTTTTCTGCAATGACGACGAGCTTGCTGCGCGTCTTGCCCAGGCCGGTGACGCGACGGCCGAAAAGCTGTGGCGCATGCCGCTCGGCAAGGATTACGACAAGATCATCGATTCCAAATTCGCCGACATGAAGAACAGCTCGGGTCGCTTGGCCGGTTCCGTCACCGCCGCGCAGTTCCTCAAGCGCTTCGTGGGTGAAACGCCGTGGGCGCATCTCGATATTGCCGGCACAGCGATGGGATCGCCCATGACCGAGATCAACCAGTCCTGGGGATCGGGCTACGGCGTGCGGCTTTTGAACGAACTCGTTCGCGCCCATTACGAAGATTGATGCGAGCGGAGTTCGAGATCTGCGGATGACTGAAATTCTGTTCTACCATCTGACGGAATCGAAGCTCGAGGATGCGCTGCCGCCTTTGCTCGAAAAATCGCTGGAACGCGGCTGGAAGGTCGCGATCCAGACGGTGGATGAGGAGCGCCGCGATTTTCTCGACGCGCATCTGTGGACCTTTCGTGACGACAGTTTTCTGCCGCACGCCACGGATGCGTCTCCGGCGCCGCAAAGCCAGCCGATTCTCCTGACAGCCTCGGAAGTCAATGGCAACGGCGCAAATGTCCGATTTCTGGTGGACGGTGCCGAACCGCCGGCGGTGGAGGCCTATGAGCGCGTCGTCTTCATGTTCGACGGATATGATGCCTATCAGCTTGAAATGGCGCGAAACCACTGGAAAAGTCTGAAGACCGAAGGCCACGCGCTGACCTATTGGCAGCAATCGCCGGAAGGCCGCTGGCAGAAAAAGGCCTGATCGAAGGGTTCTCACACAAATAGACCGGCAAAAATTCGCATGTGGCGTCGCCTGCCGGTTTTTGCATGATGGGCCGAATCGAACGCATGGCCGTCTGATCCGCCCGGCGGGTTGCTGAGGGTGGCGTTGGCACGGCCGAAACAGCGGAAGGACATCATCATGGGGCAGGCGATTTCAAGGCCGGACGGAGAAATGGAGCGTCTGGTCGCGGTGCGGTCCATCATGTCCTTCAAGAATGCCGAGATGCCGGAACTGGAAGTTTTGTCTCGATTGGGGCAGGGCGTCTTTGACGTCCCGCGTGCGGCTGTCCACATCATCGATGAGGATTGGCTCCATATCGCCGAACAGGCCGGAATGCAGCTGTCGGAATGCCCGCGCGATCTGTCGATCTGCACCCGCGTCATTGCCAGGCAGGACGTGGTTGTCATTTCCGATCTGACCCAGCACCCGGATTTCCGCTTCATGCCCTATGTCAAAGGCGGTCCGGAATTGCGTTCCTATGCCGGCGCGCCGATCGAGCTGGAACCGGGTCTTGTCGTTGGCGCCTTTTGCCTCGTCGATACGATGCCGAGAAAATTCTCCCACAACGAAATTGACAATCTGAAGCATTTCGCGCTGCTGGCGGCTGCACTCCTGCGTCTCCAGAAGGCCAACTTCACCATGAGCCTTGCCGAGCGCGAATTGCGCGATGCGGCGATGACCGATCCGCTGACCGGTTTTTATAATCGCAAGGCGCTGGAGGCGATTGTCGATAGCCAACTCGGCGCGGCTCTGCGGGAAAACGAGACCTTCGGCGTGCTTTATCTCGATCTGGACGGCTTCAAGACGATCAACGATACGTTCGGCCATCCGGCGGGTGACCGGGTGCTGACCGTCGCCGCCGCGCGCATCCGCAACGCGATCCGTAGTGGGGATACGGTGGTGCGCATGGGTGGTGACGAATTTGCCATTTTCATGCCCCATCCCGGCACCCCTGAGGTGATGAATGGGATGGCGGACCGGCTTCTGGCCGCCTTCCGCGAAACCTTCGATGTCGATGGACAGGCGGTCGGCGCGCGTCTCAGCATCGGCGGCGCGATTGCCCCGCAGGCGGGCGCGGATCGCGCCACACTGTTGCGCAGCGTCGATGAGGCGCTATATCAGGCAAAAAAATCAGGGCGCGACCGTTTCGTCAGCCGCGCCCTTTGATGCATCTGTCGTCCGAAATTCTTTCGGCTTCTCAGTCGTAGAATGAATCCACGAACTTGTGGCGGCCAAGCAGGAAGGCGTCGGCCACATGCGTCAGCGGCGCAAGATCGACGTCTGAGCGGCCCGCCTTGATGATCTCGGCAAAACGCTCATAAAGCGCTGGATATTCCCGCTCGGGCGCGGTGAGTTTGTCTTCGCCGTTGATCGAGAGCTTGGCGCCGCCTTCCGAAAGCACCATTCGTCCGCCGGCCGTTTCGGCAACGATATCCCAGCTCTGCTTGCCGGTCTGGCGCCAGTCGAACTCGGCACGCAAAGGCATTTTCGTCACGTCGGAAAAATGCAGGTCAGCAGCGATCGGCGCGTCGCGGTTTTCCGGGAATTCCAGCGTGGCCTTGGTCAGGAACAGCGCGCGGGGCAGGATATGGGTGATGATGGAAAGTGCGTTGATGCCGGGGTCGAAAACGCCAAGGCCACCCGCCTGCCAGATCCATGCCTGGTTCGGGTGCCAGTGGCGTACATCCTCTTTCCAGATCACATGCACGCTGTCGATATTTGTGGAAGCCAGAAACGCCTTGGCCGCTTCCACCGCCGGCGCGTAACGCGAATGCCAGCTTGCAAACAGCGAAAGTCCCTTGGAATCCGCAAGGCGGACGAGATCCTGCACCTCGGAAAGCGTCGCGCCCGGCGGCTTTTCGAGAAAGACGTGCTTGCCGGCATTCAGCGCCGCGTAAGCCGCCTCGTAACGATATTGCGGCGGCATGCACAGCGACACGGCATCGATATCAGGCACAGCCTCCAGCATGGCCTCAATCGTGCCATAGGACGCGACGCCGTCCACGGTGCCGTGACGGCTTGCGGTGCAGATCAATTCAAAATCCGGATTGCCTGCAATGGCGGGAAGATGCTGGTCGCGAACGATTTTTCCGACGCCGACGATGGCAAGCTTGGTGGCTGACATGAAGTGGAACCCGTCTGAGTGCTGTATGGGATAAAGTGTGATTTTTACAAGTTTTTAGCAGAAACGCTCGAAGGAGCAAGGTGATCGTTTCCGGGCGGAACGTCTTTTTTTAGACTGTAATTCCATAACATATTTTTCGGTTTTAGTATTCCTGGAATATGTAGTGTTTGAGAAATGTAAATATTTTTTGGATTTTTAAGTGTTATTTATATTTTCAGATAGTTCAAAGTCTGATTTTTTCATGTATATTCAGTGAACATCGGTAATAATTTTAGATTTCGCTTGAATAAATTTTCCAACAGCAGGTGCATGGTGGTTTTATTTGGAAATGACCGTTCGTCCGGCTTCCTTCAGAGAGTCAATGAAAGCAGCCGTCAGTTCAATACATATGCCTTGATTTTTGGCGTCGTGCTCTACAATCTTTACCTGCTTGTGGATGTGACGCTCGTGCCTGACATCATCTGGCTGGATGTGACGGTCCGTCTGTTTCTCGTCACCCCGCTTCTGTTCCTTTATTTTCCGGCACGGTATTATGCGATCGGGATGCGGCCGGATGCGGTGGCGCACGAGGCCCTTCACGCGCTGGGCTGCATGATGGTCGTCGCATCGCTCATGTTCATCTATGCCAATGCGCGGACCTCGTCGGCCAGCGAATACTACATGGGCGTCGTCACCGTCATTCTCTATATGAATACGATCCATCGCCAACCGTTTCCGCTTGCGGTCATGGGCACGGTCGGCTGCATGGTGGTTTTCATTATCGGCATGGAATATGTCACCGTGACGAGCGAAGTGGCCAAGCTGCCGGCGATCATGTGTTCCGTTGGAATTAGCGCCGTCTCGCTGTTTGCGGCCTATCGTATCGAGCAGGTGGAAAGGCGGGACTATCTGGCTTCGCTGCGCGAAAAGCTGCTGCTTCAGCAAATTCAAAGCGCCAATCGGGACCTGCAGCAGCTTTCCAATACCGATCAACTGACGGGTATTCGCAACCGCCGCAGTTTTGATCAGGCAGCGCGCGAGATTTCCGGCACCAGCAGGCCACGTGCGCTCATTCTCCTCGATGTCGATTATTTCAAGAACTACAATGATTCAGAAGGGCATGTGGCTGGTGATGACTGTCTGCGCGCGATTGCCGGCAGGCTGCGCGCCGCCCTGCGCAGGGATGATGGTGACAGAAGTTTCGTTGCGCGTTATGGCGGCGAGGAATTTGTGGTCCTGCTCGACAATTGCGTCGTATCCGCAGCCCTTGCCGTTGGTGAAAGGCTAAGATCGGCGGTGTCGGGGGAGGCGATACCTCACCCCAATCGCCCGGACGGACAGGCTGTCGTCACGGTCAGTCTCGGAATAGCCGTTTCCGACGATGGCCTGGAGACAATACAGGACATGCTGAACCGCGCGGATGAAGCACTGTATGAGGCGAAGCATCAGGGACGCGACAGGTTGGTGCTGGCCGCCGCGCAGTCCGGAGCGATTGCCGCTCCGGAGAATCTTGCCGGGATGCGAACTGCGGGCGCAATATAGGCCGGCCGTGGCGGCGGGCTATGTGTTATAGTCCGTCCTCGCAGATACGGGAATTGTGAAAGGCGAACGCCGGAATTCCGGCGGCAGAACCAATAATAACCGGGGATTTGCAGATGATGGAATTGATCGCCGTTCAGGCGGCGGCCGCTGCCGCCGAGCTTCCATTCCTGCTGCTCCAGGCGGCCGCCGTCGTCGGCATGGTATCCGTGCTGATCCTTCTGCGGCGAGACATAGCCCTCGATGATCCGCGTTATAAGATCTACTACGGCATCGTTTTCGGTGCGACCGGGTTTCTCTTGACGTTGCTGGTGTCCGAATTCATCAAGCTGCCTTCCAAACCCTATATTCGGTCCGATCTGCTTTTCCTGGCCGGGGTGCTGGGGTCTTGGCAAGGCGGGTTGATTAGCCTGGTGCTTGTCTCCGCTGGACGCCTTGCGTTCGGCGGCCCTTCGCTCTTCGGCGCCGCCCTTCTGGATATGAGCATCATCTCGGTTTGCGGGATCATGATGTATGGCTGGTTACGCAGGCGTCGTCTTGCTGAACTCGGTATATGGGAGATGACCGGTGTATTCGCGGTCAGGATTTCCGCGGCTTTGCTCGCCTTGTCTGTACTCTATATTCTCAGCCTGATAGATCAGGAGTTGTATCTCAGTGGTCTCGGGCGACGCATCTTCGGCTCAGTCGTCGGTCTGCCGATGATTGTATGTCTGTTCGTTGTGCTACGCAGCGAAGCGCGGGCGCGGGAAGAGGTGAGGAGACGCGAAACCGCCGCCCGGACGGATTCATTGACGGGCCTGCCCAACAGGCGCGCCCTCAAGGACCATATCGAAACGGCGATGCGGCACGAGCCGGCCGTTTCGCATGCTCTCGTTCTGATCGAGATCGTCAATATTTCCGATGTCGCCGCCTGCGAAGGCGAGGACTGGGCCGATCTTTTCTGGCCGCGGCTGGCGCGGGAGGTATGCGACGGCGACAACAGCCTGCTGTCGCCCTCCAATGCACCGCGCAGCTTCATGTTCGGCGATACGACGCTTGCGGTGGTCATCGAAGGAGTTTCGCTGGAAAAGTCTGAAAGCGCCCGACTGATGATGCATCTCCATGACGGGCTGAGCGCATTTTGCCGGTCCGCGGAGGCGGGGCCGGTGCCGCATCTGAAGATCGGCGCGGCCAATCTGGACATGCTTTCCCGGCAGAACGTGGCGTCCTTTCTCAGGCATCTCAGCCTGGCGCTGAAAGGAAGCGATAATCCGGTGCAGATTTTCCCCTTTTCCTTCGCCGAGAAAGCGACACGGGACGAAGGGGTGCGGCAGATGCTGGTCAACTGGATCAAATCCGGCAGGCCGCCCATATGTTATCAGCCGAAATTTGAAATGCACAATCGCCGCATGATTGGCGCCGAGGCGCTTCTGCGGGCAACCGATGCGCGCGGGCAGGCGCTTTCGCCCTATTACGTGCTGGAGATTGCCGAGCGCCACCGTCTGCTGGTGGAATTCGAGTGGTCGACGATCGAGGCGGTCGTCCGCGACCTCAGCAATCTGCGGAGCCTTGAGCCGGATTTTCATCTGGCGGTGAATATTTCCGCCTCGTCATTTTCGACCCCGCGTTTCGGAGACCGGGTCGTGGCGTTCCTGGGTGAAATGGCGGTTCCTGCGCATCGGCTGTCGATCGAGGTGACGGAGATGAGCCGTGTACCGGCGATCGACATCGTGCAGCAGAATTTCGACAGGCTGAGCGAAGCAGGCGTGCGGCTGTCGCTTGATGATTTCGGCACCGGTTATGCCGCGCTCACTCTGCTTGCGAGGTTCCCCTTCGAAGAGGTCAAGATCGACCACTGGATGACCTCCAGGCTAAATCAGTCCCGCTTCAAGGACGCCATCGCGCTGGCATTCGAAAGCGCTGAGCGTTACGGCGCCAAGCTGGTGACGGAAGGCATAGAAACGGAGGAGCAGAGCCGGCTTCTCATGCAGATGGGCATCCGTTTCGGTCAGGGTTATCTCTATTCGCCCGCTGTACCGCTCGATCGTTTGCAGCCTCGCAGGGAATGCGCCTAGAGCGTTTCCGAAAGGCTTACGACGCGGCATGACATGAGCGAATTCCAGCGCGAGCGGCAGGGGAGCCTATTTCAGCCGGATTGAATGTTTGGCCAGTCTGTGCTGAGTGGTTGTATGACGAACCAATGTTCCGGCCGTGTTTTCCGGTCGAGCGAGCGAACAGATGCTTGAAAACAACGACGCATGGAACAGGCATTCCGGCAAATCGCCGCCGGAGGCAATGAGGGCAGGCGCGGGCAGCGTCACGCAATCGCTGCGCACCATCGCCGATGCCGTATCCGGCCATAGACCACCGTCGGGTGATCTACGTCCTGCGGCCACCTGGCCGTTTCTCAGGGTGATCATCGTCTGGCTGTTATTGATGGTGGCGGTCGTGTCCGCCCTGGCGGCCTATCAATATGTCAGCCTGCTTGGCGAACTGGAGCGGCAGAGCGACGCCTTGCAGGCCGAGGCTACGCGCCGGGCGGATCAGCATGATGCGCATGTGACGGCGCTTTCGGCGGTGGCGCAGGCGGAACAGGGATCGGATCACGGCCTGCTGCTCGCCATCGCCGCACCCATTCTGCAATTTTACCCGCGCATCGATGAAGTCCAGCTGGTCTCGTTGATGGAGGGTGGTCCTGCAGCTGGCACGAGACCGCTGGAAAATGAACTGGCGGCAGACATCCGCAACGCGGCATCGGTGTTTACGGGCAAGCCCGCATTGCTGGCAAGTACGCTGAGGCCTGGCCATTATCTCATCGTCAAGCGCAGCCCCAACAGCGAGACGGCACGGCAGGCGCTGGTGCTGGCCGTCGATGCGGCACGGCTGCTGGCATCCGATGCCCCCTTCTGGTTGGCGCAACGGGCGGTGATCCGCCTGAAAATGCCGGATGGCACCCTGTTATACGGCCCGCCGCAACTGCCCGTAGAGCCGCAATATGCCCGGCAGCTGAGCAGTGCCAGCCAGCCGCTGCTTCTGGAAGTGGCGCTTCCCATCACCTGGCGTGAACTTCTGCCGGGCCGCACCCTGCTGGCGGTGCTGGCCGGCGCCAGCATCCTTTTTGTGTTCGGCATCGTGATGGCGAGGCAGAGAACGCGTATACGCGCAGCCGAAAGGCGGGCAGAGCTGAGCGGCATGGAGGCGAGACTGACCCATGCCTCGCGGGTCAATGCGCTGGGGGAGATGGCGAGCGGCCTTGCTCATGAGCTGACGCAGCCCTTGACGGCAATCCTGGCGCAGGCGCAGGCCGGGCGACGGCTTCTCGCCCGTCAGGATGTCGCAACGCTTTCCGGTGCGCTGGACGATATGATCGAGCAGGCGCGATGCGCCGCCAACATGCTCGACCGTTTCCGCAACTGGTCGCTGCCGCATCGCCATCCGGCCACGGCCCATGACCTGCGCGTTGCGCTGCGTAATGTCGATGCACTTCTGACCGGTGAGGCGGCGCGCCAACAGGTCGTCATAGATATCCGGCAGCCAGAGGTGCCGCTTCTGGTTCGGGTTGATCCGGTAGAAATGGAGCAGGTGATGTTCAATCTGCTGCGTAATGCCCTTGATGCGCTGGCCGGTGCCGAGGGGAAAGGTGTAATCACTGCGACGCTCACCCGCGAGGGCGATCTTGCCCTGTTCGAAGTCGCCGATAACGGCCCCGGCGTGGAACCGCAATTGCGCGACCGGCTTTTTACCCCCTTCGCAACCACCAAAAACAACGGCATGGGACTTGGTCTCGCGCTCAGCCAGCGGCTGGTGGAGCGCGCCGGCGGCGAAATACTCTCAGTCGAGCAGGAAAACGGCGCCTTGTTCCGCGTCGTCCTGCCAGTCACGATGGAGGCAACGAAAACATGACGCTGCCCGTCTATCTGGTTGATGATGATGATGCCGTGCGCAAAGCACTGATATTGCTTTTGTCCACGGTCAGCATCAAGGCAAAGGGTTTTGCTGATCCGACGGTTTTCCTCAGCCATTTGCCGGGTCTGGAGCCGGGATGCCTGATCCTCGACATCCGAATGCCGGCCATTACCGGCCTGAAGCTTCAGGAAAAGCTTGTGGAGGAAGGCATCGACTGGCCGGTCATCATCATTTCTGGCCACGGAAATATTGAAGCCTGCCGCCGCGCCTTCCGCAACGGCGCCGTGGATTTTCTGTCGAAGCCCGTGGATGAACAGGATCTCATCGACGCGATACAGAAGGCGCACCGCACACTTGCCCGCACGCTGGATGCAAGGGCATTGCAGGCGGAAACGGTGGCGCTTCTGTCGCTTCTGACCGCGCGTGAGCGCGAGATACTGGAACGCATCGCACTCGGTTTCACCACCCGCCAGATCGCCGATGGGCTCGGCCTGTCACCGCGCACGGTCGACAGCCATCGCGCCGCCATCGGGCTCAAGCTTGGCACGACCTCGCAGGCGGAAATGACAAGGCTGTGGCTGGAAGCCGGCGAAGATCGGTAGAACTACTGACCACCCGGCAAGGCTTACGGATTCGCAGCCGCGTTTTATTTGCCTAGGTTGAAGTCCTCATCAGCCAAGAGGACCTTTTCATGATCCGCAATCTTCTCATCGCTTCCGTTCTGCTCGCTCCTGCTGCCGCATTGGCCCAGACGCTGCCGACCGCTCCTTATCTGCCGCTTGAAATGGCCGAGAAGGCAGCCAAGGCTGCACTACAGGCCTGTGTCGCAAAGGGCAATGCCGTCACCGTTGCCATAGTCACCCGCGACGGCGCCACCAAGACGGTATTGAAGGCGGATAATTCCGGCCCGCATACGGTCTCCAGCGCAACCGGCAAGGCTTTCGCCGCCGCATCGCTCGGGCGCGATATTGGCGAGATCGCGGATTTCATCGCCTCCAAGCCCGCCAATGATGGTTTGCGCAATATGGACGAGCGCATGGTCATCCAGGCAGGCGGTCTGCCGATCAAGATCGGTGATGCCCTGGTCGGCGGCATCGGCGTCGGCGGCGCGCCCTCGGGCGCCATTGATGCAGAATGCGCCCGTGAAGGCCTCAACGCCATCGGCGCCAAGTAAGCAGCGTCAGATAAATCCGGCGGCTTATGGGAAAGCCGCCGGAATTCGGCCCGCGCTGTCGCGCATCATCCCGCCATTGCTTCTTCATATTCGCCGGAAAGCATCAGCCATTGCTCTTCGGCGTCGGAAAGCTTGGCAGCCGCCTCGCCACGTTCCTTAACCTTCTGTGCGGCCTTGGCGGGCGCCTTTTCGTAAAGCGCGGGGTCTGCCAGTTCCGTGTCGAGCGCCTGAATCATTTTCTCAAGCTTCGCCGTCAGGGATTCGATTTCGTTGATCTTTTTCTTGAGCGGCGCAAGCTGCGCGCGCTTTTCCGCATTCGCCTTGCGTTGATCTGCCTTCGACGCCTGATCGGGAGCGGCCTCGGTCCTGTCTTCCTTTTTCTTGCCGGAGGAGACGACGATGTCGCGATATTCCTCCATGTCGCCTTCAAAGGTTTTGACGGTGCCGTCGGCAACCAGCCACAGCCGGTCCACCGTCGCTTCAATGAGATGCCGGTCGTGCGAGATGAGGATGACCGCGCCGTTATAATCATTCAGCGCCTCGATCAATGCCCGGCGGCTGTCGATGTCGAGATGGTTTGTCGGTTCGTCGAGAATGAGCAGGTTCGGCGCATGGAAGGCGGCAAGCCCCATCAGCAGCCGGGCCTTCTCGCCACCGGATAGATCCTTTGCCGCCGTCGCCATCTTTTCCGTTGCAAGGCCCATCTGCGCCACGCGTGAGCGCACCTGCGCTTCAGGCGCCAGCGGCATCAGCTTGCGCACATGTTCGACCGGCGTTTCGTCCGGCACGAGGTCATCCAGCTGGTGTTGCGCGAAGAAACCGATCTTCAGGCCGGGAGCGGTGCGAAGATCGCCAGCCTGCGGGGCAAGCCGGCCGGAAATGAATTTCGCGAAGGTGGATTTGCCATTGCCGTTGGAGCCGAGCAGCGCAATGCGATCGTCATTGTCGATGCGCAGATTGAGCTGCTTCAGGATCGATTTGCCCGGTTCGTACCCCACGGCACCGCCATTGATGGCGACGATGGGCGAGGCGGGCTGCTTTTCCGGCTCGGGGAAGGTGATTGGCTGGACGTGGTCCTCAATCACGGCGGCAACGGTGCCCATGCGCTCCAGCGCCTTGATGCGGCTCTGGGCCTGCCGCGCCTTGGTGGCCTTGGCGCGGAAGCGGTCGATGAAGCTTTGCAGATGTTTGCGCGCAGCGTCGCTTTTGACCTTGGCCTTCATCTGCAATTCGTCGTTTTCGGCCTTCTGCCGCTCGAACTGGTCGTAACCGCCGCGATAGAAGGTCAACTTCTTCTGGTCCAGATGCACGATGGAATTGACGGCATTGTTCAGAAGGTCGCGATCGTGGCTGATGATGATGACGGTATGCGGATAGCGGCGAATATATTCCTCCAGCCACAGCGTGCCTTCGAGGTCGAGATAGTTGGTCGGCTCGTCAAGCAGCAAAAGGTCTGGCTCGGCAAACAGCACGGAGGCGAGCGCCACGCGCATACGCCAGCCGCCGGAGAAGGAGGAGGCGGGGCGAAGCTGCGCCTCGTGGTTAAAGCCGAGACCGGCAAGAATGCTGGACGCGCGGGCTTCGGCTGAATGCGCATCGATATCAACGAGCCGCATCTGGATTTCGGCGATCCGGTGCGGATCGGTCGCGGTTTCCGCCTCCGCCACAAGGGCGCTGCGTTCCTTGTCGGCGGAAAGCACGATTGATATCAGTGATTCTTCCGTTCCCGGCGCTTCCTGCGCCACCTGGCCGATGCGCGCCTGTTTGGGAATGCTGACCGAACCGCTTTCGGCTGAAAAATCGCCGGTAATCACCTTGAACAGGGTGGATTTGCCGGCGCCGTTGCGGCCAACGAGACCCACCTTCACGCCGGCGGGCAGCGCCACGCTGGCATGGTCGAGAAGCAGGCGCCCGGCGATGCGGGCGGAAAGGTCGGTAATCGTAATCATGGCGCCGTTTTGGCCGAACTGCGTGGCCAAGGCAAGAGCGCCCGCGCCACATCGGATCATATATGGGCGTTTGAAGCGCGTCGGTTTAGGCGGAATTGTTGGGCCTGCGTGCAATCTTTGGTTTTGCGCGTTTTTCGGGCGCAAGACCGCGATGCATTTTCACGGGAAATGCTCTAACAGCCGAGCTGGGCCAGATAGCTGCTGCGGCTGTGCTGGGCCAGGTCCCGGGAGTAGCCGACAACGCAGTTGCGCGTGCCGCAGCGTGCCGAAAGCAATGCAAGTTCGGCATGGCTGAAAAATTCGGCGGGTGTGGCGGTGCCATCCACCGCCGCGACGCCTATAGAAACCGTCAGATGTTCGCCTTCTCCTTCGCTGGTCACGAAGCGCAGCGCCTCCACACTTTGCCGCAGCCTTTCGGCAATCGCCTCGGCGGTATTTTGCGAGACGTTGGCAAACAGAAAGGCGAACTCATTGCCGCCGATTCGGGCAACGAAATCGTCCTTCTTGATGGTCTTACGGAAGAGCGCCGCAAACCGCCGCAGCGCCTTGTTGCCGGCGCTGGCGCCATATTTGCCATTGATTTCGCGGAAGCGGTCAATGTTGAGCAGCATCAGCGAGGTGGCGGACGCCGCCTGATCGCCGGCGAAAAGGTCTGCGAGCTTTTCGAGGAAAGCCGCGCGGTTGGGAAGCGCCGTCAATGCGTCCCGCACGGAACTCGCCTGCAGTTCGGCCCGGCGTTTTTCAACCTCGCGGATCTTCATCAGCCCCATGGCGATGAAGTGCCGCAGGCTCGTCTGTTCCTCATGAATGTCGCCCATCAATCGAGCGAGCCGCTCGATTGCCGGCGGCTCCTGATGATTTTCCTCGGCAAGGCTGGCGATGAATGTTTCGGCGCGCTGCACGCCGGCTTCCAGCCGCGCTGAAATCTGATTCAGCGTTTCAAAGGCCTCGTTGGCCATCTCCTCGGCCTCGATCTTCGAAAAGCCGGGGAGATTGTGTCTCTGGCCGATAATATCGATTTCATGCTGCTGCGGCGCGTTGCCAAGGGCCAATATATCGCGCCCCATGGCCGGGTTGTGCCCCGACAATATTTCATAGATCAATTCGTAATTGCGCGGCAGCGGAGCAATATTCATCCTGGCGATGAACTGCGTGATCTTGGTAACGACAAGACCGTTTTTTGACTGTTCGCGTTTTTTATCGCCAGCAGATGTCGTCACCGTCAGCCCCAAAAAGATAATATTTGTGAATTCATCGAAATATTCAGTTTCCGAATGCGGCTATTCCTACACGCGACGGTTTAAAATAGACTAAATTCGCGGACTGTTTTCGTCACCTTGATGCTGGAATTCCCGTCCGGCGGGGTGCTTATGGCTTTTGATCGATAACATGATTAATGCTGATTTGATTTCAGGCCATTGCCGTTCTTATATCGCTGCATCGATATAGCCAAAAAGGGTGCTGCCCATGACAAACTCCAGAACCTTGTACTCGCTGTGTGGAAGCGACATTTCCCGGCCGTTTTCTCCCCATTGCTGGAAAACCGTGCTGTCGCTGGCGCATAAGGGGCTGGATTTCGAGGAGCGCCCTTTGCCCTTCACGGTCATACCGACGGTTGAGGACGGTTTTTCGAGGACGGTGCCGATCCTGCGCGACGGCGAGCAGCTGGTGAGCGACAGTTTCGAAATCGCGCTTTATCTGGATGACGCCTATCCCGAGCGGCCGTCCCTGTTTGACGGGGAGGGCGGCAAGGCAATGGCCCGCTTCGTTGAAAGCTGGTCACAGACGGTGCTTCACCCGGCTATTACCCGTATCGCCCTGCTGGATATCCACAATATGCTGGATGAGCCGGATCGCCGTTATTTCCGTGACAGCAGGACGAAAGCGCTCGGCCGCCCGCTTGAGGATGTAGCGGCGAACCGCGAAGCGGAAATCGCGGCCTTTCCGGCATTGCTGGCGCCGATCCGCCGCATGTTGAGCTTCCAGCCGTTTATCGGCGGCACGTCGCCGCTTTTTGCCGATTACATCGTGTTCGGCGCCCTGCAATGGGCAAGGATCACCACCGGCGCCGATCTGTTTTCCGATAATGACCCGGTGCGGGACTGGTTCGAAGGTTGCCTTGATCTCTATGATGCAAGAGGCCGCAGTGTGACAGCGGCGTGAAATGTCTCGCGCCATTATCGCAATATGGTCTATCCCCCTTGTTTTCGGGCCTTTGGGCGGGTAAAGACCGCCCACTTTCTATATAGGAAAAGGAAACGGACACATGGCGATTGAACGCACATTTTCGATGATCAAGCCGGACGCAACAAAGCGTAACCTGACGGGCGCGATCACCAAGGTATTTGAAGACAACGGCCTGCGCATCGTCGCCTCCAAGCGCGTCTGGATGAGCAAGCGCGAAGCCGAAGGCTTCTACGCCGTTCACAAAGAGCGTCCCTTCTTCGGCGAACTCGTTGAAGGCATGACCTCCGGCCCGACCATCGTTCAGGTTCTGGAAGGCGAAAACGCCATCCTCAAGAACCGCGAAATCATGGGCGCCACCAACCCGGCCCAGGCCGCTGAAGGCACCATCCGCAAGTCCTTCGCGCTCTCCATCGGCGAAAACTCCGTTCACGGTTCCGATGCTCCGGAAACCGCCGCACAGGAAATCGCCTACTGGTTCGCCGAAACCGAAATCGTCGGCTGATTCAAAATATCAACGGCTTGAATCGCCCTCTCAGGCGATCGCACGAAGCTGCTGAAAAGATTCGATGAAACGGAGCCGAAAGGCTCCGTTTTTTGTTCAAGATGCAGGACATCCCTGCACCGGCCGCATATCCGTCGTACCGTCAGGTTTGAATACCTCCGGATTGGGGGTGTAGAGCGGCCCGACCACCAGCGGTTTGGCGGGAAGAAGCGACTGGTCCGTGTCGGAGTGGATCGTGGTCTCGATCGTCTGCAGAATATCGCCCTCCGGCCCCTTGATACGGATGGTGACTTTATAGGGCCGATCCTGCTTCACGCATTCGATCGGCGGGCTTTGAACGGTGATCTTTTCGTCTGCTGGAAAAATCCTGTCGCTCGTCGTCAGGTCAGGACCACCTCGGGGATTTTCGAATGAGGCCTCCACCGTGCTGCCGTCGGCAATGGGTGCAACGCGCTGCAGGGTCACCAGATAGGTGGCAATCGCCACGCGATAGTTGAAAACGAACATCCGGCCCGAAATCTTCGCGACCTCACGCGGTTCGTCGCGCTGGCAGCCGGAAAGACCGAGCGTGGCCACAGCCGCCAGCAATGGAAGGGCGATCCTGTTCATGTCTGCGCCTCCTTTGTCCGGTGGTAATGCCGGCTGGCTTTCTGCCGGTTGCCGCAGACAGTCATGTCGCACCAGATCCTGCTTCTGTTCTTGCTGCGATCGATGAACAGCCAGCCGCAATTGCCGCAGATCCGCAGCCGTTCCCGTGTCTCTGCCGCAAGCAGCGACAGGGCGGAGTGGGCAGTGGCGTTGCCGAGACTTTCGGCCGCCGGAAAGGCGCGCAAGGCCGTGCCGCAGGCGAAAAGAAGGTCCGCCAACCTGGCGTCATCATCGCCGGCACCCATGATCGAAGAGCGAAAACAATCGTCGATCGCCTCTCGAAGCTTGAGAAGGATTGGCCGTTGCTCCGCTTCGGGTGCGTTGAGCGCAGGAAACCTGTCGCGCTCCGCGCCAAGCCGTGTCGATGCCTCGGCAAAAGTGGCGATCTGTTCGGGCGCAGCAAAACGGTCAACCGATTTTGCGGCGTCTGAGCGCAGGATCACACTATTGGCGACATCAAGCGCCAATGCGCCGCCTGCGAAACGATGAGCTGTCCAGCGAAAGGTCATGCCGCATATTATAACTGTCAAAGCGCATTTTAACAGTTATAATAATGCTGGGAGGATGCGCATGGCTTATTTCCTGCAACAATTGCTGAATGCCGTGCCGGTTGCCGCCCTCTATGCGGTTCTGGCCTTCGGTTATGCCATCGCCTTTTCGGTCACCAAACGTGCGGATGTCACCTATGGCGCCATATTCGCCTTCGCCGGCCAGACCTGCCTGTTATTTGCCGATTTCGGCTGGAACCGGCTATGGCTGGTTCTGCCGGCCACACTGGCGCTTGGGGCGGGGGCAGGCCTGTTCGGCGGGTTGTGGGCTGCGGGTTTCGTCGGCAGGGCGGTGATGCGGCCGCTGGCGAAAGCCTCTCCCAACGCGGTGACTGTCGCCTCCATCGGCGTGCTGATTGCGCTTACCGAAAGTGCAAGGCTCGCCGCCGGCACCCGGCAATTATGGCTGCCGCCGCTTTTGTCGCAACCGGTGCGCTTTTGGAGCGATGGCGGCTTTGCCGTGACCCTGACGCCGATGCAGATGCTGAACACGGCGGCGTTTGGACTGCTCGTCCTCTCAGGGTCCGTTTATCTCGGCCGTTCCGCTTTCGGCAGACGATGGAAAGCCGTTTCGGATGATCCGCTTGCGGCATCGTTCTGCGGTGTCAATGCGGGCCGGGTGTTCCTGCTGTCCTATTGCGCGGCAGGACTTGTTGCCGCCATTGCCGGGGTGCTGGCCACCTTTTATTACGGCACCATGGATTTTGGTGCCGGTCTCGTCTTCGGCCTGAAGATCGTGCTGATTTCGGCGGCGGGTGGTTATGCCAGCCCGCTTATCTGCGGCCTGGGGGCCGCTGCGGTGGGATTTGCGGAAACTCTATGGGCCGGTTATGGCCCAATTGTCTGGCGCGATGCGGCGGTACTGGCGCTTCTGGTCGGCTGGCTGATCGTCATGCGCAGCAGGGTGGAAGCGCCTTGAGGCATTTCCGGGAAAAGCGGACTCCGGTTCTCCGTTCGGAAACATCGGAAAAGGCGATGGATTACCGCCACCTGTCCTTCGCCGCATCGTCGGTCGTCTTGGCTGATACCCAGTTCCGCGCCGCTCCATCCTTGCCATGTTCCTTCTTCCAGAACGGGGCGGAGGTCTTCAGATAGTCCATCACGAAATTTGCGCCGTCGAAGGCCGCCTGCCGGTGGCTGGAGGCGGCGATGACGAGAACGATATTCTCGCCGGCGGCAATCTTGCCGTGACGGTGGATGGCGGTGAGACCAAGAAGGCCGAAACGTTCGATGGCGAGTTTGGCGATGCGGGTGATTTCCGCTTCTGCCATGCCGGGATAATGTTCAAGCTCCAGCGCCGTAAGCGCGCCGCCATCGTCGCGGCAGAGCCCGGTGAAGGCGACGACCGCCCCGATACTTTTGTCGCTTCGCGTTAGCCGGCGGGTTTCCTCAGTGGCGTCGAAATCCCCGGCCTGTACGCGGATCGTCGGCTGCACGGCTTTCTGCATCCGCTCATCCCCCGGTCATTGGCGGAAAGAGACCGATCTCGCGCGCGCCGACGATGCTTTCGTCATGCTCGACATGTTCCTGATTGACGGCAACGCGGATCACATCCGGAAATTCGAAAGCCGACTCGTAATTTTCGCCACGGGTTGTGAGCCATGCGATCAGCTCACCGGCCGTGGTGACGGAGGAGGGGATGTCCAGCTCCTCCTCATCGGTGCCGATCTTCTCGCGCACCCAGGCGAAATAAACGATCCGTGTCATCAGTCTTCGTCCACGATGTGCTTGAGACCGGCCTTGAAGTAATCATAACCGGTATACATGGTGAGCGCAGCCGCAAGCCAGAGAAGCGTAATGCCCATCTCGGTCGTATAGGGCAGGACCTTGTCGCCCGCCGGGCCGGCCAGCAGGAAGGCGATGGCGACCATCTGGATCGTCGTCTTCCACTTGGCGATGCGCGTAACGGGAACGCTGACCTTCAACGCCGCCAGATATTCACGCAGGCCAGACACCAGAATCTCACGGCAGAGAATGGTGATGGCGGCCCACAGCGACCATCCGGCAATAGTGCCGTCTGCGGCCATCAACAGCAGGACGGAGGCGACCAGCAGCTTGTCGGCGATCGGGTCGAGCATCCGGCCGATATTGGAAGTCTGGTTCCAGATGCGGGCCAGATAACCATCGAGGAAATCGGTCAGCGAGGCGATGATGAACAGCCAGAGCGCCGTCCAGCGCGCAAAATCTGAGCTTTCCAGCTTGCCCTCGATGAAGAAGCACAAAACGATGACAGGAACCGCGAGGATGCGGCCATAGGTCAGAAGATTGGGGATGCTGTATGCGCGCGAAGCCATGGGAAACCTGTCAGTCAAAGATCAGCTGTCTTGATGCCGCCCCTGACGCATAGGGTCAACATGTGATTATGTTTTTTTAGCAGTTCGCCACGACGGTGCGGTATCAATCGCCGCCGCTCTCGTGGAAGTGATTGTAGATTTGCCGCGCCACCGCCTCGGAAATGCCGGTGACGGCCATCAGATCATTAAGGCCGGCGCGCGAAACCGCCTTCGCCGTGCCGAAATGCTGCAGCAGGGAGCGCTTGCGACCGGGACCAATCCCCGAGATTTCATCGAGCGGATTGCGTATCATTTCCTTCTTGCGCCGCGCCCGGTGTGAGCCGATGGCGAAACGGTGGGCTTCGTCGCGCATGCGCTGGATGAAATAGAGCACGGGATCACGTGGCGGCAGGGAAAAATCGCTGCGTCCATCCGCGAAAAAGCGTTCGCGGCCGGCATCGCGGTCCACACCCTTGGCAACGCCGATGGCGGTCACACAGTCACGAATGTCGAGTTCATCGAGGATGGCGCGCACCGCTGTCATCTGTCCCTGGCCGCCATCGATCAGGATCACGTCCGGCCACGTGGGGAAGGGCATGTCGGCGGCTTCCTCCGGTGTTGGGGTCCGCTCGCGGTCAGGCTTGCCCTCTTCCTTCAGCAGGCGTGAAAAACGGCGGGTCATCACCTCGCGCATCATGCCGAAGTCGTCACCCGGGGTGATGTCGGTCGATTTGATGTTGAACTTGCGATACTGGTTCTTCACGAAACCTTCCGGTCCCGCCACCACCATGCCGCCCACGGCATTGGTGCCCATGATGTGTGAGTTATCGTAGATCTCGATGCGGCGTGGCACATAGGGAAGGCTGAAGGTTTCTGCGAAACCTTTCAGCAGCCGTGCCTGCGAAGAGGTTTCCGCCAGCTTGCGGCCATGCGCCTCGCGGGCATTGGCAAGAACATGGTCGGTAATGTCCTTTTTCTCGCCGCGCTGCGGCACGCTGATCGTGACCTTGTGCCCGGCTTTTTCGCCGAGTGCTGCGGCCAGCAACTCCTGCTCCTCCACGGTTTCGGAAAGCAGGATCTGTTTCGGCACCGGCTTGTCGTCGTAAAACTGCGCAAGGAACGCGTTGAGGATTTCCGAGCCGGGCAGGGAGGGGTCGGCCTTGGGGAAATAGGCGCGGTTGCCCCAGTTCTGGCCGGTGCGGAAAAAGAACACCTGAATGCAGGAAATGCCGCCTTCGTGATGAATGGCGAAGACATCCGCTTCCTCGATTCCGGTCGGATTGATGCCCTGGTGGCTCTGGACATGTGAAAGCGCCGCCAGCCGGTCGCGATAGACGGCGGCGCGCTCGAAATCGAGATCCTCGGCCGCCTCGTTCATCTGCCGCGCAATGGCGGTCTTGACGCTCTGGCTCTTGCCGGACAGGAAATCCTTGGCTTCCTTGACGAGTTCCGCATACCCCTGATCGCTGATCTCATGCGTACAGGGGCCGGAACAGCGCTTGATCTGATAGAGGAGACAGGGACGCGTGCGGGTCTCGAAAACGCTGTCGGTACAGGTGCGAATCAAAAAGGCGCGTTGCAGCGAATTGATTGTGCGCCCCACGGCGCCGGCCGACGCAAAGGGTCCGAAATAATCGCCCTTGCGCGCCCTCGCACCCCGGTGCTTGAAGATCGCCGGGGCGCGATTGTCGGCGGTGATGAGAATATAGGGAAACGATTTGTCGTCACGCAAAAGCACGTTAAAGCGCGGCCGCAAGCGCTTGATGAGGTTGGCTTCGAGCAGAAGCGCCTCTGTCTCCGTGCGGGTGGTGACGAACTCCATATGGGCGGTGAAACGCACCATCTGGGCGATGCGGTTGGAATGCACGCGGCCCTGGGCATAGTTGCCCACACGCTTCTTCAGCGAGCGCGCCTTGCCAACGTAAAGAACGTCACCGGCCTCGTTGAACATGCGATAGACGCCCGGCGAGTTGGGCAGGTGTTTGACGAATTCGCCGATGAGGTCCATGCCCTTCAGGCCGGATTCGTTCTTCCAGCCCGCATTCCAGTCCATGCCCACGGCGTCGCGCGCAGCCTCCGCCGCTTCTGTCGCGGCAAGGCCTGCATCGTCGTCTTCGTCGTCGGTTTCATCGAAGAGAATACCGCCATCAGGCAGCTTCTTTCCGTTCATTCAGGTATCTCCGCCACGTCAGGGGTTTCCCAGCCAAGGTGCTGGCCGCCGTCGAGCGCGATCATTTGTCCGGTGACCGACGGCGTATCATAAAGAAAGCGAATCGTCCGCCCGAACTCGTCGGGTTCAGGACCACGCTTTAATATAAGGCCGTCGATCTGCGCCTGAAAGTCCTCGGGCGCCTGTCTTTCGCTTTTGAAGGAGGGACCCGGCCCGATGGCGTTCACCCGCACACGCGGCGCAAAGCTCTGCGCCATCGTTCGTGTCGCAGTCCAGAGGGCGGATTTCGAAAGCGTATAGGAATAGAAACGTGGTGTGAGCGCCAGCACGCGCTGATCGATGATATTGACGATCAGACCGGATTTATCGACAGGCAATTGCTCCACAAAGGCAGCGGCGATGAGGGACGGTGCCCGCACATGCACGGAAAAATGCGTATCAAAGATCGCCGGATCGGGTTTATCCGCGCTGTCGTCCAGAAAAACCGAGGCATTATTGACCACGACGCCGATGGGGCCGAGGGCGGAAGAGGCCTGTTCGACAAGCGCCATTGTCGGCGCAGATTGTGTCAAATCCGCCTGAACGGCAACGGCTTTGCCACCATTTTGCCTTATTTCGTTAGCGAATTCCTCCGCCTGCGCCATCGATTCATTGGCATGGACGGCAATCGCAAAGCCATGGGCGGCCATATCGGCGGCGATCGCCCGCCCAAGCCTTCGGGCGGCTCCGGTTATCAAGACTGTCTTTTGTATATCTTCTTTCACGGCGGACCTGCATTTGCTCATACACGCCCTATGTGCTGGATATAAATGCAAATCGCAAGCTGTCCGTCAGCCCTAAAAGAATTGGGCGATTTTTTATTCGCAATGCAATTTTGATTTAATTTAAATATAACTAAGTTTAAAGCCGATCTATTGCTGATTAGGCTTCTGTTAGGGTTAATAAAACCCTTGTGGCAATTAGGCAACGTCTAATTCTAGTCACGTCTCTGCCCCAAACAATTCACATTTTGGCTCTTTGATCTCCGCATTCTCCCATCAAGTTCAGTTTCCAGAGGGGCGATTAACCCGACGATTTTTACACCGCGTCTGAAAACAATGTTTTGAGTGCAGAGCGGTCCTGAAAGGAGAATAGCATGCGTATTTTCGTAGCAACCCTTATGGCTTCGACCATGGCAGCTGCCGGCTTTTCGGCTGCTTACGCCGCTGACGCCGTAAACGAAGTGCCGCAGGCACCGGTGTCCTACGACCAGCCCGCACCGGTCAAGGATTGGTCCGGCGCTTACCTCGGTGGTACGGTCAACTATGACTGGGGCCGTTTCAGCTCCAGCAATGACGGCCGTGATGCCAAGGGCTTCGGCGGCGGCCTCTACGGTGGTTACAACATGCAGAGCGGCCAGATCGTTTACGGTGCTGAAGCAGACGTGAACCTGGGCGACGAGAAGGGCTCCGCCGGTACGGTTGCCGGCAATGCCATCGAAGGCAAGCAGGGCGTCAACGGCTCGCTGCGTGGCCGCGTTGGTTACGACATGAACCCGTTCCTGCTCTATGGTACGGCCGGTCTTGCTGTCTCCGACAACAAGGTGCGTGACGCGACCTCCAAGGACAGCGCTACCGCCCTCGGCTATACCGTTGGTGCAGGTGTTGAAGCCATGGTGACCGACAACATCACCGCCCGTCTGGAATATCGCTACAGCGACTACCAGAAGAAGGACTACGGTCTCGACTCCGGCGCATTCTCGCGCGGTTTCGACGATCACTCCGTCAAGGCCGGTATCGGCGTCAAGTTCTGATCCTTCACGGATCGGTAAAGGAAAAGCCGGGGCGCAAACCCCGGCTTTTTTGTTTTTCTGGCCTGTCGGGAGCGCCCGGCGACGTGGGCCGGGCACCATTCCGCTTCGCCTCAGGCGGCTGCCTTCATTTCCGCATAGGCTTCGAAGCGCTTGCCGAAAGTCTCTGGCCATTGTGACAGCGCATCGCGTCCTTCGGCCCATTCACCGGCAAAACGCAAGTCGAGATAACCGATCATCGCTGCCAGGGCGAAATGGCCGCCATGCAGCTTCTTGCCGGTCTTGGGCAGGTTCGCGTTGAGATGATCGAGGCCCCGGACCACTTTTTTCCACTGCTTGTCGATCCACGGCTGATGGAGCTTGTCTTCCGGGCGAAAACGGCGCTCGTAAACGATGGCCAACAGGCAATCCATGATGCCGTCGCAAAGCGCTTCCAGAATTTCCGCTTCCGTGCGCTTGCCGTCCTTTTTCGGGTACAGCTTGCCGCCGGAAAGACGGTTGAGATAATGCATGATCGCCACGCTGTCATAAACCGAGCCGCCGTCATCCAGCAGCAGGACCGGGATTTTGCCGAGCGGATTATTCTCCATCAGCGTGGCGGGCTCGGCGCTGGCGTCGACGCGCACATCGGTAATCTCGATGCCGAGATGGCGGGCGGCCATGCGCACCTTGGCGGAATAGGGGGATGCGGGCGAATAAAGCAGTTCCATGGTTGGGTCCTATGGGGTTGACTAGCGTATCGGGATGATTTCGGTTGAGCCGGCGCGGCAGCCTTTGCGGTCAAGCTCGGGGCAGTCGCGGAATGTCATGTCCCTGTTGAGGCAGATCCGTACCTCTTCCAGGCGCTTTCCATCACAGCTGATCGAGATGCCGCGTTTCGAAAGGCCGGGATTGGCGTCGGTGAAGGCGGTTTCGATGGCGTCGGCGGAAAGGGTGGCGGCTTGCGCGCCCGAGGCGATCTTGCCCGGCAGCGTCACGGCTTCAAAGGCGGCCCGCGTCACTGAAAAATAATCTTTCTGCGACAGGCCGGAACAGGAGCCGTGTTTGCGCCACTGGTGGCCGATCAGCCCCATGGAGGGCATGATATCGAACATGGTGCGGCCGATGGCGTCCGGTACACGGTCCGGTTCGCCGCTTTTGCAGAATTCGGGATAGCCGTTTTCATTTTGCGGCCAGAGCCCATGCACGACAAAGCCGTAACGCCTGTCGCTGCCGCATTGCTGGCGATTGCCGGAACCTTCCGAACTGGCGCAGAATGCCGGCGACCAGGATAATGACAGCACGTAAAAATCAAAACCCGTGCCGCGAGGGGCGGGGTTGGTGACCGTGTCACGCCGGGAAGTTTCGGGCTGGGAGTGCCCGGCGGGTTGCGACGGGGGATACATGGTCCAGCCATTCGAGGAATTGTTTGAGGCGGGTTTTTCCTGCGAGAACCAAAGGGCCGCAAGCGACAGAAGACCGAAGGCGATGAAACCGGCATAACGCTTCATTCCGTGCACGCTCTCCGGAAAATGGAAGACCTCATATCGCCTGCTGGCGACAAATCGGTCTTACATAAATTTGTGAACGAGGCAAACGGGCAAAAAGGTTGAAAGCTTCGCCGCATAACGAATAGACTCTGGCGAATCTTCCGCGAAAGACGGAAGGGGCTGGGGTGAAGCTGGAGGAATTAGGCGGCATGACCGCATGAGATTTAAGAAATATATCTGGCCTGTCGTTGGTCTGGCGACGATCGGGTTTTCAGCCTGGCTGCTTTATCATGAGCTGCGCGGTCTTTCGCTTGATGATCTCTGGGAAAGCTTCATGGCCATCCGTGTGCGAGACTGGGTGTGCTCCGGCATGGCCACGCTGCTGGCCTATGCCGCGCTTGCCGGTTACGACCGCATTGCGCTCCAGCATCTCGGTCGCAAGGTGAACTGGCTCTTCATCACGCTCACCTCCTTCACCACCTATGCGCTTTCCCACAATGTCGGCGCCTCCGTGTTTTCCGGCGCCGTGGTGCGCTACCGCGCCTACACGTCCAAGGGCTTGAGCGCTGCCGAGGTCGGCGTTCTCGTTGGCCTTTGCTCCTTCACCTTCATCATCGGAACCATCATGCTCATCGGCATGGTGCTGCTTTACGAGCCTGACATCACCGAACGCTTCACCGGCATTCTTCCCGTCGAGGCCTCCACAACAACGGGCATCCTGCTGCTTGTTATCGTCGGCCTTTACGTGCTTGGCAGTCTCCTGAAGTTGAAACCGCTGAAAATCCGCTCGTTTTTCCTGCCCTATCCGGCACCGAAACTGGTGGCGCAACAGCTGGTCATCGGTCCGATCGAGCTGATCGGTGCGGCGGGGATCATCTATTTCGCCCTGCCGGAGGCCGGAAATCCGGGTTTCATGATTATCCTCGGGATTTTCCTGATTTCCTTTTCGGCGGCGCTGATTTCCCATGCGCCGGGCGGGCTTGGCGTGCTGGAACTGGTCTTCGTCACCGGTCTGCCGGATATGAACCCGGCAGACGTGATCGCGGCGCTGCTGGTTTTCCGGCTGTTCTACCTCATCATCCCGTTCATCATGGCCCTGTTCGTGATCCTGTTCTTCGAACGGTCACAGCTTGCGCAGGCGCAGAAGCGGGAAGGGCTGAGGTAACTCAGTCCTCCTCCGGCTTTTCCTCGCCGCGCAGCCAGAAGGCGCGGTGAGAGGCGTAGCGGTCCTGCGCCATCACCGTTTTCAGGAAGGGCAGGAGCGTGTGCAGCTCGTCCTTCAGCGTATAAGGCGGGTTGACGATGATGAGGCCGGAACCGCTCAGGCCCTCCAGCCGGTCGCTTTTCACGGAAAGCTCGGCGCACAGCATCTTCGGAATGTCGAAGGATTGCAGCCTTTCATGGAAATCCTTGATCGGCGCGCCTTTTTTCAGCGGATACCACAGGCAATAGGTGCCGGTGGAAAAACGCCGATAGGCTTTGTTGAGGCCATCGGCCAGTCGCTGATATTCGTTTTCAAGCTCGAATGGCGGGTCGACGAGGATGAGGCCTCGCTTTTCCTTAGGCGGAAGATGTGCGCCGAGCGATAGCCAGCCATCCAGCTCGGTGACGCGCGCCTGATAGTCGCCCTCGAACAGGCGCGACAGGGCACGTGCATCATCCGGGTGCAGTTCCATTGCCGAAAGCCGGTCCTGCGGACGAAACAGCATGCGCGCGAGTTTTGGCGAGCCGGGATAGAATTGAATGCCGCCCTCCGGATTGAGTTCCTTCACGGCGGTGAGATAGGGTTCCAGCAGTTCGGCAATGGGGGCAGGCAGGTCGGCTTCCACCAGCTTGCCGATGCCGGTCTGCCATTCGCCGGTCTTCTGCGCCTCTTCCGAGGTAAGATCGTAAAGCCCTATGCCTGCATGGGTGTCCAGCACCCGAAACGCCTTGTCCTTGTTCTGCAGGTAGCGCACGAGGCGGGCGAGAACCGCGTGTTTGAGAACATCCGCGAAATTGCCGGCGTGATAGATGTGGCGGTAGTTCATGGATGGGTCTCGCTTGCAGATGGTCAGGATGAATATTCTTGATGGACGTCACTTCGGCCTTTTGGCCGCATCATTGATGCAATATACAAAAGCCATGAACGTTGCGACCCCGATTTCCGCTGAAAAAGCCACCAACAAGACCGAAGCCCGCGTTGGCCACACCGTCTGTCCGCATGACTGTCCGAGCGCCTGCGCGCTGGAGGTCGATATCAATGCGGAAGGCCGCATCGGCCGCGTGCGCGGCGCCAATAGCAATACATACACCGCCGGCGTGATCTGCGCCAAGGTGGCGCGGTATTCCGAGCGCATCTATCATCCCGGCCGTTTGCTGACCCCGAAGCGCCGCAAGGGCGCCAAAGGAGCCGGAGACTGGCAGGAGATTTCCTGGGAAGCCGCGCTGGACGAGGTGGCGGATGCTTTCGTCAAGGCGGAAGCCCGGCATGGCGCAGAGGCCATCTGGCCGTATTTCTACGCCGGAACCATGGGGCAGGTGCAGCGCGATTCCATCGAACGGCTGCGCCACGCCAAGAAATATTCGGGCTTCTTCGGATCGATCTGCACCAACATGGCCTGGACGGGTTACGTGATGGGCACCGGTGCGCTGCGTGGTCCCGATCCGCGCGAGATTGGCAAGGCCGATGTCGTCGTCATCTGGGGCACCAATGCGGTGGCCACGCAGGTCAATGTCATGACCCATGCGGTGAAGGCCCGTAAGGAACGTGGCGCGAAGATCGTTGTCGTCGACATCTACGACAATCCGACGATGAAGCAGGCGGATATGCGCATCGTTGTTCGCCCGGGCACGGATGCAGCACTCGCCTGCGCCATCATGCACATCGCCTTCCGCGATGGTTATGCCGACCGCGACTACATGGCGCGCTTCGCCGATGATCCGGCAGGACTGGAAGCACATCTAAAGACAAAGACGCCGCAATGGGCGTCGGAGATTACAGGTCTTTCCGTCGACGAGATCGAGGATTTCGCAAGGCTCGTCGGCACGACGAAAAAGACGTTCTTCCGGCTGGGTTACGGTTTTGCCCGCCAGCGCAATGGCGCGGTCGCCATGCACGCCGCCCTGTCGATCGCCACCGTGCTCGGCTCCTGGCAATATGAGGGTGGCGGCGCGTTCCACAATAACGGTGATATTTTCCGGCTCAACAAGGCGGAGCTGATGGGCACTGCCTATGCCGACCCCGATGTGCGCCAGCTCGACCAGTCGCAGATCGGCCCCGTGCTGACGGGCGATGCCAATGCGCTGCGCCACGGCGGCCCGGTGACGGCGCTGCTCATCCAGAACACCAATCCCGTCAATGTCGCGCCCGAACAACGGCTGGTAAAGCAGGGTTTCCTGCGCGACGATCTTTTCGTCGCCGTGCATGAGCAGTTCATGACCGAGACGGCCGATATGGCCGATATCGTGCTGCCGGCCACCATGTTCCTCGAACATGACGATATCTACCGCGCCGGCGGCCAGAACCATATTCTGCTTGGGCCCAAACTTGTGGAGCCGCCGGAAACGGTGCGCACCAATCTTTTCGTCATCGAGGAACTGGCGAAACGCCTCGGCGTCGATCATATGCCGGGTTTCGGCCTTTCGGCCCGTGACCATGTCGACCGCATGCTGAAAGTCAGCGGTTGGGGTGATTTCGACACGCTGGCGGAGGAGAAGTGGATCGATGCGCAGCCGTCTTTCGAGGTGGCGCATTATCTCGAGGGCTTTGGTTATGGCGACGGAAAGTTCCGGTTCAGCCCGGACTGGGCAACGGGGCCGTCTCCGAACAAACCGCCGAAAAATATCGGTGTCATGGGGCCGGTATCGGAGTTTCCGAAATTCCCGGATCAGGTGGATGTCATCGAGGTTGCCGACGCGGATCATCCCTTCCGACTGGCGACATCGCCGGCGCGTAATTTCCTGAACTCCACCTTCGCGGAAACCAAAACCTCCGTACAGAAGGAAGGCCGCCCGGAATTGATGATCTGTGCCGACGATGCCGCCGGTCACGGTATCGCCGATGGCGACGTCATCCGCATTGGCAATGCACGCGGCGAAGTACGCCTCCATGCGAAGATTGTTGAGGGTGCCAGGTCAGGCGTGCTGATTGCCGAAGGGTTGTGGCCCAACAAGGCGCATCTGGATGGCGAGGGCATCAATGTTCTCACCGGCGCCGATGCCGTTGCCCCCTATGGTGGCGCGGCTTTCCATGACAACAAGGTTTGGCTGCGCAAAGACTGACGGGACATGGAATGAGCAAGTTCGACAATGTGAAGATTGAAATTCTGAAAGACGAGACGCTCTCGAAGAACTGGTATCATCTCCGCAACATCACCTATGATTACACCAATTCGAAGGGTGAAACGAAAGTCATCCGGCGCGAGGCCTATGATCGCGGCAATGGCGCGACCATCCTGCTTTACGATCCGCGTCGCGAGACGGTGGTGCTGGTGCGGCAGTTTCGCGTGCCAACCTATGTGAACGGCTATCACGGCTGGCTTCTGGAGGCGCCCGCCGGCTTGCTGGACGGTGACGACCCGGCCGAGGCCATTCGCCGCGAAGTCATGGAAGAAACCGGATATGTCGTGAAAGATGTGCGGTTTCTGTTCAAGTCCTTCATGTCACCCGGTTCCGTGACCGAAATTCTGCACTTTTTTGCTGCCATCATCGATTCATCGGACCGGCTGGAGGAGGGCGGCGGTGCCGCACACGAGGACGAGGACATCGAGGTTCTGGAGTTTTCACTGGCGGATGCGATGAAAATGATAGAAACCGGCGATATCTGCGATGGAAAGACGATCATGCTGCTGCAATGGGCGGCCCTGAACAAAGTGTCCCTTTCCATCTGAGGGATTGCCTACGGAGTGATTATGGACCGTTCATTGAAAATGGCTGCTGCCGGCGAGGCGGACAGAATACGGCTGGTGGAAAAAGAGACGGTCTGGAAGGGCTTCGTGCATATGCAGAAGCTTATTTTCGACCAGCGCATGCCGGATGGCAAAACGATCCGCATCGTGCGCGAAGTGCACGACCACGGCAGCGCCGCCGCCATTCTGCTTTACGACAAAAAGCGCGACAGCGTGGTGATGGTGCGCCAGTTCCGCCCCGCCGCCTTCGTAAACGGCGATCCAAGCTTCATGATCGAAGTGCCGGCAGGCCTTCTCGATGACGACAATGCCGCGGACGCCATTCGCCGTGAGGCGATGGAGGAATCCGGCTACGCGGTCGAGAAGGTCGATTATCTCTTCGACATGTATGCCAGCCCCGGAACATTGACGGAAAAGGTCAGCCTTTTCGTTGCGCATATCGATCTCGACGTGCAGGCCGGTCACGGCGGCGGCCTAGAAAGCGAAGGCGAGGATCTGGAAGTTCTGACTTACGGTCTCGACGAAGCCTTTGCGATGATCGCGTCCGGTGAAATTACCGATTCCAAGACGATTATCCTGCTGCAATGGGCAATGCTCAACCGTCACAGCCTTTAATATTAAAGACTATGCGAAAACAAATAATGTTTCCGATATTATACTCTAAATTACTTTAAATTCAATTAAAGATTGTTATTGATTAATTTATCAACCCAGATAAGCTTGTCGTGTCTAGGTTCACAAGCGGCTGGGGGCTGGCTATGATTTTGGAAAAAGGTTCGCGCGGCAGTGCCGTGCAAGCTGTCCAGGAAATTTTGAATTTTCTGCATTTCGAAGGGCGTAAATCGGCTTCTGCCGATTACGAAAGCCTCGAGACGGACGGCGTCTTCGGTGCGGATACGGAAGAGGCAGTTCTGTCTTTTCAGGCGCATAGTGGGCTTTACGAAGACGGTCGTGTTGGGCCGGTGACGCTTGCTGCACTCGAAAAAGAGTTCGCGATAAGGCAGCGTGAGTTGTCGTCGCCAATGTCACTTGGATCGCCTGCGGGTTACAGCGTGGAGAGTTGCCCTACAAACGAATTCGGTTCCGGCAAAGAAAAGGGCTATAGACAGGTCAAACTTCGCAGCGATGTGATGATGGCTTACCGGCAGGTTAGCGATGAGGTCCATCGCCAGGGTGGATTGGTGACATCTTCCGGCGGCATCCGCGATTTGAACGCCACGGTCAGCAAAAACCGCAGCGCCACTTCCTTTCACTACTCAGGGCGGGCGCTCGATCTTTTCATCTGGAGCGGCATGCAGGATCCGGCGACCGACGCCTATGTCGCTCAGCGTATCGGTGAGCGTCGCTACAATGTTTATGCCCGTTGCTGGCAGGATAAGGCTGAAAAAGGTGCTTTGCCGCCGCAGCAGACGATCGCCGATGTCGTGACCAACAAGAACCGCGTCAAGGGAGTGTCCGTCACGGGTCATTTCCTCGACCTGACCGCCCTTTTTGCCAAGAACGGTTTCAAACCGATCCGCGCACGCGCAGCCTTCGAGAAGGGTGGCGATTATCTCGGTGCGGAATGGTGGCATTTTCAATGGGAAGTTGGGCTTGTTCCTGGTGCTTCAACCTTCGGTGCCGAATTGTTGAAGATATATTCCAAGGCAACCTTGGCCAACACGCCGCCATGGGCCTACCGTGATTATGTCTGGCAGCAGGACTGGTTTTAGATGCTGGCTGGGCACTGTGCCCATAAATTAAAGCCGCGCCTTTAACGAGGCGCGGTTTTTGGGCGGACCTCATTGGGTGTCAGAACCGGCCCTTGATACCAGCGCCCACGAAAATCGACTGCAGGTCGCCGCCGCCGGCATTCTTTTCCGATGTCATGTTCCCGGCGCCCGCGCCGCTATAATGCGTGTCTCCGCGCCCGAGGCTGGTATATTCATAGGCGCCATCTATATAGATCGAGGCATTCTGGGTCAGGTCATAGGCAACACCCGCCTTCACCCCGAACATGCCGGCAACGTCGAATTTGTCGGTAAAGCGCATATCGCGCATCCAGTGATCATCCGTCGCCTTGGCAAAAACCATCGCGCCGCCCTCCAGGCCAGCATTGAGCGACCAGTTGCCGAATCTCTGGCCGCCGGTCAGGTTGCCGTAGAAGGCGGGAATTTGCTGGCGATAGGTAATGCCCTTTTCACCGTCCTTGAACCTGATATTCAGATCTCTTCGAGAGAAAAGGCTGTAGACGGCGCTGCCGCCATAGGCCGACCATTGCACATCCGTATAGCGAAAACCCACGCCTGCGCTCAGATATTGCTGCGGATCGTCCAGCAACATGCGATTGAGTTCGAGACTGCCTGAGAAATAGTGGTCAAGCCGGGTGTCATCGTGCTGGGAGCGACTGGCCCAGTTGTTCTTGGAGGTGTCACGGGAAAACGGTCGATACCAGTCATAGTCGGTCATGTAGCCGTCGCCCTCGAAGCCAACGCGGCCTTCCGCCTTGACGCGCCAGCCGGGTGCAAGCTCAAGCCCGAGAGAGCCGCGCAGCGCCATGGCGTTTTTCGTTTCCCATTCCAGCTCGCTCAGCTTGCTGCCGCCGATATGAACGGTTTCAGTTGCCCTGAGATTGAGAACACCGGCGTCCAGCGAGGCGGTAATGCCGCTTTGTTCGGCGGCGAGTGGCAGGCTGGTGCTCATCAGCAAAATTGCCGAAAGCGGCAGGGAAAATCTCGAAAATGGCATAATCGCTCCTGAATGACCGGAGGGCCCGAAATACGGGGCCGTTGCAGGCATTAGAGATGATTATGGTAAATGATCGGTTTATTTTGCCGGAAATACCACTTTAAGTATTGTTGTACTTTAGTGGTGCCTTTATCAGAAAGTGGAAATCAGACTGGAATACTCGGATTTACTTTCATTGCCCGTGAAGACGGCTTTACCGCCTTCCATCCGCACCTTGCCTTCTGCAAGTCGCTTCAGGGCGAGTGGGTAAAGCTGATGCTCGATGCTCAGGAGCCGCGCCGCGAGCGTCTCGGCCGTATCGTCGGAAAGGACGGGAACAGCGCCCTGAGCGATGGTCGGGCCTTCATCCATGCCTTCGGTCACGAAATGCACGGTGCAGCCGGAAATCTTCATACCGCTGTCGATGGCGCGCTGATGGGTGTTGAGACCGGGGAAAAGCGGCAACAGGGAAGGGTGGATATTGATGATGCGGCCTTCATAGGGAGCGATAAACTCCCCGGATATCAACCGCATGTAACCGGCAAGGCAAATGATGTCGGGCGCGATTTCGCCGAGTGCGGCAAGAATGGCGCCCTCATGCTCGGCCTTGCTGGCATAGGTCTTGCGTTCGAAGACGAGCGTCGGAATGCCGAGATCCCGGGCTTTTTCCAACCCGCCCGCTGAAGCCTTGTCAGAGATGACGCAGACGATTTCAGCCGGAAAATCCGCCGCCTGGCAGGCTTTCGCCAGCGACACCATGTTGGAGCCGCTGCCGGAGATGAAAACGACGACACGTGTGCGACCGGACGACAAGGCGGCGCGCATCATAGGCCGAGAGCACCCTTGTAGATCGTGCCATGCGCGCCCTCTTGCCGGGCGACCATACGGCCGAGCGGGAACACGGTTTCGCCTTCCGCTGTAAGAGCGTCGGTGACCTTGCCGGCATTTTCAGCCGAAACGACCACGATCATGCCGACGCCGCAATTGAAGGTGCGCAGCATTTCCTTGGCCTCGACGCCGCCGGTCTTTGCCAGCCACGAGAAGACCGCCGGAACCTTGATCGCGTCGAGATCGATCTCGGCGGCGAGATGTTTGGGCAGAACACGCGGAATATTCTCCGGAAAACCACCGCCGGTAATGTGCGCCAACGCCTTCAGCGCGCCGGTCTCGCGGATCGCCTTCAAGAGCGGCTTCACATAGATGCGCGTCGGTGTCAGAAGTGCTTCACCAAGCTTCCTGCCTTCGGCAAAGGGGGCAGGGGCGTCCCAGCCAAGACCGGAAACCGAAACGATCTTGCGTACCAGCGAAAAGCCGTTGGAGTGAACGCCGGAAGAAGACAGGCCGAGAATGACATCACCTTCGGCAATGTCGCCGGCCGGCAGAAGTTGCCCACGTTCGGCCGCACCAACCGCAAAGCCTGCGAGATCATAGTCGCCATCGGAATACATGCCGGGCATCTCGGCGGTTTCGCCGCCGATCAGCGCACAGCCGGATTCGCGGCAACCGGCGGCGATGCCGGAAACGATGGCAGCACCTTGATCCGGGTCCAGCTTGCCGGTGGCGAAATAATCGAGGAAGAACAGCGGCTCGGCGCCCTGAACGACGAGATCGTTGACGCACATGGCGACAAGATCGATGCCGACGGTGTCGTGATAATCCGCGTCGATGGCGATCTTCAGCTTGGTGCCGACGCCGTCATTGGCGGCCACCAGAACCGGATCGGTAAAGCCAGCTGCCTTCAGATCGAACAGGCCGCCGAAGCCGCCGATCTCACCATCCGCGCCGGGACGCCGTGTCGAGCGCACCGCCGGTTTGATCTTCTCGACCATCAGATTGCCGGCGTCGATATCCACACCTGCGTCACTATAGGTAAGACCGTTCTTGCCCGACTGGCTCATGGCTCTCGTCTCCGCTGGTTCCTTTGGCGTCGCCATTCGCACGGCACGGGGCCTTATGCAAGGGTTTGAGTGGCAAAAGCTCCGGTTTTTAACGGCTTTGGCAGGGCTTGCGATGTGAGGCGCTCATGATGCCGGATAACCGATGCGACAGACGAGATTGAGCAGGCCGTCATTGGACGTATCGGAATTTTCCTCGATCGGTCGGCCGTTCTCGCCGAAACGGGCGACGATTTCGAAGCCCACCGTTTCCAGCTGGCGGGTCTGGGTGGCAAGGTCGATGAAATAAAACAGGCCGCTCCAGCGATGCGCCTGATCCACCAGAATGGCATATTCAGGCGTCTGCCGGGTGGCCGGCTGCAGGCGCAGATAGTTGATCCAGCTTTGCGGATGCAGCGAATTCACCACTTCCCGCGGGTGCCAGGATCGCCGGTGCAACGGCATGCCGCCGGCCCGTTTCCACTGCCGGTTATGAAACGAGAAGATGAAATAACCGCCGGGCGCCAAAATGCGGCTGATGGCATGGATGATGGCGAGCCGATCGTCATGGCCGAAGGCGCTTAAAATCGCGAGCGCCCCGAGCACGCAGTCAAAGCGTTCCGCATCAAATTGTCCGATCGCCCGCACATCCATGTCGAGAAAGGTGGCTGTCGGGAAATTGTGCCGCGCCCGCGCCAGCATGGGTTGCGAACGGTCGATGCCGATATAATCGCCCACCAGCGGCAGGAGCGGTTTCGTCGTCCTTCCGGTGCCGACCCCAAGATCAAGCAGCCGTTTGCCGGCATAGGCATGCCGAAACTGGTCGAGAATGATGCGTTCGGCAGGGTAAAGCTGCTGGTTGTCGTACCACTCGGCAATGTCGGGGTGGTCGAAAAGACCGGCATTGTGTTCCGCGATGCCATTTTCACTGGTGCCTTGCATCGTGCCTCCGGTCGCCGGACATGACAGAGCGCTGCGGGCTCACCCGACTATTATTTGATATTTGTCCAATATCGGCGGTCGGTCAACCTGCCGTTGCGGCCAGAAGCCCCGGAAACGCGGGATTTTGCCGGCCGGACGAGCCTGCATGGGAAAAAGATGGTCAGGCCTGCGGTCGCCTGTGGCCTGTGCGCAACCGCGGCGGTCTTGACCATGTGCATATGGGCATCCTATTTCCATCTTGGGCGGTGACGGCACGGCGACAAGAGGATGAATGAATGCAACCCCATGTAAGCGGTATGAGCCTGCGCCGGCAGGTGTTTTTCTGGATCGGCGTGCTTGCCGTCTTTGTCCTTTTCCTGATGGTCTTCAGCTCCATTCTGCTGCCCTTCGTGGCGGGCATGGCGCTTGCCTATTTTCTTGACCCGGTTGCCGACTGGCTGGAGCGTCGCGGTCTCAACCGGCTGATGGCGACGGTCGTCATTCTCGTCTCCTTCGTGCTGATCTTCGCGCTGTCGCTCATCATCATCATTCCGCTCATCGCCGCCCAGGCCTCGGAATTCATCACCCGTATTCCGCAATATATCTCGTCCTTGCAGCAGCTGATTGCCGGTGCCGATACCAACCTGCTGCCGGACTGGGTCAGCAGCCAGATCGACGCCGTGAAGGAGAATTTCTCCAAGCTCCTCACCGAAGGCGCCGGTTTCATCGGCACCCTGCTGACGCAGATCTGGAATTCCGGCAAATCGCTGGTCGATGTCGTGTCGCTGCTAGTCGTCACCCCCGTTGTCGCCTTCTACCTGCTGCTCGACTGGGACCGGATGATCGACAAGGTCGATAGCTGGATACCGCGCGACTACGTGCATACCGTCCGCCAGATCGCCCGCGACATGGACAAGACGATCGCTGGTTTCGTGCGCGGGCAGGGGTCGCTCTGCATCATTCTCGGTGTTTATTATGCCGTCGGCCTGTCGCTGGTAGGCCTGAATTTCGGCCTGCTGATCGGTCTCTTCTCCGGCCTTATCAGCTTCATTCCCTATATCGGCTCCATGGTCGGCCTCATCCTTGCCGTCGGTGTCGCCATCGTGCAGTTCTGGCCGGATTACATCTATGTGTTTCTGACGCTCGCCGTGTTCTTTTCCGGCCAGTTCATCGAAGGCAATATCCTGCAGCCGAAGCTCGTGGGCAAAAGCGTCGGTCTGCATCCGGTGTGGCTGATGTTCGCTTTGTTCGCCTTTGGCGCATTGTTCGGTTTCGTCGGCTTACTGGTCGCGGTTCCGGCGGCCGCCGCCGTCGGCGTGCTTGTCCGCTTTGCATTGTCGCGGTATCTTGAAAGCGATCTCTATCACGGACACGCTGCCAATCTTCCCTGGGAAGCCAATCCTGGCCTGGAAGAAAAGGAAACGTCCTCCGCCAAGGTGGATGGTCAGGGCTGACGATGACTGACCCAATCAAAACCGATAACGCCCGGTCGAAGGCCGAGCAGCTGCCGCTCGCATTTTCACACCAGGCCGCCTCCGGCAGGGACGATCTCCTTGTGTCCGCGTCGCTTGCGGCCGCCGTCAGCCTTGTCGATGAATGGCCGAACTGGCGCGCGCCGGTCGTCGTGCTGGCCGGGCCGCCCGGTTCGGGAAAATCGCATCTCGCCAATATCTGGAAAAACATCGCCGGAGCCCGGGATATCCACCCGCAGGCCGGCGGCGATGCCGCGCGCGCGGCTGAGAGCGGACCCGTTCTTTTCGAGGATGCCGACCGCCGCGGTTTTGACGATACCGAACTCTTCCACGTCATCAACAGCGTGCGCCAGCACGGCACGACGCTTTTGATGACAAGTCGGCAATGGCCGGCGGCGTGGCCGGTGACGCTGCCGGATCTGCGCTCACGCCTGAAGGCTGTGACGGTGGTGGAGACTGGTGAGCCGGATGAAGGGCTGCTGGCGCAGGTGCTGGTAAAACTCTTCGCGGACCGGCAGCTTTACATGGATGACAAACTCATAGGTTACATCGTCAATAGAATGGAGCGCTCGCTCGATACGGCCCAGACGATTGTGGACCGCATCGACAGGCTGGCGCTTGCGCGCGGAACGAGAATAACACGCCCGCTGGCGGCGGAAGTCCTCAATATGATGGACAGCGCAGCGGCGGGCGGCGGGCTGGACGTCGATTGACGACTGTCACAGTTCCGTCGTCAAACTGTTATACGGGCAAGAAGGACGATCACGCGATGCAACAGGATCACGGGACGGAAACAGGTCAGGGGATGGAACAGGGCATGGACGCTATCGCGCAGGAAGACTTCAACAAGGTTCAGCCGGTGACCGAGGGCGAGAGCCTCTGGGATAGCCCCGCCCGTTTTGTGAACCGCGAATTCTCCTGGCTCCAGTTCAACCGCCGCGTTCTCGAAGAAACGCTGAATACGGATCATCCGCTTCTGGAGCGGCTGCGTTTCCTCTCCATCTCTGCCGCCAATCTCGATGAATTCTTCATGGTCCGCGTCGCCGGCCTCGAAGGCCAGGTTCGCCAGAAGATCACCGTCCGGACGCCGGATGGCAAGACGCCCGCCGAGCAGCTGGAAGACATTCTGAAGGAAATCGACAATCTGCAGATGGAGCAGCAGGCCTCGCTCGCCGTGCTGCAGCAATATCTCGCCAAGGAAGAAATCTTCGTCGTGCGGCCTGCCGCACTGTCCGATGCCGACCGCACCTGGCTGGGCACCGAATTCGAAGAGCGCATTTTCCCGGTGCTGACGCCGC
Organism: Agrobacterium sp. 22-210-1; assembly: GCF_053522525.1. NCBI lineage: Bacteria > Pseudomonadati > Pseudomonadota > Alphaproteobacteria > Hyphomicrobiales > Rhizobiaceae > Agrobacterium > Agrobacterium sp. 22-210-1. The sequence continues at coordinate 1,502,487 of NZ_JBNWCI010000001.1, read as the reverse complement.
TGTCCATCGATCCCGCGCACCCGTTCCCCTTCATTCCCAACCTCGGCTTCTCGATGGGCCTGCAGCTCGACAGCGTCAACGGCCGCGAGCCTATGACGGCGCTGCTGCGCCTGCCGCCCGCACTCGACCGCTTCGTGCGCCTGCCGGATGACAAGAACGCCATTCGTTACATCACGCTCGAAGATGTGGTCGGCCTGTTCATCCACCGGCTTTATCCGGGCTACACCGTTCGCGGCTTCGGTACCTTCCGCATCATCCGCGACAGCGATATCGAGGTGGAGGAAGAGGCGGAAGATCTGGTCCGTTTCTTCGAAAGCGCGCTGAAGCGCCGCCGTCGCGGCTCCGTCATCCGCATCGAGACCGACAGCGAAATGCCGCAGTCGCTGCGTCAGTTCGTGGTGCATGAGCTTGGCGTGCCGGACAATCGCGTCGCGGTTCTGCCCGGTCTTCTCGCGCTCAACACCATTTCGGAAATCGTGCGCGCGCCGCGCGACGACCTGAAATTCGAGCCTTACAACGCCCGTTTCCCCGAGCGCGTGCGCGAACATGCCGGCGATTGCCTTGCCGCCATCCGCGAAAAGGACATGGTGGTTCACCACCCCTATGAAAGCTTCGATGTGGTCGTGCAGTTCCTGCTGCAGGCAGCGCGTGATCCTGAAGTCCTCGCCATCAAGCAGACGCTTTACCGTACCTCCAATGACAGCCCGATCGTCCGTGCGCTGATTGATGCGGCCGAAGCCGGCAAGTCCGTCACCGCTCTGGTGGAATTGAAGGCGCGCTTCGATGAAGAAGCCAACATCCGCTGGGCGCGCGACCTGGAACGTGCCGGCGTGCAGGTGGTGTTCGGTTTCATCGAACTGAAGACTCATGCCAAGATGTCAATGGTGGTGCGCCGCGAGGATGGCAAGCTTAGAACCTATTGCCACCTCGGCACCGGCAACTATCACCCCATTACCGCCAAGATTTATACTGACCTTTCCTTCTTCACCTGCAACCCGAAGATCGCCCACGACATGGCGAATATCTTCAATTTCATCACCGGTTACGGTGAGCCGGAAGAGGGTATGAAGCTGGCGATTTCGCCCTATACGCTGCGCTCGCGCATCGTGAAGCACATCAACGAAGAGATCGAGCATGCCAAGCGCGGTGCGCCGGCGGCGATCTGGATGAAGATGAATTCGCTGGTTGATCCTGAGATCATCGATTCGCTTTACCGCGCCAGTGCGGCGGGTGTGGAGGTTGATCTGGTGATACGCGGCATCTGCTGCCTGCGTCCGCAGGTGGCGGGACTGTCGGACAATATCCGCGTGAAATCGATCGTCGGCCGCTTCCTCGAGCACAGCCGGATTTTCTGCTTCGGCAACGGTTTCGGGCTGCCGTCCGACAAGGCGCTGGTCTATATCGGCTCGGCCGACATGATGCCGCGCAACCTTGATCGCCGTGTCGAAACGCTGGTGCCGCTCACCAACCCCACCGTGCACGAGCAGGTTCTTTCACAGATTATGCTGGGCAATCTCATTGACAACCAGCAGAGCTACGAGATACTTGCGGACGGAACGTCGAGGCGCATCGAGGTGCGTAAAGGCGAAGAACCGTTCAACGCGCAGCACTATTTCATGACCAATCCCAGCCTTTCCGGACGTGGTGAAGCCTTGAAATCCAGTGCGCCCAAATTGATTGCCGGGTTGATTTCTTCCCGCAAGAAACAGGCTGAATGACTCGATCAGAAGCACAGGGGCGGCTGACCGGCCTTGCCCCCGTTTCCGTCATAGATATTGGTTCGAACTCCGTTCGTCTCGTCGTATATGAAGGTCTCTCCCGCGCCCCCGCGGTGCTGTTCAACGAAAAGGTCCTCTGCGGCCTTGGCAAAGGACTGGCGCTGACGGGCCGCATGCATGAGGAAGGTGTCAGCCGGGCGCTGATGGCGCTCAGGCGCTTCCACGCGCTTTCCGAACAGGCGCAGGCGCAGGAACTTTACGTGCTGGCGACGGCGGCGGCGCGTGAAGCGGAAAACGGTCCGGATTTCATCCGCGAGGCAGAAGCCATTCTCGGCTGCGAAGTCGAAGTGCTGTCAGGTGAAAAGGAAGCGCTTTATTCCGCTTATGGGGTGATCAGCGGCTTCCATGATCCGGATGGCATTGCCGGCGACCTGGGCGGAGGTTCGCTCGAACTCATCGACATCAAGGGCAAAAGCTGCGGCGAGGGCATTACGCTGCCGCTCGGTGGCCTGAGGCTTTCCGAGCAATCGGATGGTTCGCTCGAAAAAGCAGCGACCATTGCCAGAAAACACGTCAAATCCTTTGCAAAGCTGCTGACGGCGGGTGAGGGGCGCACCTTTTATGCCGTGGGCGGCACCTGGCGAAACATCGCCAAGCTGCATATGGAAATCACCGGTTACCCGCTGCATATGATGCAGGGATATGAATTGCCGCTGGAGGAAATGCTGAATTTTCTGGAGGAGGTCATTCTCTCCAGGGACAGCAAGGATCCGGCCTGGCAGGCAGTTTCCAAGAACCGCCGTTCGCTTCTGCCCTTCGGCGCCATCGCCATGCGTGAGGTTCTGAAGGTGATGAAGCCGGCAAAGATCGCCTTCTCCGCGCAGGGCGTGCGTGAAGGTTATCTCTATTCGCTGCTGACGGAAACGGAGCGTGATCTGGACCCGCTGCTGGTCACGGCCGACGAACTTGCCATTCTGCGTGCCCGTTCGCCCGAACATGCGCGTGAACTGGCGGACTGGAGCGGCCGCACCTTTCCTGTCTTCGGCATCGACGAGACGGAAGAAGAAAGCCGTTACCGCCAGGCAGCCTGCCTTCTCGCCGATATCAGCTGGCGCGCCCATCCGGATTATCGCGGCCTGCAAGCACTCAACATCATCGCCCATTCCTCCTTCGTCGCCATCACCCATCCGGGCCGTGCCTATATTGCGCTCGCCAATTATTATCGCTTCGAGGGACTGAACGACAACGGCACCACCGAGCCGCTGGCGGCCATGGCGGGCGACCGGCTGCTGGAGCTCGGCAAGTTGCTCGGCGGCCTGCTACGCGTCGTTTACCTGTTCTCGGCCTCGATGCCGGGCGTTGTCGACCACCTGAAATTCCGCAAATCCACCAATCCCGATCTCGATCTGGAATTCGTGGTGCCGCACGATTATTGCGATTTTGCCGGCGAGCGTCTGGATGGGCGTTTGCAGCAGCTGGCGAAACTGACGGGCAAGCGGCTGGCGTTTGTGTTCGAGTAACGCAACGGGAGAGTTTTATTTTGCGATAGGCGTTGCCGGCGGGGTCCAACGCTCGCAGAAGGCTTCGATGTCGCTTGACTGAAAATCGGCAAGCCGCGCCATGATCGTCTCGAACGGCCAATCCCACCACGCGATGGCGGCAAGCTGCTCCGCGATGGGTTGCGAAAACCGCTTGCGAATGATTTTCGCGGGAACTCCGCCAACGATGGTGTAGGGCGGCACGTCCTTGGTAACGACCGCTCCGGCTGCCAACACGGCACCGTCTCCAACCTTTACACCCGGCAGCACAATAACGCCGTGCCCAATCCAGACGTCGTTGCCGATGACGGCGCGGTCCTGCTTTCGCCGGTCGAAAAACGCGTCGTCGCGAACGGCATCCGCCGAGTAATATTCCGGGCAGTAGCTGAAACGATGCATGGATGGCCGGTCCATCGGATGGTTGGGAGCGCCTATCCTGACCTCCGCGGCAATGGCGCAGAACTTTCCGATCGTCGCATCACCAACCATGCAACGGGGGCCGAGATACGAGTAGTCCCCCAGCTCGGCATTGTTCAGCGCCATATCCGCCAAAATTTCACAGCATTTGCCTATGCTTGAATCCCTGATGCTCGCTGTCGAATGGACAACGGTTTCGGCGATCTTTGGGCGATTGAATTGCGCGGTCGAATCCATGTCAGTCTCCGGATTTGCGCCTGCCTATCCGGAGATGATGAAGGACTTGTGACGGTAAATCTTAAGAGGACCCGGTTGCGCCGGTTGCTCCTATTAAAGATCAACCCTGTACGCCACTCGTGTCGCGCAACACCCTGCGTTCAGACAGAAAATCACGCAGAAGGCATTTGCCGTCAGTCGTGAGTTTCATCCGCCTTCGCTTGGCTCTTGTTCCAGTAATGGTCGGATATGTTCTGCGCATTCCGGATGATATGGGATGCGACTTCAGGGTCCCCGCCTTCGAATGTTTCCCCGTCGGCTCCGCATAGTCGCAGGAAGAGCTGCTGATGCGCGGTGGCGACAAAATATTCATAGGCGGGAGGCTCGATATCGGAGCCAATGGCCTGAAGTTCTTCGGCGGCCTTCGTGCTGGCCCGCTCAAGCGCCGCGTAAATTGCAGCCATCATCGCTTCTTCTGTTTGTTCAAATATATCCTGGGCTTGCTGTTCGGCGGGTGTCAGGATGGGGCAGCTGTCATTCACGGGGCATTTCTCCTCTTGGTGCGCCTCGTTTCGTTGCCCGATCATATGTCATGGATTGTGTCCGCATTGCGGGAAACGCCGGGATCAATGCATTTTAAAGTGGATTAACCGTGCCCCAACGCCTTCCTGATGCAGGCGCTGAGATAGGCATATTGCAGTGGTGTGATCTTTGCCATCGCTTCGGTGCGGGTGGCAGGCCTGTCTTGATAACCGACTGGAATATCAAACTGGGCGAAGGTGAAATCCCAGCGAATGTCATCGACGATATTGTAGAAATGATCGGCGCCGCTGACGGCGGTTTTGGCGATCTCACCGCCGAAAATATCCTGAACCACCAGGGCGGTAACGCTGCCCTGTCCGCGGGCGGGGTTTTCCCGCGACCACAGGCTGCTGGTCTCGCCCGACCAGCTTTTCCTCAGCGCATAATAAAGTCGTTCGGCATGATCCTGCATGAAGGGGTCTTTCCCGTTTCGGAGCCGGGCTCCGGGTCAGGCATGACTAGAAAAAAGCGGAGCGCCGCGCCTCCCCTGGAGGCTGCAAGGACGCTCCGCCCTGTTGAATATGCGCGGTCGCGCGGGTGGTGCCGGAACCAGTTCCGGCACCGTTTTGCTTACTTGGCGTCGAGCAGATCCTTGACTTCAAGGAGGACGAATTCGTTATCATCAGCCTTGTCCAGCGCGCGGCCGGCCGAGAAGGGCAGGTTGTTGTCGTTGCCGACGATGATGTGCGTGGCGTCAACGCGGTCGACATTCTCGATGGTGACGAAAGGCATGTCGTAATAACCGTTGCCGCCGCCCTGGCGCTTCTTGTTATCAGGATCGGAGATCTTCAGAAGATCGATATAGCCGATCTTGCGCGCGGCCTTGCCGACATTGGTGTCGTTAAATTCGATCTTGTAGATGCGCTTGACCTTGGAAGCCCGGGCGAAGCAGTCGGCGGCCGGAGCCTTGGGGTCGGCGCAGGCCTTGTCGGCGGTGCCGGCACCGTTGTCGCGCTCGATGACAAGAGCGGTCGCGTCATCAAGCATGTTGAAGTCGCCGATCGCCTCGCCGCCTTCCGCCAGCGGATAAAGCCAGGTGCGGCCGGTCCACTCTTTCTTGGCGGTGTCGAGTTCGATGATCCGAAGGCCGGTCGAACCGTCTTCGGTTTTCTCTACCTGTCCGTCAGCGGTGTAGAGCGGGCCTTCCAGCAGGCCGTAGAGCTTCGAACCGTCCTTGGAGAGCGCCATGCCTTCATAACCGCCTGATCGTTTCAGGTTGAAGGCGGGCATTTTCTGCGTCGGGTTGCCGGGCAGGGCCAGAGCCGGGTGATCCGGGGACTTCACCTCGATGTCACCGGCCTTGGTGGCGATGACGTCGGTCAGCTTGCCGTCACGTGTGAATTTCAGGATGTAAGGACCGAATTCCTCGCCCACCCAGAAACCATCGGCAACCGGCTGAATGGATTCGACATCGAAATCGGCGCCCGTCAGGTAACGCTTTGCGGTGCCTTCCAGAACGATCGGGAACGGTGCCTTCATGTCCGGGTCGGAGAGGAAGACGGTTTCAAGCGCGTTGACCTTGCCGGCATCCCAGTCGAACTTCAGATGGTGAAGCATCAGCATGGCGTCGCTGGAATTCAGCTTGGAACCGAAACCATTGTCGGAAAGGCTCCAGAAGCTGCCGTCCGGCATTGCCTTGATGCCGGAAAAGCCCTGCATCGGCTGGCCGTTGAACGGCATGGAAAGGCCGGTCGGGCGAACGCCGTCCTTGCCGGGCACGGTGCCGAGGCCTTCAGCGCGCTTGCGGTCTGCCGTGGTGAACTTGGCGGACGTCTTGAGGTGCTCCGGCGCATCGGCCGGTGCGGCGATGATGGTGTTGGCCGGCAGAATGGCGTGGGAGACCAGCTTTGCCGGAAACTCCTTCTCAGCCGCGTGCGATGCGGTGGCGAGCGCGAGAACCGCGCAGGATGCGAAAAGAATGTGCTTCATGATGGAGACCCCTCGATACCTGTTGAAGACAGGATTGAGGCGATAGGGTCGCCGCATGACAGGCAGGTGATTGTCGTTTGAAGCTTTGATGAATTTTGATGACGGCTGCCGTATCCAAACAGTACGGCGCGGCATTTTCCAGCCAATTGCCCTTATGCGGCAGGGGCCTGATACTGGCTGAGCGTGCATACACCCAGCGTTTGGCCACGGCCCTTGACCGCGTGTTCGCCGAGATATTCGCTGCGCACACCCTTTGGAAGCACCAGCTGATGGGCAAGGTCGGCGGAAATCAGCACCGGGTGGCCGAGCATTTTGCTCAGTGATTCGAGTCGCGAGGTCGTGTTCACCGTATCGCCGAAATAGGTGATCTTGTGATGGTCGACGCCGATTTCTGCGGTAATGACAGGCCCGCCATGGATGGCAAAGCGCAGGCGCGGCACTTCACCGAAGCGGGAAATCCACATGTCGCGTTTTTCTTCGATGGTCGCCAGAATATCGAAGACACAGCGCACGCAGGCCGCCCGCCTGATCGCCATGTGATAGGGCCAGGTGATGATGGCGGCGTCGCCAATATAGTCATCGATGACGCCGCCGTGTTTCCTGACCGGTGCGGCATAGCTCGCGAAGATTTCGCCGAGAAACTCCTGGGCCTTCAGGTCGCCGTTGGTTTCGGCAAAGGAGGTGGAGCCGACAAGATCGATGAAGATGAAGACGCGGTCTTCGCTGACCGGCCGGCGATAGCGCCCGAGAATGAGATCGATGAAGATGTCGCGGCCAAGAAGTTCACGCACCCGCATGATAAAAACGATGATGCCGCAGACGATGAGGGTGAAGACGAGCGTCTGCACTTCGGCATGCACCGCCCGTTTCCAGGTGCCGGGAAATATCCCGCTCAGCCACAGGATGGTGCCGCCAAGCCCGAAACCACAAAAAACGAGAACGGCATAGATGATCAGACCGACGGCGATATAGACCGGTGTCGGCAATGCGCTGACCCGCCGCGACAGGCCGGGCATGATGTAACCGCGCTCAAAAGCGAGAATGGGTGCGCAGGCAAATAGCGCATAGGTCGCGCCGATCAGCGCGCCGCCGCCATATTCCAGAAAGGCGTAGGCCACCCCGGCGCCGGCCACGGCAACGAAGAGCACCACGTAATCCAGAATGGGCAGCAATTTTCTCATGTCGGTTCTTGGGTCTCGGGAAGGGAAGCCTTGGGTCTCGGGAAGGAAGAACTGGCCGCTCCCGTCTGCGAAGCTTCTGTTGCGGTCATATGCGACATTAATGTGGAAAATGCGCTGCAAAAAGTGACCTTTCGGTAAGGTCACATGAAGGATTGGAAAGGTTGTTGCCCTGTTGCCGCAAAACGGGCACCGATGCCGCGTTACGTCTAATATGATGTTCTGTAATAGACCGTTTCAAGCGGGGATTGCGGCCGGTCGTCCGGTGACCGGTTGGACCATTCGACGGGAAAGGCGGCAAAACGCAGCCGGTTGCCGTCGATCCATGCCCGGTCGAACAGGGTATCTCCCTTGCCGGCGAAGTTGGCGGCCGCGCAGGTCCTGCCTTCGACATTAAAGGGGGTGTTCTCCTTCCAGCCGCTCAGGCCGCAGCCGACGCCTTTCGGGTCGCCATTATAGTGCGCAACGACGTCTGCGTCGTTCGGCGTCATGGTGATCGAGGTGACGGTATGGGCAAAGAGCAGGCTGTCGTGCTCTTTCAGACCGCCATCCAGCGTGCCTTCGTAACGCACCTGCACCGTGGGTTGCTGGCAGCCGTTGCGGGCATAGATCTGCGAAACGGCGTGCATGCGGTCGCCGCGTATCGTGATGCGGGTGATGACGCCGTGCCAGTCGCTCTTGCCGATCCTCAGGCAGTCGGTCGTCCATTCGCCCTGAAGGTCGACCTTGCCGTCGTCGGCGCGGGCGGGAAGGGCGGCAGGGATGGGGAGAATACCTGCGGCCGCCAGAAGGGCGACCAGCAGCGGCGTGCGGGCAGGTTTCATGGAAAGACCCTCAAAGCGCAAACATCGGCAAAGAGATGGAACGCGATACGGGCAAAATTGGGGTAGAGCAGTTCCAGTCAAAGCGGAAACTCTCCAGCGGCGGGCGGGTGATTACGGCTCGCTTGCCGCAACCTCAACCGCCTCGACCTTCTTGCCGGCAAAACGCAGGGCCACTTCGCCGTTGATGAGTTTCAGCGCCACATCGCCGAAGAGTTCGCGCCGCCAGCCGCTCAGTGCCCCCACGGTCGCGTTTTCGCCTTCAGCGGCGATCTTGTCCAGATCGTCGCTGTTGGCGATGACCTTGGCGGCAACGCCGTGTTTGTCGGCCGTCAGCTTCAGCAGAACCTTTAAGAGTTCCACGGCAGCACCGGAGCCTTCCGGCGCGTGGCTGTGGCGCGGCGCCTTGGGCATTTCCTCTTTCGGAAGCGCCAGCGCGGCATTTACGGTTTCGACGATGGCGGTGCCGGAAGTGGAGCGTTCCCAGCCTTTGGGGATTGTGCGCAGGCGCGACAGCGCCTCGGCATCCTTCGGCTGCTGCTGGGCGATTTCGAAGATCGCATCGTCTTTCAGGACGCGGGAACGCGGCACGTTGCGGGAACGCGCCTCACGCTCGCGCCAGGCGGCGACGAATTTGAGGATGGCGAGTTCGGTCGGCTTGCGCAGGCGCGATTTCAGCCGCAGCCACGCATCGTCGGGATGCATGTCATAGGTGTCACGCGATTCCAGAATATCCATCTCTTCGGTCAGCCACAGCGAGCGGCCTTCACGCTCCAGCTGCGCCTTCAACGAGAGATAGACGTCGCGCAGATGGGTCACGTCGGCCAGCGCGTAATCCAGCTGCTTTTCGGTCAGCGGGCGGCGGCTCCAGTCGGTGAAGCGCGAGGATTTGTCGATCTGCACGTTCTTGATCTTCTGCACCAGCTGGTCGTAGGAGATCGAATCGCCGAAACCGCAAACCATGGCGGCGACCTGCGTGTCGAAGATCGGGTGCGGGATGAGCCCGCCGAGATGGTAGATGATTTCGATATCCTGCCGCGCGGCGTGGAAAACCTTCACGACAGCAGGATTGGCCATCAGCTCGAAAAGCGGCGTCAGATCGAGACCCTTGGCGAGCGGATCGACCAGCACCTCAAGCGTCGGGCTTGCCATCTGCACGAGGCACAGCTCCGGCCAGAAGGTCGTTTCCCGCAGGAACTCGGTGTCGATGGTGATGAATTCCGATTTCGCCAGTTCCGTGCAGGCTTCGGCGAGGGCGGCAGTCGTTTCAATCATTGCAAATGGCCACTCGTGAAAATTATCCGTCTTACTTTCCCTTTGCCGGGCGCATGTCAATACAAAGCCCGCTTTTGAAGGCTCAAGGATCGTTTTTCTCGGGCGGATTGGGCTCCGTCCCGTCCTTTTTGGGCGGCATGGGGGCGGCGAGCTTCTGAAAATATGCGGATGTGCGCAAAAGCGAACGGAACCGCCAGTTCCTCTCCTCCACTGGAACGCCCTCACGCACCCGCAGCCGGTATATGGTGTAGGCGATGAAAACGATCTGGATCGCCGCCGTATAGCTGAACAGCGCCTTCGGGCCGAACTGGTCGATCAGGACGGAGGCGAGCAGCGGCCCGACGGTGGCCCCCACCGACCAGAAGAACAAAAGCCCGGCCGAAACCATCGCATGTTCGCCTTCCTTGGCATGGTCGTTGCCGTGGGCGGAACTGAGCGAATAAAGCGGCAGGGCGAATGCGCCGAACACGAAGACGCCGATGATGTTGCTCCATTCATCCGTGCCGGCGAAGAAGGCAAGAAACAGGCCGACGACGACAGAGCCGGCGGTGGTGGCGAGAATGATGATGCGCCGGTCATAGCGATCGGAATAGACGCCGAGCGGATATTGCAGCACCACGCCGCCGATGATGCCGGCGCTCATGAAGGTGGCGATCGCCGTTACCGAAAGGCCGATCTGTTCGGCATAGATGGGGCCGATATTGCGAAACGCCGCCATGCTGAGACCGACGGCGACGCAGCCGACCACGGCAAGTGGTGAAATGCGCCAGACGGCGAACAGATTGAAGGGGATCTGTTTCGGCGGTGCGGGGTTGGATTTGTCGGCAAGCGAGATCGGCACCAGCGAAAGCGTCAGTGCCATGGCGATCAGCGAAAACACCACAGGTCCGTCGATGCCGGCGACGGGAATGACATATTGGGCGAGCGTGACGGAGCCGAGATCGACGAAACGATAGATGGAGAGCGTCCGCGCCCGGTTGGAATTCGTCACCTGTGCATTGATCCAGCTTTCGATGGCCGCAAAAAGACAGGCGACCGCAATGCCGATGATGAAGCGCATCGCCAGCCAGAACAGCGGATGCAGGACAAGCGGCATGGCGATCGACGCGGCCGACGCCACCGCCGCCATGGTGGCGAAAGTGCGGATATGACCTATCTTGCGCAGCAGGCGCGTCACCGAAATGCAGCCGAGTGCGAAGCCGAGACTATAGGCGGCGCTGATGAGGCCGATGGTACTGGCCGAAAACCCTTCGGACAGGCCGCGCAGCGCGATATAGGTTCCCTGCAGGCCGTTGCCGCCGATCAGAATGCCGGCGGTGACGAGAAGCGGGATAAGGGGTCTGATCTGGCTCATTGCGGGCCGACTCGGTTTGGCGGGCTGAATAAGCACTATCTAAAGCCAAGGCGGGGGAAAGGACAGTCTGGAGGCGACAATCTTGCGCTTTGCCTTGACAAATCAGGCTGGTCATGCGTTTTTCCGGCCAATTTCGACAGTGCGGCCCATATGGCGCACGACACGTTCCAGGATATAAAAATGCATCGTTACCGCAGCCACACCTGTGCCGCTCTCCGCAAGTCCGACGTCGGCGAAACCGTTCGCCTTTCCGGTTGGGTTCACCGCGTGCGAGATCATGGCGGCGTTCTCTTCATCGACCTTCGCGACCATTACGGCATCACCCAGGTGGTGGCCGATCCTGATAGCCCGGCCTTCAAGGTTGCCGAGACGGTGCGCGGCGAATGGGTCATCCGCATCGACGGCCTCGTCAAGGCGCGCTCAGAGGACACCATCAACAAGGGCATGGCGACCGGCGAGATCGAGCTTTATGCGCAGGAGATCGAGGTTCTTGGTGTTGCCAAGGAACTGCCGCTGCCGGTGTTCGGTGAGCCGGAATATCCCGAAGACGTACGCCTGAAATATCGCTTCCTCGACCTTCGCCGCGAGACGCTGCACAAGAACATCGTCAAGCGCACGCAGATCATCTCTTCCATGCGCAAGGGCATGGGTGAACTGGGCTTTGCCGAATATACCACGCCGATCCTCACCGCATCCTCGCCGGAAGGTGCGCGCGACTTCCTCGTTCCCTCGCGCATCCATGAAGGCCAGTTCTTCGCGCTGCCGCAGGCGCCGCAGCAGTACAAGCAGCTTTTGATGGTGGCCGGTTTCGACCGCTACTTCCAGATCGCTCCCTGCTTCCGCGATGAAGACCCGCGTGCCGACCGCCTGCCGGGTGAATTCTACCAGCTCGACGTCGAAATGAGCTTCGTGACCCAGGAAGATGTCTGGACCACGATGGAGCCGATGATGACGGCCGTGTTCGAACAGTTTGCCGAAGGCAAGCCGGTGACGAAACAGTGGCCGCGCATTCCCTACGACGAATCGATCCGCAAATACGGCTCCGACAAGCCGGACCTGCGCAACCCGATCGTCATGGAAGCCGTAACCGAACATTTCGACGGTTCGGGTTTCAAGGTCTTCGCCAACATGATCGCTTCCAACCCCAAGGTTCAGGTCTGGGCGATCCCTGCCAAGACCGGCGGCTCGCGCGCTTTTTGCGACCGCATGAACGTGTGGGCGCAGAGCCAGGGCCAGCCTGGCCTCGGTTATATCTTCTGGAAGGAAGAAGACGGCAAGGTCGGCGGCTCCGGCCCGCTCGCCAAGAACATCGGCGAGGAACGCACCGAGGCACTGCGCACGCAGCTCGGCCTTGAAGCGGGCGATGCCTGCTTCTTCGTCGCCGGCGATCCCGCCAAGTTCTACAAGTTCGCAGGTGAAGCACGCACCCGCGCTGCCGACGAGCTGAACCTGATCGACCGCGACCGTTTTGAAATGTGCTGGATCGTCGATTTCCCCTTCTTCGAATACAACGACGAAGAAAAGAAGATCGACTTCGCCCATAACCCCTTCTCCATGCCGCAGGGTGGCATGGAAGCGCTGGAAGGGCAGGATCCGCTTTCCATCAAGGCGTTCCAGTATGACGCGGTCTGCAACGGCTTTGAAATCGCCTCCGGCTCGATCCGTAACCAGTCGCCTGATTTGATGGTCAAGGCCTTCGAAAAGGTCGGCCTGTCGCAGAGCGATGTGGAAGAGCGCTTCGGCGGTCTCTACCGCGCCTTCCAGTACGGCGCGCCTCCGCATGGCGGTTGCGCTTTCGGCATCGACCGTGTGGTCATGTTGCTGGTCGGCGCCAAGAACCTGCGCGAAATCACGCTGTTCCCGATGAACCAGCAAGCGCAGGATCTCTTGATGAATGCCCCGTCGCCGGCAACGCCGACGCAGCTTCGCGAACTGGCGCTGCGCGTTATTCCGTCCAAAAAGGACTGATCTGGTTTATTCAGGTTCAAACAAAGGGCTGGCGGCAACGCCGGCCCTTTTTGTTTTTGCAACGAACGCGGCAAAGTCACAATTTTACCGCGAGTTAAACCGAATTCCGCGCACAATCAGCCGAAATCCGCTTCCAGTATAGGCCCCGCGTTCACCTAGGGGACGCAAGACTATTTGGGGTTTTAAACTTGGGACAGCGCCGGCCGAACTTCGCGTTCGGTTTCGGCGCGATCATATTTATAAGGATTTCAGAATGGTACATGAAACGGAAAAAGATATCGCGCCGGCGGGTGGATATGCACATTCGGCCCCGCCACGCGGCAATTTCGCCGTCAGCCTGCGCTCGCCGGGCGCCAAGTTCCTGATGATCGGCTTCATATCCATGGTTCTGCTCGTGCCGCTCCTGCTTGTCTGGGGGTTGACGGAAGAGCGCGCCTCGCGGGCGGAAGATGTGTCGGGCCGGATTGCCAATGGCTGGGGCGGTGATCAGGTGGTGAACGGACCCTATCTTGCCGTGCCTTTCGACGTGGACCGCCGCCGCGAGGTGAATGGCCAGAGCATCGTCGACCGCACGACCGAATGGGTGCTGGTCATGCCGGAAACGCTTGATGTTGCGGCCGATCTGAAGACCGAGGAAAAGCAGCTGTCGATCTATAGCCTGCCGGTCTATAACGGCAACGTCATGCTGAAAGGCCGCTTCGGTTCCGGCATCCTGCAGGATCTTGCGCGCTTTTCCGGCACGCCGCGACTGGAGAACGCCATTCTCGTCCTCAGCATACAGGATATTACCGGCATCCGCTCCAGCGCCGGCGTCAAAATCGACGGCGGCCCGGTTCTGCCTTTTGATCCCGGCATGCGGGATATTTCGGCACTGACCAACCGCGCCGGTCCGGAAATCGCCATCAGGTCCGATGCCGGAGTGCACAGGGTGATTGAAAGAAACCTCATCGAAACCGGCTTCGCCTTCGATATCGCCTTTTCCCTGAATGGTTCAGGCAGTTTCGCCGTGGCGCCGGCCGGCCAGACCACGAGCTTTGCGGCAAACGCCGATTGGCCGCATCCGGGCTTCGAAGGCCTGTTCCTGCCCGAGCAGAAGACCGTCACCGCTACGGATTTCAAGGCGAACTGGACCATTCCTTATCTTGCCAGGGGCATAGATCGGGTGGTGGAGGGCACGCGTCTGCCGCTGTCGGGCAGCCTGATGACGATCAACCTCGTTGAACCCGTGAAATTCTACCAGATCATCGCCCGGACGCTGAAATATTCGATCGGTTTCATCTCGCTGGTCTTCCTTGCCGTCTTCATCGTAGAACTCAGGGGCGGCACTGTCGTGCACTGGATACAATATGTGCTGACGGGGTTGGCGCTGATTATTTTCTACGTGTTGCTGCTGGCACTCTCAGAGCATACCGGCTTCACGGTTGCCTATATCACGGCATCAACATCAACGGCGGCACTGATCGCATCGTATCTCGGAAGCGCAACCAATAGTCGCAGGAACGGTGTGGCATTGTTTACTGCATTGGCGGTCGCCTACGGCGTCATGTATCTGGTTTTGAACGAAGACGAGTATGCGTTGCTGGCAGGTGCTGTGATTTCCTTCATTGCCATAGCCGCAACCATGTACGCCACCCGCCGGGTCGATTGGTCGGGGGCAGGGGCATTGCAGATTCGCAACTCCGCAAACGAGGCGGCATAGTCCAGCCTACTCCAGCCAGATTGGTCTCGAATCGTCGTAACTCCCTGTTTTTACTTGTCCGAATTGGTGTCAGATGAGAAAAGCGGGGAGCGAATACTGGGGCGGGATGACAACGCTTTCCCGCCTGTTGTCTACTCTGTTTTTGCTAGAGGCATCTTAATCGTGGAGCGTCTTTTGCTTGCGGGCATCCGCTGTGTATTCTGTTTAACCTGTGGGTTGTCATAAAAACTTAATCAAACTGACAAATCCGGTAGAGAACTTCTTAAGCCTTGTCGATCATTCATCGCCCCACGAAGTTTCACAAACGAGGGTTGAATGTTTTCGCTGGTCTCGACGTTCAAAATTGCGCATCGCGTGTCCATGCTGGCGCTGGCTGCGCTGTGCGGTATCGCCGTCATCGCCGGCATGCTGCTGTGGCAAAGGCAGATGGAGGAGCGTTATCGCGTCGCTGAAGACACGCTGATCCAGAGGGACGGGGTGTTGACGACGCTGGTGGACGCTCTGCATGAAAGCCGCCTGCACCAGAGGGACTTCCTGCTTTCCAGGGACATGAATTCCGTGGCGCAGTTCGACCAGACGATGGGCAGGGTTGCGCAGTCCGTCAATTCCCTCGAAGGCAGCGCGACATCGCAGACCCGCGTGAAACTTGATGCGCTGGCGCAGGGTGTTGCTGCCTATGGTGAACGCATGAAAGCGCTGGTTTCCAAAAATCAGGAGCTGGGTCTCACCCCCGCAGACGGACTTGAAGGCGCGATGCGTAATGGTGTGCATTCCATTGAAAAACACATCGACACCGTTGCCAATGCCGAAATCCGCGCCAGCATGTTGATGATGCGCAGGCACGAAAAGGATTTCATCCTGCGGCGCGACGAAACCTATGCGACGAAACATGCCGCCGAGGTGGAAACCTTCAAGGCGCTGGTAAAGCTGGAATACCGGCCGGGCGCGGAGCGCCAGCGCATCATGGACGCACTGGAAATCTACACCGCCTCATTCCGCTTTTATGCGCAGGCGGTGCTGGAGGAGCAAAAAGCGCGCGAAACGGTCGCTTCCGCCTACAATGCGTTGCTGCCCGTTGTCGCCGATATTTCCTCGGCCTATCGGCAGGAGCGGCAGGCAAGCGCGCTGGAAAACAAAAATGCGGCGGAAACCACGGTTTCGATCGTCGTCGCCCTCATTGCCCTGACCGTCGTGATCCTTTTTGCCGGGGTCTATTTCATTGGCCGTTCGATAACCCGCCCCGCGACCTTGATCACCGGCGCGATGCGTCGCCTTGCCGAAGGTGAAACCGAATTCGCCGTTCCCGGCCTGCGCCGCAAGGATGAATTTGGCGCCATGGCGCAGGCGCTGGAAATTTTCCGGCAGGCCGCCATCGCCAAGATTGAACTGGAGAACCAGACTTTTGCGGCCCGGCAACAGGCGGAAGATCAAAAGGCCCGCTTCCAGCGAGAGGCGGAGGCCGAGGCACAGGCGCGGCTGATGCAGGCGACCAGCGGTCTGGCGGCAGCGCTACACCGCCTCGCCGCCGGTGATCTCTCCTTCGAGTTGAACGAGCCTTTCGCCCCGGATTTCGAGACTTTGCGCCACGATCTCAACCGCACCATCCGCCAGCTGGATGCCGCCATGTCCGGCGTCGTGCAGTCGAGCGTTGCGATTGACGGCGGCAGCCAGGAAATCAGCCAGAGCGCTGCCGATCTTGCCCGCCGCACCGAGCAGCAGGCCGCCTCGCTGGAAGAGACCGCCGCCGCTCTCGATGAATTGACCGCGAATATCCGCATTTCGGCGGAACGCGCGGTGGAAGCCCGCACGGTCGCCCATTCGGCCGATGAGGATGCCACCCGCACGGCCGATCTTGTCGTCGATACCATCATGGCCATGGAAAAGATCGAGCAATCATCCGGCAAGATCGGCAGCATTATCAGCGTCATCGATGAGATCGCCTTCCAGACCAATCTTCTCGCGCTCAACGCTGGCGTGGAGGCCGCGCGTGCAGGCGAGGCGGGGCGCGGTTTCGCCGTCGTCGCGCAGGAGGTGCGCGAACTGGCGCAGCGCTCTGCAAAAGCGGCGGCCGAGATCAAGGTGCTCATCCGCAACTCCAGCACCGAGGTGAAGGACGGTGCGCGTTTCGTGCGGGAAACAGGTGCTGCCCTGTCGCGCATCGGCGGCTCGGTCAAGACGATCAACGGCCATATCGAAGCCATCGCCGTCGCGACAAAGGAGCAGTCGCTCGGGCTTTCCGAGATCAATACCGCCGTCAACCACCTGGATCAGGGCACACAGCAGAATGCTGCCATGGTCGAGGAAAACAATGCCGCCAGCGCCATGCTGGCGAGCGAGACGGCCCGTCTCAAGGATCTGGTCTGTCAGTTCCGGCTGAGTGATATGCATATAGAGGAGCGTGGCTTGCGCGAAGCGGCCTGATACCTCATTTCGCTGCATCGAAAAGCGGGCGCGCAACTTGCCGCCCGCTTTTTTGCTGTTTATAGGTGGGGCACTCACCACGGACCCGGTGAAATCCCGGGTGGCTCTTCTGGCCGCCGATCCGCCAGACAACGCAAAGCACCGACATTCCTTTTCAATCTACCGGACATGGCTCCGGCCGGTGCGTCATTCTTTGCGAAAAAATCAGATGAACAGATTTCAGACTTACAGACGTGAGTGGTTTTCCAATATTCGCGGCGATGTGCTTTCCGGCATCGTTGTCGCGCTCGCCCTCATTCCCGAAGCCATCGGCTTTTCCGTCATTGCCGGCGTCGATCCGAAAGTGGGGCTGTTTGCCTCCTTCGCCATCGCCTGCGTTTCCGCCTTCACCGGCGGCCGACCGGGCATGATTTCGGCGGCAACCGCTGCCACTGCCGTGCTTATGGTCACGCTCGTCAAGGAGCACGGCCTGCAATATCTCTTTGCCGCCACCATCCTCATGGGCGTGCTGCAGATCGCGGCGGGTTTTGCGAGGCTTGGCCGGGTGATGCGCTTCGTCTCGCGCTCTGTCATGACCGGTTTCGTCAACGCGCTGGCGATCCTGATCTTCATGGCGCAATTGCCCGAACTGATCGGCGTGCCGGTTGAAACCTATGTCATGATCGCGGCTGGCCTTGCGATCATCTATCTCTTCCCGCTGGTCACGAAGATCATCCCGTCACCGCTGGTCGCCATCGTTGTCCTGACCTGCGTTGCGGTGTTTTCCGGCATGGACATCCGCACGGTCGGCGATCTCGGCGAGTTGCCGTCAACATTGCCGATTTTTGCATTGCCGCAGGTGCCTTTTACCTTCGAGACGTTGCAGATCATCTTTCCCTATTCCGTGGCGCTCGCCGCCGTCGGCCTGCTGGAATCGCTGCTGACGGCTCAGATCGTCGACGACATGACGGATACGGGCAGCAACAAGAGCCAGGAATGCATCGGGCAGGGCACGAGCAATATCGCCTCTGCCCTCATCGGCGGCATGGGCGGCTGCGCCATGATTGGCCAGTCCGTCATCAATGTCAGCTCCGGCGGTCGCGGCCGCTTGTCCACCTTCATCGCGGGTGCGTTCCTGCTGTTCCTCATTCTGGTGCTGGACGATCTCGTGCGCATCATTCCCATGGCGGCTCTGGTGGCAGTCATGATCATGGTGTCCATCGGCACCTTCTCATGGCGTTCGATCCTTGATCTCCGCCGCAACCCGCCATCTTCAAGCATCGTCATGCTGGTAACCGTCGGCACGGTGCTCGCCACCCATGACCTTGCAAAGGGCGTGCTGGCGGGCGTGCTTCTTTCCGGTGTGTTTTTTGCAGGCAAGGTGTCTAAGCTCTTCCATGTCAGGCCGGAGCTTTCAGCCGATGGCCGGGAGCGGATCTACCGCGTCGACGGCCAGATTTTCTTCGCTTCGACGGAGAGCTTCATCGCCGCCTTTGATTTTGCCGAAGAGGTGGAGGCGGTGACGATTGATGTGACGGAGGCGCATCTGTGGGATATTTCGGCGGTCGGCGCGCTGGATAAGGTCGTCCTGAAATTCCGTAAAGTCGGCAAGCGGGTCGAAGTGATCGGTGTCAACGAGGCGAGCGCCCACATGATCGACCGTTTCGCCCTGCACGACAAGCAGGGTGCGGCGGCAGCCCCGCTGCATTGAGTACAAATAAAAAGCCCCGGCAAAACCGGGGCTTTTTTGTTTATTCGTTTGCCGTCACCGTCACGCCGAGCATTTTCGGCAGGGTGTTCGGCGCGCCCATCGCAGCGCCCATGATCATGGGGAACGGAACCGGCTTTTCCGGTTCTGCGGTGATGGCGAAGTTCTTCGGATTGTCGATATAGGCGTTGATCGCCACCGACACCATGTTCTGCAATTCCGGAACGTTGAGCGAGGCCATCATGATGGGGGCCATGCCCTTGATGGTCTGGGCAAGCTGGTCGCTCGTCATGCCCTGCTGGCTTGCCGCGTAATCGATGGCGCGCTTGGTGATGCTGGCGTCTTCAAAGCTGATTTCGGCGTTGATGAAGGAAAGCTGCTGCATCAGGCCGAGCATGGCAAGGCTTGCCGCCTGGTCCGCCTGTTCCTTGTTCGGATTGGCGGCCTGAGCCTTTACCGTCTCCTGCATCGACTTGATGAAGGCGAGCGTGTAGCCGGAGAAGCCGAACGACATGTTGAGGCGGCCGACATTGTCGAGGTCGATGGCATATTCCTCGACATCGACGGTGCCGGAGGCGACTTCCCAGCTGCCGCTCATGGTCATGTCGCCGGAAAGGGCCTTGAGTTCGAGCTTCTCGATTGCGTCCTTCGTGGCCGGGTCGGTGACTTCGCTGAGATCGGCCTTGAAGCCGGATGCATCGAGTTCGAAACCGATCGAGGCCTTGTCATCGCTGACGGACATTGTCGCGGTGCTTTCTTCAAGCGAGAAAGCCGGCTTGCCGTCGATGGAAACCGAAACCGGACCGCTATGCGCTTCGTCGTAGAACATCAGTGCATCCACGGTGCCCGTGGTCGCGTCAGCGGGAATGACGAGGCCCGACATGTAGATGTCGCTTGCCTTGATCTCCACGTTTTCTTGGCTGTAGTTGATATTGTCGAAACGGGCGTTCTTGATCGTATAACCGCCCTTGTTTTCCTCGACGCCTTCAAGCGTGATGTTGCCAACCGGTATTTTCTTGGCCGGATCGGCAGCTGCGTTGAAGGTCACGCTGTTCAGAGTTACCGTCGAGCCGTTGACGGCAACCGAGCCGGCGGCGATCTCGCCGCCCTGCGCGGCATAGGCTGCATTGATCTTCTTCAGCACATCACCGCCATCCAGCGCAAAAGCCGGTGCCGAAAGCGTAAGAAGCGCGGCACTGGCGAAAAGAACCTGCCGGGTGGATTTCAGTCTCATGATGTTTCTTCCCTCAACGTACGGATGTGCACCGTGTCAGAATGCTAATGGTGATACTTATATTCACGATTATTCAAAGGTCTATAGGATTTAGATCGATTCGCATGACGGCGGCATTGCGGCATTTAGATCGCGGTTAACAAAAAACCTCGTGAGAGAGGTGCTTTCATCCACAGGGCAGACCCCCGAATTTCTTGCCGGGAATCGGCATTTCCGCTAGTCAAGCACCATGGGAAAAAATCTTGTACCTCCGTCTGGCGGAGACGATAACATTCATCCGGTCGATTTGAAGGCGGCGCTTGAAGAGCGCTACCTCGCTTACGCCTTGTCCACGATCATGCATCGTGCGCTGCCGGATGTGCGTGATGGCCTCAAGCCGGTGCATCGCCGTATCATTCACGCCATGAGCGAAATGGGCATCCGTCCCAATTCGGCCTTCAAGAAATGCGCCCGTATCGTCGGTGACGTTATCGGTAAGTTCCACCCGCATGGCGACCAGTCGGTTTATGATGCGCTGGTGCGTCTCGCGCAGGATTTCTCACAACGTTATCCGATCGTCGACGGGCAGGGCAATTTCGGCAACATCGATGGCGACGGTGCTGCTGCCTATCGTTACACCGAAGCGCGCATGACTGACGTGGCGGCGCTGCTGCTGGAAGGCATCGGCGAAGACGCCGTGGATTTCCGCGCCACCTATAACGAGGAAGACGAGGAACCGGTGGTCCTGCCGGGCGCTTTCCCGAATCTTCTGGCAAATGGCGCCTCCGGCATTGCCGTCGGTATGGCGACATCGATCCCGCCGCACAATGCCCACGAACTTTGCGATGCGGCGCTATATCTCATCAAGCATCCCGATGCGACGGTCGAGAAGCTGGTGGAGTTCATTCCCGGCCCCGACCTGCCGACCGGTGGCATCATCATCGAAAGCCGCGAGAATATTCTCGAGGCCTACAAGACGGGGCGTGGCGGTTTCCGCGTGCGCGCCAAGTGGGAAACGGAAGATCTCGGCCGTGGCGGTTACCAGATCGTCATCACCGAAATTCCCTTCCAGGTGCAGAAATCGCGGCTTATCGAAAAGATCGCCGAGCTGCTGCTCGCCCGCAAGCTGCCGCTCCTGGAAGATGTTCGCGACGAATCCGCTGAAGATGTGCGCATTGTGCTGGTGCCGAAGAACCGCACCGTCGATGCGACGCTCCTGATGGAATCGCTGTTTCGCCTGTCCGACCTCGAAAGCCGCCTGCCGCTCAACATGAACGTGCTGTCGCTGGGCAAGGTGCCGAAGGTCATGGCGCTGAATGAGGTGCTGAGCGAGTGGCTGGCGCACCGCAAGGACGTTCTCGTCCGCCGCTCCCGCCACCGTCTTGCCGCCATCGACCGCAGGCTTGAGATTCTGGGCGGCCTGTTGGTCGCCTATCTCAATCTGGATGAGGTTATCCGCATCATCCGCGAGGAGGACGAGCCGAAACAGGTGATGATGGCCAAATGGTCGCTCACCGACAATCAGGCCGAAGCCATCCTCAACATGCGGCTGCGCAATCTGCGCAAGCTCGAGGAATTCGAAATCCGCAAGGAGTTCGATGAACTCAGCAGCGAGAAGGCCGAAATCGAAGGTCTGCTCGCCTCTGACGACAAGCAGTGGCAGACCGTCGCCTGGGAAATCGGCGAGGTCAAAAAGAAATATGCCAAGGCAACCGAGATCGGTCGTCGCCGCACGCAGTTCGCGGATGCGCCGGATGCCGATATCGAGGCCATCCAGCAGGCGATGATCGAAAAGGAACCGGTCACCATCGTCATCTCGCAGAAGGGCTGGATCAGGGCGTTGAAGGGCCACATGTCCGATACGTCGACCCTGACCTTCAAGGAAGGTGACGGCCCGAAGCTTGCCTTCCCGGCGCAGACGACCGACAAGCTGCTGCTTTTGACCACCGGCGGCAAGGCCTATACGCTCGGCGCCGACAAGCTGCCCGGCGGGCGCGGCCATGGCGAACCGATCCGTATCATGGTCGACATGGAGAACGATCAGGACATCCTGACCGCCTTCGTGCACGACCCGTCGCGCAAGCTGCTGCTCGTCTCCACGGCCGGCAACGGTTTCATCGTGGCGGAAAGTGAAATGGTCGCGAATACCCGCAAGGGCAAGCAGATCATGAATGTCTCGATGCCTGATGAAGCCAAGCTCGCGGTGCCGGTGACGGGCGATCATGTCGCCGTCGTCGGCGAAAACCGCAAGCTCCTGGCCTTCCCGCTGTCGCAGGTGCCGGAAATGTCACGTGGCAAGGGCGTGCGCCTGCAACGCTACAAGGATGGCGGCGTCATTGACGTGAAATGTTTCGCCGTTGCCGAGGGTCTGAGCTGGTCCGACACGGCCGGGCGTCTCTTTAATAAGGTGGGTGACGAACTCCGCGAATGGCTGGCCGACCGGGCAACGGCGGGCCGCACCGTGCCAAAGGGTTTTCCGCGTAGCGGGAAGTTTGGTGGGTAATATTTTAGTGGCGTCCCGGAAGTTTACTCGGGACGTCTTTCATGTGTTTTTGCTATCCGAATTGAATAGGACGTGGCGCCCCCGTTATTCTTCGCCAGGCTCATAAACCTCCCAGCCGCGGGGCGTCAGATGCTCCTGCGGGTGGTAGCGGGTTTTATAGCCCATCTTTTCCGAACCATCGACCCAGTAGCCGAGATAGACATGCGGCAGGCCAAGTGCGCGGGTGCGGGTGATGTGATCGATGATCATGAAAGTGCCGAGCGAGCGTTTTTCAAGATCGGGGTTGAAGAAGGAATAGACCATCGACAGCCCGTCGCTCATCACGTCGCTGAGCGCCACGGCCAGCAACTCGCCGCGTTTGCTGGAATCAATGCCTGAGCCCGGCTCGCGCACGCGGTATTCGATGATGCGGGTGTTCACATGTGTGTCTTCGACCATGATCGCATAGTCCAGCGCCGACATGTCGGACATGCCGCCAGACTGGTGGCGGTGGTCGAGATAACGGCGGAACAGGGAGAACTGCTCGGTGGAAGGCTCGGCGGCGTGAACGGTGGCGACGACATCCTTGTTGATGGACAATACGCGCCGCATCGATTTCGTCGGCTGGAACTGCTCGGTCAGGATGCGCACGGAAACGCAGGCGCGGCAGTTTTCGCAGGCGGGGCGATAGGCGATGTTTTGCGAACGCCTGAAACCGCCCTGGGTCAGAAGGTCGTTCATTTCCGAGGCGCGCGGGCCAACCAGATGCGTAAAGACCTTCCGCTCCATCTGGTTCGGCAGATAGGGGCAAGTGGCCGGCGCCGTAAGATAGAATTGGGGGGAGGGCGTCGCCTGCGTGTTCATCGAACCGTGATCGCCTCCTGCGTCTGTTATGAAAGCGCGCCGCGATTTCACGGGGTTGGCGGCGGCGCTTCAAGCGACATGCATAATGTCACAGAATGGCAAAATGACGGAAAACGTCAACTGCGGGATGAGGTATTTACCGCCTTTGAAAGCCACGTTTTCGTGGCTTTCTTCGATATCAGCGTGTTCTGACCATGACGGTGCCGAGCAGGAAGTCGTGAACGAGGCGCGAGCGCTCGGTAAACAGGCCTGCCAGAAGAATCAAAGGTGTCAAAACCGAGTTGATGACCCAGAAAAGCACGATGTGCACGGTCGCCAACAGGAAATCGATTCGCCGTCCGTCCATGCGCGCCATCGCGATGCCCATCGCCCGCATGCCGGGTGTGGCCTGCGAGGGGCCGCCGAGTGATACGCCGAAATAAAGCACCGCGACGATGACGAACAGCGCCGGGAAGAGAAACCAGCCAAGGCCGAATGTAATCACGCCGAGGAAGAAGACAATCACGGCGGCCGGAATGCAAAGCAGCAGAACGATCGCGTAATCGATCAGGAACGCGAAGACGCGCCGGCTCAGGACGCCGCTATAGGCGCGCCAGTCGTCCGGTGCGGCATAGGTGGGGTTCTGGTCGAGGCTCATCGGTCGTTTTCTCCTGAGAAGGTCTGACAACTCGGCATATGTGCCGTGTCAGCAGACAATATGGGAAGAAAACGACCGAATACAATAAGTGCTGGCTTCAGCCCTTTGCCAGTTTGCGTGCGGCCTCGATGGCGAAATAGGTCAGAACACCATCGCAACCGGCACGCTTGAAACAGAGAAGCGTTTCCATCATCACCCGCTCGCCGTCGATCCAGCCATTCATCGCGGCAGCCTTGATCTGGGTATATTCGCCGGACACCTGATAGGCGAAGGTCGGCAGGCCGAAATTCTCCTTCAGCCGCCAGCAGATGTCGAGATAGGGCAGGCCGGGTTTGACCATCAGCATATCGGCGCCTTCCTCCACGTCGAGTGCTGCGTCGCGGATCGCCTCCATGCCGTTGGCAGGGCTGATATAATAGCTGTTCTTGTCGCCTTTCAGCAGACCGGCCGTCGAAATGGCTTCACGGTAGGGGCCGTAATAGCCGGAAGCGAATTTCGTCGCATAAGCCATGATGCCGACATTCTGGTGCCCAGCGGCATCAAGGCCGCGACGGATGGCGCCGATGCGGCCATCCATCATCTCTGAAGGGGAGATAATGTCGGAACCGGCTTCGGCCTGCAGGATTGCCGCCCTGACGACCTGTTCCACAGTCTCGTCATTGACGATCTCGTCGCCGCGCAGAATGCCGTCATGTCCGTGGCTGGTGAAGGGATCGAGCGCGACATCGGTGATCATGCCGATATTTGGAACGGCTTTCTTGACGGCGATGGTCGCCTGATTGATGAGATTATTCGCCTCGAGCGCGTTCGAGCCGGTCTCATCGCGCAGGTCCATCTCGATATTCGGGAAGGTCGCGATCGCCGGGATGCCGAGATCTGCGGCTTCCTTCGCCGCTTCCACCAGCCGGTCGATACTCATCCGGTTGACGCCGGGCATCGCCGGAATGGGATCGAGGATATTGCTGCCGGGCACGATGAAGACCGGCCAGATGAGATCGTCGACGGTCAGGCGGTTCTCCTGCACCAGACGGCGCGTCCAATCCGCCTTGCGATTGCGCCGCATGCGGCGATGGCCGGTTATCTCGTCGACCAGATGCGTTTTGTCCTGCATGTCAGAATGTCCTTCGGTCAAATTTGGAAAGCTGCATAACATGAAGCATGCGGCGTGCGAATGCGACAATGTTGCCCTGGCTTCCCCTCCTGTCTGCCTTGCCCGGCAACGATGCTTTGACAAGGCAGGCCACCGGATTCAATATGGGCTGGTCGCCCGCCCGTCGAGACCGTATCTTCCGGCCATGGAACCTGATTCTCAACCTCTGCCGAAGCGTCCGCTTACGGAAATCCTCTTTCTGGTCTTCATGAGGCTGGTCGCGGTCTCCTGTTTCTGGTTCGGCCTGCAATATTGGGCAATGCTCACGGGGTATTCGCTGGGCGGGCAGGGCCGGTTCGACATGCTGAACCTGCCCTGGCGTGTGGCGGGCAGCGCGCTGGCGGTCATTTTCCCGGTTGCGGCACTTGGCCTCTGGCTCGGGGCCTCCTGGGGGGCGGTCATGTGGGTCATGGGGGCGGGCGCGCAGATCGCCATGTATAAGGTGTGGCCCCACATCTTCGGCGCCAACACGCTGGTACCCGTCATGCACGGTCTCGTGGCAACCATTTATATACTATTTCTGGTCGCTTTCTGGCTGGATCACCGCCAGAATGAAGAACGCGCAAGAATTGATTTACCATAAGAATAAAGCAATACGGCCTGTTTTGACGCCGTTTTTTATCTCTAAGTCATTGATTTATAATGCATGACTGTAGGCCATTCCCGCTTCGCCACAAGTTGGCCCCTCCAGGGAAAATGCAGGTAACCATTTGTTAATCGTAGCTTTTAAGTAGAATTTTATGCGCATTGATTAGGTTCTCACTCAAGGCGGGAGACAAACAAACACACCGCCAAACAAAACAGTGAGGCAGTCATGATCAATAGCAAAGTTAAGCCGCAGGCCGTTGTTGCCGACGCACACGAAGATACCATCCGTTCGCTCTACATGGAGTCGCTGCATCTGGTGGAACGCCTCCATCGCCGCCTCCTCGATGTCATCAAGGACGAGTTCGATCGTCAGGGTCGTGATGACGTCAACGCCGTACAGGCGCTCCTGCTGTTCAACATCGGCAATTCCGAATTGACGGCCGGTGAACTTCGCTCCCGCGGTTATTACCTCGGCTCGAACGTTTCCTACAACGTCAAGAAGCTGGTCGACCTCGGCCTCATCAACCACCAGCGCTCGCGTGTCGACCGCCGCTCGGTCCGCATCAGCCTGACCGAAGAAGGCCAGGCCATCGCCGAAACGGTTGCCCGCCTTTATGAACGCCACGTCGGTTCGATCGAAAAAGTCGGCGGCATCGGCACCGGCGAGTTCTCCGAAATGAACAAGCTGCTGCAGCGCCTCGATCGCTTCTGGAACGACTCGATCGCTTATCGTCTCTAATATCCGCGACGGTTTCACTGTTTAAGCCGGGGGCAACGCTTTGCCTCCGGCTTGCGGATTCCGCGCAACGCCGGCGCTCATTTTTCATGTCAAGCCCGGTGTCTTATCCGAGCCTTCGCCTTTATTTTCAGGCAACACAGCTTTGTGAGAAAAGGCTCGTGACACGAATTGGCCATATTGATATGGGACCGGCAAGGGTGAGGGAGCCGGCTGTTTCTCCTGCTGTCGCGGCAAGTCCCGACTGTTCCGCCAGACTGTAGTGCCCAGACCCTGGGCCTCGAGCATTACCGGCCGGCAGGCACGTTGTACGTGTTTGTTAATCATATTGATTTAGGCATTGTTGAGAATGCCGAAGAGAGTGGCTGGTAGGTAAAATGACAAAGAAATCCGTTTCCGATTCCGTATCGCGCCGCGCGCTTCTGCGCTCAGCCGTTTCCGTTGGTGTTGCAGCACTTGCCGCGCCGGCCTTGGCGCAGAATGCGCTGAACGACCTTATGGGTTCGTCGCGCCGCGGCAACTGGGATGACCAGTTCGACGCCAATACGTCGCGTTCCACGGTGGGCGTCGTTTCCAACAATCCGGTTCTCGGTCGGGAAGCGCCGGTCTACATGCAGCAGGCGATCATGCAATATCAGCAGATCGTGCAGAATGGCGGCTGGCCGGATGTGCCCGTCAGCCAGCAGCGTCTTCAGATCGGCGTCTCTGATCCCTCCGTACAGGCGCTTCGCCAGCGACTGATGGTTTCCGGCGACCTGCCGCGCGAAGCCGGCATTTCCAGCGCCTTCGATAGTTATGTCGATGGCGCACTGAAGCGCTTCCAGGCCCGCCACGGCCTTCCGGCCGATGGCGTCAGCGGTGAGTATACCACCAAGGCGCTCAATGTTTCGGCCCAGATCCGTCTGGCGCAGTTGCAGACCAACCTGGTTCGCATCCAGTCCATGTCGGGCGATCTCGGCCAGCGTCACCTGATGGTCAATATTCCGGCCGCCGCCATCGAGGCGGTGGAGAATGAGCGCGTTGTCCTGCGCAACACGGCCGTTGTCGGCCGCGCCAGCCGCCCGACGCACGTCATCAATTCCAAGGTCTACGAAGTCATCCTCAACCCTTACTGGACAGCGCCGCGCTCGATCGTCGAAAAGGACATCGTGCCGCTGATGCAGAAGGATCCGACCTATCTGGAGCGGAACAATATCCGCCTCATCGACGGCAAGGGGCAGGAGGTGTCGCCGACCGCGGTCGACTGGTTCGCGCCGAAGGCTCCGAACCTGATGTTCCGCCAGGACCCCGGCAAGATCAACGCCATGTCCTCGACGAAGATCAACTTCCACAATCCCAACAACGAATATATGCACGACACGCCGCAGCAGGGCCTGTTCAACAAGCTGATGCGGTTCGAATCTTCCGGCTGCGTGCGTGTGCAGAACGTGCGCGACCTCACGAGCTGGCTGTTGCGCGACACGCCCGGCTGGTCGCGTCAGGAAATGGAACGCGTCATCGCCACCCGCGTCAACACGCCGATCAAGCTGGCGCAGGAAGTGCCTGTTTATTTCGTCTACATCACCGCATGGTCTGCAAAGGACGGCGTGGTGCAGTTCCGCGATGACATCTATGAAAAGGATGGCAACGCCGAACTGGCGCTGAACACCACCACCGGCATCGAGCAGCCGGCCGGCCCTGTTGATGACGACCTTCTGCCGCGCAACTGATCTGCGCTTTTATCGATGAAAACAGGCCGCATCTTCGGGTGCGGCTTTTTTCTTGGCGATTTTCTGAAAACACGTGCCGTTTTTTGTCGCACCGTCGCGTTTTGACGGGCAAATCTCGCACCTCGTATTGCTCTTGTCCGGGCGGAACGCTAAGACGCCATCGCATTACTGTTTCAGGAGCCTTCACCATGTCGAACACAGATGCTTTCTTCTCCCGTCCGCTTGCCGAAGTTGATCCGGATATTTTCGGCTCGATCGAGAAGGAACTGGGTCGCCAGCGCCACGAGATTGAACTGATCGCCTCGGAAAACATCGTTTCCCGCGCCGTGCTTGAAGCGCAGGGTTCGATCATGACCAACAAATATGCCGAAGGTTATCCGGGCAAGCGCTATTACGGCGGCTGCCAGTTTGTCGACATTGCTGAAGAGCTTGCCATCGAGCGCGCCAAGAAGCTGTTCGGCGTCAACTTCGCCAACGTCCAGCCGAATTCCGGTTCGCAGATGAACCAGGCCGTGTTCCTCGCGCTCCTGCAGCCGGGCGACACCTTCATGGGTCTCGATCTGAACTCGGGAGGTCACCTGACACATGGTTCGCCGGTCAACATGTCCGGCAAATGGTTCAACGTCGTGTCTTACGGCGTGCGCGAAGGCGACAACCTGCTCGACATGGACGAGGTGGAGCGCAAGGCCAAGGAAACCCGGCCGAAGCTCATCCTCGCAGGCGGCACCGCCTATTCGCGCGTCTGGGACTGGAAGCGTTTCCGCGAGATCGCCGATGAAGTCGGCGCTTACCTGATGGTCGACATGGCCCACATCGCCGGTCTCGTTGCCGGTGGCCAGCACCCGTCGCCGTTCCCGCATTGCCATGTTGCAACGACGACGACGCACAAGTCGCTGCGCGGCCCGCGTGGCGGCATGATCCTCACCAATGACGAGGATCTGGCCAAGAAGTTCAACTCGGCCGTATTCCCCGGCCTGCAGGGCGGCCCGCTGATGCACGTCATCGCCGCCAAGGCCGTTGCCTTCGGTGAAGCGCTGCAGCCGGAGTTCAAGGACTATGCCGCACAGGTCGTCAAGAACGCCAAGGCGCTGGCTGAAACGCTGGTCGAAGGCGGTCTGGATGTCGTCTCCGGCGGCACCGACAACCACCTGATGCTGGTTGACCTTCGCAAGAAGAACGCCACCGGCAAGCGTGCAGAAGCCGCACTCGGCCGCGCTTACATCACCTGCAACAAGAACGGCATTCCCTTCGATCCGGAAAAGCCCTTCGTCACCTCCGGTGTCCGTCTCGGCACGCCGGCTGGCACGACGCGCGGTTTCAAGGAAGCGGAATTCCGCGAAATCGGCAAGCTGATCGTCGAGGTTCTCGATGGTCTGAAGGTTGCCAATTCGGACGAGGGCAACGCCTCCGTCGAGGCTGCGGTGCGTGAAAAGGTCGTCGGCCTGACCGACCGTTTCCCGATGTACCCGTACATGTAAGAAAGGCCGCATGTACCTGTACATGCACCTGAAAAGAGAGGAAAACGATGCGCTGCCCATTTTGCGGTTCCGAAGACACACAGGTCAAGGACTCGCGTCCGGCGGAGGATAACACCTCCATCCGTCGGCGGCGCATCTGCCCCGATTGCGGCGGCCGCTTCACGACCTATGAGCGCGTGCAACTGCGCGAGCTGATGGTCATCAAGAAAAGCGGCCGCAAGCTGCCCTTCGACCGGGAAAAGCTGGTGCGATCTTTCGAGATCGCGCTGCGCAAGCGCCCGGTTGATCGCGACCGGATCGAGCGGGCCGTTTCCGGCATCGTTCGTCGCCTGGAAAGTTCGGGCGAGACGGAAATTCCCTCGGAAGAAATCGGCCTTCAGGTGCTGGAAGCGCTGAAAAGTCTCGATGACGTGGCCTTTGTGCGTTACGCCTCGGTCTATCGCGATTTCAGCCATGCCGAGGATTTTGAAAACGTGATCGCTGAAATCAACGCCAAGATCGCCCGCGATACGGACGCCGGAGTCTAGCCGTGACGAGCCGTGCC
Organism: Agrobacterium sp. 22-210-1; assembly: GCF_053522525.1. Classification (NCBI taxonomy): domain Bacteria; kingdom Pseudomonadati; phylum Pseudomonadota; class Alphaproteobacteria; order Hyphomicrobiales; family Rhizobiaceae; genus Agrobacterium; species Agrobacterium sp. 22-210-1. The sequence goes on along the minus strand of NZ_JBNWCI010000001.1, from coordinate 1,472,283 downwards.
GATGACGAAAGGTTCATGGCAAGGGCAATCGAGGTTTCGCTTCGCCACCAGGGCCAGACGCTTACCAATCCCTCCGTCGGCTGCGTGCTCGTCAAGGACGGGAAAATCATCGCCGAAGCCGTGACCGCCATCGGCGGTCGACCTCATGCCGAACGGCAGGCGCTGGAAATGGCCGGTGAGGCGGCGCGTGGTGCAACCGCTTATGTGACGCTCGAACCCTGCTCCCACTGGGGCAAGACCCCGCCCTGCGCCAATGCGCTGGTGGAATACGGCGTCGCGCGTGTCGTCGTGGCGGTGAATGACCCTGATGAGCGGGTTTCCGGTAGAGGTTATACGATTTTACGCGATGCCGGCATCGTTGTGGAAACCGGCCTGCTGCGGGCGGAAGGCCAGCGCGCGCTTGCCGGCTACCTCACGCGTCAGGTGAAAAAACGTCCGCATGTGATTCTGAAGCTTGCTGTTTCCGCCGATGGGATGATCGGCAGGAAAGGTGAGGGGCAGGTCGCGATCACCGGTCCTGAGGCGCGCCATGCCGTGCATGAGCTGCGGGCGCGTTGTGATTGCATTCTTGTGGGGATTGGCACGGCGATTGCCGACGATCCGGAGCTGACGGTGCGTATTTCCGGCATGGAACAGCGCTCGCCGGTGCGGATCGTGCTGGATCGGCAGTTAGAGTTGCCGCTGACGTCGAAGCTAGTGAGGACTGCGCGGGAGGTGCCGGTGGTGGTTGCGGCTTTACCCCCCTCTGCCCTGCCGGGCATCTCCCCCTCAAGGGGGGAGATTGATGGAGCGCCGTCTAGCCCGCTTTCCAACGAAGGCGAATGGGAAAACGGGAAAAAATCTGCGCGAGCGGCCAGCCCCTTGCCTATCTCCCCCCTTGAGGGGGAGATGCCCGGCAGGGCAGAGGGGGGTAACCCCGACCGCCGACGCCAACACCTCGCCAACGCCGGCGTCCAGATCCTCGAAGCCCCAACCCTCGAAAACCTCCTCCACACCCTAGCGGATAGCGGCATGTCGGAACTTCTGGTCGAAGGTGGGGCCTTTGCCGCAAAATCATTCCTTGAAGCCGGGCTGGTGGACCGTATCATGCTGTTTGAAAGCCCGGTCGTGATCGGTGAGGGCGGCATTGAAACGCCGCTCAGCCGTGCCGATATCACGGGCGATTATGCTCTGGTCAGCGAAACCGCCTATGGGCCGGATCGCTGCTTCGATTATGAAAGGCCGATTTGATGTTTACCGGAATTGTCACCGACGTTGGAACCGTTTCCGAGCTGGAAGCCCTGGCTGAAGGAATTCGTCTGCGGGTGGCGACCAATTACGATCCCAAGACTATCGATATGGGCGCGTCCATCTCCCATGGCGGCATCTGCCTGACGGTGACGAGGCTGCCGGAAGACGGCAGCAACGAGCGCTGGTATGAGGTCGAAGCCTGGGAAGAAGCGCTGCGCCTGACGACGATTGCCGGCTGGAGACAAGGCACCCATGTCAACCTGGAGCGGGCGCTGAAGATCGGTGACGAGCTTGGCGGTCACATCGTCTCCGGCCATGTCGATGGCAAGGCGGAAATCCTGGCCGTGGAGCCGGAAGGCGAAGCGGTACGTATCCGCCTGCGCGCGCCGGAGCATCTGGCGAAATTCGTTGCGCCCAAGGGTTCCGTGGCGCTCGACGGCACCTCGCTGACCGTCAATGCCGTCGAAGGCACGGATTTCGACGTGTTGCTGATCCGCCACACGCTCACCGTCACCACATGGGGCGAGCGCCAGCCGGGCGATTTCGTCAATTTCGAGGTCGACACCATGGCACGCTACGCCGCAAGGCTTGCGGAATTTCCCTCGGCGTAAGCTGAGGAGGCTCGGCATTGTGCTGTTATGCACTTCCGTCATTCCGGCCTTGAGCCGGAATCCAGCCAGCCCAAGTCTTTGGGCTGAAAGGACTCTCCCCGCCGCACAGACGTGCGTCGACTGGATTCCGGCTCAAGGCCGGAATGACGGATGGGGAGTGGCGAGCACGCCAAACCGGGTATTGGGCGTTACCCTGCTTCCGATGAAGTCGGAAACGCTATAAAGACGTTTCTTCGGCTGCTTTCATGTTGGTAGCGGGCCAAACGGGGTAGGGGAATTTCGACATGCCGTCATTTGAACTGCTGACCGCCTTTTTCATAACCACCGCCCTGTTCGCCTATATTCCCGGCCCCGCCATGCTTTATGCGGCGGCGCAGACCATGGCGCGTGGCCGGTTTGCCGGGCTGATGGCGGTACTTGGCATCCATGTCGGCTGCTATTTCCACATCTTTGCCTCTGCGGCAGGGCTTTCAGTGCTGTTTCAGGCTGTTCCCTGGCTTTATCTCGCCGTGAAGCTCTGCGGCGCGCTTTATCTCGTCTGGCTCGGTTTCTCGATGCTGCGCAGCAAGCTCGAGGGCGAGACGGTCAATCTGACCATCGAGCCGAAATCGGCCCGCCGCGCTTTCATCGACAGCATCATCGTCGATGTGCTCAACCCGAAGACCGCGCTGTTCTTTCTGGCCTTCCTGCCGCAATTCGTCGATCCGGCAGCCGCCTTTCCGGTCTGGTTGCAGCTCCTGATCCTCGGCATCGCCGTTAATTTCATCTTTTCCTCTGCCGATCTCGTCGGCGTGCTTCTGGCAGGTGCCATGGTCGGGCGTTTGAAACGCTCCAGCGCGGTGCAGGTGCTCGCCCGGCGCGCTGCCGGAACGGTGCTGATGGGGCTTGGCGTGCATCTGGCCTTCCAGAAAACCTGATTGTCGCGGAGCCCCGCCGGGAGGCGTGAAACCCGGCCAAATGCCCCGTAAACGCGGCCTCCTGCGCCTGTGACATATGAAATTACTTGCCAAAAACGGCCAGCCGTGGTTTGACCGCCGCAAAAGCCGGTATGATCCGGCATCAAGCTTTTCAGGAAAATATCATGTCCAAACCCCATCTTCTTATCGTGGAAGCACGTTTTTACGACGATATGGCGGATGCCCTTCTCGAAGGTGCGAAATTCGCGCTCGATGAGGCTGGCGCCACCTATGACGTCATTACCGTTCCCGGCGCGCTCGAAATTCCCGCCGCCATCGCCATGGCGCTTGACGGTGCCGACAATGACGGCACGGAATATGACGGTTTCGTCGCGCTCGGCATGGTCATCCGCGGTGAGACCTACCACTTCGATATCGTCTCCAACGAATCTTCCCGCGCCTTGATGGATCTCGCCGTCAGCGAGTCGCTGCCGATCGGCAACGGCATCCTCACCGTCGAAAACGACGAGCAGGCCTGGGCGCGCGTGCGCCGTTCCGACAAGGACAAGGGCGGTTTTGCCGCCCGTGCAGCGCTGACCATGATCGAACTGAAGAAAAAACTGGGTGGCTGAGCGCATGTCGAATGTTGATAATGGCGGCGAACCGCGCCAGCCTTCGGTAAAGCCGGCCAACCAGCGCGGCGCGGCCCGCCTTGCGGCTGTGCAGGCGCTCTACCAGATGGATGTCGGCGGAACCGGCGTGATGGAAGTCGTGGCCGAATATGAGGCGCACCGTCTCGGTCAGGAAGTCGATGGCGATACCTATCTGAAGGCCGATCCGTCGTGGTTCCGTTCCATCGTCTCCGGCGTCGTCCGTGACCAGACGAAGATCGATCCCCTGGTGCGTTCCGCCCTTCTGGAAGACTGGCCGCTGTCGCGTCTCGATGCCACCGTGCGCGCCATCCTTCGCGCCGGCACCTTCGAGATTCTCGAGCGCAATGACGTGCCGGTCGCCGTCATCGTCACGGAATATGTCGAAATCGCCCGTGCTTTCTTCGAACACGACGAGCCGAAGCTGGTGAATGCGGTGCTTGACCGCATTGCCAAGCAGGTGCGCGGCGAGGCAAAACGCTAAGATACGTTAAGTGAGGAAGACATGAGCGCCGTTTCCGTCCCCGGGCTTGAAGTTCAACTGGACGAGGCGAAGCGCAACGTCTTCCTCTTGACTATGGCGCAGGCGATCATGGGATCGGCCGCGCCTTTGAGCTTTTCGGTCGGCGCGCTTGCCGGTTATCAGCTACTGGGCGCGGACAAGTCACTGGCAACCGCGCCGCTCACCGGCTTCAATATCGGCGTGGCGCTCGGCGCCATCTGCGTTGCGGTGGCCTCACGGTTCCTCGGCCGCAAGGCCGGTTTCATGGTCGGCGCGCTGATGTGCTCGATTGGCGGCGGCATCGCCGCGGTGGCGCTCTTCCGCTCGGATTTCTGGCTGTTTGCCGTCGGCCTGCTGCTGATCGGCATTTCCGGCGGCTTCACGCAAAAAATCCGTTTCGCCGCAGCCGATGCATCGCCATCCTTTTACAAGCCGAAGGCGATTTCCTGGATTCTGGCAGGCGGGATCATTTCGGCCATCGTCGGGCCGCAACTGGCAATTCTCGGCAAGGACCTGCTCGCACCGGTCACGTTTGCCGGCGCGTTCATCGCACTGGTGCCACTCGGCCTTGTTTCGATCGCCATTCTGGCATTCCTGAAATTGCCCGACCCGAAGGCCGCATCCACCCATACGGAGGCCGTGCGGCCGCTGTCGGAAATCGTCCGCACCCAGCGTTTCATCACCGGCATGATCTGCGGTATCGGTTCTTATGCGCTGATGACCTTCATGATGACCGGTGCGCCGCTTGCCATGGTGGTCGGCTGCGGTTTCCCCACGGAACTCGCTACGCTCGGCATCCAGTGGCACGTTCTGGCCATGTTCGCTCCGAGCTTCTTCACCGGCATGCTGATTTCCCGATTCGGTGCGGAAAAAATCGTGGCGGCCGGCCTTATCGTGCTGATGGCCTGCGCCATCGTTGCCCATATGGGCATCGAATTGTGGAATTTCTGGGCGGCGCTCATCCTGCTCGGACTTGGCTGGAATTTCGGTTTTATCGGCGCAACCGCCATCATCACGTCAAGCTATCGCCCGCATGAAGCGGACAAGGTGCAGGGCTTCCACGATATCGTACTGTTCGGCACCGTGGCGCTCTCGTCCTTCTCTTCCGGCAAGGTGTTTACGGCATGGGGCTGGTCCGTGATGAACCTCGTCATCTGGCCGGTTGCAGGCCTTTGCCTGCTGCTCGTCCTCTCGCTGCTGCTGAGGCAGCGCAAAACCGCCGCATAAGGTCGCGTTCCTTCTCTACCCCTTTCATGTTTCAGGCAAATTTGTGGGCTTGACGCCGCACCTTTCGCCAACGCAATCTTGCCGCGCAGGTTGTTTTTCCTTGGGAGGGGAATAAACGGCCCCGACAGGACCTGGTGCGCGTGTGAACGCCCATGTCCTTGCACATGGTTCGCCGCGCCGGGGAGGGAGTGAGACCCGGCCTTTTGGGAGGTAAGTGCGCATGACCGTAATACCGTTAGTGATTTTATGTGGGGTCCTGTCCGTGGTGTACGCGGTGTGGACGACCAAGAGCGTTCTCGATGCCGATCAGGGCAACGAGCGTATGCGTGAAATAGCAGGTTTTATCCGTGAAGGTGCGCAGGCTTATCTCACCCGTCAATATCTCACCATCGCCATCGTCGGATTGATCGTCGCCGTTCTCGCCTGGTATCTGCTGTCGGCCATCGCGGCCATCGGTTTCGTTATCGGCGCGGTACTGTCCGGCGTCGCCGGGTTTGTCGGCATGCATGTTTCCGTGCGCGCCAATCTGCGCACCGCGCAGGCCGCGTCCCACAGCCTTGGCGCTGGCCTCGATATCGCCTTCAAATCGGGCGCCATCACCGGCATGCTGGTTGCCGGCCTCGCGCTGCTTGGCGTTTCCATCTATTATTTCATCCTGACCTCGGTCCTTGGCCATCCGCCCGGCTCGCGCGCGGTCATCGACGCGCTGGTGTCGCTCGGCTTCGGCGCATCGCTGATCTCCATCTTCGCCCGGCTCGGCGGCGGCATCTTCACCAAGGGCGCCGATGTCGGCGGTGATCTCGTCGGCAAGGTCGAGGCCGGCATTCCGGAGGATGATCCGCGCAACCCGGCAACCATTGCCGACAATGTCGGCGACAATGTCGGCGATTGCGCCGGCATGGCGGCCGACCTGTTCGAGACCTATGCCGTCTCCGTTGTTGCGACGATGGTTCTCGCCGCGATCTTCTTTGCCGGGACGCCGATCCTGGAAAGCGCCATGGTCTATCCGCTGGCGATCTGCGGCGCCTGCATCCTGACCTCGATTGCCGGCACCTTCTTCGTCAAGCTCGGCACCAACAATTCCATCATGGGCGCGCTCTATAAGGGGCTTATCGCCACCGGCATCTTCTCGGTCGCCGGTCTTGCGGTCGCCACCTATGCAACGGTCGGCTGGGGAACGATAGGCACGGTCGCCGGAATGGAAATCACCGGCACCAACCTCTTCCTCTGCGGTCTGGTCGGCCTGGTCGTAACGGCGCTGATCGTCGTCACCACCGAATATTATACCGGCACCAACAAGCGCCCGGTCAACTCCATCGCCCAGGCATCAGTTACCGGCCATGGCACCAACGTCATCCAAGGCCTTGCGGTCTCGCTGGAATCGACGGCGCTGCCGGCCATCGTCATCGTCGGCGGCATCATCGGCACATACCAGCTCGGCGGCCTGTTCGGCACCGGCATCGCGGTCACCGCCATGCTTGGCCTTGCCGGCATGATCGTCGCGCTCGACGCCTTCGGCCCGGTAACTGACAATGCCGGCGGCATCGCCGAAATGGCGGGCCTTGATCCGGACGTGCGCAAGGCGACCGACGCGCTGGATGCCGTCGGCAACACCACCAAGGCGGTGACCAAGGGCTATGCCATCGGCTCTGCCGGTCTTGGCGCGCTGGTGCTGTTTGCCGCCTATGCCAACGACCTTTCCTACTTCGCCGCCAATGGCGACACCTATCCTTACTTCAAGGATATAGGCGAGATTTCCTTCAGCCTTGCCAATCCTTACGTCGTTGCCGGCCTGCTGTTCGGTGGCCTCATCCCCTACCTCTTCGGCGGGATCGCCATGACGGCGGTGGGTAAGGCGGCAGGTGCCATCGTCGAGGAAGTACGCCGCCAGTTCCGCGAAAAACCCGGCATCATGGCGGGCACGGAAAAGCCTGACTATGGCAGGGCGGTGGATCTGCTGACGAGAGCCGCGATCCGGGAAATGATCATCCCGTCGCTTCTGCCGGTTCTCGCCCCTCTCGTCGTCTATTTTGGCGTGCTGCTGATCTCGGGCTCCAAGGCGTCAGCCTTTGCCGCACTTGGGGCGTCACTGCTCGGTGTCATCATCAACGGCCTGTTCGTGGCGATTTCCATGACGTCAGGCGGCGGCGCATGGGATAATGCCAAGAAGAGCTTCGAGGATGGTTTCATCGACAAGGATGGCGTGCGCCACGTCAAGGGTTCGGATGCCCATAAAGCGTCGGTGACGGGTGATACCGTCGGCGACCCCTATAAGGACACCGCCGGCCCCGCCGTCAATCCGGCCATCAAGATCACCAATATCGTGGCACTGCTGCTGCTGGCGGTTCTTGCTCACTGAAAGCTTGATGCCTGACACACAAAAAAGGCCCAGGGAGCAATCCTCGGGCCTTTTTTGCGAATGCTTTTGCCTGCCGGTCAGGGCGTATTGTTGCCCTGGCCGAGAATGCTCTTGGCGATGTTGGCGCCCGACGTGCCGCCGGAGAGCAGCTGCTGCAGGAAGGTGAGATCCTTGCCACCCGTCGGGGTGGTGCGCGAAATCGTGTCGAAGACCTTGCCGTCCTGCAGCGCGTAATTGGCCTTGCGCTCGATCACGCCGTCCTTGTTGAAATAGATGGCGAGAATGTTCTGCTCGACCAGCGTCGGCTTCATGAAGGCGGCGCGGCGCACGCGCTTCTGCGAGATGTAATAGAACACCTCGTTGCCGAAGGTCGCCGTGGTGGAGGGCGTGCCCATCGTCAGCAGAACCTGTTCGCGGCTGGAGCCTTCCGGGATCAGCTGCAGCGACTGCTCGTCCATGACGTAGCCGTTGTGGAACACGTCGGTGGTGCTGGTGCAGGCGGAAAGCAGGCCGGATGCGAGAACAATTGCGATGGCCGTCTTGCTCAGAATTTTGCCGTGACTTGCGGATTTCTGCTTGCTCAACTGCTTTTCCCCGACTGCGATCATGAATGGCACCTTCCGGCATTGCGTGGTGCACAGTGTCTGTGCACATGATTGTGTCAATCCGGGGACGGAAAATCCCGATCACCCCCCGAATTCAATGCTTTCCCGGCCTTTTGGAACTCCTCCGGTTCTCTTCGACTGTTTCAGCCGAAAGACGAACGTGACCGCGACAGCATTGCAATTCGTGGATGCTTCGGTAAACCAGCTTTGACGATCATGCAACAAGTGCGATGGGCGGTAAATGAATTCACCGGTCCCGTTCGGAAAAAAACGATGATATTCGGGCTGTTCAAGAAGAAAAACAACAATCGCGCCATAGTCGACCGGCAATATGAGACTTTGACGGCTGCTGCCCGCACGCCCGGTTTTTATCTCGATCTCGGCGTTCCCGATACCGTGATGGGCCGTTTCGAGATGCTGTCGGTCATCATGATTCTCTATTTCCGTCGCACCAAATCTTCCGGGGTCAGCGGCCAGGAGATTGCGCAGGAGATCGTCGACGCCTTTTTTCAGGATATCGATCATTCCATCCGTGAACTCGGTATCGGTGACCAGGGTGTGCCGAAACGCATGAAGAAATTTGCCGGCATGTTTTACGGGCGGCTCGAATCCTATGCGGCGGCACTGGATGCATCCGACCCCGTTGCCCTTGCCGCAGCGCTCCGGCGCAATATATATCCGCAGGCAGACGAGACGGCGCCGGCGCTGGACGGACTGGCGGGCTGGATGATGGAAGCCTCTTCAGCCCTTTCCGCCGGCTCCGAAGAAACAATAGCAACCGGAAGCCTGACGCTGCCCTTGCCTGGACGATGAGGTTCACCATGAACACGCGACACGCCGCAAATGACGACCTGCCTTTTTCCTATCCCGTAAAGGTAGGCCATATTTCCGCCAATCCCGTCAGGATTGGTCTGGAAGCCAACGCCGAGGAGCTGAAGGCGCTGGCGAAATTCTGGAATGTGGTTTCTGTCGATTATCTGAAGGCGGAATTGCAGGTTACCCGTTGGAAGAAGGACGGCGTGAAGATCAAGGGCGAGGTGCATGCGGCCGTGACCCAATCCTGCGTCGTGACGCTGGAGCCGGTCACGAGCAAGATCGACGAGCCTGTGGAGCATATTTTCGTGCCGGAGGGATCGAAACTGGCGCGGATGGTCACCAATGAGGAGGGCGAGATCGTACTCGACCCCGATGGCCCTGACATTCCCGACCAGTTCACCGGTGACAGCATCGATGTCGGCGCTGCGGTTGCCGAATTCGCCGCCCTTGCGATCGATCCCTATCCACGCAAGCCGGATGCGGAATTTCCGGAAGCCGCAGACAAAGAGCCCGAAGAGGAAAAGCGCCCGTCGCCTTTCGCCGCGTTGAAAGATTGGAAAAAAGACTGAATGGCCCGGTTGGGCTGAAATAATTTTATTGTAACAAAAGCCGGAAAAGGTATTTTCGCGCAAAATCCGCTTGAGTGGCGGCAAAAAGGATAAGGGACGAGTGATCAGAATTGCAATTGACGTCATGGGTGGCGATTTCGGCCCAGATGTTGCCATACCCGGTGCCGCCAAGGCGCTTGAACGGCACAACGATGTAACTTTTCTGCTCTACGGGCAGAAGAGCAAATGCGACCCCATTCTGGCACAATATCCCGCACTTCGGGAAAAGTCGGTCTTTCACGATTGTGAAGTCTCGGTCAGCATGGACGAAAAGCCGAGCCAGGCGCTTCGTCGCGGCCGCTACGTCTCCAGCATGTGGCGCGCCATCGAGGCCGTGAAGCTTGGTGAGGCGGATGTCGTGGTCTCCGCCGGCAATACCGGCGCGCTGATGGCCATGGCCAAATTCTGTTTGCGCACCATGGCGCGGGTGGAACGTCCGGCCATCGCTGGCATCTGGCCCACTTTGAAGGGTGAAAGCATCGTTCTCGATGTCGGCGCGACGATCGGTGCCGATTCCCAGCAATTGCTGGATTTCGCCCTGATGGGCGGTGCTATGGCGCGTGCGCTGTTCGATATCGACCGCCCCACCGTCGGCCTGCTGAATGTCGGCGTTGAGGAGGTCAAGGGTCAGGAAGAGGTGCGTGAGGCCGGACGGCTGATCCGCGAGGCAGACCTTGGCACCATCGACTATCGCGGTTTCGTTGAAGGCGACGATATTGGCAAGGGCACGGTGGATGTGGTGGTGACCGAAGGTTTCACCGGCAACATCGCGCTGAAGGCCGCCGAAGGCACGGCACGCCAGATCACCACGCTTCTGCGTGAGGCGATCTCCCGCAGCTTCTTTGCCAAGATCGGTTATGTTCTGGCGAAAAGCGCCTTTGATGTGCTCAGGGAAAAGATGGACCCGCGCAAGGTCAATGGCGGCGTGTTTCTCGGCCTGAACGGCATCGTCATCAAGAGCCATGGCGGCACGGATGCCATCGGTTTTGCCTCCGCCGTGGATGTCGGCTACGACATGGTTCACAACGGTCTGACGGCCAAGATTGAAAATGATCTGAAAATTTACCACGCAAGACGGCTTCCGCCCCCGGCGCCCGAAGCTCTCGTGGCTGACGAGGAATAAGGGAATGATCCGCTCTATAGTCCGTGGTTTCGGGGCAGCGCTTCCGAAGCGTGTCATGACCAACAGCGAAATCGAAGGGGTCGTCGAGACGACCGACGAATGGATCGTGCAGCGCACCGGCATCCGGCAGCGCTATATCGCCGGCGAAGGCGAAACGACCGCTTCGCTCGGCGAGGCTGCGGCCCGCGCTGCGCTCGACAATGCCGGCCTGACCCCTGATGATATCGATCTCATCATTCTGGCGACGTCCACTCCGGACAACACCTTTCCGGCAACCGCGGTGAATATCCAGAATCGCCTCGGCATGACCCATGGTTTTGCCTTCGACATGCAGGCCGTCTGTTCCGGTTTCGTCTATGCCGTTTCGACCGCCGATCTCTATATTCGCGGTGGCATGGCCAAGCGCGTTCTGGTCATCGGCTCTGAAACGTTCTCCCGCATTCTCGACTGGAAAGACCGGACCACCTGCGTTCTGTTCGGCGATGGCGCAGGCGCTCTCGTTCTGGAAGCTGGTGAAGGCGAGGGGACTTCTGGCGATCGCGGCATCCTGACCGCGCAGCTGCGGTCCGACGGTTCGCACAAGGAAAAGCTTTATGTCGATGGCGGACCGTCCACGACAGGCACCGTCGGCCATCTGCGCATGGAAGGCCGCGAAGTGTTCAAGCATGCCGTCGGCATGATCACCGACGTCATCGAACAGGCTTTCGAAGCGACGGGCACGACGGCTGATGATCTCGACTGGCTGGTGCCGCATCAGGCCAACAAGCGCATCATCGACGGATCGGCGAAGAAGCTCAACATCGATCCGGAAAAGGTGGTCATCACCGTCGACAAGCACGGCAATACCTCGGCCGCATCCATTCCGCTGGCGCTTGCCGTTGCGGCCAGCGACGGTCGCATCAAGAAGGGCGATCTGGTCATGCTGGAGGCCATGGGCGGCGGTTTCACCTGGGGTGCGGTGCTGCTGCGCTGGTAACGGTAAATTCATTGCGCGGGCAGGCGTCGACGCGAAATCGGTTGTGTTTTTCGCAGTCGGGGCCTGATCTGTCGCGCCTTAGCACCCTGTCGTTGCGGCAAAACCGCGCTCAGCGCCCTAAGCCCTTGCACTGATTGCCGAAAGCCTCAAATGAATCTGGAACAATCCCTTGACCGGTCGCCACAAGGGAAATAATCTCGGCGGCTCCTAGAGAAAAATTCAGACACGGTTTGTGGGGAAAAATGGCCGGGAAGACAGTGACACGCGCAGATCTTGCAGAATCTGTGTTTCGTAAAGTCGGGCTGTCCCGCACCGAATCCGCAGAACTGGTCGAGACGATCATCGACGAGATTTGCAACGCGATCACCCGTGGCGAGGTCGTCAAGCTTTCGTCCTTCGCGACATTCCAGATCCGGGAAAAGAACGAACGTATCGGGCGCAACCCGAAAACGGGTGAGGAAGTTCCGATTTCGCCGCGCCGGGTCATGACCTTCAAGGCGTCGAATGTGCTGAAGCAGCGCATTCTCAAGGCGCACACGGCCCGCAAGGCCAAGCAAAAGGGCCAAAAGGCCGGGGCGTAAGCCGGCTGCGGCACAGCATTTTTGCCATATGGCAAGCCCTTTTCCCCATTCTTCTTGTGAACATGCTTGAATTTCAACGTGCAAGCCGTTGAAATCCGGTCGACTCGCATCATAATCAATTTTAATAATTGGTATCTTGCCGTGACGGGCATCGGCGTGAAGATCGAATACGGTTTTCGCGACGGTGCAATGTGCGGCGGATGATAGGCGTTCTGTTCAGCACCCGGCTGGATGCATGGCGCTCCAGGTCCGGATGGGAGTGGAAATTTGGACAAAAGCCCCGACGCGTTTCGGACGATCAGTGAAGTGGCGGATGAGCTGAACCTGCCGCAGCACGTGCTGCGTTTCTGGGAAACACGCTTTCCGCAGATCAAGCCGATGAAACGGGGCGGGGGCCGCCGTTATTACCGTCCTGATGATATCGATCTCCTCAAAGGCATTCGTCACCTTCTTTATGACCATGGTTACACCATCAAGGGCGTGCAGAAGCTGCTGAAAGCCAATGGCAACCGTTTCGTGGCGGCCATTGCCTCGGGTGATCTCGCCACCATGGAAGCCATAATGGCGGCGAGCGGTGAGAAGGAAGTTGCCGAACCGCGCGTCATCGATACCGATGGGGACGAGGTCGTCGGCCGTCCAAAGGCCAAGCCGAGCGGTCGCTTCTTCGGCTTCGGCGGCGGCAACAGCGATGCGGAAATATCGGTCGGCAAGTCGGGCATCGGCAAGGATGATCAGGCGCTGCTTCAGGAAGCCCTGTTCGATCTGCTCGAATGCAAGCGGCTTCTCGATCAGGTTCGCTGATCGTTTATCCACAGGTCTGTTCGAGCATTTCCAGGAAAAATGAATCCCGATTTTCCGTCCGGAAATGCGCCAAAACAAAGAGTTAGAGCGCTTTTGTGATTCGAAGAATGCGCAAATGCTCTAAAATGCCAACCTTTCGGAAACTCCTTTGGCTGATAATGCGGCTCCGTAAAGAAGGAGTCCGATCGTGAGCAATCGAAAATCGACAGGGCGACGCCGGACGGCGAAGAAATCGGCTGGTGGCAGCGTCTGGCCATGGGTGCTGATGCTGGGCCTCGTCGCCGGCGGTATTCAGGCTTACGAATATCGCGATAGTCTTCTGCCGCAGCGCCATGTTGCGAAGGCGACATCCGCGACAACGAATACCCCGAAACTCGCAACCGCAGCGAAACGCGAGGCCGCACCAGAAAAAGTGGCGAGCATTCGGCCTGCATCGCCGGTTTCGCCCGGCAACGGGCCGGTTCCGCCACGCTCCATCGCCATGCCATCCCCATCATCGCAGAGCCAGGTCGCCGCCATTCTGCCGGAAGCCCGGCCCACGATCGAAAAAATCTCTATTGGTGAAAAGAGCGGTGCCTTTGCCTTTTGTGGCCGCTCCGGGCTTAACAATTGTGTGGCCGACGGCAACACGTTCTGGATGAAGGGCGTGAAAATGCAGCTCGCCGGCATCGAGGTTCCGCAGATCGACCGGGCGCGCTGCATGGAAGAACGCCAGCGCGGTTTCGTCGCCAAGGTCAGGCTTCGGGACATGCTGAATGCCGGTACCTTCGATGTCGCCTCTTCCGCGGGTGCCAGCGGGCAAGCCATGGAACGCAAACGTCTTTCGCGTTCAGGCGTCTCCTTTGCCGATCAGCTCGTACGCGAAGGACTGGCACATCCGGCATCTGCAAAAAATCAGTCCTGGTGTGGCTGAGGCCCCGTTGACCGAGACCGTTCTGCCTGTGTAGATGAGGCGCTGTCAGCATTCGGGATCGGAACTGTTTAATCCTGTCCCGACTAATGACGAAGCAAGTTGCAGCGCCGGAGCCGGATCGGCAGGCGGCGCGGCAATGCGGACGTGGCGAAATCGGTAGACGCAGCAGACTTAAAATCTGCCGACCATTGGTCTTGCGGGTTCAAGTCCCGCCGTCCGCACCATCTTTCCTTTGATTTATGCCCTATCCCAAGTCCTGAGCCGGCGTAAAAACGCGCATTCATGTGCCGTCGTCCGTTCTTGAAAATCATCAAAAAGAACCTATTGACCTTGCCACGATGGGAAGCCCTATCTTTTTCGATATAAAGAAAAGAGGGGTCATACGCATGTCACAAATAGAGATCCGGGCGAGTCATCAGATTGCGATCGATGGCATGACATGCGCCTCCTGCGTCGGTCGTGTCGAGAAGGCGATTGCCAGGGTGCCGGGGGTCCTGAAGGCCTCGGTCAATCTCGCGACCGAGCGCGCCGATATCGCCTTTTCCGGCCCACCCGATGTGATGGCTGTCATCGCAGCCGTGCGGAATGCGGGTTATGGCGTCGATGAGAAAACCATCGAACTCGATATTGAGGGCATGACCTGCGCCTCCTGCGTCGGGCGCGTAGAGAAGGCGCTGAAGGCTGTCGCCGGTGTCTCCGATGCAAGCGTCAATCTTGCGACGGAACGCGCCACCGTCCGCATTGCCGGCAACGCCGTCTCTGCCGCCAGGCTGGCGCAAGCAATCAGCCAGGCTGGCTACAAGGCGAGCGAGATCGCCGCAGATAAGGCCAAGGGTGATGAGCCGGACCGGCGCGAAGCCGAATTGCGTGGTCTGAAAATCAGCCTTGCCGTGGCCGTTGTTCTGACGCTGCCGGTCTTCGTGCTGGAGATGGGCTCGCATCTGGTCCCCGCCATCCATGATTTCGTGATGGAAACGGTCGGCATGCGGGAAAGCTGGTATCTGCAATTTGCGCTGACCACGCTTGTTCTCTTCGGACCCGGTCTGCGCTTCTTCAAAAAGGGCATACCCGCACTTTTGCGGCTCGCACCCGACATGAATTCGCTGGTAGTGCTTGGCACCGCTGCCGCCTGGGGATTTTCGGTGGTCGCGACTTTCCTGCCGGAAATCCTGCCAAGCGGTACGGCCAATGTCTATTATGAGGCGGCGGCGGTCATCGTCACGCTCATTCTGCTCGGCCGTTTTCTCGAGGCGCGCGCCAAGGGTCGCACCAGCGAGGCGATAAAGCGGCTGGTTGGCTTGCAGGCCAAGTCGGCCCGTGTCCTGCGCAATGGCGAAACCATCGATGTGCCGTTGCAGGATGTGCAGACGGGTGATGTGATCGTCGTTCGTCCGGGCGAAAAGGTGCCCGTCGATGGCCTGGTGCTCGATGGCTCCTCTTATGTCGATGAATCGATGATAACAGGTGAGCCGATCCCGGTGACCAAGGCGGCGGGTTCCGAAGTCGTCGGCGGCACGGTCAACCGCAATGGCTCCTTCACCTTCCGCGCCACCAAGGTGGGCGCTGATACGCTGATCGCACAGATCATCCGCATGGTTGAGGAAGCGCAGGCCGACAAGTTGCCGATACAGGCGCTGGTGGACAAGGTGACCAACTGGTTCGTGCCGGCGGTGATGCTGGCGGCGCTCGCCACCTTCATCGTCTGGTTCGTGTTTGGGCCGGACCCGGCTTTGACCTTCGCGCTTGTCAACGCTGTTGCCGTCCTCATCATCGCCTGTCCCTGCGCCATGGGCCTCGCCACGCCCACCTCCATCATGGTCGGCACCGGCCGCGCTGCCGAGATGGGTGTGCTGTTCCGGCGCGGCGACGCGCTCCAGACCCTGCGCGACGCCGATGTTATCGCCGTAGACAAGACCGGCACGCTGACGCTCGGCAAGCCGAAAATGGTATATTTCACCACAACCGAGGGCTTCGACCCTGACGAGGTGCTGCGTCTTGTTGCCTCGCTTGAGAGCCGTTCCGAACATCCCATCGCCGAGGCAATCGTTGAGGCTGCGAAACATGGCGGACTGACGCTTGCCGATGCGGAAGGTTTTGAGGCCACCCCCGGTTTTGGCGTGGCGGCGATAGTCGACGGCCGTAAGGTCGAGGCGGGCGCGGATCGCTTCATGACGAAGCTCGGCTACGATGTCGCCACGTTCGCCGGTGATGCTGAGCGGCTGGGCAGGGAAGGGCAGTCGCCGCTTTATGCCGCCGTCGATGGCAGGTTGGCCGCGATCATCGCCGTTGCCGATCCGGTGAAGCAGACGACGCCGGAAGCGATTGCGGCGCTGCATGCGCTGGGTCTCAAGGTCACGATGATTACGGGCGACAACCGCCGCACCGCCGAAGCCATCGCTCGCCGTCTTGGCATCGATGAGGTGGTGGCGGAAGTGCTGCCGGATGGCAAGGTCGAGGCCGTGAAGAGACTTGCCGCCGGCGGGCGACGCGTCGCCTTTGTCGGCGATGGCATCAACGATGCGCCGGCGCTTGCGGCAGCCGATGTCGGCCTTGCCATAGGCACGGGCACGGATGTCGCCATTGAAAGCGCCGATGTGGTGTTGATGTCGGGCGATCTTCGCGGCGTTGCCAATGCCATCGCTCTCTCCAAGGCGACGATCCGCAATATCGGCCAGAATCTGTTCTGGGCCTTCGCCTACAACGCCGCACTCGTTCCCGTGGCAGCCGGAATATTGTATCCTGTCAACGGCGTTCTGCTGTCGCCGGTCCTTGCCGCCGGAGCCATGGCGCTTTCCAGCGTATTTGTCCTGACGAACGCGCTGCGCCTGAAAAGCTTCCGTGCCCCGCTGGTGGACAAAGCGGCCGGCATGCAGCTCGCAGCGGCCGAATAGGAGGGCGGATATGATGACGCCTGGCAACACAATCTATCTGCCGCAGATCGGACGCAGCATCATGGTGGCGCAAGGTGAAACTGTGCTTCAGGCCGCGCTGGCGGCAGGCATCACCTATCCGCACGGCTGTCGCATGGGCCGCTGCGGCGCCTGCAAATCGCATCTCGTGTCCGGTGAGGTCGATCTTCTTAAGCACACGCCCTTTTCATTGACCGATGAGGAAAAGGCGGAAGGCCTGACGCTCGCCTGCCGCGCCGTGCCGCTGAGCGACGTGACGATCGGCTGGCTCAATGGCGAGGACGAATTCGCCGATATTCCGACCGGCCGCTTCGAGGGCGTGGTGGCGGAAACTGTAGATGCGACACATGATATCAAGCTCATCCGCATCAGGCTCGACGATCGGGCGCAGTTCGCCTTCAAACCCGGTCAATATGTGCGCCTGCTGTACCCGGACTGTTCGCCGCGCGACTATTCCATCGCCAGCCGGATCGACGAGGAGTTGATCGAATTCCACATCCGGCATGTGCCGGGCGGCCTGACAAGCGGCCATATATTCGCGCAGGCCAAGGCAGGCGATCCTGTCATATTGGTAGGGCCTTTCGGGTCGTCATTCCTGCGGGAAAAACATTGCGGGCCCATCCTTGGCATTGCCGGCGGCTCGGGTCTGGCGCCGGTCAAGGCGGTTGTCGAGGCTGCTCTTGCAACGGGGAAAATGACGGGCCGGGACCGTCCTATTCATGTCTATTTCGGCGCCCGCGCCCTGCGTGACCTTTATATGGTCGATCATTTCGAGGCGCTTACCGCGCGGCACGGCAATCTGAGCTTCGTTCCGGTTCTCTCCAATGAGCCACATGCGCAGATGCGGTGCGGTTATGTCGGCAATGCGGTGGCGGATGATTTCGACGACCTCGACGGCTGGAAAGCCTATCTCGCAGGCCCGCCGGCGATGATCGAGGCGACCGTGCCGCAACTGGTGGCGCGGGGTATGCGCACCGCCGACATTCATGCAGACGTGTTTTTCACCCCGGACAGATAGGAGCAGGATCCATGAATATCGGCTCAGCCGCCACCGCGTCAGGTGTTTCTGCGAAGATGATCCGTCATTACGAGATGATCGGCCTGATCAAATCGGCAAACCGCACGGATGCCGGATACCGGGTCTACACGGCCAATGATCTGGAAACGCTGCGTTTCATCAGGCGCGGACGCGACCTTGGTTTCTCGATAGAAAAGATCAGGCAGCTGATGACCCTGTGGCGTGATCCCGGCGGCGCGTCCTGCGATGTCAAACGCATCGTCATGGAACATGTCGTGGATCTGGAAGCCAAGATGCATTCGCTCCGCGACATGGCCGACACGCTTCGAAATCTCGCAACCTATTGCCCTGATAATGGCGAGCCGGATTGCCCGATCATTCAGGATCTGGCGCAATCCGAAGATCCCGATTTTGTTCCGGTGGCGGTTGTACCCAAGCGCTCCGGAATGCTGAAGGGCACCTCCGGCGTGGCGACGGAGTTATCGCGCCTTATGAAATAAACAGCGGTTCCCATCGGGAACTGATCGTCGATTGCAGCAAACGCCAATTGTGGTGAAGGGAACCGGGCCATGTGGATACAGATATTGCAACGATTCCTTATTCTGTGCCTGATGCTGACGATCGTTTCCGTCATCGCGTTTCTTTTGCCCTATATGGCGGGTGGCGATCCGGCCCGCACCATCCTGTTTTCCCGTATGCGCGATACCGCGCTCGATCCGCACGCGGTGGAGGCGCTGCGGATAAGTCTCGGGCTCGACCGGCCGCTTTATGTGCAATATTTCGCCTGGCTCTCAAACGCGCTGCGCGGCGATCTGGGCTTTTCCTTCACCAGCAGCCAGCCGGTGGCCGGTGAGCTTCTGCGCTCTCTCGGCGTATCGGTAACGCTGGCGCTGACGGCGCTTGCAATCGCGGTCGCCGTTGCCCTGCCGCTCGGCACGCTGGCGGCGATGCGCCCAGGCGGGCGGCTCGACAATTTCGCGACACTGATGATCCAGACCTTCGTTGCGACGCCGGAATATTGGTTCGCGCCCATGTCGGCGCTGGTCTTTGCGCTCTATCTCGGCTGGTTGCCGTCGGCGGGATGGGACAGCTGGCGTTCACTGGTGCTTCCCGCCTTGACCCTGACGTTGCGCCCGCTCGCCTATTTCACGCAGGTGACACGTGCAGCGATGGCCGAGGTTCTGCGCGCACCCTATATCACCGCGGCCCGCAGCCGGGGTCTCGGCATGCATAGCACGGTCTTGCGGCACGGCGTCCGCAACGGCTCGCTGCCGGTCGTCACCTTCTTTGCATTGTGGCTCGCGGGCCTGCTTGGCGGATCGGTGGTCGTGGAAGTCATCTTCGCCATCCCCGGCATGGGTCGGCTTCTGTACGACGCCGTGGTCAATCGCGACATCCCCATGCTGCAGGGTGGTTTCATCTGCATCGTCGCCCTGTCCATCCTGATCAATACCCTGGCCGACGGCTTTTATGTCCTGATCAATCCAGCAATGCGAGGTCACAATGACCATTAGCCACTTCCCGAACGCGCCGGTAGCCGCCTTGCCCCTGAGCAACACGCCCATGACCGCCACCCCCAAGCGCCCGTCAACCTTCAGTCGGTTCACGGACTTCATCAGCCGGCGGCATTGGACCTTTTATGCGGGATCGGCGATCTTTCTCGTCATCATCCTGCTGCTGGTCATCGCGCCATGGATATCGCCCTATAATCCCGCACAGCAGAACCTTCGCCTGCGGTTGAATGCGCCAAGCGCCACCTACTGGCTGGGAACGGACCATCTCGGCCGCGACGTGCTCAGCCGGTTGCTGATAGGCGGTCGTTTCACGGTCACGATTGCCGCCATCACCGTCATTCTGTCGGTCGCCATCGGCACCTTTGTCGGCATCATCAGCGGCCGCAGCCGCGGTATCCTTGACGAAGTCCTGATGCGCGTGGTCGACCTGCTCATCGCCATTCCAGACGTGGTGATCGCCATCTTCCTCGTCGCCATCTTCGGGCCGGGATATGGAACCTTGATCGCGTCGCTGACGATTGTCGGCTGGACGCCTTTTGCGCGGCTGGCGCGCGGGCTGACGCTGTCGATCAATTCCCGCGAATATATCCGTGCGGCGGAAGTGCTTGGCTGCACGCGGCGCTTCATCATCTTCCGGCATATCATTCCGAACACGATCTGGCCGATTGCGGCCGTGGCGTTCCTGCGTTTCGGCCACAAGCTGATCACGGTGGGCGGCCTGTCGTTTCTGGGTCTCGGCGTGCAGCCGCCGGCCGCCGACTGGGCGCTGATGCTGGCCGATGCACAGGCTTATGCAGAGCGCATGCCCGTTCTCGTCATCGCACCCGGCCTGGCGATTTTCCTCGCAGCCTTGAGCGTGACGTGGATCGGCCACGGGCTGAACCTGGAGACCAAAAAACAGAATGGTCATTGATGCCTGTCGGCAGGTAATGGCCGGCTTGATCATCGTCAAACATAGCTGACGCAAAGGAACTGGAAGGAGAGTAATATCGTCTGAAGCCGCATGAAAATACGCAAATGCCTCCGATTCAATAAAAATAAGGGGAACTCTTATGAATATCGAAGGACAAACGCATGCCATTACGGCCATGTCTCCCGAATGCGCACCGCTTCTGGAAATAGAGGACCTGCACGTTTCGGTGCCGGCGCAAAATGGCCGAAAATTTGTCATTTCTGGCCTCACTCTTTCCGTCAATGCCGGTGAAGTGGTCGCTCTCGTTGGCGAATCCGGTTCCGGCAAGAGCATGACGGCCCTGTCATTGATGCGGCTTTTGCCGCAGGGTGCGGAAATCAATTCCGGCCGCATTTCCTTTGCCGGGCGCGATATCCTCGCGCTTTCATCCTCCGAACTCGATGCGCTGCGCGGTGCCGATATCGGCATGCTGTTCCAGCAGCCACAGGCCATGCTTGATCCGACCAGCCGGGTTAAGACGCAGGTTGCCGAACCGCTGTGGGTCCATCGCAAGATGAGCAGGAGCGCTGCGCTCAACCGGGTCGTCGGCCTGCTGTCAGATGTCGGCATTCCAGACCCGTCGGCGCGGGCGCAATGTTTCGCGCATGAGCTTTCCGGCGGCATGGCGCAGCGTGTCATGATTGCCGCGGCACTCTCGGGCAATCCACAACTGCTGATCGCCGACGAACCGACAACGGCTCTCGATGTCACCGTTCAGGCACAGATATTGCGTCTGCTTGATGACGAACGTCGCAAGCGTCGGCTCGCCACCCTGCTGATCACCCATGACCTGTCGGTCGTTGCCGCCTTCGCGGACAGGATTGCGGTGATGTATGCCGGCCGTATCGTTGAGGAGGGGCCGACACAGGCGATCCTCAAGGCGCCGCAACATCCTTATACAAAGGCACTGATCAGCTGCTCGCTTCTGACCACGGACAGTGAGGGACAGTTGCTGACGATCCCCGGATCGAGCTCGCAGGCCCATGACATGTCCTGCGGCTGCCGGTTTCATCCGCGCTGCGCGCTCGCCAAGTCGACCGACATGGGCAGCCGGTGCATGGCGTCGGAACCGGATCTGAATGCCCTACCGGAAGGGCGCAAGGCGCGGTGCTGGGCGGTCGGTGAGGACCATGCCGGCGACCATACCAACCACGCTATCTGCTGAAGGAGGGGACGATGCAATTGACAGCTGTAAAACAGACCCCGCCATCCGCCGATAGTGACACTCACCCCTATGTGGTGGCGAAGAACCTCTGCAAATATTATCCGATATCCGGCCTCAGTCACCGGGTGGTGAAATCAGTCGACGATGTGTCCCTGACCATCGGTGAAGGAGAAGTGCTCGGCCTTGTCGGCGAATCCGGATGCGGTAAAAGCACTGTCGCCGGGCTGATCACCCGGATGACCCACGCGACCAAAGGCGAGGTCAGCATCGGCGACCACGACATATTGCACATGCAGGGCGAGACGCTGCGGCGCATGCGCCGGGTCGTGCAGCTGGTGTTTCAGGACCCATATTCCGCGCTTGATCCGCGCATGCGCATCGGGCAGAGCATGGAAGCGCCGCTGGCCCAGCACGGCATCGGCACCCGTGAGGAGCGCACCGCGCGTGTGTTCAGGATGCTGGAGGAAGTCGGTCTCGATTCATCGTTTTTCGACCGTTATCCGAGCCAGTGTTCCGGCGGGCAGTTGCAGCGCGTCGTCATCGGGCGCGCACTTCTGCTCAATCCAAGCTTCCTTGTCTGCGACGAGCCGACCTCGGCGCTCGATGCTTCCATGCGCACGCAGATACTCAACCTCTTGATGGACATGAAACGCCGCCATGGTTTGACGGTTCTGATGATTTCCCACGACTTGCGTGTTGTGCGTTATCTCTGCGATCGCATCGCGGTGATGTATCTCGGGCGGATCGTCGAAATCGCCGATCGGGAAGAGCTTTTTCGTGCGCCGAAACATCCCTACACCAAGGCTTTGATCGCTTCGTCGATGCTGGATGAAACCGGCCTTTATGCGCCGGAAATGCTGCTGGACGGCGATTTGCCGAGCCCGCTCAATCCTCCGAGCGGCTGCAAATTTCACACCCGCTGCAAATATGCGACGCCGATTTGCAGTGAAAAGGAGCCGGTGCTG
Organism: Agrobacterium sp. 22-210-1; assembly: GCF_053522525.1. Lineage (NCBI taxonomy): Bacteria > Pseudomonadati > Pseudomonadota > Alphaproteobacteria > Hyphomicrobiales > Rhizobiaceae > Agrobacterium > Agrobacterium sp. 22-210-1. The sequence goes on along the minus strand of NZ_JBNWCI010000001.1, from coordinate 1,449,862 downwards.
GAGGGCGTTGCGGGCGAGCATTTCGCCCGTTGCCACCATTGGCGTGAATGGGGTTGAAGCACGAAGCAGTTGCGGTTTTGTGCTTTGGTAAAAACAGATGAATCGTGTGTCTGAGGTTTAATATCGGAATTAAATTCCGAGTATAGCGCAATAAAATAAATGATATTCAGATGGATATTCGTTGAATATCCACCGGATATTCTTTTGTCTTATGACTTGAGGAAATTTAATCGGCAATTTTATGAAAATAAGTGAATTGTGAGCGTTATCATCAAAAATAAAAGGGGAATATTCCATGATGAAGCACGCACTTTTGGCGACATGCGCCATCGTGACTGCGTTTGGAGCCGATGCAGCCAAGGCCGGCACGATTACCTATGACGATAATTTCGGGGTGAAGACCGGCTGGCAGATGGCGTCCGACGATGCCTATCTCGGCTCTCGCGCGGGTTGTTTCGAAAGCCTGATACGTGTCGGCTACGACATGAAACTGGAGCCGAGTCTGGCTGAATCCTGGGCACAGACCGGCCCTAAGGTATGGGAATTCAAGCTACGCAAGGGCGTCAAGTTCCAGAACGGCGAAGCGCTGGATGCCAAGGCCGCGGTCAATGCGCTCTCCAATCTTTTGCAGGCACCGGTTCCGGCCCGTGCCTTTTCACCCAAGCTGATCGCTAGCGTCGAAGCGGGCGGCGATGATACCGTGAAGATAACCACGATCGAGCCATCGGTGCTGCTGCCCGCGCAGATGGCGAGCCCTGCCACCTCCATTCTCGCGCCATCGGCATATAAGGATGGCAAGGTCGATCCAGTCGGAACCTGTACCGGACCTTTCAAGATCACGGAGGTCGATCCCAGCCAGCATATGATGCTGACTGCCAATCATGATTATTTGGGTGGCATGCCGAAACTTGCGGGCGGCCGCGTGAATTTTGTGCCCGATGCCGACACCCGCGCCACCCAGGCAAGAACCGGGGAAGCACAGATTTCGCGCCTCGTTCCGCCATGGACCGTCAAGACCATCGAATCGACCGACGGCGTCAAGGTTGCGCCTATCCCGTCGCCCCGCATCACGGAACTGTTGCTGAACAACTCCAGGCCGCCTTTCGACAATATCAAGGTGCGGCAGGCGATCCAGGCCGCCATCGATACGGGGGGCATCGCCGACAGCATCTATGAAGGTGCGGTGAAAGGCGCCGCCATGCCCTTTGCATCGGGTGAGCCATGGGCTGCAAAGGAGGCCAAACCCGCCTATGACGTGGAAAAAGCCAAGGATCTGCTGAAGGAAGCGGGCATTGCACCCGGCAGCCTGAAGGTGACGCTGCTTGCCTATACGGCAAAGACGGAACTGAAGGATGTCGCGGCGATCATTCAGGCGCAACTGCAGGAACTCGGCATCAAGGTTGATGTCCGCGTTGCCGATTACAGTGCGATCGAACCCGACCTTCTCGCCGGCAAGTTCGATATGGCGCTGCTGTCGCGCGGTTATGCCACGGATGTTGCCGAACCGGCCGGTTTCCTGAATGCCGATTATACCTGCGGCGGCAGCTACAACATCTCGCATTATTGCAATGAGGCGACCGACAAGCTGATCAAATCCGCCTACGCGACGGCCGAACCCGCCAAGCGCTATGCCATTTACAGCGAGGCGGCGCAGAAGATTTACGACGAAGCCGTCTCCGTCTTTCTGATCCATGAGACGGTGTTTGATGCCTATTCGGCCAAGCTCGAAAACTACAAACCCCATCCGCTCAACTACTTTGTCATGACCAAGGATCTGGCGACCAAGTAATCTGGCGCGATATTGCCGATGAAGAGGGACTCGGCTCGCAAGAGCCGGGTCTTTTTTGATGGTAAATCGGAGAGCTTCTCCTCCCGCATTTCGGCTCGTGGCCCAGATGACGGTATGTGATGATTTACGTCATTAACATCGGGAAAACCTCCACCGTCATCTCTGTCGAAGGGAGAGGGCATTTGCCCTATCGGGAGGCGAGGGGGACGAATACATATGTCGTCCAAGGGCTGTCACAGAATTTGAGTGAAGCTGGGTAGAGCGATCCGGCGGCTGCTGGGATAAAGCGCCGCCGGTGTCTCTTCAGATCAGGCGCGTGCTTCCGGCGTATAGCCTGCAGCGGTAATGATTTCAGCAATACGTGCAGCATCTGAAACGCCGCCGACGACAACGGTGCGGCTTGCCGGATCGGCATGCACGGCGGCACCGGGAACGGTCTTTTCGATCGCACCCTTGATCACACCGGCGCAGTGACCGCAGGTCATGTCTTCAACATGGAAAGAAAGATCGGCATCAACCGGTGCCGTGGTGGTTTCGGCGTGATGCTGGTGAGCGGTGCACATGGGGCGGTTCTCCTTGGTTGGAATTCGTAACAGGGAGAGCCTGGACTATTCCAACGTGGGAAGGTCAAGCGCTTTATTCACGCAGGATCAACGATCTCAATTCTTCCAGAAAATCGGCATCAGCAGCACCAGAACCGTCAGGATTTCGAGACGCCCGAGCAGCATCATCACCGAGAGGAGATAAAGCGCGGGGTCGCTGATCGTGGAGAAATTTCCCGCCGGACCGATGATTGGGCCAATGCCGGGGCCGACATTGGCAAGCGAGGTCGCAACGGCCGAGGTGGCGGTGAGGAAATCATATCCCATCAGGCTCATGGCGAGGCTGCCGGCGATCCACAGCGCAATGAAACAGCTGACAAACAGGAAAATCGTCCGGATCGTATCCGGATCAACGATCTGCTGTCCGTAACGGACCGAATAAACGGCATTCGGATAGATCAGCTTTTTCAGCCCGGCCCGCACCACGTTGAACATGATGAGGAACCGGTACGCCTTTATGCCGCCAGCCGTCGAGCCGGAGCAGCCACCCATGAAGGTCGCAAAAAAAGCGACGATGATGACGAAGGGACCCCAGAGCGTATAGTCGTCGCTGGCGAAACCGCCTGTGGAAAGGATCGACGTCATGTTGAAGAAGGAATGGCTGAGCGCGTCATCCAGCGGCACGCCGTTTCTAAGGTGATGATAAACGCCGACTGCAATCGAAATCGCGCAGAGGTAACCGAGGAAGACGGCGATCTGCGGATCGCGCAGCGTCTCCAGCCGGCGGCGCACGGCAAGCAGGATCATCACCGAAAAGGGCAGGCTGCCGAAGATCAGGAAGACGGTGGCGATCCACAGGAGCGCCGTGTTGTTGAAATAGGCGAAAGATGCGTCATGGGTCGAAAACCCGCCGGTTGCGACGGTCGACATGGCATGGTTCAGGGCATCGAAATGCGACATGCCGGCAAAGTCGTAAGCAACCGTGCAGGCCAGCGTCATGATGATATAGATCGCCACGAAAGCGCGGGTGAAGCTTGCCAGCCGCGCGAAGGGCCGGTCGTTGCCGGTATCGGAGGATTCCATGCGGAAGAAGGTCATGCCGCCGACGCGCAGCAGCGGCAGGATGAAGAGACCCAGCGCGACGATACCGATGCCGCCCAGCCAGCACAGCAGCGAGCGCCAGAGCAGGATGCCCTGCGGCGCGTTGTCGAGACCGGCAATGACGGTCGATCCCGTCGTCGTGATGGCGGAAATGGATTCGAAAAGGGCCTGGCCAAGCGTCAGGTTGAGTTCGGACAAATAAAGCGGAACCGCCCCGACGATGGAAAAGACCAGCCAGAGAATATTGACGAGCAGGAAGCCGAAACGCTTGTTGAAGGCGGCAATCGGCCCGCGCGTCGCAAGCGCGCAGGCAAGCGCAAAGCCGCCGCACATGAAACCCGACAGTGCAAAAACCATCCAGTCGTCATTGCCGTAATAAAGGTCGGTCAGCGCGGGAAGGAACATGGCCGTTGCCATGTAAAGCCCGAAGATGGACGAAACGTATATGACCGAGCGCAGAAGGTTGCTGTTCAAGAAATGAAACCCAGAGTTCGTGGCCGCGCTGAAATGAGTCTTTGTCTCCGACGCCTTCCTATGGCATAGCGGGTGCCATTATGAATTTCAATGGATTGACTATCGTGGACAAGCAGCTTGTGGAAGCAGCGCGGCGGGAAGTGCGGGAAATATTCCCGGAAACGCCGTTGCAGTTGAATGAACATCTCAGCCGTCGGTATGGCGCGTCGATTTGGCTGAAGCGTGAAGATCTGTCCCCGGTTCGTTCCTACAAGATTAGAGGCGCATTCAACTTTCTCCGCAAGGCGGTGGCCAAGGCCGGCAAGGACAAGGTTTTCGTCTGTGCGTCCGCCGGCAACCACGCCCAGGGCTTTGCTTTCGCCTGTCGCCATTTCGGCGTTCACGGCGTCGTTTTCATGCCGGTGACGACACCCCAGCAGAAGATCGAAAAGACCCGCATCTTTGGTGGAGAATTCATCAAAATCCGGCTGGTGGGCGATATATTCGACCAGTGCTATGCAGCCGCGCGTCAACACGTGCAGGACAATGACGGTTACATGGTGCCGCCGTTTGACCACGAGGATATCATCGAGGGTCAGGCGACGGTCGCGGCCGAGATCATGGACCAGCTTCCGGAAGGCACCAAGCCTGATATCGTCGTCATGCCGGTTGGCGGCGGCGGGCTTTCGGCCGGCCTCACGGGTTTCCTCGCCGGCACTGTCAGTAAGGAGAACTTCGTGTTCTGCGAGCCGGAAGGCGCGCCGAGCCTGAAAAAGAGCCTTGAACGCGGCGAACCGGTGACGCTGAACAAGGTCGATAATTTTGTTGATGGCGCTGCCGTCGCCCGCATCGGCGATTTGAATTTCAATGCGTTGAAGGATTTTCCGGCCGAGCAGGTCATGCTCGTCCCGGAAAATGCCATCTGCGTGACGATCATTGAAATGCTGAACCTTGAGGGCGTGGTGCTGGAGCCCGCCGGCGCGCTGGCGATTTCCGCGCTCGAAAAGCTTGGCCGCGAGAGGCTGGAAGGCAAGACGGTTATCGCCGTCGTTTCCGGTGGCAATTTCGATTTCGAGCGCCTGCCGGATGTGAAGGAACGCGCCATGCGTTACACCGGCGTGAAGAAATATTTCATCCTGCGCCTGCCGCAGCGCCCCGGCGCGCTGCGTGATTTCCTCAACCTGCTCGGCCCGGACGACGATATCGCCCGTTTCGAATATCTGAAAAAATCGGCCCGCAATTTCGGCTCGATCCTGATCGGTATCGAAACCAACGCGCAGGAAAACTTCGCAGGGCTTCTGGAGCGCTTTGAGGCCGCAGGCCTTGGTTATGAGGATATTACTGAAAACGACATCCTGTCGAACCTGATCATCTGATCGGGCAAGAACGGCAGGGAAGGGCGGGGCATATCCGCCCTTCAAACACGATATAGATCAGGGAGTGAAAACCATGGCATCGTTTTTTTCCAAAATCCTTTCGGCCTTCGGTTCTGGCCAGCCGTCCGACGCACCGCAGAAGACGGTGCAGGCGGAGCCGCATGCGCATGGCGACTATCTGATCTATGCGACGCCGTTGAAGGAAGGCGGCCAGTTCCGCTTGGCCGGCCGCATCGAGAAAAAGGCTGGCGAGGAAGTGCTGGTGCATGAATTCGTGCGCGCCGATGTCTTCAGCAGCATGGATGATGCGGTGGAGTTCACGATCCGCAAGGCGAAGCTGATCATCGACCAGAACGGTTCATCGCTTTTCCCAGGAAAATGATGACGTTTTCTTACTCTCTAAATTAAGATTCCGTTGGTTGCTTAGGCCTATCGTCCTTGAAGGGCATGGAGTTGCGCCGATAGACCGGCGTGATGTGGATCGATAGGGCGTGTGCCGATGCAATGGGCAAATCTGGCCCTCTTCCTTACGGAGGCCATCGTCTATTTTTCGGTAATGACGGCATTCCTTCATTACCGGCATATTCTCGGCATCGGTGTTTTTCTCACCGCGCTGGGTGTCATGCATTTCATGGAAACCTATCTGGCCGCCGTCTTTTATGTCGGCCTGCCTTTCGGCGTGGCCTCGCCGGGTTCTTCCATCCTCTTTGCCGGCAAATTGATGATGATCCTCATGCTTTATATGCGCGAGGATGCGGCGGTCGTGCGCCAGCCGATCTACGGTCTGCTTCTCGGCAATATATTGACCGTCATCATGGCGCAGATCATCCGGTTTCATCAGACGGTGGCGATCGTCCCCGGACAGTCGGTCAATACCGGTTTTCTTGATGAGGTGGGCGTGCTGATGGTCTGGGGCACCAGCATTCTCTATGTCGATGCCATCGCCATCATCCTGCTTTACGAAAAGCTGGGGCGGTATTTGCAGCGCCACATCGTGCTGCGCTTTGCGATCTGTGGCGTCGTCATTTTAAGCTTTGATCAGGCTGCTTTTTACGGGGCATTGCGATATCTGTTCGATGCGCCGGTCAATGTCTTCTACGATGGCTGGAAGGCGAAGATGGTCGCGGTTGGCATCTATTCGGCCTTGTTCGCCCTCTATCTCGGTCTGACATCGACCAAGGGGCGTTTCCTGACACGCCGCAGCGTTGCTGATGTTTTCAACGATCTCACTTTCAGAGAGCGTTATGAAGAGCTTCTGTCCCGCTCGGGCCGCGACATGCTGACAGGTGTGTCCGACCGCGCCCGCATGGAACTCGATGCGCCCTCGGTCGTCGTGGAATGTCTGGAGAAACAGCGGCCGGTCAGCGTGCTGATCGTCGATATCGACCATTTCAAGACCGTCAACGATACCTTCGGCCACCTGCAGGGTGATGAGATATTGCGGGAATTTGCCGCCGTGCTGAAACGCAGCGTACAGCCGCATGGACATCTATACCGCTTCGGTGGCGAGGAATTCGTGGCTCTCCTGCCGGCAATGGCGCATGAGGCGGCGCTTGCGTTTTCCGCGGGGCTGCGGGTGGCGATCCTGGCGGATCTGCGCCGCCCAGACGGTTCGCCTTTGACGGTCAGCATTGGCGTCGCCACGGCCTTTGAGGACGGCCAGCTTTTTCGCGCGCTTTTATCGGAGGCCGATGCGCGGCTGTATGCAGCAAAAAATAACGGCCGGGATCAGGTCCACGGCCGTTTCGGAATGTGGGTCGGCTGAGACCGGCAATCCAGCCGGCATCAGCCTGCCATTCTCTATGCTTCAGGCGGCCTGTGCCAGCTCGGCAACCTTGGCGCCGGCGGCGGCAATGGCCTTCTCGACGGCTTCCGGGCCGAATGCCAGGCCTTCGACATAGATCACTTCCACATCGGTCATGCCCATGAAACCGAGAACGGTCTTCAGGTAAGGAACGGCATGGTTCATCGATACGGCCGGGCCTTCGGAATAAACGCCGGCAGCGGCGAGTACGATATAGACCTTCTTGCCCTTGGCGAGGCCTTCCGGGCCGGTTTCGGTGTAGCGGAAGGTCTGGCCGGCGCGGGCGACATTGTCGATCCACGACTTCAGGCCGGAATAGATGTTGAAGTTGATGAGGCCGGTGCCGATGACGACGGTGTCGGCAGCCATAAGTTCGGCAACCAGCTTGTCGGAATATTCAGCGGCAACCGCTTCTTCAGCCGTACGCTGGTCGGCCGGCTTGCGGATTGCAGCCGTCTTGACGGTGTCGAGGTGCGGAATGGGATCAGCGGCGAGATCGCGGTGGACAAGGGTATTCGCCGCCGACTTGGCCTTCAGCTTGCTCGCGAGTTCACCGGAAAACTTGTTCGAAACCGATTCGTCGCCGCGTGGGCTGGAGGTGATGAGCAGAATGTTGGACATGGTCTTTCCTTGCATATGCGATGAATTGACGGGCGCCTTGGGAGGGCGGGAGAGCACGATGCCCTTCCTTTGCCCCTATATGGAAAATTGCTGCCATCAAGAAAACTGTGATAATGTGGAAGCAATCTATCGATGAAATGGATGGGACATGGACGCGAACCCCACACTCGACCAGTTGCAGGTATTTTTGACCGTTGCCGAGACCGGCAGTTTCTCCGCTGCGTCGCGGGCGCTCAACCGCGCGCAGTCGGTGGTCAGCTATACCATCGCCAATCTCGAGGCGCAGCTTGAAGTCACCCTGTTCGAGCGCGGCGGCGTGCGCCAGCCGAAGCTGACGGATGAAGGCCGCGCCATGCTGGAGGATGCAAGGCGCATCGTCGCCGGCCTGCAGGAAATGCGCGCCCGCGCCAAGGGGCTGAAGCAGGGCCTTGAAGCGGAGCTTTCCGTCGCCATCAGCACCATGGTTCCGGCAGAAGCCGTTGTTGCCGTGCTGCGGGATTTTCGCGAGCAATTCCCCACCGTCACCCTCAGCCTCAATGTCGGCGAGCTGGGTATGGTGATGGAGATGGTGCTCTCCCGCAAGGCGGGCATCGGCATCGGCGGTGCGCTGATGCGCCAGGATGATGAGCTGGTCGTGGAAAAAGTCGGCCATTCCTTCATGCTGCCGGTCGTCGCTGCCGATCATCCGCTGGCGCAGATCGAGCGGCCGCTGACCCTGGCGGATGTGCGTGAAGAGGTCCAGCTCGTCGTCACCGATGCCTCGGGCCTCACCAAAGGACGCGATTTTAATGTGCTCTCCTACAAGACATGGCGGGTGAGCGATATCGCCACGAAATACCAGCTGATCAAGGGTGGTCTGGGCTGGGGCGGCCTGCCCGCATCGATCGTCCGTAATGACCTGACCAATGGCAGCCTGAAGGCACTTGAACTCGAGGCCTATGAACAGGGTGAATATCCGCTCTTTGCATTGCGGCGGGTGGATTCACCCGCAGGTCCTGCAGGTCAATGGCTTGCCGAGGCATTTCAGGAACGCCTCGCGGCCTGTCCGAAGCATAAGGATTTCAATGGGATGCTTGCCGCGAACAAGCAAAGGGATATTGCTGTCGCCGCTGAGTGACATTGGCTATTGCATGTGGAGCGAGCGGGTGCCGCGAGCTTCTTCTCCCCGCCGGGGAGAAGGTCGCGGCAGCGGGATGAGGGGGAAAGGGTGCGGTCTATCGCTGGCGTTGCCCCCTCATCCGACCCTTCGGGCCACCTTCTCCCCCCCATGGGGAGAAGAAACGGGCGGTAACCTCGCGTTACACCACCACAGGGCCAATTGACGGCAACGAACGGTCTGCCTATACCTAACCACGGTCAGCAGTTCACCGAGGCATCGCCGTCCCGCAAGGGAAGCTAAACCTGCATCTCGAATAATTGACAGCACTTATCCCGTGCCTTGTCGGAAGCCGGCGATCAGCGACACCTCTTCGGAACGGCACGCGAGGATAAGTCATGCCACGTTCGATCCTTTCCATTGATATCGCCGATCTCTCGACCTTTGCCAAATCCGTTCGCGAACAGATCGGCAGGCTGGAGCGCCAGCCAAGCCATGTGGAGATGCTCAATCTTCTCAGCCGGGCCGCCGGGTTCCGCAATTTCCAGCATCTGCGCGCCGCGCGCACATCATCCGCCGAAAGCAGCCATCCGTCGCCGCAGACAATGCCAGCTGCCAATGAGGGCAGGGTGCTGAAGACCGCGCGGATTTTCGATGCCGCCGGCAGGCTGATGCAATGGCCTGCGCGTCGCTCCCAGCAGGAACTGTGCCTCTGGTACCTATGGGCGAAAATTCCCGCCGGGCGCAGTTTTTCCGAACGGGAATTCAGCAGCTTCCTGAATGATCTACATCTGTTTGGCGATGCCGCGATGTTGCGTCGCGACATGGTCGGCCTGAAGCTCATCCGCCGCAACCGCGATGGTAGCGATTACCAACGCATCGAGCAGAAGCCGCCGATGGAGCTGCCGCTGCTGTTGCGTATCGTGAAAGGCCGCGACTGAAGAAACACCCTCCCGGCGATGTTTCGCCGGGAGGGCTGCGGTCTTTAAAGAACCAGACGGAACTTTGCGAAACCTTCCGCACCGTCGCCGGCATCTTCGATCTTTGCGCCCTTGATGTCAGCCGCATAATGGCGGCCTTTCGGACCCGTCTCGAAGATTGCCGAGGTATTGGCCACCGGCGCAAACGACCAGTTGGCATCCGCGGACGGATTGATGGTGCCCTGATCGATGATATAGCGCACGATCACATCGCGGTTGGTGTCGGGCGCCACGAAGATCACCTTGTCGGCGGCGATATCCGGGAACTTGCCGCCGCCGCCGGCGCGGTAATTATTGGTGGCCACCACGAATTTCTGTTCGGGATCGATCGGCTTGCCGTTGAATTCAAGGTTCACGATGCGGTTGCTGTCGGGATTGACCGCCTTGCCATCCTTGTCGAACTTCGCCGGCTTGGAAATGTCGATCTGATAGGTGACACCGTCGATGACGTCGAAATTATAGGACGGGAAATCGGCGTTCAGCAGCGGTGCATCCTTCGCGCCGGCCTCGACCGTGTTGAACATGCCAGCCGACATCTCCAGCCAGTTCTTGACCTGCGCACCGTTGATCAGCACCGCCTGCACCGTGTTGGGGTAAAGATAGAGGTCGGCGACGTTCTTGATGGCAATGTCACCGGCGGGGACATCGGTATAATAATCCGCGCCGCCACGACCACCGGACTTGAAGGGGGCTGCTGCCGAAAGCACAGGCAGGTCCTTATATTGACCTTCCTTCAGCATGTCCTTGATGTACCAGGTCTGGGCGTTGGAGACGATCTGCACGGAAGGATCATCGGCCACCAGCGCGAAATAAGAATAGAGCGGGGCAGATGTCTTGCCGACCGGGCGGCGCACATAGGCGAGGGCTGCCTCGTGATCGGCCTTGGCCGCGGCGATGACTTCCGGCTTGTCCGTGAAGTCGGCAACGATCTTGCGGTTGTCATCGCGGTGATAGATTGGCCGTGCTTCAGAGGTGAAATCGACGATCTTCCAGCTCTTGCCGTCCTTTTCGAGCAGCAGGTCGATGAGGCCCATATGCGAACCCCAGAAACCGGCCATCACCGCCGGTTTGCCCAGGAGCGTGCCCTTGACCGCATCAACATCCTCTATGCCGTCCCAGGTCTTCGGACCGGGGAAGACGAGATGCTGGTGGCCGGTAAAGATCGCGTCGATGCCTTCGACGCCCGCCAGATAAAGTGAGGCGTTCTCCATGCGATCGCTCTGGCCCTTGCCGTCGATACCGGAATGGGAAAGGGCGATGACGATATCGGCGCCTTCTTCCTTCATGGCGGGAACCCAGGCCTTGGCCGCCTCGACGATGTCGCGTGTCTGGGCCTTGCCCTCGAGGTTCTTGGAATCCCACATCATGATCTGCGGCGGCACGAAGCCGATGATGCCGACTTTGACCGGGCTGGTGACGCCCCCGCCGTCGCGGATCTGCTTTTCAAGAATGATATAAGGCTTGAAGAACAGCTCGTCCTGCTTGGGGTCCGACGCCAGCTGACCCTTGGTTAGGTTGGCGCAGACGAAGGGGAAACCGGCGCCGGCCAGCGTGTTCGACATATAGTCGAGGCCGTAATTGAATTCGTGGTTGCCGAGCGTGCCGCAATCATAACCCAGCACGTTCATGGCATTGATCACGGGGTGCTTGTCGCCGGCCTTCATGCCGCGCTCATAGGCGATGTAATCGCCGAGCGGATTGCCCTGCAGGAAGTCACCATTATCCACCAGCATCGAGTTTCCGGCCTCGGCGCGGATGGCACCGATGATCGAGGCAGTGCGCGCCAGACCCATCGTGTCGTTCGGCTTGTCGGCGTAATAATCATAGGGAAAGACGTGGACGTGGATATCAGTCGTTTCCATGATGCGCAGATGCGCCTGATTGGCAGAGGCGCGGGCGGCGAAGGGGTGCAGCAGCACCAGCGCCGAAGAGGCCGCAATGCCGCCGAGCAGCGAACGGCGGGTGATGGGGTGGAGAGCGAGAAGCGGCGACATGGGAACTCCTTCGGATGAAGCTTGCTCTGTCTTGAGAAGCGGACAGGGTAGAAGCAATCGCCGAGGAGTCCATCACCAAAATGACAAGCCGGTGACAGATAGGTCCGTTTTCAACCGTTTGATAAATTTTTTGTCATTGGAGTGCGATGCACACGCTTCCACATCGGGGAATGCGCTCCTTCCGGGCAGCGCATTCCGGCTTTCAGGCAGAGAAGATCAGCGGGCAAGGGTCGGTTTCACTTCTTCATGGAAGAAGCGGAAATAGGAGGAGAGCTGCGCCAGCGTGTTGGTGGAAAGCTTCAGCTGCAGGCCGAGGCGGTTCTGGTGCTGCCATTGCACGACGCCTTCGATGAAGCCCAGATCCTCGCTCTGCACCTTGACCCGGCTGCCCTTGGCGGCAGCGAAAGGCCCATCAAGCTCGAGCGCCATGCCGGTCGCCGAGAGATCAAGGACGCGGGCTCTGGTCGACTGGCTGAAATAATGCACGGTCGCAAAAATCCTGGTCTTGCTGCGCGGCGCGGTGCGGGTCGCCATATTGAGGTTGTTTGCCATTTTGCTGCTCAAATCAATTGTTTCCGATACGGGCACAATAAGCTGTAAAAGTTTGAGACCCGTTTAGTTGTTCGGTTAAAATTCTAGACAATGCTGTGATTATGCTTTGGCGATACGGCACTGATAGCAATTGTTGCGGGCGGAACGGACATGCACATAAGCAACGTCAGCGCGCTCCAGAAGATGTCGTGCGCGAGACACGATCTCGCCCGTCGCCGTCACTGCGCCGGTGCCATAGACGATGCGGTTGTCGGCGCCATATCCGCGCACGATATAATCCGGGCTGTTCAGCATCGGCGGAAGGGTCTCCGTTTGCGGGTAGCGCTCGCAGGCTTCGGCATGCAAAAACACAGGTCCCGTTTCCGCATAGGGCTGCAGCGACGGAAACGGCCGGTAGGCGAGGATCAGCATTCCTTCGCCTTCACCAATCTGGGAAAGACAATGGCGGCAGGGCATGCCTCCAGGAGAAACGCTCCGTTCCGGCGGGTTGCCATAGGCGTCCGCAGCTTCTGCCCGGAAGGCTTCGGCTTCATTAGCCGGCATTGCAATAAAGACGAGATCGGTCATGGCGGGCTCTTTCTGGTTTGGATCGGCGTTGCTTCTTTGCAGCTATGATCTCCAAACCGAGTGCTATCCACCCGATTCTTGACAGGTGATGCAACCAGCCCATTGCATGACTCGTTTGCATCGGGAATCAGTGACGCTCCTCGTTCCCGGAAGGTCTGATTTTATGTTGCGTCGTTTTCTGGCCGCCGTTCCGCTGGCTTTTGTTTCGTTGACGGCCCCGGCTCAGGCACAGACTGCCGCCGGTCTTGATGGCCTGTCCGACGACCAGTTGCAGCAGGCGGTCAATTTCGTCATCGGCAACGCGATCTTCTCGCTTTATCACGAGGGCGCGCGCATGCTGATTTCGGATTTCGGAACCGTGGAGACCGGCAGCGTGCAGGCCCCGGCCGACCAGCTGGCGGGCACGCTCATTCTTCAGGCCAACGAGGAATGGCTCGATACCGCGCTCGTCAACGCCACCGATAGCTGGTATCTGGGACGCGAGGCGGAAACCTTGCCCGAGCACGAAGCACCGGTCTTTTCCGCGCTCGTTCCCGAGAAAAGCCGTGACCGCAACATGGCCTGCCTGATGGTCGGCCGCGACAAGGATGGTTATGGCGATCTCGCCGCCATGATGGGTCTGGACAACGCGGAGTTCGACAAATGCGCCGCCGCCTATCCGCGCGTCGCTTCGACCTGGGAGAATTTTCTGAGCCCGCATCGCAGCCAGACGCCGTCCAAATTCATTGTCAGTTATATGCCGCCGCGCGATCCCGAGCTTGAAGCCTACGCCATCATGATCAGGGAATCGAAGGTTCTCGATCTCATCAGCCGCAGTTTCGGCGCTTACGGTCTGAAGGGTGACGTTAAGCTCACGGCCAGGACCTGCGGGCGTCCTGATGTCTACTGGTCCGCTGAAAAGCGTGAGATCACCTATTGTTATGAGCTTGGTAAATTCCAGGCGGAGCTGATTGCCGATCATCTGCTGAGCACCGTCACGGAAGACAAGGGCGCTGCCGGTGGGCAAATTCCGACGGCGGTCAATCTGGAACGGGAAATCTGAGGTCGATTGCCGGACGCTGGCGATCTGGCCCTGCCGAATGGGAGGAGCGTGCCATGCCGAAGGTTGTCGTTCGCAATTTCGCCATTTCGATTGACGGATATGGCGCGGGACCGCACCAGAGTCTCCAGAACCCGCTGGGGGTGAACGGCGAAACGCTGCATCAATGGGCGGTCAAAACCCGGACCTTTCACCGCATGTTCGGAAAGGAGGGCGGCTCGACCGGTACGGATGAGGATTTTACCGAAAAGAGCTTCGCAAATATCGGCGCATGGATATTGGGACGCAACATGTTCGGGCCGGTGCGCGGCGCATGGCCGGATGAAAGCTGGAAGGGCTGGTGGGGCGACGAGCCGCCCTATCATGTTCCGGTTTTCGTTTTGACGCACCATGCGCGTCCGTCCTTCACGATGAAGGGCGGCACGGTGTTTCATTTCGTGACCGACGGCATCGAGGCGGCGCTCGACATGGCGCTGACAGCGGCGGATGGTAAGGACGTGCGCATCGGCGGCGGTGTTTCCACCATCCGGCAATATATGGCTGCGGGCATGATCGATGAATTACATCTGGCGATCGCCCCGGTTTTTCTCGGCAAGGGTGAACATTTGTTCGAGGGAATGGACCTGCCCGCGCTCGGCTACCGCTCTACCGGAACCGTGGCGGGCGAGGGCGCTACGCATCTGATTATCGACAAGGCATGAATGCTGCGCCGTTTAAGTATTTTCAGAGACATCGCGGAGCAGTTTGCCGCGCCCACGGATGCCTCCACCCTCATTCCTGTGCTTGTCACAGGAATCCAGCCGACGCGCGTCTGCGCGGCGAGAGAGTCCTTTCAGCCCAAGGACTTGGGCTGACTGGATTCCTGTGACGAGCACAGGAATGAGGGAGTGGGGACCAGACACTCCTTATCGGAGAATGGCACGCGTCGCTCTCAATGCGGTACTCAATTACGCAGCGAGATTTCCAGAAGCTCGGTGTCGGACAGCGGCTCAACCCAGGCCTCATAGGTGCCGACGGGCGAAAAGCCCATCATCTGGTAAAGTTGCAGCGCGCGCGGATGATCGAGCGTATTGGTCGTCACCGTCACCCGTTTCGGATTATCCTGCCAGGCGGCGTAAAGCGCCTGCAACAGAAACCATTTGCCGACGCCAGCACCAATCGCCTCTTCGAGCAGGCCGAAATAGGAAAGCTCGGTCACCTCGTCGCTCGCCTTGTTCAGTTCGAAGAAACCGGCGGGCGCACCGTTCATGTAAAGAACCGTAACGCTATTCTTGGGGTCCTTGAGGACGGCTGACAGTTCCGCATCGCTCATGCGCATGCGTTTCTGCCAGTGCCAGCGTTTCCCCACCCGCCAGTAAAGATAGCGATAGAAGTGCAGGGGAATATCGGTGACGCGCATCAGTGCCGTCTGGATGTTGACGGGGATCGGCAGGCTGACCTTCGGCGGCGACGTCATTTCCAGCTGCGTCACATGCGCCTTCAAAGGCCCATGCGATACAACGGGAACAGGTTCGGCGGGGCCGGTGGCGACAGGCGTGTCTTCCAGACCGCCCCATTCCGACCAGGAACCGTCATAAAGCGAATTATCCTGATGGCCGAGGGATTCCAGCGCCAGCGTGATGACGGCAGCGGTAACGCCCGAGCCACAGCTCGTCACGACCGGCTTGCCGAGATCGATGCCGGCGTCAGTCACCATCTTGCGGATCGCGGTCAGGTCCTTGAAGTGGCCATTCTCCGAAAAGGCCGTGGCAGGCAGGCTGCGCGCGCCGGGCATATGGCCAGAGCGCATGCCGGCACGCGGTTCGGCCTCATCACCGGTGAAACGCCCCGCGCCACGGGCATCGGCAATCTGCTTATTGCCGCTATCGACGATGCCGCGCATGGTCGATAGGGATGTCACGCGTTTCTCGCTGAAGTCAGGTGTAAAGGTCGCGGGTTCGATCTCCGGCGTTCCGGTTTCAAGCGGCCGGCTTTCGCGCTTCCAGCCATCAAGGCCGCCATCCAGCACATAGGCCTTGCGCACGCCCATCACCCGCAGCATCCACCAGACGCGCGGGGCGGAAAAGAAACCGGGGCCGTCATAGACCACGATCGTATCATTCTCGCTCAGACCAAGCTCGCCGGCCTCCTGCGCAAAGAACTCCGGTGAGGGCAGGGAGTGCGGCAGTCCGGTGGTATGATCAGCGATCTTGTCCTGATCGAAGAAGACAGCGCCGGGCAGATGGCCGGCCGCGAATTCCTCCGCGCCATTGCGCTTGTGCGCCGGCAGATACCACGAGGCATCAACGAGACGAAACCGGGCTGTGCCAAGCTGTTTTTCCACCCAGTCCGCCGAAACGACGAAACGGCTCTTATCCGTGCTCACGATGTTTCTCCCGATCTCAGGCAACAGCTTCAGGCGCGCCGAAACGAATGCGGAACCGCCTGTTCTCCTTGCCCTTCTTTTCTATCTTGGCAATGTGAATATCGCCCACTTCCTGCGTTTCGGAAACATGGGTGCCGCCGCATGGCTGGCTGTCGATGCTGGAATTTTCGCCGATGCAGACGAGGCTGACCCGGCCAAGGCCCATCGGCGGGCGCACATTCTTGGATTTGACGACGCCCGGATTGGCCTGAAGTTCCTCATCGGTGATCCATTGCAGGAAGACCGGATGGTTGGCTTTCACCAGCGCCATCAGCTTTGCCGTCACCTCATCCTTGTCGATGGTTTCCGACATGTCGAAATCGACACGCGATTCGTCTTCACCGACCGCCGCGCCGGTGATCGGCCACTGGCAGACAACGGAGAGCAGGTGGCAGGCCGTGTGCATGCGCATCAGCTTGTAGCGGCGCGGCCAGTCCACATGCAGGGTCAGCTTCTCGCCGACTTCAGGAGAAGGCTGGCCTTCAAGCGGCACATGGATGATGACGCTCTTGTCGGCGCCGTTTTTGGTGACGCCTAGTTCGATACGCGACCCATCAGGCCGCTCGAGAAAGCCGCTATCGCCCGGCTGGCCGCCGGACGTCGCATAAAAGCAGGTCTGGTCGAATTCTATGCCGCCATCCTCATGCACCGCCGTGACGATCGCTTCTACGGTGGAAAGATAAAAATCGTCACGGAACAGGGCATTCACAGGCATTTCGGCATGTCCTCAAACGGTTTCGTACGGAACCGCAATCTCGCTTTTCGTCGCCAGCCACTGCGGAATCGGCAACCCCTTGGAGCGCAGGAAATCCGGATTGAACAGCTTCGACTGATAACGATTACCGTAGTCGCATAGTATCGTCACGATTGTATGCCCCGGACCAAGCTCGCGGGCAAGGCGGATTGCGCCGGCAATGTTGATGCCGGAGGAGCCGCCAAGGCAAAGTCCCTCTTTCGTCACCAGATCGAACAGCACCGGAAGCGCTTCCGCATCCGAAATACGATAGGAAAAGTCGGGCGTAAAACCTTCCAGATTGGCGGTGATACGGCCCTGCCCAATGCCTTCGGTGATGGAGGAACCTTCGGATTTCAGGACACCGTGCTTGTAAAACTCGTAAAGCGCGGCACCTTCAGGGTCGGCAAGGCCGATCTTGATGTCAGGATTGAAATCGCGCAGACCGTCGGCCACGCCCGCCAGCGTTCCGCCTGATCCGACCGAGCAAATGAAACCATCCACCTTGCCATCCGTCTGGTCCCAGATTTCGGGTGCAGTCGTCTCGATATGGGCCTGGCGGTTGGCGATATTGTCGAACTGGTTGGCCCAGATCGCGCCGTTCTCATCCGTCGCGGCAAGCTGTTTCGCCAGCCGGCCGGAGACCTTCACGTAATTGTTCGGGTTGGAATAGGGCGCTGCCGGAACTTCGACCAGCTTGGCGCCGAGAAGCTTCAGCGCGTCCTTCTTTTCCTGGCTCTGCGTCTCGGGAATGACGATCACCGTCTTGTAACCGAGTGCATTGGCGACCAGCGACAGGCCGATGCCGGTATTGCCGGCCGTGCCTTCCACGATGGTGCCGCCGGGGCGCAGCTGCCCGCGCCGTTCGGCGTCGCGGATGATGTAAAGGGCGGCGCGATCCTTCACCGACTGGCCGGGATTGAGGAATTCCGCCTTGCCGAGGATTTCACACCCCGTCGCTTCAGAGGCGGCTTTCAGACGGATGAGCGGCGTATTGCCGATAGCACTGAGCGCAGAGGGATGAATGGTCATGATTGAGCCTTCTTGTCTGAGCGGAAATTAGGTGCCGTTATGTCCCGTTACAACCGCCTCAAGGCAAGAAATTATCTTCCCGGCTTTGGCTTAGCCACGCAAAATTTTGCCGATACCCAATTTTATGCGCTGTTCTTCACCGCAGCATAGGCGGCAAGCGCTCTTTCGCGTGCCTTTGCATGATCGACGATCGGCAGCGGATAGGTTTCGCCAAGCTCGATGCCCGCCTTTTTCAACACCTCCTTCGGCGCTTCGAATGGCTTGTGGATGTATTTCCGCTCGAGCTTTTCAAGCTCCGGCACAAAACGGCGCACATAATCGCCATCACCGTCAAATTTCTCACCCTGTAGTATGGGATTGAAGATGCGGAAAAACGGCGAGGCATCCGCCCCCGAACCCGCCACCCATTGCCAGTTGGCGGCGTTGGAGGCCGGATCGGCATCGACAAGCGTATCGCGAAACCATTTCTCACCCTTCCGCCAGTCGATCAGCAGGTGTTTGATGAGGAAGGACGCTACGATCATACGCACCCGGTTGTGCATGGTGCCGTGTTGCCACAATTGTCGCATCCCGGCATCGACAATCGGATATCCCGTCATGCCGCGCGTCCAGGCCTTGAAGGACCTCTCGTCGTCCCGCCAGGGGAAGGCGTCGAAACTGTCGTTCCAGTTCTTCTCGTCCAGTTCGGGGAAATGAAATAGCAGGTGATAGCAGAACTCCCGCCAGACGATTTCCTTGCGAAAACGGCTGATATCGTTTGAGGCGATGTGGCGGGAAAGCCCCTTCGTCGCGTGCCAGACGGTGGCGGGCGATATTTCACCCAAGGCCAGATGCGGTGCAAGCATCGAGGTCGCGTCCCTTGCCGGAAAATCGCGGCCTTCTTCATAGCCTTTCAGGGCGCCATCGATGAAGTCGCCAAGTTTCTCCTGCGCGCCGTCTTCGCCGGGCGCCCAGATATCGCTGAAGTGCTTCGCCCAGTCCGGCTTGAGCGGCAACAGCTTCCAGTCATCGAGTTTTTCAGATGTCGGCCATGTCTTCGGCGCCTTCAGGCTCTTTGGCGCCTCCGCCGGGGCATGCGGCTCCTCGCCACTCTCCAGCGCCCGCCAGAAGGGCGTATAGACCCGGTAGGGGCCGCCGGATTTCGTTTGCACCCGCGATGGCTCATGCAGCAGGTGGCCGGAAAAGCTGCGGACTGTCAGGCCATCGTTGCGCAGCGTCTGTTTCAACACCTTGTCCGTGGCCATGCCGGCCGGATCATACCGACGGTTCCAGAATACCGCGTCTGCGCCGGTTTCCGATATCAGCTGCCGCAGCATCTTTTCGGCATCACCACTTAAAAGCAGAAGGCGGTTGCCGGTTTTTTCCAGCGCGGCGGAAAGCGAGGCCAGCGAATGGTGAAGCCACCACTCCTGCGCACCGCCCAGCGGCCCTGAGGATTTTTCCCTGACATAGAGGGCGATGACGGGACCGCCGTGATCCACAGCTGCGAGAAGGGCAAGATTGTCCGAAAGGCGCAAATCCTTGCGGAACCAGACGATGACGGGGGAGGCTGTTATCGGCATGAAAGAACCCGGTTCACTTCCGCTTGAACGAGTGTTGAAACGCTTTGTTCCGCAAATCGGCTAGAATGGAAAGATGGGGCACATGGTTTATCGAGGGTTATTTTTTCGCCCTTGAAACGGCAGGTGAAGGGAACCAAGTGGAGGAGCCGGCGTTTGTCGCGGGTTAATAGAGCATGGAAGTGCAATCAATGTTGCTGAAAGACGTTAAGTGGGAAAAGCCCGTTACCATCTCCCTTGAAAACGGTGCTCCCCGGATTTTCAACGGCGTTTACGAAGCCTTCGATTTTCTCCAGCACGAATGGCCCGAACGGGGCGACAAGGTGCACGAGCAGGCGCTGCGCCTGTGCCGCGCCTCGCTGATGGGGGACGTGGCGGGAGAAATCGCCCGCACGGCCTTCGTTGCGGCCAGCCGGCAGGCGCAATGCCTGATGGAGGACAGGGCGGAGACGCAGAATAAAATCGCATCCTGAGCTGTTTTTCAGGACTGGAATGGAAAAGGCCACCCGCCGAACCGGGTGGCCTTATTTTTTTCACGATCAGGAAACGGGTTGTTTCGGACGCAGGATATGGCATCGTGTGCGCCCGAAGCGGATGAATGAATGCGATGACCAACCACTACGGCTATATTGTTTTTCCAACCGCGCTCGGCCATTGCGGCCTTGCATGGGCAGGGCGCGGCATTGCCCGTCTGCAATTACCCGGTGCTGACGCAGGGGAAACCGAAAAGCTTCTCCTTAAACGTTTTCCGTCGTCAACGATTGCGGTTCCCGACACACGCACGCGTGAGGTCATCGCGATGATCACCCGTTATTTCAGTGGCGAGGCGATCGATTTTACCCCTGTCGAACTGGATCTCGCCGGGCAGGAACGGTTTTTTCTCGATGTTTACGAGGTTGCGCGGCAGATCGGCTGGGGCGACACGACGACCTATGGCGGCATCGTAAAGACCCTCGGTCTCGGCATGGAAAAGGCCCGGGATGTCGGGCAGGCGATGGCGAAAAACCCGGTGCCGCTGATCATTCCCTGCCACCGCGTTCTGGCGGCCGGCGGTCGGCTGGGCGGCTTCTCCGCGCCGGGCGGAACCACCACCAAATTGCGCATGCTGGACCTCGAAAATGCCGGTCGCAACCGTGCCGATGAGGCGCAGGGCAGCCTGTTTTGAAGCAATGACAGATCAGGCCGCATGAATAGGCGTCTGATTTCTGCCCATTTCTCGTCAAATTGTCGCTAAATTGTCACAATACACGGACGCCCTCCAACATAAGGGCGAGACGTTTGAGAGTATCCGCGTTAATTCTATCCGCTGCCTTGGCTTTTACAGTCGTGGCGCCGGCTTCTGCCGGCATGCTGAACCAGGCAGAAAAATACACCGGGCTGCATGAGTCCAAAAACAACAAGAGCCTGAAGAATATTCTTGGGGCAAACCCCCGCAGCACCCCCTGGTGTGGCCTTTTCCTGCATGCCGTCGCCAGCAAGGCCGGCCGACAATCTCCGAAATCCTACGGATTTGCGAAATCCTGGACGTCTTTCGGTTACGCCGTTCCCGTCGGCCAAGCCAAGCCCGGCGATATCGTCGTCATCCGCAACGGCCGCGGTTATCATGCCGGGATTTTGAAGAGCATGAGCGGCAAGACCGCCCAGATCCTCGGCGGCAACCAGTCTGGCCGGGTGCAGGTATCCAATTTCAACCGCAAGGCCATCGTCTCCGTTCGCCGTTGAAGACCAGACATCATTTATTCTTATAAAGGCGGGCCATGACCCGCCTTATCCGTTTTTAAGGGGCCTATGGCTGCTCCCTGGTGCCGGGAGCGGCGTCGCGCTGGTCATCGTCCTCCAGGTCGGTGGCAACGATGAAGGCATCCTCATGCTGGCGCGCAGCCTGCCGTCGGGCGCGCAGGTTCATCGTCTCATCCGGATAAATCTCACTGTCCTTGGATTTGAGTTCGCTGTCGGTTTCGAAACGCGCCACATCCTCGTCGCGAATATCGAGCGGTTCGTTCTGCGGTTTTTTCGGGGTGCTCATGAATAATTCTCCTGCGGGGTTTCCGCGGAGCAAACGATCCCGCATCCATGACGGTTCCCTTTTTCGAAGAAATGCTCGATCGCGATCGGTCTGTGAGGAACAAAGTCTGGCTTTTTCTGTTTTTTCAGTGGCACAATCAAAACCGGTGCAACGCAAAGAGGGAGGCCCGTTATGAGCCATGATCGCGAAGCCGCAATCCGTGAAAAAGCGCGCGCAATATGGGAGAAGGAAGGCAAGCCTGACGGGCATCATGAGCGCCACTGGATCGAGGCTGAACGGGAAGTTTCCGCCGGTGCCGCAAAGACCGCGGGTAAGACCGGCGTGAAAAAATCCGCTGCCGCCAAGTCATCTACGAACAAGACATCGACGAACAAGACATCGACCGACAAGGCGCCTGCGAAGAAAACGCCCGCGAAGAAGGCTCCGGCAGCAAAGGCCAAATCCCCGGCGGTAAAATCGCTTAAGAAGGAGCAGAAGTCGACGGACAAGGACAAAGTCGACGATCTCACGGAAAGCCTTGAAGAAAGTTTCCCGGCCAGCGATCCGCCGGCGCTCACCAACGCTGCAAAGGCAACGAAGCGCGCAGTCAAGAAGACCTGATTGCCGGAAGGCCCACTCGTCAGGTGGGCGAAAAATGCCACGAACCGGATCGGGCGAATGCAGCTGCACTTCGCTCTTCAAAACATGTTTTTGAGAGAAATGGCTCCCCGGGCCGGATTCGAACCGGCGACCTGTCGATTAACAGTCGAATGCTCTACCGCTGAGCTACCAGGGAACGTGCGCTGCTTGGCGCGGTGTGAGCGGGGTAATACAAATGCTTTTCCGATTTGCCAAGCGGTTTTTTCAAAAAAAACGCATTCCTCTTGTTTTATCCCTCTGAAGTCCCGATTTTCCGGGCTTATTGACGGTCAAAAAATTATCCACAGGCCAGACGCTGAAGGGCAGGATGGAATGAAATTCGGAATGAACCACAAAACGGGTCGCCTCCATGTCGGAAAATGGAGCCTTGCCATGCCGCGTTCGCGGGTTGGCAGGATCGCCACCGGCTCCGCTCTGGTGGTTGGCGGAACGTTGGGGTTTTTGCCTGTTCTCGGTTTCTGGATGATTCCGCTCGGTCTTGTCGTACTCTCGCACGATCTGCCGGCGGTGCGCCGCAGGCGGCGAAGGCTCGCGGTCTGGTGGGCGTCGCGACAGAACCGCCGCGAAGCCCGTGACAGGGATCGGTAGGCGCTTATCCGCCGATCGAGCTGCTGATGCCCTGTCCGGCCCAGAAGGCGGCATAGGCAAGCGCTGCGAAATAAATCGCCGTCAGGCCGAGAAACAGATAGCCACCCAGCACGGTCACGCCGTCTCTCTGAATCATGCCTGCGGATAAAAGCAGGATGGCGACGCCGGGCAGGGTGTTGGAAAAGGGAATGAAGCCAAGCGGCATCATCAGCAATACGCCCGCAGTCATCAGCGCCAGACCGTTTATTCTGTTGGCGACGATGCCGGTGGTGAGCGCCGGTACACGCGGACGAATAAAACCATCAAGCTTGGAAACGATGGCGACACCTTTTTGAAGCGCCGGCACCAGTTTTGCCGTCTCCATCTGCCGGTCGAGAATCTTGGCCGGCAGCCATGGCAGGCGGTTCAGCGTGATTGCGAGGCTGACGAGGATGATTGCCGCGCCGAATACCGTGCTGACGCCGGGAATGGAGACAGGAATGAGAAAGGGCAGGGACGCAATTGCGCAGATGAGCAACAGGCCCTGTTCGCCGATCGCTTCCATCAGCTCGCGCAACGTGATCGTCTGGCCCTGCAATTTGCCTATAAGCTTCTCCAGCGTGGTGCTGAGCTTTTCAGACGTATCAGTGAATGCGAATTCGTTCGTCATGCCGCTTCCCGGAAGTTGTTTTAACTCCGGGTTTGATAACATTCATCAGGCCACATGCCTATCGCCGATAGAAACCGGCATGGTCATGGTTCGTCGTATCTTTCGCTTTATTAGTGCGAAACCCAGTGGCTATAGGCACCGGCGAGAAGAACCACCAGCAGGATGGCGAGTATCACCGGGTTGATCGACGTAATGAAGTTTACATAGTCCATGATAACTTCCTCCACTTCTTACATCTTGTATTCTACAGCAAAAAGGCGAGTTTATCTACCGCAGGGTAAAATTTCGCATCGCAGCAACCGACTATCGGTGTGGGCTGGAATCGCTGGTATTTCCCATTTTTTGCGATGCAAAAATAATTCTTCCAACATTTGCCATTCTCTTGCGTTGTGTCTAATCCTGCTGCGGCGCTGGCTCTTCTCGGTCCGCTGCGCGCCGTCGTAAATCGCGTAAATCACTGCTGAGATGCCTCGGCGCTCCCGCCTTGACTTTTCTCCACACTCTTCCCCGGGGACATGACATGCTGAAAAACATCTATGCCTGGACAATGGCGCTTGCGGCGCGCAAAACCGCCGTATGGTGGCTGGCGATCGTCGCTTTTGTGGAAAGCTCCGTCTTCGTCGTGCCCGCAGATGTGCTTTTCCTGCCCATGGTGCTGGCCAAGCCGAAAAAGGCGATGTTTTATGCGTTTGTGGCGACTGTCGCCTCGGTCCTCGGCGGCATCGCCGGCTGGTTTCTCGGCCATTATGCTTTCGAGAGCATCGCGCGGCCCATTCTTGAATTTTACGGCAAGCTCGACAGTTTCGAGCACCTGAAGAACTCGGTGGACTACGAAACCATCGTGCTCCTGCTGGTGACATCGGGGCTTGCGCACCTGCCGCCGATCAAGGTGGTGACGATCCTATCAGGCGCGGCCAATATCAGCCTCGGCCTGTTCATTCTTTCAGCCGTCGTCACACGTGGCGCCCGCTTTTTCATCCTTGCCGGATTGCTGCAGAGATACGGTGATTCAGTGCGTCATTTCATCGAAAAACGCCTCGGCGTGATCACGGCGGCGGCAGCCGCGGCGCTCATCGCGGTCTATGCGGTTTACGTTTTCGTGCGTTGATCGAACGCAATTTTTCTACTCTTACAATACTGTCGCATAACTTTCAGCTTGCTGTCAGAATCCGTCTGTATCGGTTCTCTTGTCGAGTAAGGGAACCGTTTTATTATGCGAAGATTTTGGAAGTGCTCCTTTGGGGGCATGGGCTTTGTTGTGCTTGCGGCAGGCGGATATCTCTACGCCATCCAGCTTCTCGGCAATTTTCACGAGGTCGTGGCCGGTCAGCTTTATCGCTCCAACCAGCCGAGCAATGAAGAGCTTGTGCGCTACACCAAGGATCACGGCATCAAGACGGTTATCAACCTGCGCGGACCGAATGAATCCCAGGCCTGGTACCGGGGTGAGGTCGAAACAGCACGCGAGCTTGGGCTGAAGCACATCGATTTCGGCATGTCGGCCAGCCAGGAACTCAACATGGACCAGGTCAACCAGCTCGTTGCGATCATGCGCGATGCGCCGAAACCTATCCTCATCCATTGCAAGGCCGGCGCTGACCGTACGGGCCTCGCCACCGCTCTTTATCTCAGCCGCGTTGCGCGTCTCGGCGAAAAGGAGGCGGAAAGCCAGCTTTCGGTGCGTTACGGCCACATCGGCATCCCCTATCTCTCGGCAACCTATGCCATGGACAGAACCTGGGAGAATGTGGAGCACATGCCAGTCACCGACGACTTCGCCATCGCGTCGAACGAGTTCTGAGGGCGCTTCAGGCCAATCCTGCGTAAATCATGGATCGTTCCCGGCAAGGGGATTTGCGTTCCGTCTTGATTGCCGATGCGGTCAGGCTGGGCGCGATTCTCGGTGCAGGGCGCGCTGAAGTGGCGAGGCCATAACAGCGGCGGAGTGGTGGGAAAGCGGACCAGGATCCGGTCTGTAGTCGACTTGACCGGCAACGCACGATCTGTCGGAGATATCTTGCTGGAGAGCGATGCTGGCAGGTACGCGCTGCACTCAGATCAACGGCATGGGTCCGTCAAAGGTAAGGTCTCCTCGCCCGGTAGGCCGCATCCAACGGCAAACAGCCGACTCAATCGCCTGCCATATCCGGCGTCCAGCCACGCGTATATCCTTTGCCCATGATGGCAACCGCAAGGGAAAGCTGTTCCTGTAAATGTTCGATTTCACCAAGCAGCGTTTCAACCGCCGCTCTCGCATCGCCATCGTGACACTGGATGACGTATCCGGCTATGTCGTCGGGCCGTACAGGGGTGGATTTTGCAGCATCGGACATATTAGCGACCTCTCTTTTGTTCACTAAATGTTCTAATTTTAGCGGAGAGTCAACAAAGCAATACGGCCGTCGTTCTCTTTAGTGAAAGGCGAGTGGCATGACAGAGAGCAAATCGCGAACCTGATCATTACAACCGCATTCCTCGATACCGGAACGAACCCAGGCGGCTGATGATCGCCAAACGGCGGGGGACCGCTGAAACATGATGCAAGGACCCCGGATGAGAGGAGGGGCTGCGTCAAAAAGACCGTGCTCGAATGCATGAATGAAGTTGCTGAGGCAGCAGTTTTGACGTAGCTCTACCTGCGGGAGATTATGTCAAGTAATAGACTGGAAATATTCAAAATGACGGATTGGAATTGGGTGGATTTATTCCCTATAGTCTTCTTCCCGTTCAAGATTATCGTATTGGGTACAGGCATGTACTTCGCCATCAAGTGGCATCACGATCAGGCGAAGAAGGAAAAAGAAACCAGCGGATCGTAAACGCCCGCCGGACACACTCCTGACGCCTCAGTTTAGCCGGGCCGATATCCAGTGATGCGGCCACAATTCGCGCCACAGGGCAAGGCCACGAGCCCCTTTATCTAAAATCACCTGCTTGATGGTCCGAATCTCATGCTTTCCGAAGGAAACTCGGATGCGCTTTCGGAAGTGTGTTGAGCGATCCGCATCCAGGCAGGTTGCGGCAGTATCGTCAAAAATTACGCCAAGGCGCTTGCCGAAAATGGAATTTTCCAGCAACTGCCGCTCGAGAATTATTCTGATCGGTTCAGCCGCGTTGCGGTCATCGCTGTGCGTTGGCTTATAACGCCAGTGCCACGAATGGATCCCCGTAGCCACAACGATGGGCAATCTTTGCTTTTGATAGGCTTGAGGGCAAGTCACCATTCCATGACGAAGCAACAATTGCCACCGACGCTAACGCCGAAAGCTTTTTGTTCTCCTCAGTGTGGTGAATACGGTTGGTGACCCCTCGAATATCCTGCGACGCGGCTCGCGGGGGCAAGCTCTAATGGACTGCGGGATCCTCGTCTTCAAGAAAGCTGCGAATGCCGTCCTTTTCGCAGGTGGCAAGAAATTCTTCCCATGCGTCTTTGTCGGTGGCGAAAGGCTCTTCCCAGGTGGTGACAAGGTCATTTTCGCTTATGACCTCAAGCTTCCAATCCTGCTGTGTGCCGGCGGATCGGTAAATATCGACGAGGACCGTGACGCCGTCATCTTCGAATTCGCCTGAGAATTCGGAGTGTTCGATTTTTGATTTCTTCGCCATGTCAATGTCCTTCAGGCTCAGGCTTCGTCAGGGTGCTGGGGGTGTCCTTGAACGCGGTAACCGTTAGAAAGACGGCGATGGCGGTAAGAACAAATTTGGTCAGCGTTCAATCCATCAGCCTTCTGCAAGTCAAGTGCGCGCCGTCAGGGCGGGGGAGAACCAAACACCGCGCAAAGCTAACGCGCAGTTGCTCGGGGGACCCGCTGGCTACAATGTGGCTAAAACAAATATAGCCAGCTCTGGGGGAACTGGCTATCTATCTGATTTTTATGGTCGGAGCGGCGGGATTCGAACCCACGACCCCTTGACCCCCAGTCAAGTGCGCTACCGGGCTGCGCTACGCTCCGAACCTGAAAGCCGTTTATATATAAGCCTGTTAGGGCGCAAGCGGAAAATCGCCTTTTCTCAAAAAAAGGAACAATGGGTGTGGATGGCGGGCAGGGGGACGGACTGTCGTTCCACGTTCTACGGGTTGCTTCCGTCAAACGCATGACACATCCTCTTTCCATCATGGCTGGAACCTGCCGTGAACTTCAGCGTTCAATTGCAGCGGAACTGAAACTCAGGGAGATAAATATATGTCTGAACTCGTCGTTGTTGGTTTTGATGGAACGGAAGAGGCTGACCGGGTTCTTCTGAAGCTTGCGGGGCTGAAAAAGGAATATCTGGTCGATCTGGAAGACGCCGTGGTCGTCGTTCGTGATGAAAACGGCAAGGTGCATCTGAAGCAGAGCGTCAATCTGACGGCGCTTGGCGCAAGCTCCGGTTTTCTGTCCGGTGGCCTCTGGGGCGGCCTTGTTGGCCTGCTGTTCCTCAATCCGTTGGCGGGCTTTGCAATTGGCGGCGCAATTGGTGCCGGCACGGGCGCGCTGGCGGGTTCGCTCACCGATTTCGGCATCGATGACGATTTCATCAAATCCCTTGGCGAAACCATCCCCAATGGCTCTTCGGCGCTGTTCGTGCTGATCCGCAAGGTACAGCCGGAAAAGGTCATGGCGGAACTGGAAGGGCTGCGCGGCCGGGTCATCAAGACCTCGCTGTCTCCCGATCAGGAAGCGCAATTGCAAAAAGCTCTGTCGGGTGAAACCGCGCAGGCTGCTGCACCCGCCGCTTAGATGAAAACAGGAAGAACGCTGCGGCATGATCCATGCTGCAGCGTTTTGTCCATATGGTTCCGGAAGCGGCCGCTTAGACGGTCAGCGTGCCCGGTTTCGCCTGCGGCCAGCTGAGATAATAATAGCGGCTCCCGACGCTGCCGAAAAACGCGTTGTTCCCGGAGATGCTGTCGACATAAGCGCCGCTGGCGCTCTTGACATAGGCTGAGCCGTCTCGTTTGAGATGATCCTTCAGAAAATCGCTCCAGCCCGTCGTGGCGATCTCGGTTGCCGGTTTCGAGGTGGTTTTCGAATCGGCCTTCACGTCCCACGCCTTGATCTGAGTGCCTTCGGACGGATCGGATACGGTGAGCGTGCCGGCGGCCAGTGCTTCCAGCATCGCCTTTGCCTGCGAGGCCTTGTCCGGGTCCTTGGACAAATCCTCCAGCATCGCCTTTAGATCCTTCATGAAAGCGGCCTGCGTGATGTCGCCGGAAGACGCCTGCGGTGTAGTCTCGGTTTGCGTCTCTTCGCCGGTGGTCTGCGCATATTGCGCTAGAAGCTGTGTCAGCCTCGTATTGGTGGAAGAAGAAGACGTATCGATGCCATAGGCGCCAAGAAGCGCTGCCCGTGACGAGGACGATGAGGCCGCGGTGGAATTGTCATCCTGCTCCTTGATTGCCTTGAGGGCTAATCTGGTGGCGGTGAGGCGGGTGGACAGGTCGACGGAGGAGACCATTTCGGTAACTTTTCCATGATCAGCCCGATACGCATCATTCGTACCGAACCGGCTTGGCGCGGATTCTTGATCCCGCCTTTCGTCTCCTCTCATAAGAAGACCGGGTGCGTCCCGCGCCGCTTGGGCTTGGGGTGCACCCGGTCTACTGAAAGAAGTTTGCGCGACGCTTGCGTCTTAATTTTCCTGAACGGAAACCCCGTTCGGGCCGATATTCATCTCGATGCCCTTCGGCTTGCTTTCCTCGTGCCAGACATAGGCCCCAAGGCCGACAAGGACCACCAGGAGTGCGCCGATGATGAGATAGAGATTATTGGTCTGCGTCATAAGATGTCTCCCCGTTTGACGATCATAATCGCGGGCTAAACGCATGAAATCGCGCAGGGTTCCGTAAGGGGAAGTATTTTAGGCATTGCTTGTGCGGCGGCGCAGGCTTTCGCGTTTTTCCAGTGCCATGCAGCCCCACAATATGCCGAGCAGCAGGAAGAAATGCCGCCAGTGATCGGTATCGATGACGGCGCCGATCATGACGTGGCCGACAAAGGTCACCCAGGAAATGATCAGGAACGGCTGCCATGGCCGCGGCCGCAGCAGATGCCTGAAACCGGCAGCGATCGTCCAGCAGATCAATGTAAGATAGATCACGAAGCCGAACCAGCCATGCGTTGTCAGGCTTTTCAACCAGATATTATGTTCGGCAGCGGGAAAGATATTGTCGAACACCATCGGCCCGATGCCGAGCGGATGCTCCATCGCCAGCAGGAAACCAAGATAGTGACGGGCAAAGCGCCCCAGATGCCCGCCATCATAGGATTGCACCGCAGAGGCGCGGCTGAGGAACAGGTCGGAGACCTGTTTGAATTGCAGCGCGATGATGACGGCTGCGACCATGAGCGCGACCGCAACGAGAAACAGCACGAGAATTTTCAGGCGAAATGCGGCTGTGCGCTCCTTCAGCAGCATGACGAAGACGAGCAGGAGGGCGGCGAATAAAAACAGGCCCCATGCCGCACGCGAAAATGACAGGAACACGCCAAGCGACAGGATTAGCAGGCCGAGGATACGCCAGGGCGCGTGCATCGCCTTGCCGGTGAGCAGGCCATAGATCAGGTAAAGCGACGGTGTCACCAGGAAGGGACCGAAGACGTTCGGGTCCTGAAACGCACCCTTGGCGCGATCGTAAAGCGTGAAGACTTCGAAGCCGGGAAGGGCGTGAAAATATCCGATGATGCCGAGTAGCGAGGTGATCAGCGCCGCGGCGAGCCAGGCCCGAAAAATCAGCAGCAGCCGCTGGTATTTGTCCTCGATGATCGCCGCGTAAAAAACCGAGGTCAGCGCCAGAAAGGTCGAGACGGCGAGGTAGAGCGGTCCCTCGTCCAGATCGGCCATGGTGGTGAGCGAAAGATAGCCGCCGACATTAAAGGCGAGCAGCAGGCACAGGAGCAGCACGACGGTGCGGGAAAGGCGAAGGCCCAGTAGGAACCAGATGGCCACTTGCCCGACCATCATCAGCTCGTAGGGCGCCGGTTCGGAGATGACGAAGCCGGAGAGGAACACGCCGAAGGCGATGAAGAACGAACCGACGAGCCGCATGGCAGCCAGAGGCGCGTCAAAACCCGGTGCGTGCTGGTAACCGACGTTGGTCAATAGGCGTTTTCCGATTTGAGCAGCCGTATCGGCGTCAGGAACAGGATCTTGAGATCGAGGAAAAGCGACCAGTTCTCGATGTAATAAAGATCATATTCGGTGCGGAACTTGATCTTGTCGCCATGGTCGATTTCGCCGCGCCAGCCATTGATCTGCGCCCAGCCGGTCACGCCGGGCTTGACCTTGTGGCGCGCGAAATAATGCTCCACCACTTCGGTATATTTCAGATCGCCGGTCTGGGCATGGACTGCGTGCGGGCGCGGGCCGACCAGCGAGAGATCGCCATAGAGAACGTTGAAGAGCTGCGGCAGCTCGTCCATCGACGATTTGCGCAGGAAGCGGCCGACGGGTGTGACGCGCGGATCGTTCTTGGTGACGGCCTTCTTGGCGGTCGGATCGCTGAGTTCCGTATACATGGAGCGGAACTTCCAGACATTGATCGTCTCATTGTTGAAGCCGTGACGCTTCTGTTTGAAGAGGACCGGGCCTTTGGAGGTGGCCTTGACGGCAATGCCGGCACCCAGCATCACCGGCCAGAAAAGGGCGATGCCGAGGAGGCTGAAGGTGATGTCGAATATCCGTTTCGCCACCGAATCCCAGTCGCGGATCGGCTTGTCGAACACATCGAGCATCGGCACATTGCCCACATGCGAATAGGCGCGCGGACGGAACCGCAATTTATTGGCATGTGCGGCGATGCGAATATCGACGGGCAGCACCCAGAGTTTGCGCAAGAGCTGGAGAATGCGGGCCTCTGCGCTGAGCGGCAGGGCGATGATCAGCATGTCGAGCTTTGTCAGGCGGGCAAATTCCACCAGTTCGGCAAAGGTGCCGAGCTTGGGATAACCGGCGACGACATCGGGAGAGCGCTCGCTTTTCCGGTCGTCGAAAATCCCGCAGATGCGGATATCGTTGTCCGACTGCTGCTCTAGCGAACGGATGAGGTCTCTGGCAGCATCACCGCCGCCGACGATAACGGCGCGGCGTTCCATGACGCCATTGCGGCCCCAGTGGCGAATGGCAAAGCCAAGGATCAGCCGTCCGGTGAAAATGGCTATCGCGCCAATCGCATACCATATGCCGAAAGCCGGCCAGGAATGCAGCGCATCGGGAAAAAACACGAGAAGGAAACAGGCGGCACCCACGAAAGACAGGCAGACGGCGCCTTGAATGCGGGCAAACATCTTCAGCGGCGTGCGCAGCGTTGGCAACTGATAACAATCGCCCGCCTGCAGCAGGAACACACAGAGTGCCGCACCCAGTACGCCGGCGCTGAAAACCGCCAGAAAGGTCTCGAGACCCCGATCGGCGGCGATGCCGTTGACGATGGCGGCAATGACCACAAGCATCGTGAATTCCAGCAGCCGTAACTGGCCGATCACCATATTCGGTGAATGGTTGCCGGCACGCAGCTGGTTGGCGATCTGCCGCGCAAGCGGATTGAGAACAACGGTCTCGGACGCCGAAGGCTCACCGGCTTCGCGCTCGGAGATTTGCTTGCGCAACGACGCCAGATCGAATTGCAGTCTGTCCTTGTCAGCCTTGGTCATTACTTGGTCCGCACCCTCTAGCGGATCGGCCCGAAAATCGAGACCGATTTCCGATGGGAACGATGCGCAACTTCAAAGTGGTAAAGCGTCCTTGCGTAGCGTCCGAACGGACACACGCGCTCTACGAGCAGGAAACTAGCCGAAACATGCTAAGAAACGTTTATGATGCTTTTCTACAGGATAGCGGAATATACAATTAAAAATCGTGTTTTTAAAATGTCTTTAGACATGAGGCGCGCTTTAGCTGGAAAGCAGGTCGCGATAGAGCTTCATCATGTCATCGGCCATGACAGGCGTTGAAAATTTCGCCTTAAAGCTGTTGGGTGGGGGCATCACCCGCTTTGCCCAATCGTCGTTTTCTGCGTCCCTGACCATGATCTTCGCCAGCGCCTCGGCGTCTCCTGCCGGAACCAGCGCCTCGCTGTCTTCTCCCAGAACCTCGGGAATGCCACCGACATGTGAGGCGATAACCGTCTTGCCCGCTGCCAGCGCCTCAAGCACGATATAGGGCATGGCTTCGGCGCGTGAGGGAACCACCACTGTCTCCGCCAGCTCGAAGGCCTGTCTGGCGGGCATGGCGGCATGCATGGCAATCCGCCGGGAAAGCCCGGCTTTGTCGATCATCGCCGCATATTTGTCCCTGTCCGGCCCGTCACCGACGATAACGCCGGACATGGGGTGGCCGATGCTGCGTTCCATCCTGGCGAAGGCCTTGATGAAGACATCCGGGCCCTTGAGATCGCGCAACATGCCGATATAGAGGAAACGGGCGGCATCCTCGCGGGCAGGCACGGTTTCGAACTCGCTTTCCTGCACGCCGTTATAGATCATCGCCGTCCGGGTGCGCGGCTTGCCGACCTTGGCTTCATAGGTTCGCTGCTCGAAATTACAGACAAAACAGAGCGCGTCGGTGAAGTGTTCCTGAAACCGCTCAAGCCGCAGGAACAGCTGCCCCTTCAGGCTCTTGCGGTCATAATGCAGGCTGCCGCCATGCGGCGAATAGAGGCGGGCTACGCGATACCTGTTCGCCCGCAACAATGAGCCGATCAGCCGGGCAAGAGCGCCACCCTTGGCGCTATGCCCGTGCAAGATGTCCGGCCGCAAACTTTTTATCTGGTTATAGGACCTCCAGAGCGCCAACAGGTCGCCGGGGCCGATGGAGCGCCTGATGGGCAGGCGGGTAAGCCCGAGCTCCAGCATCGGGGTGATCTGGGCGAAAAGCCGCTCCTCATGCACGCCGCCGGTCGAACTGTCGCAGACGATGCCGACCTTGTGGCCCTGTTTCACATGTTCTTCGATCAGGTCACGCACATGGCGGAAGACACCGCCGACGGGGGAGCGGAAACAGTGAATGATGCGCAGGGGAGGGCCGTCATCCGACATGTGTGCCACTCCGTTTTCAGAAGAAGCGTTCACGCACATAGACCGTATCGCCCGCCAGAATGGGAGCGGTGATGCCGATCCGGCCGGTCATTACCTCGGCATTGATCTTGCGGGTAAGATCGACATCGGCCTGATTGGCGCGCGGGGTGAACCCGCCGGCAATGGCAATGGCGTTCTGCACCGTCATGCCCGGCACATAGGAATATTGGCCGGGACGACCAACTTCACCCATGATGAAGACGGGGCGATAACGGTCGATCTCGATCGTCACGTCGGGATCGCGCAGATAACCCTGACGCAATTTCGAGGCAATGGCAGCTTCTAACTGCGGCAGCGTCTTGCCGCGCGCAGGAACCTGGCCGACAAGCGGGAAGGCGACATAACCAGCTTGATCGACCGTATAGGTATTCGTCAGCCCCACCTGTTCAAAGACGTTGATGCGCAGCCTGTCGCCGCTATCGACATGATAGGGTTGCAGGGCCGCCTCATTGAATGAGCGCGGCGCGGGTTGATATGCCGCGCAACCGGAAAGGGCCGTCAGAACGGCAAGCGTCAGTGCGGTGACATGTCGTGATCCGGCGAGCGGCATCTCATCTGGCTCCGAGTCGATCTATGAGCATTCTTATCGTTCTGTTAGGGTTAATGCGCGGTAAACAGTCAGCCCGGAGTATTGCAATATCCGATTTATTTTGTCGGATTCGTCGAGATTAACTGTTGTGTTACCGCCAAGACTTACAATCCGCGAAAATTGGCCATCTATATTTGAGCGCCCGAGGTTTGTCTCGGTTACGGAGCCCACATGAACGGCGATCGCATTGACGACAGGGATGTGGATATCGATCTGGCACAGCTTGTTGCAGCCATATGGCGGCGCAAGGGCCGGATCGCGGCCGTCACGCTTCTGGCCGGCGGCGCCGCCTTCGTGATCGCCAGCATGATGTCGCCTGCCTATAAGGGCGAGGCGCGTGTCCTCATCGAATCCCGCGCGGCCTCCTTCGGCGCTTCGCAGCAGTCGAATGCGCCAGCCGAGCCGGTGCTCGATGAATTGACCGTTTCCAGCCAGGTGCAAATCCTGCAATCGGTCGACCTCATCAAGCAGGTCGCGAAAAACATGAAGCTCTATGAGCTGGAGGAGTTCGACCCGGAGGCGCGTCCGTCGCTGGTGTCGGGCCTGCTGGTTGCCATCGGCCTCAAGAAAGATCCGCTGCAGGTGCAACCCGAAGAGCGGGTGCTGAAGGCTTTCCGCGAGAAATTGCAGGTCTATCAGGTCGAAAGCTCACGCGTTATCACCGTTGAGTTTTCTTCGGAAGACCCGAAGCTCGCCGCCGCCATCCCCAATGAGATGATGAAGGCTTATATTGCCCTGCAAAGTGGCGCGAAACTCGATACGAGCACGGAGGCAGCGCGCTGGCTGGAGCCGGAAATCGCCAGTCTGCGCGAAAAGGTGCGTGAGGCGGACAGGAAGGTCGCGGATTATCGCGCGTCATCCGACCTCCTGTCGGCCGGGCAGGGCGAAACGCTCGCCACCCGCCAGCTCAGTGATATCTCGACCGAACTCGGCCGTATCCGTGGGGAGCGCGCGAATGCGGAAGCACGGGCGGAAGGCGTGCGCAATGCGCTTTCCAGCGGCCGGCCGCTCGATACGTTTCCGGACGTCGTCGGTTCCCCAACGATCCAGCGGTTGAAGGAAAACGAAACGGGTATCCGCAGCCAGATTTCCGATCTGACCTCCTCGCTGCTGGAAGGCCATCCACGCATCAGGGCGCTACGCAACCAGCTGGAGGGCATACAACGGCAGATTCAGGAAGAAACCCGCAAGGTGCTGGCAAGCCTCGAAAACGAGGCCAATGTTTCCCGCCTGCGCGAACGGCAACTGGTGCAGCAATTGAACGTGCTGAAATCGGAAAGCGTGCGCGCCGGGGAGCAGCAGGTCGGCTTGAACGATCTGGAACGCGAGGCTTCGGCCCAACGCCAGCTTCTGGAAACCTATCTTGCCCGTTACCGTGAGGCGACCTCGCGCGCCGGTTCGGTAGATTCCACGCCCGCCGACGCGCGCGTGATCTCAGGCGCGGTGGAGCCGCGTGAGCCCTATTTCCCGAAAACCGGGGCCATCACCATCGTCGTCACGCTGGCGGCTTTCCTGCTTTCCTGCATTGTGGTCATGCTGGTGGAACTCTTCACCGGGCGCGCCTTGAAGCCGGTGGGCAGAAATCAGGTTCCGCCGCTCTCCGATCCGCCTGCGCCGACGCGTAAACCCGCCGACAGGGACGAGACTACGGATTTGCCGCAACAACCGGTTGCCACACATCGTGAGCCGTCGCCGCCGGTCGCCCAGGCCATGCCCGCTGCCGCCTACCAGCAGCAACCCATTGTCGAAGAGGTGCGGCCGGCACCAGTCGCCGCTGCCACTGCTGCTGCTTCGGTTTTGCCGGTGGAAGAGGTAGCGCCTTTGAAAGAAGAGGCAGAGAAAGACGAGATCGAAACCTCCGACGATTTCTCGATCGATGCCGTTGCGGGCTTTCTGGCCACCCGCCTTGCCAAGCCCGTCGCCGCCGTTGTGTCTCCAGCCGGAGACAGTGGTTCGACCACTACCGTCATGCTGGCGCGCGCCCTGTCTGAAATGGGCCGCTCGGTCGTTCTCGTCGATATGACGGCCTCTGCCTGTCCCACGCGTCTGATGGTGCCCGAGGCCGGGCTGCCTGGTGTCATGGACCTTCTGGCGGGTGCCGCCGCCTTTGGCGAAACCATTCACGGCGACCGGCTGTCCGATGCGCATATCGTGCCGCGCGGCAATGCGCAGCCGCGTGAGGCCATGCGGGCCATCGATCGCCTGACGATGATTCTAAGCGCTCTATCTGACGCCTATGATACGGTGTTGGTTGAATGCGGCGCGGTGCAGATTTCGAGCCTTGAAAAAATGCTGCGCAATCTGCCGGCGGAAATCATCGTTTCCGTGCCCGGCAAGGATGGCGAGATGCTGGAGAAGACGCTCGGTGAGCTGGTGGCCCAGGGCTACGAACAGGCATTGCCGATGACAGGCATGCGCAAGCCGGGTCATCTGAGCGCCGCCTGACGGACGGCAAACCCTCTCAGTCAGCAACAGACATGGCGTCCGTCCTTGGCCGCCCGGCGCGAAAACGCTGGATCAGCGCATAAAGCGCCGGGTTGGACTTGATCAGGCTTTTCGTCCTTGCGATGGCAACATAGGCCGAGGCAGCTGCGCGCCCCTTCAACGTCACCGGTAGGAATATATCGTGCTGGGCGGTGGAAAGCGGGCACCAGCTGCGTTTGTAAAGCTGATCGCCGACACCGAAATCGAAGAGTGCGGCTTTCTCTCTGCAGGCGCGTTCAATCATCAGCCAGAACAGCAACTCGCCTGGGCTGAGTTCCGAAACCACCTCATCGATCGATCCGAACTGGCAGATGATGTGGTCCTGCTTGCGCGAAAGCCCGGATATGGCGGCAATGACGCCCTCGTGTTCCCCATGCAGGCGAATGGCGTGCAGCTCCAGAAGACTGTCCATACCCGTTTCCGGGAAGTTGGCCAGATCGTAGAAAAACTCCTTCACCGATTGGCTTCGGAAAACATCCGGGATGCCTTGGGAGGCGAACCGGGTGGCCTTTTGCCGGAAGAAGGCCTGCAATAATTCGCATTTTTCCTGTGGCGAACGGGCAATCACGTGGCTGTAACCGCCCATTTCCTCGGCCCTTCGGCTCTGGATACGGAATTTCTTCCGTCGTCTCTTGGCATTGACCTGTCGCAAGGTGCTTTCAAAACTTTCCAGCAGCGGCAGTTGAAAGGCCGGGTTCTGGTTTTCGACGGAAGCCAGATAGGAAAGCGGATTGGTCCTGCCGCGCCAGGTGAGCGGTATGTTCTGCAAGGCCAGAATATCCGCCCGGCCATGCAGCAGTTTTCGCGCCTCGCGGGCAATCGCTGCCGCCGTCTTATGTTCTGCCTGCTCGGCAAAGGACGGCTCGAAAAGCCCGGTATTGATATTGTTAAAACGGCCGCCCGGAAAACGCGCCTTGCGGATACCGCCTTCCTGCACGATTTCGAGCGGCAGCAGGAAGACCGTCTTTGCGCCCTGTCTGCCGCGAATGATGAGCAGCGGGCTTTTCTGGGTCTGCGCCCAGATGGAGCACCAGCCGAAACCCTGATGCAGGGAATTGAGCGGGTCGCTCTCCATCCGCTCCCAATCGGTGCGGATGGTGGAAGCGTCATCGACGAGATCGATCACCAGACGGTCGGCACCCCGCCGCTCGCCTTGCATGGCGCTCGACGCTTTGCTCTCGCTGACTGTGACCGGCCCCTCAGCCGCCATCCACTCTCTCCGGTTGTTTCGGTGGGACTATATCGCTGAGCGGCAAACAATCAGTTTATAAAATTGCGACCTCAGGGTGTTGCGCAACGGTTGGCGCTTATCCCTGTTTTTTGGGCCCCGCCATCCATTTGATGATGAGCATGGCCGGCAATATCCACAAAAGCCCGCTCAGCACGAAATAGGCCAGATGCACCCACCAGGGCGATTGCGCCAGCGTCGCCGATGCAATGGCCGTCGCGGCCACGGCGTAAATGACGACGAGGCAGATGATGACGATGGTGCCGATAAGCGATCTGAGGCGAGGGGGCATGAAATCTTCCATCATGAGAGCATGTCTCCCAAAAGTGTCATCGGTTTTGGGAAAAAGACATGCGTAAAACAAAAAATTAGATCGTCTTGGCGATTCGAAGAAGAGACAGGACGACCTGATATGTAAGCGCGACTATACCGCCGCGACCGCATGCCGCAAACCCTGAGGCCTTGTTTTGTGGTGCCGGTTGGGGCTAATCAACATGACTGTATGAGGGAGACCTGAAAAGATGCGTTCGAGCAGCATGACGATGGCAAACGGTTCTGCGGAAATGGTGGTGGAGGCTGCCCTGCAGAAGCAGGAAAAGAACCGCCGCCTGCTGCGCATCTGGCTGCGCGTCGTTCTCTTCACGCTCTTCTGTCTCGTGCTGGTCGGCGGCGCCACGCGGCTTACCGAATCCGGCCTGTCGATCACCGAATGGAAGCCTATCCACGGCGCCATCCCGCCGCTTTCGGTTGCCGAATGGGAAGAAGAATTCCAGCTTTACAAGCGCATTCCCCAATATCAGGAAATCAACAGGGGCATGTCGCTTGACGAGTTCAAGACGATTTTCTGGTGGGAATGGGCGCATCGCCTGCTTGCCCGCGCCATCGGTCTCATCTTCGCCCTGCCGCTCGCCTTTTTCTGGCTGACGGGCCGCGTCGAAAAGCGCCTGCGCCTGCCCCTCGTCGGCCTTCTGGCGCTTGGCGGTTTTCAGGGCTTTATCGGCTGGTGGATGGTCTCTTCCGGTCTCGTCAATCGCACGGATGTCTCGCAATATCGCCTCGCCACGCATCTGACCATCGCCTGCCTCATCTTCGCGGGCTGCATGTGGATATTGCGTGGCCTGTCGCATCATTCGCCTGAAAC
This sequence comes from Agrobacterium sp. 22-210-1, assembly GCF_053522525.1. Taxonomy (NCBI): domain Bacteria; kingdom Pseudomonadati; phylum Pseudomonadota; class Alphaproteobacteria; order Hyphomicrobiales; family Rhizobiaceae; genus Agrobacterium; species Agrobacterium sp. 22-210-1. The sequence continues at coordinate 1,410,821 of NZ_JBNWCI010000001.1, read as the reverse complement.
GGCTGACGAAAAGACGGGCAGGGGCTTTGCCGGCCTGTTGACGGTGCTCTGTCTGTTCCAGATCTATCTCGGCGCGCTGGTGGCGGGGCTGAATGCCGGCCTTTCCTACAACACCTGGCCGCTGATGGACGGTTCACTGGTGCCGGGCGATCTCTTCCTGCAGCAGCCCTGGTGGATCAACCTCTTCGAAAACCCCAAGACGGTGCAGTTCATCCATCGTCTTGGCGCCTACACGCTTTTCGCCGCCACGCTGTGGCACATGGTGTCCATTGCCCGTGCCCTGCCGAATACGCCACACGCACGCCGCGCCGTGCTGTTCTTCGTGCTCGTTTCCATTCAGGCAGCGCTCGGCATCACCACGCTTCTCATGCATGTGGATATCCACGTGGCGCTCGCCCATCAGGGCATGGCCTTGATCGTGCTTGGATTTGCGGTTGCCCACTGGCGCGGTTTCATTGGCGAATATCCGGCACCTGTCGCCGTCGAAGTCAGGGACTAAGCGCGCTCAGAACTGCTTCAGCACCGTTTTGACGGTAGCCGCGACAGCGAGTTCGTTGTCGCGCTCTTCCGCATTGCTGTCCTCTTCGTGCCAGGTGGCCGAGAGGCAGCCATAAGCGAAGGCATATTGCAGCAACACCCGTTCATCCCGCTGCAGCGCCCTGGAAAAAATCGCCGCCATGGAGGCGATACGCGCCTCGCTGCGTGTCAGATCGAAGCGGTCGAGTGGATTGGAGAACATGTTCGCGACATCAAGCGCCGCATCGCCGATCAGGCCGGCCGGGTCGATGATGATCCAGCCGCGCCCGCTGCGCATGATGTTTTCGTGATGCAGATCGCCATGCAGCGGCTTCACATCCCGTTGCCGGTCAATCAGCTCCTGCGCCAGCGCGGCGGCTTCGACATAGATGCTCTCTACGCCGTCGGTGCGATCCTGTTCGGCCTTGCGGAACAGGCTTTCGAAATAGAGAGGCAACGTCAGCAGGCTTGAGGGCGGGGGCTGCTGTGATGGCTGATGGTATTGGAGCAGAACATCGGCGGCAATTTGCGTGGTCGCGTCGTCGTCGCCGTCGCGGAACAATACATCGCGCAACGTCTCCGCGCCGGCATGTTCCATCAGCAGAATATCATCGGAACGCTCAAGCAGCTCCACGCATCCGACACCCGAGCGCCACGCGATGAAATCCGCACCGCGAAGGCTGTCCTCAAGCACTTTCTTTTTCAGGACTTTGGCGACGGCTGGAGAGCCGTCACCGCGCGTTACCGCGTAGACCACCCCGGCCGGCGTGTCGGCAATCTGTTTTGCGGCCTCGATATTCCACGAGGCCGGAAAAGAGGGGATGGTTCCGCTCATGCAGAAAGCCTCATGCCGACAGCATCAGTTCCATGTTCTGCACGGCCGCGCCGGATGCGCCCTTGCCGAGGTTGTCGAGCAGCGCCACGAGGTTGATGTGCTCGCCGCCCGGCGTGCCGAAGACGAAGAGCTTCATCGTGTCCTTGCCCGCCAGTTCCTCGGCGTCGATGCGGGATAGCCCCTTGCTTTCGGCAAGTGGCACCACACTAACGATATCCTGGCCCGCATAATGGGCCGTGAGCGCGGCATGGACCGTCTCGATGCTCGTGCCTTCCTTGAGGTCGGCGGCAAACAGCGGCACCTGCACAATCATGCCCTGTGGGAAACGTCCGACGGAAGGCGCAAACAGCGGTGCGCGGTCAAGCTGGCCGTGAATGGTCATTTCCGGCACATGCTTATGGGAGAGCGTCAGGCCATAGAGGAAATTATTGGCGCTGATCGCGTCGTCGCGGTTCTGGTCTTCCATCTGCGCAATCATCTGCTTGCCGCCGCCGGTATAACCGGAGACCGCATTGACGCTGACCGGATAACCGTCCGGCAGGATGGCGGCAGCGCGCAGGGGACGGATGAGACCGATAGCGCCCGTCGGATAGCAGCCCGGATTGGCGACGAAACGGGCGGAACGAACCTTGTCGCCCTGCTCGCTGTCCATTTCGGCAAAACCGTAAGCCCAGTCCTTGTGCACGCGATAGGCGGTCGAGGTATCGATGATGCGGACATTGTTGTTGCCGGCCACCATCGAGACCGCTTCCCGGGAAGCGTCATCCGGCAGGCAGAGGATGGAAATGTCGGCGTTGTTGAGCATATCCTCGCGCATGGCGGCGTTGCGGCGCTCGGCTTCGGGAATGGACAGCAGGTCAATATCGCGGCGACCAGCAAGGCGCGTGCGGATCTGCAGACCCGTGGTGCCGTGTTCGCCATCGATGAAGATCTTCGCTGTCATGTCCTTGTCCTGACTTTTCAAAGGGTTGTAAGGGTATTCGGAATCAGTTTGGCAGGTGCCGTTTTTGTCTCAGCCAGCCTTAGCCAGCCGTTCGGCACGCAGGCCAAGCATATACATCGCAACGGTGGCTCCGGCAATGGCAGTTATATCCGCGTGGTCGTAAGCGGGCGCCACCTCCACCACGTCGGAGCCGCGAATATCAAGATGGCCAAGCCCGCGCAGAACGGAGAGGATCTTGGCGCTGGTCGGCCCCCCGGCCACCGGCGTGCCTGTTCCGGGCGCGAAGGCCGGGTCGAGGCAATCGATGTCAAAGGTGAGATAGGCAGGCATGCCGGCCGTATGCTTGACGATCAGCGAGGCGATGTCGCTCGCCCGCATCTCCTCCACCTCGTAACCGTGGAGAATGCGAATGCCGAAATCGTCAGGGGCATGGGTGCGAATGCCGATCTGGATCGAGCGGTCGGCATCGATCAAGCCGTCGCGAACGGCGCGGGCCACGAAGGAGCCGTGATCGATCCGCTTGCCGTCATCGAACCAGGTATCCTGATGTGCATCGAACTGCACCAGAGCTAACGGCCCATGCTTGGCCACATGCGCCTTCAAAAGCGGCCAGGTAATGAAGTGGTCGCCTCCGAGCGTCAGCAGATAATCCGTCTTGGAGATAATCCTACGTGCTTCTTTTTCGATCGTATCAGGCGTCTTCCAGTGGTTGCCGTAGTCGAGCAGGCAGTCGCCATAATCGACGGTCGGCATATGGGCGAAGAGATCGCGCGCGAAGGGATATTGCGGATCGTTATCGAAAATCGCCGAGGCCCGGCGGACGGCCTGCGGCCCGAAGCGTGCACCCGGCCGGTTGGATGTCGCCGCATCGAAGGGAATGCCCCAGATGGCTGTCGATACGCCCTTGAGGGTCTTGGTATATTTGCGCCGCATGAAGGAGAGGACGCCCGCATGGGTCGGATCGGTCGCAGCCGATGTCAGCGTGGTTGCGGTAAGGGCATGGTCGATGGTTTTGGATGGCATTATTTTTCCGCCTTTTCAGCAAGATCGGCGAAATTGCGAATTTTGATCGCGCGGCCGTCGAAGCGGGCCACGATTTCGAGTTCGCCGCCCATCGCCTCGATAAACCGGCGCAGCGTCCCGACATACATATCGGCCCTTTTTTCCAGCTTGGCGACCGAGCTTTGGCCAATATCCAGCGCCTGTGCTATTTCGTCCTGCGAGAGCTTCAGCGCCCTGCGAACATCTGCAAGGTCCATTTCCTCTTCCAGACGAATTGCTTCGGCTTTTGATTTAACGCGCGCATCATCCGACATCCGGTCGCGCAATTGCGCGAAACTGTGTCTACCGCTCATGGTGCTGCTCCTTTTCAAGCTCCGTCAGATGCTCGTCATAAAGTGTATCGGCAATCGGTATCATGCGGTCATAGAACCGTTTGTCACCCGTCTTGTCGCCGCCGATCAGCAGGATCGCCATTCGGCGCGGATCGAAGGCGTAAAATATCCGCAGCGGTTTTCCTCCGCTTTGGATACGTAATTCCCGCATATGCGCGTGCCGTGATCCATGAATGCCACTCGAATAGGGAAACGGTAGGCGAGGGCCGCACTCCTCCAGTTTCTGAACATAGGCGTCGATACTGATGTGCTCGCTTTCCTCAAGCGTTTCCCACCATGCTCCGAATTCATTCGTATACTCGACAACATAGCTCATGCGGCAATATTATTCCCTTGAGGGAATATTTCAAGATGCAGCTGATCGCCAAAATAAAAAAAGGCGGAGCCGAAGCCCCGCCTTTCGAAGGTATTGTACCAGTAAGCGATTAGCGCTTCGAGAACTGGAACGAACGGCGGGCCTTGGCCTTACCGTACTTCTTACGCTCGACGACGCGGCTGTCGCGGGTCAGGAAGCCACCCTTCTTCAGAACGGAGCGCAGGCCCGGTTCGAAGTAGGTGAGGGCCTTGGACAGACCGTGACGAACGGCGCCGGCCTGACCGGACAGACCACCACCGGCAACGGTGGCGATGATGTCGAACTGACCTGCGCGGGCAGCGGCGACGATCGGCTGCTGAAGGATCATCTGCAGAACCGGACGTGCGAAATACGCGGTGAAATCGCGGCCGTTGATGATGATCTTGCCAGAACCGGCCTTCACCCATACGCGGGCTACGGCGTTCTTGCGCTTGCCGGTCGCGTAAGAGCGGCCGAGGGTATCAACCTTGCGGACGTGCACGGGAGCCGAAGCTTCCGATGCCGGGGCGAGGTCTTTCAGAGAGGAAAGATCGGCCATTATCAGGCGCTCCTTACGTTCTTCTTGTTAAGCGCGGCCACATCGAGAACGGTGGGCTGCTGTGCTTCGTGCGGATGGTTCGAGCCGGCGTAAACGCGCAGGTTCTTCATCTGGCGACGGCCGAGCGGGCCGCGCGGGATCATGCGCTCGATAGCCTTTTCAACGACGCGCTCCGGGAAGCGGCCTTCGATGATCTGGCGAGCGGTGCGCTCCTTGATGCCACCCGGGTGACCGGTGTGCCAGTAGTACTTCTTGTCAGAGTACTTGTTGCCGGTGAAGGCAATCTTTTCCGCGTTGATGACGATGACATTGTCGCCATCATCGACGTGGGGGGTGTAGGTGGCCTTGTGCTTGCCGCGCAGGCGGGTTGCAACGATGGTGGCGAGGCGACCAACAACGAGGCCTTCGGCGTCGATGATGACCCACTTCTTCTCCACCTCAGCAGGCTTCTGAACGAAAGTAGACATGGATTTCACTTTCTAACGTGGACCCGTCATCCTCTTCATGAAAGAGATACGGGCGTTTCTTGTTGCTTGGTTTGGTTGCCCTGTGGGTAACCGCAAATGACCCTATTCCGGCTGGAATCCGATCTGGCGCGCTTATACGGTGCGCCGGGGAAAGCGTCAATATGACGTTTTTTGAAGACCTTAAAAATAATCAAGTAAAAACAATGCCTTATTTATGTGGTAATATTTTACCCCATAAAATTGGCCCGTTTTAGCCCAGTCTCATGACCAGAACGCCTGCTGCTATGATGCCGCCGGCGAGATAACGCCAGATGCTGGCGCGTTCTTTCAGGATCACGACGGAGATGACAAGCGCAAACAGGATGGAGGTTTCCCGAAGTGCTGCGACGACCGCAACGGGGGCCTTGGTCATGGCATAAAGCGCCAATCCGTAGGAGAGGATGGAGCCGCCACCGCCGATCAGGCCGCGCCACCAGTTGCGCCGCACATGCGCCGCGACGGCGCTTGCCCCGCGTTGGTAAAAGGCGAAACCGAAAAGCAGCACGGGCGGTAGCAGCGACATCCACAGCGTATAGGAAATCGCATTGCCCGAAAGCCTTGCGCCGACACCGTCGACGAAGGTGTAGGAGGCGATGACGAAGGCATTGATGAGCGCAAGGATGATCGCTTTTCCGCCGCCACGCCGCGCCTCGAAGGCGAGCGTCAGGATGCCGCCGGAAATGATGGCTATCCCGGCAAGCGCCAGCGGGCTCAGGACCTCGCTCAGGAAAAGGCTGCTCGTCGCCGCGACGATCAAGGGCGCCACACCGCGCATGACGGGATAAACGAGGCCGATATCGCCGATCGTATAGGCGGCAGCGACAAGGCGGAAATAGGCAAATTGCAGAATGGCCGAAGCGAAGAGGAATGGAATGGCGACAGGAGCCGGAAACGGCAGGAAGGGCAGAAAGGGCAGGGAGCAAGCGGCAGCACCCGCCGCAATCAGTGAGGCGTCAAGTGACTTGTCTGAGCCGGATTTGACCAGCGCATTCCATCCGGCATGCAGGATCGCACCCAGGAGAACCAGAAGAAGAATGTCGATTGTCACAATAGAGACTCGCTCGCGGGCTACTTTGCGAAACCTATAGCATGGGGTTTGACGACCGAAATCCATTTTCGATGGAGGCCGCGAGGCGTTGTGGGCGCTTTGTGATCATTTGAAAACGATTGCGGGTTTCGTCTGATCATCCGTGCAAATATGTGGCCCTTCCGCCGATAATGACGCGCGTCAAATTTCGGGTTTGTGCATGTCGCGGTACCTCCTGCTTCGGGGGCAACGTCGCTTTGCTCATGATTTCATCCGCGGGACGGGCATGCCGGCTCCGGATGCAAGGCTTTGGTCACGCCGGAGCTTGCGTGGTTTCTAAAAAATCAGGGCTATTTAAGCGGATATTTGGGTTTCATTCGCATTTCTGGCGGCGTGGATGAGGCTATCAATTTCAGCACCGGTTTCTTTCATTATTTTGAAAATAAATTTCATATCCGTGTAAAATAGCAAGCTGTAACGTTGTAGATTTGCAGATAGATTGATTTACAGAATAACTTTCTGAAAATTAGTCAACTCTAATTCATCGGTGAACGGAATGAAAACAAACAGGAGACGAATGGCGCATAAAATGCACGTTAATGGTGTTTTGACCGGCATTCCTTCGCGTAAGAGCCCTTTTGAAAACTGGATGAAAATACTCAATACCAGCTTATGCAGGGTGCTTTCGTGAAATCATTTTGCGTGAATGAATTGGCCGATATCGAGCGAAGAAAGGGCCACTTTCACGGGTTTTAGAGCCGGCAGGGGTTCAAGAAAGCGATGATGCGTCCTAAATGACTATAAAAGCAAGGGACAAAAGCAAGCACCGGTGGCGTGCAAATGTAACTGCGGATTTATGCAGGAAACGCGATACTCGCGCTGATCTCTCAGAAGGGGTGCCTGCCAGCATCTCTCAAACTGCGAGATGCGCCAAAGGGACAAGTTGACATGCAGCATGATACTTACGAACCGGACTATCTCAGAAAAATCCTGACCGATGTCAGGACCATCGCCCTGCTTGGCGCCTCACCCAATCCGGAGCGGCCGAGCCATGGCGTCATGCGCTTTTTGCTGTCGAAGGGCTACCGTGTGTTTCCGGTCAATCCCGGTCAGGCGGGCAAGGAGATACTGGGGCAGAAGGTCTATGCCCGGCTTGCCGATATTCCCGAACCCGTGGACATGGTCGATGTCTTCAGGGCACCCGAATATCTCTCAGTGATCGTCGAGGAGGCGATATTGCTGCCGCAGCGCCCGAAAGTGATCTGGGGCCAGTTATCCGTGCGCGATGACAATGCCGCCGCCAAGGCGGAGGCCTATGGCATGTCCGTAGTGATGGACCGTTGCCCTGCAATTGAGTATCCGCGTCTCAATATTGTGCGATAGTTGGCACAGATCGGACTTATCATTTTGCCGCAAGGCATTATGATCCCTCCAAAATTGTAATTGGAGGAAACACCATGTCGAGCAGCAATCCCGGTTTTTCAACGCTGGCCGTCCATGCGGGTGCACAGCCAGATCCGACCACCGGCGCACGCGCGACGCCCATCTACCAGACGACCGCTTATGCTTTCCGTGATGCAGATCATGCTGCCGCGCTGTTCGGGCTGAAGGAATTCGGCAATATCTATACCCGCATCATGAACCCCACCCAGGCGGTTCTGGAGGAGCGTGTCGCAGCGCTCGAAGGCGGCACGGCGGCGCTCGCGGTCGCATCCGGCCACGCCGCGCAATTGCTGGTCTTCCACACGCTGCTGCAGCACGGCGACAATTTCGTCGCCGCCCGCCAGCTTTATGGCGGCTCCATCAACCAGTTCGGCCACGCCTTCAAGGGGTTCGACTGGCAGGTACGCTGGGCCGATGCGACTGATCCGGCCAGTTTCGAGCGGCAGATCGACGAGCGCACCCGCGCCGTCTTCATCGAAAGCCTCGCCAACCCCGGCGGCACCTTCGTGGATATCGCTGCAATTGCCGAGATTGCCCACCGCCACGGCCTGCCGCTCATCGTCGACAACACCATGGCAAGCCCCTATCTGCTGCGACCGCTGGAACATGGCGCGGATATCGTGCTGCATTCACTGACGAAATTCCTCGGCGGCCACGGCAATTCCATGGGCGGCATCATCGTCGATGGCGGCACGTTCGACTGGTCGGCGACGGACAGATATCCGGCGCTGTCGCAGCCCCGGCCGGAATATTCGGGCGTCGTGCTGCACCAGACCTTCGGCAATTTCGCTTTTGCCATTGCCTGCCGTGTGCTTGGTCTGCGTGACCTTGGCCCGGCCATCTCGCCCTTCAACGCCTTCCTCATTCTCACCGGCATAGAAACCCTGCCGCTGCGCGTTCAGCGCCATTCCGACAATGCGCTCGCCGTCGCGAAATGGCTGAAGGCGCATCCGAAAGTTGGCTGGGTGCATTATGCCGGGCTGGAGGATAGTGACAACTACGCCATCCAGCAGCATTATTCGCCAAAGGGGGCAGGTTCGGTCTTCACCTTCGGCGTCAAGGGCGGTTATGCCGCCGGCAAGGCGCTGGTGGAGGGGCTGCAGCTTTTCTCGCATCTCGCCAATATCGGCGATACGCGCTCGCTCGTCATCCATCCGGCCTCCACCACCCATGCGCAGCTGACGCCGGAACAGCAGACGGCGGCCGGCGCCGGGCCGGATGTGGTGCGCCTGTCCATCGGTATCGAGGATGTCAAAGACATCATCGCCGATCTCGAACAATCGCTTGCGAAAATCTGAGAGGGCGGCCCGCCATGACGAACTTGCTGACATTTGATGTTTCAGTCGAAGCGGAGCATGGCGCGCCTGCGCCGGAACGGCTGATTTTCGGTGACCCCAGATTTACCACCTGGAATCTGGAGGAAGCGCCGGGCGGCATCTATGCGGGCATCTGGCAATCCACGCCCGGCAAATGGCGGGTGGTCTATGATGAATGGGAATATTTCAACATTCTTGAAGGCCATTCCATCCTGACGGAAGATGGTGGCGCGCCGCGCCACCTGAAGCCGGGCGACCGGCTCGTCCTGCAGCCCGGCTTTACAGGCACCTGGGAGGTCGTGGAAACGACAAGGAAGGATTACGTCATCCGGCTTTGATAGCGGGCTACCGCCGCGCTTTACAGCCGGTCGAAGGATATAATCGACCGCATAAGCCCCGGAAAACGTGCTTCCAGATCATCGTGGCGCATGACGTTGATATTCTCGACGCCCTGTTTGTGTGTGCGTATTATTCCTGCTTCGCGCAGGATACGCAGGTGGTTGGAAAGCGTGGACCGTGGCATATCCGGGCAGGGTGCTGCACAAGCGCAATTCTGCCCGGCTTCCACTTCCCACAATTTCCGAACGATACCCATGCGGGCGGGGTCGCCGAGTGCGGCCAGCATGGCGGTGAGCGATATGTCGTCGCGGGCGGGATGAAAAAACTGAACCATATAACGGCTCTAGCATAAGGCTTGACAGGCTTCAATATTTCAATAAAACCGAAATACCGAATTATGATAATTCGGAAATTTTGATATTTTCAGGAGATTGCAATGTCTGGAATATTCAACGGGCAGGTCGTCGTCGTCACAGGCGGATCGACGGGGATTGGTTTTTCAGTTGCGAAGCTGTTTTTGGAAGGTGGCGCCGCTGCTGTTTATGTAACTGGCCGTAGTTCGGCCAATCTCGATGCCGCAGTCGCCAGACTTGGAGCGCGCGCAATCGGCGTCGTTTCCGATGTTGCGAAGCTGTCGGAACTCGAACAGCTCAAAAGCCGTATCGAAGCTGACGGGCGGGCAGTGGATGTTCTGGTCGCCAATGCCGGCATTGCGGAAAACAACGATCTTGGCGCAACTCACGAAGCGCTCTATGACCGGATTTTCGACATTAACGTAAAGGGCGTGTTCTATACGGTGCAGACGTTGTTGCCGGTGCTACGGGACGGCGGTTCGATTGTGCTGACGGGTTCGATCGTCGGTAACAAGGGTATGGAAAAACTGAGCGCTTACAATGCTTCAAAGGCGGCGGTCCGCTCGTTCGCCCGCAGCTTTGCCAATGACCTGAAGGCGCGGGGAATTCGTGTCAATACGGTCAGCCCGGGTGTCACCCGCACGCCGATCATGGAAAATGGTCTTAAGATGGACGATGAAAAGATCGCCGGTTTCGAAGCCTATCTGAAGGACGCAGCGCCGATCGGCCGTATGGCCGACCCTGACGAAATTGCCGAAGCAGTACTGTTTTTGGCGTCAGCCAAGGCCAGCTATATCACCGGCGTGGAACTTTCCGTTGATGGTGGTTTGGCTCAAATCTAAGGGCGACCTCGCCCCCCTATTCACCACGCCAGATCAAGCCGTTCCAGACCATGGAAATGGTAGACGTCCTTGACCTTCGGCGGCTCGGCGATCCTGAGACCCGGCAGGCGTCTGAACAGCAGCGGCAGGGCAAGATTAAGCTCAAGCCTTGCCAGCGGTGCGCCGATGCAGAAATGGATGCCGGCGCCGAAGGAGACATTGACTCCCTCGTTCCGGTCCGGCTTGAAGGCCAGCGGGTCGGAGAATTTTGCGGGGTCGAGATTGGCCGCGGCCAGAATAAGGCTGACCTTGTCGCCGCGTTTGAACGTCACGCCGTCTATCTCGACGGGTTCCAGAACCCAGCGCTGGAAAATATGGACCGGCGCGCAGATACGCAGCGTCTCTTCAATCGTGCGCTCCGTGGTCGTCTCGTCGCTGAACAGGGTGTCAGGCGAGATACCGCTTTCCAGAATGATGCGGACGGAATTGCCGATCTGGTGCACGGTCGCCTCGTGCCCGGCATTCAGAAGCACGATGGTGGTGGAAATCAGCTCGTCATCGGTCAGATACTGGCCCTTGTGCTCCGTGTGGATCATGTGGCTCAAGAGATCGTCTTGCGGCTCCGCTCGCCGTTCCGCGATCACGCTGCGCACATAGTCCGAAAATTCCTTCGCTGCCTTGTCGGCAAGAAGCTCGTCCTCGGCAGTGCGTTTGAACATGTACATGCCGACATAGGCATGCGACCATTTCAGAAGCTGCGGCCCCATTTCCTCAGGAATGCCGATCATGCGGGCAATCATCGTCACCGGAATGATATCGGCATAGGTGGAGAGCAGTTCCGTCTTGCCATCGGCTTCGAAGGCGTCGATCAGGCGGTTGGCAAGCTCTTCGATTTCCGGCTTCATCTTATCGACATGCCGGGACACAAAAGCGCGGTTGATGAGCGTGCGCAGCCGCGTATGTTCCGGCGGCTCCAGTTCCAGCAGCGAATGTTGCTCGGCAGCATCGAAGTGCTTCACATGCTCCAGCGGCTGCGCAAGGCCGATTTCCTCACGGCTGGCCACATGCAGGATCTGTCTCCCGAAACGGCGATCGCGCAGCAGCGCGCTGACATGGTCGTATTCGGTGAAGAACCATTGCCGCTGCTCTTCCCAGTAAAAGGTGGGACATTGCGCGTGAAGCGCCGCATAGACCGGGTTCGGATCGTTGTAGAAAGCCGGGTCGCGGGCATCAAGTGAAACGCGGCGCGTGGCGGGGTCGATGGTGAGGAAGGGAAATGTCGCTGTCATGCTCAAGGTTTATTCCGCGTCTTGTGCTTTGGAAAGGGTGGGGAAAAACCGCCCCCTGTTTTTCCGCCTGTCGTCGCATGGTCGTCATGTCACCGGCTGGCGATGGCCGATATGCGGTTCAGCGCCGCAACCTGTCGGTCGGCATTATTGTCCATCGGATTTTCGTCCCGGTCCGGGGAAGGGACGACGACATTGGCTGAATTCACGTGGATGACGGTCCTGTTGCGGCCGGCCTTTTTCGCCGCATAGAGCGCACGATCGGCTTCCGTCATCATCACGCTGAGGTCGGCATCCTTGATCATGGCCTCGGATATGCCGACGCTGGTGGTGACTTCGATACCTTCGCCGCGTGAACTGATCTTGGAAAGACGCAGATTGCTGCGGATGGCTTCCGCCAGCGTTACCGTGCTGGATGGGCTTTCGACTTCGGCGACAAGCGCGAATTCCTCGCCGCCCATTCTGACGAACAGGCCGCGATCGCCAATGACACGCTGCGCCATGTCGCAAAAATGCACGAGCACCGCATCGCCGGACTGATGACCGTATTTGTCGTTTATCTTCTTGAAATGGTCGATGTCGAACAGCACCAGCGCCACATAGCGGTCGGAAGCCGGCGACCGCTTCTTGATGCGCTCGAACTCCTCCAGAAGACCGCGCCGGTTGAGAACGCCGGTAAGGTGGTCGGTCATCGCAAGCCGGTGCAGGCGGGCTTCCGAATCTTCCATGATGATCTTGGCGCTAATCATGATGATGACGGTGAAGCCGAGAATGCCTGAAAAGGCGAGCGGCGACGTCAGCGCGACGGCACCGGGAGACGTGACGTCGCCGGGAATGACGACGGATGCGATGATGGCGCCGAAAAAGGCCTGCAAAATGAAAATAGCGGCAAGAACCTTGCGGCTCAGCGATGCCCGGCTCCTGTTCGCCAGAACGACGCCGGCCAGCATGAAGTAAGCGACCGCGGCACAGGCATGGTAAAGCAGGATACGCGAAACCATGCTTTCCCGCACCGGCGGGATGAGCATGCCAGCCACCCACAAGAGCGCGGGAATAGCGATCCAGCCTGCTAGCTTGCGCTGTTCGAAGGAGAGAAGGCCGGCCAGCCAGAAACCGAAAGCTGAAAGCGCCAGCGTGTTGCCGGCTTCGATCGACAGGTAATTGGGAATGTCGCCGCGCAGGGCGACAAGAATGGCGCCGATCCCGGTCGAAAGGAAACCGGCGGCGAAATAGAGATTGTGCTGGCGGGCAGGGCGGTGCAGCCACAGGGTTCCCAAAAGGACGGCAAGGGTGAACGTCTCCGACGCCCAAAGCAGCATGCCCGTTTTTGCATCCAGCATTGCAAGATCCTATCTGCGCTATCATGCCGTGAAAGCGGACCCTGCGGCACCATGTGCGCAATACCCGCCGGAATTGTTGAGATGCCATTTCACCCGAATGGGCCGCCCGCTTCCTGACGGAAACCGGAAATTCGCCGCGCAGTATCAGCAGTAAATCCCTAACGAGTTCTTGCCGGTGAGAAGTTATATCTGTGCATGGTCACGGGTTTTTGCATTTGCGGGTCACTTCGATGGAAAATAACGCCGGCAAGGGCATGCGGTTCGAGATGCGGCCAACGGTTTGAAGCCATTGCCGGCAGAGGCTTCAAACGCCTGCAATCGCTGTTGAGCCGTTAAGGATATGCGGCTTCGTGTCTTGAAGTACGGGGCAGGGACACTCTATGTAGGGAGTATGAAGGTTAGAAGTGATTCCGGAGCGGTTTTCCGCGAAGGGCAGAGTTGACAAAGGACGGACATGAAAAATCCAGTTGATACCGCCATGGCTCTGGTGCCGATGGTCGTAGAGCAGACCAATCGCGGCGAACGCTCCTATGACATATTTTCCCGTCTTCTCAAGGAACGCATCATTTTCCTCACCGGTCCGGTGGAAGACCAGATGGCTTCGCTCGTCTGCGCACAGCTGCTTTTCCTCGAGGCTGAGAACCCGAAGAAGGAAATCGCGCTTTACATCAATTCGCCAGGTGGCGTCGTGACCGCCGGCATGGCGATCTACGATACGATGCAGTTCATTCGCCCGGCTGTCTCAACGCTCTGCGTTGGTCAGGCCGCATCGATGGGTTCGCTGCTTCTGGCTGCCGGTGAAAAGGGAATGCGCTTTGCAACCCCGAACGCCCGCATCATGGTGCACCAGCCTTCCGGCGGTTTCCAGGGACAGGCATCGGATATCGAGCGTCACGCCCGTGACATCATCAAGATGAAGCGTCGCCTGAACGAAGTCTACGTGAAGCATACCGGCCGCACGCTCGAAGAGGTTGAAAAAACCCTTGATCGCGACCATTTCATGGATGCGGACGAAGCGCAGAATTGGGGTGTGATCGACAAGATCCTCACCTCGCGCCAGGAAATGGAAGGCGCCGCCGCGAATTGAGGCGCGCCGCTTTTTGACGTTTGTTTGATCCCGCAAAAGTAATTTCGGGGCTTTCAACCGCAACAGAAAGCGATATTAGTATATATTAAGGCTGTGTTGAATTTTTATGACGTGGCCTTTGGTTTGATGGGGAATTCGTTGCAGCCGGTTGTCAGCTCCTGTATCTGACACGGCTAGTACCCCGGGAAACGAGGCGGATACGGCAATGCACCCCAAGGCGAGCCGTATCTGCGGGCGGTAAGTTGACCGCGATCCGTTTGGCGGACCTGCGGCGTGCTGGAAGGAAAGAGATATGAGCAAAGTCAGCGGCAGCAACGGCGGCGACTCTAAGAATACACTCTATTGTTCATTCTGCGGCAAGAGCCAGCACGAAGTCCGGAAACTCATTGCCGGGCCGACGGTATTCATCTGCGATGAATGCGTCGAATTGTGCATGGACATCATCCGCGAGGAGAACAAGACATCTATGGTGAAGTCGCGCGAGGGTGTTCCCACCCCGCAGGATATCATCAAGATTCTCGACGAATATGTCATCGGTCAGAAGCAGGCGAAGAAAATCCTGTCGGTGGCCGTTCACAACCATTACAAGCGCCTCGCGCACGCCTCCAAGAACGGCGATGTCGAGCTGGCGAAGTCGAACATCATGCTCGTCGGTCCGACGGGTTGCGGCAAGACCTATCTTGCCCAGACGCTCGCCCGCATCATCGACGTTCCCTTCACCATGGCGGACGCAACGACGCTGACCGAAGCCGGTTATGTCGGCGAGGACGTGGAAAACATCATCCTGAAGCTGTTGCAGGCTGCGGATTACAATGTCGAGCGCGCCCAGCGCGGTATCGTCTATATCGACGAGGTCGACAAGATTTCCCGCAAGTCGGACAACCCGTCCATCACGCGTGACGTGTCGGGCGAGGGCGTTCAGCAGGCGCTTCTGAAGATCATGGAAGGCACGGTCGCTTCCGTTCCGCCGCAGGGTGGCCGCAAGCATCCGCAGCAGGAATTCCTGCAGGTGGATACGACCAACATCCTGTTCATCTGCGGCGGCGCCTTTGCCGGCCTCGACAAGATCATCTCGGCCCGTGGCGAAAAGACCTCGATCGGCTTTGGTGCGACCGTCAAGGCGGAAGACGATCGCCGTGTGGGCGAGGTGCTGCGCGAGCTGGAGCCGGAAGATCTGGTGAAGTTCGGCCTCATTCCGGAATTCATCGGCCGTCTGCCGGTTCTGGCGACGCTGGAAGACCTGGATGAAGATGCGCTGATCCAGATCCTGTCCGAGCCGAAGAACGCGCTGGTCAAGCAGTATCAGCGCCTGTTCGAGATGGAAGATGTGGAACTGACCTTCCACGAGGACGCACTTCGCGAAATCGCCCGCAAGGCGATTACCCGCAAGACCGGCGCCCGTGGTCTGCGCTCGATCATGGAAAAGATCCTGCTGGATACCATGTTCGAACTGCCGACGCTGGAAGGCGTGCGCGAAGTGGTGATCTCCAATGACGTTGTCAGCGGCGTCGCCCGTCCGCTCTACATCTATGCGGATCGCCAGGAAGAAAAGACCAACGTTTCGGCCTGATCGGTTCCAGAAGAATAAAGCCCCTCGCAGCAACGGCTGCGGGGGGCTTTTCTTTGTGCGATGCCTGCCCGGCATTCGAGGAATTTCCGGGGACGACGTAAGCGCCTTGTGCCCGAATAATACGTAGAAACTAGGAGGCGGCGCGTTTTCGCTTTTCGTGGAGAAGCGGACATGCCCCTGAAATATCGGGTATCCTGATGAATCCAGTAACCGCAATCCTCATTCACGTGTCCGATCCCGCCGAAGGGTTGCTTTGGTACGGTAGAGCATTTCCGGAGGCGGTTGCATCGGTCAGCCTTCCTTCCGGCTTCGAGTTCCTGAGGATCGGCGATATCCAGCTGGAAATCGTTCCCGCTGATGAGAAGGTTTCAAGCGGGGCGGCAGGGTCTGTCGTCTATTGGTGGACGGAGGATTTCGGCCGGTCACTCGCACATCTGCGGGACGCGGGCGCTGTTCTTTATCGCGGCCCGATGAAAATCGATCAGGAACTCTGGATGTGCCAGTTCCGTGACCCCTGGGGCAACTGTATCGGCGTTCGCGGACCCATGGCCGCGGATACGCCATAACGCTCCTCACCGCTTGAGGCATCCCTGCGTTGCATCCCGACAATCAGGTGGAGGAAAGCTTCGTCTGCCATTTTGCGTTTGGAGCGGATTGCGCTTTGCTGATAAAGTCTTACAACTGATTTGCAGCGCGATGTGACGGAAATGTGAATTGCCGTCGGCGACCCGGTTCCTGATCCCTTGGGATAACCGGAAATGTCGGGAGTAATAGCCGGCGCTGGGTTTTGTTGAATTTCACGGTTCTGCCGGTGCGCGGGGCCGTCTCTTCCGGCGACTTGAAATCGGTGTTTCGAAACTCCACTTTCAGTCTCGAGAAATGAATATGCCGGACGCCCCAAGACGTTCGGCAAAGTGTCCCGAAAGGGACCATGGAAAGGAAATGATATGACGAACATCACGTCTGCGGCATCTGGCGGTACCTATCCGGTACTTCCCCTGCGCGACATTGTCGTTTTCCCGCATATGATCGTTCCCCTGTTCGTCGGGCGGGAAAAATCCATTCGTGCGCTCGAAGAGGTCATGGGTTCGGACAAGCAGATCATGCTCGTCACCCAGATCAATGCCAGCGATGACGATCCGACCCCGGATGCCATCCACAAGGTGGGCACCGTCGCCAACGTTCTCCAGCTTCTGAAGCTGCCGGACGGTACCGTGAAGGTGCTGGTGGAAGGCAAGGGCCGCGCCCAAATCGACGAATACACCGGTCGCGAGGATTTCTACGAAGCCTCCGCGACGCCGTTGCAGGAACCTGCGGAAGACCCGGTCGAGATCGAGGCGCTGTCGCGCTCCGTCGTTTCGGAATTCGAGAGCTATGTGAAGCTCAACAAGAAGATTTCGCCTGAGGTTGTCGGCGCTGCCGGTCAGATCGACGATTATTCGAAGCTTGCCGATACGGTTGCTTCGCACCTGTCGATCAAGATCACCGAAAAGCAGGAAATGCTGGAAACCGTCAGCGTGAAGCAGCGGCTTGAAAAGGCCCTCGGCTTCATGGAAGGCGAGATTTCCGTGCTTCAGGTCGAAAAGCGCATCCGCTCGCGCGTCAAGCGCCAGATGGAAAAGACCCAGCGCGAATATTACCTGAACGAGCAGATGAAGGCGATCCAGAAGGAACTCGGTGACGGCGAGGATGGCCGTGACGAGATGGCCGAGCTGGAAGAGCGCATCGCCAAGACCAAGCTTTCCAAGGAAGCCAAGGAAAAGGCCGAGGCGGAAATGAAGAAGCTTCGCCAGATGAGCCCGATGTCCGCGGAAGCGACCGTCGTGCGCAACTATCTGGACTGGCTGCTCAGCCTGCCCTGGGGCAAGAAGTCGAAGGTGAAGACCGACCTCAACAGCGCGGAGACGATCCTCGATCAGGATCATTTCGGTCTGGACAAGGTCAAGGAACGCATCGTCGAATATCTGGCCGTACAGGCGCGTGCCACCAAGATTCGCGGCCCCATCCTGTGCCTCGTCGGCCCTCCCGGCGTTGGCAAGACCTCGCTCGCCAAGTCGATCGCCAAGGCGACCGGCCGCGAATATGTGCGCATGGCGCTTGGCGGCGTGCGTGACGAGGCGGAAATCCGCGGTCATCGCCGCACCTATATCGGCTCCATGCCGGGCAAGATCGTCCAGTCGATGAAGAAGGCCAAGAAGGCGAACCCGCTCTTCCTGCTCGATGAAATCGACAAGATGGGCATGGATTTCCGTGGCGATCCGTCATCCGCACTGCTGGAGGTTCTCGATCCGGAACAGAACTCCACCTTCATGGACCATTACCTTGAAGTGGAATACGACCTGTCCGACGTGATGTTCGTAACCACGGCCAACACGCTGAACATTCCAGGCCCTCTGATGGACCGTATGGAAGTGATCCGCATCGCCGGTTACACGGAAGACGAAAAGCGCGAAATCGCCAAGCGTCACCTGCTGCCGAAGGCGATCAAGGAACATGCCCTGCGTCCGGAAGAGTTCTCGGTTACCGATGACGCTCTGATGATCGTCATCCAGCAGTACACCCGCGAAGCGGGCGTGCGCAGCTTCGAGCGCGAGCTGATGAAGCTGGCGCGCAAGGCTGTCACCGAGATCATCAAGGGCAAGGTCAAGTCCGTCGAGGTTACCGCTGCCAACGTTCCTGACTATCTGGGCGTTCCGCGGTTCCGCCACGGCGAGGCCGAGCGTGAGGATCAGGTCGGTGTTGTCACCGGTCTTGCCTGGACGGAAGTCGGCGGTGAGCTGCTCACCATCGAAGGCGTGATGATGCCGGGCAAGGGCCGCATGACGGTCACCGGCAACCTCAAGGAAGTGATGAAGGAATCCATTTCGGCAGCGGCATCTTATGTCCGCTCGCGCGCCGTGGACTTCGGCATCGAACCGCCGCGCTTCGACAAGAGCGACATCCACGTCCACGTTCCGGAAGGTGCGACCCCGAAGGACGGACCGTCCGCCGGTGTCGCCATGGCCACCGCCATCGTCTCCATCATGACCGGTATTCCGGTTTCGAAGGACGTGGCGATGACGGGCGAGATCACGCTTCGTGGTCGCGTATTGCCGATCGGCGGCCTTAAGGAAAAGCTGCTTGCAGCACTTCGCGGTGGCATCAAGAAGGTGCTGATCCCGGAAGAAAACGCCAAGGATCTGGCGGAGATTCCGGACAATGTGAAGAACGAGATGGAAATCATCCCGGTTTCGCGCATGGGCGAGGTGATCCAACACGCGCTGCTTCGCAAGCCGGAGCCCATCGAGTGGGACGGCAGCATCGAGACGCCGGTGATCGCCACGGTCGAAGGCGTCGACGACGCTGGTCAGACGATCGCGCATTGATACATGCATCGGTGCGGAAGCCGGAATCGGTTTTCGTAAAGAGCGGCGCATAGAATCAATGTGTTAGGTATCGGAAGACACCTGCGGTGCTTCGGCCCGCGCAAGTGATGCCAAATTGGCACGAATATGTGGAAGGCCGGCAGAAATGTCGGCCTTTTTTGTGAAAAAACCCGTAGACCCCTTGTTTTTCAGGCGATTCCAGCGCTTTTGAGTTGCTGCGCGCGGATGCGAATGTATTCTGCGCCGGCTTAATTTAGTCGTTTCAAACCATTGAAAGGGGTGGAAACATGAACAAGAACGAGCTCGTCTCTGCTGTTGCCGAAAAGGCTGGTCTCACGAAGGCAGATGCTGCTTCCGCTGTTGATGCCGTATTCGAAACCGTACAGAACGAACTGAAGAGCGGTGGCGACATCCGCCTCGCTGGCTTCGGCAGCTTCTCCGTTAGCCGCCGTGAAGCCTCCAAGGGTCGTAACCCTTCCACGGGTGCTGAAGTCGATATCCCGGCTCGCAACGTACCGAAGTTTTCCGCAGGCAAGGGCCTGAAGGACGCTGTTAACTCGTAAGGTTTCCGGAAGGCCGTGATGCCCGGCGGCGGGCATACGGTTTTTCAGGTTCACGAGGAAGCATGTTTTGACGCGCTCACACCATCAGCAGGCATGAAAAGGCCAGTCTTTCGAAAGTCTCTTTCGGGCAGGCCAGTTTCTCAGCCAGTATGGTGCGGATTGAAAGTCTCGATACGTGGCTGTGTAGCTTCCATCCGGACACACGGCGTTTCGATACGCGGAATGCGCATAAACACGAAAGCCCGGCCTTCATGGCCGGGCTTTTTGATTCACCCGACAGGAAATGTCATGCCACTGTCATGTCTTTGACGCAGAAGCCATGGGGTATTTCTGGACCCAAGGGGGATTATAATGGCGTTCCGATTTTCTCATGTGGCTTTAACTGCCGCGCTGCTGACATCCGCAGCCTTCCCGGCCGTTGCCGAGCCGGTTTTCAACCGTATCGCATCTTTCCCGGTGGCGAAAAACCTGCCTGCGGACAAGGATGCCAAGTCCGTCACGTCGGCTGAAATCGTCACCGCCAGCGAAGACGGCATGACGCTGATCTATTCGGACAGCCCGCTTGGCGGCATCGGCTTCATCGACATCACCGACGCCAAGGCCCCCAAGGCCGGCGGTGCTTTGCTGCTCGAAGGCGAGCCGACCTCGGTCGCCGTTGCCGGCGTCAAGGTTCTCGCCGGCGTCAACACCTCTGAAAGCTTCGTCAAGCCATCAGGCAAGCTGGTAACGGTCGATATCGCCACCAAGAAGATCGAGGCAAGCTGTGATCTCGGTGGCCAGCCCGATTCGGTTGCCGTCTCTCCGGACAAGACCTTCGCCGCCATCGCGATCGAGAACGAGCGCGACGAAGAGGTGAACGAAGGCGCCCTGCCGCAGATGCCGGCCGGTTATCTGGTGACGGTCGCTCTGAAGAACGGCGTTGCAGACTGCGCGACACTGAAGAAGATCGACGTGACCGGTCTTGCCGAAATCGCCCCGGAAGATCCGGAGCCGGAATTCGTTTCGATCAACGCCAATGGCGAGATCGCGCTCACGCTGCAGGAAAACAACCATATCGTTATCATCGACGGCAAGACCGGCACGGTGAAGACGCATTTCTCCGCCGGCAAGGTCGATCTTGAAGGTATCGACACCAAGAGCGACGGCCAGCTGAAGTTCACCGACAAGCAGGAAGGCCGCAAGCGCGAGCCGGACGCCGTGAAGTGGGCGGACAATGACCGTCTCGTCATCGCCAATGAAGGCGACTGGCAGGGCGGTTCGCGCGGCTTCACCATCTTCGACAAGACCGGCAAGCTTCTCTATGAAGCTGGCTCTTCGCTTGAGCATGCGGTTGCGGCCATCGGCCACTATCCGGAAAAGCGCTCCAAGGCCAAGGGCATTGAGCCGGAAGGTCTGGAAGCGGCAACATTCGGCGACCAGAAATATTTCTTCGTGCTTGCCGAGCGCGCCTCTGTCGTCGCTGTCTACAAGGACACCGGCAAGGAGCCGGAACTGACCCAGCTCCTGCCTTCGGGCGTTTCGCCGGAAGGCGCAGTCGCCATCCCGTCGCGTAATCTTCTTGTCACGGCGAACGAGGTGGATCTGGTCGAAGACGGCGGCGTTCGCTCGCACGTCATGCTTTATGAGCGCGCTGAAGGCGAAGCAGCCTATCCGCAGCTGGTTTCCGCCACCGTCGACGGCGCACCGATCGGCTGGGGCGCTCTTTCCGGCCTGGTCGGCGATGCCGAGAAGCCTGGCATTCTCTATGCCGTTTCCGACTCGGTTTATGGCAACCAGCCGTCGATCTACACCATCGACGCAACGAAGAAGCCCGCCACCATCACCAGCGTCCTGCGCGTCAAGCGTGATGGTATCGCCGCCCAGAAACTCGATATCGAAGGCATCACGCTGGACGGCAAGGGCGGCTTCTGGCTCGCTTCTGAAGGCGACAGCGCCAAGCTCGTTCCGCATGCGCTCTACAACGTCAACGCCAAGGGTGAAATCAAGGCTGAGATCGCGCTGCCGAAGGAACTGCTTGCCGGCGATACCCGCTTCGGTTTCGAAGGCGTGACCATGATCGGCAAGGGCGACGACGCGACGCTGTGGATGGCCGTGCAGCGTGAATGGGGCACGGACGAGAAGGGCTTCGTCAAGCTCGTCTCCTACAACCCGAAGTCCAAGGAATGGGGCGCCGTGCGTTACCCGCTCGACAAGACCGAGGCGGGCTGGGTCGGCCTTTCTGAAATCACCGCACAGGGCGAATATGTCTATATCGTCGAGCGTGACAACCAGATCGGCGACAAGGCCAAGATCAAGAAGCTCTACCGCGTTGCGATCGCAGACCTGAAGCCGGGCAAGATCGGTGGCGAACTGCCGCTGGTGGCCAAGCAGGAAGCGCATGACTTCCTGCCCGACCTCAAGGCCCAGACCAACGGTTATGTCGTTGACAAGCTGGAAGGCTTCACCTTCGACAAGGCAGGAACGGCCTATGCCGTGACCGACAATGACGGCGTCGACGATTCGTCCGGCGAAACGCTGTTTTTCACCGTCAATCTGAAGGCGATCAACTGATCGCCGCAGATGGTGCCACAAATGAGAAAAAGCCGGGCATAGCCCGGCTTTTTTATGCGGCAGAGGTAACCCGCCTGTTTGGTGCGATATCTCACAATGCAGGCTGTTAAGCTGACATTGCCGCTTCGGCATCGGTCATCGGTGATTTGTCGGGGGACATGGTGCAAAAGCCGAGGACCGGTCGCAAGGGATCATCGCCCCATGGAATTCTTGCTTTTGGGAGTATTGTCTTTTTCCGAGTCCTGCTGGACCCAGCGGAAAAAAATATAAACGGGCAGCGCAATGAGCGCGAGTGTTACAAACGCGTCGACCATGGTTTCATCCATCATTTCTACCGCTCATCATGAAACGGCTTGAAAACAATGCCTGAAATCCATTTAAAAAGTCTGAATCTGCTTGTTTTCCGGTATGTTGCAGGGTGGAACACAGTCCAGCCGGGGCTGTCGTAATATGAAGCAGCAGTGCCGATTTGGCATGGACGCAAATAGGAAAAAGCGATTCCGCCTGTCCAGAAGCTCAGCCCGGTTCCGCTAAATCGCATTGGCGAGGGTAGGGGGATGATTCTCGATGCCGGAAATTAACGGCACACAAAAGCGCGATCCGGAAAGCGCCCGTCTTAAACTGCACGAAGATTTGGTGATTTGAAGAATGGTGGGCGATGAGAGACTCGAACTCCCGACATCCTCGGTGTAAACGAGGCGCTCTACCAACTGAGCTAATCGCCCTTCGCGTGCTTCGGATCATGTCCGCCGCGTCGGTGGCCGTGATGTATTCGGATCGGAAAAAAACCGCAAGGGCTTTTGTGAAGTTTTTTTGTTTTTTTTGCCGACGGCTTTTTGCTTCTTCGGAGGTTGGTGGCGAAAAGCCGGGAACTGTGGGCTTTCCGGTGAAAAACGAATCCCCAGCTGCCTCAAGCGACATGCGGAAAACCAGCCCGAGGCGCCCATGGCTGTGGACAAGTTTTTTGTTTTCGTTGGGAAAAGCCCGCAGAACAAGGCATTTGCGCCAGCACCCGTCAAAGGCTTCTCAGTTTTTCCCGATCAAAATGCAGAAGCTTATTCTTTTGTCGTGAAACCTGCTTGACACCCCCGCACGAACGCCGTAGTTAGCCGCTCAACGAACAGCCGAGGCTGGTTCGTACGGCGGGACAAGGTCCTGTCCGTCAGGAGATGCGGGTGTAGCTCAGTTGGTTAGAGTGCCGGCCTGTCACGCCGGAGGTCGCGGGTTCGAGCCCCGTCACTCGCGCCATCCTGTTCCTCGGAAATAAACGCAGATGAATATCTGCGATGCGCGGGTGTAGCTCAGTCGGTTAGAGTGCCGGCCTGTCACGCCGGAGGTCGCGGGTTCGAGCCCCGTCACTCGCGCCATTTCTTTTCCTGAAATGACTCCTGAAAAAAGCCAACCGAAGCGCCAGCCGGGCGCCTTGGCATTGGCGATTTCGCCGCCTGATTCCGACCCGCGCAAGCATGATTTTTCCTGCCCTTTTCAGTCAAGTTTCGATTTCTGAAAATCGTCACTTCGTTGCCTTTTTGACATAAAATTCGTGTGACTTTTTTGCGGTTGCGTCCTTCAATCGATTATTATTGTATTTGAGGGGCTTAGGTCGGAATTGTGGCCCAAATTTGCGTCAGTTCCGGCAATATTGTTGCCAATCAATGCGGCAGGTGTCTTGAAATGGTGCCTAAACTCTTGCAGAGAGGGCGCGGCTGCGCTAACCACTTTGGCGTTGCAACATATTTGTGCGCCTTGAGACTTATCAGTCGCAAAGGCAGGTCCGGCACCCGGCCGGGCAAGGAAGAGACCATGACTGAACTCCTCAGTTCCTACATTCCGATCGCAATATTCATCGGTATCGCTCTTGTCATTGGCCTGGCGCTTCTCATTGCGCCGTTTGCTGTCGCTTACAAGGCGCCGGACCCAGAAAAGCTTTCCGCTTTCGAGTGCGGTTTCAATGCCTTCGATGATGCCCGCATGAAGTTCGATATCCGCTTTTACCTGGTGTCGATCCTCTTTATCATCTTCGATCTGGAAGTGGCCTTCCTGTTCCCCTGGGCGGTGTCCTTCGGTGATATGGGCTGGTTCGGTTTCTGGTCGATGATGGTGTTCCTTGGCGTCCTCACCATCGGCTTTATCTATGAGTGGAAGAAGGGAGCGCTGGAATGGGCATGAGCCAGAACAACAGCACGCTCGTTGCGCCGCAGCCGAAGGGGATCATCGATCCCGCGACCGGCAAGCCGGTTGGCAGCAACGATGCCTACTTCACGGAAATCAATGACGAACTGGCCGACAAGGGCTTCCTCGTCACCTCGACCGACGAGCTGATCACCTGGGCCCGTACCGGCTCCCTGATGTGGATGCAGTTCGGTCTCGCCTGCTGCGCCGTCGAAGGCCTGATGCAGGCTTCCGGTCCGCGTTATGACATGGAGCGCTTCGGTGTCGCCCCGCGCGCTTCGCCGCGCCAGTCTGACGTGATGATCGTTGCCGGCACGCTGACCAACAAGATGGCGCCGGCGCTGCGCAAGGTCTATGACCAGATGCCTGAGCCGCGTTACGTCATCTCCATGGGCTCCTGCGCCAATGGCGGCGGTTATTACCACTATTCCTACGCAGTCGTGCGCGGTTGCGACCGCGTCGTGCCGGTGGATATTTACGTTCCGGGCTGTCCCCCCACGGCGGAAGCGCTGCTTTACGGCGTCCTTCTGCTGCAGAAGAAGATCCGGCGTACCGGTACGATCGAGCGCTAAGGGCAAAGGACGGATAGATAATGAGCGAAGCTCTCAACGATCTTGCTGCTTACGTTAAGGAAGCGCGCGGTTCTCTCGTGGTATCTGCCGATATCGCCTATGGCGAGTTGACGCTGAACACGACCACTGAAAGCGTGATCGCGCTTTTGACCTTCCTGCGCGACGACGTGCAGTGCGGTTTCGTCAACATCATCGATATTTGCGGCGTTGACTGGCCGCAGCGCGAGAAGCGTTTCGATGTCGTCTACCATCTTCTTTCGCCGCGCCAGAACCTGCGCGTGCGCATCAAGCTGCAGGTGGCGGAAGACGAAGGCGTTCCTTCATCGACCTCCGTCTACATGGGCGCGGAATGGTTCGAGCGCGAAGCCTGGGATATGTATGGCATTCCTTTCGAGGGCCATAAGGACCTGCGTCGCATCCTCACCGACTATGGTTTCGAAGGCCATCCGCTGCGCAAGGATTTTCCGGTTACCGGCTTTGTTGAAGTGCGTTACGATGACGTTCTGAAACGGGTTCTTTATGAGCCGGTCGAACTGAAGCAGGAATTCCGTAACTTCGACTTCCTTTCCCCTTGGGAAGGAACCGAATATGTTCTCCCGGGTGACGAAAAGGCCAAGCAATGAGCCAAGCCCCCGCGACAGAGCATGGACAATGTCTTTGCGGCGCCGTTGGCTTCAATGCCGGCATTGGCGCCCGCGAATTCGGCGTTTGCCATTGCTCCATGTGCCGCCGCTGGTCCGGCGGTGCGTTCATGGCTGTCGAATGCGTTGATATCGCTTTCGAAAACGAAGAGAATCTCGGCGTCTATTCCTCGTCGGAATGGGGCGAGCGCTGTTTCTGCAAGACCTGCGGCAGCACGTTGATGTGGCGTTCCAAGGATGGCAAACATTTTGCAGTTTCGCTGCAGGCTTTCGACAACCCTTCCAGCTTCACCTTCGCGCAGCAGATTTTCACGGATGAGAAGCCTTCGAGCTACTCGTTCGCGCAAACCACGCAGAACATGACCGGCCCCGAATTCATCGCCATGATCACCTCGGCGGAGCACTAGAATGACTGAGCATAACGTCCGCAATTTCACGATCAACTTTGGTCCGGAACATCCGTCCGCGCACGGCGTGCTGCGTCTGGTTCTGGAACTGGACGGCGAAATCGTCGAGCGCGTCGATCCGCATATCGGTCTTTTGCATCGCGGCACCGAAAAGCTGATCGAGACCAAGACCTATCTTCAGGCCGTTCCCTATTTCGACCGTCTCGACTATGTCGCGCCGATGAACCAGGAACATGCTTTCGCGCTCGCCGTTGAAAAGCTGCTCGGTCTCGAAATCCCGATGCGCGGCCAGCTGATCCGCGTGCTTTATTCGGAAATCGGCCGCATCCTGTCGCACATCATGAACGTCACGACGCAGGCCATGGACGTTGGCGCGATGACGCCGCCGGTCTGGGGTTTCGAAGAACGCGAAAAGCTGATGGTGTTCTATGAGCGTGCCTGCGGCGCCCGCATGCACTCTGCTTATGTTCGTCCGGGCGGCGTGCATCAGGACCTGCCGCCGGAGCTGGTGGACGATATCGGCAAATGGTGCGATCCGTTCCTCACCGTTCTCGACAATATCGAGGGCCTGCTGACCGATAACCGCATCTACAAGCAGCGTAACGTCGATATTGGCGTCGTCTCGCTCGAAGATGCCTTTGCCTGGGGCTTTACGGGCGTGATGGTGCGCGGTTCCGGTGCTGCCTGGGATTTGCGTCGTTCGCAGCCTTACGAGTGCTATTCCGATCTGGAATTCGACATCCCCGTCGGCAAGAACGGCGACTGCTATGACCGTTACCTGATCCGCATGCAGGAAATGCGCGAATCGGTAAAGATCATGAAGCAGTGCGTCGATCTTCTGTCCGGCAAGCACCGCATCGGCCCGGTTTCCTCGCTTGACGGCAAGGTGGTTCCGCCCAAGCGCGGCGAGATGAAGCGCTCGATGGAAGCGCTGATCCACCATTTCAAGCTTTACACCGAAGGTTACCACGTTCCCGCCGGCGAAGTTTACGCCGCCGTCGAAGCGCCGAAGGGCGAGTTCGGCGTCTATGTGGTCGCGGACGGTTCCAACAAGCCCTACCGCTGCAAGATCCGCGCTCCGGGTTACGCACACCTGCAGGCCATGGATTTCCTGTGCAAGGGCCATCAGCTTGCTGACGTTACAGCCGTTCTCGGCTCCCTCGACATCGTGTTCGGGGAGGTCGACCGCTGATGCGTCTGCCGCTGGCCATATTGGCTTTTCTTGCTGCGATGTCTGCCCCCGTTCTCGCCCAGACGGCGACGGGCGAGGGTGGCGTGTCGCTGTCAAGCGGCGGCGGTTCTACCATCAAGCAGCTTCTGTCGTCTGGATACGAGATCAAGGCCTCGGTTCCGAACGGCAGCAAGTTCATTGTGTTCATGCAAAAAGACAAGGCGGCTTACGCCTGCGAATTCGTCACGGTGGCGAGATCGCGTTGTGAGACGTTAAACTGAAAAGGCGTGAGGAAGTATGTCCGTTCGTCGACTAGCCGAAGATCAGTTCCAGCCCGTGGCGTTTGCCTTCAATGCGGAAAATACCGCGTGGGCGGAAAAGACGATTCTGAAATATCCTGAGGGACGCCAGCAATCGGCGGTTATCCCGCTGCTCATGCGTGCGCAGGAGCAGGACGGCTGGGTTACCCGCGCCGCCATCGAAAAGATCGCCGACATGCTGGATATGGCCTATATCCGCGTCATGGAAGTGGCGACCTTCTATACGCAGTTCCAGCTTAAGCCGGTCGGCACACGCGCCCATGTTCAGGTCTGCGGCACCACGCCCTGCATGCTGCGCGGCTCCGAAGCGCTGATGGATGTCTGCCGCAAGAAGATCCATCACGATCCGCTGCACACCAATGAGAGCGGCACGCTGTCGTGGGAAGAAGTGGAATGTCAGGGCGCCTGCGTCAACGCGCCGATGGTCATCATCTTCAAGGATGCCTATGAGGACCTGACGCCCGAGCGCCTGGAAGAGATCATCGACACGTTCGAGGCGGGCAAGGGCGACACCGTCAAGACCGGCCCGCAGATCGACCGACACGAGTCGGTTCCGGTCGGTGGATTGACGACGCTGACGGAAGAGATCAAGCCGGATCGCTCCAATCTCGACAAGCCGGCCGAAGTGGCGGCGGATGCCGCACCGGTTCCGCCGGCCAACGCCGCAAAGCCGAAGACCGATGCGCCGGAAACCGATCCGAAGCTGAAGACACCGGCAAACGAGCCGAAGGCTGCTGAAGCCAATGTGAAGGCCGCCGAAAAGGAAGCTTCGGGATCTGCGAAGCCGTCGCTCGATTCCAAGGATCGCCCGGCCGGCATCGAAAAGCCCGCAACGCCTGATGACCTGAAGCTCATTTCCGGCGTCGGTCCGAAGATCGAAGGCACGCTGCACGAGCTCGGCATCTTCACCTTCGCGCAGGTCGCCGACTGGAAAAAGGCCGAATGCGACTGGGTCGATGGTTATCTGAATTTCAAGGGCCGCATCGAACGCGACGAGTGGATCAAGCAGGCTGGGGCGCTCGCCAAGGGTGGCGAAGCCGAGTATATCAGGGTCTTCGGCAAGAAGCCGCGGTAAGAGGTGAAGCATGTTAAAAGATCAGGATCGCATCTTTACCAATCTCTACGGCCTCAAGGATAAATCCCTGAAGGGCGTGAGAGCGCGCGGCCATTGGGACGGCACCAA
Organism: Agrobacterium sp. 22-210-1; assembly: GCF_053522525.1. Taxonomy (NCBI): domain Bacteria; kingdom Pseudomonadati; phylum Pseudomonadota; class Alphaproteobacteria; order Hyphomicrobiales; family Rhizobiaceae; genus Agrobacterium; species Agrobacterium sp. 22-210-1. The sequence goes on along the minus strand of NZ_JBNWCI010000001.1, from coordinate 1,382,208 downwards.
GCAGATCATCGAAAAGGGCCGTGACTGGATCATCAACGAGATGAAGGCGTCCGGCCTTCGCGGTCGCGGCGGCGCAGGCTTCCCGACCGGTCTCAAGTGGTCCTTCATGCCGAAGGAAAATGACGGCCGTCCGCATTATCTCGTCGTCAACGCCGACGAATCCGAGCCCGGTACCTGCAAGGACCGCGAAATCCTGCGCAACGATCCGCATACGCTGATCGAAGGCTGCGTGATCGCCGGTTTCGCCATGGGCGCGCATACCGCCTATATCTATGTTCGCGGCGAATATATGCGCGAGCGTGAGGCGCTGCAGGCGGCCATCGACGAATGTTACGATGCCGGCCTGCTCGGCAAGAACAACAAGAACGGCTGGGATTTCGACATCTACGTCCATCACGGCGCGGGTGCCTATATCTGCGGCGAAGAGACGGCTCTGCTTGAAAGCCTTGAAGGCAAGAAGGGCCAGCCGCGCCTTAAACCCCCGTTCCCGGCCAATATGGGCCTCTATGGCTGCCCGACGACCGTCAACAACGTTGAATCGATCGCTGTTGCGCCGACCATCCTGCGCCGAGGTGCTGCATGGTTCTCGTCCATCGGTCGTCCGAACAATGTCGGCACCAAGCTGTTCATGGTCTCCGGCCATGTCGAGCGTCCCTGCACCTTCGAAGACGCGCTGGGCCTGTCCTTCCGCGAGCTGATCGAAACCCATTGCGGCGGCATTCGCGGCGGCTGGGACAATCTGCTCGGCGTCATCCCCGGCGGCGCATCCTGCCCCATCGTTCGCGGTGAGGACATGAAGGACGCCATCATGGACTTCGACGGCATGCGCGAAGTGAAGTCTTCCTTCGGCACCGGCGGCATGATCGTCATGGACAAGTCCACCGACGTCATCAAGGCGATTGCCCGCATCGCGGCCTTCTTCAAGCATGAAAGCTGCGGCCAGTGCACGCCGTGCCGTGAAGGTACCGGCTGGATGTGGCGCGTGCTGGAACGCATGGTCAAGGGCAATGCCCAGAAGCGCGAAATCGACATGCTGTTCGAAGTGACGAAGCAGATCGAAGGCCACACCATCTGTGCGCTCGGCGACGCCGCCGCATGGCCGGTACAGGCGCTGATCCGCAATTTCCGTCCGGAAATCGAAAAGCGCATCGACCAATATACCTACAGGGCCATGGATGATGGCGCTGTTCTGGAAGCCGCTGAATAAGCATCAAAGGCTTCGAGCGGAGCCGGAAATATCCGGCCCCGCAACACCATGAAACGTCTGGCAAACCTTCTGGATGCCGGGCGCGATTAAGGATTTGTTGCGGACCGTGTGAGACATGGGACGAACAGGCAACAGGACGTAAGTAGGACCATGGCAAAGCTCAAGGTTGACGGTAAAGAGATCGAGGTTCCGGATCATTTCACGCTGTTGCAGGCGTGCGAGGAGGCTGGTGCCGAAGTTCCGCGCTTTTGTTTTCATGAGCGCTTGTCGGTCGCGGGTAACTGCCGCATGTGTCTCATCGAGGTAAAGGGCGGACCGCCCAAGCCTGCCGCCTCCTGCGCCATGGGCGTGCGCGACGTTCGCGGTGGCCCGAACGGCGAATTGCCTGAGGTTTTCACCAACACGCCGATGGTCAAGAAGGCCCGCGAAGGCGTGATGGAATTCCTGCTCATCAACCACCCGCTGGATTGCCCGATCTGCGACCAGGGCGGTGAATGCGACCTGCAGGACCAGGCTATGGCCTTCGGTATCGCCGGTTCGCGTTACGCGGAAAACAAGCGCGCGGTTGAAGACAAATATATCGGCCCGCTCGTCAAGACGGTCATGAACCGCTGCATCCACTGCACGCGCTGCGTCCGTTTCACCACGGAAGTTGCCGGCATAGCCGAACTCGGCCTCATCGGCCGCGGCGAGGATGCCGAAATCACCACCTATCTCGAGCAGGCGATGACCTCGGAGCTGCAGGGCAACGTTGTTGACCTCTGCCCGGTCGGCGCGCTCACCTCCAAGCCTTTCGCCTTCACCGCCCGTCCGTGGGAACTGAACAAGACCGAAACCATCGACGTGATGGATGCGCTCGGTTCGGCCATCCGCGTCGATACCCGTGGCCGCGAAGTCATGCGCGTCATGCCGCGCGTCAACGAAGCGATCAATGAAGAGTGGATTTCCGACAAGAGCCGCTTCATCTGGGATGGTCTGAAGACGCAGCGCCTCGACCGGCCTTACGTCCGCAAGGATGGCCGTCTGCAGCCGGCAAGCTGGGGCGAAGCCTTCGGCGCGATCAAGCAGGCTGTTGCCGCAACGTCGGGCAACAAGATCGGCGCAATCGCCGGTGACCTGGCTTCCGTTGAAGAAATGTTCGCGCTGAAGTCGCTTCTCGCGTCGCTCGGTTCGGCCAATGTCGATTGCCGTCAGGATGGCGCAGCGCTCGATCCTTCGCTCGGCCGCGCCAGCTACATCTTCAATTCCACGATCGAAGGCATCGAGCAGGCGGACGCACTGCTGATCGTTGGCGCGAACCCGCGTTTCGAAGCGGCTGTCCTCAACGCCCGCATCCGCAAGCGCTGGCGTCGCGGCGGTTTCCCGATCGGCGTGATCGGCGAAGCTGGTGAACTGCGCTACAATTATGAATATCTCGGCTCGGGTGCTGAAACGCTCTCCGATCTGGCCAATGGCTCGCACAGCTTCGTTGACAAGCTGAAATCCGCCAAGAACCCGCTGATCATCATCGGCCAGGGCGCTCTTGCGCGCGCCGATGGTGCAGCCGTGCTCGCTGCTGCTGCAAAGCTTGCCGTGTCGGTTGGTGCTGTCACCGAAGAGTGGAACGGTTTCTCTGTTCTGCACACCGCAGCTGCCCGCGTCGGCGGTCTCGATATCGGCTTCGTGCCGGGCGAGGGCGGTGTTGCCGCCGCTGAAATGGTCGCGTCCATGGATGTTCTGTTCCTGCTCGGCGCTGATGAACTCGACCTCTCGAACAAGGGTGCCAAGTTCACCGTCTATATCGGCAGCCATGGCGATCTGGGCGCGATGAACGCCGACGTTATCCTTCCGGGTGCGGCCTATACCGAAAAGTCCGGTATCTGGGTCAACACCGAAGGCCGCGTGCAGCTGGGCAACCGCGCCGGTTTCGCACCGGGCGAAGCCCGTGAAGACTGGGCGATCCTGCGTGCGCTTTCCGACGTTCTCGGCAAGAAGCTGCCGTTCGATTCGCTGTCGGCGCTGCGCGGTCAGCTTTATGTCGCGCATCCGCATCTGGCGGAAACCGACGAGATCGCCGCCGGCAACGGTAAGGATATCGAGGCTTTGGCCGGCAAGACCGGCTCGCTCAACAAGTCGGCGTTTGCTTCGCCGGTAAAAGACTTTTATTTGACGAACCCGATTGCGCGCGCATCCGCCGTCATGGCCGAGTGCTCCGCATTGGCCCGCAACAATTTCCAGGCTGCGGCAGAGTAAGGGTAGGGGATTTATGGAACAGTTTTTCTGGAGCTACGTCTGGCCCGCGCTGATCATGGTCGGCCAGTCCCTGCTGCTTCTCGTTTGCCTTCTGGTGGCCATCGCCTTCCTGCTGCTCGCCGACCGCAAGGTCTGGGCAGCCGTGCAGCTGCGCCGTGGTCCAAACGTCGTTGGTCCCTTCGGTCTCTTCCAGTCCTTCGCCGACCTTTTGAAGTTCATCCTCAAGGAACCGGTCATTCCGGCCGGCGCCAACAAGGCGGTCTTCCTTCTGGCGCCGCTGGTTGCCGTGACGCTGGCGCTCGCCACCTACGCGGTCATCCCCTTTGCGGATGGCTGGGTCGTCGCCAATATCAATGTCGGCATTCTCTATATCTTCGCGATTTCCTCGCTTGAAGTGTACGGCATCATCATGGGCGGCTGGGCTTCGAACTCGAAGTATCCCTTCCTCGGCGCGCTGCGTTCGGCGGCGCAGATGGTGTCCTATGAGGTGTCGATCGGTCTGGTCATCGTCACCGTTCTGCTTTGCGTTGGCTCGCTGAACCTGACGGACATCGTGCTTGCCCAGAAGACCGGCCTCGGCACCATGCTCGGCCTGCCTGCCTCGTTCCTTGACTGGCACTGGCTGTCGCTGTTCCCGATGTTCATCGTGTTCTTCATTTCGGGCCTTGCCGAAACCAACCGTCCGCCCTTCGACCTTCCGGAAGCGGAATCGGAACTGGTTGCCGGTCACATGGTCGAATATGGCTCCACGCCTTACATGATGTTCATGCTCGGTGAATATGCTGCGATCGTTTTGATCTGCTGCCTGACGACGATCCTGTTCATGGGCGGCTGGCTGCCGATCGTGGATGTGTGGTTCCTCAACTGGGTTCCGGGCATTGTCTGGTTCGCATTGAAGGGCTGCATGGTCTTCTTCATGATCGCGCTCACCAAGGCCTTCGTTCCGCGTTACCGTTATGACCAGCTCATGCGTCTCGGCTGGAAAGTGTTCCTGCCGCTGTCGCTCGCCATGGTCGTTATTGTTGCATTCGTATTGAAGCTGACGGGGTGGGCCGGTTGATGTCCGTACTCCTCGCTCAGAAATCTGGAGTTTGAGATGGCAAGCCTTTCCCAAGCCGTCAATTCACTGTTCCTCAAGGAGTTCGTCGGTGCGATCTTCCTGACGATGCGCCACTTCTTCAAGCAGAAGGCGACGGTGAACTATCCTTTCGAAAAGGGTCCGGTCTCTCCGCGCTTCCGTGGTGAGCACGCTCTGCGCCGTTATCCGAACGGTGAAGAACGCTGCATCGCCTGCAAGCTGTGTGAAGCGATCTGTCCCGCTCAGGCGATCACCATCGAAGCCGGCCCGCGCCGCAATGACGGCACCCGCCGCACGGTGCGTTACGATATCGACATGGTGAAGTGCATTTATTGCGGCTTCTGCCAGGAAGCCTGCCCGGTCGACGCCATCGTCGAGGGTCCGAACTTCGAATTCGCGACGGAGACCCGCGAGGAGCTTTATTTCGACAAGCAGAGGCTTCTCGACAATGGCGACCGCTGGGAGCGTGAAATCGCGCGCAACCTCGCACTGGATGCACCTTACCGTTAAGGTGCAACCGTCTTTCCGGGGGAGACCCCGGAAAGCGATGAAAAGTAAAATGCCTGCGCGGTTTTCGCCGGCGGGGACGAAACGGGTGAGGGGGCTTGAAGCCATCTTCTCCCGATGAGGACAAGAAGGCACCAAGATGGGTCTGCACGCTGTATTCTTTTATATATTCGCTTTCGTCGCCGTGGCGTCTGCGTTCATGGTCATCGCATCGAAGAACCCTGTTCATTCGGTGCTCTTCCTGATTTTGACCTTCTTCAACGCAGCCGCGCTGTTCCTGCTGACGGGGGCCGAATTCCTCGCCATGATCCTGCTGGTGGTCTATGTCGGCGCGGTCGCGGTGCTCTTCCTCTTCGTCGTCATGATGCTGGATGTGGATTTTGCCGAGCTGCGCTCCGGTGTGCTGCAATATGCCCCGGTCGGCGCGCTCATCGGTGTCATTCTGGCGGCTGAGCTGATCGTTGTGGTCGGCGGCAGCGTGCTGAACCCGGTTGCGGCAAAATCGATCACCATGCCGATCCCACCGGCGGCGGAGCGCACCAATACGGCTGCACTCGGCGATGTGCTCTATACCAATTACGTCTACTTCTTCCAGCTCGCCGGTCTCGTGCTGCTGGTGGCCATGATCGGCGCCATCGTGCTGACCCTGCGTCATCGCACCGACATCAAGCGGCAGGATATCTCCACGCAGGTCGGCCGCGACCCGAAGACCGCCGTCACCACGGTCAAGGTCAAGCCGGGCCAGGGCATCTGAAGGCGAACGGATCCAAGGAAACAGAATATGGAAATCGGTCTTTCCCACTACCTGACGGTCAGCGCCATCCTCTTCACGATTGGCGTCTTCGGCATCTTCCTCAATCGGAAGAACGTCATCGTCATCCTCATGTCGATCGAGCTTATCCTTCTGGCGGTCAACATCAACATGGTGGCCTTCTCGGCCTTCCTGAACGATATTGTCGGCCAGGTCTTCGCTTTGTTCATTCTGACCGTCGCAGCTGCCGAAGCGGCCATCGGTCTTGCAATACTCGTTGTCTTCTACCGCAACCGCGGATCGATCGCCGTTGAAGACGTCAATATGATGAAGGGCTGATAAGGCTATGATCTACAAGGCTATCGTCTTTCTTCCACTGATCGGCTTCCTGATCGCCGGCCTGTTCGGCCGCTCGATCGGCGCCAAGGCGTCGGAATATGTCACCACCGGTCTGATGATCGTGGTCGCCATCCTGTCGTGGATCGTCTTCTTCACCGTCGCGCTTGCCCATGGTGAGCCGGGCGAGGTGATCAAGGTTACTGTCTTGCGCTGGATCCAGTCCGGCGGCATCGACGTCGAATGGGCGTTCCGCATCGATACGCTGACGGCCGTCATGTTCGTCGTCGTCAACACGGTCTCGACGCTGGTGCACCTCTATTCGATCGGATACATGCACCACGATCCGCATCGTCCTCGTTTCTTCGCCTATCTGTCGCTCTTCACCTTCGCGATGCTGATGCTGGTGACCTCCGATAACCTGCTGCAGATGTTCTTCGGCTGGGAAGGCGTGGGTCTGGCGTCCTATCTGCTGATCGGCTTCTGGTTCAAGAAACCATCGGCCTCTGCTGCCGCCATGAAGGCCTTCATCGTCAACCGCGTCGGTGACTTCGGCTTCATCCTTGGCATATCAGGCGTCTTCGTGCTGTTCGGCTCGATCAATCTCGAAACCGTCTTCGCCGCCGCCAGCACCTATCTGCCGGCAGAAGGTGCCGCCTCGACGGACACCGTGATCAACCTCTTCGGCATGCAGCTCGACAAGGCCAACGCCATCACCGGCGTCTGCCTGCTGCTGTTCATGGGCGCCATGGGTAAATCGGCGCAGTTCCTGCTGCACACCTGGTTGCCGGACGCGATGGAAGGCCCCACCCCGGTGTCGGCCCTTATTCACGCCGCAACCATGGTCACCGCCGGCGTCTTCCTCGTCGCCCGCATGTCGCCGCTGTTTGAATTGTCGCCGGATGCGCTGACCGTCGTGACGCTGATCGGCGCGATCACCGCTTTCTTCGCGGCGACCGTCGGTCTTGTGCAGAACGATATCAAGCGCGTTATCGCCTATTCGACCTGCTCGCAGCTCGGTTACATGTTCGTGGCGCTCGGCGTCGGCGCTTATGGCGCTGCCGTGTTCCACCTCTTCACGCACGCCTTCTTCAAGGCCCTGTTGTTCTTGTGCGCCGGCTCGGTCATCCATGCCGTCGATGGCGAGCAGGACATGCGTTACATGGGTGGCCTGCGCAAGCACATCCCCATCACCTTCTGGACCATGACCGTCGGCACGCTTGCGCTGACCGGCGTCGGTATTCCGGGCACGATGATCGGCTTTGCCGGCTTCTTCTCGAAGGACGTCATCATCGAATCCGCTTACGCGTCCCATTCGGTGCTATCAGGTTTCGCCTTCACGCTTCTGGTCATCGCCGCGCTGTTCACCAGCTTCTATTCCTGGCGTCTGGCCTTCATGACCTTCTTCGGCAAGCCGCGCGCTTCGGCCGACGTCATGCACCATGTGCATGAATCGCCGATGGTCATGCTGATCCCGCTCTTCATCCTCACCATCGGCGCGATCTTTGCCGGTGTGGCCTTCGAAGGTTATTTCTTCGGCCATGAATATGCCGAGTTCTGGAAGGGCGCGCTCTTTACGCTTCCGGAAAACGAAATCCTCGAGGAATTCCACCACGTTCCGCTGTGGGTCAAGTGGAGCCCGTTCTTCGCCATGGCCCTTGGTTTCGTGACCGCCTGGTACATGTATATCAAGTCGCCCGAGACGCCGAAGCGTCTGGCCGAGACCCATCGCGGCCTCTACCAGTTCCTTCTCAACAAGTGGTACTTCGACGAACTCTACGACTTCCTCTTCGTTCGTTCCGCAAAGGCGCTTGGCCGCTTCCTGTGGAAGAAGGGCGACGTTGCCGTCATCGACCACTATGGACCGAACGGAATTGCAGCGCGTGTGGTTGACGTGACCAACCGCATGGTCCGCCTGCAATCCGGTTACCTCTATCATTATGCCTTTGCGATGCTGATCGGCATCGCGGCGCTTGTCACCTGGATGATGCTCGGGAGTGCCCTCTGATGACCGATTGGCCCATTCTTTCAACGGTCACCTTTCTGCCGCTCGTCGGCGTGGTGCTCCTGCTCTTGACCAATGAGAACGGCCCCTATGGTCGCCGCAACATTCTCAATGTCTCGCTGCTGACGACCGTTTTCACCTTCCTGGTGTCGCTGTTCATCTGGATCGGTTTCGACAATTCGAATCCCGGTTTCCAGATGGTCGAAAAACACGCCTGGTTCGGCAACATCGCCGCCTACCATCTGGGCGTCGACGGCATCTCCATGCTGTTCGTCATCCTCACCACCTTCCTCATGCCGTTTTGCGTGCTGGCAAGCTGGGAATCGATCGAGAAGCGCGTCAAGGAATACATGATCGCCTTCCTGCTTCTGGAAGTCGTCATGATCGGCGTCTTCGTGGCGCTGGATACGGTTCTTTTCTACGTCTTCTTCGAAGCGACGCTGATCCCGATGTTCATCATCATCGGCGTCTGGGGCGGCAAGGATCGCGTCTACGCATCCTACAAGTTCTTCCTCTACACGCTGCTCGGTTCGGTTCTGACCATGCTCGCCATCATGGCCATGTACTGGCAGGCCGGTACGACGGACATGACCGAACTCTTGAAATACGGCTTCCCGGCCGGCATGCAGACCTGGCTATGGCTTGCCTGTTTTGCGGCCTTCTCGGTCAAGATGCCGATGTGGCCGGTGCATACCTGGTTGCCCGACGCCCACGTTCAGGCGCCGACCGCTGGTTCCGTCATTCTTGCCGGCGTCATGCTGAAGCTTGGCGGTTACGGTTTCATCCGCTTCTCGCTGTCGATGTTCCCCTTGGCCTCGGATTATTTCGCACCCTTCGTCTTCACGCTGTCGGTTCTCGCCATCATCTACACCTCGCTGGTGGCGATGATGCAGGACGACATCAAGAAGCTGATCGCCTATTCCTCCGTCGCCCACATGGGTTACGTGACCATGGGCATCTTCGCCGCCAACGTGCAGGGCGTGCAGGGCGCGATCTTCCAGATGCTGTCGCACGGTATCGTATCTGGCGCGCTCTTCCTCTGCGTCGGCGTTGTCTATGACCGGCTGCACACCCGCGAGATTTCCGCCTATGGTGGTCTCGTCAACAACATGCCGAAATATGCGGTCGCCTTCATGATTTTCACCATGGCCAATGTCGGTTTGCCCGGCACCTCCGGCTTCGTTGGCGAATTCCTGACGTTGGTCGGCGTCTTCCGCGCCAACACGCTGGTCGCACTGTTTGCGGCAACCGGCGTCATCCTCTCGGCCGCCTATGCGCTGTGGCTTTACCGCCGCGTGATCTTCGGTGCGCTGGAGAAGGAAAGCCTGAAGGCGATGCTCGATCTGTCGACCCGCGAAAAGGTCATCCTTTATCCGCTGGTTGCGCTGACGATCTTCTTCGGTGTTTATCCGGCACCGGTGTTCGATGCGACAGCCGCATCGGTCGATCTTCTGGTAAACAACTATTCGGCTGCATTGCAGGCGGCGCAAAATGTTGCGCTCACTATGAATTGACGACAGGACCCGTTGGACATGACCGCTGAAATCCTCTTTGCCAGTCTGCACATCGCGACGCCCGAGCTGATCCTTGCGGTCGGCGCGCTGGCGCTGCTCATGATTGGCGTCTTCTCGGGCGACAAGTCGACAACGACGGTCACCGGCCTTGCCGTTGCCCTCCTGCTCGTCGTCGGTCTCTGGATCATTTTCGCCCCGGCGTCGGGCGTTGCCTTCGGCGGTGTATACATCGCCGATTCCTTCGGTAACTTCATGAAGGTGCTGGCGCTGATCGGTTCCATCACCGCCATGATCCTCGCTGTCGGCCAGGGCCGCTTCGAGCCGATCGGCCGTTTCGAATATCCGGTGCTGCTGGTTCTCGCGACGCTGGGCATCCTGCTGATGATCTCGGCCAACAACCTGATCTCGCTCTACATGGCGCTGGAACTGCAGTCGCTGGCGCTTTATGTCGTCTGCGCCATCAACCGCGAGAGCCTGCGCTCCACGGAAGCCGGCCTGAAGTACTTCGTTCTCGGCGCGCTCTCCTCCGGCATGCTGCTTTACGGCATGTCGCTGGTTTATGGGTTCACCGGCAATACCGGCTTTACCGAAATCGCCCAGGTTCTGGCGTCGGAAACCCGTTCGCTTGGTCTGGTTTTTGGTCTGGTCTTTGTTCTCGCCGGCCTCGCATTCAAGATTTCGGCCGTGCCGTTCCACATGTGGACGCCGGACGTTTATGAAGGCGCGCCGACCCCGGTCACCGCCTTTCTTTCGGCGGCACCCAAGATCGGCGCCATGGCGATCTTCGTGCGCATCGTCGTTGAAGCTTTCCAGCCGGTCTTTGCCGACTGGCAGCAGATCGTCGTCTTCATCTCCATCGCTTCGATGCTGCTCGGCTCGTTTGCCGCGATCGGCCAGAAGAACATCAAGCGCCTGATGGCCTATTCCTCCATCGGTCACATGGGTTATGCACTGGTCGGTCTTGCCGCCGGCACGCAGGCAGGCATTTCGGGCGTCATCCTCTACATGACCATCTACATGGTCATGACGCTCGGCACTTTCGCCTGCATTCTCTCCATGCGCCGCAAGGAAATCGGCAATGTCGAAAATGTCGAGGACCTGGCCGGGCTTTCGTCCACCAACCCGTTCATGGCGGTGGTTCTGACGATCCTGATGTTCTCGCTTGCCGGCATTCCGCCGCTCGCCGGCTTCTTCGGCAAATATTACGTCTTCCTTGCAGCCATCGAAGCCAAGCTCTATCCGCTCGCCGTCATCGGCGTGATCGGCTCGGTTGTCGGCGCTTATTATTATATCCGCATCGTCAAGGTCATGTGGTTCGATGAAGCCAAGGGTAGCTTCGAGCGTCCGGCGGGCGAGCTGAAGGTGGTTTATGCGCTTTCGGGTCTGTTTGTTGTCGCTTTCGTCGTCTTCGGCGGTGCGCTTGGCAACGCGGTCACGGTTGCAGCAAAGACGTTCTTTTGATCGACACGCCGCAGCATACGGGCCGGATGTCCATCGATGACTTCCGGCACGAGGCGATGGTGGAAACGCCATCGACCAACATAGAATGTTTCGCCCGTGCAAGGGCGGGTGATGGCGGCAATCTGTGGATTACCGCCATCCGCCAGACCGGTGGGCGCGGGCGTCGCGGTCGGCCCTGGGTTTCCGAACCCGGTAATCTATATGCGTCTCTTCTTCTCATCGATCCTGCGCCGATGGACCGTATCGGCTCTTTGCCGCTTGCCTTTGCGCTGGCTGTCTATCGCGCCATCCGGGCGGTCCTGCCGACAGGCGGCGCGCCGCTTGAGATCAAATGGCCGAACGACGTGCTGATTGGCCGTCAGAAGACCTGCGGCATTTTGATGGAAGCGGAACTCCTGCCGGATGGGCGGCGGGCAATCGTCATCGGCATCGGTATCAATATCGCCCATAAGCCGGACAATCCGCTTTATCCCGTCACCATGCTGTCCGAACACGGCTCTTCCTGCTCTCCCGACGAACTTTTCGCCCATCTGTTCCGCGAGACGGCCGATGTGCTGCGAGACTGGGATGAGGGCAGGGGTGTGGCCGGTGTCATGGCCGGCTGGCGGGCGGCGGCCTGCGGCATCGGCGAACATATCACGGTCAACTTCCCCGATCGCTCGATCGGCGGGCGTTTCGTCGGAATTGATGATAATGGTTATTTGCTGCTGGATGAGGATGAGGGCGCAAGGCGTTCCATTGCCGCCGGCGATGTGTTTTTCGGATGAGAGCATTTCCAGTAAAAGTGCGTAGCGGTTTTACGTCAGGAAAATGCGTAAAAACAAAAAGGTAGGGCATTTTCGCGTTTCGGAGAAAAGCGAAAATGCTCGAGGTGAACGGTGCGGACCAAGGACCCGCGCCGAACCGGATCCCACAGGTTGGAGTTTTCCTGCAGCTCAAAAAAAGCAGGATGGCAGACCGGCTCCGCATCGGCCCGGTCGATCAGATGGTTTAACAGGCCCGATGCTGCAAACATGCGCGGGGCGCGGCAAAGTGCCGTCGTCCACGCGCGCACGCGAATGGATAAGAAAAACAATGGCTAAACAGGACGAACTGGTCTTCCTGCCGCTTGGCGGCGTCGGTGAAATCGGCATGAATCTGGCGCTTTACGGCTACGGTCCGGCAAGCAAGCGTGAATGGATCATGGTGGATTGCGGCGTGACCTTTGCCGGTCTCGATCTGCCGGGCGTCGATCTGGTGCTGCCCGACATCACCTATATCGCCGAACAGAAGAAAAACCTCAAAGGCATCATCATCACCCACGCCCATGAGGACCATTACGGCGCGCTGAACGATCTGTGGCCGGGCATCAACGTGCCGGTCTATGCCTCGGGTTTCACCGCCGGCATGCTGGAAGCCAAGCGCGCCTATGAGGGCAGCCGCGCCGAAATTCCGATCACGCCCTTTAAGGCTGGCGACCGCATCAATGTCGGTCCGTTCGAAATCGAAGCCGTCGGCGTCAACCACTCCATCCCGGAGCCGATGTCGCTGGTCATCCGCACACCGCTCGGCAACGTCATCCATACCGGCGACTGGAAAATCGATGAAGCGCCGTCGCTCGGTCCGTTGACGGATGAAGCCCGCTTCCGCGCCATCGGTGAAGAGGGTGTTCTGGCGCTGATGTGCGACAGTACCAACTCCGTCCGTGATGGCGTTTCGCCCTCCGAACACGAGGTTTCCGAAGGCCTGCGGCAGATCATTGAGAATGCTGAAGGCCGAGTGGCCGTTACCACCTTCTCCTCCAATGTCGGGCGTATCCGCTCGATTGCGCAGGCCGCAGAGGCCGCGGGCCGTGAGGTGCTGCTGCTTGGCTCGTCGCTGAAGCGCGTCGTCAACGTCTCGCAGGACCTCGGCATCATGGAAGGCATCAAGCCATTCCTTGCCGAAGATGAATATGGCTATATTCCGCGCGACAAGGTGGTGCTGATCCTGACCGGTTCGCAGGGTGAGCCGCGTGCCGCCCTTGCCAAACTCTCGCGTGACGAGATGCGCAATGTGGCGCTCGCTTCCGGTGACACGGTGGTGTTTTCGTCTCGCGCCATTCCCGGCAATGAAAAGGCCATCATCGACATCAAGAACGGCCTGATCGAGCAGGGTGTCCATATCATCACCGACAACGAAGCGCTGGTCCATGTTTCCGGCCATCCGCGCCGCAACGAACTTCTGAAGATGTATGAATGGACGAAGCCGCAGATCGTTGTGCCCGTCCATGGCGAGGCGGCGCATCTGGTGGCGCAGAAGGAACTTGCCGAACAGGCCGGCATTTCGCAGGTGCCGAAGGTGCGCAACGGCAATGTTCTGCGTCTGGCCCCCGGTCCTGCGGAAGTCATCGATGATGCGCCGCATGGCCGCGTCTTCAAGGACGGCAATCTCATTGGCGACATGGACGAGATGGGCATCAGCAACCGCCGCAAACTCTCCTTCGCCGGTCACGTCTCCGTCAATGTCGTGCTGGATAGCCGTTACGACTTCCTCGGTGATCCCGATGTCGTGCCTTTCGGCCTGCCGGAATTCGATGACGAGGGCGAGGACATGGAGGACACGCTTTATGACGCCGTTCTCGGCGCTGTGGAGAGCATTCCCCGCGCCCGCCGCAAGGATCTGGAACTGCTGCGCGAAGCGGTGCGCCGCGCCGTTCGCGCCGCCGCCAACCAGACCTGGGGCAAGAAGCCGATCGTAACGGTTTTCGTCACAAAGGTTTGAGCGGGGAGGCAAGAGCTTTCGGGTGACCGTATCATCCGCACCCTGTCACCCCGGACTAGATCCGGGGTCCAACGGGAGCCCTCGATCGCTTGAAGACTCGTCTCACGGCGCAGACGCGGCATGGCTGGGATGTTGGATCGAGTCCGGCATGACGGAGGATAGGTCGTTCGCCTTGGTCCACGGTCTGAAAGCGCCTGCTCAAAGCACGGTTCTGTTCTTCCTTCCAAGGCTTTTTGCGGAGAAGTGATTCCGCTTTACGGATGAATGCGTTACAAGAAGCCAATTGTGCAGGAGGATCACATGCCGCTTCTTTCGGTCTTCGCCGTTTATTTCATCGTCTGGTGGACGGTGCTTTTTGTTGTGTTGCCGATTGGACTTCGCACCCAGGCGGAAGACGGCGACGTGGCGCTTGGCACCATCGCCAGCGCGCCATCCCGCTTCCGAGGCGGCCGCATCGTTCTGTGGACAACACTGATATCTGCCCTGATCTGTGGTGTGTGGTACGGCGGATCCTGGTGGTTCGGCTTCAGCCTCGACGATCTCCCGAGAATTGTTCCCGTTTACGACTGAAGTCTCGAAGCTTCATTCCACTGAGTTCGTGACCTGGAAAACGTCACTCCGTTACGTTTACAACGTATCGAGTGCATTCCACCTCAAAACCGGGATGACTGAAAATACGGCAGCTCTGTCCGTGTCGCCGCAAGGCGTATCTGAGGGTGTCATATGGATGTCATCTCTGTCGTGCACACAGCATAAGCGTATTGGGCGGCTGATTCACCGTCACAATTTTACCGGAATAGCCCGCCGGGGCATTGTCGTGTGCTGAGATCAAAAAAAAACAAGGCCTTTCAGCCTTGTTTTTCAGGTTTCGCGTGATCTGTAACCGTTGCCGGGGCAGCGACGAGCGCGCCTAAGATCTGATCCTCCCAAGACTGACCGCGAAAATGACAAGAATTTAAACTTCTTGCCTCTTTTGTAAGCTAAAGCTAGCTCAATCACCCATGCTTGTCATCTCATTTTTTGCATATTTGTTACAGTCGGCAAAAAATTCTCTGTGGTGCAATTTGTCGCACCGGATCAAGAATAATATTCCGGTCAAAGCGTTTTGACGCGAATTAGCTATCTCGAAAATGCCACGAAATCGCCTTCAACCCTCTTTTCATGGCGGGTTTTCTTCTTGGCGGGAAACGGCTATATCCGGCGCCAATATCCCTTTATTCGGGGCGATTCCCGCGCCTTTGCGCGCCGTCGTCCACATCAATGGAAGCCGTCATGCGTCTCAGCCGTTATTTCATGCCCATCCTGAAGGAAAATCCCAAGGAAGCGGAGATCGTCTCCCACCGCCTGATGTTGCGTGCGGGCATGATCCGGCAGCAATCGGCTGGCATTTATTCCTGGCTGCCGCTCGGCAAGCGCGTGCTGGACAAGGTCAATAGGATCATCCGCCAGGAGCAGGACCGTTCCGGCGCCATCGAGCTTCTGATGCCGACCCTGCAGACCGCCGAGCTCTGGCAAGAAAGCGGCCGTTACGATGATTACGGCAAGGAAATGCTGCGCATCAAGGACCGCCAGGACCGTCAGATGCTCTACGGCCCCACCAATGAGGAGATGATCACCGACATCTTCCGTTCCTACGTGAAGTCCTACAAGAACCTGCCGCTGAACCTTTATCATATCCAGCTGAAGTTCCGCGACGAGGTGCGTCCGCGTTTCGGCACCATGCGTTCGCGTGAGTTCCTGATGAAGGACGCCTATTCCTTCGACTTGACCAAGGAAGACGCGATCCACTCCTACAACAAGATGTTCGTGGCTTACCTGCGCACCTTCGAGCGCCTTGGCCTGCGCGCCATTCCCATGCGCGCCGATACCGGCCCGATCGGCGGCAATCACAGCCACGAATTTATCATTCTGGCCGATACCGGCGAATCCGAGGTCTTCTGCCACAAGAGCTTCCTCGACCGTGCCATTCCGGCTGAAAATACCGATTTCGACGATGTCGCAGCCCTTCAGGGTGTATTCGACGAGTGGACGGCCGATTATGCCGCCACCTCCGAAATGCATGACGAAGCAGCCTATGATGCCATTCCCGATGGTGAGCGTCTTTCCGCACGCGGTATCGAAGTTGGCCACATCTTCTATTTCGGCACCAAATATTCCGAGCCGATGGGCGCGAAAGTGCAGGGCAAGGACGGCAAGGAACACCCTGTCCACATGGGTTCCTATGGCATTGGCCCGACACGCCTTGTTCCCGCCATCATTGAAGCATCGCATGATGAGAACGGAATCATCTGGCCGGCCTCGGTCGCGCCTTTTGATGTTGTCATTATCAACATGAAGGCTGGCGATGCGGCCTGTGATGCGGCTTGCGAAAAGCTGTATTATCAGCTCTCCAACGCCGGCAAGGATGTTCTTTACGACGATACCGACGACCGCGCGGGCCAGAAATTCGCCACCGCCGATCTGATCGGTGTGCCGATGCAGATCATCGTCGGCCCGCGTTCTGTTGCGAACGGCGAAGTCGAAGTGAAGGACCGCAAGACCGGCGAACGTGAAACCGTCACAATCGAGGCGGCAATGAACAAGGCGCTTGGCTAAGCGCGAACGGAAAGATGGGAGCGGCCTTCATGCGAAGACCGCTCCGGTTTTATGGCGCAGGCGCCGCTACGATTGGGACCGATCTTTGGAAAAGACCGATCTTGCAAATTGAGATCAGGGAGACGACATGGCAAAAGCCGATGCTGACAAGGGTGCGGCTCCTTCCGCCCGGGAAAAGACCGCCCGGCCTTTTTCCGCTTTCGAACGCATGGTGGCATGGCGCTATCTGCGGTCGCGGCGCAAGGAAGCGTTCATTTCCGTCATCGCCGGTTTTTCTTTTGTCGGCATCATGCTGGGCGTTGCAACGCTCATCATCGTCATGGCTGTCATGAATGGTTTCCGTACCGAGCTGATTTCGCGCATTCTCGGCATTAACGGCCATATGATCGTCCAGCCGATCGACCAGCCCTTCAATAATTATGATGAGCTGGCGAAGAAGTTTTCCGCCGTGCCGGGCGTCACCATGGCCCTGCCGCTGGTGGAAGGCCAGACCTTGGCCTCCGGCCGCGGCGGCGCAGGCTCCGGCGCGCTGGTGCGTGGCGTGCGCCAGGAGGATATCGACAAGATCAAGGAAGTCGCCAGCAACATCAAGACCGGCGATCTCGTCGGCTTCATGGCAGGCGATGGCGTTCTGGTCGGCTCCAGGCTTGCGGCGCAGCTTGGCGTGACGGCGGGAGATGACATCACCCTCATTTCGCCGGAAGGCGACGTGACGCCGATGGGCGTCAATCCGCGCGTCAAATCCTACAAGATCTCAGGCGTCTTCGAGATCGGCATGTCGGAATATGATGCGTCGATGATCTATATGCCGCTGTCCGAAGCCCAGCTTTATTTCAATGCCGACGGCATCGTGCAATCCATCGAGCTTTATGTCAGCCGCCCTGATGACGTTGACGGCATCCGGCCGCTGGTGGAGCAGGCGGCAGAACGGCAGATTTATATCACCGACTGGCGACAGCGGAACCAGACCTTCTTTTCCGCCCTGCAGGTGGAACGAAACGTGATGTTCATGATCCTGACGCTCATCGTTCTGGTGGCGGCGCTGAACATCATTTCCGGCCTCATCATGCTGGTGAAGGACAAGGGCAGCGATATCGCCATTCTGCGCACCATGGGGGCCAGTTCCGGCGCGGTCATGCGCATCTTCTTCATGACCGGGGCGGCCATCGGCACGGTCGGCACCTTTGCCGGGGTGGCGCTGGGCGTCATCGTCTGCCTCAATGTGGAATCCATCCGGCAGTTCTTTTCCTGGATATCCGGCACGGTTCTGTTTGACCCGCAGCTTTATTTCCTCAGCCAGTTGCCGGCCGAAATGGATTTGAGCGAGACCATCACCGTCGTCATCATGGCGCTGACGCTTTCTTTCCTGGCAACGATCTTCCCAGCATGGCGGGCCTCCAAGCTCGATCCGGTGCAGGCCCTGCGTTACGAATAAGGACCGCTTCGCAATATGGCAAAAAAAACAGTGCTGCGGCTTACCGGCGTGGAACGGACCTATGGTCAGGGTGAAACGTCGCTTTCCATTCTGCGCAAGGCCGATTTTGAATTGAGAAGCGGTGAGATGGTGGCGCTCGTCGCCCCCTCCGGTACCGGAAAATCCACACTGCTTCATCTGGCGGGGCTTCTGGAACATCCTGATGCGGGTGAGGTTTTCATCAACGGCGCGCCATGCAACGGGCTTCCGGATGAAACCCGCACGGCGATCCGTCGCAGCGATATCGGCTTCGTTTATCAGTTCCATCACCTGCTGCCGGAGTTTTCGGCGGTGGAAAATGTAATGATGCCGCAGCTCATCGCCGGTCTGACGCAGGCTGAGGCGCGCAAGCGCGCGAGCGCCCTGCTGGATTACATGCGCGTCGGCCATCGCGGCGAACATCGCCCGGCCGAACTTTCCGGCGGCGAGCAGCAGCGTGTGGCGATCGCGCGCGCGGTTGCCAATGCGCCGCTTCTGCTGCTTGCGGATGAGCCGACCGGCAACCTCGATCCCGAGACCGCGCATTATGTTTTCGATGCGCTGGAGGCCCTGGTGCGCCAGTCCGGCCTTGCGGCGATGATCGCCACACATAACCACGACCTCGCTGCCCGCATGGACCGACGGGTAACGCTTGCAGACGGCAAGATCGTCGACTTCTGATCGTGACGGCATAAGGCGACCGTCGCGAAGCCTTGTGCGATCTGCTCCGAAGCGGTGAGTCTCTTCGCCCTTGCGTCTTCGGGAAGACCCGCTCGTCCTTCCACAGTTGAATTTTTGAGAACCCGGAGGTGTTTTTTCCTTCGGGTTTTTTTGCTTTGGAGTCAGGGGCTTGCCGATCATGCGAGCGGAACCGCAGCTGATTCTGCGGCGTTAACAAGAGGAATACCAGCAAAACCCTGTTGACAATCGAACAAAATGAGAACAAAGTTGGAACATAACGAGTAAGGAGAGACCAATGACTGATTTCATCCGTGACGTTGCCGCTTTCGCTTCCATCGCTGTCTTTGTTGCCAGCTTTTCGGTGATCCTCACTGCCCTGTGAAGGAAACACCGGCGCAGAAGCCTGTATGGAGGCCGCAAGGCTGTAGACTTTAAGCGCCGGAAATCGGAAAATCGCCCCCTCGATTCAGAATGACAGGACGACGATATGGGCGATACGGTTGTGCGTGGAGAAAACTCTGACGAAACGCTGAAAACGCCTGGTTTCGTCCATCTGCGGGTTCATTCCGCTTACTCCCTGCTTGAGGGGGCGTTACCCCTCAAGAAAATCATGTCCAAGGCCGTCGCGGACGGCCAGCCGGCAATTGCCATCACCGATACCAACAATCTTTTCGTTGCGCTGGAGTTTTCCGAAAAAGCGCGCGACGAAGGTTTGCAGCCGATCATCGGTTGTCAGGTGTCGATCGACATGCAGGATGCGGCGGAGGACCGCCGCAATCATAACAGTCATCTTGCAAAACTCCCCGCCATCGTGCTTCTGGCCGCCAATGCCGAAGGTTACGAGCGACTGGTGGACCTGATCAGCCGCGCCTATCTGGAAGGCGAGGGTAGCGGCGGACATTCCGTGCATATTACCCGCGCATGGCTGGAAGAAGCCTCCAATGCCGGGCTCATCGCGCTGACGGGCGCCACTGGCGGTCCTGTCGATATGGCGCTGAAGGAAGGCCATGCCGCACAGGCCAAAGAGCGCCTGCTGGCGCTGAAGTCGCTCTTCGGTGACAGGCTCTATATCGAATTGCAGCGCCAGTCCGGTTATGACCGCTCCCATGAGCGACGCATTATCGGCCTTGCTTATGACAATGATATTCCGCTGGTCGCTACCAACGAGGCTTTTTTCCCTTCCAAGGCCGATTATGAGGCGCATGACGCACTGATGGCGGTGGCCCATAATGCCATCGTTTCCGATGACAGCCGCTTCCGCCTGACCCCCGATCATTATCTGAAAAGCCGGCAGGAGATGACGGCGCTGTTTGCCGACATTCCCGAAGCGCTGGAAAACACTATCGAGATTGCGCTCCGCTGCTCTTATGTCCTGAAGAAGCGCGGACCCATCCTGCCGCGTTTCACCGGCGCCAGCGAAGACCCGGAAGCGGCGGAACATGCCGAAACCGAGGAGCTTCGCCGCCAGGCGGTGGAGGGGCTGGATCAGCGGCTTGCCGCGCTCGGCATGTCGCCCGGCTATACGGAACAGGATTATCGCGAGAGACTGGATTTCGAACTCGGCGTCATCTCGCGCATGAAGTTCCCCGGTTACTTCCTGATCGTTGCCGACTTCATCAAATGGGCCAAGCAGCAGGATATTCCGGTCGGCCCTGGCCGTGGTTCGGGCGCCGGCTCGCTTGTGGCTTATGCACTGACCATTACCGATGTCGATCCGTTGCGTTTCTCATTGCTGTTCGAGCGATTCCTCAATCCCGAACGTGTATCGATGCCTGACTTCGATATCGACTTCTGCCAGGACCGGCGCGAAGAGGTGATCCGCTACGTGCAGCGCAAATATGGCCGCGAACAGGTGGCGCAGATCATCACCTTCGGTTCGCTGCAGGCGCGCGCGGCGTTGCGCGATGTCGGCCGCGTGCTGGAAATGCCCTATGGGCAGGTGGACAAGATCTGCAAGCTGGTGCCCAACAACCCGGCCAATCCGACACCGCTGTCAAAGGCCATCGAGGAAGAGCCGCGCCTGCAGGAAGAGGCGGACAAGGAACCCGTCGTCGCTCGCCTCCTGGATATCGCCCAGAAGATCGAGGGGCTTTATCGCCACGCTTCCACCCACGCCGCCGGTATCGTCATCGGCGACCGGCCGCTGTCGAAGCTGGTGCCGATGTATCGCGATCCGCGGTCCGATATGCCGGTTACCCAGTTCAACATGAAATGGGTGGAAAGCGCCGGTCTCGTCAAATTCGACTTCCTCGGCCTGAAGACGCTGACGGTATTGAAGGTCGCCGTGGATTTCGTCGCCAAGCGCGGCATCAAGGTCGATCTTGCCGCCATTCCGCTGGAGGACACGAAAACCTACGAGATGTTGTCGCGCGGCGAGACCATCGGCGTGTTCCAGGTGGAAAGTGCGGGCATGCGCAAGGCGCTGATCGGCATGCGCCCGGACTGCATCGAGGATATCATCGCGCTGGTGGCGCTTTATCGTCCGGGCCCGATGGAAAACATCCCGGTCTATAATGCCCGCAAACATGGCGAGGAGGAGCTGGAGTCCATCCATCCGACCATCGACCATCTCCTGAAGGAAACGCAGGGTGTTATCGTCTATCAGGAACAGGTGATGCAGATCGCCCAGGTCCTGTCAGGTTATTCGCTTGGCGAAGCCGATCTTCTGCGCCGCGCCATGGGCAAGAAGATCAAGGAGGAGATGGACCAGCAGCGCGAGCGTTTTGTCGATGGCGCCATCAGGAACGGCGTGTCGAAACCGCAGGCCAACACCATCTTCGACCTTCTGGCGAAGTTCGCCAATTACGGCTTCAACAAGAGCCACGCCGCCGCCTACGCCATCGTGTCCTACCAGACCGCCTATATGAAGGCGCATTATCCGGTGGAGTTCCTGGCGGCGTCCATGACGCTCGATATGGCGAACACGGAAAAGCTCAACGATTTTCGGCAGGATGCCGGCCGCCTCGGCATCGAGGTCGTCGCGCCTTCGGTACAGACGTCTTTCCGCCAGTTCGAGACCGGTGAAAACCGCATCTATTATTCGCTGGCCGCCATCAAGGGCGTCGGCGAGGGCGCGGTCGAACATATCGTCGAAGTGCGCGGCGACAAGCCGTTCACGAGCCTTGAGGATTTCTGCCTGCGTATCGATCCCAAACAGATCAACCGGCGTGTTCTGGAAAGTCTTATCAATGCCGGCGGCTTCGACTGTTTCGGCCGCGATCGCGCCGAACTGATTGGCGGGCTCGACCGTATCATCGGTTATGCGCAGATGGCGCAGAACAACCGCACCATCGGCCAGTCGGACATGTTCGGTTCAGGTGGTGGAAACGGCCCGGAAAAGCTGGTGCTGCCGGCCTTCCAGCCGTGGCTCGCCTCGGAAAAGCTGTTGCGTGAATATCAGGTGCTCGGGTTCTACCTCACGGCCCATCCGCTCGACACCTATCGCCCCGTGCTGGAAAAGTTGCGCGTGCAGAATTTCGCGGATTTTTCGGCGGCGGTGAAGCAGGGTGCGACCGCCGGGCGTCTGGCTGGCACCGTCACCGGCAAGCAGGAGCGCAAGACCCGCACCGGCAACAAGATGGGTATCGTCACCTTCTCGGATGCGTCAGGGCAATATGAGGCGGTGCTGTTTTCCGAAGGGCTCGCTCAGTTCCGTGATCTGCTCGAGGTCGGCAAATCGCTTGTCATCACCGTGCAGGCGGAAGAACGTCCGGAAGGCATCGGTCTGCGCATCCAGACGGCTCAGTCGCTGGAGGAGAAGTCGGTGCAGATGCAGAAGGCTCTGCGCGTCTATGTGCGCGATTCCGGCCCACTGAAAACCGTCGCCCGCCACCTCAACACCAAGGGTGACGGGTCGGTCTATTTCATCGTCATCAAGGATGAAGGCAGCCGCGAAATCGAAGTGGAACTGACGGAGAAATACCGCATTTCACCAGAAATCGCCGCAGCACTTCGCGCCGCTCCCGGCGTCGTTGATGTGGAACTGGTTTAAGAGTTCAGACGCTCACGCGTTCCTCAAACCGGCCCTTCCTTCGTCACGGTAATGAAATCCGTCCCGGTTCCTGTCTCCATCTGGTGACTGAGGTCGGAAACGGTGATCGAGCTGCCGGTTGAAAGCTCCTGTTCAATGCGGGAGCGAATGTCTGTCGGTATGTCGAGACGGCCAAGCACGGCACTCAATTGATCGAAGCCGCCCGGCGCTTCGGCAATGGTAATGCCAAGTCGCTTTCGGGCTGCGTTGGGCAGATGGTTTTCGAGCGTCACGCCGTTCCACTCGGCGGTTCCGGCTGCGCGATCCAAGGTAACAGCCTCGAAGAAATGGGTTCCGAGCGCAACTTCGGGATCCCTGATGTCGATGGGCGCCTCAAATAGCGGTTTGAAATCCTGCCGCACCATGATCTGGCCATTCGGTGGGTGGTTTTCGCTGGCGGATTCGTAAAGCGCCGTCACGAAGGCGTCGGTCAGAAGCGGCCCGGTGGTTTTTAATCCCTTCCAGCGCTTGAAACCGTTCACGGCGCTCACCGTCATCTCCCCGGCATAACCATCCGCTGAGCCGGCGTCGAAGCCAAGACGGGTCAATACGGCCTGAATATCCATCACCTTTTCCCGCTCGCCGCGCCGGGTGATGAGTATGCGCAGGGGCGAGGCGGCCTTGGCCTTCACCGCCGGTTTAAGCGCCTGCGTCTTTTCATTGATGGCGACTTCGACGGTGCCCAAAGCCGCATCGAAGGTCGCCGGGCGCAGTTCCACATCCGATAAAAGCAGCTTGCCGTCATCAGCATCGTCACGTGGTTCAAACAACGCCGGATGCTGCACGAAACGCAGTGAAACCGGGCGGTCGGTGATGATGACATGCACGCCGGCCTGGGTGTCGCCAAAAAGTGACTTGGCGAATTTCGAAGGCAGGCGCACGCAGCCATGCGAAGCTGCATAGTTCGGCACCTTGCCTTCGTGCAGCGCAATGCCGGACCATGTCAGCCGCTGCATGAAAGGCATGGGTGCGGCCGAATAGATATTCGACTCGTGGTATTTACGTTTTTCCAGAATGGAGAATATGCCGCTCGGCGTCTCGTGCCCGGCCTTGCCGGTGGAGACTTTCGAGGTGGCTATGATTTCGCCGTTTTCGTAAAGCGAAAGCGACTGGTCGCTTTTCGAAACGAGGATCTGCAGCGACCTGTTATCGGCGGCAAGTGCCGGGAAGGCAAGAATGCTGGCCGACAGCATGCCGGTCAGAAGACGGAGGCGGAGGGACATGACGCAATACACCACATGCACAAAACTTGCTCCACTCAACCACGCGAAGTTTAATGAAGCTTAAGGACGGTGCGGCTGCAACATCACTAATTTGTGTAAAATCTAAAATACATTGGCATCAAGTGGTGCAAGGGGCCCGATGCGCGGTTCCCAAGGCCCACGATCAAACCGCTATTTGCGTGTGCCAAACGTGTAGCCGGTCTCGACGCTGCCTTTGCCGAACTTGTCGCGCAGCTTGTCCATCGCCGCTTCCGCCGCCGCTCGCCGCCCGGCCTGCCTGTCGACGAGATCAGGAGGATCGGCAAGGCCCGCATCGCGCAGATCGCTGACGCCGATGCCGAGCAGGCGGAATTTCGTGCCGTCGGTTTCCTTCTCCAACATCGAGAGACCGGTGCGGAAAATCCGGTCGGCAAGCTGGGTGGGGTCATCAAGCTTGCGGTTGCGGGTACGGATTTTAAAGTCGGCCGTCTTCATCTTCAGCACCACGGTCTGGCCGGCAATGCCGTTCTTCTTCAACCGCCATGCGACCTTTTCGGAAAGCGAGCGCAGGATCGGCACCAGATCCTCATGGCGGGAAATGTCGTTGAAGAAGGTCGTCTCGGAAGACACGCTTTTGACCGGATCGTTATTGTGTACATGCCGCTCGTCAATGCCGCGCGAAAGCCTGAAGAGCCGTTGCCCCATCACGCCGTAACGGCGCATCAGATCGCCTTCTTCCATTTCCTGCAGCTGTGCGATCATGCGGATGCCGTCCGCCTCCAGCGTCGCAGCAAAGGCTCTGCCGACGCCCCAGATTGTGGTTACGGGCCGCGTCGCCAGAAAGACAAGCGCTTCTGCCTCGCCAATCACCGAAAAACCGCGCGGCTTGTTGAGGTCGGATGCAACCTTGGCCAGAAACTTGCAGTAGGAAAGCCCGGCCGAGACGGTTACGCCGACTTCCTTTTCCACGCGCTTTGCAAATTTCGCCAGCACGCGCGCTGGCGGGTCATGATGCAGCCTCTCTGTGCCGGCGAGATCAAGAAAAGCTTCATCAATGGAAAGCGGCTGCACAAGCGGCGTCAATTCCTGCATCATCGCGCGGATTTCGCGCCCGACACGGGCATATTTCTCCATGTCGGGCTTGATGACCACCGCATCCGGGCAGGCTTCCAGCGCTTTGAACATCGGCATGGCGGAACGCACGCCCTGAATGCGGGCAATATAGCAGGCGGTCGAAACCACGCCCCGCTTGCCACCGCCGACGATGACCGGCTTGTCGGCCAGCTCCGGATTGTCGCGCTTTTCAACGGATGCATAGAAGGCGTCACAATCGATATGGGCGATGCTGAGATCGTAAAGCTCGTCATGATAGACGAGACGCGGGCTGCCGCAGGCGCGGCAACGCCTCAAACCCGCTGGCTGGCCAGCCAGGCAGTCGCGGCAGAAACCGGGATCATAGCGGTGCGACGTGGACATGGGGCGAAAACAAAACCAGAACATCGCCGACCTTACTCCGGCGGTGGCCGCGGCTCAAGGGGTGACCGTCAATACTCCCCTGAATCCAGTCCCGGGCCGGAAAAATGACGCCAGGCGGCGGCCACCGTTTCGGGTGAGGTGTCGGTTGCCGCACAAAACGCCATGAGGTCCGGCTCGTGGCTCATCAGAAAATCGGTGAGGCCCGCCAGAAAGCCGGGATCGTTGACGGCCTGACGCAGCATGTTGGCCTGCAAGCCGCTCAGCGCCAGGAAACGCGCCAGCATGTCCGGTTCGTTTGCCAGCCAGCCAAGTATGGCGGCCGCCGTTTCTTGCGGATCTTTGCCGGCATTGCCTTTGTTTTTCGTATCGCGCAGCATTTCTTCCCCGAAGTTACCTATTTTGAAACCAAATCCCTCTAGCCTTGCGCAACAAATGGACGATGGAATCGGTTCTCTGGCAACTTATATGTCTGGATGAAGGTTTCAAAGCGAAACGGGGACTGCCCACCATGCCCAAACAGGTCATGATAGTCGAAGACAACGAGCTGAACATGAAGCTCTTTCGCGACCTGATCGAGGCGTCTGGTTATACGACGATCCAGACGCGCAACGGCATGGAAGCGCTGGACCTTGCCCGCAAGCACCGGCCGGACCTCATCCTCATGGATATTCAGCTGCCGGAAGTGTCGGGGCTGGAGGTGACGAAATGGCTGAAGGAAGATGACGAGCTGCACGTCATCCCGGTCATCGCCGTCACGGCCTTTGCTATGAAGGGCGATGAGGAACGGATTCGTCAGGGTGGATGTGAAGCCTACGTATCAAAGCCGATTTCCGTCCCGAAATTCATCGAAATCATCAAGACTTATCTGGGCGACGCCTAAGGCGGCTGGGGAACGGTTATGACGGCGAGAGTTCTGGTTGTTGACGACATTCCTGCCAATGTGAAGCTTCTCGAGGCGCGGCTTGTGGCGGAATATTTCGATGTCGTCACCGCCGAGGATGGTTTTAAGGCGCTGGCGATCTGCGACGAGGAGCAGGTCGATATTATCCTGCTCGACATCATGATGCCGGGCATGGATGGTTTCGAGGTCTGCGAGAAGCTGAAGGCCAACCCGAAGACGGCGCATATTCCCGTCGTCATGGTCACTGCGCTCGATCAACCTTCCGACCGGGTGCGCGGCCTGAAAGCCGGCGCCGATGATTTTCTGACCAAGCCGGTCAACGACCTTCAACTGATTGCCCGTGTCAAAAGCCTCGTGCGTCTGAAGGCTGTCAGTGACGAATTGCGGCTGCGCGCTGAAACCGCAAGGCAGATCGGCATCGAAGAGATGCTGCGCGCCGACGGCCTGATGCAGACGCCCGGCCGCGTGCTGGTCGCGGATGGCCGCGCAAGTTCGCAGGAACGGATCGTCAGGGCGCTGAAGCCGATCGCCGAGGTCGATGCCGTCACCGATCCGCAGGCGGCGCTGCTGAAAGCGGCGAGCAGCTCTTTCGAGCTTGTCATCGTCAATTCCAATTTCGAGGATTACGATCCGCTGCGATTGTGTTCACAGCTTCGCTCGCTGGAGCGCACCCGTTTCCTGCCGCTGCTTCTGGTGGCGGAGCAGGGGGCGGACGATATGGTGGCGCGTGCGCTCGATCTCGGCGTCAATGACTATATTCTGCGCCCGATCGATCCCAACGAACTTGTGGCCCGCTCACTGACACAGATAAGGCGCAAGCGTTACAACGAACACCTGCGGCTCAACCTGCAGCACACGATGGAACTTGCCATTGTCGACGCGTTGACCGGCCTCAACAATCGCCGTTATCTCGACAATCATCTCAAGATACTCTTTGACCGTGCCGCCGTGCGGGGTCGCCCGATTTCCATCTGCATGACCGACATAGACCGGTTCAAGCTGGTCAATGACACCTACGGCCACGATGTGGGCGATGAAGTGCTGCGCGAATTTGCAGCGCGCATCCGCAGCACGGTGCGCGGCGCTGATCTTGCCTGCCGTTACGGTGGCGAAGAATTCGTCGTGGTCATGCCCGACACGCCGATGGAGCTTGCCACGAGCGTCGCCGAGCGTCTGCGGGCGATCGTCGAAGACAAGCCTTTCTACGTTCGCTCCATCGACCGTGAACTGAGCATCACCGCCTCTCTTGGTATCGCCACCAGCAGCGGCGCTTTCGGGATGCCGGACGAGCTATTGAAACAGGCCGACCGGGCGCTCTATGAGGCGAAACACGCCGGGCGCAACCGGGTGGTGGCTGCCGCCGCCTGAAAGCGGTCCGCATGCGTCTGACGCTGAAAACCATGTCGTCTTTTCGGGTTTATCGTCGTTCGAGGTGCTGAAAAGTCACCTTGGGAGGCTCAAGCCCCTGACCTCGCCTGTATTTTATCTTATTGCAATGAATAGGCGAAATTCTGCGGCTTTAATACAGTTCAAGTTGAAAAATATATTGAATTCAATCTCGCAGGAAACTATAGTGTGCCAGCGTTGTATATTTAACCATGTTTTCCGGGTTATGTATCGCTGGCTTAAGAATTTGTTGATTTTTATTTTACTTCTGCGCACACTCATTATCGAGAATAACAGTTCTTCCGGCGGTTTTTCCGTCTTGTGATGATGGAATGATGGCGGCTCATGCCGCTGCGGTTTCGCTCGTCAGGGGCTGGTATTGCGTATTTCGAATGCCCCATGATGCTCAGGTCCGCCGCATCTCCTGAATCGTGGGGTCGGTCGGCTGACGATGTCCGAATCGGTTCCTCGTGCCGTAATCACATCGTTGGCCGACCGCCTTATCCCGAAAAGCTTGTCTGACTGAGAAACAGGTTTACCCAGCGGCCCTGTGTTGTGGCTCCACGCCGTTAACGGCCACGCATCTATGGCGGAGGAGGGGTGAAGCGCAGGATCGCGGCGCGAGAAGCTTTGCCGGATTTGAGGAGCCTCTCGGCTGCCTTCCACATCTCCACATTACGCATTTTCCTGACGCCAAAGCGTCACGCATTTTCGCGGGGAATGTCTTTGCCATCCACACCAACAAAGACCCGTCCATACAAACAAAAAACGCGCCCATTGGGCGCGCTTTTGCCGGAGAACCCGATCAAGAAAATTACTTGATCTTGGTTTCCTTGAATTCAACGTGCTTGCGTACAACCGGGTCGTACTTCGTCTTCGTCATCTTGTCCGTGAACGTACGGCTGTTCTTGGTGGTGACGTAGAAGGTACCGGTGTCGGCTGTCGACAGCAGCTTGATCTTGATTGTTGTAGCTTTCGCCATGGTCGTCCTGCCTTTAAACAAAAGAGAAGCCGCAGGCGCTTCTCACCTCGGCTAAATCTGGCGCGAAACTACGTATCGCGCCTGAAAAGTCAAGTCTGTTTTGCCCGGAAAACAAAACGGAACCCATAAAGCACCACGTAAAGCCCGAAAAATACGGCAAGCGCCCAGGCGAAACCGTCAGTGCCCGCGACATCCATGGAAATGCCGACGGCCTGCGGTCCCGCAATCGTACCCATGGCGTAACAGAAGATAAAGGCGGCATTGGCGGAGACCAGATCCGCGCCCTTTAGCCGTGATCCAAGGTGAGTGAGGCCGACGGTATACATGCCGGAGACAAGGCCGCCCCAGAACAGCAGGAGGGCCGCCACGAGGATCCAGCTGTCCACCAGCAGGGGCAGCGCCAGCGTGCCGCAAACGCCCGCAAAGGCCATCAGCGCCAGCATGGTGCGCCGATCCTTCATGCGGTCCGACAACAGGCCGATCGGTATCTGGAAGACCATGTTGCCAATGCCCATCACGGTCAGCAGCAGTGCGGCCTGCGATTCGTTGAAGCCTTCACGCGTGGCATAGATGGGAAAGAGCGACAGGCCACCGGCCTGCACCGAACCGAACACGAAAGCCGCCGCCGACGCCATCGGCACCAGCCAGACATAACGGGCGAAATGGTGGTTGGGCCGCTCGTCCAGCTCCGGACTTTCACCGCGCGCCATGAAGATCGGGATCGCGGCCAGAAGGATGATCGCCGCTCCGACGATAAACGGCAGGATGCCCTCGCTGCCGACCACGGAAAACAGTAACGGGCCGACCGCAAAGCCGACCGCAAGGCCGGTGGCGTAGATGCCGAGCACCATGCCGCGTTTTTTCGGCGGTGCGGTCATGTTGATCCAGTATTCGGACAGGATGAACAGCGTCGTGGTGGCGCCGTGGAAAACGATTCGCAGTGGAAACCACATCCAGAAGGCGTCGGCGAAATAAAAGCCGAACGCGCTCACCGCTGAAATAACCACCGCAAACAGCATGGTTCGCGCCACGCCGAAATCATGGGCGATCTTGGAGGTCAGGGGGGCGGCCATCATCGCCGCGACGCCGGCCATCGCCGAATTCACCCCGATCATGGTGGAGGAGATGCCACGCTTTTCAAGGATGATCGACAGGAGCGGCAGGCCAAGACCGATGGCGACACCGACCGCACTGATGGCGGAAATCGCAGCGATCAGTGAGGGCCAGTGAATGGCGTCCGCTTCGCATTTCATTTGTGACATGACGGCCTTTATACAAACTCTCGAATGAAGCGGCCGTGGCGCGTGACATAGAGCCGCGCGGGGCTTTCAAAGGGCAATGACGGATCACCTATCATGAATTTTGTGACATCTTCGAGAACCGTGCGCGTGATTTTCGGCATGTTCAGACCGGAAAGGCCTGTCATGTCAAGCCATTGCACATCGTGCAATTCTTCGGAATCCCGGATTAGCCGGGTATCCAGCCGCAATTCGTCGGCATAACAGCAAAAGAATCGTGTGTCGTAGCGCCTGATATTGCCGGGCGGGGTGATGGCGCGTGCCACATAGCGGAAACAGGAAAGGTCCGGACCATCAGCATTCAGCCCC
Organism: Agrobacterium sp. 22-210-1; assembly: GCF_053522525.1. Lineage (NCBI taxonomy): Bacteria > Pseudomonadati > Pseudomonadota > Alphaproteobacteria > Hyphomicrobiales > Rhizobiaceae > Agrobacterium > Agrobacterium sp. 22-210-1. The sequence goes on along the minus strand of NZ_JBNWCI010000001.1, from coordinate 1,352,062 downwards.
ATATCCACGCCGGTTTCCTCGACAAGCTCGCGCGCAGCGGCAAGCGCCAGCGCCCTCGCGCCTGCAACGCTCAGGCGGCGCGAGGCCGAGGCGGTGAGGCGTTCGAGGACCGCGGGGTGCAGGTCGCCGGAAAAGGGAAGCGCGTGGTCGCGTGGATCACGTTTGCCGCCGGGAAAGACGTAAGCGCCGGGCATGAAGACATGGGCATGGCTGCGCTGGCCCATCAATACGCGGATTGTCGGGCCGGAACGGTCGAGCAGAATGATGGAGGCGGCATCCCGCGGCCGCAGGGGCGGGCTCGCAACCTCGGCACTCTTGCGGGGTTCGGTCACGCGCACGTCGCCGCCTGTCGTCAGTGGGAGGAGCCGTCTATCTGCACTGTCGGCTGCTTTCCGTCAAAGCCATGCATGCGCAGAGCCCATTGCAGGCCGATGACGCCGCCCTTGATCGGTTGCAGCGTCAGGAGTGCAGCCAGAATGGTGATCGGCACCCAGATGGCGAAATGCACCCACATGGGAACAGAGAACACCATATCCGTCATCATGAAGCCGCCAACGGCGATATGGCCGATAATGACGATGGAAATATAAGGCGGCAGGTCGTCGGACCGATGGTGGTGCATTTCCGCGCCGCAGGCGGCGCAATTGTCCACCGGCTTCAGAAAGGCACGAAACAGGCGGCCACCGCCGCAGGCCGGGCAGCGGTTCGCCATGCCGCGCATGATCGAACGGCCAAGCGGCCGCTCCGCGCTATTGTCTCCGAAGGTGACCGTTTCCGAGCCCTGATGTGCACTCATCCTTAAGTCCTTCTTCCGTTCTTTCAACCGCCTGCCGCGGTGTTGTTAACGTCGTCCTCTGGGCGGCCTCGTTCCCGGCCTGGCGCCGGGACGCGATGTCCGCCGGCCCGCCTTGTGGAACGACCGCGAGCCGACCGGCATCTTGCGCCCGGGGCTCAGCATTTCGAAACGCAGCGCACCCGCCAGAGGTACTGCTTCCGCAAGCCGTACCTGAACCGTGTCGCCAAGCTGGTAACCGAGACCGGTCTTTTCCCCCGTCAGAGCCTGATGGGCTTCATCATAGAGGAAATAGTCGGTTCCGAGTGTAGATATAGGAACAAAGCCATCAGCGCCAAACTGCGGCAGCGCGACAAATAGTCCCGCCTTGGTGACACCGGAGACGCGGCCGTCGAATTCTTCACCCACCCGTTCGGACAAATGATGTGCGATCAGCCGGTTGATGGTGTCGCGCTCGGCCGCCATGGCACGCCGCTCGAAGGTCGAGATTTCGGCGGCGATATCGTCGAGCGTCGCCTCTTCCTGTGGGGTGATGCCGCCTTCGCCGAGCCCCAGCGACCCCACCAGCGCCCGATGGACGATCAGGTCGGCATAACGGCGGATCGGCGAGGTGAAATGCGCGTATTTCATCAGGTTGAGGCCGAAATGGCCGATATTCTCGGGGCTGTAGATCGCCTGGCTCTGGCTTCGCAGCACCATTTCATTGACCATGATCTGATGCGGCGTATCGAGGGCGCGCGCCAGAATGCCATTGAAGGAATTGGCGCGCATGGCCACGCCCTTGGCCATGGAAATGCCGATGGTGCCGAGGAATTCGCGCAGCACCTCCTGTTTGGAGAGCGTCGGTGCGTCGTGTACGCGATAGACCAGCGGCTGCTTTTTCTTTTCCAGCGTCTCGGCGGCGGCGACATTCGCCTGGATCATCATTTCCTCGATCAGCTTATGCGCATCGAGACGTTCGGGAATGACAACCTTGTCCACCGTGCCGTCGGGCCTGAGCTGAATCTTGCGCTCGGGCATGTCGAGTTCCAGCGGCTGGCGGCGGTCACGGCCACGCTTCATCACTTCGTATGCGTGCCACAATGGCTTCAGGATCGGCTCCAGCAGCGTCCCGGTCTTGTCGTCCGGGCGGCCGTCGATCGCTGCCTGCGCCTGCTGGTAGGAGAGCTTGGCGGCACTCTTCATCATGATGCGATGGAAAGTATGGCCCGCCTTGCGGCCTTCCTTGGAGAAGGTCATCCGCACCGCAAGCGCGGGACGGTCGACGCCTTCCTTGAGCGAGCAGAGATCGTTAGAGATACGCTCCGGCAGCATCGGCACGACACGATCAGGGAAATAGACCGAGTTGCCGCGCTTCAAAGCCTCGCGGTCGAGCGGAGCGCCTGATCGCACATACCAGGAGACATCGGCGATGGCGACTGTGACGATGACACCATCCGGATTGTCGGGCGAGGGGTCCGGTTCGGCATAGACCGCATCGTCATGGTCCTTGGCGTCGGCCGGATCGATGGTGATGAGCGGCAGGTCGCGCCAGTCCTCGCGGTGCGACATGGTCGCGGGTCTGGCGGCATCCGCTTCAGCTAGCACATTCGGCGGGAAAATATGCGGAATACCATGGGAATGGATGGCGATCATCGAGATCGCCTTTTCCGAGGCGACCGAGCCGACGACGGAGAGAACCTTGGCCCGTGTCAGGCCGTAACGGCCGCTGTTGCGCGAGGTTTCCACCTCGATCAGGTCGCCGTCCCTGGCATCGCCGACGCCATCAGGGTCGATCACCATTTCTTCGCCGCGCCGGTCGATCGGCATCAGCCGTCCGCCGCCGCCTTCCGTCTGCTTGAACACGCCGAGCAGCGCGTTCTGGCGACGATCAATCAGTTTTACGACGCGGGCCGTATATGCCGGGCCGACGCTGTCTTTCGAGGGGAAGATTTTTGCCAGAATACGGTCACCGAGACCGGCTGCCGGGGCCTTCTTGCCGCGATCCTGCGAAGACTGGCGGATGAGCACGGCAGGTGCAGCACCCATATCCTCCGGCCATTCCGCCGGACGGCCGATCAATTCGCCGTCCTTGTCGCGGGTGGTGATGTCGAGAACCGTCACAGGTGGCAGACCGCCCGGCCGCGTCAGCGATTTGCGGCTCTTGTGCACCATGCCATCGACTTCAAGTTCCTTCAGCAGCGCTTTCAGAACAATACGGTTTTCACCCTTCAGCCCGAAAGCCTTGGCGATTTCACGCTTGGAAGCCTGCTGCGGATGGTCCGCGATGAATTTCAGCAGCACTTCGCGGGAAGGCACCTCGCCATGGATGATGCCTTCACCTTCACTCACCCGTTTGCCGCGCCCGGTGCGTCCGAAACCGTCGCTGGCGGAACCCTGTCTCTGACGCGGCGCCTTGCTCACTCTGCTGCCTTCTTGGGTTTGGCCGCTGCCTTCGGCTTGGCGGCCGCTTTGCTCTTTGTTGCCGCCTTGGCCTTGGTGGCTTTCGGCTTCGCCGCCGCATCGCCATCGGCCTTCTTGGCGGCAGGCTTCTTGCCCTTGGCAGGCTTGCCGCCGGTGCCGGTCTTGGCGATGCGCTCGGCGATCAACACCAGCGCCTCTTCCAGCGTCACCGAGGTCGGATCCTGACCCTTCGGAATGGTGGCGTTGACCTTGCCCCAGTTGACGTAAGCGCCATAACGCCCGTCGCGAACAGTGATAGCGCCGCCATCGGGGTGGTCGCCCAGTTCCTTCAGAGCCGCAGGCGTGCCGCTGCGGCCGGGACCCTTGCTCTGCTTTTCGGCAATGACGGTGACGGCCCGGTTGAGGCCGATCGAGAACACATCCTCGATGCTTTCGAGGTTCGCATAGGAACCGTCATGCAAAAGGAACGGCCCATAGCGGCCAAGTCCGGCAGATATCATCTTGCCGGTTTCCGGATGTTTGCCAATATCGCGCGGCAGGTTGATGAGCGCCAGCGCCTTTTCATGGTCGATATCCTCCGGCTTCCAACCCTTGGGCAGGGAGGAACGCTTGGCCTCCTTGCCGTCGCCGCGCTGGATATAGGGTCCGAAACGGCCCGACCGCAACGTCAGCTCTTCACCAGTCATCGGATCGGCGCCGAGAGCCTTCGGCTCGTTCGAGGCCGCAGCTTCGGCTTCCGAACCGTCGGAGGTGAGCTGGCGGGTGTAGTTGCATTCCGGATAGTTGGAGCAACCGACGAAAGCGCCGTATTTGCCGAGCTTCAGCGAGAGATTGCCGGTGCCGCAAACCTGACAGATGCGCGGATCCGAACCGTCCTCACGCTTGGGGAAGACCAGCGGCGCCAGAACCTCATTCAGCGCATCCAGCACGTTGGTGACGCGCAATTCCTTGGTATCTTCGATCTGCGCGAAGAAATCCTTCCAGAAATCGCGCAGCACCTGCTTCCAGTCCAGTTCGCCCGCGGAAATACGGTCGAGCTTTTCTTCCAGCGCGGCTGTGAAGTCATATTCGACATATTTGGAAAAGAAGCTTTCGAGGAAAGCCGTCACCAGCCGTCCGCGCGAATGCGGAATCAGCTTGCGCTTGTCGACGATGATATATTCACGGTCGCTCAGCGTCTTCAGCGTTGCCGCATAGGTGGAGGGGCGGCCGATGCCGAGTTCTTCCATCTTCTTGATGAGCGAGGCTTCCGAATAGCGCGGCGGCGGCTCGGTAAAGTGCTGGCTGGCATTGATCTTCTGCTTGGCGAGATTTTCGCGCGCATTGATCTGCGGCAGACGGCCTTCATCGTCACCGTCGTCGCTCTGCTCGCCATCTTCCTTCTGGTCGGTATAGGCGGCGATGAAACCGTCAAAACGGATCACCGATCCGACAGCGCGAAGCCCGGCCTGTTCCCCGTTCTTGTCCGCCAGAATTTCCACAGTGGTCCGCTCGATTTCGGCGGACGCCATCTGGCTGGCGATACCGCGCTTCCAGATCAGGTCGTAGAGACGCAGCTGATCGGCATCGAGATAACGCTTCACCTGGTCTGGCGTGCGATTGAAATCGGTCGGGCGGATGGCCTCGTGCGCTTCCTGGGCGTTCTTGGCCTTGGTGGAGTAGAAACGCGCCTTTTCCGGCACGTAGCGGTCGCCGAACTGCTCGCCGATGGCGCTGCGGGCAGCATCGATGGCTTCCGGGGCCATCTGCACACCGTCGGTACGCATATAGGTGATCAGACCAACGGTCTCGCCGCCGATGTCGATACCTTCATAAAGCTTCTGCGCCACCTGCATCGTCCGAGAAGCGCCAAAGCCCATGCGCGAAGACGCGGCCTGTTGCAGCGTCGAGGTGGTGAAGGGCGGGCCGGGATTACGCTTGACGGGCTTTGCCTCGACCGTGTCGACAACATAGGTCGCGCCTTCCAGCAGCACCTTCAGCCGGTTTGCATCTTCGCCGGTCTTGATCCCGCGGCTTTGCAGCCGCTTGCCGTCGGCCGAAACCAGCTTGGCTTCGAACTCGTCACCGCGCGGTGTCTTCAAAAGCGCGCTGATGTTCCAGTATTCCTCGGAGATGAAGCGTTCGATCTCGGACTCGCGGTCGCAGACGAGACGCAGCGCAACCGACTGGACGCGGCCGGCGGAACGAGCGCCCGGCAGCTTGCGCCACAGCACCGGCGACAGGTTGAAGCCGACGAGATAATCGAGTGCGCGGCGGGCGAGATAGGCATCTACCAGCGGCACGTCGATGTCGCGCGGGTTCGCCATGGCGTCCAGCACGGCCTTTTTGGTGATGGCGTTGAAGACCACGCGCTTCACCGGCTTGTCGCCGAGAACGCGCTTCTTCTTCAAAAGATCGAGAACGTGCCAGGAAATGGCTTCACCTTCGCGATCCGGGTCGGTTGCGAGAATGAGGCCGTCAGAGTCTTTTACCGCGTCGGCAATATCCTTCATGCGCTTGGCGGATGCGCTATCAACCTCCCAGGACATTTCGAAATCCTGGTCGGGCAGCACCGATCCGTCCTTGGCAGGAAGGTCTCTGACGTGGCCAAAGGATGCAAGAACCTTGTAGCCCGAACCAAGATACTTGTTGATCGTCTTGGCTTTGGCAGGAGATTCTACGACAACGACATTCATATTGTTTTTCTCTGGAACTGGTCCGTTAACATAGCCGGATCACGGAGGAAGGCCGCAACAAGGCTTCTTTATAATTCGACATGGACAGGTAATGCCCGCGGGTCAAGAGGCAAGCCCGATTTTATCGCTTCCGGGTTATTACAACCTATGGATAATCTATTGTTGTATTGCAATCTTTGGTAAATTGGTTATGATGACCAACATCATTTGAATCTACTTTATTGCTCTTCGTTTCAGACGAAATTCCCAGGATAAATATATGGTCCCGAACGCAACAAACAATAATGCCGACAACGAAGGGACCAGAGAGAACTTGGCATACATTCGCCAGATGCTGGCGGAGCTGCGGCAGGTCGCGAACCGTGAGGGCGCCGATATGCTGTGTTATCTGATCGAGATGGCCTATGTCGAAGTCGGCGATATCCAGAGCGGGCGGCGCAAGCTGTCAATCCGCGAGGAGCGAAACCCGTCCCCCGGCATGCCGGTTTAGTCGGCCGGCGATATCGAGTTCCAAAAGCACCATATGAACGGTGGCGGCGGAAAAACCCGTGTGGCGGATGATGTCGTCTGTTTCGACGGGCGAAGGGCCGAGTGCGGCGGCAATGATGCTGCGCTCATCGTCTCCGGGTGGTGACATTTCTTCTTCTGGTCGCGGTTCCTCGATCTTGCGGTCATAGGGCAATTGCGGCTCCATGAGTGGTCGCAGTGCTTCGAGAATGTCCTCCGCACCCGTGGTCAACATCGCGCCTTCCTTGATCAGCCGGTTGGTCCCTTCGCAGCGCGGGTCGAGCGGAGAGCCGGGTACGGCGAAAACCAGCCGACCCGCTTCACCGGCAAGCCGGGCTGTAATCAGCGAACCGGAACGCTCTGCCGCCTCCACGATGACAACGCCAAGCGAGACGCCTGATATCAGGCGGTTGCGGCGGGGAAAATCCCGGGCGCGCGGTTCCCATCCGAAGGGCATTTCGCTGATCGTCGCGCCGCCTTGATCATAGATATCTTGCAAAAGCCCGAAATTTTCCTGCGGGTAGGGTCGGTCGAGACCACCCGCCAGCATCGCCACCGTACCGCTTGCAAGGCTTGCCCGGTGTGCCGCCGCATCTATGCCGCGCGCCAACCCCGAAGCGATCGTATAACCGGCCCGGCCGCAATCGCGTGCCAGCATCGCGGCAAATTTCGCGCCGTTGATGGAGGCGTTGCGCGAGCCGACGATGCCGACGCAGGCTCTTGTTGCGGCGGTTGCCGATCCCTTCATGGCGACCAGCGGCGGCGCGCCATCCAGCTGCCGCAGGGCAGGTGGGTAATCCGGCTCGCCGATGCCGACAAACCGGGCGCCGAATCTTTCAGCCGTTTCGATTTCGCCTTCCGCCTCTGCCTGCGTGGCGATGCGTGGGCTGCGTGAGGAGCCGCCACGCCGCGAAAGCTCCGGCAGGGCATCCAGCGCCTTTTCAGCGCTGCCGAAATGATTGATGAGTTCGCGAAAGGTAACGGGGCCGATATTGTCGCTGCGGATCAACCGCAGCCAGGCGACCCGCTGCCGCGCGGAAAGCTCTATGCCCTGCCGTGTCGTTTCCTCATGCGGCATGGCGTATCCTCAAGATGGGGTTCAGCCCTTTTGACCGATCCTGCTTTCGGTGCCCGCCAGCAGGCGCGCGATATTCTCGCGGTGTTTCCACCATGAAATCACGCTCAGCAGCGTTACCAGCAACGCCGTCTTTTCAGGTCCAAGCACCCAGAGCGCTACAGGAATGATCAGCATGGCCAGAAGGGCCGACAGCGAGGAGTAGCGGGTGATGAAGGCAGTTGCGAGCCAGATCAGCGCGAAGGCCAGCATCATCAGCGGTGCGGCGCCCAGAAGCACGCCGATATAGACGGCCACGCCCTTGCCGCCCTTGAAGCCGAGCCACACCGGAAACAGATGGCCAAGAAAGGCGAAGAAACCGGCCACCAGCGAGGCTTCGTAACCCCACAGCGCATTGGCGACCAGCACCGCCGCCGTGCCCTTCAGCGCGTCGAGCAGCAGGGTGGCTGCGGCAAGTTTCTTGTTGCCGGTGCGCAGCACGTTGGTCGCGCCAATATTGCCCGAACCGATCTTGCGCACGTCGCCCAGCCCCGCCATGCGGGTGAGAATGAGACCGAAGGGGATGGAACCGAGCAGATAGCCGATCAGCGCCGCAAGCGCGAGCAGGGCAGGCGCCGTCTGCCAGTCAGTCAAAGCACTCATTCAAACGTCCCCTCTGTCGCGCCGTCAGCGTGATCTCTGTTGGTGATCTTATGCCAAGGAATGAACGGCTTTGCCAGCCACATAAGTGGCGACAGCGCGGCCGCTGAAACGGGCATCTTCGAACGGCGTATTCTTGGATTTCGACACCAGCTGGTCGCGCGCAACCAGCCATGGCTCGTCAAGATCGATCAGGGTGATATCGGCTTTCGCACCGACTTTAAGCGTTCCGGCGTCGAGACCGAATATCTTCGCCGGGCGGGTGGAAAGCGCATCGATAAGCCGCATCAGCGGAACCTCGCCGCTGTGGTGGAGACGCAGGGCCGCCGCCAGCATGGTTTCCAGCCCCACCGCGCCGCTTGCCGCATCCGAAAACGGCAGGCGCTTGGTGTCGACATCCTGCGGGTCGTGGGAGGAGACGATGATATCGATGGTGCCGTCCTTCAGCGCGTCCACCATGGCCTTGCGGTCGTCTTCGGCGCGCAGCGGCGGGGAAAGCTTGAAGAAGGTGCGGTATTCGCCGATATCGTTCTCGTTGAGCGTCAGGTGATTGATTGAGATGCCGCAGGTGGCTTTGACGCCCCGCTGCCGGGCAAGGCGGATCGCCTCTGCCGATTCCGGCACGGAAATCTTGGCGGCGTGGTAGATCGCCTGCGTCAGCCCGGCAATGCGCAGGTCGCGCTCCAGCGGAATGATCTCGGCTTCCTTGGGGACGCCCGAAAGACCGAGCCAGCTCGCGAAAAGCCCCTCATTCATGTCACCGCCGCCGATATATTTGTCACGGGTCTCAAGCGCGATGACAGCACCCAGTTCGCGCGCATAGGTCATGGCGCGGCGCAGCACCAGCGTATCGGAAAGCGCCTTGCGGCCATTGGTGAAGGCAACCGCACCGGCTTCCTTCAACATGCCGAATTCGGTCATTTCCTCGCCGTTGAGGCCCTTGGTCAAGGCCGCTGCCGGATGGACATTGACGAGCGCCTTGTCGCGCGCCGTCTTCTTCACATATTCGACCAGCGCGATATCATCGATAACAGGGTCTGTATCCGGCATGACGATGATGCTGGTAACGCCGCCGGCCGCTGCCGCGCGTGAGGCGGACTCGATCGTTTCGCGATGCTCGCCTCCGGGTTCGCCGACGAAGACGCGGGCATCCACCAGACCGGGAACCGCCAGCAGACCCTTGCAGTCACGCACCGTCGCGCCTTCCGGCACGCCCTGATTGTGAGCGTCCTTGCCTGCCGCCAGAATGGTGCCGTCCGCACCGATGATCACGCTGCCGGTCTCGTCGAGATCACGGGAGGGATCGACAATGCGGAGGTTTTTGAGAACGGTCACGGCACTCATACGCGCTCACCCTGATTTTGCGAGACAAGCAGGGTTTCCATCACGGCCATGCGCACGGCAACCCCCATTTCCACCTGACTTTCAATCACGCTCTGCGGACCGTCGGCCACTTCGGAGGCGATTTCCACGCCACGGTTCATCGGGCCGGGATGCATGACCAGCGCATCTTCCTTCGCCGCCTTCAGCTTTTCCGCATCCAGACCGTAATAATGGAAATATTCGCGCACCGAAGGCACGAAGGAGCCGGACATGCGCTCGCGCTGCAGGCGCAGCATCATCACCACATCGGCATTCTTCAGCCCTTCCTTCATGTCGTGGAAGACTTCCACGCTCATGTCGCGAATGCCGGAGGGAAGAAGCGTGGCGGGGGCGACGACGCGAACGCGCGCGCCCATCTGGTTGAGCAGGATGATGTTGGAGCGCGCAACGCGCGAATGCAGCACATCACCGCAGATCGCCACCGTGATGCCTGATAGTTCGCCCTTGGCGCGGCGGATGGTCAGCGCGTCGAGCAGCGCCTGCGTCGGGTGCTCATGCTGGCCGTCGCCGGCATTGACCACGGAGCAGGCAACCTTCTGCGCGAGAAGGGCTGCGGCACCGGCGGAAGAGTGGCGCACCACCAGCACGTCCGGGCGCATGGCGTTCAGCGTCATCGCCGTATCGATCAGCGTTTCGCCCTTCTTCACCGAGGAATTGCCGACCGACATGTTCATCACGTCCGCGCCAAGGCGCTTTCCGGCCAGCTCGAAGGAGGATTGCGTGCGCGTCGAGGCTTCGAAGAACAGGTTGATCTGTGTCAGGCCGCGGAGCGTCGAGGTCTTTTTCTCGCGCTGGCGGCTGATTTTCACCGCCTCGTCGGCCTTGTCGAGAAGCAGGGTGATATCCTGATGGGAAAGCCCCTTGATGCCAAGGAGATGGCGATGGGGGAAGAAGACCATGCGGTTTGCCTCCTGACGGGCGTCGCATTTTCCCGTGAAAATGCCCGGAACGCCCGAATGCTGATCCGTGCGCTGCCATTCGCCGTAAACACGCCTCAGGAGCGCCGCGGAATTCGGTCTTGCGCTCTATAGAGACTGCATGGTCACGGGGCAAGCGCCCGCAACCCCGGAAATGAAAACACGGCAATGTTTCCCCAGTCTCGACAGACGAGGGAACTGCGCAAACAGTGGTTCCGTCGTGACCCGGCGTCGGAGAATGCCGTGTTTCCTCAAGAGCGCCTGCTCGTCATCGGAGACTCAGCCGAAAACTTTCGGCTGCGCGGCACCGCCTCCGGCTTCCTGCTATTGCTCGGTCTTGCCGGAAACGTGTTTGGCATTCTCTAGGTCGGATAACTAAATCAGGTTACGCCTGAAAAATGCTGAAAGCGGGGGTTTAATCGTCTCAATCGCTTCCTGTGGGTGGAATTATGCAATATCACCCCACTATGCAATTCCAGTACAAAACAGCTAGAAGCAGCGGATGACCCAGAATTCCCGGACAGAAGAATCGCTCGCCGAACTGAACCAGCCAAGCCTCTGGTCCGGCATCAATGCCTATCGTTCCGATCCGCTGATCGTCGACCTCACCTCTGGTCTGTCACGTAACCTGAGGGACGAGTTCGACCAGCTCGGCCGCTACGTCACCTCGCATGAGGCGCAGGAACTGGCGCGCATGGCCAATCAGGGCGTGCCGCAGCTGCACACCCACGGCCCGCGCGGCGAACGTCTCGACCAGGTGGAGTTTCATCCTGCCTGGCACGCGCTGATGCGCCGTTCCATGTCGTCAGGCCTGCATTCAAGCGTCTGGGAAAATTCTCCCGATACGCGCGGCAATGAACACAAGGCCCGCGCGACGAAATTCTACCTGACGTCTCAGCTCGAGGCAGGGCATCTCTGCCCGCTGACCATGACAAGCGCTTCCGTCGCCGCCATCATGACATCGCCGCGGGTGCAGAAGGAGTGGATGCCGAAAATCCTGTCGCGCAAATATGATTCCGCGCAGAAACCGGCCCTGCAGAAAACCGCCGTCACCATCGGTATGGGCATGACGGAAAAGCAGGGCGGCACGGATGTTCGCGCCAACCGCACCACGGCCGAGCGGGTGGGCGAGGGCATCTACCGCCTGTCCGGCCATAAGTGGTTCCTCTCCGCGCCGATGAGCGACGGTTTCGTCATGCTGGCCCAGATGGGCGACGGTATGGGTTGCTTCCTCGTGCCGCGTTATCTGGAGGACGGTTCAAAGAACGGCCTTCATTTCCAGCGCCTCAAGGACAAACTCGGCAATCGCTCCAATGCGTCAGCCGAAGTCGAGTTCACCGATGCCTTCGGTTATCTGCTGGGCGATCCCGGAAGCGGTATCCGCACCATTCTCGACATGGTGACGCTGACGCGTCTCGATTGCGCGCTGGCATCGTCAGGCATGATGCGTGCCTCGCTCGCCGAAGCCGTGCATTTCGCCCGCGGACGCTCGGTCTTCGGCAAGATGCTGGTCAGCCAGCCGATCATGACCCGCGTTCTCGCCGACATGGCGCTGGATGTAGCTGCCGCGACAGCACTTTCCTTCCGGCTGGCGACGGCCTTCGATGCGGCCCGCAACAATCCGGCTGAAGCCGCTTATGCGCGGGTGATGACGCCGATCGTGAAATACTGGTGCTGCAAGATTGCGCCCGCCCTCATCTATGAGGCGATGGAGTGCCTCGGCGGCAATGGCTATGTCGAAGAACGGCCGATTGCCCGCCACTATCGTGAAGCGCCGGTCAATGCCATCTGGGAAGGCTCCGGCAACGTCATGGCGCTGGATGTGCTGCGGGTTCTCCAGCGTGGCAAGGACCTGTTCGATCTCGTCTTCCAGACGCTGGAACGGGACCTCGGGCCAGCCGGCAAGAAGACCACCGACGTGCTGCGCGCGGCGATCGCCCTTGCCGAACGCGACGAAGGAGCGGCCCGTCTCTTGGTGGAGCAGTTTGCGCTTGCTGCCGCTGCCGCCGAGCTTTGCCGCCTGGGTGCCGGCAAGATCGCCGATGCCTTCCTCGAAACCCGTCTTGCGGGTGGCTGGCGGCACACTTATGGCATGCTCGATTCCCGCTTCGATCCGAACTATATAATCGATCTCCTTTATCCGCCTGCGTCCTGATCGACGTATGCGGATGAAGATTTAGCAGTCCCGGCGGGAGGGGTCTCGGATTTGAAAAACAGCAATGGCGTCAGGCGTGTTCTGATCTGTCGTGACACTTTCGCGTGTCGATGCGCGGTAAGGGAAGGCGGCTGCCAATGCTGACCTTTCGCTCCGCCCGAACTGAGGACGAAGGCGCGCTTTACGCCATAAGCCTTGCCACCGGCGATGCCGGGCAGGATGCCACGCCGCTTTATAATGATGGCCGCATGGTCGGGCATATCTATTCCGTGCCCTATCTGCATCTTTGGCCCGATGCCGTTTTCGTGGCCGAGGACGAGGAGGGCGTCTGCGGCTACATCGTCGGCGCTCTCGATACGGCCTTGCACGAAGAGCGGCTGGAGCGGGAATGGTGGCCACATCTGCGTGCCCTTTACCCCGATCCCGGCGGCGACCAGCAGACATGGGACGCCGACGAGCGCCGCGCCCATTTCATCCACCATCCGCGCCGCACGCCAACCTGGCTTACCGATCCGTTTCCGGCCCATATCCACATGAACCTCTTGCCGCGCACGCAAGGCAAGGGCGGCGGCACCCGGCTTCTTTCCCGCTGGCTTGATATGGCCAGACAGAACAACGTCTACGGCATCCACCTCGGAGCCAGCGAACGCAACAATGCGGGCATGCGCTTCTGGGAAACGCGCGGCTTCAAACGTCTGGAGAGCCACGAAACGCCTGGTAGTGTCTGGTTTGGCATGGCGCTGGAGTGATATTGGCAGATTATGCCAATTGGTGTTATTGCTAGGCGCAAATGAAGTCCGCTGGAGGTTCCTATGCCAACGCGTAACGTCGTCCTGACACAGCATCACGAAGAGATCATAGACGGGCTCGTCAAATCTGGCCGCTATCAGAATGCGAGTGAGGTGCTACGGGAAGGCCTGCGGATGATAGAGCGTCGCGAGCGCCTTGAGACGGTCAAGCTTGAAGCGTTGAGGGCGGCCGCGCAACACGGCTTCACCGATATTGCCGAGGGACGTTTTGTGGACGTTGCAGATGATGGGCTTGATGACTTCATTTCCGCTTTGGGACGTAAAGCGCAAGCCCGTTTCGCCAAGCCAGACAGCGATTGACGATGTATCGTATGTCCGAGGCGGCGCAGTCGGATATATTGGAAATTCTCGTTTGGACACACGAGACTTTCGGACCGGCTGCAAGATTACGTTATGAGAAATTACTTGTGACTGCCCTGCGTGACGTTGCACTCGATCCGCTTCGTCCGGGAACGAATACTCGCCCCGAGTTGATCGGGAATGTGCGCAGCTACCACCTGCGTTATAGCCGGGAACGGGCTAGGAACGAGACCGGTCTTGTTCGAAATCCGAGACATTTTTTACTCTACCGTATGCTGAAACCCGGTCTGATTGGGGTCGGCCGCGTACTCCATGATTCGATGGAGGTCGAGCGCCATCTTCCGGCCGACTATGGCGATAACCCAATTGACGATTGACAGGACGTAGGAAGTCTTTGCCGTGTATGGACGCAGGGGGTGAGTATGGTTGACGTCATCCACAGGAACCTGCTTCCCATCCGCGGTGCCACATTGTTCTTCCCTTCATGCTTTGTTAACCCGTTGAGGAAGGCCTTTCAGAAAACGGGAAGACAACCATGCTGGCGACCGCAGAGGCGATTTCAGCCGACAGACCGGAAAAGCGCATCAAGGATCGCGCTGCGACTGAGAAGGCGATCTTCAACGCCGCGCGGTCGCTGCTTGCAGAGGAAGGCTTTCAGGGCTTTGGCATCAATGCGGTTGCCCGCCGTGCCGGCTGCGACAAGCAGCTGATCTATCGTTATTTCGGCGGCCTTGACGGTTTGATCGAGGCGATCGGCGAGGATCTCGGTTCCTGGGTGAAAGATCGTATCCCTGAAGACACCGGTGGGATGTTCCTTCTGACCTATGGCGACCTCATGGAAAAGCTTGCGCTTTATTTCATGGATGCGCTGCGCAGCGACCCGCTCGTCTGCAAGATCATCGCCTGGGAAGTGTCGGATGGCTCGCCGCAGGTCCGTCAGCTGGCCGAAGCCCGCGCCAAGTCGCTGGGCAAATGGCTGGAGCGCATGCGTGGTTCGCTGGCGGCTCCCAAGGGTGTGGATACCGCCGCCGTTAATGCCGTGCTGTTCGCCGCCATCCAGCACCTCGTCATTTCCGCTGCCACCAGCGGCCAGTTCGCCGGTGTACCGCTGAAATCCGAGCGGGATTGGGAGAAGATCACCACGGCCGTCAAAAGACTGGTGCGTGGCGTTTACGGCTGAAACCGCTGCCGGGGTGGGGGAGACCGCAATCCCGGCGCAAGCGCGGCATTAAAGAAAAATCAGCCATGTTCTTACCGGACCGGCAACCGCCGCGGCGTCTGACCGTTCACGCAGATACACGTTTTCCACATGCCGGCCGTTCGTCGTTAACCATAATGACAGCTTTCATTTGCGTCGTCATAGCTGCGGGTCCAGTGTGAGTTAACGAAATGTTAACCATGCGCAATGACTGCGCATAAGGGAGCCGCAAGTGAGCCGCTGGACAGCTTTGGGCGTCATGATGACGTTTTTTGTGATGCTGCCGTTGGATATCGACGCGCCGGCGCTGAACCTCTGCCTGATGGCAGCGGTGCGCTGGGCGGTGCTTGCCGGCGTTCCCGATACGGTTTTTGCGCGGGGGCAGGCGGCATGAAGTGGTTTCTGATCCTCTGGGCAGGCCCCGTCGCATTACTGGGCAGCTGGTACTGGCTTTCCTATTACGACATGAGCTTCGGCTTTTACATGCTGACGCGTCAGACCCATGATCTGGTATTCCAGATTTACGGCAATATTCTCGGCCTGCCGCCGGAAAGCCTGCCGCCGTTGGTGGCGCGCGCCATTGTGGTGGACAGCCTGATCGTGTTTGCCATCCTCGCTTTCCGCAAGAGGAAGCAGATTGCTGCCTGGTGGACGGGCCGTCAGTCGACCGCGCGGGCGAGTGCCGAAAGCCTGTCCAGCGCGCCTTGAAGGATGAAGCTTGCGGCGGCCGAATCGATGCGTTCGGCCCGCTTGGCGCGTGAGACATCCATCTCCAGAAGTGCACGCTCGGCCGCGACCGTTGAAAGTCGCTCATCCCAGAAAATAAACGGCAGGGCGGTTTTTTCACCCATGGTGCGCACAAAGGCGCGTGTTGCCTGCACGCGGGGGCCGGCCGAACCGTCCATGTTCATCGGCAACCCAATGATAAAGGCGGTTACCTTCTCCTTTTCGGCGAAGGCCAGCAGCACTTCGGCATCCCGTGTGAATTTCACCCGTTTGATGACGGGACGCGGCGTTGCGAAACGCCGCGACAGGTCCGACATGGCAAGCCCGATGGTCTTCGTGCCAAGGTCGAGGCCGGCAATCGCCTGTGCGGGCTGAAGGGTTTCCGCCAGTTCCTCGATGGTGAGTATCGCCATGTCGTGTGCTGCCTTTATCGTTTGCGGACGAATTCAGTGCGCAGCACCAGACCCTTGACCGCATCATGCCTGCAATCGATCTCTTCCGGATTTCCGGTGAGACGGATGGACTTGATGACGGTGCCCTGCTTGATGACCGTGCTGGTGCCCTTGACCTTCAAATCCTTGATCAGGGTTACGGAATCGCCATCTTCAAGCACATTGCCCGCCGCATCGCGCACTTCATTGGCGCGCGCCGCCTCTGCTGCCAATTCGGAAGCCGGCCGCCATTCGCCGGTTGCCTCGTCATACACGTAATCGTCATTATCTGCGGCCATTGTCGCCTCTCTGAAATATCGGTAGTGCGGTTCTTCAGGCTGTTTCCAGAGAACGTCCGTTTTCAACGGAAACGTGAGACCCGCTCTAGACCTTTGATTTTACGCATTTTCCAGACGTAAAACCGCTACGCACTTTTACTGGAAATGCTCTATGTCATACTACACCGGCAATACAAAGGAGAAGTTCCCATGAAAATCACCTGGCTCGGCCATTCCGCCTTCCGCCTCGAAAACGGTAGCGCGAAGATCCTCATCGATCCGTTCTTCACCGGCAATCCCGGTTTTGCCGGGCAGGATGGGAAGACGGCGGCCGAAGGCATCACTCATATTCTCCTGACCCACGGCCATGGCGACCATGTCGGCGATACCGTGCAGCTTGCCCGTGAGACGGGCGCGACTGTGCTGGCGAATGCTGATCTTGCCGCCTGGCTTTCCGCAAAGGGTGTCGCGAAGGTCGATATGGGCAATACCGGCGGCACGGTGCATTTCGATGGTTTTTCGGTCACCTTCACCAATGCGCTGCATTCCTCCGCCCAGATCACCGAAGATGGCGTCTCCCATTCGCTCGGCAACGCCAATGGCCTGATGCTGCATTTCGAGGATGGCCCGGCCGTCTATCACATGGGTGACACCGACATCTTCTCCGACATGAAGCTCATCAATGAACTGCACCAGCCGGATATCGGCCTTGTGCCGATCGGTGACCGCTTCACCATGGGCGGGGCGGTGGCTGCACTCGCCTGCCAGCGTTTCTTCAAGTTCCAGAACGTGCTTCCCTGCCACTACGGTTCCTTCCCGATCATCGACCAGACGCCGGAGAAATTCGTGGCCGGCATGGAAGGCTCTGAAGCCCGTGTTCACACGCCTAAGGCAGGCGATACGCTGTCCTTCTGACATTTTGCCTGCACATGTCGCGACTGCAAAACCGCCACACAGTTTGACGCGACATGCTTTCTACCGTTGCGAATGGCGGACATGGTGATTATAGCGGGTAGGAAAATTCTGACCGGAGTAGAACCATGTCCGTCGATCTCGCCACCGTAAAGCGCGTTGCGCGCCTTGCCCGTATCGCTGTCAACGAAGAAGAAGCACAGAATATGCTCGGGCAGCTGAACGGCATACTCGGTTTCGTGGAGCAACTTTCGGAAGTGAATGTCGATGGCGTCGAGCCGATGACGTCAGTGACCCCGGTGGACATGAAGAAACGCGCCGACGTGGTGACCGACGGCAACAAGGCGGAAGACATCGTCGCCAATGCGCCTGCGACCGACCGGGACTTCTTCATGGTCCCGAAAGTGGTCGAATAAGCGACCGCCGTTTGCCGCCTGATTTTTCCGAGATTTTCGAAAGCCGTTGCCGACCATGACCGACCTGACGAGCCTGACCATTGCCGAAGCCCGCGAAAAGCTGAAGGGCAAAGAATTTTCCGCCCTGGAGCTGACCGACGCCTATCTTTCCGCCATCGATGCGGCCAACGGCGCGCTGAACGCCTATGTCGCCCTGACGCCTGAAAAGGCGCGCGAGATGGCGAAAGCCTCTGATGAACGCATCGCCGCCGGCAAGGCTGGCGAGCTGGAAGGCGTTCCGCTTGGTGTGAAGGACCTTTTCGCCACCCGCGACGTGCACACACAGGCGTGTTCGCATGTTCTCGACGGCTTCAAGCCGAAATATGAGTCCACCGTCACCCAGAACCTCTGGGATCAGGGCGCCGTCATGCTCGGCAAGCTCAACATGGACGAATTCGCCATGGGCTCGTCCAATGAAAGCTCCTGGTATGGACCGGCCATCAACCCGTGGCGCGCCAACGGCTCCGAGCAGAAGCTGGTGCCCGGCGGCTCGTCTGGCGGTTCAGCCGCAGCGGTTGCCGCGCATCTCTGCGCCGGTGCCACCGCAACGGACACCGGCGGCTCCATCCGCCAGCCGGCGGCCTTCACCGGCACCGTCGGCATCAAGCCCACCTATGGCCGCTGCTCACGCTTCGGCATCGTCGCTTATGCCTCTTCGCTGGATCAGGCAGGCCCGATTGCCCGTGACGTGCGTGACGCCGCAATCCTGTTGAAGACCATGGCAAGTGTGGATGCGAAAGACACCACCTCCGTCGACCTGCCGGTGCCGGATTACGAAAAGGCCATTGGCCAGTCGCTCAAGGGCCTGAAGATCGGTATTCCGAAGGAGTATCGCGTCGACGGCATGCCAGAAGAGATCGAGAAGCTCTGGGCGAAGGGCGTCGAGTGGCTTCGCGATGCCGGTGCCGAGGTGGTCGATATCTCGCTGCCGCACACCAAATACGCGCTTCCCGCCTATTACATCGTCGCGCCGGCCGAAGCCTCGTCCAACCTTGCCCGTTATGACGGCGTGCGCTACGGCCTGCGCGTCGACGGCAAGGACATTGCCGACATGTACGAAAAGAGCCGCGCGGCCGGTTTCGGCAAGGAAGTGCAGCGCCGCATCATGGTCGGCACCTACGTGCTGTCGGCCGGATATTACGACGCCTATTACCTGAAGGCGCAGAAGGTCCGCACCCTCATCAAGCGCGATTTCGAAAACGTCTTCCACGATGGCGTCGACGCCATTCTGGCGCCGATCACACCATCTTCCGCCTTCGCTGTGGGTGACGAGGAACTCGCGTCCGATCCGGTGAAGATGTATCTGCAAGACGTCTTCACCATCACCGTCAACATGGCCGGACTTCCGGGCCTTTCGGTTCCGGCCGGCCTTGACGGCAAGGGGCTGCCGCTCGGCCTGCAGCTTATCGGCAAGCCTTTCGAAGAAGAGACGCTGTTCAAGACTGCACATGCCATCGAGCAGGCCGCCGGCAAGTTCACCCCCGCCAAGTGGTGGTGAGAGGCCTGACAAGCGAATGAGAAATCCGACGGGCGGCATCAAAGTGCCGCCCGTCTCTTTTTATCGATTATCCAGCTCACCCCGCACGAGTTCCAGCCCGCGCGTGGTGATGCGGTAAGGTTTGCCGCCGGAAGAGGCGATTGCTCTCTTCCGTTTCAGTTTGCGGAAGGTGAGGAGATCGAGGCCGCTGAAAATCCAGCCGTCGCGCGTATAGAGCGCAATTTTTTCGATTTTGCGGGTATCGTCTCGAACGAGTTCAATTCTGCCGCCCTGGGCGAGCAGGTGAAGAATGCGCTGTTCGGCGCGGGAAATGTCCATTTTTGGAAGTCCGGTCGGCGTCATATAGACGCGTGAAAGCAAACCCGGGTGCCGTTAAGGCATCCGGCTCGGTTTCAGCATGGCCCGGCGCGCAAGAAACTTGCGGGCAGGGCCGTTACCGGGACTCCGATTGAGCGAACATAAAAACTCCTGACTTGCGCTTTTTCGTTAGCGGGCCAGGCCATGGCGGTCAAGTCCGGCGTGTTGTTCGCATCCGTTGCCATTTTTACGGTTGTGCAGATGGACACCGCCCTTAAAGCTGCGCTGGCCGAATCACGCGGCCGGTGCTTTACTTCTTGCGGCCATGGAGGGCGCGGCTTGATCGTCATTCGCAATGCGCTTGAGCAGGAAGCGGAGGCCTTGGCTGCCATCGGCCTCAGGGCCTGGCGGCAGGCAACCGCCGCACTCGGCATCACCGCGACGCTTTATGACAACGCGGCAAGTGCCTTTTCCAATTTCACCCGCTCCTCATGGCTGGCCATCCGGGTAGCGGAGTCCGGTGGCTCGGTTGCCGGATGGGCGGCGCGGGAACATTTCGACGAGACGATTTCAGATTTCTGGATCGATCCGGATTTTCAGCGCCGGCGGGTCGGCAGTCTCCTGCTCGCTGATATTGAACGGCTGATAGTGGATAAGGGCTTCGAAACCATCCGGCTTGAAACCCATGCCCAGAACGAACCGGCCGTCGCTTTTTTCCGCCACCATGGCTATAGCGTCCGCTGGCTCTCCGTTTCCTACGCGCCGAAGCTTGATCGCGATGTGCAGTCGGTCGGTCTGCAAAAGCAGCTTGTCGAGATCGAGAGCGGTGTTTACGGCACGGAGTTCTGAGCAAGGGTTACCAGCCGCATCGGCCAGTTCGGCATGATGATCACGGATGTGATGAGGCCGGCGTGCACGATCATGATCGCTGGCAGGATGCTGCGGAACGGTTCCTTGCGCGTTTTATGCCGCAGGAGGTGCTGAGCCGAAATCGCACCGATGCTGCCGCCCAGGAAGGCGAGCCACAACAATGTGCTCTCGCGAATGCGCCAGCCGCCATTTCTCGCCGCCTCCTTGTCCCACCAGTAGACGAGAAAAACGAAAAAATTGAAGGCGATATAGACCAGGAAACCGAGGGCGATTGTCGTCATGGCCTGAATTGAATTCGAGAAGCGTAAAAAACCCGTGTCCGGCGCGGCCGAAAATCCGGCGCGTGGCGTCAGAGGACGCAAGATGTCTTGCGCCCGCGCGCCATATGTTCTACCCACCAAAGCCAAAGAACCCGTATATCGTGAGCTTCAGATGACCCTTGTAGACGTGCGCACCCCCGACCCGAAACGCTTCATTCCCGGCGCCACCGGCGATTGGGAAATCGTGATCGGCCTCGAAGTCCATGCGCAGGTTCTCTCCAATTCCAAGCTGTTTTCCGGTGCCTCCACCACCTTCGGCAATGCGCCGAACGCCAACGTGTCGCTGGTGGACGCCGCCATGCCAGGCATGCTCCCCGTCATCAACGAGGAATGCGTCAAACAGGCGGTGCGTACCGGTCTTGGCCTGAAGGCGAAGATCAACAACCGTTCGATCTTCGACCGCAAGAACTATTTCTATCCGGATTTGCCGCAGGGCTACCAGATTTCGCAGTTCAAGGACCCGATTGTCGGCGAAGGCATCATCACCATTTCGCTGGGGCCGGACCGTCAGGGCAATTTCGAGGATATCGAGATCGGCATCGAGCGCCTGCATCTGGAGCAGGACGCCGGCAAGTCCATGCACGACCAGCACCCGACCATGTCCTTCGTGGATCTCAACCGTTCTGGCGTGGCGCTGATGGAAATCGTCTCCAAGCCCGACATGCGATCCTCGGATGAGGCGAAGGCCTATCTCACCAAGCTGCGCTCCATCGTGCGCTATCTCGGCACCTGCGACGGCAACATGGACGAAGGCTCGATGCGCGCCGACGTCAACGTCTCCGTGCGTCGTCCGGGCGAAGGTTTCGGCACGCGCTGCGAAATCAAGAACGTCAACTCCATCCGCTTCGTCGGCCAGGCCATCGAATATGAGGCGCGCCGCCAGATCGCTATTCTGGAAGATGGTGGTGCCATCGATCAGGAAACCCGCCTGTTCGACCCCGGCAAGGGCGAAACGCGGTCCATGCGCTCCAAGGAAGATGCGCATGACTATCGCTACTTCCCCGATCCGGACCTGCTGCCGCTCGAATTCGACGATGCTTTCGTCGAAGCGCTGAAGGTCGATCTGCCTGAATTGCCCGACGACAAGAAGGCGCGTTTCGTGGCCGATCTTGGTCTATCGGTCTATGACGCCTCGATCCTCGTTTCGGAAAAGGCGATTGCCGATTATTACGAGGCTGTCGCTGCCGGCCGCGATCCGAAAGCCGCCGCCAACTGGGTCATCAACGACCTTCTCGGCGCGCTCAACAAGTTTGGCAAGGATATCGAGACGACGCCGGTTTCGCCGGAACAGCTCGGCGGCATCATCGATCTTATCAAGGCCGAAACCATTTCCGGCAAGATCGCCAAGGATCTGTTCGAAATCGTCTGGAACGAGGGCGGCAACCCGGCTGAAATCGTCGAGGCCCGCGGCATGAAGCAGGTGACCGATACCGGCGCCATCGAAAAGGCCGTGGATGATATCATCGCCGCCAACCCGGATCAGGTCGAGAAGGTCAAGGCGAAGCCGACGCTCGCCGGCTGGTTCGTCGGTCAGGTCATGAAGGCGACGGGCGGCAAGGCCAACCCGCAGGCGGTGCAGGCGCTGGTGAAGGCCAAGCTCGGTATCGAGGAAGAGTGACAAGGAAGCATGCCTCTTGCACGGCGTCATGGTCGGGCTTGACCCGACCATCCACGGCCTGCGGATGCATGGATCCTCGGCTCGGGGGCCGAGGATGACGCTGAGTATCGAAATTTGACATCACTTCTGCCGGGATCAACGCCCGGCATTTCTGTTTCAAGACGGAGCCAAATCATGTTTTTCATCCGCACGGCAAGCCTGCGTGACATTGAGCCGGTTCGCACCCTGCTCGCGACGACCTGGCACGCGACCTACGACGTGATTTACGGCGCGGACAAGGTGAACGAACTGATTGCCGCATGGCACTCACCGCAGGCCATGAAGGACCGGGTCGAGAAAAAGGGCGGCGAGTTTCTGGTGGCGGATGACGGCAAGCGGATCGGCGGCATGGCCTATGGCTCCATGTCCACCAAGATGGCGAAGACGGCCCTGCTGCACCAGCTCTATGTGGCGCCAGACCTTCAGCGTCAGGGTGTTGGCCGCGATCTCTTCGCCGAACTTGAAACCTGTTTTCCGGACGCGGAAATCATGCGGCTGGAAGTCGAGCCTAAAAATACTGTCGCAATCGCCTTTTATGAAGGCGTCGGATTTGTCGAGGTGGACCGAATCGAGCGCATGGCGGGCATCGAGGGGCTGCCCGGCATCGTTATGGAAAAGAGCCTGAAACGATGAATGAGACATTGCAGAAGCTGATCATCCGCACGGCGCGCGAAGACGATCTCCCGGCGCTCGCCGCCATTTTTGCCGCCGACGAGATCGGCGGCCACGGCGACACCGCTGACGAATCGGCGCAGCCCGACTATCTCGCGGCCTTCCGTGCCATTGCCGCATCGCCGAGCGAAACGCTCTATGTGGCGGAGCTGGATGGCGAGGTTGTCGGCACCTTCCAGACGGCCATCCTCACCAAGCTCGTCGGGCGAGGGGCAAAGTCCATGGTGATCGAGGCGGTACAGACACGGTCTGACATGCGCGGACGGGGCATCGGCGCGGTGATGATCAATTATTGCCTTGAGGAAGCCCGACGTCAGGGCCTGAACGCCGCGCAGCTCACCTCCAACATGGCCCGGCTGGATGCGCATCGCTTCTATGAGCGGCTGGGTTTTGAGAAGCGGCATTTAGGCTTCAGGATGAAGCTGAAATAGCGCGGATATATCTCGAAATGCTGGACAATTGCCGTGAGGGGCGGCATAAGCATGTCTTGTGCCGTGCGATTTAAAATCGCTGCAGCGCATTCAAGCCCGAGGAACGGATAATGAAGACTCTCCTGACGCAAATCTTCACCTGGTGGAACGGCCAGACGATCGGAACGCGGTTTCACACCTGGCGTTTTGGCAAGAAAGTCGGACAGGATGAGTTGGGCAATACCTATTACGAAGGCGGCACCACATCCTGGGGCATGCCGCGCCGCTGGGTGATCTATAATGGTTACGCGGAAGCCTCGGCCATTCCGCCGGGCTGGCATGGCTGGATGCATTACCGCACCGACGTGCCGCCAAGTCAGGAAAGCTACGTCGCGCGCGAATGGCAGAAGCCGCACCAGCCGAACCACACCGGCACGTCCAAGGCCTATCGCCCTCAAGGGTCGCTGGCTGTTGCCGGCGAGCGGCCGCGCGTGACCGGCGACTACGACGCCTGGACACCCGGCAACTGAGCTATTGTGATGCGCGGTGTTGTGCAAAACACCGCGCTGATATTCGGCCTCACCGGTTTTTGCCACATTCCGCCCTTACGCGTTGATCCGGTCGGCGTCTCGACACAGGCAAATATTTGGAGACATATCGTATGAGGAAAATCACGCGGGATCGTTCTTTGCGTGCGCTGACAGTGTCGCTGTTTGCTGCGGTCTCTGCTGCCATCCTCATTTCACCCGTCTCCGCCGCCCGTCTGGAAAACCGCGTTGCGGTGTTTTCCGGCATCGACAAGATCACCGGCCGCATCACGTCCTTTGATGTTTATATCGACGAGACGGTGCAATTCGGCGCGCTTCAGGTGACGCCAAAGGTCTGTTATTCCCGCGATCAGACGGAAACCCAGAAGATCGACGCTTTTGTCGAGGTCGATGAAATCACGCTCGACCGCAAGATCAAGCGGATTTTCACCGGCTGGATGTTCGCCGACAGCCCAGGCCTCAACGCCGTTGAACACCCGATCTATGACGTCTGGCTGACGGGCTGCAAGCAGGACTCGGAAGTTCCGGCTCCCTCAACGGCAAGCAAATAACTTTACGTAAAGTCTTCAGAATTGCAGGCTCGGCCGGTTGACGGCAAGGTCTAGCATTTTTGCATAGTCCTGCTTCGGCACATCGATGGCCCCGAATGTCTTGAGGTGTTCGGTGGTGAATTGTGTGTCGAGTAGCACAAAGCCGCTTGCCTTCAACCGCTCCACCAGATGCACGAGGCAAATCTTCGAGGCGTTGGTGCGACGGGAAAACATGCTTTCGCCGAAGAAGGCCGCCCCGAGCGACACGCCGTAAAGCCCGCCGACAAGTTCCTTGCCTTCCCAAGCCTCGACGCTGTGTGCATGGCCGATCTGGTGCAGTTCGGTGTAGAGCTTGCGAATGGTGGCGTTGATCCAGGTGCTCGGCCTGTCCGGCGCTGCGGCAGCGCAGCCAGCCATGACAGCTTCGAAGGCGGTGTTGAAGCGTATGTCGAACGGCTTCTTGCGAATCGCCTTGGCAAGGCTTTTGGAGACGTGAAAATCATCGAGCGGGATGATGCCGCGTATCTCCGGCTCAACCCAGAAAAGCTCCGGATCATCAGCCGAATCGGCCATGGGAAAAAGGCCGGCGGAATAGGCGCGCAGCAGAATATCGACTGTTATGCCGTTATTTCTGCTGCGCCGCCCAGCCATATCGTCTTAGTGAGACGCGTCACCGGCCAGATATTTTTCCAGCCAGTGAATATCGTAATCGCCGTTCAGAATATCCTCATTCTGGAGAAGATCCTGGAAAAGCGGCAGCGTGGTCTTGATGCCGTCGACGACGAATTCGTCCAGCGCCCGACGCAGACGACGGATGCACTCGTCACGGTCACGACCGTGAACGATCAGCTTGCCGATCATGCTGTCGTAATAGGGCGGGATCTTGTAGCCCTGATATGCGCCCGAATCGACGCGCACACCAAGGCCGCCCGGCGTGTGGAAATAGGTCAGCGTGCCCGGAGAGGGAACGAAGGTGCGCGGATCTTCGGCATTGATACGGCATTCGATGGCATGGCCATGGAATTCGATATCCGCCTGCGTGACCGACAGGCCCTGGCCCGAAGCGACCCTGATCTGCTCCTGCACGAGATCCATGCCGGTGATCGCTTCCGTTACCGGGTGCTCCACCTGCAGACGGGTGTTCATTTCGATGAAATAGAACTCGCCATTTTCATACAGGAACTCAATGGTGCCGGCACCACGATATTTCAGCTTGCGCATGGCGTCGGCGCAAATTTCGCCGATCTTCATGCGCTGTTCGACTGTCAGTGCCGGTGAATTGGCTTCTTCCAGCACTTTCTGGTGGCGGCGCTGCAACGAGCAATCGCGCTCCCCAAGGTGAACGGCATTGCCTTCACCATCGCCGAAAACCTGCACTTCGATATGGCGCGGCTTGCCGAGGTATTTTTCCATGTAGACGGCATCGTTGCCGAAGGCGGCTGCCGCTTCGGAACGGGCAGTCGCAACCGCCTCTTCCAGATCGGCTTCGGTCTTCGCCACCTTCATGCCGCGACCACCGCCGCCCGCCGTCGCCTTGATGAGGACCGGGAAACCGATCGTCCGGGCGATTTCGAGCGCGTTTTCAGGCTTCACTTCACCGTCGGAGCCGGGAACCACGGGAATACCGAGTTCCTGCGCCGTCTGCTTGGCGGTGATCTTGTCGCCCATGATGCGGATATGTTCGGCGGTCGGCCCGATGAAGGTGATGCCGTGCGCGTCGAGAATATCGGCGAATTTGGCATTTTCCGACAGGAAGCCGTAACCGGGATGAACGGCGTCCGCACCGGTGATTTCGCAGGCCGCAACGATCTGGTGGATGTTGAGGTAGCTGTCACGCGAGGGCGGCGGGCCGATGCACACGCTTTCGTCGGCAAGGCGCACATGCATCGCATCCGCGTCGGCCGTGGAGTGCACGGCGACAGTCGGAATGCCAAGCTCTTTTGCGGCACGCATGACACGCAGCGCGATCTCGCCACGGTTGGCTATGAGGATCTTCGAAACCATGCTGAACCGCCTTTATTCGATGACCACGAGGGCTTCGCCATACTCCACGGGCTGTGCGTCGTTGACGACGATTTCCACGACCTTGCCGGACTTGGGCGCCGGAATCTGGTTCATGGTCTTCATGGCTTCGACGATGAGGATGGTCTGGCCTTCCTTGACGGTCGCGCCCACTTCGATGAAGGGACGGGCGCCCGGAGCAGGCGAGAGGTAGACAGTGCCGACCATCGGCGAGGAAACGGTGTTGGCCGGGTTGCGGGCCGGTGCTGCGGAGGCCGCAGGTGCTGCCGGCGCGGCGATTGTCGGTGCCGCGGCGGGAGCTGCTGCCGGCACGGCGTAAGGGGCGGGCGCCGCGTAAACCGGGGCGGGCGGCGCAGCGCGGGAAACGCGGATGCGCAGGTCGTCCTGCTCCACTTCAATTTCCGAAAGGTCGGTGTCGTTGAGGATATTCGCGAGCTCGCGGATCAGTTCCTTGTCGATACCCTGTTTCTTTTCAGACATGACAAACCCTATTCTTTGTTTCTTTTTATGCCGTGATGTTTTTCAGCGCGTGAAGCGCCATGATGTATCCGTATGGTCCAAAACCGCAGACCATGCCCTTCGCTGCAGGTGATACCATCGATTTGTGACGGAACTCTTCGCGGGCGTGGATGTTGGAAATATGCACTTCCACGACAGGCGTGGAAATCGCACGAATAGCGTCATGCAACGCGATAGAGGTGTGGCTGTAAGCGCCGGGATTGATGACGACGCCTGCCGCCCGCTCACCCGCCTCGTGCAACCAGTCCACAAGCACGCCTTCGTGGTTGGACTGGCGGAATTCCACTGCGAAACCGAGATCGGCACCGGCTTGAAGACAATCATTCTCGATGTCCTTCAGCGTCTTGCCACCATAGATACCCGGTTCCCTTTTTCCCAGCATGTTGAGATTGGGGCCGTTGATGACGATGATGATATTGCTCATTCAAGTTTCCATAAGAAAATCAGCGACAGCTATAGACTGCGCAGCCGCCAAGGAAAAGCCCCCGCAAGCCGGAAAGCGCCGGCTTGCCCGGCATCTCACAGGGAATGCAGGGGCTTTTTTAAGCATCCAACCGAAAAGTGTCTTGCGGTTTTCAGACAATCCGATGTTCGAACAAAAACTTGGAGCGGCGGGACCGATTCCGATTTATCGCCCACCGCTCTAAAAATCACGAGCAGGTGGCTTTTCCACAGCTGCGCATATTGGCGATTTTTTCCTTCAGCGGGTCCGCACCAACAGCACCGAAAACCGCCTCGTCGCCGACGATATAGGACGGTGTTCCGGTAATGCCGAGGCTGGTTGCCAGCTTGTACGTTTCCTGCACCTGCGCGTCATTGGGGTTTTCCGCCATCGACTTGCGGATGTCGGCTTCCTTGAGGCCGAGCGCGGTGGCGACTTCCATGGCGCTGCCCTCGTTCGCGCGCCCGCGACCACCAAGCAGGGTGCGCTGGAATTCGGGGTACTTGGCCGGAGCAAGCAGTTTCACGGCATTGGAAACGCGATGGGCGGCAACCGATTCCGGCCCGAGGATGGGAAATTCCTTGAGGACGACGCGCACCTTCTTGTCGCCCTTCAAAATTGCGTCCATATCGCCCATGGCGCGTTTGCAGTAACCGCAATTATAGTCGAAGAACTCGACCAGCGTCACATCGCCATCCGGATTGCCGAGCGCCAGATCGTATTTCGATTCGAAGATGGTCTTCTTGTTGTCGGCAACGGCTTCTGCCGCCTTGGCGTTACGGGCCGCATATTGCTTGCGTTCAAGCGCGTCCTGAACCTCAAGCATGATCTCGGGGTTCTCGATCAGATATTGCTTGATGAATTCGCCCATTTCCTTTTTCTGCTCGGCATCCAGAGCATGAGCGGGCAGAGACGCGAAAACCGTCGAAAGGGCCGTCACGCTGGCGAGAAGGGTTGAACGGAGAAGATGCGCCATATCGGTCCTCATTACTGTGCGGTCAGTGCTTCATGAATATCATGATGGCAATTACCTTACTTTAAGCCAAATGCCATACGGCAAAAATAGTTGTCCGCATTATGGTCGCATGATTGTGAAGATTGTGATTCTGCGGCAAGTCTGCGAAATACGGTTCAGGAAAGAGCATGCCCTTGATTACGATGTCGAAGCGGAGCGCAGTCGAACCCTTTCACGCCATGGATATCCTGGCGGAAGCGAACCGGCGCAGGCAGGCGGGGCGCCCCGTCATTTCCATGGCTGTCGGACAGCCCTCCCATCCAGCGCCGAAGGCGTCGCTTGAGGCGGCTGAGGCCGCGCTGAAGCACGGGCGCATCGGTTATACCGACGCGCTGGGCCTGCGTGAATTGCGGGAAGCAATTGCCGGCCACTACCGGCTGCGCCATCAGGTGGCTATCGATCCGGCCCGCATTGCCGTAACGACAGGTTCTTCCGCCGCCTTCAATCTCGCCTTCCTCAGCCTCTTCGATGCGGGTGATCATGTCGCGATCGCAAGGCCCGGCTATCCGGCCTATCGCAATATTCTGAAGGCACTTGGCCTGAATGTGGTCGAAGTGCCGGTTACGGCCGAAACCGGCTATACGCTGACGCCCGCCAGTCTGGAGCGGGCGGAAGCCAAAGCCGGCTGCAAGCTGAAAGGCGTGCTTCTGGCAAGCCCGGCCAATCCGACCGGCACCGTCACCGGCCGCGACGCGCTGAAACGGCTCGCCAGCTATTGCGAAAGCCGCGACATGGCTTTCATCTCCGACGAGATCTACCACGGCCTCACCTTTGTCGGCGAAGAGACGAGCGCGCTTGAAATCACCGATAGTGCGGTGATCATCAATTCTTTCTCGAAATATTACTGCATGACCGGCTGGCGCATCGGCTGGATGGTGCTGCCCGAAAATCTGGTCCGCCCGGTCGAATGTCTGGCCCAGAGCCTATATATCTCACCGCCGGAACTGTCGCAGCTTGCGGCGACCGCAGCCTTTTCGGCGGCGGAGGAACTGGATGTCTACAGGGAAAGCTATCGCACCAACCGCGATTTCCTGATGGCGCGCCTGCCGGAAATCGGCCTGCCGCTGGCGTCGCCCATGGATGGGGCGTTTTACGCCTATGTCGATACCAGCCGCTTTTCCAATGACAGTATGGATTTTGCCAGGCGCATGCTGGCGGAAATCGACGTGGCGGCGACGCCAGGCATGGATTTCGACCCGGAGGAGGGCCACCGCGCACTGCGCATTTCCTATGCGGGCTCGGTGTCTGACATCGCCGAGGCCGTGGGGCGTATCGCCGGCTGGCTGAAATAAGTCAGCTCACACGGGATCAGGCGGGCGTGCAGCCGAAGGTGCTGTTGAACGCCTTTTCACCCTTTGCCGTGAAGGTCAGCACGCGGCCATTTCCGCGCCGCAGCCAGTCGCGCTCACGCATGGCGTCGAGCAGCGATGCGCCAAGCCCGCCGCCGAGGTGATGCCGGCGCTCGCTCCAGTCCAGGCAATGCAGGCAGACCGGGCGGCGTGCTTTTTCGAGCGGCGAAAGATCGATGCCGAAGCTGGAGAAAAAGTCGCGTCCGCTATCCGTCAGCACGGGATCGTCACCCTGCGTCACGAACCCGTTCGCGGTGATGGCCGCAAGCAGCGCCACGCCGCTTTCCCCGGCCAGATGATCGTAACAGATGCGCGCTTCCCGCAGCGCCTTGTCCTTCGGTCCGGTGCGGACACGCACCGCGCCGGTGCGCTGGGCAAGTCCCATCAATGCTTCCAGAACCTGCGCCACATCCTCGTCGGAAAGACGGAAATAACGATGACGCCCCTGTTTTTCCGCCTTCAGCAGCTGGGCATCGGAGAGTTTCGACAGGTGCCCGCTGGCGGTCTGCAGGGTGACACCGGCGGCCTCGGCAAGCTCGCTTGCTGTCAGAGCACGCCCATCCATCAACGCCGTCAAGATGTTGGCGCGGGCAGGGTCACCGATCAGGGCGGCGACATTGGCGATAAGGGGGCCGTCTTTCATAGTTCGATGATAGCCGAAGCATTGACGTGAGGCAATGGCTTAAACAGGAGGGACAGAAACACGAGGAGAAAGACGATGTTGACCTGCTTCATTCGTTACGAGATCGACCCTTTCAAGGTCGACGCCTTCGACCGATATGCCCGCAGCTGGGGAGAGGTGATACCGCGCTGCGGGGCCGATCTCATCGGTTATTACGCGCCGAAGGAGGGATCGAGCACGATCGCTTACGGTGTCTACAATATTGAAAACCTCGCCGCATACGAGGCCTACAGGGCGCGGCTCGCCGCCGACCCGGCTGGGCGCGAGAATTATGAATTCGCCCGCCGCGAGCAATTTATCCGCCGTGAGGATAGGCTTTTCCTGCGGCTTGCCTCCTCTCCCCATGCCGGAGGTGAATGATGATCGCCGTCATCTTCGAGGTCTTTCCGGCCGAGGGCGAGAAACAGCATTATCTTGATATCGCCGCCAGCCTGCGCTCTGAACTGGAAACCATTGATGGCTTCGTGTCGGTTGAGCGGTTTCAGAGCATCAGCAATCCTGAAAAGATGCTCTCTTTTTCGTTCTTCCGGGATGAGGAGGCGGTGAAGGCATGGCGCAACACCGCGCCGCATCGCGCAGCACAGGCCATGGGACGCTCCGGCGTCTTTTCCAATTACCGCCTGCGTATCGCCTATGTGATGCGCGACTACGGTCTGCGGGAGAGGGAGGAGGCTCCGCCGGACAGCAGATACGTTCATTCGGCGGATGTGGAAGTGCCGCGCTGAGACGCCGCCAGCATCAGTTTTTCTTCACGCGGACCCAAGGCTTTCTGGTTCGAACTTGTTTCCAAAACCCGCTATAGATGAGGCGGTTCAAGCATGGAGAAGGATCGCCACGCGGCGGTTCACCGGATTGGAAATGGAGAAAACGATGTCGGCAGAAAAAGTGGCTGTTGTAACGGCGGGTGGCAGCGGCATGGGAGCCGCCGTGGCGAAACGTCTGGCCGCGGACGGCTACAAGCTTGCGATCCTGTCGTCTTCGGGCAAGGGGGAAGCGCTGGCGCAGGAACTGGGCGGCATCGGCGTCACCGGCTCCAACCAGTCCAATGACGATCTCCAGCGCCTCACGGATCTGACGCTCGAAAAATTCGGCCGTATCGATGTGTTGGTCAACAGCGCCGGGCATGGCCCGCGCGCCTCCATCCTCGATATTACCGACGAGCAATGGCATACGGGTCTCGACGTCTATCTGCTGAACGTCATCCGCCCGACACGGATTATCGCTCCGGTCATGGTGAAGCAGAAGGCGGGTGCGATCGTCAACATCTCCACCGCCTGGGCCTTCGAGCCGAGCAGCATGTTCCCGACATCGGCCGTCTTCCGCGCCGGCCTTGCCTCCTACACCAAGATTTTTTCCGATACCTATGCGGCCGACAATGTGCGCATGAACAACGTCCTGCCCGGCTGGATCGACAGCCTGCCTGCCACGGAAGAACGCCGTCAGGGCGTGCCGATGCAGCGTTATGGGAAAAGCGAGGAGATCGCCGCCACCGTGGCGTTCCTCGCATCTGAGGGGGCAGGGTACATCACCGGTCAGAATATCCGCGTCGATGGCGGACTGACGCGGTCTGTGTGAGGGTTCAGGCACAACAAACGGTGTCTACGCCGACGGCAAAAGTGCCCTTATATGGCGCTCGCGTTGGGTAGTTCCGGGCCTCTCTCCACATCGTCGCCATCCTCGCCCCTGAGGCAAGGGTTAATGTCTGCAACCGGTCAGGGATCCTCGCCTCAAGGGCGAGGATGACGCGAGAGAAGTGCTCCTCAAAAGCAAAAAGCCCGCAACATGGTTGCGGGCTTTTTGTTTAGTCGCTTCTATCAGAAGAAGCCCTTGCGCTGCCACCAGCCGCCCTTGCGCGGCTTCGGCTCATCGCCGTCGGGATTGTTTGCGGACGAACCCGAAGAGGTCACCACCGGTTCCGAACTGGAGACATTGCTGCCCCGGTTCGCGCGGGTCTTTTCTTCCGTCGCCGGTGCGTCTGCTTCAGGCGCCAGATCGGCCGAAGCTTCACCCACCTCTTCGATGGCGACATCGACGACGGTCGCTTCAACGACTGCCGGCTCGATGATCACCGGCTCGACCGTTTCGACCGTTTCAGCCTTCGGCGCGTCTTCGGTTTCGGTCTTGGCTTTCGCCTTGCGGGTGCGGCGCGGCTTCTTCGGCGCTTCTTCAGCCACAACGTCGGCAACCACGCCTTCCACCACGTCGGCGGCGGCAGGCTCTTCGGTTACGGGCGCTGCGGCGGAAACCTCTTCGCCTTCACCTTCCGTCTCGCCTTCGTCGCCGGCTTCCGCGCCTGCAGCGTCGAGAGCCTCGTCACGGTTGCGGCGGCCGCCACGCTTGCCGCGGCGGCGGCGCTTGCGCTTGCCGTCTTCGTCGGAGTTTGCGGCTTCGTTCACGCCGTTTTCGTCGGCATCACCATCGGTGTCATCGGCTTCGGCGCTGTCGTCGTCACCTTCAGCATCATCGGCGTCGTCGCCGGCCTGTGCATCAAGAGCGCCGTTCTGGTCGTTCTGTCCGCCCTTGCCACGACGACGGCGGCGACGCTTGCGCTTGCGCTTGCCATCTTCACCGTTTTCGCCCTGCTGCTGCTGACGCGGTTCGCCAGCCTGCGCCTTGACGATTTCTTCCTCTTCCTCGTCCTCTTCCACCTCGGCGACGAAATCGTCTTCCTCTTCCACGAAGTTCGGAAGCATCTGGATGAGGCTTTCGATCTTCACCGGATTTTCGACGGCTTCACCGCGATCGATGGCGAAATGCTGTGCACCGACGCTGGAATCGGCGGCGATGATGATCGACACGCCAAAGCGGCCTTCATAATCGACGATCGTGCCGCGCTTGTGGTTGAGCAGGTAAAGTGCCGTTTCCGGCGTGCAGCGCACGGTGATGTTGTGCGTGGTGTTGCGCAGCAGATATTCCTCGACGCCGCGCAGAACATGCAGCGCGATGGAGGATTCCGAACGCACATGGCCCGTGCCGCCGCAATGCTGGCAGACCTGTGTGGTCGATTCCAGCACCGAAGCGCGGATGCGCTGGCGCGACATTTCCAGAAGGCCGAAATGCGAGATGCGGCCGACCTGGATGCGGGCGCGATCGTTCTTCAGGCAATCCTTGAGCTTCTTTTCGACAGCGCGGTTGTTGCGCTTTTCTTCCATGTCGATGAAGTCGATGACGACAAGACCGGCAAGGTCGCGCAGGCGAAGCTGGCGCGCAACTTCTTCCGCCGCCTCCAGATTCGTCGTCAGTGCGGTTTCCTCGATGGAATGCTCGCGGGTTGAACGGCCGGAGTTGACGTCGATGGAAACCAGCGCTTCCGTCTGGTTGATGATGAGGTAGCCGCCGGATTTCAGCGTAACCTGCGGCTGCAGCATCCGGTCGAGCTGGGCTTCGATGCCGGAGCGCGAGAAGATCGGGTGAATGTCGCGGTAAGGCTGAACCACCTTGGCGTGGCTCGGCATCAGCATCTTCATGAAGTCTTTTGCTTCACGATAGCCTTCTTCGCCGGAAACGATGATCTCGCCGATATCCTTGTTATAGAGATCGCGGATCGAACGCTTGATGAGCGAGCCTTCCTCGTAAACGAGGCAGGGGGCCGTGGAGTTCAGCGTCAGCGTGCGGACATTTTCCCACAGGCGCATCAGATATTCGAAGTCGCGCTTGATCTCGACGCGGGTACGGTTGGCGCCTGCGGTGCGCAGAATGACGCCCATGCCCTGCGGAACCTCCAGATCGCGCGCGATTTCCTTCAGGCGCTTGCGGTCGGTCGGCTGGGTGATCTTGCGGGAAATACCGCCGCCACGCGCCGTATTCGGCATCAGCACGGAATAGCGGCCGGCAAGCGACAGATAGGTGGTGAGTGCGGCACCCTTGTTGCCGCGTTCTTCCTTGGCGACCTGCACCAGAAGGATCTGGCGGCGCTTGATGACTTCCTGGATGCGATACTGCTTGCGCGGCTTGCGGGCAACGCGATCGGGAACCTCTTCCATGGCGTCTTCGGCGCCGACGGATTCGATCACTTCCTTTTCGTGATGATCGTCATCATCGTCGTCATCATCATCGTCATTGCCGCGACGAAGGCCTTCGACTTCTTCGGAAATCGTATCGGTATCGACCATAGCGGCCATTTCGCCGCCGGTGCTGCCGTCGTCCTCGGAAGAGGCATCAGCGGCTTCGGCCGCGATTTCTTCAGCTGTCTTCTTCTTGGCGCGGGGGCGGCGAACGCGCTTCTTCGGCTTTTCTTCCTCGGCCGGCGCTTCTTCAGCAACGGTTTCGACGGCTGCAACCGCGCTCTCTTCGGAGACTTCCTCGGCTGCAGTCGCTGGCGCAGCCTCTTCCGTCACAACGACTTCAACGGTTTCGCTTGCCGAGACGATGCCGACATCGGGCTGATCAACCTGCGAAAGATCGATTGCCGGTGCACCGGGCTCGGGCGCATCTGCCGATTCGAAGTCGTCGCTGCGGCGATGATCCTCGGCTTCGGCCCTCAGCAGAGCCTGACGGTCGGCAAGCGGAATCTGGTAATAGTCCGGATGGATTTCCGCA
Source organism: Agrobacterium sp. 22-210-1 (assembly GCF_053522525.1). NCBI lineage: Bacteria > Pseudomonadati > Pseudomonadota > Alphaproteobacteria > Hyphomicrobiales > Rhizobiaceae > Agrobacterium > Agrobacterium sp. 22-210-1. The sequence goes on along the minus strand of NZ_JBNWCI010000001.1, from coordinate 1,317,036 downwards.
AAGGCGAGAAAGCCGTGGCGATTTCCACCGTAATCGACGAAGGCCGCCTGAAGCGAGGGTTCAACCCTCGTCACCTTGGCAAGGTAGATATTGCCGCGGATCTGTTTCTTGTGCTCCGATTCGAAATCGAATTCTTCGATCCGGTTCCCACGGACAACGACTACGCGTGTCTCCTCTTCGTGGGAGGCGTCGATAAGCATTTTGTCTGCCATGTAAGCTGTGCTCCTCGGCGCAGCCTTGTTTTATACGAGAACAGGCCCGCCATACGGACGGGCCTTTCATATGAGTGCAAGGATGTGCCGGAAATGAAGTCTCCAGCCGGGCCTCTGTAAACTGGCAGCATCCGGACCGACGGCGAGGCGCTTGGCCTGCTCCTGGTATCCGGTTCATGTGAAAACTGCTGCGACATCATTGGCCAGGCGGAACGACAATAATATATAGACCCCTTGGGGTCCGATGAATTTGCTCTCCTCAGAGCAGCGGTGGTAGGGCCACCGGGTAGGTCTCCGGCCACGGCCGGAATTGATCCAGTTTCAGGATAAATGTAACGACGGCAGATGATTGCCCGTTTTGCAGCGCCAGCGTCTTTTTCGATTGGCAGCCGGCGGGCATCTATCCCGTCAACACTTTTAACCCTCATCCTTGTTGTATGTTTTCTCTGTCATAATAGCAATAGGGTGGCTAAATATGCCATATTGTTGGTGGAATTTCCGGGTTAACAATTGGTTCACCAAGGCCTGCGATTGTGGGGCGCAAACGCGCAAACAAACGTCCGGCGTGGTCGAAACAGTGCCGTTCCCGGTGCTTTTCCGCTCCATTTATCGAAAATGACTGAAATACGGAATTTCTTGAAGACCATGAATTTCACGCACAGCGCAGAGATATCAGGTGGGGCAGGGCCGCTTGGCGTGCGAATCGCGCGGCTTGCGCGTGCCCTCGTCGTTCCGGTCTTCCTTTCGGCCGTCACCGTCCTCTGTGGCGTTCCGCAGGCATTTGCGCTTGAACCGCTTATCGCCAGTCAGGCGCGCATCATTGGCGACGAGGCGCGCACCCGCATCGTTCTCGATTTCGCCGAAGAGCCGGAATTCGATGTTCACTATCTCGATTCGCCGGCCCGCATCGTCGTCGATTTTCCGGCGGTGAATTTCGCCTTTCCGGCATCCGACCTCAAACCGACAGGCCTTTTTTCGGATATCCGCTTTGGCAGCATGGGCCAGAACAGCGCCCGTATCGTGCTGACCGCGAAAAAACCGGTGCAGGTGGCGGTGGCCGAAACGAAAAAGGGCGAAGATGGCGCAGCTTTTCGTTTCGTGCTGGATACGGAAATCACCACCAAGGCCAAATTCGCCGAGCTGGTGAAGACCCAGCAATGGCAGACGCCGGCACCGGTTACTACCGCGGCCATCACACCCGGCGACAAGACGGCGCGGCAGGCGGAGTTCGTTATCGCGGTCGATGCCGGCCATGGTGGCATCGATGCCGGTGCGACAGGCGGGGCGACCGGCACGGAAGAGAAGGTCATCACATTGACCTTCGCCAGGGAACTCGTGGAACGGCTGAACCGCGAACCGGGCATCAAGGCGTTCCTGACCCGTGATTCCGATACGTTTCTTGCCTTGTCCGAACGGGTGACAATCGCCCGGCAGAACAATGCCAACCTGTTCATTTCAGTCCACGCCGACACCCTGAAGCAGAAGGGCATTCGAGGCGCGACCGTTTATACATTGTCCGACCGGGCCTCGGACCGGCAGGCGCAGGAGCTGGCGGAGCGCGAAAACAAGTCCGATCAGATCGCCGGTGTGGCTGTCTCCACCGAGCCGCCGGAAGTCGCCGATATTCTGCTTGATTTTACCCGTCGTGAAACCCAGGCCTTTTCGGTGACGCTGGCGGAAAACATCGTCTCCTCCTTCGAGGGGCAGGTCGGCCTCATCAATAATCCGCATCGTTACGCCGGTTTCATGGTGCTGCGCGCCCATGATGTGCCGTCGGTGCTGCTGGAACTGGGTTTCCTCTCCAATCCGGAAGATGAAAAGCTGCTTCTCGATACCGAATGGCGCAATAAGGTTGCCGATAGGCTGGCGACGGCAGTGGGGCGATACCGCGCCAAGGCCATGGCAAACGGCGGTTGAAACACGGGGCGGCGCCGCGACCACACTGTTGCCGCCGTGCCGATTGCAGCCAAAAAGCTGTTCAATTCTTGGGCATTGCGGAGGATTAACAGCCGCAAGCCCTATTTTACTCACATTCCCCGCGTTACTCGGAAGCGGATTCGGTGGCGATCCGCACAGCGGCAGAAGCGCGATATGCGGCAGTTGGCCCGGTAACATATCAGCGAATGCTGCCGTATCCGGCTTGTCATCGAAGGTATGGTGTGCAAAACGGCACGCGATATGCAAGGATGCGCCCGTAAATCGTCGGGCGTTGATGGTTACGATTCGAATTATCGGTAGCTTGGTATGATCAGACTGATTGGATATTTTTTCGGCTTGGCCAGCGTGCTCTTCCTGTGCGCCGCCGTCGTCGGTGCGATTTATTTGCACGGCGTGACGAAGGACCTGCCGGATTACGCAGTTCTGAGCACCTATGAGCCGCCGGTAACGACCCGCGTGCATGCCGGCAACGGTGCGTTGATGGCGGAATACGCCCATGAAAAACGCCTGTTTCTGCCGATCCAGGCCATCCCCGACCGGGTGAAGGCGGCCTTCCTTTCGGCGGAAGACAAGAATTTCTACAATCACCCGGGTGTGGATATCTTCGGTCTTGGCCGCGCCATTCTCGTCAATATCCAGAATTTCGGCTCCGGCCGTCGTCCGGTCGGCGCTTCCACCATCACCCAGCAGGTGGCGAAGAACTTCCTGCTGACCAACGACCAGACCATCGACCGCAAGCTCAAGGAAGCCATTCTCTCCTTCCGCATCGAGCAGACCTATTCCAAGGACAAGATTCTCGAGCTTTATCTCAACGAGATTTTCTTTGGCCTGAATTCCTACGGCATTGCCGGTGCGGCACTCACCTATTTCAATAAATCGGTGACGGAACTGACGATTGCTGAGACCGCCTATCTTGCATCGCTGCCGAAGGGCCCGGCCAATTACCATCCCATCCGTCGCGAAAAGGCGGCTCTGGAGCGCCGCGACTGGGTAATCGACCGTATGGCCGAAAACGGCTACATCACCGTTGCGGATGCCACGGATGCTAAAAAGCAGCCGCTTGGCGTCAATCTGCGCCGCGGCGGCGCGCATATCTTCGCATCCGACTATTTCGCCGAGGAAGTTCGCCGCCAGATCGTCGAGAAATACGGTGAGGAAGCGCTTCTCGAAGGCGGGCTTTCGGTCCGCACCTCATTCGATCCGCAGATTCAGGCGGAGGCGCGCAAGGCGCTTCAGGATGGTCTGGTGCAATATGACGAGCGTCGCGGTTTCCGCGGACCTGTCGAAAAGATCGAGACGGCCGGCGACTGGACAGCGGCGCTCGCCAAGGTCAAGGGCCTGCGTGACGTTCCCGAATGGAAGGTCGCCGTGGTCCTCGCCGTTGCGGCCGATGGCATCGATATCGGTGTGCAGCCGGACACGGAAACCGAAGATGGCGACAAGCGCACGCGCGGCCATATCTCCGCTGAAAACATGCGCTGGGCCTATCGCGATGCGACCGGCAAAAAGGCGACTGCCAAGTCGCCGGTGGGTGTCGTGGCGGCAGGCGATGTGATCTATGCGCAGCCGCTTTCCAATTCCGGCAATGAATATCGCCTGCGCCAGCCACCGAAAGTGCAGGGCGGCATGGTGGTGATGGACCCGCATACCGGCCGTGTTCTGGCCATGGTGGGCGGCTTCTCCTACGCGCAGTCGGAATTCAACCGCTCCACGCAGGCAATGCGCCAGCCGGGTTCCTCCTTCAAGCCGTTCATCTACGCGGCAGCCCTCGACAATGGTTATACCCCGGCATCGGTCATTCTCGACGCGCCGATCGAGGTGGTTTCCGGCGGTCAGGTCTGGAAGCCGCAGAATTACGGCGGGGGTTCCGCCGGTCCTTCGACCCTGCGTCTCGGTATTGAAAAATCCCGTAACCTCATGACCGTGCGTCTCGCACAGGACATGGGCATGAATCTGGTGGCGGAATATGCCGAACGCTTCGGCATCTATGACAAGATGCCGCCGCTTCTGGCCATGTCGCTCGGTTCGGGTGAAACGACAGTCATGCGTATGGTCTCGGCCTATTCGGTCATTGCCAATGGCGGCAAGCAGATCAAGCCGACGCTGATCGACCGCATTCAGGACCGTTACGGCAAGACGATCTTCCGTCATGAGGAGCGTGCCTGCGAGGGCTGCAATGCCACCAGCTGGCAGAATCAGGACGAGCCCGTCATCGTCGATAATCGCGAACAGGTTCTCGACCCGATGACCGCTTACCAGACGACTTCCATGCTGGAGGGTGTCGTGCAGCGCGGTACGGCGGCAGGCAAGATCAAGGTCGATCTGCCGGTTGCCGGCAAGACTGGCACCACCAATGATGAAAAGGACGCCTGGTTTGTCGGTTATACGCCGGACATGGTTGCCGGCCTGTATATCGGCTTCGATTCACCCGCACCGCTCGGTCGCGGCGGCACGGGCGGTTCGCTGTCGGCACCGATCTTCGGTGAGTTCATCGCCGATGCAGCCAAGCATCTGGAGCCGAGCAAGTTCATCGTGCCTGCCGGCATGAACTTCGTCGCCGTCAACCGCAAGACAGGCATGGCGGCGGAGGAGGGGCAACCGGACACCATCATGGAAGCCTTCAAGCCGGGCACCGGCCCGGCCGACAGCTTCTCGGTCATCGGCGCGGAAAACTACATGTCTCAGGAAGATATTCTGAAGACCTCGCCGCAGGCGCAGCAGGCCATCACCGGCGGTGGCGGCGGTCTTTATTGACACCAGTTCCGGGATCATCGGGGGGCGCGGGTCTTTACATCCGCGCCCCCCGCATTTATTTGAGCAACAAGTTTCAATGAAGGCGAAGAACCAGCGAAATGCGCAATGAAATCGTGAACGTAGTCGACGAAATCAAGCAGGCCATAAGCCTGCTGAGGAGGCATCTTTGACTGGGACCAGGCGATAAGACGACTGGACTGGTTGAACAACAAGGCGGAGGACCCGACCCTCTGGAACGACGCCTCCGAGGCCCAGAAGCTGATGCGCGAGCGCCAGCAGCTGGATGACAGCATCAGCGGCGTCAAGGCGCTTGAGCAGCAGCTCAAGGACAATATCGAGCTGATCGAACTCGGCGAGATGGAAGGCGACGACGAGATCGTCAAGGACGCCGAAGACTCCCTGAAGGCGCTGAAGAACGAGGCGAACCGCCGTCAGGTGGAAGCCATGCTGTCAGGCGAAGCTGATGGCAATGACACTTATCTCGAAGTGCATTCCGGCGCTGGTGGCACGGAAAGCCAGGATTGGGCGAACATGCTGCTGCGCATGTATACCCGCTGGGCGGACCGCGAAGGCTTCAAGGTTGAGGTGCTGGAAGTTCACGATGGCGAAGAGGCCGGCATCAAATCCGCGACGATTCTCGTCAAGGGCCACAATGCTTTTGGCTGGCTGAAGACGGAATCGGGCGTGCACCGTCTTGTGCGCATCTCGCCCTATGACAGCAATGCGCGTCGCCACACATCGTTCTCTTCCGTCTGGGTCTATCCGGTGGTCGACGATTCGATCCAGATCGACATCAACGAAAGCGATTGCCGTATCGATACCTATCGCTCGTCCGGTGCTGGCGGCCAGCACGTTAACACGACGGATTCGGCCGTGCGCATCACGCACATCCCGACCGGTATTGCGGTTGCCTGCCAGCAGGAACGGTCGCAGCACAAGAACCGCGCCAAGGCGTGGGACATGCTGCGCGCCCGCCTCTATGAAGTGGAATTGCAGAAGCGGGAAGATGCGGCCAACGCACAGGCGGCCTCCAAGACCGATATCGGCTGGGGTCACCAGATCCGTTCCTACGTTCTGCAGCCTTACCAGCTGGTCAAGGATCTGCGCACCGGCGTTGAAAGCACCGCGCCCGGCAACGTGCTGGACGGTGATCTGAACGAATTCATGGAAGCTGCTCTCGCGCATCGCATCAGCGGTGGCGCGGACGTGGAAGTGTCGGATATCGATTAAGACGCGCCAGGTGCGTTGATCGAGAAATTGCCCCTCGCAGGTCCATTGCGAGGGGTTTTTCGTTGGAGGATATGCGTGAAACAGGTGCTCTACATCGTCGACGTTCAGCCGAGCTTCAATCCACCGGCAGCGCTGGTGGCGGAGATATCTTCACTCGCAACTACGATGCCCAGCATAGCCACCGTCGAGCGACATGATGAGAGCGTTACGCCTTTCGAGCGGCAACTGGGCTGGAAACCGGGCAGGGACGATGAATCGCTCGTCGCCGCGGATCGAATATTCATCAAGCACGGTTATGCACCGCCGAAGGCGGCGATGGACCATCTCTTTTCCTTGAAGCCTGAAAGGGTGCTGGTCTGCGGCATTCAGGCTGACACCTGCGTACTGGCAGCTGGTTTTGCCCTGTTCGATGCGGGGCTGCACCCCACGCTATTGCCGTGGCTGACGGTCGGCTCCAGCCTCGACCGCAGCGGTGAACTTGGTGCAAGGCTATGGAAACATCATTTCGGCGCGGTTCTGGCCGGGCCGCATGCGCTTGATATATAGCCGTCAGTTTGAGGCTTTTTCTATCTTCATCTCGCCAAGCTCGTCGATGAGGATCGTCCAGCTTTCGGCTTCCTTGGCCATAGGGTCTGTTTTCAGATAGACGGTGACGAACAGGCCGGGCGAATCCGATGCGCCGTTCGAGCTTTCGGGACGAACATCCGTGACATAGGATTTCATCTGGTTGAACTCCTCCAGCTCGACATTTTCGAGGAGATTTGGTCCCTCCGCCGTAAAGGCGATGCGCTGCAGGTAAATCTTGGCCGTCCCGTCGCCCTGGCGGATGGCAATCACCTTGTAATAGCCACGTGTGGGCGATGCCGGCGGTGGCCGCAACTGGCCGTCAGCGCCTTCCCGCGGCTCCAGGTTTCGATCTTCCCACATGCCGCTGCTGACAACGAAGATCGCGGAAACAGGCAGCGTATCGATCGCCGCTGTCTGCGCCCGTGCGGGAAGCACGGCGTTGGCGAGAATGAGGGCAGCGAGGATCGATTTTCTAAGTTGCATGGCCGTTATGAATAGTTAGCGTCAATTGTTGAACTGTTCGGCAAGAACCCGGTCTGACCACGAACGGTCCGGATCCGAGAGAATCCTCGCCGTCCTGTCCTGCGATTGTGCGATCCGAACATGACGAACGGATTTCACCTCCGTATGGTCAGCCACCGCATTCACCGGGCGTTTATCCCGTTCCAGAACGTGAATGTCGACCGTCACCTTATTCGGCAAAAGCGCGCCGCGCCAGCGCCGCGGACGAAACGCGCTGACGGGGGTGAGGGCCAACAGTGGTGATTCCAGCGGCAGAATCGGCCCATGGGCGGAAAAATTGTAGGCGGTGGACCCTGCCGGCGTCGCCACCATCATGCCATCACAGATCAGCTCTTCCAGCCGCACCTTGCCATCCACTTCCACACGCAGCTTGGCGGCCTGATGGGATTGGCGGAACAGGCTGACTTCGTTCATGGCAAGGGCGGTGAACTCATCGCCATCCGAATCCGTCGTTGTCATGCGCAGGGGATGAAAATCATTGCCGGTTGCCACTGCAATACGCTCGAGCAGACCCTCCACCCGATAATCATTCATCAGGAAGCCGACCGATCCCCGGTTCATGCCATAGACGCGCTTGCCGGAATTCATCGTTTCGTTGAGGATTTGCAGCATGAAGCCGTCACCGCCCAGCGCCACGATGACTTCCGCTTCTTCAAACGGCGTGTTGCCGTAAACGCCCTTCAGCGCCTCCATCGCCGTCTGCGCTTCCTCGGTTGCGGAGGCGACGAAGGACAGTGAAAAGTTAGAATGCGACATCCGCTTCCCTCGACAACGGCGCAGACCTGAGAAGGCTTGCAAACGATGCTGTAACCTGTTGAAGCGGCTCGCAATCCTCAAACGTCGATAAAAACGGTCGATCACAAGCCACAAGACCCATCCTTGGTACATGAAGACGACGGTTGGCGACAAGGCCTTTCGGGCAGGGAGACGTTCCCCCGCCGCGCCATTGCGCCGCACCGTTCCACAGCTTCTTGATTTCCGCTCTCCGACAAGGGTTGCGATGCAGGGCGGCCTGATGCAGTTTGCTGCAAAGCAGGCCGTAGGATGAATGGCAGGAGACGGATTTGGTGCTGAACTACAATATCTATGATGTCTTTACCGAAACCAGAATGGCGGGAAACCCGCTGGCGGTCATGTATGACGCCGATGACCTCGATCAGGCGACGATGCAGGCGATCGCCAGGGAAATGAACCTTTCCGAGACCGTCTTCGTCAACCGCTCGGGTAACCCGGCACATGCGGCCTCGCTACGTATCTTCACGCCATCAGGAGAATTGCCTTTTGCGGGACACCCGACCGTTGGTGCTGCTGTCGCCATCGCCGAGCGCAATCGCAAGGATGGTGATGATGATGTCGATATGGTCTGCGTGCTCGAAGAGAAGGTGGGCCCTGTCCGTTGTGCGGTAAAGATGCGCCCCGGCGCTGTCAGCTTCGCCGAATTCGACCTGCCGCGCAAATCGTCCCGTGTCGAGCTGCCGCTCGATCATACCGCACTTGCCGACGCGCTGGGCGTTAGCGAAGGCCATCTCGGTTTTGAAAATCACGTGCCGTCAATCTGGACGGCGGGTGTGCCGTTCCTGGCTGTGCCCCTGCACAATATCGCCGCCGTGCGCGACATGGATTTCGACGCCAATCTGTGGCTGCGCACCGCACCGCTGGTGGAAGGGCTGCTGACGGCGGCCTATATCTACTGTCGCGGCGGCGTCAACCACGCGGCGAAGTTCCATGCCCGCATGTTCTCTCCAGATATGGGCATTTCGGAAGACCCGGCCACCGGTTCGGCGGCTGCGGCCCTTTCCGGCGCCATCCACCATTTCGACGGCCTGACCGACGGCCACTATCCGCTCCTCATTGAGCAGGGCGTGGAAATGGAACGACCGTCCCACATCCACCTGCGCATGGACATCAAGGACGGCGAAATCGCCCGCGCCCGCATCGGCGGCCATGCGGTGCGTGTTGCATCGGGTACGTTTGAGATTTGACCTGGTAAGCTGGTAAGTTCACGTCGTTGAAGAACGACGGAACAGCGAGAAAACCAAAGAAAAACCCCGGTCTCTCGACCGGGGTTTTATTTTGCCTGCGTCAGCCAGATCAATTGAACCGGCCAGCCGCATGGGCAAGCATCGTATAGACCTTGCCGGTATCGGAGGTGAGGTAGGACTGCGTAACGCTCCGGTCGCGGTCGGTGCGGGCCACGTCGGCCAGCAGCTTTTCGAAATCGGTGATGTAGCGATCCACGGCGGTGCGGAATTCGGCTTCCCGCTCGTATTTGCGCTTGATCTCGTCAAACGTCGTCTGGCCCTTCAGCGTGTAGAGGCGACGGGTGAAGACGTCGCGTTCGCCGCGCTGGTAACGGCGCCACAGTTCGACCGACGCATCGTGGTCGATGGCACGGGCGATATCGACTGAGAGCGAGTTCAGCGATTCGACCATGTGCCGCGGGTTGCGGGTGTCGGCCGCACGGGTCGGCTGCTGTTCGGCGCTGGCGCGGGGAGCGGAAGCCGCAGAGGCGTCCTGACCGTCACGCGAGGCGCCGCGCAGCAGATCGCTGATCCAGCCGCCGCCTTCTTCACGACGCCCGGCAGGGTTGGTCGCAACCGGTTGAGCGGGTGCAGGTGCCTGACGGTTTTCGGTTTGCCGGTTTTCGACCTGGCGGTTCTCAAGCGGCAGGGAGCCGCGCAGCACAGTTGGTGCGGGGGCAGGCTGCGGCTGTGTCGGGCGCTGTTGCTGAACCGGAGCGGTGGCTGCCGGCTGCGGACGTGTCTCGACACGGCGCTCGGTGGCCGGCTGGGTTGCAGCAATGGCGCGGGCGACGGGTTCGGACACTTCCATCTGGTGGGCCGAACGGCCGACGAGCTGGGAAATATCCTGCAGCGCCTTGATCTGCTCGGAAACGGCGCGGCGCATGGCGGCTGCACTTTCCTTGGCTTCTTCCGGCAGGTCGAACGCGCCACGCTTCAGTTCGGCACGGGTCGCATCCAGCTCGCGGCGGATGTCATGGCTGGAGCGGCGGATCTCGTCGGTCGCGCCGGCAAAGCGGCTCACGGCCTCCTCGACGGCCTGACGCAGCGTTTCCTTGAGGTTGGCGGCGGCGGCGTTGGATTTTTCCGAGGCGCTGCCCAAGAGATTGTCGACTTCCGAAAGCGAGGATTCGACACCGCCCCGCAGGCGGTTGACCAGCTCGTCGGAATATTTCTGCGCGTCGGACAGCGTGCTTTCGATCGAGCGGCTGGCATCCTGACCGGCGGAGAGCAGGGCGCCCCGCATGGTCTGTGCCGCCGAGCGGGCGCGCTGTTCGGTTTCATCCAGCGAGCGGCCGATATCGGTAAAGGACGCCTGCAGATTGTCGCGCAGATTGCCGGCAACATTCTGCGAACGCTCCTCGGCTTCGTTGAGCGTGGTTTCCACCACGCCGACGACGTTGCGCATGGCGCTTTCGATTTCCTCGGAGCGCTTGACGAGGCCGACGGACAGGCTGCGCAGCGCATCCTGACGTTCCTCCAGCGTGCCGACGAGGCTCGATTGTGCCGCGTTGAGCAGTTCGGACGCCTGGCTCAGCACCTTCGAATGTTCCTCGAAACGTCCGACGATGCCGGCAACCTGAGCCAGTGTCTGGCCGGAAATATTCGACAGGCGGTCGATCTTTCCTTCGAGCAGACGGCTGGAGCTGGACACCATGTCGGCGGCCTGCGAAGCGCTATCGGAGAAGCGGGTCGCAGACGCATTCAACGCTTCGTCGGCCGTGCCGAATTCCTGTGCGGCGCGCTCGACGGCGGAGTTGAAGTTGGAAGCCGACTTTTCGACGATTTCGGCCATGCTGTTATGGGTCTGCGACAGCATATCCGTGCTCTGGCGGGTGGCGGCGACCAGCTTGTTGGCGGCATCGCTGCTGGAGCGGGCATATTTGTCGATACCCTGTTCGACGGCATCCGCCATGGCGGTATGGGTCTGCGACAGCATGTCGGTGCTCTGGCGGGTAGCGGCGACGAGCTTGCTTGCCGCATCCGTGCCGGCATTGGCGTAATCGCTGATAGCCTGTTCCACCATGCCGACCATGCCGCTGTTGCTCTGCGACAAAAGTTCTGCGCTCTGCTGGGCAGCGGAAACGATCTTTTCGGCGGCTTCGCGGCCAATGGTGGCATATTCATCGACCACCGGCTTGGCTTTTTCCTCGATCAGGCGCGACAGTTCGGCAGAACGGCTGGCCAGCATCGAGTTGAGTTCGCGGGTGCGGTTATCCAGCGCCGAGCGGATGGATTCGCCTCGCGCGTCGAGGGCCGATTCGACACCCGTCAGCGTTTCGGAAATGACGCCCACCTGAGAGCGAACGACGGCTTCAGCTTCGGCCACCTTGTTGACGATGATGTTGCCGGCTTCGGAGAAGGTCTGGGCGACGGCTGCGGCCTGGCCGGAAAGACGCGTCTGCGCATCCGAAATGCGGTTGACGATCTCGCCGGAGCGTTCCTCGATCGCCTTGGTGAAGGCCTCGTTCTGCGCCTGGACCTGATCGGCAAATTCCGAGCCGGACTTGGAGAGCAGGGCAGACGAGCGAGCCGCTTCATCGCCGATGCTCTGGGTGGCGGAGACGACAGCGCCGCGCAGGCTGACTGCGAGATCGCTCGCCTTGCCTTCAATGGTACGGTTGACGTTTTCGAGGCCGATCGTCAGTGCCCGGTCCATGGTGCCGAGACGCTCGTCAATACGCGCCGTGCCGGTATCGAAGGTTTCCGCCAGACGGCTTGTCCGGCTTTCAAATGTGTCGGAGACGCGTGTTGTCTGTTCGTCCAGAATGCCGGTGATACGTTCGGCAGCTTCGTCGCTGGTGCGGGCAAAGATCGCAGTCTTGTCTTCCAGCGCTTCGGCGAAACGGCGGCCGGCATCTTCGATTGACGTATTCACATTGGCCAGATCACCGCCGACGCGTGCCTGCAACGTGTCGAGCGACGTTTCGATACGGGCGCCGGTCTCGTCGAGACGGGTGGTGACATTGCCGATCGAGGTTTCGATGCGCGATGACAGGGCATCCGTCGCCCCGCCGATTTCACGGGCGGCTTCACCGATCTTGACGGCGATGTCGCCGGCGCTGTTACGAAGGCGCTCTTCCAGCGTCACGGCACTGCCGTCAATCGCCTTCTGCAACGTTTCCTGCTGGGTTTCGAGCGACAGTTCCAGCATGCTGGCGCTGGAGGCGACAGTGGTGCCGATCATCATCGCCTGCTCGGAGAGCATATCACCCATCTGGGTGGTGGCGGAGCTGAGCGTCGCTGCCATATCCGCGTGGCGCTGGTCAAGCGCGGTGCGGATATCCTCATGCGATTGCGACAGATTGCTTTCGAGACGCGAAACGCCTTCTTCGACCGTCTGCGCAAAACGGCTGCTGCCGTCTTCCACGACGCTTTCAATACGGTTGGCAGCGCCCGAGACGCTCTGTTCGATCAGGCCGCTATTGCGCTCCAGCGAGCCGGCAATGCGTTCCGCCTGCGAGCCGAGCATGGTTTCCAGCCGCTCGTGGCCGCTGGCAAGCGCATTCTCAAGCGTGAAAGCGGTGGCTTCCAGCCGCTGACCAACGCCGGCCGCAGCCAGCGAAAGCGACGAAGCTCTCGCATCCATCGCCTCGGCAATCCGGTCCTCGACGCCTGAAATCGTCATGTCGAGCGCCATTGTGCGGCTGTCGAGCGCGTCCGCGATGCGTTCTTCCGCGCCGGAGACAATGCCGGAAAGGGCCGCGGTACGGCTGTCCAGCGCGCCGGCAATCCGGTCCTCGACACCCGAAACGGCGCTGTGCAGGGCGGCGGTGCGACCGTCGAGAATATCGGCGATCTTTTCCTCAACGCCGGAGAAGCTCAGGTCGAGCGCCATGGTGCGGCTGTCGAGCACGTCGGTGATCCGCTCTTCGGCGCCGGCAACGACGGTCTTCAGGGAATCCGTGCGGCTGTCGAGCGCGCCGGCAATACGGGTCTCGGCGCCGGCCACCAGCTCGCCAAGGGCTGCGGTGCGCGTGTCGAGAGCTTCCGTGATTTTTTCCTCGGCGCCGGAAAATGCCATGTCGAGCGCCATGGTACGGCTGTCGAGTGCATCAGCGATGCGTTCTTCGGCACCGGCAACCACGGCGTTGAGGGCTGCGGCGCGGCCGTCGAGCGTTTCCGCGATCCGGGTTTCAGCACCGGCAACCACGTTGCCGAAAGTCACCGTGCGGCTGTCGAGCGCACCTGTGATCTTCTCTTCGGCGCTTGCCACAATGCCGGTGAGGGCGGACGTGCGGTTGTCGAGCGTTTCGGAAAGTCGCTCTTCGACATTGGCGAATGTCATGTCCAGCGACAAAGTACGGCTATCCATGGTGTCGGCGATGCGTTCCTCAACGCCGGAAATCGCGCTGGAAAGAGCTGCGGTGCGGCCATCCAGCGTTTCGGCGATGCGGTTTTCCGCACCGGAGACGACGTCGTGCAGGGCGGCCGTGCGGCTTTCCAGCGTGTCGGAAATGCGGTCCTCAATGCCGGAAACAGCGCCGGTGATGGCGGCAGCCCGGGTTTCGAGGGTTTCCGACAGACGGCGCTCGACATCGGCAACAACGCTGTTGATCGCGGCTGCACGTTCGTCCAGCATCGCGGCAAGGCGTTCGGCCGTGCCGGAGACAGAACCGGTAATGGCAAGCGAACGGCTGGCAAGTGCTTCGTCGAAACGGTCCTGGCTGGCCGAAAGCGCGCCGAACAGGGCGTTGCTGCGTTCCGCCAGCACGTTGTCGATCTTCTCGTGCGAATTGGCGAAGGCATTGGTGATTTCGGCAGTGCGCTGGCCAATCGCGTCACTGAACTCGCGGGTACGGGTTTCCAGGGCGCTTTCAAGCATTTCCTGGCCGGTGCCCAGCGCGGTTGCAAGCGCCAGGGACTGATCGGTCATGGTATTGCCGATGCGCTCCAGGCCGCTGTTCAGCATGGTGTCGAGCGCTTCGGAGCCGCCGGCAACGGTTTCGTTAATGCGGGCGAGGCTTTCCATCAACTTGCTGTCGAGGCTGCCGGCGCGCTGGTCGAAAGCACTGGCAAATTCCGCCACATGTTCGTCGAACGCGGTATTGACCTGGCCAACCGTTGCCTGCAGCCTCTCTTCGTAGAGGCCGGAACGCAGATCGAGGTCCATGATCGCATCATCAGCCGTGCTCTGCAGGCTCTGGCGGAAGGAGAGCCCCTTTTCCTCAAGCGTCGTCGAAAGCTTGTCGAGCACGGTATCCAGCGAACCACCGATGATCTGCTGACCGCGATCGATATTGCGGTTGAGTTCCAGCGTGCGCGTGGACAGCGTTTCGTTGAGTTGGCGGGTGCGCTCCTCAAGCGCGCTGTTGAGGCTTTCAGCACCGCTATCCAGCGTCGAAGCATGGATTGCGAACCTTTCGAGAAGCACTTCGCCGCGCTCATCCAGTGTCGAGGCAAGATTGTGCAGGCGCATGTCAAATTCGTTCGACAGGGTCGAACCTGACGAATTCAGTGCCTGAAGCAGGTTTTCCGTCTTGGCGGCGATCAGGCTGCCCATGGCTTCGGTGGAAGCGCGCGATTTTTCAAGCAGGGCGGCGGAGCGCGTGTCGATCATCGAGGCGAAGGCTTCGCCTGTCGTGGCAAGCCGCATCGAAAGCTCTTCGCCGACGATGGAAAGCTCTTCCTTGATCTGTTCCTGCGCGCCAACGATGGACGAGCGAATGCGTTCGGCATGGTTGACGATGGCGTCGCGCTCGGCGGTCAGTTCCTGCACAAGGCTGCGTACGCGCAGTTCATTGTCGGCATAGCTGCGCTCAAGCGCGTTGACTTCCGAATGAACCAGCGTTTCCAGTTCCGTCGCACGTGCAATGGTGCGCTCGATACCGTCATTCATGGCCGAGACTTCGCGGCGAACCGCCTGGCCGACGGACATGATGCGGTCGGAGGCAACGGTTTCGGGCTCGGCAAGGCGAAGGGCGACTTCGGCCATCGAGCGGGCGGCGTTGCGCAGATCGCGGGCACGCGCCATCATGATCGCGAAGGCGAAGAACAGCATGACGGGAACGAGGATGCCGACGACAATCGCCATCAGGCCGGGAATTGCGGTGAGGTCGGCCAGCGAGGCGATATTCCAGAGCGCATTGCCGTAAAGCAGGTGTGCCACACCGAGACCGCCCAGCGCCCAGATCACCGACATGATCGTCGCATTTCTGAGTGCGCCGCCGATGGAGCCGCCTTCGAGCGATTTCAGGATCATCGCCGGGCTGCGCTTGGAGCCGTCATTGGCCGCTTCCAGATTGGGCGATTTCGGCGCCTGTTCGGCAGGCGCGCGCGCGGCCTCGGGAGCAGGGGTCTGTCTGCTTGCTTCCTTCAATCTGGCCTCCGGCGGCTTTGGCGCTGCGGTTTTCCGCGATTCCGGCTTTTCCTCGAAAGCACCGAGCTGCAGGGCGTCTTCCAACGCCTGAAATGCAGTCTCGTCGACAGAGTCGCTGATCTTGTTATTCGCCATGCGGTTACGCCTCGTTACACATACGCCCGGCTTCATGCCGTTCGACCACTTGCAACCTGCAAGCGGACTGCCGCCATCATGCCGGCGGAACATTATCCCGTTAAAGGGAGCAATTCCGCCATTTACCAAATCCCGAATTGCTGGTGGTCCAGCTTTCGGGCGAAATTACATCACTGTGCCGTAATAACAAAGCTTGCGCTTAAGCCTCGTCTTAACAGCAGTACCGTAGTGACACATTTAGGTGTTCGAAACAATTAATGCGGATTTACGGCAGCGGCGAAGTGTCGGCTTTTTAACAGTTTTTAAACCTGAGTTTCGCTCTGAACGCCTTGTTTCGCATAAGTTTAACATAAATTAACCATAGCAGAAGATTTTCGCCCGCGTCACGCCGTAATTTAAGCCGATAGCACCGGTTTGGATGCGTAAATACGACACAGATGTGACACGAAACAAGAAACGGCGAGACAAGGAATTCCAGCCATGGCAGCGGTCAGTATTGCTTTCGAAGCTCCGGATAATTGCGGCGGTGCGCCGGCCGTTACGAAAAAGCCGATCGATTTCGATCATCTTGCCCGTCAGACGATGGGTGACAAGGATCTGGAAATCGAAGTGCTGCAACTGTTCAGCCGCAACGCCCGCGCCGCATTGCATGAAATTGCCGAGGCCGACGACAAGGCCGTGAGGGCAACCGCCCACCGCCTGAAGGGTGCTGCGCAGGCCGTCGGCGCCCCAGCCGTTTCCGCCGCCGCAGCTGCGGTAGAGGACCAAGGCAAGGACAGCGCCGCGATTGCGAAACTCGCGGCAACCATCGTCGAGGCGGAAAACTTCATCCTCAAGCTCTGCCGCTGAGGCTGAGTTCATCAAATTTGCCATTTAACAAGGCCGGTTCAGCCTGTGCGCCCTTGAAGCGGGTTGCCAAGGCGAACCGGCCTTTCTATGTGTTTAGAACAGTTCTTAGATCACCATTTTGGATTCCGGCATGACAAAACTGACCATCGTCGCCTTTGACGGCACGCCCCATGAACTCGATGTGAGCAACGGTTCCACCGTCATGGAGAACGCGGTGCGCAACTCCATTCCCGGCATCGACGCGGAATGTGGCGGCGCCTGTGCCTGTGCAACCTGTCATGTCTATGTCGATGACGCCTGGGCGGAGCGTGTCGGCGGGCCGGAGCCGATGGAAGAGGACATGCTGGATTTCGCCTTCGATGTGCGCCCCACCTCGCGTCTCTCCTGTCAGATCAAGATGAATGACGAGCTTGACGGTCTTGTCGTTCACGTTCCCGAACGCCAGGGCTGAAAGCTCTTCACATTGCCGGTCGCAGAAAAAGCCCCGCTCACCAGGTAGAGGAGAGCGGGGCGAGGCGGGTACGCAGCATGCAGGCGAGGGAGGAAACACCTGCGAGCCCTCAAGTGCGCACCGGGAGAACCGGAGAGGGTTTTGAGCGTCGGACCCGCTGCGGGCCACAACCGTTAAAAACCGTATGAACAAGCTACAATGAGTCTCGGCGGCGGCACCATGACGAGAAGTCACGGGTGAGATCGGACATGACGTAACGTCATGTTTCCGTTGCGTTGCGTCTCTAGCGGAAAATGCGGCGAAGGCGGTTTACCGCCGATTTTGCCCCTGTTCGAGCCGATTTTTCAAAAGCCGGGTCATGCGGGCATCGAAATTTTTCGATTCCACCACATCGAAACGCATCTGGTCCCTGTCGTGCTCATCCATCACCGACTGGGTGATCTTGCCGACCATTTCCTGAAGCGTTTCGCAACTTTTCTGCGGACGAAGGGCTGCCAGCTGTCTTTCGAGCGAACGGGCATGGGTGCGGGCGATTTCCGCGTGTCGTTCCTCATGGCGTTTGATATCGGCAAGCAGCGTATCCCAGATGAAGGCCAACTCCGCCGTGGTGCGGCGGCGGTTTTTCCATCGCGGCAGAAGGATACGGGTGTTCAAAAGAACCTTGGCCGTTCCCACGCTGCACTGGCCGTTTTTTTCCACATAGGTGAGCTCGCCGCCGAATTTGATCTCGGTCGCGCCGGGATGGCGCGCGCCGGTATTGCGCGTCAGCGGGCCATGCTTTGAGAGTTGCTGGTCGAGATCGGCGGCGGTTTTGCCGGTGATCGAAAAATAGGAATAGGTCTTGCGGACGATGGTTTCGGAAAAAGCCGGCCCAGCCGAGGAAAGTGCCAGCGCGCCCGCAAGGGCGGCGCAAAGAGCACGTGATGATTTGGTCATGACCCGGCCTTCCGGTTGAACTTGAAAAACGTTTGCTGCATAGGCGGAGCGGAACCTATAAGAATTGGCATAACATTCCGTTATTCCCGAAAGGCGCGTGTTACGTGATAACAGCCGGCAGCAACGTGTGGCAAGCGGCCCATGGCCGCTCCCTGAAACTTGATGGGCGTGGCCGTATTATGGCCATCGTCAATGCCACGCCCGATTCATTTTCCGATGGCGGCCGTTTTCTCGCCGTCGATGCGGCTTTTTCCCATGCACTGACCTGCGTGGAAGAAGGGGCAGATATCATCGATATCGGCGGCGAATCCACACGGCCTGGTGCGGCGGATGTGACAGAGGCGCAGGAGCAGGATCGGGTATTGCCCGTCATCGAGAGGCTACGCCGCGAGAGCGAGGTTCTGATTTCCGTCGATACCTATCGTGCGTCGACAGCGCGGCTTGCGATCGAAGCGGGCGCGCATATCGTCAACGACGTCTTCGGCCTGCAGAAGGATGCGGAGATGGCGGGCGTGATCGCCGCTGCGCGCGCTGGCGTCTGCATCATGCATACTGGCCGCGACCGGCAAAAACGGGCCGATGTCATCGAGGACCAGTTCGAATTCCTTAATCGTTCGCTGGAGATCGCCGAGGACGCGGGTGTTGCCCGCGACGCCGTCGTGCTCGATCCGGGTTTCGGTTTCGCCAAGGACGAGGATGAAAATGTCGAGCTTATGGTGCGATTCGGTGAGCTTGCCGCTTTCGGCCTGCCGGTTTTGGCCGGCACGTCGCGCAAGCGTTTCATCGGGTCGCTGACGGGCCGGGATGCGGCTCCCGAACGCGATATCGGAACGGCTGCGACGACAGCGATCCTGCGCCTTTCGGGTGCTTCGATTTTTCGCGTGCACAATGTCACTGCCACACGCGATGCACTGGCAATTGCCGATGCGGTTCTTGCCAAAGCGCCGGCAAAGGCCGATGCGTAGATCAACGAGTGCCGGAACGCCGTGTCCCCACAAAGGTGCGACTTTCGGGCGAAACATTCCTGCCATGGAGGCGATGCGATGAGCCGCTATACCATCATCCTGAAAAACTGTTCCTTTTTCGCCCGTCATGGTCTTCTCGAGCAGGAGGAGGTGCTGGGCCAGCGCTTTTTCGTCGATGCCGAGATGGAGGTCGAGGCGGGTGACGCACTGGAAACCGACGACATCGAAAATACCGTCGATTACGGCGTGGCCTTCGCCGTCATTGAAAAAATCGTCGTGGGGCAGCGCCGTTATCTCATCGAGGCGCTGGCGAACGACATCGCCAAGGCGCTGCGCGCCCGGTACCCGCAAATCGTCTGGTTGCGCATCACGGTGCGTAAACCGTCCGCTCCCGTTCCCGGCATTCTCGACTACGCGCAGGTGAGTGTTGAACACCGTGCCTGAAAAGATGACCGTCGCCGCATTGGGTCTCGGCGGCAATATCGGCGATCCCGCCGCCGCGATGGCCAAGGCCTTGCACGAATTGGATAGGCATGAAAATTGCCGCCTGTTGGCCGTCTCCGGCCTTTATCGCACGCCTCCCTGGGGCAAGACGGATCAGGCCGATTTCTTCAATTGCTGTGCGCTGGTCGAAACCTCGCTTACGGCGCCCGCGCTGCTGCAACTATGCCTAGATATTGAAAGGGGCATGAAGCGGGTGCGCACGGAGCGCTGGGGGCCGCGTACCATCGATATCGACGTGCTGACCTATGGCAATGAGGTTATCGTAACGGAAAGCATCGAAGTGCCGCATCCGCGTATGACGGAGCGCGCTTTCGTGCTGATGCCGCTCGCCGAGATCGCTCCGGATATCGAGGTCCGGGGAAAGCCGGTGCGGGAATGGCTTCAGCAGGCGGATAGAAGCGGTATTGTCCGCACAAATGAAAAGCGGGAGTGGTGGACACTCCCGCTCGGTAATGACTGAGAGTATTATCGTGCTTAGGGCTTGATCGAGCCGACGGCGAGCTGGTCGATGTCGCGTGCCAGTGTCACGCCGATGACAGGGATCATCTGGTCGGCGACCTTGACGGAAATAGTGATGTTCATCGAATTGTCACTCGAGACGCGGGCAACCATGGCGCCATTGAGCTTGGAGCGGTTGATGCCGACGACGACCTTGTCGCCGCTGACCTGTCCGGAGGTAATATCCAATCCCTTGCCTTCGGCGCCATCGAGGAACTTGCCTTCGTAGCTGCTGCCCTTCTGGCTGATGATGGCGGACATGGGCTGGCTGAAGACGCCGACGCGGCAGGTGCCGCCAAGCTTGATGCCGGTCTTTTTGTCATCGAGCGGCTCACCCGTCAGATCGCAGGTGAATTTGGTGCCCTTGTATTTGCCCGCGACGATTTCGCCCGGACCTTTCCAGACGCCGGCCACGGAGCGGAAGAATACGTCGTCGCGATCGCGCGATGCGGCATGGACGTCAGACAGGCCGAAACCGCCGCTGACGGACAATATGGCGGCAAGTCCGCCCACAAGCGAAAAGAAGCGCGAATACATGATACTTTCCCCGGCGAAGAAGCCTGTTCGATAGGCGGCAATCTACCGGCGGAATGGTTAATGCTTGGTTTATTTCACCCGTATTCGCGGCTTTGTTCGTAACCTTTTGAACCGCCCATGTCTTGCCAATCAGGCTTTTTCGCCGCTTTTTCTGCCGCTTAAATCGGGTGTCAGGTCGGACATGAAATCACCGATCCCCGGCCGCTTCACGGCACGAAACGGCAGCGGGCGGCAAAGGTCCATCGCCGCAATACCGATTCGCGCCGTCATAAGGCCGTTGATGACGCCTTCGCCGAGGCGGGCGGAAAGCTTCGAGGCAAGGCCGTGTCCGAGAACCTGCTGGGCGATACCATCGCCGACGGCGATCGAACCCGTGACGGCCAGATGGGCGACGACGTCGCGCAGCAGCCGGAGCATGCCGAGTGTGCCGGGACGGCCGCCGTAAAGTTCCGCCATGGCCCGAACCAGCCGCGTCACCTCGAACAACACGTAAGCGAGATCGACGATCGCACGGGGGCTGACGGCGGTGACCACGGAGACGCGCTTGGAGGAATTGAGAATCAGTGCGCGCGCCTGCCGGTCGAGCGGCGCCAGCAATTCACGCTCGGCAAGCTCGATGAGATGGGGGCCGTCAATCACATCGTTTTCCGTATCCTTCAGCGCCGCGCGGCCCTTGGCCGTTTCGGCGCGGTGGGAAAGGATGGCATTCAGGCGGGTGATGACGGCGCGGGCGGGTTTCGGGCTCTTGTCGAGGCTCGCCGTCTCCGCATCGGCCTTGAGCGACTGCACGGCATTGAGCCGCATGATACCGAAGACTTCACGCCCGACGAGGACGAGAACGGCGAAAAGCGCGACGACAAGGGCGATGCTCGCCGTATAACCCAGCCAGTCGGAGCGGGAAAACAGGTTGCGGATAAGCTGATCCGCCCAGAGGCCGAATGCGAGCGAGAACAAGACGCCAAGCGCGCCGAGCGCGAGTTTGCCGAAAGAGAAGCGGCTTTTCTTCGGCGAGGCCACCGGCAAGGCGGCGGCATCGATCTCCTCCGGTGCCAGAAACGGATCGTCCTCGTCAGTCGTCAATGAAATCTCGGTATCGAAGCTGCGCGGCGCGCGTTTCTGCGCGGACGACGGCCGTGCCGTCTCCTCTGTCTCTAACGTGAAAGCCGCCGGACGGCGGGCCTGCGAATCGGTGGGTGTGGGAGCCTTCATGCGAGCTTGTCTCCAAACAGGAACTGCATGGCACGGTCGAGCCTGATATGGGGAACGGAAAGCCGGATGCCGCCACTGCCCGGCTCGTCCACATTTGGCGGGCGGAAGCGCACGACGTTGACATCCGGCAGCGTCGCCTTGTCGCCATCCTCGTCTATGCTGCGAAACAACGGTTCCGGGTCTTCGGGCAGGTCGCCGGGAAAGATCGCCGTTTTGCGATTGCCGTCGAAGGTCTCGCCATTGATGGTTTCACCGGCCATCGGTGTGCCAACGATGACGGGCAGTTCGTGGCCGTCCTGACGCACGCTTGCCTCTCTGGTGGCGCGCACGGAAGCGAGAGCCATGACCTCGATGCCGGCACCGTTCATGCCGATTGTGGTGATGGCGCGGTCCACCAGACGGCGGGTCAGCCGCTCCAGCCGGTCATGGCTTTCGTGATGCAGATGGTCGGCCTTGGTGGCGGCGATCAGCACCTTGTCGATGCGCCGGCCGATGAGCGACGACAGGAGGCTGTTGGTGCCGGGCCGGAAACAGGCAAGCACATCGCCCAGCGCCCGTTCCAGATCCTGAACGGCTTCCGGTCCGCGATTGACGGCCTGCAGCGTGTCAATCAGCACGATCTGGCGGTCGAGGCGGGCGAAATGTTCGCGGAAGAAGGGTTTGACCACGATCGACTTGTAGGCGTCGTAACGCCGCTCCATCATGGCGCGCAGCGAGCCTTTCGGCGCTTTTTCATCGGTCAGCCCCGGCAGGGGCGCAAATGTCAGCGCCGGAGAACCTTCCAGATCGCCGGGCATCAGCAAACGGCCAGGCGGCAGGGTGGAGAGCGATCTTTCGTCTGATTTGCAGGCCTTCAGATAGGCCGCGAAACTCTCCGCCAGCCGTCTCGCCGTCATCTCATCGGCAGGCGCATTGATATCGAGCGAGGAGGCAATCGCCAGCCATTCCTGCGCCAGCTCTGAACGGATACCTGTCCCGGCGAGCGCGACGGTCGCGTCGCTGAACTGTTTGTAATCCTGCAACAGAAGCGGTAGGTCGAGCAGCCATTCGCCGGGATAATCGACGATATCGATGGATAGCTTGCCGGCCGAGAACCACCGGCCCCAACCACTGGCGCTCTGGTAATCCAGCGTGATCCTGAGTTCCGAGATCGCCCGCGTCGAATCCGGCCACAGCCTGTCGCGCACCAGAGCCTGAATATGATCTTCGTACTGGAAGCGGGGAATGGCGTCGTCCGGCTGCGGCTCGAGGCGCACATTCGAGACGCGGCCTGACCGCATGGCCTCGAATAAGGGAAGGCGGCCGCCATTCAGGAGATTGTGGACGAGGGAGGAAATGAAAACCGTCTTGCCCGCCCGGGAAAGCCCGGTAACGCCAAGCCGCAATGTCGGATGGGTGAGGTTGCTCGCACGGTCGGCCAGATTATCGAGCGCGATAAGCGCACTGTCTGTCAGGGACGTCAGAGAAGGCGGCAATGGCAGTTTCCCGGCTGTGGTTCATGATCACGGCTGCAATATAGGAAGTCGCGGCTGCCCAAAAAAGAAGCGCCCCGGTGGATTTTCACGATTGATACCGTCGGCGATAGCGCCATGACGTAATGGTCCGCTACTTGCCCGGTGAGAGAAAATCGACCAGCCGCCAGCGATCCTCGCCATTTACGGCACTGCCGTCGTGATCGAGCACGGCAAGCCCTGCGGTCGGGAAACCGGAGGGCAGGGCGGCATGCAAAAGATCCTCGCCGATCATCGCTTCCAGTGTCGCCTCCATGGTGGGGTTATGACCCACCAGCATCACCGAATCAGCATCCGTCTGCGCTGCGATGAGGGAGAGATAGGTTTCGCTGCGCGCATTATACATCTCATCGACATAGGCGATTTCGATGCTTTCGTTGAAGGCGCGCTGCCAGGCCTGTGTGGTCTGCCGGCAGCGTGCGGCGGTGGAAGACAAGAGCACGTCGGGGCGATAGCGCCGGTCGGAGGCAAGATCGGCAATGATCTCCGCCTCGGCAAAACCTGCCTCGTTCAATCCCCGGTCGAAATCGCGTTCCCCAGGCGCCGCCCAGGCGGCTTTGGCGTGGCGCAAAAGATAAACTCGCTTCGGATGAGAATCTGTCAAGGGCGGGGACCGGCGTTCGAAACTCTGGGGTACAGCCGGATGCTACAGGATAGGATCGCGGGACCGCAAGTCCTCTTTCCTGTTGGCAAGTCGCATTGAAGTGATCGAAGAACAGATCGCCTCGACGCCAATAAAGGATAAAAATTAGTCATTTAGATGATTTTTGTGTCAGTTTTAAAAATGCCTGAAAACTGATCTGTAGACTTGAACCGGCCTATATCATTGGAGTATACACCGCCGCATTGAGATGTTCTTCGAGGAGAATCGCGTTGAGTGAGAAGATCGATCTTAGCAAATATGTACTCTCGGAAGACGACGAGTTCATGAATGCCAGCCAGCGGGCCTACTTCCGCGCGAAGCTGGTCGCCTGGAAAAATGACATCCTGAGAGAAGCGCGCGAGACCCTCGGACATCTCGCCGAAGAAAGCGCCAATCATCCCGATCTTGCTGACCGGGCTTCATCCGAAACAGACCGGGCGATCGAACTTCGCGCCCGCGACCGTCAGCGCAAGCTGATTTCTAAAATCGATGCGGCTCTTCAGCGGATCGAAGACGGCACCTACGGTTTCTGCGAGGAAACGGGTGAACCTATCGGCCTCAAGCGTCTGGACGCCCGCCCGATAGCGACGCTCTCCATCGAGGCGCAGGAACGTCACGAGCGTCGCGAAAAAGTTTATCGCGACGAATAACAAGGCTGCTGTGCCGGACGCTGCCGCGAACCGGCCATCTCAAGCACCGGACATACAAAAAGGGCACGGAATTATTCCGTGCCCTTTTGCGTTGAAGCTTCATGCGCGCCGCCTCAGCGGTCGCGGGTAACGGAAAGCTCGCCGAAAATACGCGCCATTTCTTTCTGCACGTCACCATCTGGCGACGCTCCGGTAACTGGTGGCAAAACCGGTTCGTTTTTCTGCTGCTTTTCCGGGGCGGCGGCAATGGACGGTTCATTGTCCGCATCCCTGCTCTTGGCTATCTCCGCCTCGAGAAAACTCTCGAAATCGCTGGCCAGTTCATCGGAAAATTTCGGCTCGGCGTCATTGGACGCAAAAGCGGGAGTTTCCGGTTTCGGCGGGAAAGGGGCCGGCGGTGCATTCGGTTCGGACTTGAGGCCGGGAAGAACCCGCTCGCGCGCCGCATCGAGAAAATCAGCGGCGCTGGATTGGTCGAGCACCGGCTCGCGCGCGGCAAAAACCGGCGGAGCGATAACCGTGGGCCGTTCTTCTTCCACCTTTGCCTGACTCGTCTGTGCAGGCACTGGCGGTGCGACCGGTATGGGTGTCTGTACTGGAGCAGGCACGAAAGGCTCTGCGCGACGCGGTTCGCTGCGTTCGCCGGCCATGTCGAGCGATGCGGCGGCGGCCGGTAAAATGGCAGCTGCCGGAGCTGGGGCAACCACTGCTGAGGGCGGCAGTGCGGGACGAGTGGTCTCTCTCTCAGGTGCGGCTTGCCTTGCCGGTGGAGCGGGCTCGCGGATTGCGACGGGCGGCGGTGATACGGGTTGGGGCGATACGGATTGGGGTGGTGTCGGTGGACGCGACGGCAGTGGCGCAGTTGCTGCGGCCGGTTGTTGCGGGCGAGGGGCGGGTGCGATGGGTTCCGGCCGCTGCTGCGGCGCTCTCACGGGTTCCTGTGACACGGGAGCCGGGGCTGGCGCTGCGACGGGCTGCTGTTGCGGCAGGGCGGCACGGCGTTCCTGGGGGATGGCCGGCTCGGCTCTCTTCGGTTCGCTCTCCTGACGCGGCAGCGCCTTCAATTCCGGCTCCTGCACGTCCCTGACGATCGGGATTGCGCCAATACCGCTTTCGATGACGATATCGGTCGGCCCGCCGATCATCACCAGATGCTCGACATTGTCGCGGCGAACCAGCACCAGACGACGGCGCGCATCAACGGCCGTCGCGTCGAGAACCTGCAGGCGCGGCTGCCGGTTGCGTCCGCCTCGGATAAACGGAGCCGAACCGCTGCGCCTGCGCAGAAGCCATAAAGCGATCGCCAGAACGAGAAGCGCCACACCCACACCGACGACGGCGACGATGAGATTGTTTCCATAGGTGCCGATAAAATCTTCCATCATGGAGATCATCCCTTCAGATTTTTTCGAGCAATTAATATTGCCGTGGTTCTTATAGTGTGAACGTCAAACAGGAAAAGACGATTTTTTTGGGCGCGATACAAGGTTTATCCGCCACCGTCCCCCTGTAATACAAACCGGTTGGTGTGGCTTTGAGTTCCCTCATCGACTGAAAGGCCGGTGTATTGCGCCTCTCAGGCCGTTTTCCCTGTGCGTTTTTAAGCCTTTGTGGCCCGGCGGAGCTTTTTGATGCTCAAGCGAGTTGCTACAAGAAATTTAACGCCCGATTCCGTCGAGGACCGTGGCTGACCGAATGACGACCTGCACGACTGCGAGGCCAAGATGACACGGGTGCGCGAGACAAGCGACAACGACCTTCCGCTGGTGGACAGGCGTGCCCGTTCCGGCACGGTTTTGCGCATCCTGCTTCTGGCGCTGGTGCTGATCGCCGCCGCCGCCGCCTTCGTTTATTTCAAGAACTCTTTGGAAAACGAAATCGTACTCGGCATTCTCGGCGTGCTGGCAATGATGGGTATCTTTTTTCTGGTTTCGTCGATTATCGGTTTCATCGAGGTCATGCCCCAGTCGCAATCGGACGGGCTTGCCCGCCGTTTCCTGTCGGCCCATCCCGAAGGCACGCTGATCACCGATGCCAAGGGGCATATGGTCTATGCCAACGCCACCTATTGCCGCATGAGCGGCACCACCAGGGCGAGCGATATACAGAGCCTTGAGACGCTGCTGTCGCGTAGCCGGGAATCCACCGAAGCCCTTTACCGGCTCATCAACGTGCTGCGGGAGGGCCGCGACGGTTACGAGGAGTTCCGGCTGCAGAAACCGCTGGGCGATGACGCGGGCGCCGGGCCGCACTGGTACAGGCTTAAGGGTCGGGTGCTGAAGGATGCGGGCGGCGAGGGGCTGCACGTTTTCCAGATTGCCGACATCACGCCGGAGCGCGAAGATCAGGAACGGTTTTTCCGCGAATTGCAGAATGCCATCGACTATCTGGACCACGCGCCGGCCGGTTTCTTTTCCGCCGGACGCAAGGGCGAGATCGTTTATCTGAACGCCACCCTGTCAGAATGGCTGGGCATCGATCTCGCGCAATTTTCACCCGGTTCGATGACTGTGTCCGACATCGTTGCCGGCGAAGGCATGGCGCTGATCGAATCCGTGCATCCGCAGGGCAGCGCCAAGCGCACCGAAATCCTCGATCTCGACATGCGCCGGGTGAACGGCCAGAGCATGCCGGCCCGCCTCGTGCATCAGGTCAGTTCCAAGGACGGTGCGCCGGGCGAGAGCCGGACGATCGTTCTGATGCGCCCCAAGGGGCAGGAGGATACGGAATCTTCCTCCGCCATGCGTTTTACCCGCTTTTTCAACAATACGCCGATGGCGATCGCTTCGCTGGATGGCGAAGGACGCATTCTGCGCATCAACGCACCCTTCCTCAAGCTGTTTTCCGGCGTCGTCGGACGCGACGATATCGACCGGGGCGTGGCGCTTGAAACCGTCTTGCACGACAATGAGAAGCCGCGACTGGAACAGGCGCTGGCCGAGGCGAAGGACCGTCAGGGCGATATCGCGCCGTTCGATTCGCGCCACCCGAGCGACGAGACCAGGCATTTCCGTTTCTACGTCAACGCCGTCATCGATCAGGACGACGAGGCGCCGGAAGAAGTGGCGATCGTTTATGCCATAGAGGTGACGGAGCAGAAGGCGCTGGAAACCCAGATGGCGCAGACGCAGAAGATGAACGCCGTCGGCACGCTGGCGGGCGGCATCGCCCACGATTTCAACAATGTGCTGACCGCCATCCTGCTGTCGTCCGACCATCTGCTGTTGCAGGCGCGGCCCGCCGACCCGAGCTTTGCCGACCTCATGGAGATCAAGCGCAACGCCAACCGCGCCGCGGTTCTGGTGCGCCAGCTGCTGGCCTTCTCGCGCAAGCAGACCATGCGCCCGGCGATCCTCAATCTGACCGATGTGATCGGTGACCTGCGCATGCTGGTCGACCGGCTGATTTCTGGCACCAATGTCAAGCTCGAGGTGGATTATGGCCGCGATCTCTGGCCGGTAAAGACCGACCTGTCGCAATTTGAACAGGTGCTGATCAATCTCTGCGTCAATGCGCGTGACGCCATGCCTGATGGTGGCAAGATCACCATCCGCACCCGCAATGTGGATGCGAAGGAGGCGGCTGCTCTCGGCCGTCCGGAAGTCCCGGCGGAAGACATGGTCATGGTCGAGGTCGGCGATAACGGCACCGGCATTCCGCCTGAAATCATGGACAAGATTTTCGAACCCTTCTTCACGACGAAGGAAGTCGGCAAGGGCACCGGTCTCGGCCTGTCGATGGTCTATGGTATCGTCAAGCAGTCCGGCGGTTATATCTATCCCGAATCGGAAGTGGGCAAGGGCACCGCGTTCCGTATTTACCTGCCGCGCCATGTGGTGGAAGTCGTTGCGGGCCAGCAGCCCGGTGAAACGGCGCTCACCCCGATGGCGGCACCTGAGCCGGTAAAGGAAGAACCGCTTGACCTCACCGGCAACTCCGCTGTCGTACTTCTGGTAGAGGACGAGGAGGCGGTGCGGCGCGGCGGCAAGCGCATGCTGGAAACCCGTGGGTACACCGTGCATGAGGCCGGCTCCGGCACCGAGGCGCTGGAGGTGATGGAGGAGCTGGAGGGCAAGGTCGATATCGTCGTTTCCGATGTGGTGATGCCTGAAATGGACGGCCCCTCGCTGCTTCGCGAACTGCGCAAGTCCTATCCCGACCTGAAGTTCATCTTCGTGTCCGGTTACGCAGAAGACGCCTTTGCGAAAAACTTGCCGGCAGATGCCAAATTCGGATTCCTGCCGAAGCCCTTCTCCCTGAAACAGCTGGCGATTGCCGTGCGCGAAATGCTGGATGACAATGCTGGATGACAAGGAGCAACGGCAGGGCGGTGCGACAGAGATTCGCTCCCACTGTTGGTCACTGTAACCCTTTCCGTCAGGCTGAAAACCCGCCACCATCAGCGGTTTGCCCGCACCCGCCCTCAGGAAGCCTCCGCATCCCCACTTTTCCCGAGGTTTGCCTCTTTGCAAACGCAATAGTGATTGCGCCGTTGCGTAAGGGGCTTAAAATCACGTCACGACGACCTAGATATGAAGAGGCGAAGTTCTCCCTGCTGGCGATGAGCTGTCGGTTCGAGAATAGTGTGGAGAATGATGAAAGATGATCGCTAGGCCGATCTACATGCAGGGCGAGGGCGACGGGGAAGACGGCGGCACCAACCGCGGAACCTCTGTTATCACCCGCGTCAAGCCAAAGACAAAAAGACCGAATTTGTACCGTGTTCTTTTACTGAATGACGACTACACTCCCATGGAGTTTGTCATCCATATTCTGGAGCGTTTTTTCCAGAAGGATCGCGAGGCGGCAACCCGTATCATGCTGCACGTGCACCAGCACGGCGTGGGAGAATGCGGGGTGTTTACATATGAGGTCGCAGAGACGAAAGTAAGCCAGGTCATGGATTTCGCCCGACAGCACCAGCATCCGCTGCAGTGCGTCATGGAAAAGAAATGAGGATCGCAACGTGCCAACTTTTTCCCCAAGTCTCGAGAAGGCGCTGCACCAGGCACTGACCTTTGCAAATGAGCGTCACCACGAATATGCGACGCTTGAACATCTCCTTCTGGCGCTGATCGACGACGCGGATGCCGCCGCCGTGATGGGTGCCTGTAATGTCGATCTCAATGCGCTGCGCAAGACCGTCAGTGATTACGTCGACAATGAACTGACGAACCTCGTGACCGGTTACGACGAGGATTCCAAACCCACATCCGGCTTCCAGCGGGTCATCCAGCGGGCCGTTATTCATGTACAATCGTCCGGCCGCGAGGAAGTGACCGGCGCCAACGTGCTCGTGGCCATTTTCGCCGAGCGTGAAAGCCATGCCGCCTATTTCCTGCAGGAGCAGGAAATGACCCGTTACGACGCGGTCAATTATATCTCCCACGGCATCGGCAAGCGTCCGGGCACGTCGCAGACGCGTGCGCCGCGCGGGGCTGATGAGCCCGAAAGCGAAAACAAGGCAAGCCGCAGCAATCCCGAGGAAGAAGGACCGTCCGCCAAAAAGCAGCAGGACGCGCTGAAGGCCTATTGCGTCAACCTCAACGACAAGGCGCGCAACGGCAAGATCGACCCGCTGATCGGCCGCCACGAAGAGGTCAACCGCACCATCCAGATCCTCTGCCGCCGTTCCAAGAACAACCCGCTTTATGTGGGGGATCCCGGCGTGGGCAAGACGGCGATTGCCGAAGGCCTCGCCAAGCGCATCGTCGAAGGCAAGGTGCCGGAAGCGCTGGCCAACGACACCATCTTCTCGCTCGACATGGGCACGCTGCTTGCCGGCACCCGTTATCGCGGTGATTTCGAAGAACGTCTGAAGCAGGTCGTCAAGGAACTCGAAGAGTTTCCGGGCGCGGTGCTGTTCATCGACGAAATCCACACCGTCATCGGCGCTGGCGCCACGTCCGGCGGCGCGATGGATGCATCGAACCTGTTGAAGCCGGCTCTGTCTTCGGGCGCGATCCGCTGCATCGGTTCGACCACCTACAAGGAATATCGCCAGTTCTTCGAAAAGGACCGCGCACTGGTGCGTCGTTTCCAGAAGATCGACGTCAACGAGCCGTCGATCGATGACACCATCGCAATCATGAAGGGCCTGAAGCCCTATTTCGAAGATTATCATCACCTCAGATATTCGAATGAGGCGATCAAGGCTGCCGTTGAATTGTCGGCCCGCTACATTTCCGACCGCAAGCTGCCGGACAAGGCGATCGATGTGATCGACGAAACCGGTGCCGCGCAGATGCTGCTGCCCGCTTCCAAGCGCCGCAAGCTGATCACCGAAAAGGAGATCGAGGCCACCATCGCAACGATGGCCCGCATTCCCCCCAAGACGGTGTCCAAGGACGACGAGATGGTTCTCGCCAATCTCGAAAAGGAACTGCGCTCGGTCGTTTATGGTCAGGACATCGCCATCGAGGCGCTGGCAACGGCCATCAAGCTGGCCCGCGCCGGCCTGCGCGAACCGAACAAGCCGATCGGCTCCTATGTCTTCTCCGGCCCGACCGGTGTCGGCAAGACGGAAGTGGCCAAGCAACTCGCTGCCTCGCTCGGTGTCGAGATGCTGCGCTTCGACATGTCGGAATATATGGAGCGCCATACCGTGTCGCGTCTGCTCGGCGCACCTCCCGGTTATGTCGGCTTCGATCAGGGCGGTCTCCTGACCGATGGCGTCGACCAGCATCCGCATTCCGTGGTGCTGCTGGACGAAATCGAAAAGGCGCATCCGGATATCTACAACATTCTGTTGCAGGTAATGGACCATGGCTCGCTGACCGACCATAACGGCAAGAAGATCGACTTCCGCAACGTCATTCTCATCATGACGACTAATGCGGGCGCGTCCGAAATGGCCAAATCGGCCATCGGTTTTGGTTCTTCACGCCGCACGGGTGAGGATGAAGAGGCGATCAATCGCCTGTTCACGCCGGAATTCCGCAACCGTCTGGATGCGATTATTCCGTTCTCGCCGCTGCCGACCGCCGTTATCCACAAGGTCGTGCAGAAGTTCGTCATGCAGCTGGAAACCCAGCTCTCCGAACGTAACGTCACCTTCGATCTGCATGAGGATGCGATCTCCTGGTTGGCGGAAAAGGGTTACGACGAAAAGATGGGTGCTCGCCCGCTGTCGCGCGTGATCCAGGAACACATCAAGAAGCCGCTTGCCAACGAAATCCTCTTCGGCAAGCTCAAGAAGGGCGGTGTCGTCAGCGTCACCGTCGGCAAGAAGGACGACGGTTCCGACGGCCTCATGCTTGAGGTTCTGCCGGAAACCGCACCCGTGAAGCCGAAGCCGGAAGCGGAACTGAAGGCCGCCAAGTCGCCGGGCAAGGCGTCGAAGGCCAAGGCGAAACCCGCTTCGAAGGCGGCAACGGCCAATGAGGAAGCGGATGTTCTGGTTGCCGAGGCGGATAAGCCCGACGAGGAGAACAAGCCACGCCGCAAGGCCAATACGGTGCCAAAGGTGCCGAAGAAGAGGTGATGCGGTTAAGCGACCGATAAATCGATGCCGGGCGAAAGCCCGGCATTTTCATGTGTAGTGGATCTTGAATGCAAACTGCAGATAGCGATGCCATCCCCCTCAGTGGCTGGTTCTTCAGGGGAATGCGGGGCATTTTCTCGCTGCCCTCGCTCATTCTCATGACATCCTTTGTCGGTTTCAGTGCCTTTGCGCTGGAATCCGGGGTGCCGCGCGGCGAAGCGGTGTTCATGACGCTGATGATCTGGGCTCTGCCTGCCAAGATGATCCTGATCGGCTCCATGGTTGGCGGCGCCAATCTCGCCGCCTGTTTTCTGGCGGTCACGCTGTCGTCGGTCCGGATGATGCCCATGGTCGCCTCCATCGTTCCGGAGATGCGCGGTGCGAAAACGCCGACATGGATATTGCTGTTTCTCTCGCATTTCGTCGCGATTACGGCCTGGGTCTTCGCCACGCAGAACCTGTCGAAAGTACCGCGTGAGGCGCGTGCCGCCTGGTTCGCCGGTTTCGGCATCACGCTTACCGTCATCAACGCCATCATCGTCGGCCTATGTTATGGCGTCGTCGCCGCCTTTCCGCCGCTGGTTGCCGGTGTGCTGTTTTTCCTCACACCCGTCTATTTCGTGGCGTCGATATGGGCGTCGGCCCGCCACTCCGTCGTCAAGGTCGCTTTCGTCATCGGCGTGATCGCCGGGCCGGCCTTTGCGGTTATCGCCCCCGAATTCGATATTCTCTATGCCGGCATCGGTGGCGGAACGCTTGCCTATGTGATTGACCGCTTCGTTTTCCGCCGAAAGATCAAACCCGTGTCGCCGGAGAGTGAGCCATGATGACCGAAAACTGGTGGGCGCCCTATCTGTTCATCGCCATCGCCGGCTGGCTGGCGACAGATCTCTGGCGTTGGCTCGGCGTCCTCGCCGGCAACCGCCTGAAAGAAGATTCCGAGGCGCTTTATTGGGTGAGGGCAGTCGCCACCTCACTGGTCATGGCCGTTACCGCCAAGCTGATCGTCTTTCCAACCGGAACGCTGGAAGCCACACCCCTTTGGCTGCGCATCGGCGCGGCGGCCCTCGGTTTCATCGCATTTCTGCTGGCCGGCCAGCGTGTCATCGTCGGCGTGGCGGTTCCGATCGTGCTTCTGGCCGGCGGGTTGTTTGTGCTCGGTTTTTGATTTGTATTTATTCGAATATTAAATCTCTCTGTTTTAGATTGCGTATCCTAAACAGGGATATCGGCTTCATGCGACTCTTTGCGGCAGAACGGTTTGTACTTGGCTTTATAGCCATATTGCTTGTCATCGACGCGGTATCGATCGCCATTAAAGGCATCAGTGTCGATTATGCCGGCTATTTTCTATGCGCGCTGGCGGGCGTAGGTGTTTTCATTCTTGGCCAATTCTATCGTAAAAGCGGGCGTGACCTCGGTATCGCCACCGCCCTGATTTCGAGCGGGTTGTTCATCCTGTTTTCGCTCGTTGCCTCCGTTTTCAACTACATGTTTCTGCCGGTCGCCTTTCCGGTCATCGATCAGGCGCTTTTCCGCGTGGATGCGGCTTTCGGTTATAGCTGGCCGGATATCGTTATTTGGGCAGCCACATATCCCTGGATCGGTAAAACGCTGTTCATGGTTTATGCGACCTCCTTGCCGCAACTCCTGCTGATCATCATCACGCTGGGTTTCACCGGTAAGGACAGGATGCTGCACCATTTTCTCGTCACGGGCGTGATTGGCGCGATGGTCAGTATCACCTTCTGGATTTTTTTCCCGACCTATGGCGCCAAGGCCTATCACGAGCTGCCGCAGTGGGTTGCACAGACAATCCCATTGGCGGTCGATCCCGCTTACGGGCGGGAATTGATGCGATTGGGGCAGGAGGGCGTGAGTTACCTTACACCACGAAACGTGCTGGGGCTGATTGGCTTTCCGTCGTTTCACATCTTCATGGCGGCGATGTCCGTCTGGTTCGTGCCGCGTTACTGGTTGGCGATGGCGGTGATCCTGCCGTTGAATTTCGTGATGCTACTGGCTGTTCTCGTGCAGGGCGGACACCATCTTTCCGATGTTTTCGGCGGCCTCGTCGCTTTTGTCATCGTCTGCGCCGCTTCGGCCCGACTGCTCAACTGGCTTTCGGCAAGGGAACGGGCCGGGGAGGCGACAACCTCTCCGGCTCAGATCGTCGCGGCGGAATAGTCGCCAAGAGTTTTGCGCCCGCGGGCTTCCGCAACCAGCCAGTCCGACAGGATGCGGGCCGGTCCGGTCATCTCTCCCGATTCGATCAGCCAGTAATATTTGTCCCTATCGGTCGCCCGATCGGAAAGTACGGTCAATTGACCCTCGGCGATCTCGTCGCCAAGAAGTGCTGTCGGGCAAAGGCCGATGCCTTGCCCGGCCTTGAGGGCGGTTACGAGCAGATTGAAATCCGCAAAGATGGGGCCGGCGGTTTTGGGCAGGGAGAGGCCAGCCGTCGCGAGCCAGCCCCGCCATGCGGTCTCGCTGTCGTCATGCAATAATTCCGCCTGTAGCAGGCTCGATACCTCATCGAAGGGACCGTATTTTGCGACATAGGCCGGTGCGCATGTCGGTCGCGTCTCGGCGCTGAAAAGCGCCATGGCGCTCTGCGCAGGTGTCGGGCCGTGGATGATGCTGAGATCGGGTTGCGTGGCATCATCTCGCCCGGAATAGCTGATCGATACCTGGATATCGGGATGGAGTGCCCGGAAGCGGGGCAGGCGGGGCGTCAGAAAATGCGCCACCACCGAAGGCAGGCTGGCAAGGCGGACAGTCATGCGGTCGCCGCTGCCTCGCCTGATCCGTTCCGCGCCGGAAGCGATCTGCCGCAAGCTGGCCGAAACCGTAATACCGAATTCCTTTCCCGCCGGGCTCAGCCTCACGCCTCTCGCATGCCGATCGAACAGAGGCACACCGAGCCAAGCCTCCAGATTGCGCACATGCTGGCTAACGGCAGTCGCCGTCATGCCGAGCTCCTGCGCGGCGAGAGAAAAGCTCTGTTTTCTAGCGGCGGCTTCAAAAGCGCGGAGTGTGGCGAGTGGCGGCAGTTTCATGGTCCGCAAGGGTAAGTAAGACTTGCCCTGAGCGCAAGAAAAACCCGTCTTGTCAGCCGGTCATCCATGCCGCAATTTCACATCGACATTTCATCGCTTCGAGGATTTCATGACCCCTATGCCTGCTGCCGAACCCGTTGACGCCGCCATGCGCCGCGCTATCCGCCCTGTCGTCGTTTATCCGAACGGTACTCTTGAGACACCGGACCTCGCGCGTCTGGAAAGGGCAAGGGAGAGCATGGAGAAGATCGACGAGGTCATCGTGCCGCCGCGTGATGGTCGGACTTTCAATGTGCCGAAGGGGCATTTTTTCCGCATCGTCAGCATCGAAGGTCCGCAAGTGGGGGATTTGAACCTCTGGAACGCCCATGATCTGACCGAGCGTTTTTTCAGCGGCAAGACCCGTGCTTTGCATGCCACCCATGTTTCCGTCGGCAACCGGATGTGGAGCAACCTGCCGTCCCTGCGGCCGATGGCGACCATCACCCATGATACGCTTTCATGGTATGGCTTTGACGAGGATGGCGGCGGCGTGCATGACGTGATCGGCACTCGCTGCGATCCCTATACCAACAAGCTGCTCAGCGGCGGCGATTACCACCATTGCTGCCATTCGAACCTGACCAATGCGCTTGCCTCGGCCAAAAACCTGTCATTCGGCGAGGCGGAACCGCATGTGCACGATGTGCTGAATGTCTTCATGTGTACGGGTTTTACCCGCGACACGCATCAATATTTCATGAAGGCGAGCCCGGTGCGGCCGGGTGATTATCTGGAACTCTTCGCGGAAATCGATCTCATCGGCGCTCTTTCCGCCTGCCCGGGCGGCGATTGCAGCGCTACCCATTCCAGCGATACGGCAGCCTGTTATCCGCTGAAGGTGGAGATTTTCCGGCCGGATACGGCGGTGCTTGAAGGCTGGCCATGGCCGGAACGGAATGCTTACCGTTCTCCGGAATGATCAGTCCGAAAACCTCTCCTCCGTCATGCTCGGGCCTGTCCCGAGCATCTGCAACCGATTGATTTCAGATACGTGGTTGGATCCTCGGCACAAGGCCGAGGATGACGTCACATGCTAGGCAGCTATCACGAAGCAAGCGCTGCCTTTATCTTCTCTGCATGCGCCTTCAGCACCTCACCATCGGCCATTACGCCGGAATGCGGCTTCAGCGGCTCGCCTTCCTTGCGCGGAATGACGTGGAAATGCAGGTGGAACACGGTCTGGCCAGCCGCCGGTTCGTTGAACTGGGCGATGAAGACGCCATCCGCATCGAAGGCCTCCTTGGCAGCCACGGCGAGTTTCTGCACCACGGGGATGGTTCTCGCCAGCACTTCCGGGTCGGCATCGAGCAGATTGCGGGAGCCGGTCTTGGGAACGACCAGCAGATGGCCGGGGGCCTGCGGCATCACATCCATGAAAGCAAGCGTATGCTCGTCTTCGTAAAGCTTGTGGCTTGGAATTTCGCCACGCAGGATTTTTGCGAAGATATTGTTGTCGTCATAGGCGCTGGCCGTCATCGTGATCTCTCCTCATGGCGGACTAAACGTCCGGTTCCTGTCTCTCGCCCTTGCGGAAGGGCGTGTGTTCATCAAGATAATCGCCGATATGCTCGACTTCCTCGCGCTCGCGCTGAAGATAATCGGCAATTGCGCGGCGCAGGCCCGGATGGACGATGAAATGCGCCGAATGGGTGGTGACCGGCACGTAACCGCGCGCCAGCTTGTGCTCACCCTGCGCACCCGCTTCCACCCGTTTCAGTCCCCTGGAAAGCGCGAAATCGATCGCCTGATGATAACAGACCTCGAAATGCAGGAAGGGATGATCCTCGATGCAGCCCCAGTGGCGGCCATAAAGTGCATCCGAACCGATGAAATTGATCGCACCAGCAATGTAACGCCCATCGCGTTTCGCCATCACCAGCAGCACGTCATCGGCCATGCGTTCGCCGATCAGCGAATAAAACTCCCGCGTCAGATAGGGCCGGCCCCACTTGCGGCCACCGGTATCCATATAGAAGGCGAAGAACTGATCCCAGATATCGTCGGTCAGATCGCTTCCGGTCAGCCAGTCGATCTCGATGCCGTTTTCCAGCGCTGCGCGGCGCTCCTTTTTCAGCCCTTTGCGCTTGCGCGAAGAAAGGGCGTCGAGAAAATCATCGTGATCGCGGTAACCGTCATTGAGGAAGTGGAATTGCTGGTCGGTCCTGTGCAGGAAATCGCGCGGCAGAAGTGCGGCAAGATCGTCCTCGGGCAGAAAAGTGACATGTGCGGAAGAAACGCCGATCTTTTCCGTCACTTGGGCGAGGCCGGAGGCAAGGAGCGGCTTGAAGCGCGTTTCGTCCACCGTTTCGGAAGTGAGCAGCCGCGGCCCTGTCGCCGGAGTGAAGGGAACCGAACATTGCAGTTTCGGATAATAATGACCGCCGGCCCGCTCGAAAGCATCCGCCCAGCCATGGTCAAACACATATTCGCCCTTGCTGTGGTTCTTCAGATAGGCCGGTATTGCCCCGACCAGATCACCGGACGAGTTTTCGAGTAGCAGATGATTTCCAAGCCAGCCGGTCTTGGCTGTCGCCGATCCGGAATCTTCCATCGATGATAAAAAAGCATGGGAAATAAAAGGATTGTACGGTTTTCCTGACGTATTGCGCGATGTTCCGGAAAGCTGTTTCCAGCTTTCCGGGTCAATATCCCCGAGGGATTGCGCAACGCGAATGGAATAGTCTTCTGTCATGCCGTGGCGGATGGGTTCTCTCTCGGGTCGAAACCCTCGAATGTCATCTGGTCCGCATATTTATAGGTAGTCTCGCGCGCATTTTCATCCCTGACCGTCCATGTAATCACCGGAAGGCCAAGTTTTCTTTGCGCTTCGATAAAGCTGCTGGGCAGATGCCCCCAATGATAGGAGATGAAATCAAGACCCAACTGCATCGCTTCGTCGTGTTTGAAGAAGTCTTCCGGCTTGTCGCCTTCGGCGGTGAGACCCAGCGGCCAGGGCGAGCCCGCAGCCTTCAGGTCCTTCAGCAGGTGGTGGTCGAAGCTCATCAGCGCCACATGGCCCTTGTAGCCCTCCAGGTCTTCCAGAACCGCCTCGGCGAAACCGTCATCGACACCTTCACCCTCACGGCCCTTCAGCTCGATCACCAGCGGCACCTTGCCGGCGGTAAGCGCCAGAAGCTGTCTGAGGGTAGGGACGCGGTCCTTGGTTTGGCCAACCGCAAGCATGGCCAGTTCACCTGACGTGCGCTCGCGCACGTCGCCATTGATGCCTGTCAGCCGGGCCATGTCATGGTCGTGGAAAACCACCGGCACGCTGTCGGCCGCCAGTTGCACGTCGCATTCGATGGCGAACCCGGCCTCGATGGCGCGGGAAAAAGCGGAAAGCGTGTTTTCCCAAACCGCTTTGTTGAGATCATGATAACCGCGATGGGCGACGGGCTGCGCCGTCAGCCAGGAAAGTTTCAGTGTCATGCGTCGATTTCCACGATGGCGTCGATCTCGACGGCGGCATTGAAAGGCAGGCAGGCCATGCCAACGGCGGCGCGGGCATGTTTGCCGGCATCACCGAGAACATTGGCGAGAAGGTTGGAGGCGCCATTGATAACGAGGTGCTGTTCCACGAATTCGGGGACAGAGGCAACAAAGCCGTTCAGCTTGATGACGCGGCGGATTTTCGAGAGATCGCCATTCAATGCGGCCTTGACCTGTGCGAGAATGTTGACGGCGCATAATTCGGCAGCGCGCTGGGCGCCGGCCACGTCGACATCGCGGCCAACAAGGCCGGTCACCGCAATCTTGCCAGATTCCATCGGCAGTTGACCCGATACATAAAGCAGATTGCCGCTGATGGTGAAGGGAACGTAGTTTGCGGCTGGTGCTGCGGCTACGGGAAGCGTAAAGCCAAGTTCCTTGAGGCGGCCTTCGATGACATCCGACATTTTCGTCTCCGGTTTTGTTGTAAATCCTTCAAGAATCCGGCATTCAGAAGATGTTGATCCAAAAGCCGGGCGGTTGCTTGTACAATATGAGCGGCTCTTCCAACAGGAGATATTGCATGTTTGTCAGGACGCTTGGTTTCGTTGCCGCAACAGGGCTTATGACCGGCCTGTCAAACGCCGCCAATGCCTTGCCGGTGGCGGTTCCGGACCTCGTTGCCCATCGCGCAGTCTATGATCTCGAACTGAAGGATGCGTCCGACCGCTCCGGCATCGAGGGCATGACGGGCCGCATGGTCTATGAATTCACCGGCTCGGCCTGTCAGGGTTACAAGACGGATTTCCGCTTCGTGACGCAGATCAACACCGGCGACGCGGTTCGCATGACCGACCAGCAGACCACGACCTTCGAGGATCTGACGGCCAAGAAATTCACCTTCGAGACCAAGTCCTACACCGACGACAAGCTGGACAAGGAAGTGCAGGGCGCGGCAATTGACGGCACCGACGGCATGAAGGTCGATCTGACCCGCCCGGATGCCCGCCAGGTCAGTCTCGTCGCCAGCGAATTCCCGACGCAGCATATGTTTCAGGTCATCGAACATGCGAAACAGGGGAAGCGCATCTTCGAATCCCGGATCTTCGATGGTTCCGATGATGGTGATGAGAGCTTGATCACTTCGACGCTGGTCGGCAAGTCGCAAACTCCGAAGGATGGCGACGCGGACGCCGGCAAGGCGGGCGATTTCGCCAAGGCGGCATTCTGGCCGGTGACGATCGCCTATTATAACGACAAGACCGGCACCGACGCCCTGCCGATCTACCGCATGTCGTTCAAGCTCTACGAAAACGGAATCACCCGCGATCTGACGATGGATTACGGCGATTTCGTTCTGACTGGAAAGCTTGCGAAGCTTGATATTCTCAAGCCCGAAACCTGCGAAAACAAGCCAGTCCGCTGAAACGCGGCTATTTGAGCGATTTTTTCGCATAAATGCTTGCATTTTCATGCGGGCGACTGTATGCGGCTCACCATTCCACACGCGAAGCTTGGGATGTTCCGGGAGAAATCCGGTCCGTTCCGCCCGGTGGTATCGATGAAAATCGGTGCTGTTCGCTTCGCGGGGGTTAAACCGGAAAAGGAGTAACAAGGCATGGCATTGCCCGATTTTTCTATGCGCCAGCTTCTGGAAGCTGGTGTTCACTTCGGCCACCAGACACACCGCTGGAACCCGAAGATGAAGCCGTACATCTTCGGCGACCGTAACAACATCCACATCATCGACCTGGCTCAGACCGTTCCGATGCTGTCGCGCGCCCTGCAGGTCGTGTCGGACACCGTTGCCCGTGGCGGCCGCGTTCTGTTCGTCGGCACCAAGCGTCAGGCGTCCGAAATCATCGCCGACAGCGCGAAGCGTTCGGCCCAGTACTACGTCAACTCCCGCTGGCTCGGCGGCATGATGACCAACTGGAAGACCATTTCGAACTCGATCCAGCGTCTGCGCAAGGTTGACGAAATCCTGAACTCGGAAGGCTCCGGCTATTCCAAGAAGGAACGCCTGAACCTCGAGCGCGAGCGCGAAAAGCTTGAAAAGGCTCTCGGCGGTATTCGCGATATGGGCGGCGTTCCGGACCTGATGTTCATCATCGACACCAACAAGGAAAAGATCGCGATCGAAGAAGCCAAGCGTCTTGGCATTCCGGTCGTTGCGATCATCGACAGCAACTGCGACCCTGACCATATCGACTACCCGATCCCGGGTAACGACGACGCATCGCGCGCCATCTCGCTTTATTGCGACCTGATCGCCCGCGCTGCCATCGACGGTATCGCACGTCAGCAGGGCGCTTCCGGCCGCGACATCGGCGCTGCCGAAGAAGCTCCGATCGAGCCCGCTCTCGAAGACGAGGCTGGCGCCTGATTTAGGCCCTGTCTGGCGGCGATTTCTTGATCGCCGTCTCCTCGACCAGGATATGACAAGGCCGTCAAAGACCTTCAATGGGTTGACGGCCTTGTTCGTTTCAAGCGCTCCGCCGCGTTTTTTTAAGAAGCCGCTGGCGTCCGATGTGGTTGAAACGGAAGGCAGTCTTCATAACGCTGTCACACTTCGGCGGCACCCATCATTTCGATGTATGGAGACGCCGCAGCACTTGGGAATGCGCATACCCCTTTCCTGAAATCCTCTCCGGTTTCAAAGGGTGTGCGGCCGGGTACACTCATCACCCAGAACTTCGGCACGGCAAATTCAGCCGGCTGACCGATCGAACCGATAAGAGGCAAACAATGACCGAAATCACAGCCGCAATGGTGAAGGAACTGCGCGAGAAATCCGGCGCAGGCATGATGGACTGCAAGAAGGCTCTTGCTGAAACCAATGGCGACATGGAAGCGGCGATCGACTGGCTGCGCGCCAAGGGCATCGCAAAGGCCGACAAGAAGTCCGGCCGTACGGCTGCCGAAGGTCTGATCGGCGTCGCCACCATGGGTCACAAGGCTGTTGTTGTCGAACTCAACTCCGAGACCGACTTCGTTGCCCGTAACGACGCGTTCCAGGACCTCATCCGCGGTATCGCCCAGGTTGCCCTCTCCACCGACGGCACCGTTGAGGCTGTTTCCGCCGCCAATTACCCTGCAACCGGCAAGAACGTTGCCGACAGCATCAAGGACGCGATTGCCACCATCGGCGAAAACATGACGCTGCGCCGCTCTGCAGCGCTTGAAGTTCCGCACGGCGTTGTCGCGACCTACGTCCACAACGCTGCCGGCGACGGCATCGGCAAGCTCGGCGTTCTCGTTGCCCTGAAGTCGGAAGGCGACAAGGCTGTCCTGAACTCCATCGGCCGCCAGGTTGCCATGCACATCGCTGCAACCAACCCGCTCGCCATCCGCGCTGAAGAAGTCGACGCCGCCGTTGCTGAGCGCGAACGCAACGTCTTCATCGAGCAGGCCCGCGAATCCGGCAAGCCGGAAGCCATCATCGAAAAGATGGTTGATGGCCGCATGCGCAAGTTCTTCGAAGAAGTCGCCCTTCTGTCGCAGGCTTTCGTCATCAACCCGGACATCACCGTCGGCGCTGCCGTCAAGGAAGCTGAAAAGGAAGCTGGCGCTTCCATCGAAGTGACCGGCATGGTTCGCCTGCTGCTCGGCGAAGGCGTGGAGAAGGAAGAAAGCGATTTCGCAGCAGAAGTCGCCGCAGTCGCCAAGGGCTGATTATATTTACCCAATCTTGGGAAAACGGGAGGGCATCGCGTGACAACGCGGTGCCCTTCGTGTATCCGCGTTTCGGTTACATTTCCGAGGAGTCATGATGTCTTCCAAGCCGATCTACAAACGTGTTCTTCTCAAGGCTTCCGGCGAAGCCCTTATGGGTGATCAGGGTTTCGGTATCGATGTGGCGGTGGCCGACCGGATCGCCTCTGATATTGCCGAAGCAAGGGCGATGGGTGTTGAAGTCGGCGTCGTCGTTGGCGGCGGCAATATTTTCCGCGGCGTGGCCGTGGCGTCCAAGGGTGGCGACCGTGTTACCGGCGACCATATGGGCATGCTGGCAACCGTCATCAACGCGCTGGCGCTCGCAACCTCGCTCCGCAAGCTCAGCATCGACACCGTTGTTCTCTCCGCAATCGCCATGCCTGAAATCTGTGAGAGCTTCTCGCAGCGTGCGGCCCTTCACCATCTTGCCCAGGGTCGCGTGGTGATTTTTGCCGGCGGCACCGGCAATCCGTTCTTCACCACAGATTCCGCCGCAGCCCTGCGCGCTGCGGAAATGGGCGCGGAGGCCATCTTCAAGGGCACCCAGGTGGATGGTATCTATTCCGCCGATCCGAAGAAGGACCCGACGGCCACCCGTTTCGACGAGCTGACTCATAGCGAAGTGCTCGGCAAGGGTCTGGCGGTGATGGATATCGCGGCTGTCGCGCTTGCCCGCGAAAACCATATCCCGATCATTGTCTTCTCGATCCATGAGAAGGGCGGTTTCGCACAGATATTGACCGGCGGCGGCCGCAAGACCATCGTGCACGACAAGTAATCAAAAAAACATGCCGCCCCCGGGGCGAATTCCGGCCGCTATGGCCGACAGAGATGGAGTATCTAGATGAGTGGTATTGACCTCAACGATATCAAGCGCCGCATGGATGGCGCCATCAATGCGTTCAAGAGCGATATAGCATCGCTGCGCACCGGTCGTGCTTCGGCCAACATTCTCGACCCCGTGACCATTGAGGCCTATGGCTCGCGCGTGCCGCTCAACCAGGTGGCAAACATCACCGTTCCCGAGCCGCGCATGCTTGGCGTCAACATCTGGGACAAGTCGATGGTCAACGCCGTCGACCGCGCCATTCGCGAATCCAATCTCGGTCTCAACCCGATC
This sequence comes from Agrobacterium sp. 22-210-1, assembly GCF_053522525.1. Classification (NCBI taxonomy): domain Bacteria; kingdom Pseudomonadati; phylum Pseudomonadota; class Alphaproteobacteria; order Hyphomicrobiales; family Rhizobiaceae; genus Agrobacterium; species Agrobacterium sp. 22-210-1. Next base: position 1,273,735 of record NZ_JBNWCI010000001.1, on the reverse strand, counting down.
GTCGACGGCCAGAACCTCAGAATTCCGCTGCCTGAACTCAACGAAGAGCGCCGCAAGTCGCTCGTCAAGGTGGCCCACGACTATGCCGAAAAAGCAAAGGTGGCGATTCGCCATGTGCGCCGCGACGGCATGGACGGCCTGAAAAAAGCCGAAAAAGATGGCGACATCGGTCAGGACGAAAGCCGTGGACAGTCCGAAAAGGTCCAGAAAATGACCGACGACACGATTTCCGAGATTGAACGCTTGCTTGGCGAGAAGGAAAGAGAAATCATGCAGGTCTGATATCGCTTGCGATAGACCTGTATTTTATTCGTTTTAATTCCGCACTGCCTGTTACTGGATCGATATGCCGACGACGACACGTTCCTCAATACCCGAGCACGTCGCCATCATCATGGATGGAAATGGGCGTTGGGCAAAACAGCGCGGTCTTCCGCGCGTGATGGGGCATCGCCGCGGGGTTGAGGCCGTGCGCGAAACCGTGCGTGCGGCCGGCGACTGCGGCATCAGCTATCTCACGCTTTTCGCTTTCTCCTCGGAAAACTGGCGCAGGCCTGAGTCCGAGGTGAGCGATCTGATGGGGCTTCTGAAGGCCTTCATCCGGCGCGACCTTGCGGAACTGCATCGTGAAAACGTTCGTGTGCGCATCATCGGCGACCGGCAGGGCCTGAAAAACGACATCCGCTCCCTTCTCGAAGAGGCGGAGCAGATGACGGCTGGCAACACCAAGCTGACGCTGGTGATCGCTTTCAATTACGGCAGCCGTGACGAGATTACCCGCGCCACTATGGCGATTGCCCGCGATGTCGCGGAAGGCCGGCTGGATGCCGCATCGATTACGCCAGAGATGATTTCGGCGAGACTTGATACGTGCGGAATGCCGGATCCGGATCTCATCATCCGCACCAGCGGCGAAGAGCGCCTGTCGAATTTCCTGCTCTGGCAGGCGGCCTATTCCGAGTTCCTGTTCGTTCCCGAATATTGGCCCGATTTCGACCGGCAGCTGTTCTTTTCCGCAATCGAGCAATATGCAACGCGTAATCGCCGCTTCGGCGCCATCGCCGAGCAGGTTGCCGTGGCAGGCGCCTGATGAGCCGTGAACTCAGACTGCGGATAGTCTCCGCAATCGTCATGGCGACGGTCATTCTGGCCGCCACCTGGTATGGCGGCATTCTGTTCCGCATCGTGGCCGGTCTTCTGGCGATCCTCATCTATTATGAATGGTCGACGGTTACCCGGCTGTCCGAAACCAATTCCACCGGCAATGCCTGGGGCTGGTTCGCGGTTGCCGTCATCGCCGGCAATACGATTTTTGGCGAACCGTCACTCGATCTGCCGCTGCTGTCAGGTTTTACGTTGACGGCAGCGCTTTTCCCCGTTCTGCGCGGCAGGAACTGGTGGCTGGTGGGCGGCATCATCTATGCCGGTCTCAGCGGCATTTCGCTGGCTGCCATTCGTGGTGACGAGTTGACCGGATTCGTCTCCATCCTGTTCATTTTTGCCGTTGTCTGGTCGACGGATATTCTTGCTTATTTCGTCGGGCGCGCCATTGGCGGACCAAAGCTCGCACCGGCGATTTCTCCCGGCAAGACCTGGTCCGGAGCGATCGGCGGCGCCGTGGCCGCGCTGATCGGCGGCGGCGCGGTATCGCTCGCCTATCACGGCAGGATCAGTCTGCTGGTACTCGGGCTCGCCTTCATCCTCTCGGTCTTCAGCCAGATAGGCGATCTTTTCGAATCCTTCGTGAAACGGCGTTTCCAGGTCAAGGATTCCAGCCATCTCATCCCGGGCCACGGCGGCTTCATGGACCGTGTTGACGGTCTTGTTTTCGCCTGCTTTACGGTATTCCTCATTGCTTTCGTGCATGCGGCGGCAACCGGCGACGTGCCCGGATCGGGCGGCGGTCTCCTGCCGGGCTTTTAAGCGGCGCGAAAGGTCACGACATAAAGGGCAGATTGTCATGAACACAGTAATGGCGGCGACCGGTTTTCTGACCGGCTACATCGTGCCCTTCATCCTGGTGCTTTCACTGCTCGTTTTCGTCCATGAAATGGGCCACTATCTCGTCGGTCGCTGGAGCGGCATCCGCTCCACCGCATTCTCCATCGGTTTCGGCCCGGAACTGATCGGCTTTACCGACCGGCATGGCACGCGATGGAAGATTTCCGCGATCCCTCTCGGCGGCTACGTCAAGTTCTTCGGCGACGAAGATGCGGCGAGCAAGCCGGATAGTTCCGGCATGTCGCATATGTCGCTGGAGGAGAGGGCGCAGACACTTGCCGGCGCAAAATTGTGGAAACGGGCGGCGACGGTTGCGGCGGGCCCTATCGCCAACTTCATCCTGGCGATCCTCATCTTTGCGGTTCTGTTCGGTGTATATGGCCGGATGATCGCCGATCCTGTTGTCGCCGAGGTGCGTGAAAACAGCGCCGCCGCAGCGGCAGGCGTGCGTCCCGGTGACCGTCTGGTGGCGATCGACAGCGAAAAAGTCATGACCTTCGAAGATGTCCGCCGTTACGTCGGCATCCGGCCGGGCACGCCGATCACCGTGACTGTCGAGAGGGCAGGCGAGGAGCTGAAGCTGCCAATGGTTCCGACCCGCACCGAGACCACGGACCAGTTCGGCAACAAGCTGGAAATGGGCATCATCGGCATCGTGACCAATCAGACCAGCGGCAATTTCCGCCATATTGAATATTCGCCGTCTGAGGCCCTGCTTGAGGGCGTGCGGGAGACGGGCCATGTCATCACCGGCACTTTCAACTATATCGGCAATCTGGTGACCGGCCGCATGAATGCCGATCAGCTCGGTGGTCCGGTGCGCGTTGCGCAGGCATCCGGCCAGATGGCAACACTCGGCATCGCCGCCGTCATCCAGCTCGCTGCCGTGCTTTCAGTGTCGATCGGACTTCTGAACCTGATGCCTGTCCCGGTTCTGGACGGTGGGCATCTGGTGTTTTATGCCATCGAGGCCATCCGCGGCAGGCCGCTCGGCGCCGGCGCGCAGGAAGTTGCGTTCCGTATCGGCATGGCGATGATTCTGGGTCTTATGGTTTTTGCAACATGGAATGATATCAGCAGCTTGATCGGCTGAGGATTGTGTTTTAACGGTTTTGTTAGGAGCTTGTTTACCTTGTTTTTATGCCGAAGTGGCGAATGAGCCACTCTGGATCACGAAGTAAACAGAATTTAACGTTCTGACTTGCTTGTAGGGGAAAAGCAGGTAAAACGACGCACATGGCCGGAGTCGGGTTCCGCCCGCTGAGGGACAACGTAAAAAGGTAAGATTTGAAATGAAGGCTGGTTCAAGATTTTTGAACGCGGTGTCGGCGGTTGCGCTGTCTGCTGGTGTTTCTTCGGTTGCGGGCCTTGGCGTGCTTGCCTCTGCTGGTGCTGCACATGCAGCCGTTATCAGCAAGATCGATGTTCGCGGGGCCGAGAGGTCCGGTGCGGACTCCGTGCGTTCCAACATCACCATTGCGCCGGGTAAAAACTTTTCCAATTCGGATATCGATGAATCGGTGAAGCGTCTTTACGCCACCGGTTACTTCTCGAATGTCTCCATGCGCGTCTCCGGCAGCACGCTGGTCGTAACCGTCAATGAGAACCAGCTGGTCAACCAGGTGGTCTTCAACGGCAACCGCAAGATCAAGGACGACAAGCTCGCCGGCATCGTGCAGACCCAGTCGCTCGGCCCGTTCAATCAGGCGATCGTGACTGCGGATATTGCCCGCATCAAGGAAGCTTACGGCGCAATCGGTCGCAGCGATGTCGAAATAACCACGCAGACCGTTTCCGTCGGTCAGGGCCGCGTGAACATCGCTTTCGTCATCAACGAAGGTGAGCGTACCAAGATCGGCCGCATCGATTTCGTCGGCAACAATTCCTATAGCGACGGTCGTCTGGCCGCCGTCATCAATACCAAGAAGTCCAACATGCTGTCGTTCCTGACACGTAAGGACGTCTATAATGAGGACAAGCTGCGCGCCGACGAAGAGGCGCTGCGCCAGTTCTATTACAACCGCGGTTATGCCGACTTCCGGGTCGTGTCGTCCGATGCTGTGCTGGACGAGTCCAAGAACGAATACACCATCTCCATCACGGTGGATGAAGGCAAGAAATACGACTTCGGTAACGTCGCTGTCGAATCGACCGTTCCGGGTGTCGATGGTTCTGAACTGCAGGGTCTCGTTGAAACCCGCCAGGGCGCCAGCTACAGCGCCAAGGAAGTTCAGCAGAGCATGGAAGCGATTTCCAAGCGCGTTGCCGGTGAAGGTTATCCCTTTGCTCGCGTAACGCCGCGCGGTGACCGCGACATGTCCGGCAACACCATCGGTGTGACCTATATCGTCGATCAGGGCGAGCGCGCCTATGTCGAGCGTATCGAAATCCGCGGCAACACCCGCACGCGTGACTATGTCATCCGTCGCGAATTCGATATTTCCGAAGGCGATGCATTCAACCAGACGATCATCACGGCGGCAAAGCGCCGTCTCGAAGCGCTGGGTTATTTCTCGAAGGTCAACATCTCGACCGCTGGCGGCAGCGCGCCTGACCGCGTCGTCATCGTGGTTGATGTTGAGGATCAGTCGACGGGTTCGTTCGGTATCGGTGCAGGTTATTCGCAGAACGACGGCGTTCTGCTTGAGGCATCCATCGAAGAAAAGAACTTCCTCGGTCGCGGCCAGTACATCCGTATCGCCGCTGGTGCGGGCGAAGACGATGCGCGCAGCTACACGCTGTCCTTCACCGAGCCGTATTTCCTCGGCTACCGTCTGGCCGCAGGTTTCGACCTGTTCAAGAGCCAGAGCCGCAGCGAAGACTATTATGATTACGACGAACAGGGCTTCGCGCTGCGTGTGACTGCGCCGATCACCGAAGACCTCTCGACGACGTTCAAATATACCTACAAGCAGCTCAACTATGATGGTGAGGGCGATTGGGAAACCGGCAGCAACCTTGCCGAACCCTACAAGGCTCTGATCCGTGGTGGCGACTGGACTCAGTCCATCATCTCCAACACGCTGAACTACAATACGCTCGACGACCGCAACATGCCGCGCGAAGGCTGGCAGGCTGCCCTGACGAACGAATTTGCGGGCCTCGGCGGCGATTCCGAATATTACAAGATCTATGCCAAGGCGCGCTTCTATTACACGCTGTCGGACGAGTACGATGTCATCGGCTCGATCACCGGTCAGGCGGGTCATGTTGTTCCGACTGGCGACAATCTGCTGGTATTCGATCAGTTCAAGTTCGGCGGCCGTCAGGTTCGCGGCTTCAAGAACGACGGTATTGGCCCGCGCATCGGTAACGACTCCATCGGCGGCACGACCTACTTCGCAGCTTCTGCTGAAGTTACCGCCCCGATGCCTGGCGTTCCGGAAGATTTCGGCCTGCGTCTGGCTGGTTTCGTCGATGCCGGTACGCTTTACGGCAACAAGGTCGCCAACAGTGCAGGTGTAAAGGATGACAACTCCATCCGCGCATCCGCTGGTATCGGCGTGATGTGGGCATCGCCCTTCGGTCCGATCCGTGTTGACTATGCTGTACCGATCGCCAAGGAAGACTACGACGAGGAACAGCGTTTCCGGTTTGGCATGTCCAACACTTTCTGATATCGGCAGTCCAGAACTGCAACTTTGAACGTTCTGGAGTTTCCGGCTAATGGAATACAACGCCTTTTTTCCGCCCCACGATGGATTGCGATTGAAAGACATCGCAGACCGTTTTGGGGCGGAACTGTCTGATGAGGCGGCAGGTGAGCGGATTATCAGGTCCGTCGCGCCGGTCTACCGGGCAAAACCCGATCAGCTCTGCTATATTCTCTCCCGCAAGAACCGCGATGAGTTGGTAAGCTGCGAGGCTGGCGCCGTCATTTGCGACGCTGCGCTGGCGAATATGGTGCCGTCTCACATTCCCGCACTGATCTCGAAAAATCCGCATACGCTTTTTGCGCAGGTGGGTGCCTTGCTGCATCCCTCCGCCATGCGTCCCGCGACGATTGCGCCGATGGAGACCGAGATTTCTCCGGCCGCCCATGTCGATCCGTCGGCGAAGCTGGAGGCGGGCGTGATCGTTGAGCCGCTCGCCGTGATCGGCGCCGGCGCTCATATTGGTGCCGGTACACGGATTGGCCCCGGTGTCATCATCGGGCCGCATGTGCAGGTGGGGCGCGATTGCACCATTTCCGGTGGTGCGAGCATTCTGGTCGCCCTCATCGGCAACAATGTGATTATCCATAATGGCGCACGCATCGGTCAGGATGGGTTCGGTTACGCTCCCGGTCCCCGCGGCATGCTTAAAATCGTGCAGATCGGCCGGGTCATCATTCAGGACAATGTCGAGATCGGCGCCAATACCACGATCGATCGCGGCACCATGGATGACACCGTCATCGGCGAAGGCACAAAGATTGATAACCAGGTCCAGATTGGTCACAACGTGCGCATCGGCCGCCATTGTGGCATCGTCAGCAAGGTCGGCATTGCGGGCAGCACCCGCATTGGCGATGGCGTGATGATCGGCGGCGCGGCGGGCGTCAATGGCCATATCACCATTGGTGATGGTGTGCAGATCGCGGCGATGAGTGGTGTTGTCGCCGATGTTCCTGCCGGCGCCCGTTACGGCGGAACGCCCGCACGTCCGATGAAGTATTTCCTGCGCGACATGGCCGAAATTCTGGCGCGCGCTGAAGCGCGTGATAAAAAAACAGGAGAAAAAAACAATGACTGAAGAAACGAAGACGACGCTCGGCGCGGCTGACATTCTGGAAGTCATGAAGCTTCTGCCGCATCGTTACCCATTCTTGTTGATCGACAAGATCATCGATATCGATGGTAACAACTCGGCGACCGGCATCAAGAACGTCACGGTCAACGAACCGCATTTCACCGGCCATTTCCCGGATCGGCCGATCATGCCGGGCGTTCTGATCGTCGAAGCCATGGCGCAGACGGCAGGTGCAATATGCGCCCGCAGTCAGGGCGAGGGCGGCCATCTGGTCTACTTCATGACAATCGACAATGCGCGTTTCCGCAAACCCGTGATCCCCGGCGATCGCCTGGAAATCCACGTCGTCAAGCAGCGTCAGCGCGGCAATGTGTTCAAATTCCATTGCGAGGCGAAGGTCGACGGCGCCCTGGTGGCGGAGGCTGATGTCGGCGCGATGATGATCCCCGAGGACCAGCAATGAGCCGGGTAGCCGCCTCGGCCAAAATTCACCCGACCGCCGTTGTCGAAGACGGTGCGGTTATCGGTGAAAATGTCGTTATCGGCGCGCTCAGCTATGTCGGCGCAAAGGTCACGCTGCACGACGACGTCATATTGCACAATCATGCCGTCGTTTCAGGCCTGACCACCATCGGCCGTGGATCGGTGATCCATCCCATGGCCGTCATTGGAGGCACCCCGCAGGCGGTTCGCCACGACGGATCGGAAACGACGCTCGAGATCGGCGAACGCTGTGTCATGCGCGAAGGCGTTACGATGAACGCCGGCAGTTCGGATGGTGGCGGCAAGACCATTGTCGGTGACGATAATCTGTTCCTTGCCAATTCGCATGTGGCGCATGATTGCCGCCTCGGCAATCACATCATCCTGTCGAACAATGTGATGCTGGCGGGCCATGTCACCATCGAAGACCGTGCTATTCTGGGCGGCGGCTGCGCCGTGCACCAGTTTACCCGCATCGGCCGTCAGGCCTTTATCGGCGGGCTGTCGGCCGTCAATTACGATGTCATTCCCTATGGCATGCTGAACGGCAATCCCGGAATTCTTGGCGGCCTCAATGTGGTCGGCATGACGCGCGCCGGCATTGAACGGGCGGATATTCACAAGGTCCGACGTGTCTACAAGCAGATATTCGAGGCTGAAGGCACAATCCGCGGCAACGCGGCGGCAATCGATCGTAATGAATATCTGGATTGCCCGCAGGCCCTCGAAGTCATCGATTTCATCGGCGCGGGCACCGACCGCGCGATCTCTTCGCCCAATCGGGGCAAGTGAGCCGTGACAGGCGGCGGGCGTCTTGCCATCGTGGCCGGTAGCGGCCAGCTGCCGCTTTATGTGGCGGCCGCGGCCCGCGAGATGGGTGAAAATCCCTTCATCGTGCGCCTGCGTGATGATTCCAGCTTCGACTGGAGCGGCTTCGACAATGCTGTCATCAGCGTGGGCGACGTGGCAGGGCTCGGCCGTTTGCTGCGTGAAAACCGGGTGGACCGCGTCGTGCTTTCCGGCGCCGTGGCTCGACGGCCGGAATGGCGGGAAATCCGCCCGACAGTCGGCATCGTGCTGAAACTGCCCTCCATCGTCCGCACCTTGCTGTCGGGCGGTGATGACGCCGTGTTGCAGATGGTGATCAAGGTCATCGGCACGATGGGCGCAAAAGTCATCGGCGCTCACGAGATCGCGCCCGGCCTGCTTGCTACGACAGGCACTTTGGGCACCCAGAAACCCACAGACGAAGACCTGCGCGATATTCGCAAGGCGGCTGAGGCGGCACTTGCGCTTGGCACGCTTGATGTCGGGCAGGGAGCGGTGTCGGTTGGCGGTCGCATCGTTGCGCTGGAAGGCGTTGAGGGTACCGATGCCATGCTTGCACGTGTTGCGGCCCTGCGTGCCGAGGGCCGCATATCGCCCCGCCGCAGGGGTGTATTGGTGAAGCTTTGCAAACCGCAACAGGATATCCGCGCCGACCTGCCGACCATCGGTATCGAAACCGTGGAGAATGCGCAGAAAGCCGGCCTGGCGGGCATCGCCGTCGAAGCGGGACGGGCGCTGGTGCTTGACCGCGACGAGATGTTGAAAGCCGCCGATCAGGCGGGCATATTTGTCTGCGGCATCGATACATCACTCGGTAGTGATATGATCGGGGAGAGATGATCGGATGACGGCGACATTAAAAGTGGCGGTTATTGCCGGGGAAGTGTCCGGCGATCTTCTGGGCGCGGATTTGATCCGCTCCGTCAAAGCTCGATATCCGGGGTCCGTCGAGCTGATGGGCGTCGGCGGCGAGGCGCTGGAAGCGCAGGGACTGACCTCGCTGTTCGATTATTCCGAACTCTCCATCATGGGCTTCACGCAAGTCCTCAAAAAATTGCCGAAACTCATCGCGCGCATCAACCAGACTGCGCAGGCGATCACCGCCGCAAAGCCGGATATTCTGCTGATCATCGACAGCCCGGATTTCACGCATCGTGTTGCGAAAAAAGTCCGCAAACAATTGCCGAATCTGCCGGTTATCAACTACGTCTGCCCCAGCGTCTGGGCGTGGAAGGAATATCGCGCCACCGCGATGTTGTCCTATGTCGATCACGTTCTTGCCCTGCTGCCCTTCGAGCCGGAGGCGATGCGGCGTCTCGGCGGCCCGCCAACCACCTTTGTCGGCCATCGTCTCAGCGTCGATCCCGATGTGATGGCGGTGCGGCAAAAGCGGGCGGAACGCTCCCTTCCGGCAAAGGGTGAAGCCAAAACCATTCTTCTGCTGCCCGGGTCGCGCTCCACGGAAACCACGCGGTTGATGGAGCCATTTAGAGAGGCCGCAAAGGCCTTTGTGGAACGCAACGGCCCAACCCGTTTCGTGTTGCCCACCGTGCCGCGTCAGGAAAACCGTATACGCGAGCTGGCGGCAACATGGCCGGAGTATATAAGGCCCGAAATCGGCATTGATTCCGCCTTCAAATGGAACGCCTTTGCGCGGGCCGATGCGGCGATCGCTGCGTCCGGTACTGTTATTCTCGAACTGGCGCTTGCCGGCGTGCCGACCGTTTCTGTTTATAAGACCGACTGGATTTTCACCATGCTCAGCAAGCGGGTAAAAACCTGGACGGGCGCGCTTCCGAACCTGATTGCCGACTACCCGGTTGTACCAGAATATCTCAACGAGGTGGTGCGGCCAGGGTCCATGCTGCGCTGGGCCGAACGGCTTGCATCCGACACCACCGAGCGGCGGGCGATGCTTGAGGGTTACGCTCTGGTGCAGCAGCGCTTGCACACCGATGTGCCTCCGGGCGAAACCGGCGCTGGCATCCTTCTCGATGTGTTTAACGCCCGCAGACAGCAAGGCTGATAGAGGCTGGCCGTCGTAGCCGTTGGCCGAACGTGTTTCTCTTACCGAAATATCCAATAAAAAAGGCCGGCGGATTTTCACCCGCCGGCCTTTGATGTTTTGATTCCCGGTTTAGCGCTTGGAAACCGGAACGTAGTCACGCTTGCCGGCGCCCGTGTAGAGCTGGCGCGGACGGCCGATGCGCTGCTGCGGATCTTCGATCATTTCGTTCCACTGTGCGATCCAGCCGACGGTGCGGGCGAGCGCGAAGAGAACGGTGAACATGGTGGTGGGGAAGCCGAGCGCCTTCAGCGTGATGCCCGAATAGAAGTCGACATTCGGGTAAAGCTTCTTTTCGACGAAGTAGGGGTCGGAAAGGGCGATCTTTTCCAGTTCCAGCGCAACCTGCATGATCGGATCGTCGGAATTGCCGGTGGCTTCCAGCACTTCATACATCGTCTTCTGCATGATCTTGGCGCGCGGGTCGTAGTTCTTGTACACGCGGTGGCCAAAGCCCATCAGGCGGAACGGATCGTTCTTGTCCTTGGCGCGGGCGATGTATTCCGGAATACGGTCAACGGAGCCGATCTCGTTCAGCATGTTGAGCGCCGCTTCGTTGGCGCCGCCGTGGGCAGGGCCCCAGAGGCAGGCGATGCCAGCCGCAATACAGGCGAACGGGTTCGCACCCGAAGAACCGGCAAGACGCACCGTGGAGGTGGAAGCGTTCTGCTCGTGGTCGGCATGCAGGATGAAGATGCGGTCCATGGCGCGGGCCAGAACCGGATCGACCTTGTAATCCTCGCAGGGCACGGCAAAGCACATGTGCAGGAAGTTGGAAGCGTAATCCAGATCGTTCTTCGGGTAAACGAAGGGCTGACCGATATGGTACTTGTACGCCATGGCGGCGATCGTCGGCATCTTCGCGATCATGCGCAGCGAAGCGACCATGCGCTGGTGCGGATCGGTAATGTCGGTCGAGTCGTGATAGAAGGCCGAGAGTGCGCCGACCGTGCCGCACATGACGGCCATCGGATGCGCATCGCGACGGTAGCCGGTGAAGAAGCGGCTCATCTGCTCATGCACCATGGTGTGGCGCGTAACGCGGGTGTCGAAGTCCTTCTTCTGCGCAGCCGTCGGCAGTTCGCCGTAAAGCAGCAGATAGCAGGTTTCCAGGAAGTCGCCCTGTTCGGCAAGCTGCTCGATCGGGAAGCCGCGGTGAAGGAGAACACCTTCGTCACCATCGATATAAGTGATCTTGGATTCGCAGGAGGCCGTCGACGTGAAACCCGGGTCGTAAGTGAAGGAGCCCGTGTGCTTGTAGAGCGTGGCGATATCGACGACGCTTGGTCCAATCGTGCCTTCCCTGACCGGGAGTTCCACCTGCTTTTCGCCAAGTGTCACTGTAGCGCTTTTTTCCGTCATACTGATCCTCCGAGAACATGCGGGTGGAGGCGTTGAGACACGCCTCGCGGTTAAGCGTCTACCGATTAGCTATATGATCCTTGCGCCGATGCCAAGCTATTCGAAGGTCAAATTGTGCATTGCGGCAAACGCAATTACGTTGCTTGCGGCTTTATCGGCCATGGCAATTCAATCTCGGTCAACGCAACATTAAAGGAAAGGATTGCAATCCTTCCCGCTGCCCTGCAAACCTGTTTCCGGTGCGGCAGGGGCGCGGCGCGGATTGCTTGGTCAAGGGGAAAAAAAGCATTTCGGATATGCCGAAACGTTGCAGGGTGGCTTGCCCGGCGCGCATGAAATCCTGTTTCCCGTTCACCGCGCCGGCGATGTTGTGGCTTATGATTTGCCCACCCTTGCTGTAAGGCGGAATCTCAAGGCAGTCATCGCCGGAAAGGTTGCCGACTGCGTCGCCGAAGAGCGCGCATTCGGCCATGATTTCCTTTTTGTTCCCGTCCTTATCGGCTGCGGCGCGATCCTGTGGTTTTCCCTTGATGTCACGCCGTCCTTGCCCGCTCTCGCAATCATATTCCTGCTTGCCGCCGGTCTGGCGCTGCTTACCCGGTATAATAACGGCCTGTCGGCGGCGGCCTGCGGCGCTGCCGCTTTTCTTCTGCTGGGCATGCTTCTGGCAGATATTGAAACCCGGCGAGCGGGAACAGTGGTGCTGGATACCCCGGTTACAACCACCATCACCGGCACGGTGGTTCGCCGGGAGGTGGATGCGCGCGGCTCCTGGCGATATGTTATTCAGCTGGCTGCGACGGAAGCACCGGCATTGTCGCGCCCGCCGACGAGAATTTCGCTGCTTTCCCGTGGCGGAGGTGAGCCGGTCGCACTTGGCGCGACCATTCAAGGCAAAGCCCGGCTGTCGCCACCTTCCGGTCCAGCCTTGCCGGGTCTGAACGACTTTGCCTTCGCTTCCTATTTCAAAGGCATAGGTGCGACCGGATTTTTCTACAAGCCGCCGCAGGCGCTGATATCACCAAAGGGAGACATGAAAGGCGAAACGCGTTGGCTGGAATGGGCGGATATGCGGCTTTATGGCCTGCGCAGCGCAATTGCAGAGCGCATCCGCAACACCATTGGCGGTGACGCCGGAGCCTTCGCCGCCTCCATTGTCACCGATGAGAGACAGGCGATCTCGGCACCCACGATGGAAGCATTGAGGCTTTCCGGCCTTGCCCATATCGTCGCCATATCCGGGCTGAACATGGCGCTCGCCGCAGGCATATTCTTTGTGGGGTTGAGGCTGACCTTCAGCCTGTTTCCTGCCTTTGCTCAGCGCTGGCCCGTCAAGAAGATTTCGGCTTTCGCGGCGCTCTTGATGACGCTCGCCTATTACCTGATTTCCGGTTTCGCCGTCTCCGCTGAGCGTGCTTGGCTGATGATGTCGGTGATGCTGATCGCGGTCCTTTTTGATCAGCCGTCGCTCAGCCTCCGCAATGTGGCTATTTCGGCTCTCATCATCCTCGGCTTTTCGCCTTCGGAAATCATGGGGCCGAGTTTCCAGATGTCGTTTGCCGCGACCATCGCGCTCGTATCCACCTATGCCTGGTGGGGCCGCCGGCGCAGCGATCACGAGCGACTGTTGATCGGACGCAGACCGGTGTGGATGACGGCGGCGCAAATGGCAGGCACTGTCATTGGCGGCGTCATCACCACATCGTTGATTGGCGGACTTTCGACGGCGATCTATTCGGCAGAGCATTTTCACCGTGTCACCACCTATGGACTTTTCGCCAATCTGGCCGCCATGCCGCTGATGTCGCTGATCGTCATGCCCTTTGGCCTGCTCGCCATGCTGCTGATGCCGTTCGGGTTGGATGCGCCATTCCTGAAGATCATGGGCTATGGCATGGCGCTCGTCATCGAAGTCGCCAATGAAGTGGCGTCCTGGGGCGGCAGCGCGGCGACGGGGCGGCCACATGAGTGGTTCATTGGCCTCGGCTCCGCTGGCTTTCTGCTGCTGACCTTGCTGCGCAGCCGGCTTGCATTGCTCGGTATTCCGCTTCTTGTCTCCGCCTTCGGCCTGTCGGCGGCCGTGGCCTATCGCGATGTCCCGGATTTGCTCATTCACGAGGAGGGTGAGTTGGTGGCGCTGCTGGAAGAGGGGAAGGTCTATACGACAAAAACGCGACCGCAGGGCTTCGTATACGACCAGTGGCAAAGAGCACTCCTGTTGCCGGAACAGCCTGTGCCACCGGTCATTCTTAAAGCGCATGCCGCAGTAACCAGTGTAGGCTTGACCGCAAAATCAAAACTTACGCCGGAGGAGATGAGGGCGGTGATGCGGCAGATGACGGCAGCGCTGAAAGATGCGCAACCCGGCGTCTTCACCTGCAGCAAAGGCATATGGTGCGTGGCGCGCGCCAGGAGCGGGGAGTGGATCGTCGTTCTGGAAGATGGCCGGTTTGCCGGAAAAGCCTGCGATATCGCCGATATTGTCGTCGTTTCCCGCAGGACCTCGTTTTCAAAATGCCGCTCAGGAGCGCTGTTGCTGAACCGCGATACTTTGCGGCGTACAGGTTCGGTAGAAATAAACTTTGCCGGCAGCGATCAGTCTGCGGTCGTCGGACGACTACGCGCAGCGATTGCCGGGGCGAACAGGCCATGGAGCGAGCACCGCTACTACGACTGGAAAAGCGACCGCTTCGAATACGAGGTGCCGGAACCGGTCAGGCAGTTGCTGACGGCATCGCAATAAACGCCGTCAGCAGTGATATTCAGACCTTCACGCGCAGATCGTCAGTCAATGCGCCAATGCCGCTGATTTCCTGTTCATGCGCCGCATCGCGCCAGATCTCCTTCAATCCGGCCTCATACCACTCACGCATGGCGGGCAGGGTGAGCAGCCGATCGCAATAGACTTTTGCCGCAGGTGAAAGATCGGCGCCATAGGTCTGGAAACGGAACGCCACCGGGCAGAAAAAAGCATCGACCGCCGTGAATTTCTGACCGGCAAGATAGGGACCGCCGAATTTTGTCAGACCTTCGCTCCATAGCGCATCGATGCGCTTTATGTCTGCCGCAAGCCCGGCATCGCCACCCTTCGGCTTGACCCGAATACCGACAGACATGGGATAAAGATTGCGCAGTGAGGAAAAGCCGGCATGCATTTCGCTCGCCGCCGAACGCGACCATGCCCGCGCCTGCTTGTCGCTCGCCCAGACGCCCTGGTGCCGTTCTGCGAGATATTCGGCGATCGACAGCGTTTCCCATATCGTCACGCCATCATCGACAAGGCAGGGCACCTTGCCGGTCGGCGAGAAGCTGGAAAAGGCGACGCCTTCGCCAAACGGAACAAGTTTCTCATCAAAGGCGATACCGAGCGTGCGCATCAACACCCACGGCCGCAGCGACCATGAGGAGTAGTTCTTGTTGGCGATATATAGATCGTACATGGCTTATCTCCCGGATATGACGCGCATTTCTATACCTGTCGGGGCATGATGGAATACCGAAAATAATCCATGGCACCCATAAGTCGCGTTGATGAATGACGGGGGCTTTGCACCGAGTATCACCATTCGATGGCAGCGCCAGGCCAGCCGCATCCCCCAGTGTAAACGAACTCACGCAACCAGACGTCCACGGCATATGACGCAGCGGCGACAACAGGCCGGGGGCAAGGCCGTAACAACGATATCCATATGAAACTGGAACTGATCTTTACCAGACAGAATCTGTATGTGTGTGGGAAGCATAAGATTGCCCGACACTCGCATGGTCAGCCGAATTCCGGAATTGCCGTCATCTTCGACAGGAGCCGTCTCATGACGACGCCTGTCTTGAGAGGATCACGGTTAAATCAGATCAATGGTAACGGCGTATAAGTCCGACCAGTTTGCCCTGAATTTTTACCCGATCAGGCCCGAAGATACGGGTTTCATAAGCGGGGTTGGCCGCTTCCAGCGCGATGGAAGCGCCCTTGCGGCGGAAACGCTTCAGCGTCGCTTCCTCGTCATCCACCAGTGCCACGACGATATCGCCCGGATTGGCGGTATTGCTGTTGCGGATGATGACGGTATCGCCGTCGAAAATCCCGGCCTCGATCATCGAATCGCCCTTAACTTCGAGCGCGTAATGTTCACCCGAACCCAGCATGTCGACCGGCACGGCAACATCATGCGTATTGTTCTGAATGGCGGAAATCGGCACGCCGGCGGCGATGCGACCCATGACCGGAACGGTGACCGCGCCGCCGAGATCGTTGGCGGGCGCCTTGGGTGCCGGTGCGGGTTCTGGCGCCTTCGGCTTTCCGAGGCTGCCTTCGATGACGCTTGGCGAAAAGCCGCGCTGCGGCCTCGCGCCCGGCGCATAGGCCTCCGGCAGCTTGATGACTTCCAGCGCCCGCGCCCTGTTAGGTAGCCGGCGAATAAAGCCGCGCTCTTCGAGGGCGGTAATCAGCCGGTGGATGCCGGATTTGGAAGCAAGATCGAGTGCGTCCTTCATTTCATCGAAGGAGGGCGGCACGCCGGACTCTTTCATTCGTTCATGAATGAAGAGAAGCAATTCCTGCTGTTTGCGCGTGAGCATGAGGAAAACACCCTTGAGAATCGTCGTTGAAGTCGCGAAACAAATACAGAACGAACACTATATGTTCCATATGTGTTCCGCAATCCCCTAAAATTTCGTGAAGCTGCTATCTGTTGTTTTGATGATTTGCCTGAAAGCACGAAATTGTGCTTTTCTGCCTTCCTAACTGTTCCGGCATGGCCATGCCGCATGCGACAGCAGGAAGCAGGGAAATGACGAAACCGTACCGCATCGACCATCTCGTACTGCCTGTCGAGCACATCGACGTCGCAGAAAATCGCCTTGGAAACCTGGGATTTACAGTAGCGCCAGCGGCTCTTCACCCGTTTGGCACGCAGAATGCCTGCGTTTTTTTCGCCGACGGCACGTATCTGGAGCCTCTCGTGATTGCTGATCCGGCTAAATATAATGCCTCGATTGGCCGGAAAGATGTGTTTACCGGGCGGGATCAGGCCTTCCGGAAACATGCCGGAGGGGAGGGATTTTCCGCACTGGTCGCTGCAACGCAGGACGCTCTTGGCGATCATGACCGATTCGTAGCCTCAGGCCTCTCGGCCGGAAATGTCTTTGAATTTTCGCGGCCAGTCAAAATGCCGGATGGTTCGCAGAGCGAGGCGGCTTTTCGGCTGGCTTTTGCAGCCAGTGGTTCCTCGGCGGATTTCTTTCTGTTCAGCTGTCAGCGGTTGCAGGCCTTGCCAGGCGACCGCGCGGCGCTGGAACGCCATGCCAACGGCGTTTCCGGCCTCAACGAGATCGTGCTGTTTTCCGGTGGTGATGCGAATGCCGTGCAGCTGATCGAAACTGTGTTTGGCTGCGACGGAAAGGTGTCTCCGAATGGTGATGTGGTTTTCGCAACCGGCAATGCCCGGATAAGATTGACGCGGAAGCCGGTCTTTGACGGACTGGCCTTTAGTGTTCCCGAGGAGGGCGGTGGCGGATTGCGCGGCGCAGGCATCGTCTTTTCCGTTCGCGATCTTGCCGTGACACAGGCGGCACTTGCTGCTAATGGCGTGTCCAGCGCAGAAGCGGGCGGCCGGCTGGTGGTGCCCGCAGCGCCCGGTCAGGGTGTTGCCTTCGCCTTCGAGGAAAAATAATGAGCGTTACGAACAATCTCAAAGTCACCGCCGGCGATGGCGCCAGCAAGGTTTCCTTTTCCAATACCGAGCGTTTTTCGCTGATTGCCGGCCCCTGCCAGATGGAAAGCCGTGAACATGCCTTCATGATTGCGGGTGTGCTGAAGGAGCTTTGCGACAAGCTTGGAATTGGCCTCGTTTACAAATCCTCCTTCGACAAGGCGAACCGCACCTCGCTTTCCGGCAAGCGCGGCATAGGCCTTGACAGTGCGATGCAGGTTTTCGCCGATCTCAAGAAGGAATACGGTTTTCCTGTTCTGACCGACATTCACACCGAGGAACAATGCGCCATCGTGTCCGAGGTGGTGGATGTGCTGCAGATTCCGGCATTCCTCAGTCGCCAGACCGATCTTCTCGTCGCCGCCGCGAAAACCGGCCGCGTCATCAACGTCAAGAAGGGCCAGTTTCTGGCGCCCTGGGACATGAGGAACGTGCTGGCCAAGCTGAATGAAAGCGGCAACCCGAATGTGCTTTTATGCGAGCGCGGTGCGTCCTTCGGTTACAACACGCTGGTCTCCGACATGCGCTCGCTGCCGATCATGGCCTCGCTCGGCGCGCCTGTTGTCTTTGACGCCACCCATTCCGTGCAGCAGCCGGGCGGGCAGGGCGGCTCCACCGGCGGCCAGCGCGAATTCGTCGAGACGCTTTCGCGAGCGGCGGTGGCGGTTGGTGTCGCCGGCCTCTTCATCGAGACCCATGAGGACCCGGACAATGCGCCTTCCGACGGCCCCAACATGGTGCATCTGAAGGACATGCCGAAACTGCTGGAAAAGCTTCTGGCCTTCGACGCCATCACGAAAGCGTAAGAAACGGGTGCTACTCGTGCCAATCGATTTTAATGGCGGGCGCTCTGTTTCTGCCGCCCGCCGTCATTGTAATTTCTTCGCCATCGTCTAAGACAGGCGACGGAAAATATCTGTTCCATTCCCAAGGGAGAGACCATGACTGCCATTACCGATATCATCGCGCGCGAAATTCTCGACAGCCGCGGCAACCCGACCGTTGAAGTCGATGTTTACCTCGAAGACGGCTCCATGGGCCGTGCGGCCGTTCCCTCCGGCGCCTCGACAGGCGCACATGAGGCGGTTGAGCTGCGCGATGGCGGCAAGCGTTATCTCGGCAAGGGCGTGGAAAAGGCGGTTGAAGCCGTCAATACGGAAATCTTCGACGCTATCGGCGGTTTCGACGCTGAAAACCAGATCCAGATCGACCAGACGATGATCGCGCTTGACGGTACGCCGAACAAGTCGCGCATCGGCGCCAACGCCATCCTCGGTGTGTCTCTCGCGGTCGCCAAGGCTGCTGCCGAAGCCTCCGGCCTGCCGCTTTACCGTTATGTCGGTGGCCCGAACGCGCATCTGCTGCCGGTTCCGATGATGAACATCATCAATGGCGGCGCACATGCCGACAACCCGATCGACTTTCAGGAATTCATGATTCTGCCGGTTGGCGCGGAAAACATCCGCGAAGCCGTGCGCATGGGCTCGGAAGTGTTCCATACGCTGAAAAAAGAACTGTCCGCACAGGGCCACAACACCAATGTCGGCGATGAGGGCGGTTTTGCACCGGGTCTCGAAAGCGCGCCGGCTGCGCTCGATTTCATCATGAAGTCGATCGAAAAGGCCGGTTATCGTCCGGGCGAAGACATGTATATCGGCCTCGACTGTGCCTCGACCGAATTCTTCAAGAACGGAAAATACGTGCTTGAAGGTGAAGGCCGTACGCTGGAGCCTGGCGCAATGGCGGAATATCTCGCCGAACTCGTTGCCAAGTATCCGATCATCTCCGTCGAAGACGGCATGGCTGAAGACGACTGGGACGGATGGAAGGCTCTGACCGATCTCGTTGGCAACAAGTGCCAGCTGGTCGGCGACGATCTCTTCGTCACCAACTCCGCCCGCCTTCGCGATGGCATCAAGATGGGTGTTGCAAACTCCATCCTCGTCAAGGTCAACCAGATCGGTTCGCTTTCCGAGACGCTGGATGCGGTCGAGACCGCGCACAAGGCCGGTTACACCGCCGTCATGTCGCACCGTTCGGGTGAGACGGAAGATTCCACGATCGCCGATCTCGCCGTCGCGACGAACTGCGGTCAGATCAAGACCGGCTCGCTTGCCCGTTCCGACCGGCTCGCAAAGTACAACCAGCTGATCCGCATCGAGGAAATGCTCGGCCCGCAGGCTGCTTACGCCGGCCGTTCGATCCTGCGCGGGTAATTCGCGTTCAGGTTTGAATATGTGGCCCGCTGTCTGGCGGGCTAAGGTTGGTGAAATAGCTGTCAACAGATGAGACGTCATCCTCGGGCTACCCGAGGATCCACTCCGGTCCGCTCATGGATCCTCGCCTTAAAGGCGAGGATGACTGCGGTGAGGGGCGGGTCTCCCGGCAATCCAGCCCGCCCTCCGGCGGGCTTTTTTTATGCCCATTTGCCGATCGCAATTTAAGGTCAACGGATAGTTAAACAATCCGCTTTAGTCTCGAGACTCAAGGTTATGCGTTTTAAGGCTTCTCTGCGGCATGTGGACCAGACATCATAAAAAGAGACGATTCGGCCGTTTGATCGTTCCGGCCATCACGATCGCTTTTCTTTCCTATTTCGGCTATCATTCCATCCATGGCGACTTCGGCCTTCAGGCGACGGAGCGGCTGGAGCGGCAGCGTATCGCCAGAACCGCAGAGCTTGCAAAGCTGACGCAGGCGCGTGTAGCGCTGGAGCGGCAGGTGGAATTGCTGAGTGACGGCTCGCTGGAACGAGACATGATCGATGAAATTTCCCGTTACCAGCTAAATATGTCCCGCACGGACGAAATCGTCATCATGAACACATATTTCTAATTAACCGAAATCAGGTTAATTTAACATTTGTGATTTATTCACAGCATCTTAGCGTGAATATGTGCCATGCGTTTAAAGCATTGCTGCATGGCATTTTCTTGCATATGGTACGCGCCAATCTATCCATTCAAACGGCAACTCAGGGAGGGATGAATGGCGCCGCGAAAACCAGCGACCGTATCCGGCCGCAAGACCACGGCAAAGGCTGCAACCGAATTCACCGGCAAGAACAGCCCGGACTTCTCGAAGGAAGACGAACTTCACGCTTATCGTGAAATGCTGCTCATCCGCCGTTTCGAAGAAAAGGCCGGCCAGCTCTATGGCATGGGCTTTATCGGTGGTTTCTGTCACCTCTACATTGGCCAGGAGGCCGTCGTCGTCGGCATGCAGATGTCGCAGAAGGAGGGTGATCAGGTCATCACCGCCTATCGTGACCATGGCCACATGCTGGCTCTCGGCATGAGCGCTCGTGGCGTCATGGCCGAACTGACCGGCCGCAAGGGCGGCCTGTCGAAGGGCAAGGGCGGCTCCATGCACATGTTCTCCAAGGAGAAGCATTTCTATGGCGGCCACGGCATCGTCGGCGCACAGGTTTCGCTTGGAACCGGTCTTGCCTTCGCCAACCGTTATCGTGGCAACGACAATGTTTCCGTGACCTATTTCGGTGATGGCGCTGCCAACCAGGGCCAGGTCTATGAGAGCTTCAACATGGCTGCTCTCTGGAAACTGCCGATCATCTATATCGTTGAAAACAACCGCTATGCGATGGGCACCTCGACCGCCCGCGCCACCGCCCAGTCGAATTATTCGCTGCGCGGCCAGTCTTTCGGCATTCCCGGCATCCAGGTGGATGGCATGGATGTGCGCGCCGTCAAGGCCGCCGCCGACCAGGCACTGGAATATTGCCGCTCCGGCAAGGGTCCGATCATCCTGGAAATGCTGACCTACCGTTACCGTGGTCACTCCATGTCCGACCCGGCGAAATACCGTTCCAAGGACGAAGTGCAGAAGATGCGCTCCGAACATGACCCGATCGAGCAGGTCAAGGCGCGGCTTCTGGAACAGGGCTGGGCAAGCGAAGACGAACTCAAGGCCATCGACAAGGATGTCCGTGATATCGTCGCCGACAGCGCCGACTTTGCCCAGAACGACCCAGAGCCGGATGCGTCCGAGCTTTACACCGACATTCTGCTCTGATCGGGAAAGGGAACCCCATGCCAGTAGAAATTCTTATGCCCGCCCTTTCCCCGACCATGGAGGAAGGCACGCTTTCCAAATGGCTTAAAAAGGAAGGCGACAAGGTCACATCCGGCGACGTGATTGCCGAAATCGAGACCGACAAGGCGACCATGGAAGTGGAAGCTGTGGATGAAGGCGTGATCGGCAAGCTGCTGATCGATGCCGGCACCGAAGGCGTCAAGGTCAACACGGCTATTGCCGTGCTTCTTCAGGACGGCGAAAGCGCCGACGACATTTCTTCCTCCGTGAAGAAAGAAGAGCCGAAAGCCGAAGCCGCAAATTCCGGTTCTGATGCCGCCGGCGGCAAGACCCGCGAAGCTGCCGAAGAGCCGAGCGTTGCCAAGGAAGCCGCCAAGGTTCCGGCAGCACCGAAGATCGAAGTCGCAGCCGATCCGGACATTCCGGCAGGTACGGAAATGGTGATGACGACGGTGCGTGAAGCGCTGCGCGACGCCATGGCCGAAGAAATGCGCGCCGACGAAAAAGTCTTCGTCATGGGTGAAGAAGTCGCCGAATATCAGGGCGCCTACAAGATCACCCAAGGTCTGCTGCAGGAATTCGGCGAGCGCCGCGTCATCGATACCCCGATCACCGAGCATGGTTTTGCCGGTATCGGCGTCGGCGCTGCGATGACGGGCCTGCGGCCTATCGTCGAATTCATGACCTTCAACTTCGCCATGCAGGCGATCGACCAGATCGTCAACTCGGCGGCAAAGACGCTTTACATGTCGGGCGGCCAGATGGGCGCGCCGATGGTGTTCCGCGGTCCGTCCGGTGCTGCTGCCCGCGTTGGCGCGCAGCATTCGCAATGTTACGCCGCATGGTACAGCCATATTCCGGGCCTCAAGGTCGTCATGCCTTACACGGCAGCCGATGCCAAGGGCCTGCTGAAAGCAGCTATCCGCGATCCGAACCCGGTCATCTTCCTGGAAAATGAAATTCTCTACGGTCAGAGCTTCGAAGTGCCGAAGCTGGATGATTTCGTGCTGCCGATCGGCAAGGCGCGCATTCACCGCAAGGGCAAGGACGCGACCATCGTTTCCTTCGGTATCGGCATGACCTATGCGATAAAGGCGGTTGCGGAACTCGAAAAGCTTGGCATCGATGTCGAACTGATCGATCTGCGCACCATCCGTCCGATGGATCTGCCCACCGTCATCGAATCGGTCAAGAAGACCGGTCGCCTGGTCACGGTCGAGGAAGGTTTCCCGCAGTCGTCGGTCGGTGACTTCATCGCCAACCAGGTCATGCGCGCCGCTTTCGATTATCTCGATGCGCCGATCCTGACGATTGCCGGCAAGGACGTTCCGATGCCTTACGCGGCAAACCTCGAAAAGCTGGCTCTGCCCAACGTCGATGAAGTCGTTCAGGCCGTCAAAACCGTCTGCTACAAATAAGGGGAGATGATTTTGAGTGTCATAAAACAAATCCTCCCGGCAACCGAAAATTGGTACCGTGTTTTAGGGACCAAAGACGCGCCTTTGTTCGAGCGGGTAATCTTCTGGGCCGTCGTCAACGACGGTGATGGCGATGTTGTCGCCGGTGTTCCGCGTGAGGATATCGGCGTTATCGGTGCAGTCGGCGAATGGCTCGTCGACGTTGCCGGATACATCGAAATTACACCGTCACAGGTGGATTGGCTCATGGAACATCCTGAAGACCTGGAAGATTTCAATCTCGTTTGGGGGGAGGCCTAGTCATGCCTATCAACATCACCATGCCTGCCCTTTCTCCCACCATGGAAGAGGGCAATCTGGCCAAATGGCTGGTCAAGGAAGGCGACAAGGTCGCACCCGGTGACGTGATCGCCGAGATCGAGACCGACAAGGCGACCATGGAAGTGGAAGCCGTGGACGAAGGCACGGTTGCCAAGCTGGTTGTTCCGGCCGGCACCGAAGCCGTCAAGGTCAACGCCCTGATCGCCATCCTCGCCGCCGATGGCGAGGATGTGGCCGAGGCGGCAAAGGGCGGCGATGCCGCTCCGGCCAAGGCGGAAGCACCGAAGCAGGAAGCCGTTAAGGCCGAAGCACCGAAGGAAGACGCTGCTCCTGCCAAGGCTGAAAAGCCGGCCGCCGATCAGGCGCCCGCATCGTCCACGCCGGCACCGGTTGCAAAGTCCGGTGAGCGCATCTTTGCTTCGCCGCTTGCGCGTCGTCTTGCGAAAGAAGCCGGTCTCGATCTTTCGGCCGTCTCCGGTTCCGGACCGCATGGTCGCATCGTCAAGACCGACGTGGAAAAGGCTGCCGCTTCCGGTGGTGCGAAAGCCGCTCCGGCAGCAGCAGCTGCTGGCGCTCCGGCCCCGGCCCTCGCCAAGGGTCAGTCGGACGAAGCGGTTCTCAAGCTGTTCGAACAGGGCTCCTACGAGCTGGTGCCGCACGACGGCATGCGCAAGGTCATCGCCAAGCGTCTGGTCGAATCCAAGCAGACGGTTCCGCATTTCTACGTTTCCGTGGATTGCGAACTGGATACGCTTCTGGCGCTGCGCGCCCAGCTCAACGCGGCTGCTCCCGAAAAGGACGGCAAGCCGGCCTACAAGCTTTCGGTCAACGACATGGTCATCAAGGCGCTGGCGCTTTCGTTGCGTGACGTGCCTGATGCCAACGTCTCCTGGACGGAAAGCGCCATGGTCAAGCACAAGCATTCGGATGTCGGCGTCGCCGTTTCCATTCCGGGTGGCCTGATCACGCCGATCATCCGCAAGGCGGAAGAAAAGTCGCTCTCCACCATCTCCAACGAGATGAAAGACTACGGCAAGCGCGCCAAGGAGCGCAAGCTGAAGCCCGAGGAGTATCAGGGCGGCACGACCGCCGTGTCCAATATGGGCATGATGGGCGTCAAGAGCTTCTCCGCCGTTATCAACCCGCCGCATGCCACCATCCTGGCGGTTGGCGCGGGCGAGGAACGCGCTGTCGTGAAGAACGGTGAGATCAAGATCGCCACTGTCATGACGGTCACGCTTTCCACCGACCACCGCTGCGTCGATGGCGCGCTCGGAGCCGAGCTGATCGGCGCCTTCAAGCGCTACATCGAAAACCCGATGGGCATGCTGGTTTGATCGGAGAGTGACATGGTGAAGTCGGTCCTCTGCTTTGGCGATTCCCTTACCTGGGGATCAAATGCGGAAACGGGTGGCCGGCACAGCCATGACGATCTATGGCCGAGCGTCTTGCAAAAGGCGCTCGGGCCTGACGTGCATGTGATCCACGAAGGGCTGGGCGGTCGCACCACCGCTTATGACGACCACACCGCCGATTGTGACCGCAATGGCGCCAGATTGTTGCCGACGCTGCTGCACAGCCACGCGCCGCTGGATCTCGTCATTATCATGCTCGGCACCAACGACATGAAACCGGCGATCCATGGTTCGGCCATTGTCGCCATGAAGGGTGTCGAGCGGCTGGTAAAACTCACGCGCAACCACGTCTGGCAGGTGCCGGACTGGGAAGCGCCTGATGTTCTGATCGTCGCGCCGCCGCAACTGTGCGAAACGGCCAATCCGTTCATGGGCGCGATCTTTCGTGATGCGATCGATGAATCGGCGATGCTGGCTTCCGTCTACAGGGACCTTGCCGATGAACTCGATTGCGGCTTTTTCGATGCCGGGTCCGTTGCCCGCACCACGCCGGTGGACGGCGTTCATCTCGATGCTGAAAACACGCGGGCCATCGGCCGCGGGCTGGAGCCCGTTGTCCGTATGATGCTCGGACTTTGACAATAATTCCGTTTCGGAACGGCGTGCCGTCATCCGAATTAAGACAAGGCAGGATTTCCAATGGCTCAATCTTATGACGTCATCATCATCGGTTCGGGACCGGGCGGTTATATTGCCGCGATCCGTGCCGCCCAGCTCGGCATGAAGGTCGCCGTTGTCGAGCGCGAGCACCTTGCCGGCATCTGCTCCAACTGGGGCTGTATTCCGACCAAGGCTCTGCTGCGCACCGCCGATGTCATGCACACCGCCACCCATGCCAAGGATTATGGCCTGACGCTGGAAGGTTCGATCAAGCCGGACGTAAAGGCAATCGTCGCCCGCTCGCGCGGCATTGCCGCTCGCATGAACAACGGCGTCGGTTTCCTGTTCAAGAAGAACAAGGTCGACATCATCTGGGGTGAAGCCAAGATCACCAAGCCGGGTGAAATCGTCGTTGGCAAGTCCACCAAGCCGGTGGTTCAGCCGCAGGGTCCGGTTCCGAAGAACACGCTGGGCGAGGGCACTTACACCGCCAAGCACATCATCGTCGCGACAGGCGCCCGCCCGCGCGCGCTGCCCGGCATTGAGCCGGATGGCAAGCTGATTTGGACCTATTTCGAGGCGATGAAGCCGGAAGAACTGCCGAAGTCGCTGCTCGTCATGGGCTCGGGCGCCATCGGCATCGAGTTCGCCAGCTTCTACCGCACAATGGGCGTTGACGTTACCGTCGTCGAGATCATGAGCCAGGTCATGCCGGTCGAGGATGCGGAAATCTCTGCCTTCGCCAAGAAGCAGCTGGAAAAGCAGGGCATCAAGATTCATCTGGAGACCAAGGTTTCCAAGGTCGAGAAGGCTGCAAACTCCGTCACTGCGACGCTGGAGAAGAAGGACGGTTCTTCCGAGAAGATCACCGCTGACCGGATGATTTCCGCCGTCGGCGTCGTGGCGAATGTCGAAGGCATCGGCCTTGAGGCTGTCGGCGTGAAGACCGATCGCGGCTTCATCGTCATCGACGGTTACGGCAAGACCAATGTGCCTGGTATCTATGCCATCGGTGATGTCGCCGGCCCGCCGCTGCTCGCCCACAAGGCCGAACATGAGGCCGTCATTTGCGTTGAAAAGATCGCCGGTCTGCCGAATGTCCACCCGATGGACAAGCTCAAGATTCCCGGCTGCACCTATTGCAACCCGCAGGTTGCCTCGGTCGGCCTCACCGAAGCCAAGGCCAAGGAACAGGGCCGCGACATCCGCGTCGGCCGCTTCTCTTTCGCGGCGAACGGCAAGGCGGTCGCTCTGGGT
Source organism: Agrobacterium sp. 22-210-1 (assembly GCF_053522525.1). Taxonomy (NCBI): domain Bacteria; kingdom Pseudomonadati; phylum Pseudomonadota; class Alphaproteobacteria; order Hyphomicrobiales; family Rhizobiaceae; genus Agrobacterium; species Agrobacterium sp. 22-210-1. The sequence goes on along the minus strand of NZ_JBNWCI010000001.1, from coordinate 1,247,493 downwards.
GAAGATCAGGGCATGGTTAAGACCATCTTCGACAAGAAGACCGGTGAGCTGCTCGGTGCCCATATGGTCGGCGCGGAAGTCACCGAACTCATTCAGGGCTTCGTTGTCGCCATGAACCTCGAGACAACAGAAGAAGATTTGATGCACACGATCTTCCCGCATCCGACCATTTCGGAATCGATGAAGGAAAGCGTGCTCGACGCCTATGGGCGTGTGCTGAACGCATAAGTGCTGCGTGATGCCCGGCATTGTCTAACCTTGCCGGGTGTCCCATATGTCTCAACGCCGGTTCCTCAAGGGAACTGTTCTTCAGGGAGCGTGGGAATGGAAAGTGTAGGCTGGATTGCAGCAATCATCATCGGCGGTCTCGCCGGCTGGCTAGCGGGCAAGCTCATGGACATGCGCTTCGGCATTTTCATGAACATCATTCTGGGCATTGTCGGCTCGGTTGTCGCCGTCGCCGTACTTCGCACCCTTGATGTCTTCGTGCAGGACAGCAGACTCGGTTATTTCGTCACGTCCTTCATCGGCGCCAGCCTTCTGCTGTTCCTGGCAAAGCTGGTACGGCGCTGAAAATGCTTCGTGACCGGAAAGGGCTTACGCTTTTTCTGGAATTGTTCTAAAGCATCCGGCCAACAGGTGTTTAGATCGCCACAGGCGATGGAAGCAGGTTTTAAATGGTCACTATTCTCGACAGAACGTCGTCCGACGAAAAGCGCATCCGCCATCCGGAAAAGGCGCATCGGCCCGATACCGAGGTCATGCGCAAGCCGGAATGGATCCGCGTCAAGGCGCCGACCTCCAAGGGTTATCACGAGACGCGCGAACTGGTGCGCAGCCACAAGCTGGTAACGGTGTGCGAGGAAGCCGGCTGTCCGAATATCGGCGAATGCTGGGACAAGAAACACGCGACCTTCATGATCATGGGTGAAATCTGCACCCGTGCCTGCGCTTTCTGCAATGTCGCGACCGGCAAGCCGAATGCGCTTGACATGGATGAGCCTGAGAACGTTGCCAAGGCCGTCAAACAGATGGGCCTCTCGCACGTCGTTATCACCTCGGTGGACCGTGACGATCTCGCCGATGGTGGTGCTGAACATTTCGAAAAGGTCATCTGGGCGATCCGTGCTGCATCTCCCACCACGACCATCGAAATCCTCACTCCCGACTTCCTGAAGAAGCCCGGCGCGCTGGAGCGTGTCGTGGCCGCCAAGCCCGATGTTTTCAACCACAATATGGAAACCGTTCCGGGCAATTATCTCACCGTTCGCCCCGGCGCGCGTTATTTCCATTCGGTGCGCCTCTTGCAGCGGGTGAAGGAACTTGACCCCACCATGTTCACCAAGTCAGGCATCATGGTTGGCCTCGGCGAAGAGCGCAACGAAGTGCTGCAGCTGATGGACGATCTGCGCAGCGCCGATGTGGACTTCCTGACCATCGGCCAATATCTTCAGCCGACCCGCAAGCACCACAAGGTCGAAGCTTTCGTCACGCCGGAGGAATTCAAGTCCTATGAGACGGTGGCTTACACCAAGGGCTTCCTGATGGTCTCCTCCAGCCCGCTGACTCGTTCTTCCCACCATGCTGGCGACGATTTCGAACGCCTGCGCGCTGCCCGCGAGAAGAAGCTGCTGGCGGCCGCGGAATAAGGGATAAAGGTTCGGCAACATAGGTTGCTGGATCGGGCGATATGCGCTCTCTCCACCGTCATGCTCGGGCTTGTCCCGAGCATCTGCGACCTATCGATTGTACGATACGTGATTGGATCCTCGGGACAGGCCCGAGGATGACGTGAGTGGGAGGCAAGGCTTGTGAAATGGCTCCGCCGCCTGTTCCCGGTCTTCAACCCAATCACACCGCAACCTTCTCCGGCCGATGCGCCCTCATGCACAAAATCACGCTCAGCACCACCGAACAGATCGCCACGATCTCGACAATGGTCGGCCCACGCCCTTCCCAGAGAAAGCCGTAAAGCAGAGCAAACAGCGTTTCGAACAGAATCATCTGTCCGACCATGGTGAGAGGCAGAAGGCGGCTCATGCGGTTCCAGAAGGCATTGCCGAGAATGGAGGCGGTGAAACCGAGCCCGGCGGCGATGGCAGCGAAATGCAGCCAGTCTCCGGAGCTATGGCTTTCTCCACCAAAGCTGAAAGCCGGAATGGCCAGCAGCAGCGCAAGCCCGCCGGTCACGACACCCGTCATCATGTTCCAATCATCAGCGCTGACATCGTGAAGACGCGACAGCCAACGGGCATTGCCGACAGCAAAGGCCGTCCAGGAGGCGAGTGCTCCGAGAGCGCAGGCAAGCCCGATGACACGGGAAACATCCAGCCCCGCGTCGTTTTCCGTCAGTGACTGCCAGGAAATGCCGATAATGCCTATTGCGCCGAAGGCAAGCGACGGCCACAGCCGCTTCAGCGACACCGCGCCATGGTCGCGACTGCCGATAATGGTGACGGCGACCGGCAGGAAGCCGATGATGATCGAGGTAAAGGCGACGCCGCTCAGTTTCACTGCCGTCGATATGAAGACGTAATAGGCGATATTGCCGATCATGCTCAGCCAGCCAAGCGCGATCCATTCCCGCGCACCGAAATGCGCCGATACCCGTTTCAGGCGCGGCCCGATGATGATGAGGGAAATCAGCCCGTAGGTGAGATAACGCGCCGTCGATAATTGCAGGGCCGAAAAATCCGGCACGAGTTTCGGGGCGAGAAAGATGCCGCCCCATAGCGCACCCGCCAGCACGCCGTAAAAAACACCGAGACCTGTCCTGTTGTTCATGTCATGTCACATCCGCATTCACTTTGTCCGCGATGTGCCACAGCCCTTTACGGCTGTCTTGACAAAAACTCCTGAGGACTTGTCCGCCGCTCTGATTGTTGGTTTGCAGAGGGGGGGAACGCCCCCACGCACCTCGATCCGCTATGAACGGACAACCTCCTAAAAGCTCACATCTAGTGAATGCCGTAGTTCCGGCGATAGGCGGCGGGCGTTTCCCCCACGGCATTGCGCATGGCGCGCGTCAGCGCCGTCTGGTCGGAAAAACCGGCCCTGAGCGCGATTTCCGCAATCGGCAGGCTGGATTCGCTAAGGAGCGTGCAGACCTTGTCCATACGCAATCCTGCAAGCCAGCGGTGAGGCGGGAGGCCGAACTCTTCGAGAAACAGCGCGTGCAGGCGGCTGTCACTGATCGTCACGCAGGCCGCCAGCATGTCGATCGTCCACGGAAAGAACGGCTCCGCCCTGACGACCGCACTGAGTTCGCGCAGGCGCTGGCGGATATCGCTTTTTTCAGTCGCGAGGCTGTCCACCAGCAGCGGTGCCCAGAGACCGGCGATATCGTCGCGCCGGCCGTCGGTTTTGATGAGGCCGTGCATATAGGCGATCAATTGCCGTGTATCAGGCGTAATATCGAGAAACGGCACGCGGGCAAATCTCTCCAGTGTCTGCTCGGAAACAGCACTTTCATCAATATCGACCACCAGCGAATGGTTGATCGCCGTTGCTTCCTGCATATGCGGCGCATTACGGTGGATGAAGACGCCGCGCCCGGTCGACAGTTCATCCTGCCGTCCGCCTACATCGATCCGCAGGCAGCCGGAGACCGGGAGAACGATTTGCACGAAACCGTGCCGTTCCCTAGGTCTTTCCTGCCGGTAGGTTCTGATATCTGCCGATGCGACTGTCATGACGCTGTCGTTTCCATTGTGCAAAGAAATGGCCGCCTCGAAAAAAGCGGCCAGTTTCATTGTCTGATTATGACATCGTCTTGAAGATTGGGCCAGCCGGCTTTATCGGTCGGCCATACGAAACGCAATTAACAGTCTTCCTTGGCTGTCGATTCGCCGCGTTTGCGCTTGCGCAGAACAGGCTTGTTCTCTCTCGCCTCGCATTTTGCAACGTCGATAAGGTAGGCAAGCACGGGCATGCCGTTCATCGACGCGAGTTGCTTGGCGGATTCGAGAAGGTTGATGATGTTGGAAAAATCGTCCATCGGCTCACTCAGTGGCTCAAAGCGGTTATGTATCGGGTCTGAACCCAAAGATGAATGCGCGTGGGAAAAATGGGAGCGCCCGGCGCGTTTGCATCCAGTGGGTGTAATATTAGTGGCAAATAAATAGCAATCCCTGTGAGGGGGTTGCAATAGTCAATTTTCCGTAACTGCCATGCGCGACGACAATATCGCTTTAATGCGGGTGTCCGCGCGTCAGGCAATCTCTCCGGTCATGATGAGGGTATAGGATGCCGAACTATCTTGAGACAGTGGAAGACGCCGCTGTAGTCATCGCCGGGGCGCAGCGCATCATGGTCGTCGGTTGTTCTGGCGGCGGCAAGTCGACGCTTTCGCAGAAGCTCGCACGCAAATTTGGGCTTCGTTATATCTCCATGGACCGCGAAGTTTTCTGGCTGCCCGGCTGGCAGCTGCGCCCGCGCGAAGAACAGCGGCAGAGGATAGCCGCCATGGTCACGGAGGAGCGCTGGTTGATGGATGGCAGCAATCCGTCATCTTTCGATATGCGTATGCCGCGGTCTCACATCGTGCTCTGGGTGCGCATGCCGCGATGGCTCTGCCTGTGGGGCGCCGTCAGCCGGGCGATCAAGGGGTATGGCAAGGCACGGCCGGAAATGGCGGAGGGATGTCCGGAAAGGATAGACGCCGATTTCCTGCGTTATATCTGGAATTTCGAGCGCCACCATACTCCGATTTTCGAGCAGAATTTCGCCCTTTACGGCCCCGATGTGCCTGTATTCCAGCTGAAAAGCCGAAAACAGTTTCGCCGCCTTCTTGATCTTCTTGTTATCGGCGATTAACTGCCGCTTATGCCCCAGTTCGAAACGCATCGCCACGTCAAACACTCACCCGACCGCATGTACGACCTTGTCGCCGATGTGGAGAAATATCCGCAGTTTCTGCCCCTTTGCGAAGGGCTCATCGTTCGCTCGCGCAAGGAGCGGGATGGCAAGGTGCTGCTGGTGGCGGATATGACGGTGGGCTACAAGGCCATTCGTGAGACCTTCACCACGCAGGTGCTGCTGAACCCGGCCGAGCGCGCCATCGACGTGAAATATATCGATGGACCGTTCAAATATCTCGACAATCGCTGGCGTTTCGAAGAATCGGAAGATGGCGGCTCGGCCATTCATTTCTTCATCGATTACGAATTCAAGAGCCGGTTGCTTGGCGCCGTCATGGGGTCGATGTTCGACCGGGCTTTCCGCATGTTCGCCGAAGCCTTCGAGACCCGCGCAGACAAGATTTACGCCGACCCGGCCTGATTGAGGGTTACAAGCATTTCAAGTGCGGTTCTGACGGTAGCAAGCCGTATTTCGGTGCGGCCAATCTCGCCGTAACGCATTTCGTGATGCAGGATTTCGCCGCTGCGTGCCTTGGCGGCCAGATGCACCAGCCCGACTGGTTTATCAGCGGAACCACCACCCGGACCAGCAATTCCAGTCACGGCCACGGCAAAATCCGCGCGCGAGCGGAACAGGGCGCCATGCGCCATTTGCAGCGCCGTCTGTCGGGATACCGCGCCGAATGTCGTCAGCGTCTCGGCGCCAACCCCCAGCATCTCCATCTTGGCTTGGTTTGTATAGGTGACGAAACCGCGATCAACGACGGCGGAAGAGCCGGAAATTTCGGTCAGCGAACCGGCGATCAGGCCGCCCGTGCAGCTTTCGGCGGTCGAGACCATAAAACCACGGGCTGTGAAATCGGCGATGATGCGCTGCGCCAGATCTCCTATGTCCGCGGGAAAAAGGCTCATAACGGTCTGCCCCTGTAAACGACGGTAGCGGTGGCGATGGCCGCAATGCCTTCCCGGCGGCCGACGAAGCCGATCGTCTCATTCGTCGTCGCCTTCACCGAGCAGCGCTCCAGCGCAATGCCGAGCATGTCCGAGAGCGCTTCGCGCATGGCCTGGCGGTGCGGGCCGATGCGCGGCGCTTCGGCGATCAGCGAGACATCGGCATTCATGATCGTGCCGCCATTATCGCGCACCACCTTGGCCGCATGTTCGAGGAAGATGCGCGATGCGGCGCCCTTCCATTGTGGATCGGACGGCGGGAAGTGATCGCCGATATCACCGGCTCCGCAGGTGGCGAGCAGCGCATCCGTCAGCGCATGCAGCGCCACATCGGCATCCGAATGACCTTTGAGTTTCTGGTCGTGTTCGATGAAGACTCCACAAAGCGTCACGCCATCCCCGGTCTCCAGCTGGTGCACATCGTAGCCATTGCCGGTGCGCACGTCGGGCAAGGCGTGAGAGAGTTTTTCATCGGCCATGGCGATATCCCGCTTGAGAGTGAGTTTGACATTGTCGACCGAACCTTCGGTCAGCGTCACCGGCAGTCCCGCCCATTCGGCAATCGACGCATCGTCGGTAAAATCGGTCTTTCCGGAAATGGCAGCGGCGCGGTGTGCGGCGAGAATATCGCCAAAGCCGAAACTTTGTGGCGTCTGCGCCGCATAAAGCCCCTGACGGGAAACCGTCTCCACAACGCGGTCATCCGCGCCGCGTTTCAACGTGTCGGTAACGGGCAGGGCAGGCAGAACGCCCCGAGCACCTTCCGCGTGCAGCGCCACGATACGCTCCAGCATATCCACGGCGACGAAAGGCCGCACGGCGTCATGGATCATCGCATGCGTCAGGTCTTCCGAAGAGAGCGCTTCCAGCCCCGCCAGCACCGATTGCTGGCGCGTCGCGCCGCCGGTCACCGTGATGATCCGCTCGCCGGCTTCAAGCCGCTGCAGGATCGGTGAGAGCAGTGCTGTATCGTCCGCATGGCTGACGATCACGATGGGGCAGGTGCTGTCCCAACCAAGAAAGGTCGACAATGTATGCTCGATCACGGCCCTGCCGCCGATCGGGCGATATTGTTTCGGCCCTTCCTCGGGGGAGCCTGCCCTTTCGCCGCGTCCTGCGGCGACGATGACGATGCCGAGTTTCATAGTACTTTCCTGCATTGGTCTTATGCTTTGCGCGCAACCCTTAGCGGTTGACAGTCATGCTCTAGCGTTTCAAAACCCGGATGGCCAGCCCGATAAGACGCGCATTCATCTCGCACGCCGCAGGATCGCACGTCATTGCACGCCCGGATCTGCACAATTTGCTACCGACCGCAAAACAGGCAGGCAGCCGCCTCGCAAATAAAAGGTGCAACCGTCTAAAAGTGCTTGGCAACTGCGCAAACACTGTCTAAAAATAATGCAAATAACCCTTCTGCATGAAAGATCATCAGTTGCCCCTTCCGGAATTGTCAGAACCGTTCAGCATCGGCTCCGTAACGATCCGTAATCGTGCGGTGCTGGCGCCCATGTCGGGCGTGACGGATCTGCCGTTCCGGCAGCTTGCCTGGCGTTATGGTGCTGGTCTGGTTGTGACGGAAATGGTCGCCAGCCGCGAGCTCGTCGCTAACAGGGGTGAATCCTGGGCGCGGCTGAAAAATGCCGGCATGGTTCCGCATATGGTGCAGCTTGCCGGACGCGAGGCGCATTTCATGGCGGAAGCGGCGAAGATCGCCGCTGACAATGGCGCCGGCATCATCGATATAAACATGGGTTGCCCGGCCAAGAAGGTGACGGGCGGTTATTCCGGTTCGGCGTTGATGCGCGATCCCGATCACGCCCTGTCACTGATCGAGGCGACAGTCGGCGCGGTCGATGTGCCTGTCACGCTGAAGATGCGGCTGGGCTGGGACGAAAACACCATCAACGCGCCCGAGATTGCCCGCCGCGCAGAAGCGGCAGGTGTTCAGCTCATTACCATTCATGGCCGCACCCGCATGCAGTTTTACGAAGGACGCGCAGACTGGGACGCCATCCGCGCAGTGCGCGAGGTGATTTCCGTGCCGCTGATCGCCAATGGCGATGTCGAGACCGCCGAAGATGCACGCGAAATCCTGCGCCGTTCGGGTGCTGATGCCGTCATGGTCGGTCGCGGTGCGCAGGGTCAGCCCTGGTTGCCCGCAGTGCTGGCCGGACATGCCGCGCCTGAGCGTGCGGAAATCGCTGGTATTGCCGTCGAGCATTACGAGATGATGCTGGAATTTTACGGAAGGGAAGCCGGTCTCAGGCATGCCCGCAAACATCTTGGCTGGTATCTCGACCGTTTCGCGCCTGAGTTCACCACGCCCGACAAGGCTAAAATCATGACATCGCGTGACACGGGGGAAGTGGCGGATCTGCTGCGTTCCGCCCTTTGCGAAAATGCGGGCGAAGAAGCCGCAAGGAAGGCCGCATGAGCGCTGACAAACACAGCCCGGCAGATGCAAACCCGCTCGCCATGGCGGTTCTGAACGCGGTGCAGAACCCCGTCATTCTGGTGGATGCCGAGGGTTTCATCGCATTCGCCAATTGGGAAGCCGAAGCCTTTTTCGGGGCGAGCGCCTCCCATCTTGCCCGCTACCGCGTCTCCACCTTCATTCCCTTCGGCAGCCCGCTGCTGGCGCTGATAGATCAGGTGCGGGAGCGCCGGGCCCCGGTCAACGAATATCGCGTTGATCTAAGTTCTCCGCGTCTCGGACAGGACAAGTTGGTCGACCTTTACGTCGCGCCTGTTGTCAGCGAACCGGGATCGGTCGTCGTCGTCTTTCAGGAACGGTCGATGGCCGACAAGATCGACCGGCAATTGACCCATCGCGCGGCGGCCCGTTCGGTCACCGGCCTTGCCTCAATGCTGGCGCATGAAATCAAGAATCCGCTGTCCGGCATTCGCGGCGCCGCCCAGTTGCTGGAGACGTCGGTTGCCGACGAGGACCGGGCGCTGACGCGGCTGATCTGCGACGAGACCGACCGCATCGTCTCGTTGGTCGACCGCATGGAGGTATTTTCCGACGAGCGGCCGGTGGACCGTGTACCGGTCAACATCCATTCCGTGCTCGATCATGTGAAGGCCATCGCCAAGGCGGGTTTTGCCCGCAATATCAAGATTTCCGAGAACTACGACCCCTCGCTGCCGCCGGTTTATGCCAATCGCGACCAGCTGGTGCAGGTTTTTCTCAATCTGGTGAAGAATGCGGCGGAAGCCGTGGGCAACCAGCCGGATGGCGAGATATTGCTGACCACCGCTTACCGTCCCGGCATGCGCCTTTCGGTTGCCGGCAGCCGGGAACGCATCTCGCTGCCGCTCGAATTCTGCGTGCATGACAATGGTCCGGGCGTCCCGGCCGATCTTTTGCCGCATCTCTTCGATCCTTTCATTACCACCAAGACGAATGGTTCGGGCCTCGGCCTGGCACTTGTTGCCAAGCTGATCGGCGCCCATGGCGGCATCGTCGAATGCGACAGCCAGAACCACCGCACGACTTTCCGCGTATTGTTGCCCGTCTCGCCGGAAATGGCGCTCGACGACAGCTCTTTGCCGAACACGACAGGAAATGACCCATGACAGCTACGATCCTCGTCGCCGATGATGATGCCGCGATCCGCACGGTTCTGAACCAGGCGCTCAGCCGCGCCGGTTACGATGTGCGCATCACCTCCAATGCCGCAACGCTCTGGCGCTGGGTTTCGGCGGGTGAGGGCGATCTTGTCGTGACCGATGTCGTGATGCCGGATGAAAACGCCTTCGATCTGCTGCCACGCATCAAGAAGGCCAGGCCGGACCTGCCGGTTCTTGTCATGAGCGCCCAGAACACCTTCATGACCGCCATCAAGGCCTCGGAAAAGGGCGCTTACGATTATCTGCCGAAGCCCTTCGATCTGACGGAGTTGATCGCCATCATCGGCCGCGCGCTTTCTGAACCGAAGCGCAAGCCGGCCAAGTTGGATGACGACATGCAGGACGGCATGCCGCTCGTTGGCCGCTCGGCAGCGATGCAGGAAATCTACCGGGTTCTCGCCCGCCTGATGCAAACCGATCTGACGCTGATGATCACGGGCGAATCCGGCACCGGTAAGGAACTGGTGGCGCGTGCCTTGCATGATTACGGCAAGCGCCGCAACGGCCCCTTCGTCGCCATCAATATGGCGGCGATCCCGCGCGACCTGATTGAATCCGAACTTTTCGGCCATGAGAAGGGCGCCTTTACCGGCGCGCAGAACCGCTCGACCGGCCGGTTCGAACAGGCCGAAGGCGGCACACTTTTCCTCGATGAAATCGGCGATATGCCGATGGATGCCCAGACGCGCCTGCTGCGCGTGTTGCAGCAGGGCGAATATACGACGGTGGGTGGTCGCACGCCGATCCGCACCGATGTCCGCATCGTCGCCGCCACCAACAAGGATTTGAAACAGTCGATCAATCAGGGCCTCTTCCGCGAAGACCTCTATTATCGCCTGAATGTCGTGCCGCTACGCCTGCCGCCGCTGCGTGACCGCGCCGAGGATATTCCCGATCTGGTGCGCCATTTCATCCAGACGGGTGAGAAGGAGGGCCTGGAAGGCAAGCGTTTCGAGAGCGAGGCACTGGAGGTCATGAAGGCCTATGCCTGGCCGGGCAACGTGCGCGAGCTGGAAAACCTCATCCGCCGCCTGATGGCGCTTTATCCGCAGGAAGTCATCACCCGCGAGATCATCGAGCAGGAATTGCAGTCGGATGTTCCTGACAGCCCGCTCGACAAGATGGCGGTCCGCACCGGTACGCTGAGCATTTCGCAGGCGGTCGAGGAGAATATGCGGGATTATTTCGCCAGCTTCGGCGATGGTCTGCCGCCGCCCGGCCTTTACGACCGCGTGCTGCGGGAACTCGAATATCCGCTGATTCTCGCTGCCCTGACGGCGACGCGCGGCAACCAGATCAAGGCCGCCGATCTCCTCGGCCTCAACCGCAATACGCTGCGCAAAAAGATCCGCGAGCTTGGCGTCTCGGTCTATCGTAGCTCCCGCCCAACCTGAGAATGTTGACAAGGCGGCATTTGTCGTTGCATTTTCGCCACATTGTGTTGCTTGGAAAACACTAGGAAGGAAAGAGATTCGCCGACTTGAAGCGTTTCTCGCCTGACTTCAGGAATGTGGTGCTGGCTGGCCAGCGATTGGGAGTAGTGCATGCGGAAACCCGCCGCTGAACACGCCGTTGCCGATGAGGCAGCGGGCATGGTGGTTGCCGATCGCAGGATGTCTTTCGCTCTGCCGGGGCTGGTGCTCGCCGGCGTCGCCCTTGTTTGCGCCATCATCACCCTCTTCGTACTTCTCGGCGTCACGCCGATTGCGCCGACATCGAATGTCGTCATTGCTTCCGTCGTCATCAATTCGATCTTCGTGATCGGCCTGATTTTTTTGATCGGCCGCGAAATCAACCGCCTGCTGAAAGCGCGTAAAAAGGGCAGGGCGGCGGCACGTCTGCACGTCCGCATCGTCGTGCTGTTCTCCATCGTGGCAATCACGCCGGCCGTACTTGTCGCCATCTTCGCCAGTCTGACGCTGAATGTCGGTCTCGACCGCTGGTTTTCGCTTAGAACCCAGTCGATCGTCGATTCCTCCAGCAATATCGCTCAGGCCTATATGATGGAAAATGCCGGCTACCTTCAGGGACAAACCCTGTCGATGGCCACCGACCTTGATCGCAACCGCGCGCTTTTTTATCTCGACCGCACCGGGTTCATTGATCTGATGACCCGTCAGGCCAAGGGCCGCGGCCTGCTTGGCGCGTTTCTGGTGCAGGAGGACGGAGACGCCGTTGCTCAAGCCGACATCAAGACGGAAAAGCCGCTTCCCGCCATTCCGCATGATGCGCTCGAAAAAGCTGCCGCCGGTCAACCGACCCTGATCCCGCCCGGTATCACTAATCTCGTTGGCGCCATCATCAAGCTTGAAGGCATCCAGGGCACCTTCCTCTATACCGTGCGCGCCGTCGATCCCAAGGTGATGGGCGCGATGCGGCTGATGGAGGAGAACCGCGCCGAATACAAGGCGATGGAGGCAGGCCGCGCACCGTTGCAGATCGCCTTTGCTATTCTCTATCTCGGTTTTGCGCTGATCGTGCTTCTGGCGGCCATCTGGACCGCAATTGCGGTGGCCGACCGTATCGTCCGGCCGATCCGCCTTCTCATCAGTGCCGCCGATAGCGTCGCCACCGGTAACATGCATGTGCTGGTGCCCGTTCGGGCTGTGGATGGTGACGTCGGGCGCCTGTCGCGCACCTTCAACAAGATGGTCTCGGAACTGCGCAGCCAGCAGGATCAGATCATTGAGGCGAAGGACGATATCGACGATCGGCGCCGCTTCATCGAGGCTGTGCTATCAGGCGTCACCGCAGCCGTTATCGGCGTTGACGAGAACCGCAAGATCACCATCGTCAACCCATCGGGCGAGGAATTCCTGGCGCAGACCTCCGAGCAGCTTATCGGCGCGCAGCTTTCCGAGATTGCGCCTGAAATCGAACAGGTCGTGACCGAGGCGAATACCTGGTCGCGCGGCAACTTCCGCAAGCAGATCAACATCATGCGACGTGGCAAGGAACGGACGCTCAATGTGCAGGTCACCCGCGAGGATGCCCGCGACAGCCGCGACAGCTACGTCATCACCCTCGACGACATTACAGATCTCGTCATCGCCCAGCGCTCCACCGCATGGTCGGATGTGGCGCGCCGCATTGCCCATGAAATCAAGAACCCGCTGACGCCGATCCAGCTTTCCGCCGAGCGCATCAAGCGCCGTTTCGGCAAGCAGATCGACGAGAACGACCGCGCTATCTTCGACCAGTGTACGGACACCATTGTCCGGCAGGTCGGTGATATCGGCCGGATGGTGGATGAATTCTCGGCCTTTGCGCGCATGCCGAAGCCGACGAAGGAAAAGTCGGACCTGCGCTCGATCCTGAAGGATGCGGCGTTTCTGCGGGAAATCAGTGCCGCCGACACGAAGTTCTCCACCGAGCTGGGTGATATCCCGCTGGAGGGCATGTTCGATGCCCGCATGCTGGGGCAGGCGTTCGGCAATCTCATCAAGAATGCGACGGAAGCAATCGAAGCGGTGGAAGGCGAAAAGCGGCCGGGTAAAATCCTCGTGCGCGCCTCTTTCGACGAGGCCAATTCCCGTTTCGTGGCTGATATCATCGACAATGGCCGCGGCCTGCCCGTCGAGAACCGTCACCGCATTCTCGAACCCTATATGACGATGCGGGACAAGGGCACCGGTCTCGGCCTCGCCATCGTCAAGAAGATCATCGAAGAGCATGGCGGGTATCTGGAACTCCACGATGCCCCGCCGGAGTTCGATCACGGCCACGGCGCCATGATCAGAGTGCTGCTGCCCTATATCGAGGCGGTCGGCGGCGAAAATAACAAGGAAGCAGCATATGGCGTCTGATATTCTGGTCGTGGATGACGAGGCGGATATTCGCGAAATCGTGGCGGGTATTCTCTCCGATGAGGGCCACGAAACCCGCATGGCGTTCGACAGCGACAGCGCGCTGGCCGCGATTTCGGAGCGCGTGCCGCGCCTGATCTTTCTCGATATCTGGATGCAGGGTTCGAAGCTTGACGGTCTGGCGTTGCTGGACGAAATCAAGAGCCGCCATCCCGAAATTCCTGTCGTCATGATTTCCGGTCACGGCAATATCGAAACCGCCGTCAACGCCATCAAGCGCGGTGCCTTCGATTTCATCGAAAAGCCGTTCAAGGCAGACCGCCTGATCCTGATCGCCGAACGGGCGCTGGAAAACTCCAAGCTGAAGCGTGAGGTTCAGGAACTCAAGAAGCGCACGGGTGACGCGGTTGAACTCGTCGGCGCCTCGCTTGCGGTTTCGCAGCTTCGTCAGACCATCGACAGGGTAGCGCCCACCAACAGCCGCATCATGATCCTCGGCCCCTCCGGTTCCGGCAAGGAATTGGTGGCGCGCATGGTGCACAAGAAATCTTCACGCGCCACCGGACCTTTCGTGGCGCTGAATGCCGCGACGATTACGCCGGACCGCATGGAAATCGCGCTCTTCGGTACCGAAGGGCTGCCGGGTCAGCCGCGCAAGGTCGGCGCGCTGGAAGAAGCTCATCGCGGCGTTCTTTATCTCGACGAAGTCGGTGAAATGCCGCGCGAAACCCAGAACAAGATCCTGCGCGTGCTGGTCGACCAGCAGTTCGAGCGCGTCGGTGGCGGCAAACGGGTGAAGGTGGATGTGCGCATCATTTCCTCGACCGCCCATCATCTCGAAAGCCTGATCGCCGAAGGCCAGTTCCGGGAAGACCTTTACCACCGTCTGGCCGTCGTGCCGGTGAAGGTGCCGGCGCTGTCCGAGCGGCGCGAGGATATTCCCTTCCTCGTCGATATGTTCATGCGGCAGATTTCCGAGCAGGCCGGCATCCGCCCGCGCAAGATCGGCGACGACGCCATGGCCGTCCTGCAGACGCACGACTGGCCGGGCAATATCCGCCAGCTGCGCAACAATATCGAGCGACTGATGATTCTCGCACGTCCCGAAGGCGGCGAAGCACCGATCTCGGCCGACATGCTACCGTCGGATATCGGCGACATGCTGCCGAAGATTTCGGCGCAGGGCGACCAGCACATCATGACCCTGCCGCTGCGCGAAGCCCGTGAAATGTTCGAACGGGATTATCTGGTGGCCCAGATCAACCGTTTCGGCGGCAATATTTCGCGCACGGCAGAATTTGTTGGCATGGAAAGATCAGCGCTGCATCGCAAACTGAAATCTCTCGGCGTATAAGGAACCAAGGCGCATCGCCGTAACCGATTATTCCGTCAGAGAGACAGCATGAAAGTCATCATTTGCGGCGCAGGGCAGGTGGGTTACGGCATCGCCGAACAATTGTCGCGCGAGGATAACGAGGTATCGGTGATCGATACCGCCGCGCCGCTCATCTCCGCCATCACCGAGACGCTCGATGTGCGCGGCTACGTCGGGCATGGCGCGCATCCGGATATGCTGGCGAAAGCGGGCGCCGACCAGGCGGACATGATCATCGCCGTCACACTGCATGACGAGATCAACATCGTCGCCTGCGAGGTGGCGCATGCTTTGTTCAGCGTGCCGACCAAGATTGCCCGCATCCGTGACCAGAGTTATCTGAAGCCGGAATATGCCGATCTCTTCAGCCGCGAGAACATGTCCATCGACGTGACGATTTCCCCGGAAGTGGAAGTCGGCAAGATGGTGTTGCGCCGTATCGCCTTTCCGGGCGCCACCGACGTCGTGCGGTTCGCCGATGACACGATATACATGCTGGCGATCGAATGTATGGAAGACTGCCCGGTCATCAATACGCCGCTGCACCAGCTCTCCAACCTATTTCCGGACCTCATCGCCACAGTTGTCGGTGTTTTCCGCAATGGCATCCTCAAGGTGGCGCATTCTTCCGAACAGCTGAGGGTCGGCGACCTTGCCTATGTCATCTGTCAGCGCCAGCACGCCCGCCGCACCTTGAGCCTGTTTGGCCATGAGGAGCAGGAAGCGCAGCGCATCGTGATTGCCGGCGCCGGCAATATCGGTCACTTCGTTGCCCGCAAGATCGAGGAGATGCAGCCGAAAACGCGGGTGAAGATCGTCGAGGCGGATCGCGACAGGGCTATTGCCGCATCGGAGCAGCTCAGCAACACCATCGTCATGCTTGGTTCGGCGCTTGATCAGAAAATTCTGATGCAGGCCGATATTCAGGATGCCGACCTGATCGTGACGCTGACCAATAACGACCAGACGAATATTCTGGCCGCCGTGATGGCAAAGCAGCTGGGCTGCAAGTCCAATCTTGCGCTGCTGAACAGTTCGTCCTTTCACGATGTCGCGGGTTCGCTCGGTCTTGATGCCTATATCAACCCTCGCGCCGTCACCATCTCCCGCGTTCTCCAGCATGTGCGCAAAGGCCGCATCCGCTCGGTCTATGCCGTGCAGCGCGGTTCGGCGGAGGTGATTGAGGCGGAAGCGCTGGAAACCTCGCCGCTGGTGGGCCAGTCCTTCCGTGATATCGACATGCCCGACGGCGTACGCATCGGCGCGATCTATCGCGACGGCGTGGTGATCCGCCCGGATGGCAGCACCAAGATCAAGGCGAAGGACCGCGTCGTGCTGTTTGCGTCAGCGGACGCAGTGCGCGACGTGGAGCAGCTTTTCCGGGTTTCGATACAATATTTCTGACTGTTTCGAATCGAAAAATCGGGTCAATACTCGTACCCGTCAGGCCGTTTTCGCCGTTGCGGAACGGGACATGATTTGATACCAGAGTTGCAGGCTGGCCAAGCGGGGGACTAGACTCGGCCGGTTTATTATTGATTGATTATTTTCCGGTGTCCCTGCCGGCAATAAAGAAAGAAGCGGCGCCATGGCGGAACGTTCTCAAAACCTTCAGGATCTTTTCCTCAATACCGTTCGTAAGCAAAAGATTTCGCTCACGATTTTTCTGATCAACGGCGTCAAGCTGACGGGCGTTGTCACCTCCTTCGACAATTTCTGCGTGCTTCTGCGCCGTGACGGTCATTCGCAGCTGGTCTACAAGCATGCGATTTCCACCATCATGCCCGGCCAGCCGATGCAGATGTTCGAAAGCGAAGAAGGCGCGGCCTGATCAGGCTCCCTCTGACGGTATCTTCGATATAGACTGACCCGGATCGGAACATTTCCGGTCTGGTCAGGTTAATCTTCATGGCCGTCCGCGCGGATGCGGTCGGCCGAAATGTTCTTTCTGGATAAGGCTGAGCCCATTTCGACGCGCGACACCTCGAACGAATCGATCATTCCGGAGCAGGAAAAGCGCCGCGACGACATGCGTGCCGTGGTTCTCGTGCCGGTCCTCAAGCAACAGCGCGAAAATCGCGATGCGGCGGCGGCACCGGCCGCTCCCGGCCGCTCCGTCGAAGCCAAGCTTGAGGAAGCAAAGGGTCTGGCGCTCGCCATCGAGCTCGAGGTGACGCAGGGTCTCATCGTTTCCGTCAATCAGCCGCGCCCCGCCACCCTGTTCGGAACCGGCAAGATCGAGGAAATCGGTCATCTTCTGGATGAAACCAATTCCGGCTTGGTGATCGTTGATCATCCGCTGACGCCAGTGCAGCAGCGCAATCTCGAAAAGCAATGGAATGCCAAGGTCATAGACCGCACAGGCCTGATCCTCGAAATCTTCGGCCGTCGCGCTTCCACCAAGGAAGGCACGCTGCAGGTCGATCTTGCGCATCTGAATTACCAGAAGGGCCGCCTCGTCCGAAGCTGGACCCACCTTGAACGCCAGCGCGGTGGTGCAGGTTTCATGGGTGGTCCGGGTGAAACCCAGATCGAGGCCGACAGACGCCTGCTGCAGGATCGCATCGTCAAGCTTGAGAAGGAATTGGAGCAGGTGGTGCGTACCCGCCAGCTTCACCGCGCCAAGCGCCGCAAGGTGCCGCATCCGATCGTCGCACTGGTCGGTTACACCAATGCCGGCAAATCCACGCTGTTCAACCGCATCACCGGGGCGGGTGTTCTGGCGGAGGACATGCTGTTCGCCACGCTCGACCCAACCTTGCGGCGCATGAAACTGCCGCATGGCCGCACGGTTATATTGTCTGATACCGTCGGCTTCATTTCCGACCTGCCGACGCATCTCGTCGCCGCTTTCCGTGCGACGCTGGAAGAGGTGCTTGAAGCCGATCTCGTTCTGCATGTGCGTGATATGTCCGATCCGGACAATGCCGCCCAGTCTGCGGATGTGCTGCGTATTCTCAGCGATCTCGGCATCGACGAGAAGGAAGCCGAAAAGCGCATCATCGAGGTCTGGAACAAGGTCGACCGTCTGGAGCCGGATGCGCATGACGCCATCATGCAGCGCGCCGAAGGCCGCTCCGATATCCGCGCCGTTTCGGCGATCACGGGCGATGGCGTCGATGCCCTGATGGAAGAGATTTCAAAGCGCCTGTCCGGTGTGCTGACGGAAACGACCGTTGTCTTGTCCGTCGAGCAATTGCCGTTGATCTCCTGGGTCTATAGCAACTCCATCGTCGATAACCGTGAAGACCATGAGGACGGATCGGTTGCGCTCGATGTCCGCCTGTCGGAAGCACAGGCCGTGGAACTGGAGCGGAAGCTTGGAAAGGCGACCATCCGCGAGCGGGAAGACTGGGAGCGATGAGCGCTTCGATGATGGTAAGATCTCGTCATATTCGACGTCATCCTCGGGCTTGTCCCGAGGATCTGCCACGGTATTCAAAATCGATGGGTAGCAGATGCTCGGGACAAGCCCGAGCATGACGGAGGAGAGGTTTGCGGCCTCTATAAACAATCCTCGAAGCGCTTAGCACGCCTGCCTTTAATGCATATCCAAGCGATCACGAAGAAACCGTATCAAGCGAGCGTTCGATGCGCTTGGCTGCCTGCCAGAGGTCTTCCATTCTTTCAAGGCTCGCCGCTTGAAGTGTCTCGCCATTATCGTTGAGCGATGTCTCGATGTGATTGAAACGCCTGCGGAATTTCGTGTTGGTGCCGCGCAGCGCATTCTCCGGATCGGCCTTGACGTGGCGGCCAATATTGACCAGCGCGAAGATCAGGTCGCCAAGTTCGTCAGAAACCTTCTCCGGCCTGCCTTCCGCCAGAGCCTCGCGCAGCTCGGCGATTTCCTCTTCGATCTTGTCGAGAATGGGTGCCGGGTCCGACCAGTCGAAACCAACGCGCGCCGCCTGTTCCTGCAGCTTCAAAGCCTCGGTCAGCGCCGGCTGGCTGCGCTGCACGCCCCCCAGAAAGCCGGACTTGAAATCCTCGGTAATACCCCGGCGCGCACGGCGCTCCGCACGCTCACGTTTTTCTTCAGCCTTGATCTGGTCCCATTGCAGCTTGACCGTTTCCGGCGTGTCGGCACTGGAGACGGCGAAAACATGCGGGTGACGACGGATCATCTTCGAGGTGACGGCATGCACCACGTCACCGAAAGCGAATTCGCCCATTTCTTCCGCTATGCGGGCATGGAAAACCACCTGCAGGAGAAGGTCACCCAGCTCGTCGCACAGATCGTCCGTATCCTTGCGCTCGATGGCATCGGCAACTTCATAGGCCTCTTCGATGGTGTAAGGCTTGATCGTCTCGAAGGTCTGGACGACGTCCCAGGGGCAGCCGGTTTCCGGTTGGCGGAGCGCCTCCATGATCTCGATCAGGCGGGAAATATCCTTCGAGGCTTCCATATGTCTCAAACCTTTGTTTTTACGCATTTTTCGCGCGGAAATCCGCACTGCACCCCGCAACGAAAATGCCCTAGTTCAGCGGAATATCGTTGTCGCTCTTCGATGACTGATAGCTGGTGGAGAGATCATCGTAAGCTGCCTTGATGCGGGCCGTCTGCGCCTTCAGCGTGGTTTTCAACGGATCGTCCTCGCCTTCAACCAGATCGGCGATGAAGAAAGAGTTCCAGAAGGCGTTGTTGCGGCGATACCCGCCCGGCTCCAGCCCGAATACCTCTTTCAGGATTTTCAGATCATGCGGAATTGCAAAAGCATCGCGTGAATCCTCATGGCTGAAGAACGAGTAGAAATTGTCGAATCCGGCCCAGGTGATGGCGGACATGCACATGGTGCAGGGTTCATGGGTGGAAAGGAAAATCAGGTCCTTGGTATTCGGCTTTTCACCCAGTTCGTAAAACCGCTTCAGCGTGTGCACTTCGCCGTGCCAGAGAGGGTTTTCGAGCTCATTATTCGTCTCGGCGACCACCAGCGAAAGATCGGATTTGCGCAGGATCGCCGCACCGAAAACCTTATTGCCCAAGCTCACACCGCGGGCCGTCAAGGGCAGGATATCGTGCTCGATGACGTCGAGAAGGCGGGAAGCGAGGCTGTGGCTGGTCAAGGGTCTGATCCTTCGTGCCGCTTTAAAGAAAGCGGTATTCGCATGGAGAAAACGACAGAAAATGGTCCTTCCTTGTTCGGCGCGAGGACCCGGTTTGTCAAGGGATTCTCATGGGTTTGAGGGCGCCCTGACAGGGGCAAAACAGGGGTGGCGGTTTGTTTTCCTCAAAAACAGGGGTGTTCGAGAAATAAAAATCCAAGCGCTGGAAAGGCTTGAATTTCTGTTTCTTCAATCTTGCGCCGCAATGCGGGATATATGTCCAATGCACAACGAACATGATTTTTCCGCAGCTGGCGACCGCCTTTCGACCTTCCCCGCTTTCTTCCGGGTTGAGGGGCGGCAGGTCGCCGTCTTTGGAAATGGAGACGAGGCTTTCGCCAAGGTAAGGCTTCTCGCCAACACCAATGCCTATATCGTTGCTTACGCCGATCAGCCGGAGGCGGATTTTGCCCGCTATATCACCGAAAATGGCATCGGTCATCGGGCTTTGGCTTTCGCCGCTGAGCTGATCGAAGGCGCGACGCTGGTTTTTGCCGCCACCGGAGACGAGGCGCTGGACCGCGAAATCGTATCCGCCGCGCGTGCGAAGAAAATTCCCGCAAATGCGGTGGATCAGCCGGAGTTTTGTGATTTCTTCACCCCGGCGCTTGTCGCCCGCGCACCCGTCGCCATC
The DNA here is from genome assembly GCF_053522525.1 of Agrobacterium sp. 22-210-1. Lineage (NCBI taxonomy): Bacteria > Pseudomonadati > Pseudomonadota > Alphaproteobacteria > Hyphomicrobiales > Rhizobiaceae > Agrobacterium > Agrobacterium sp. 22-210-1. Next base: position 1,227,129 of record NZ_JBNWCI010000001.1, on the reverse strand, counting down.
GCCATCGGCACGGAAGGGGCAGGCCCGGTTCTTGCCCAGATGATCCGCGCCCGCATCGACCAGATGCTGTCGCCGTCACTCGGGAAACTCGCACGGCTTGCGGTGCAGTATCGTGATGCGGCCGAGGAGAATGTGCCCAGGGGCGCCTTGCGGCGCAATTTCTGGCGTCGGTTCTTTTCGGGTGCAGTTGCGGATGCTGTCGCTCTCGGTGATACCTCTTCCGCCCGTCATGCCGCAGATCGCCTGCTGCAATCGCCGGAACGCAGCGAAGGTCGTGTCTGGCTTGTTGGCGCCGGTCCCGGTGCGGAAGATCTGCTGACGCTGCGTGCACAGCGCGTGCTGATGGAAGCCGATGTGATCGTCTATGATGCCCTGGTACCGCAGGCGATCGTCGATATGGGCCGCCGCGATGCCGAACGCCTGTCTGTCGGCAAGCGCAAGGGCTGTCACAGCAAGTCGCAGGAAGAGATCAACCGTCTGCTGGTGAGTCTTGGCCGGGACGGCAAGCGTGTCGTACGCCTCAAATCCGGCGATCCTCTGGTCTATGGCCGGGCAGGCGAGGAAATGGCGGCGCTGCGCAATGCCGGCATCGGTTACGAGATCGTGCCGGGCATCACCTCCGCCTTCGCCGCCGCTGCGGATTTCGAATTGCCGCTGACGCTGCGCGGTGTGGCTTCGTCGCTGATTTTCACCACCGGCCACGATCTGACCGGCGATGTCCTGCCCGATTGGGCCCGTCTTGCCGTTTCCGGCGCAACAATCGCCGTTTATATGGGCCGCAGCGTTGCGGCCTCGGTGGCGACGCGGCTGATCGAAGCGGGGCTGGGTGTGGAAACCACCGTCGCCGTCATTGAAAACGCCAGCCGCGCGGATCGCCGTCTGCTGCATGGCACATTGAACGATCTGCCCGATCTGGAACATCGCGATGAACTGACCGGGCCGGTCATGGTCATCATCGGTGATGCCGTGGCGGGCGCCAATTTCGACAGGTCCGAGGCGCTTGCATTGTCAGCGCAGCCGGCGGACTTCAAACGGGAGTACGTAAATGGTTGATAAGGTTTTGACCGCCAATCGTCTGGGCGATGGTATCGCCGTCTGGCTCGACGCCAATGGTGACTGGACGGAGAACCTGCAGGGCGCCATCGTTGCCCGCCATGCGGAGGCCGTCGCTTCGTTCGAGGAAATCGGCAAGCGTGATTTTTCCGCCAATAAGGTGGTCGATGTGGCCATCGTTGACGTGGTGGAGGAGAATGGCAAGCTCTGGCCGACCCGGCTTCGCGAGCGCATTCGCGCTGCTGGCCCCACCGTGCACTATGCCACCGGCTTCAAGCCGGCCGATGCAGCATTTATCGCAGTCTGAGGAAGAATATGTACCGTTACGACGAGTTCGATCACGCATTTGTTGAAGGCCGCGTGGCGCAGTTTCGCGATCAGGTCGAGCGCCGGCTGTCCGGCGAGCTGGCCGAGGACGCATTCAAGCCGCTGCGCCTGATGAACGGCGTTTATCTCCAGCTGCATGCCTATATGCTGCGCGTCGCCATTCCCTACGGTACGCTGAATTCGCAACAGATGCGGATGTTGGCCCATATCGCCCGCAAATATGACCGGGGTTACGGCCACTTCACCACCCGCCAGAACATTCAGTATAATTGGCCAAAGCTCTCCGATACACCGGATATCCTGTCCGAACTGGCAAGCGTGGAAATGCACGCCCTCCAGACGTCGGGCAACTGCATTCGCAATGTGACCGCCGATCATTTCGCTGGCGCGGCCGCCGATGAGGTCGCTGATCCGCGCCCCTATGCGGAAATTTTGCGCCAATGGTCTTCCGTGCATCCGGAATTCTCGTTCCTGCCGCGCAAGTTCAAGATCGCGGTAACGGGTGCCGAGCGCGATCGCGCCGCCATTCAGGTCCATGATATCGGTCTGCATCTGAAAAAGAACGACAAGGGCGAGATTGGTTTTGCCGTTTATGTCGGTGGCGGGCAGGGCCGCACGCCGATGATCGCCAAGAAAATCCGCGACTTCCTGCCAGAAGAGGATTTGTTGTCCTACACCACGGCGATCATGCGCGTTTATAACCTGCACGGCCGCCGTGACAATAAATACAAGGCGCGCATCAAGATCCTCGTGCATGAAACCGGCGCGGAAGAGCTGTCCCGCCAGGTCGAGGTCGAGTTCGCCGAGCTGAAAAACACCGAATTGAAGCTGCCGGATGCCGATATTGCGGCGATCTCCGCTTATTTCGCGCCGCCGGAACTGAAGAACCGCCCCGAAGGCTGGGAAAGCCTGGCGCGCTGGAAGAAGGCGGATGAGGGGTTTGCCCGTTTCGTTGACCAGAATGTCCAGCCGCACAAGCACCCCGACTACGGTATGGTGACCATTTCACTGAAGCCGATCGGTGGTATTCCAGGCGATGCGACGGACGAGCAGATGGAACTCGTCGCTGATATTGCCGAAGAATACGCTTTCGACGAAATCCGCATCAGCCACGAGCAGAACATCATCCTGCCGCATGTGGCGCTGGCCGATCTCGAGCCGGTCTATCGTGCGCTGGCGGGTGCTGGCCTTGCGACCGCCAATGCCGGCCTCATCACCGATATCATTGCCTGTCCCGGGCTGGACTATTGCGCGCTTGCCAATGCGCGCTCCATTCCGGTGGCGCAGGAAATTTCTACCCGTTTCGGCGCTCCGGAGCGTCAGGCGGAAATCGGCGAGCTGAAGATCAAGATTTCCGGCTGCATCAACGCCTGCGGCCATCACCATGTCGGCCATATCGGCCTGCTGGGGGTGGAGAAAAAGGGTGCCGAGCTTTACCAGATCACGCTCGGCGGATCGGGTGATGAAAATACCTCGATCGGTGAGATCATCGGCCGTGGTTTTGAGCCGGACAGGGTAACCGACGCCATTGAAACCATCGTCGATACCTATCTGGGGCTTCGTCTGTCGAAAGAGGAAATCTTCCTCGATGCCTATCGCCGCGTCGGACCGCAGCCTTTCAAGGATGCGCTCTACGGTTCCGCCGCCGAAGCCGCCTGAGGAGAGTGTCATGACAAAAATCTGGAACCGCGACGGCTTCGTGGAAAACGATCCCTGGGTGATCGAAACGGAAGAGGTGAAAGCGACAGCCGTGCAAAAGCCAGTGCTGCCGCTCGCCGATTTCCTCATCCGTGCGGCGGAAAGCAACGATACAGGCTTTGGCGTGCTGATTGCGCCGGCCGACGACGTCGCCCGTCTTGAGCCTTACCTTGACCGTATCGAACTCGTAGCCGTGAGTTTCCCGGCCTTCAATGATGGCCGTGGTTTCAGCCACGCTTCGCTGCTGCGCAACCGCCTCGGTTTTAGAGGTGAGGTGAGGGCAGTCGGCGACGTGCTGATCGACCAGGTGCCGCCGATGCTGCGCACCGGCTTTACCAGTTTTGCGGTGACGAACGGCACGGCGATCCGCCGCCTGTCCGAAAATCGCCTGCCGGAAATCCCGGTTTATTACCAGCCGACGGCCCGGCCGGCAGCGGGCGGCGAGGCCTATAGCTGGCGTCGGCGTGCGTCTCTGTGACACGTTGCGCGGAAATATGATTTTTTGATACATATTTCCTGAGCACATAGCAGTTGTGATATTCTCATGCCTTCAAACCTCGGCAAAAATGGTATAATTGCCCGGTTGGAGAATGTCGCTTATCGAATAAGAATGGACGGAACCTGAAATGAACGCGCCAGCCAAGACGGAAGATTTCGCGATCAAGATACCTGATGGTGTTTACGCCGAGACGGTTTTATCGGTGGAGCACTATACGGATCACCTGTTCCGTTTCCGCATGACGCGTCCGGCCGGCTTCCGTTTCCGTTCCGGCGAATTCGCCATGATCGGCCTGATGGTCGGAGAAAAGCCGATCTACCGCGCCTATTCCATCGCCAGCCCCGCCTGGGATGAGGAACTGGAATTCTTCTCGATCAAGGTTCCCGACGGCCCGCTGACCTCCCATCTTCAGGCGATCAAGCCCGGCGATACCGTTCTGATGCGCAAGAAGCCGACAGGCACGCTGGTTCTGGATGCGCTGACACCCAGCAGACGGCTCTATATGTTCTCGACCGGCACCGGCATTGCGCCTTTCGCAAGCCTGATCCGCGATCCCGAGACCTATGAAAAGTTTGAAGAGGTCATCCTCACCCATACCTGCCGCGATGTGGCCGAGCTGAAGTACGGCTTCGATCTGGTTGAGGAAATCCGCAACCACGAATTCCTGAACGAGATCGTCGGCGACAAGCTCAAGCATTATGCGACGGTGACTCGCGAGGACTACCCCTTCAAGGGCCGCATCACCACGCTGATCGAAAACGGCAAGCTATTTGCCGATCTCGGCGTTCCGGCACTTGATCCGGAAATTGATCGCGGCATGATCTGCGGTTCCTCGGCCATGCTGAAGGACACCAAGGAACTGCTTGAAAAGGCCGGTCTGAACGAAGGCGCCAACAACAAGCCTGCTGAATTCGTGATCGAGCGCGCTTTCGTCGGCTGACGGCGCGGTTCCCATGCGAACACATTGAGACAGGAGGCCCGTAACGGCCTCCTTTTTTGTTTTAAGGCTGTTGATGAGGCCGGAACGGCAAATCGTCGGACTGGAACATCCGGAGGCGATGGCGCGTTAGCGTTCGAAGGAAACCGAACCGGCGAAACCGTCCAATGGAAAAAACAGAGAGAATACGAACCACCGTCATTGCTTTTGCAGCGAGCCTTTTCACCGCGCTGCCGGCAGTCGCCGATGAAAGCGCGTTTCTGTCATCACTCGAGGGTACGTGGACTGGCAAGGGCACGGTGATCACCCGTATCGGCGCGCCGGCCGTCAACGTTAATTGTACGCTGAATTCCGATGCACGGCAGACAGCTTTGCGCATGTCTGGCACGTGCCGTGGGCTTCTGGTGGTAAAGCGGGCGATTGCAGCCGATCTCGCCGCCAGCGGCGTGCGTTACAGCGGCACTTACACAGGCCCGTCCGGCCGCCCTTCGGCACTGGCGGGCAATCGCCGGGGAAATGCGATCAATCTGACCGTTCGCTGGAACCGCGACATCAACGGTGACCGTGTCGCCGCCATGACAATCGAGAAGGTCGGCAATAATGGCCTGCGGCTGCGTACCACCGACAAAGACGGCAGGACCGGAAAGACGGTAGTGACGAGCGATATCCAGCTAGTGCGTTAACTGGATTCAGCTGATTTTGACGGCGCGGATGAGTGTCCGGTTTCTCAACTGAATTCAAGCAGCAGCGGGCAATGATCCGAAACCTCCGGCTGTCTCACAACATCGAAGTGATCGATCTTCACAGCCGGATTGACCAGCATGTAATCCGCGTAGCGGTTTTGCTTGGTGTAATGCGAAGTCCGCGTGTCGGTAAAGCCGCGCGTCGTAACCAACTCTATAAGGTCCAGCTCTCTCATAACGGCAAAAGTCTCGCTCTCAGGCAAGACATTGAAATCACCACAGACGATGATCCGGTCACCAGCCTCCGCGATGTTTCTGACGAGCTGGACGAGACGCTTCGCCTGCGCCAGCCGCGCGGGGCTGTCGTGTTTGCCTTCGGGGTCTCGCAGGCCGTGCATGTGGGCGATGACGGCGGGCTGGCCGGTTGTGAAATCGAAAATACGAATGGCATGGGCGGTCCGCGATCTCGGGTGATCGCCATATCCATCGGCTGAAAAGGTGCCATGTACGAAACCCTGCGCCTGCGCGACAATGGCAATGGATTTACGCACGAAGGTCGCCAGCCCCCATTGCGACGGGTATCGTGTTTCGCCGTGCCAGAGATCGCCCTGCGCTGCCGGGCAGAAGACCGCCAGATGATCGGGCATGACATCTGCGACATCCCGCAGGAAATTCGCCCTCTGTGGCAGGTCGATGCCGTGATCGCGATAGGCTAGCCAGTCCTGCGTGGCAGCCGGCGTATGCACCACTTCCTGCAGACACAAAATATCGGGATCGGAAGAGGAGAGATAGGGAACAAGCTCGTCGTGGAGCTTTCCGCCCCAGCCGTTCAGGCAGATCAGACGCATTCACACTCCATTGCCGCAGGATTGCATGATCCCGTTTAGCATGGAACCGCCGCCGATCAATCATGTCCAGCCATTTCAGGATGTGGAGGTGTCGTCGCCCGAATATCAAAGGCCCGGATGTTTCCGGGCCTTTGATAAGGGTTCAAGCCGAATGGCTCATCCGGCCATTTTGTGTCATGCCGCGACAGTTACATCTTCGGCAGCAACACCTTGTCGATGACATGAATGACGCCATTGGATTGCTTGACGTCAGCGATGGTTACATGAGCAACCGTGCCGTTCTCGTCCGTCAACGTGATTTTGCCCATGCTTTCCTTGGCCTTAAGCACGCAGCCGCCGACGGTCTTCACGTCATGCTCGCCCTTGTCATCCTTGATCATCTTTTCGATGGCGGGTGACAGTGCATTGGCGGCGACCACGTGGCAGGTCAGCACCTTGACCAGCTTTTCCTTGTTCTCGGGCTTCAGAAGATCGTCGACCGCACCCTTCGGAAGGGCCGCGAAAGCCTCGTTGGTCGGCGCGAACACCGTGAACGGACCTTTTCCTTGAAGTGTTTCGACAAGGCCGGCAGCCTTCACCGCTGCGACAAGCGTTGTATGGTCTTTCGAGTTCATCGCATTTTCAACGATGTTCTTGTCCTCGAACATTGCGGCGCCGCCAACTTTGGGGTTCGCGGCATAAGCGGAAACCATGCCGATGGAAAGAGCTGCGGCCAGCGTCAGGGCGCGAACAGAAACGTTGTACATCGTTATTCCTCCTTGGTGACTTCCAAACCCCGAAAGGCAGTTCTTCCGGTGGCCGCTATCGGTCATCCGTAGCGATACAAGAGACGGAAGCCGGCGCCTCGAAGTTTCAGGTGAGCCAGGAAAAATGATAACCAATTGACTTTAATGATGAATATCTGTGCTTAGGCTATAGGCGACGCGCAGTGCCTGATGCGACGATCGGGCCGGTGGGAAGGCCGGTGGGCGAACCGCCGAACGGTTCAAGGCTGACGGCAAATACGGAACCTTCACCGAGTGTGCGCTGTATCTCGGGTGAAATGATCATTTCCGCATCGACCTTCGCGTCGATGATGCCGAGCGACTTCGGATTGCCCGTCGGTGGTACCACCCACAGTTCAAGCGACCGGCGTTCACCGCCGTCCGCTGCAACCGGTGTGATTTTCAGGCGTCCGCTTGACGCGTCGTAGGACGCCACGAGATCGATCACGTTGCCGGGGGCGGTGAGGTTGGCAACGAGCGGCGCCGTTCGCTTGCCACCCGGCAGAGGCAGACCTGACATAAGGGCAATGGCAACGACAGCCGCAAGTGACGAGACAAGCGATACGCTGCGCCAGAAGACGAGCGACTGCCAGAGCGAAGCAGTGGAACGATCGGGGCTGTTGGCGAAGAGGCGATTTTCGATACGGCTGAATATTGCGGCGTCGGGTGGGATCTCGCCATAGGCATCGTTGAACGATGCGGTATCGATCTGCCAGCGCTCCACGAGGCGCTGAAAGTCGGCATCATCCGTCATGCGCTTCTCGACCAGCCGGCGCTTTTCCAGCGAAAGAAGGCCAAGCACATATTCAGCCGCAAGGACTTCATCCTGCGGCGTGTCGCCATGACTATGTTCGCCAGATATCATCGTTCCATGCACTCTCTCAGTTTCAGCAGGCTGCGGCGAAGCCACGTCCGCACCGTGTTGAGCGGTGCATTCATGTCTTCCGCAAGTTCCGCATAACTCATGCCCTCCACATAGGCTCGCCGCACGGCGTTGGCTTGGTCCGGCCGCAGCTCCTCCATACACCTGTCGATCCGCCGGCCTTCATCGCGCATCACGGTTTGCGTTTCCGGGTCCAGAGTCACCTGGTCTTCAAGGTCCAGCACGGTATCGATGTCATCGCTCACGGGTCTCCGCGCCCGGATGACATCAATACAGTGGTTTCGAGCGACGGTGGAAAGCCACGTCAGCGCATGCCCCGAGCGACTTGCGAAGGAATGCGCTCTTTGCCAGATTCTGATATAGATTTCCTGCAATGCCTCTTCCGCATCCGTCCGGTCCTTTAAGATACGGATGCAGATTGCAAAAAGTTTCGGGCTGGTTGCCTGGTAAAGCGTGGCGAAGGCGGAGCGGTCTCCGAGCGCAACGCGCCCGATCAGGACAGCAATCTCATCGCCTTGCATCCGCACATTCTCCGCCTCGTCCCCAATTTAGACAAGCAGATACGAAAAAACACAAGACCCCGGCCGCGAGAAAGCCGGGCCAGGTCACACCGCCACTTCTGCCATAAAAAAAGCCCGGAGCGATCCGGGCTTTTGTCTTGATCGAAACAAAGTTTACTCTGCCGCTTCGGCATAATCTTCCATTGGCGGGCAGGTGCAGATGAGGTTGCGGTCACCATAGACATTGTCGATGCGGTTGACCGGCGACCAGTATTTGTCGATGCGGAACGCGCCGGGCGGGAAGCAACCCTTTTCGCGGCTATAGGGACGATCCCATTCACCGACGAGGTCTTCTACCGTGTGCGGTGCGTTCTTCAGCGGATTGTTGGTCTTGTCCGCACGGCCTTCCTCGATGTCGCGGGCTTCCTCGCGGATCGCCAGCATGGCATCGCAGAAACGGTCGATTTCCGCCTTGGTCTCGGATTCGGTCGGCTCGATCATCAGCGTGCCGGCAACCGGCCAGCTCATGGTCGGCGCGTGGAAACCGCAATCGACAAGGCGCTTTGCCACATCGTCCACCGTCACGCCGCAGCTATCCGCGAGCGGGCGAGTGTCGATGATGCATTCATGCGCCACGCGACCGGTCTCGGACTTGTAGAGCACGTCGTAAGCGCCCTTCAGCCGTTCAGCGATATAGTTGGCATTGAGGATCGCCACCTTGGTCGCCTGCGTCAGCCCTTCGCCGCCCATCATCAGGCAATAGCTCCAGGAGATCGGCAGGATCGACGGCGAGCCGAAGGGAGCAGCAGACACCGCACCCTCACGGCCGTCCGTCGAAGGATGACCCGGAAGGTAAGGAGCAAGATGCGCCTTGACGCCGATCGGCCCCATGCCCGGGCCGCCGCCGCCATGCGGAATGCAGAAGGTCTTGTGCAGGTTGAGGTGTGAAACGTCGGAGCCGATATCGCCGGGACGGGCGAGACCGACCATGGCGTTCATGTTGGCGCCGTCGAGATAGACCTGACCGCCTTGGCTGTGCGTGATCTCGCAGATCTCTCGAACCGTCTCCTCGAACACGCCGTGGGTGGACGGATAAGTGATCATGCAGCACGAGAGGTTTTCCGCATACTGCTCTGCTTTTGCACGGAAATCATCGATATCGATGTCGCCGTTGTCCCGCACCTTCACCGGCACGACTTTCATGCCGACCATCTGCGCCGAGGCAGGATTGGTGCCATGTGCGGAAGTCGGAATGAGGCAGACGTCACGATGGGTGCCGCCATTGGCGAGGTGATAGTTACGGATGGTGAGAAGCCCTGCATATTCCCCCTGCGCACCGGAATTCGGCTGCATGGAGAAGGCATCATAACCGGTGACCGAGCACAGTTTTTCGGAGAGATCGTCGATCATTTCCTTGTAACCGAGCGCCTGATTGGCCGGCACGAAGGGATGGATGTCGGAAAATTCCGGCCAGGTGATCGGCAGCATTTCCGCTGTCGCATTCAGTTTCATGGTGCAGGAACCAAGCGGGATCATGGAGCGGTCGAGCGCCAGATCACGGTCCGAAAGGCGGCGGATGTAACGGGTCATCTCGCTTTCGGCGCGGTTCATGTGGAAGATCGGATGCGTCATGTACTGGCTGGTGCGCAGCAGTTCTTTCGGCAGGCGATAGTCCGGCTCGAAATCCGAGATCGAGAAATTGCCGCCGAAAGCACGCCAGACGGCCTCAAGCGTTGCCGGGCGCGTACGCTCGTCAAGGCTCATGCCGATCTTGGTCGCGCCGACCTTGCGCAGGTTCACGCCTTCCGCCACGGCCGAACGCAGGATGACGCCCTGCATATGGCCGACTTCGACGGTGATGGTGTCGAAGAAGGTTTCCGGCTCGATGGTGTAGCCGAGCTTTTCCAGGCCCTTGGCCATCAGCACGGCCTTCTGGTGGGTCTGCTGGGCAATCGCCTTGATGCCCTGCGGACCGTGGAAGACGCCATACATCGAAGCCATGACGGCAAGCAGCACCTGCGCGGTGCAGATGTTCGACGTCGCCTTTTCGCGGCGGATATGCTGCTCGCGGGTCTGCAGCGACAGGCGATAGGCACGGTTGCCGCGCGCATCGACCGAAACGCCGACCAGACGGCCGGGCATGGAGCGCTTATGCGCATCCTTGACGGCCATGTAAGCCGCATGCGGGCCACCATAACCGACCGGAACGCCGAAACGCTGCGAGGTGCCGATGGCGATGTCAGCGCCCATTTCACCGGGAGATTTCAGCAGCGTCAGCGCCAGAAGATCGGCGGCGACGGCGGCAATCGCGCCCGTCTGATGCAGGCGGGAAATCAGGCCGGAGAAATCGCTGACATGGCCGTGCGTGCCCGGATACTGGAAGATCGCGCCGAACACATCGACCGGATCGAGATCGGTGAAGGGATTGCCGACGATCACTTTCCAGCCGAGCGGGGCCGCACGGGTCTCGATCAGCGCAATGGTCTGCGGGTGGCAATTGGCATCCACGAAGAAGGCGGTTGCCTTGGACTTGGCGACGCGCTGGCACATGGCCATGGCTTCCGCCGCTGCTGTCGCTTCGTCCAGCAAGGAAGCGTTCGCGACATCGAGACCGGTCAGATCGCAGACCATGGTCTGGTAGTTCAGCAGCGCCTCAAGACGGCCCTGGCTGATTTCCGGCTGGTAGGGCGTATAGGCCGTGTACCACGCGGGGTTTTCCAGAATGTTGCGCTGGATGACCGGCGGCGTGATGGTGCCGTAATAGCCCTGGCCGATCAGCGAGGTCAGCACCTGGTTCTTGTTGGCCGTTTCACGAAGACGGTCGAGCGCCTCGCGTTCGGTCAGCGCCGCACCCCAGGTGAGCGGTACCTTCTGGCGGATGGAGGAGGGAACGGTGGCGTCGATCAGCGCGTCGAGGCTCTTATAGCCGACGACTTTCAACATCTCCGCCATTTCCGACGGCGACGGTCCGATGTGACGCCGGTTGGCGAAATCATAGGGCTGATAGTCGGTGAAATGGAATTCGGTGGGCGTCGTCATTACGCGATCAGCTCCTTGTAGGCTGCTTCATCAAGCAGCGTATCGGCATCCGCCGCATTGGAAAGCTTCAGCTTGAAGAACCAGCCGGCACCCTGCGGGTCGGAATTGACCAGCGAGGGATCATCAACGATGGCCTGGTTGATTTCGACCACTTCGCCATCCAGCGGACAATAAACATCGGAAGCCGCCTTGACGGATTCAACGGTCGCTGCATCGCCATCCTTTGCGAAGGTGGCGCCCACTTCCGGCAATTCGACGAAAACCAGATCGCCGAGCTGTTCAGCGGCGTGGCTGGTGATGCCAACGGTGGCGATATCGCCTTCGAACTTCAGCCATTCGTGTTCTGCGGTAAATTTCAGCATCGTATTCTCTCCGGAGATGGGATGAAGATTATCGTTTATAGGTGGGCTTGATGAAGGGCAGGGCGGCGACGGTGACGGGCAGATATTTGCCGCGCACTTCCGCAAAGACAGCCGTGCCGGGAGCGGCGTGGGAAACAGGCACGTAACCCATGGCGACGGGACCCTCGACCGAAGGACCGAAACCGCCGGAAGTCACTTCACCGATCTCCGTCTTGCCTTCGGCATCCGCAAACAGCTTCGAATGGCCGCGCACCGGCGCCTTGCCTTCCGGCTTCAGGCCGACGCGGCGGCGCGATGTGCCATCTTTCAGTTCACCGAGAATACGCTCTGCGCCGGGAAAACCGCCCTCGCGGTCGCCGCCAGCGCGGCGCGCCTTCTGGATCGCCCATTCGAGCGAGGCTTCGATGGGGGAGGTCGTGGTGTCGATGTCGTTGCCATAGAGACAAAGGCCGGCTTCGAGCCGCAGGCTGTCGCGCGCGCCAAGCCCGATGGCTTCGCAATCGGGATGTTCGAGCAGGGCCTTGGCGATCTCGTCCGCCTTTTCGGCCGGCACGGAGATTTCAAAACCGTCTTCACCGGAATAACCGGAACGGGAAACGATGCAGGGCACGTCATGCAGTGGCACTTCCTGCACGTCCATGAACTTCATTTCGGACACGCCGGCCCACAGTTCCGCCAGCACTTCTTCAGCGCGCGGTCCCTGCAGCGCGATCAGCGCGCGGTCGTCGAGAAGGGTGATTTCGCAGGTGCCGGAAAGATGCGCCTTCATATGGGCGATATCGGCATCCTTGCAGGCCGCATTAACGACGACAAAAAGATGGTCGCCGCGATTGGTGATCATCAGGTCATCGAGGATATGGCCGTTGTCGTCAGTAAAGAAGCCGTAGCGCTGGTGGCCTTCCTTCAGGCCGAGAATATCGACTGGCACCAGCGTCTCAAGCGCGCGTGCGGCATCGGCGTTGTCGCCAGACTTGGCCTTCACAATCACCTGGCCCATATGGGACACGTCGAACAGACCGGCGGAGGTGCGGGTCTGAAGATGCTCCTTCAACACACCAGCCGGATATTGCACCGGCATGTCGTAACCGGCAAACGGCACCATGCGGGCGCCGAGCGAAACATGCAGGGAATGAAGCGGCGTGGTTTTAAGCTCGGCGGTATCGTCCAAGGACGCCTCCAGGGTTGCGCGAGATATCGCGCGGGCTCAGGTCATGGCGCAAGACGCGCCGGTTCAAGAGCCCCCTCTGTCCTTGTCGCCTGAGATTGTTATCCCTTCGGCGAGCCGTCCTTTAGATCAAGGTGGCTTCTCTCCAGAGTTCCGTCGTCACCGCTGGTCCTTTTGCCTGAGAGTTTCCGGGGCGGTTGCTCCTTCGGCACCGCAGTGAAGCGGCTTCTCCCAACGATGATGCGACGCTCATTATCTTCGAAGCCCCGCTGTTGGCAAGGACCAAATGACGCATCTGAACAGATTCTTGCTCCATCTGCGCCATCGGCAGCGCTGTGGTGGGTGACAACTTGGAAACCGGGACAATATCAGTCGGATTTTTTCTCCGGCAGGCCCTTGCGTTTCGTTGATGCGAGATCATCAAGTTCTTTTTCTGTCATGGACTTCTCCATGCTTTTTGAAGCACCTTGTAAACTGGATTTTTTGACTTCGCCGCGTTTGGCGGCCAGTGCTGCACCCGCCGCTTTCTGCTGGGCTTTTGATTTGGCTGGCATGTCTGCCTCCTTTGAAACGATCGTTCCAGCAGGGAAATGCCGCCTAGTGACGATTGTTCCCTTGCGAGAAGTCAAGCATGCGGCAAAATTCCCCTTTGAAATCGGCCGGAAAGCGGGATATCGCATGATGTCATGGACGCAAATCGAAACCGACGACTGACAGGGATGGAGAGAATGCTTCGCATTTTCTGCGCGGCCCTGATGTTGTCGCTCGGTTTTGCCCACAAGCCCGTGCTGGCCGCAGCGCCGACGGTGTCTCTGGACGAGAGCTACCGTCTGCCGGACGGCACCTTTGCGGAAATCTGCCTTGGCCACGGCGATGGCGTCAACGTCTCCCATGGCAAGGACGATCCGGCCCATTCCGGCGATGCCATGCTGTTTTGCGAGGCCTGCCTGCTGGCCTCGTCCATTCTTCTGCCGATACCCGATACGGAAGGCTGGCTGAGGACCGAATTCTCCTGGCTCGACAATCGCCTGACCGCTAAATGGAGCTTCCGCTCTGTCCTGACGATCCAGAAACCCGCAGCGCGGGGGCCTCCATCCCTGTCCGCCTGATTTTTCGTTTTACCGGATCATCACCGCCTGAGGGCGGCACGGAGCGACTGCCAAAGCCCTGATGGGATGCAGTCGAAGGGACAAGAGACATGAAGACCACCAAAATCATCACCTGCACGTTGTTCGTTGCCTCGGTTTCGACCGCGCAGGCTTTCGCCCACGCCACTTTCGTTGACGGCTCGGCCGAGCAGGAAAGCACCGTCGTCGCCGCGCTGCAGGTGCCGCACGGTTGCGACGGCGGGCTTGCAACGACAGAAGTGCAGATAAAGCTGCCGGAAGGCTTCATTTCCGCCAAGCCGCAGCCCAAGGCCGGCTGGGAGCTGGAAGTCATCAAGGGTGATTACCAGAAGGCCTACAAGAGCCACGGCAAGGAAATCAAAGGCGGTCCGGTCGAAATCCGCTGGAAGGGTGGTAATCTGCCGGATGAGTTTTATGACACCTTCGCCGTTCAGGGTAAAATCTCCGGCATCGAAGCCGGACAGGATCTGCCCTTCAAGGTGACGCAGCTTTGCGGCGACAAGGGAAAGGTTTCCTGGGATGAGGTTGCGGCCGCCGGTGTCGACCCGCATTCGCTGAAAAGCCCCGCCCCAACCATTCGCGTTGCCGCAAAGGCGGCCCATGCTGCCGGAGGCCATGATCATGGCGCCATGGATATGGATGTTGTGAAGGCCGGCAGCCTTGAGGTTTCCGGCGGTGCGACCAAGGCCATGCTGCCGGGCCAGCCGGTTGGTGGCGGTTATGTGACGATCAAGAACGCCGGTACCAGCGACGACAAGCTGATCGGCGTGGAATCCTCCGCTTCCGGCCGCGCCGAAATCCATGAGATGGCCATGGTCAACGACGTCATGAAGATGCGCAAGCTGGATGACGGCATCGTCATCCCCGCCGGCCAGACGGTAGAGCTGAAGCCCGGCGGCCTGCACATGATGTTCTTCGACGTGAAGAAGCCCTTTGCCGAAGGCGACAAAGTGCCGGTGACGTTGATCTTTGAAAAGGCAGGTAAGGTCGAGATCGTACTCTCTGCCGCCAGCGCGGCCAAGGGCAACGGCGGCGACCACCAGCATAACTGATCAATAAAGAGCGGCTACCGGAACGCGTGACAGGTCCGGTAGCCGCAAGCTTTTTTATTGTTATATCTTGTTTTCAGCGCCGTGGCGGAAAAGGCGTGATGGCCATCGCCTCCGTGATTTTTCCGGCATTCGGTTGAAAATACTTAGAAAATCATCCTGACACCAGCCTGAACGCCGAAGGCCTGCCAATGGTGCACCTGTATTCAGAAATAAAATTAAAATATTCAAGTATCAAGCTGATTTAAATTACTATTTTCTGATTTGTTTTTCGCGTTGTTTTCCTCATAGGCCTCTACGGCCTGTTCGAGCGTCGCCTGCGGTTCGTGACGCTGGCTGGCGGCGGTCAGGAAATAGAGGGTGAGCGCCGGCGGCTTTATTGCCGTCATCAGGGCTCGAAGCTGGAAGTCGTCGCCATGTTCGGCCTTGCGCGCCAGTTCGTGAATGGCTTCTTCGACCTCGCTCTTGCGGGGCACGCGTTGCGACGGCTTCACTGCCTCCAGCGCATAGGCTGCCGTATTCGCAGAAACGGAAAGAACCTGTGTCATCCAACCTCCGGCTATTTTCGCCGACCCTTAAAAATTGGAGATTAGCATCTGCGTCTTGTTGGAAGGCTAAATCGCGGGGCTGCAATTTAATCGTATTTTAGTGGACGCATGCGGCGGGTAGAGGGCTTTCGCCTGCGATTATGATGGTCTAAAAATCCGTTGGACTGCCCGGTCCGGCCATTTCCTCCGGAGACACAATCCCCATGGTTAATATCGCTCTTGTCGCCGCCGGCGGCGCAATTGGTTCCGTTTTCCGTTATCTGGTCGGCGTCTTGAGCGTTCGGCTGGCGGGGTTGAATTTTCCCTGGGGAACGCTGGCGGTCAATGTGGTCGGATCGTTCCTGATTGGTCTTCTGGTCGAGCTGGTGGCGCGGCGATTGAATGCCTCGATGGAAATGCGCCTGTTTCTCGTCACCGGTGTGCTTGGCGGCTTCACGACATTTTCGTCCTTCTCGCTTGATGCGGTAGCACTTTTCGAGCGCGGTGCGTTCGGCCTTTCGGCCGTTTACGTGCTTGCAAGCCTTGCGGTTTCCATCGCTGCGGTTTTTGCCGGGCTGGCCTTGGGCCGCAGTTTGTTCTAAAGGCTTGATCCAAACGGCGCGCCGGCGAACAGAGCGCGCGATCAAGACAGAAAGACTGGAAATTTCATGGCAGGTATCGAGCATATCAAGGTCGAGGCCGACGAGGCCGGTATGCGCCTCGATCGCTGGTTCAAGATTCACTATCCGGGCCTTGGTTTCGGGCAATTGCAGAAGCTGCTGCGCTCCGGCCAGGTGCGCGTGGATGGCGGTCGGGTGAAGACGGATGCGCGGGTGCAGCCGGGGCAGATGGTGCGCGTGCCGCCCGTTGATTCCGACCTCAAGGTCAAAACCGGCCCGATTGGATCGAAGGACCTCAAACATTCGGAAGACGCCGAACTTCTGGCGCGTATGCTCTTGCATGAGGACGACAAGGTTTTCGTTTTCAACAAGCCGGCCGGCATTGCCGTGCAGGGCGGTTCCGGCGTCAACCGGCATATTGACGGGCTTCTGGAGGCCTGGACGAGCCCGAAGGGCGAAAAGCCACGTCTGGTGCACCGTCTGGACCGCGATACGTCAGGCGTGCTGGTGGTTGCCCGCACAAGAGGCGCCGCGCAGAAGCTGACGGCCGCCTTCCGCGAGCGCGATACCAAGAAGACCTATTGGGCGCTGGTCAAGGGCGTGCCGCGCAAACACCAGGACAAGATTTCCACCTGGCTCGTCAAGGAACAGACGATGGATGGCGACCGCATGCGCATCGCCAAACACGGCGAGGAGGGGGCCGATCACGCCATTTCCTATTACCGTGTCATCGATACCGCCGCGCAGAACCTCGCCTGGCTGGAAATGGAACCCTATACCGGCCGCACCCACCAGCTTCGCGTTCATGCGCTGCATATGGGACACCCGATCATCGGCGATCCCAAATATTACATCGACGATCCGAACTGGGATTTCCCGGGCGGTATCCAGAAGCGCCTGCATCTGCATGCGCGCCATATCGACATACCGCACCCTAACGGCGGCCGCCTTCGGGTCAGCGCGCCTTTGCCGCCGCATATGGTGCAGACTTGGAACCTGCTTGGCCTCGATGTGGCCGATGGCGATAGGGAAGACTGACATCAGATGAAACTGGTTCTTTTCGATTGCGACGGCACCCTGGTGGACAGCGCCGGCCTTATCCATACCGTGATGGCCGACACGTTCGCCGATTTCGGAAAGCCGCGCCCTGATATCTCGCAGACCAAGGCGATCATCGGCCTGACGCTCGATATCGCCATCGCCCGCATGCTCGGCAAGACGCATGTGGATGACGAGGCGCAGGCGATGACGGCGCGTTATCGCGAAATCTATCATCCGATCCGGGAGCGCCCGGGCATGATCGAACCGCTTTTCGACGGCATCGCGCCACTGATCGACGCGCTTTCGAAACGCGACGACGTGTTGATCGGCGCGGTCACCGGCAAGGGCAGGCGCGGGCTGACCCATATTCTCGAAACCCACGGTTTTGCGGATCACTTCATCGTTTCGCGCACGGCGGACGATTGCCCCTCCAAGCCGCATCCGGCCATGGTAATGGAATGCTGCCATGAAACCAGCATGGTTCCGGCCGACACTGTTGTCATCGGCGACGCGATCTATGACATGCAGATGGCCAAGGCGGCGGGCGCAAAAGCCATAGGCGTCGCCTGGGGTTATGCCTCGGTCGACGATCTCTGGAACGCGGGCGCGGATGCCGTCGTTGGCCACCCGCGTGAAATCCCGGCCTATGTTCCGGCCGATATTTGACAACCCTTCTAGCTGACTGATGAGGACGTGCCATGCGTGATCTCCTGAACGACCTTACGGAGGGCCTGAGCCACCCCGACCCGATCCTGCGTGCGCAAATCCAGATGCAGAAGCCTTTGCCGAAGCGGTTCTATAAGGATGTGACCGTCGCTGATGTAGAGGAGGGCGGATTTACCATCCATCTTGATGGCAAGCCGCTGCGCACACCCGCCAAGAAGCCCCTGATCGTTCCGACGAGGGAGCTCGCGGACCTGCTTCGCGACGAATGGGATGCGCAGAAAGAAGTGGTGAACCCGGTGGTCATGCCTGTTTCGCGGCACGTGAACACGGCCATCGACGGCATCGCCAACGACACCCAGGCGGTTTTCGAAGACATTCTCCGTTTTTCCTCCTCCGATCTCCTGTGCTACCGCGCCGGCGATCCGGAAGCGCTGGTTCAGCGTCAGACTGACCATTGGGACCCGGTGCTGGACTGGGCCGCCAATGTGCTCGGTGCCCGTTTCATTCTCGTTGAAGGCGTCATGCATCGCGACCAGCCGCGCGAGGCCATAGCTGCCTTCGCGGTGACGCTGAGGAAATACGATACGCCGATTGGGCTTGCCGCCCTGCATACCATGACCTCGCTGACCGGCTCCGCTATTCTGGCGCTCGCGCTGGCGGAAAGACAGCTGACGCTGGAAGAAACCTGGGCGCTTGCCCATCTCGACGAAGACTGGACCGCCGAACAATGGGGTGAGGACGAGGAGGCGCTGGAACGCCGCGCCGTCAGGCTCATCGACATGCGCGCCGCGCTCCATGTTCTGGAGTCGCTGAAGAGCGCTTCTTAACGCTTTTCTAACCCTGATGATCGAATATGCGGTTACCTCACGTTAGGGGAGCCGCTGATCATGAACACCACGCTGAAACGCCTTGGCATTGTCTTGCTGGCGTGTTTCACGCTCATGTCTTTCAGGCTGGAACCGGAAGCGACCAATGCCGACCGGTTGCTTTACGATGTGCGTGGCGCATTCGTCGCCGCACGCCCCGATGTCGCGCCAGCACTGATGCAGTCCATCCATGCTCAGGTACAGAGCGCAATCCGGACGACGGCGCGTGGCGAGACCAGACCACGCGTTGTGCTGACGATCCGTCTTGCATCCGTCACGCGCGCGCCGTTCCTGTTTGGAGAGCGGGCCTCAGCAAAGGTGATCGTCCGTGCCGCGGCCGTGGCAACGGGCGAGGTGATCGCGGAGGCCAAATTCACCGCCACCGTTGTCAGCTTCGACAATCAGTCCATCGAGCAGGAGCTGGCTTATGGCGTCGCCGAAAGGGTGATCCGTGAATTCCGGCTGAACCGCTCCGGCCCGACGACACTGGCGACGGCGCTTTTTCCATAAACGGGACGCGAGGCAAGCGCGCGAAAGCTATTCTTCTCTTTCGCTGTGGAAACCTCTGCCTCAAAAAAAAGTGCGTCGTGACGTCCATAGATTCACATACGTTACGTATCTTAATTGACATACGCTGCGTACGTCACTATCTCGCATACGTAACGTATGTGAAATGACGTTCGAAGTGTTGAAAGCAGTGCTTCGCCGTCCATTGTCACTCAACCCAAGAGAGAGATGCAAAATGACCGAACGCGAAGCGATTTTCCCTGCCAACAGGCACGCGCTTTACGAGGAACACGGCTATTCCGCAGCTATTCGCTCCGGTGACCTTCTGTTCGTTTCCGGCCAGGTTGGCAGCCGTACCGACGGAACGCCTGAACCGGATTTTGAACGGCAGGTCCGGCTGGCCTTTGAGAACCTGAAAGCCACGCTTGAGGCGGCGCGCTGCACCTTTGACGACATAGTCGACATAACGACGTTCCATACGGACCCGGAAAACCAGTTTGGAACCATCATGAAGGTCAAACAGGAGATTTTCAGTAAATCTCCGTACCCGAACTGGACTGCCGTTGGTGTCAACTGGCTCGCCGGATTCGATTTCGAGATCAAGGTCATTGCCCGCATCCCGTAATATCAGGCCAGGCCTGAAAGGGCGGCGCTCTCAGGGCGCCGCCAGCCTTGTCTTCATCCTTATTTCAGCCGCTCGGCGTGCCACTTCAGATGGTCATCCATGAAGGTGGAGATGAAATAATAGGAATGGTCGTAGCGATCATGCATGCGCAATGTCAGGCCGATATCCGTGCCCTTGATCGCCTCTTCGAACAACCAGGGGCGCAGACCTTTTTCAAGGAAACTGTCCGCCTTGCCCTGATCGATCAGGAACTCGGGAAAACGGGCGCCGTCCTCAACCAGTGAGCAGGCGTCATATTGGCGCCATTTGGCACGGTCGGCACCGAGATATTTTTCGAGCGCCGGTTCTGACCAGTCGGCGGAAGAGGGTGCCACAATCGGTGCAAAGGCGGAGCAGCTCTTGAAACGCTCGGGGTTCCTGAGCGCAATGGTCATTGCACCATGGCCGCCCATCGAATGGCCGAAGATGCCCTGGCGGCTCATATCCGCGCGGAAATGCTGGCCGATGACGGCCGGCAGCTCTTCCGTCACGTAGCTGTACATATGGTAGTGCTCGGACCACGGCGCCTCGGTGGCGTCGAGGTAAAAGCCGGCACCCTTGCCCATCTGCCAGTTGGTCAGCTCATCCGGCACGTCATTGCCGCGCGGGCTGGTGTCCGGGCAGACGATGATCAAGCCCAGTTCGGAAGCCATGCGGCGATATTCGCCCTTTTCCATGACATTGGCATGGGTGCAGGTGAGGCCGGAGAGATACCAGACAACCGGGCAGGGCTCGTGGATCGCTTTCGGCGGCACATAGACCGCAAAGGTCATCTCGGATTTCAGGGTTTCAGATGTGTGCGAAAATACGCCCTGCATGCCGTCAAAAGCCGTATTTTGCGAAATGATATTCATGAGGCCATTCCTTTGAGAAGAGTTTTCCGGTTCAGCCCGCAAGCGAGACCGCGGCATTCACAGCCGCCGCAACCAGAACCGTATTGAAAAAGAAAGAAACGATGGAGTGCAGCAGCGTAACCTTGCGCATGGCGGTCGTTGTCACCCCGACATCCGATGTCTGCGCTGTCATGCCGATCACCACGGCGAAATAGAGGAAGTCGTAACCGCAGGGTTCTTTCGTCGCCGGAAAATCCATACCGCCGCGATGCTGGCGCTTGCCATCCACCGTGGCCGGCCGCCAGTACAAATGCGCATAGTGCAGGGCCGTCATGGTGTGGATCGTCAACCAGCCGAAAATCACCGAGGCGAAAGCGATGAGCAGGGTCCAGACGGTCTCCCCCGTATGATTGAGCGCCTGAAACAGCGATACAACGGCAACCGCCACCGCAAGCAGTGTGACGGCGATGATGGCGATTGCCGGAAGATCGTCGCTATCGGCATGGGCCTTCAGATGCTGCGCCGTCAATCCCGGCAGACGAAAGGCAACCAGCGTCAAATAGGTCAAGAAAAACAGAACGGCCGCCATTTCTACGGCAAGCGACGGCGCAAAGGCTAATGCCAGACCGAGACCAAGAGCACCGGCGAAAAAAGCGAACACGAAAGGCTGATGTCGGCGAAAGGCATTGCTTCCTGTAGTCGTGGGGCTTTTCGGTTTGGCCGTGGTCATGGGCGGCACCTTTCTGTTTGCAGCATCATTTTTTGACACGGCGGCAGAAGCGGTCAAGCGTCTCCAGAAAAGCGGAGCGGTCGCGTGGCGAAAAAGCTGCGTTATATCCCTTGCTCTCACCGGTTTCGCGCAGATGCGCGCCAAGATCGCGCATCGCCGTCGCCATCCCGATATTCGACTGGTCAAAAACGCGACCCGTCGGCCCGGTCACAAGCGCCCCCTTGGCGACGCAGCGGCCGGCCAGCGGCACATCGGCGGTGATGACAATATCGTTCTCACCCGCATGATCGGCGATCCAGTCGTCCGCCGCGTCGAAACCAGCGGAAACAATGACGTTTTTCACCATGGGATCACGCGATGGGCGCAGACCGGAATTGGCAACAAAGGTCACTTCCAGCCCATGTCGTTCCGCCACCTTGAGAATCTCCGGCTTCACGGGGCAGGCATCGGCATCGACATAGATTTGCGGCTTTTGCGTCATGGGCACTCTTTTCGGATAATTCCTGCCACGCTTCTAAGCGCAAACGCCGCGATTACCAAGCCCGTCATTGCTCAAATGCGGGTTCGATGCCGAGTAGGGGCCGCACTTGCGACCACGCTGAAAATCGCCTATGTTCCCTTTATGTTCTTACCCCGAAAGGTTTCCCATGCTGGAAGAGTTCATCGTGCGGGCCAAGTCTGCCACTTATGTCGGCGGCGGCAACAAATCCGCGACGCCCACGCGCAAGGGATCACACGATCTCGGCTATCAGAGCGGCGACTGGCATTATATCGACAGCTATTTCGGGGGAACCGATTTCATCGGGCAGGAGGTCGTCTGGCATCAGGGAACGGCGGTGTGGGCGATGAGTTATTACGGCCGCATCCTCCGGCCCGACATGATCGACGGCGCCACGGCTGGCAGTGTCATTCAGCGGTCGCTTTCCACGCTCTATCGTGAGGGCCGGTTCCTTGGCGGCTTCACCCACCCGGTGGAAAATCTGGTCTATGTCGATACGAATGAAGGTGAATTCCGGTCCTTCACCGGCATTGAGCGCATTTACCGGGGCCATGTCGAGACGTACCGGCTTGACTATCATGGCGGGATCATAAAGCCATAGAGCGCAGGAAATGCCATGGACGGGAATTTGCAATGGCAAATGGCGACACTCTATTTTTCAAGGCGACACTCTATTTCGACAGCGAACCCACGATCTCTGATTTGACCCTCACACAAGCGTGGGGCGAGGAGGGATATGAATGTGAGCGGCTGAGCGAAAAGGGCGTTTTTGACGGCCTGCGCGGTTCGACCAGGGTTTTTGTCGGCAGTCCCGAGCCGGTCGTAGCGGCGCCGGTTGCGCCGGCCCAATATCCGGCAGTCGCAGAGGCCAGGGTCGACTGGTCAAAGACCTTTTGCGTCGATGCCAAAGCGGCATATGACGATTTCAGCCGGGCAACACATCAGTGCGAGTTCAGATTCCTCATCATGGCGGATGAGGACAATCCTGAAATCGCCCATAACGAGATCGCCTCAGCCCTGCTCGGCATTCATCAGGTCGCTCCCATGCAGGCCGTTGCATTGCATTATCTCGACATGATCGTCGGCCGCGCCAATCTCGATGACTATCTTAATTATGCAAACAGCCATCTCGACCAACCGCAGCAAATGGCGGCGATGCTGGCCTTCGGAGCCTTCGTGACGGAGGAGGGGGAAAAGATCAGGGCCTGGACAACGGGTCTGGAACATTTCGGCCAGACGAATCTGCTCTTCGAAACCCCGGCCGGAGATGCGACGGAAGCGCTTCTCACCCTATTCGGCCTCGGGCATCTCGTCGTCAACGGGCGACGCTTCGCTGCCGGCGAAGCCATAACATCTTTCGACCTTCTTGCGCGTTTTACGCCCGCCGAACTCGATGCCCGGCCAATGCTGCGCGTCGTCAGGCAGGACGCCGGCTAGAGCCTGCTGTCGTACCTACTAAGGGAGAATGGGACGATGATGTTTCACCGCCCCATCACAGGCTTCAAATCAGCCGGGCTGCTTGGTCTTGCGCAGATACGGAAGAACCGTGTCGTAAGAACCGAAACGGGCGATCGCATCCTCGTTGGAAACGGCGGCGGTGATGATGACATCCTCGCCCTGTTTCCAGTTGGCTGGCGTCGCCACCTGGTGCCTGGACGTCAGCTGAATGGAATCGATGGCGCGAAGAATTTCCTCGAAGTTGCGGCCGGTGGTCATCGGGTAGGTGAGGACCAGCTTGATCTTCTTGTCGGGGCCGATGACGAAGACCGAGCGCACGGTGGCATTGTCTGCAGGCGTGCGGCCCTCGGAGCTGTCACCAGCACCGGCAGGCAGCATGTCATAGAGCTTTGCCACCTTCAGGTCCTTGTCGCCGATCAGCGGATAATCGACATTGAAACCGGTCGCGGTGCGGATGTCGTTTTTCCATTTTTCATGGCTTTCGACTGGATCGACAGAAATGCCGATGATCTTGACGCCGCGTTTTTCAAATTCCGGCTGCAGGCCGCCCATTGCACCGAGTTCCGTGGTGCAGACCGGCGTGAAATTCTTCGGATGCGAAAACAGCACCGCCCATCCGTCGCCGATCCAGTCGTGAAAGCTCACCGGCCCATGGGTCGTCTCGGCGGTGAAATCAGGTGCTATGTCGTTGATACGCAGGCTCATCTGATAGTCTCTCCCTAATGATTTGAACTGAAATCCTGATGGCTTCGGCAATCCGTGTCCGGCGCCGGAGCTTAGAGTGTCTGCGCAAAATGGCCAGCCTTTTCATCGCGCCCCGGTGACGTCACAGAGCAGGGGAAGTTTGCGAAGTTTCCTTGAAGCGCAATGATGTTCCATGGCAGATATTCGGTGCAGACACTGCTGCCCCAAAGGCGCGTGCGTGAGTCAGGATTGTTTTCGATAGTCGATTTGCCTATTCTGACGAAACGCTACCATGCCGCTCCGGCCGGCTCTGAGAACCGACACGAAAAACTGCGCGACGCCGTCTCCAAACCCCGATGTTGTGGAGAGTACCGATGACGATCACGATTACCGCCTTTGAACGCTCACCCGACGGCGGCAAGGGCCTCGCCCGCGACATGCGCGTTCGTTGGGCGTTGGAAGAGGTGGGCCAGCCATATGATGTGCGCCTTCTCTCCTTCAGGGCGATGAAGGAACCGGAGCATCTCACGCTTCAGCCATTCGGGCAGATTCCGACCTATGAAGAGGGCGATCTCGTCCTGTTCGAATCCGGTGCCATCATCTTCCATATAGCCGAGCACCATGCCGGCCTGCTGCCCAAAGAGGCGGATGCGCGGGCGCGGGCGATAAGCTGGATGTTCGCGGCCCTCAGCACCATGGAGCCACCGATCGTCGAGCACTTTGTCACCGGCTTTCTCGAAAGGGACAAAAGCTGGCATGATGAACGCCTTCGAATGGTGGATGAACGCATTCGCAAGCGGCTCGGTGAATTGTCCCGCCGCCTCGGTGGAGCCGACTGGCTCGATGGCGCATTCAGCGCCGGCGATCTTCTGATGGTGTCGGTCCTGCAAAGGATAATAAGCTCAGGCATTCTCGACGAATATCCGAACCTTTCAGCTTATGTGGCCAGAGGCGAAGCACGTCCCGCCTATAAGCGAGCCTTCGCCGATCAGCTGGCGGTTTTCAGAGCTGCGCAGAAAGCGTGACCGTCTCAGCCCGAAACATTGACGCGATATGCCATCCCAGGCGACCGGGGCGCGGGTAGGGACCACACGCCCGGCTTGGAAGAGCCGGGAGCTGGGCCATTTCAAGAAAAACCTGCTGCATCGATCTACTTGTTGGATCAGTCGTTGCCACGCCTTTCGGAGCCTTTAATGCCACGACCCCTGAGCTTCCGGCTTCGGCAGCTCTCCTCAGTGAGGGTCCTTCGTGTAAACGAATGTCGGTACACACCAGTTAAAGCGTATTGCAAGGAGCCTGAGCATCAATCCGAGGGCCATTGCGACGAGCGAGGATATCGCGTGAGAGGCACCCAAAAGGGGCGCACTCAAGTAGATCAGGCTGGTAAGGACCGAGACGATTGCATAGAGTTCCGAACGAAATAACAGCGGTACTTCGTTGCACAGTATATCCCGAAGTACGCCGCCCAGACATCCAGTCAGCACTCCCGCCGCCACCACGACAACCAGCGGCAGGTTAAGGCCTGACGCAATCTGGCAGCCGATGACGGTGAAGACGACCAGCCCTATTGCGTCAAGAAAAAGGAACATCTTGCGCAGTTGATACATGTATCGGGCGATCGGGATCGTCGCCAGCGCAGATAATCCCGTCACGAGGAGATAGCTGGGATTTTCGACCCACGACAGCGGATAGTGGTTCAGAAAAACATCGCGCACGGTCCCACCGCCGAGGGCGGTAATGCATCCAAGTAAAAATACGCCGATCCAATCCATTTCGCGACGGCCGGCGGCGAGTGCGGCTGTCATCGCCTCTGCGACAATCGCAACGAAATAGAGGATATGGATAATGTCGCTGGTCGAGGGAAAGATCATCGAATAACCCGAAAATTCAGTATCTGTGAATGACATGGGTTCATCGCCAATTCAGTAGTTCATCAACGGAGATGCCTGCGGGTTTCCGAAGGACGGCCGAACCCCGAGAAGAGGTGCGGCGCGCTCAATGATATCGCGCACCATCGGCGCGGCATTGAAGGCCGCAAGGCGCCCGCCGCGCTCGCCGGAAAGTGGGGCGTCAATGATCGACAGAACCAGATAACGGGGGCGGTGCATGGGGAATGCTGCGAGGAATGTATTGAAGTTCAGGTTCTTCGCATATTTGCCATCGATAACCTTTTCCGCTGTCCCGGTCTTCCCGCCCACATCAAAACCGGCCACCTGGGCGTTTCGGCCCGAACCTTGGGTGCCGTTGTACCAGAACAGCTCGCGGACCTTTGCGCTGGTCGAGGCCTGCAGGACACGTCTGCCGGTGATTTGGTGACGCCTCCCACTGTCGGCAATGAAAGTCGGGTGCCGGAACATGCCACCGTTTACGAGAGCCGCCGCAGCCGCAGCCGTCTGTAACGGTGTCGTGGCCAGACCGTGACCGAAGGAGATCGTTGCGGAATTGATCTTTTTCCAGTTCCTTGGCGCTGCGGGCGAAGCAATTTCCGGTAACTCCGTCTGCATCTTAGACAACAGGCCCAATCTGAAGAGAAACTGCTGGTGACTTTCGAGGCCAACGAGATCCGCGACTTTTGCCGTGCCGATGTTTGATGAATAGCGAAAGACTTCCCGGATTGTCAGCGGCCGTCCTCGGCCGTGAAAATCCCTGATGATGAAACCACCCATCTTCAGGGGGCGGGAGGCATCAACCACCGAGTTCAGATTGACGACGCCTGCATCAATCCCCATGGCAAGGGTGAACGCCTTGAAGGTGGAGCCCATTTCAACCGCTGAATTGCTCATGCGGTTGAACCATCCCTTTTCGTAGTCCCTGTCGATCGTGCCATCGGCAAGGCGCCGCGAAGGTTCATTCGGGTCATAATCGGGGACCGACGCCATCGCGAGAACCTCGCCTGTGTCGACATCGATTACGACGGCACCTGCCGCTTCCGCCCGATAGTTCCTCAAGGCATCGCTAACGACGTTATGCACGATGCTCTGAACGCGCAAATCGATGGACAGCCGGACGGGTTCAAGCTGGGTGGGATCGGTAAGCCCAACGCCACGCAGGTCTGCCAGGCCTTGCCTGTCGAGATAGCGCTCAATGCCCGCCAGCCCCTGATTGTCGATGTTGACATGCCCGACAATGTGAGATGCCACTGGCCCGCCAGGATAAAAACGCCGCTTTTCGGGTCTGAAGCCGATGCCCGGAATGCCAAGGCGCATGATCTCAGCTTCCTGGCGCGGCGTAAGCTGTCTCCTGATCCACTGGAAACCGGAGTCAGACGTTAGTTTTCTGTGCAGATCAGCCCAATCCAGGTCGGGAACAACAGAGGCGAGCTTTTCAATGGCCTCATTTGCATCAACAACGCGGCGAGGCTCCGCATAAAGCGAGATGAGATTGATATCCGTTGCGATAAGCTGGCCATTGCGGTCCAGAATGTCGGGGCGGGAGGCGATTATATGGGGTGATCGTGGAATACTCGCCGTCGCTTCGCTCTCGGAAAAATAGCCATATTGCAAAAGGCGGACTGCGATCGCGGCATAACCGATCGTAAATGCTACGATTAGCAGGCCCACCCGCTTGCGATTTCGAGCGGAAGATCTTGCGCCGCGTTTTTTGGCAGGGAGAACAAGGTATCCGACGGTACCTCTCCGGTAACGAGCAATCAAAGACATGAAAATACTCCACGCTCACGTATCGGGAATAGGGTGGGAATGCGGGCAGGTCCAACCGGTCACCGCACGCGCGCAGGACAGACCCTGTCACGCGGCATTTTACACCGCGCCAAATCCCGGAAAATTCGGCAATGGCGCAGGCTTGATCTGCGCATAATCAGGAACGCCACAAGGGCTTGAGACTTTCACTGATGAAGTCCATGGCAACACGTATCCGTGGCGTGTCGCGCACGTCTTCGTGGATCACCAGCCAAACGTCGATCCTGACGCCGGGATCGAGTGGATCGAACCTCACAAGACCGTGTTCCGCGGCGAGGTAGGCGGGCAGCAGCGCCACCCCACAGCCGCCGGCGGCGGCAGCAGCCTGTATGCGCAGGTCGTTGCTGCACATGAACACCTCGTCGGCGGAAAGCCTGTCATCAAGCCAGCGGTAGTGATCCGACTCCCGCATGGTATCATCGTAACTGATATAGAGAGGAGGGCCGTTTCTCGTCGGGTAGGCAGGGTCGGCATAGAGGAAATAGGACAATTGTCCAAGGCGACGCGCAACCAGCGTAGCTTCGCTCGGCCGCTTCAGGCTGATGGCAATATCCGCTTCTCCCTTGGAGAGGGACATCGCCTCCATGGTGCCGACAAGACGGAGCCTTACGTCAGGATGCTGAGATTGCAGCGCGGAGATTTGCGGCGCAATGAAGCTGTAGAGCAGCGATGGCGGTGCGGATACCACGATATCACCTTCGATACCGTTCTGACCGGAACCGGCGCAGCGGCTCAGAGCAAATGCCGATCTGCTCATTTCCTCGGCGAAGTTCGCGACGTCGCGGCCCATATCGGTCAGCACATATGATCGTGGCCTGCGATCCACAAGCTTTACCGAAAGTGAGGTTTCCAGCGATGTGATGCGCCGACTGACGGTCGTATGATCGACGCGTAGCGCCTTGGCGGTTGCCGTGATCGAACCGTGGTGAGCAAAGGCGGAGAAAAATCGCAAATCTTCCCAATCGACCATTTTAAATTTCCTGAATTAGGTGTGTTCGTACAAGAACCGCATACGGGTCTCATCGCGAGATGGCGGATCGCGAGGTGCTTGCGTCACACCTGTCGAGCGCCATTGCCCGGTGAAGCCGCGTAGAACCGTTCAAATTTTGAAGGTGACTGGGGTGAGATGCCGCCGCTGACGCCGGCTGGCATGAGCGCCGACGCGCGGGAATCCGCAACGCCTGACAAGGTCGTGTGCGGCAAATGGAATTGCCGCCATTGTCAATGAAAATGGTCTTGAAACTGCGTCAACGCAATCGACTGTCGATAGGGAAGGGTGACTTCCAGCCATAGGTGCTCCTTGCCCGTTTTCTTGGGCTTTTGGCACCCCCTCTGTCATTGGCCTGAGAGATTCGCTCACCGTGTTTCGGCGAACTTACACCATCGGCGCGAGCAATAAGCCCGCTTTTCAGAGTTTGTATGATCTTGCAGCGGTCCATTTGCCTGAGAGTTTCCGGGGTGGTTGCTCCGTCGGCGCCGATGTTGGGAGAAATCGGTCTCTCCCGCTGCTCGATATGTGTTGCCCCACGCCTCAATCACGAGGTCTGGAGCGCTGTGATCTGGCGTTTCCACGACCGAAAGGCCCCAGATCCGCTAAACCGAACGACCGCGAGATATGGTGTCGTTTATGGCGTAAATTTGACCCGCACCGGTTATTCTTGATCATTTCCCGCTCAGATTGACGTTATCAGATGACCAAAAGGTGTGTTTTCCCTTTCACTCGATCATAAAGATCGATCGCATCCTGCATCAGCATTCTTACGCAACCCGAGGAAGAGTTTTTGCCTATGGTTCTCCAGCTTGGTGATCCGTGAATACGATAGAGCGTATCCTTGCCGTTCTGGAAAATGTACATGGCGCGCGCACCGAGAGGGTTCTTGGGGCCGGGGGCCATTCCACCTGCTTCAACACCGTAGGGCTTGAGTTCAGGATTGCGTGCGATCATATCGTCCGGCGCCTTCCACCTTGGCCATTTCTGCTTCCATTGAACGACAGCGCGCCCTTTCCATGATCGTCCCTGAGTTCCGAGCCCCACGCCGTAGCGTATGGCTCGGCCACGGGGAAGAACCCAGTAGAGGAACCGCTCATTTGTATCTACGACAATGGAATAGGCAGGCTCTGCGGTGATGTATTCGACCTCCTGTCGGAGGTATTGTGGGTCAATGGCGCGGTAATTGACTGCTGGAACGTCAAAGCCACCATCCGCCAGCGCAGCATAAATTTCGTCGTAAGCGAAACCGGTACCCGCAGGCTTTGGCCTGTTGTCCTTCGCCGTTTTTGGGGCTGTCATCGTTTCATTTTTATTTTCGGGCAGGGTAGCCGCGACAACTTCGAGTTTCGTCTTGGGAACCTGCTCGCAACCTGCAGCCAGGAATGAACTGATGGCCAGGGTAAGCAGCGATCTGCGAGACAAGTGAGAATTGATTTTCTGTTCCAAGGCTGTTCTGCTGTCGAATTCTAGGGGCTATGCCGGGATCGGGGCTGACAACCGGCTAAGCGCCACGGCCCGGATGTCTGCTGCGCGACAGAAACCATGAAATCTGCCCGTTCGATACTGCGCAAATGCGCAGATTGGCCCTGCGACATTCCCGGTAAAAACCGGGTGAGATGTCTATTCACGATCTATCTTGCAAACACGGATCGGTCATGAACGCGGTCGTCGACCGGGATTGCGTTTGCGCTGCAGACATCCGTGGCACGGTGCAATTTTTCTGAAATTGTGGTCGAACGGGGCGTGGCGACATCCAACGCTGACACTGACCAGCGTTATGCGAGGAGAGGGTCGCATTTCTATCTGGCCCAAGTGTCGCATTACTAAATGGGCGCTACATACGATAATCGCATAAGATAGATTATGGAACTAAATCATAGGGAACGCGACGGTCAAGACCAGATAATGCCATGGTTGGCGCCACTCGAAAACTCCAACCTCAGCTCCACCTTTGCAGGCAGTCGGTTTAGGCGTCGCCCAATCGTCATCGAAAAACAGAAGCCAGCCGCGCCATCGCCTTCAGACTGGCGCTGCTTGTCCTTACTGTTTTCGCCGCAAGGACGCTGCCCGACAAAAGGCCGGCAATCGACACAACAGTTACCGCGTCGATCGACGACGGATCGCTGCATTCGGATCAAGGCAGCGCCCTGATGCGCGACATGGCTTTGCACGACTAGCAGCCGAACTGCATGGCGCAGAAGTTAAACCAGCTTCGCGTCGTAAAGCCGCTCCATGAAACCGCGCGGCGCAACGGTCCTCGAAATTTCCGCCAGTGGAAAACCGCTTCCAGCCAGCGGCAGGAAACCTTTTTCGAAGGCGTAATCGAGATAACGCATCATCAGCATCACATCGCATTCGTGGCAGCTGATTCCCGTTCCGGCGAGTGCCTGTCGGGCATTGCCGGTGTCGTATCTGGCGCTGTCACGCACATAATCGGCATTGCCCAGCATCGACAGAAGATCGGTGAAAACCGAGCTATAGGCCTTGCCCTCCCGCAGCATCCGGCCCTGGTTGAGCGCATCGAAATAATTGTCGCGTGACAATTCGCGCACCACGTAGCCGCAATCTCGCACCTGTTCCACCAGCGCGTTCCAGTCGATCGGTTTCGGATTGACGAGATTGAAGGTGCGGCGGTTGTGGGCGCGCCAGTTCATGGCGAGATGCAGGCTCGCCCGCGCCACGTAATCAACCGGAGTGATGTCGAAATCCTCGTCCGAAGCGAAGGTGAAGCCGGTTTCCACAATGGCGCGCACCGCTTCGTAATAGATACCCTTTACCTTGGTCTGCGTCAGCGGATAACGACCGGTGCGGCTATCACCCCATATATTGCCGGGGCGTACGATGATGAAATCGAGACCCTTTTGCCCGGCGGCGTGCATCAGCTTTTCCGACTCGAACTTGGAACGTTCGTAATCCATGTCCGGAAAACGTTGGCCGACGTCGAGCGCATCCTCATAGAGCGTAAACTCCTCATAGAGCTTGTCGCCGATAACGCTGAAGCTCGATGTATGCATCAATGGAATTTTACCCTCAAGGCAAAACTCCACCATATTGGCCGAACCGCCGACATTGACCGGCGCTATTTTGCTGTAGGATGCGATGAGATTGACATTGGCCGCGCAATGCAGCGCAAGATCGATCTTTTCGGCAAGATCACGCCATACCTGCCTTTGCAGGCCGAGATGCGATCTGGAAACATCGCCGAGAACAGGCACGATGCGGGCGGCGGCTTCCCCTTTGAGACTGCGTTCCTCGTCATAGCAGAAGAGGATGCTCTCTACCTTGCCCATTGCTTCCGCCATGTCGGCGGCACGCACCAGGCAATAGACCGTGGCTTTCGTTGTACTCAGCAGTTCCTGCAGCAGGCGTCCGCCCATGACGCCGGTGGCGCCGGTTAGCAGAATATTTTCCACGCCGTTATCGTAAGTCATCGCCGATCTCCGTTCAAAGCGTTCCGACCCGCATGCCGCCATCCATCGGGATCACTGCGGCATTGAGGTAATTGGTTTTGCAGGTGGCCAGAAACGTGACCACTTCCGCAACATCATCAGGCGTTCCCCACCGCCCGACCGGGACGATCGAGCGCACCAGACGTTCATCGGCCACCGTGTCGTTGATGCCTTCCTGTTCGAAGGGTTTGGACATGTTGGTCTTGCAGATGCCCGGCGCAATCGCCGTGACGCTGATGTTGAACTGTCCGAGTTCCTGCGCCCAGGATTCCGAAGCCTTGATGAGACCGGCCTTGGAGGCGGCATAAGCCGCCCCTCCCCCTGCCCCCCAGATGCCGGCAATCGAGGCGATGTTGATGACCCGCCCGTAACGCTGGCGGACCATTGAGCGCGTAAAGACACCCGTGCAGTTGAACGCGCCCGTAAGGTTGACGTCGATGACCTTGCGGGACTGCGTCTGGCTGCGGTCGTTGACGCAATAGGTGCGGTCGAGAATGCCGGCATTGTTGACCAATACGGTCACCGGCAACCCCATTTTCTCGGCAATGGCGCCCGATGCCTGCTCAACGCTGCCATGGTCAGTGACATCCATGGCAAAAACGCCAAGGCGCCCGGGTTTTCCGATCTCCTGTTCAAGGCGTTGCAGCGCGGCGACGTCGATATCCGCCGCCGCTACCGCATAACCCACATCGAGCAGCGCAAGGGTTATGGCGGCGCCGAAGCCGCCTGAAGCACCTGTCACGACCGCAATTTGCTGGCTCACGCGACTTCCTCGTCCTTGAAGGCGATTTCCATGACCTTGCGGGCATTGACGAGCGCATCGGAGATGCGTTCCTCGAAGAAATGCACGTCGTCCTGGTTCATCAAGAGGTTGGAATAGATGCGCGACAACGGCGAGAACTGGATGCCGTGGCGCTTGCTCACCTCGCGGATGATGATGTCGCAGAATTTCACCTTGTGCGAATAGCCTTCGGAACGATCCACCGGCTCTTCCTGTGAGTGATAGACCAGCGCCGTCGGCATGCCTTGAATGACGAGTGGCATGCCGGCAGCCTTGGCCGCTCTGGTGAAGACGCCCGAAATCTGTTCGGTGTAGCGACGCATCCGGTCGTAGCAACCTGGATCCTTTTCGACGATATCGAAGGTCGCCTTGATGGCGGCGAGACCCAGCGGATAACCGTTGAAAGTGCCGGCATGGATGACTTTGCCGCGCGTATAAAGGTCCATGATGTCGCGCCGGCCGGCAATGGCGGAAATCGGCATCGATCCGCCGCCGAGCGCCTTGCCGAAGGTGGCGAGATGCGGGGTAACGCCGAGAATATCCTGCGCGCCGCCGAGACCCAGGCGCACGCCGGTGATGATCTCGTCGAAGATCAGCACGATATTATGCTCTTCGCACAGTTCCTTGGTGCGCTCCAGATAACCTTCAACCGGGAAGATACCGCCGCCATTGATGCAGATCGGCTCCATCAGTACGGCCGCGATTTCGTTGCCGTAGCGGCGGATGGTGGCTTCCAGCGCGTTGATGTCGTTCCACGGCAGCATGAAGCTCTGGCTTTCCAGCACGCCATCCGCACGGCCGAGCGTATCGAGCATGTCGCCCTGGTATTTTTCCGGCACGGGAAAATCGAGATTGTCCTTCTTGCGCCAGCCCATGACGTTGTCAGCATTGCCGTGATAATGGCCGTGGAAGCGGATGAAACGGTTCTTGCCGGTAAAGCCGCGCGCCAACCGCAGCGCATTCTGCACCGCTTCGGTGCCGCTCAGGCAAAACCGCACCATCTCGGCGCAGGGAATGTGCTTTATCATCAGTTCCGCCACCTCGATCTCCAGATCGCAGGTGTCGACGGACGTGACCTTCTCCATGTAGCGGATCAGCGCTTCATTATAGGCCTCATTGTGGTGGCCGACGAAAAGTGCCCCGAATTTGCAGAACAGGTCCAGATGTTCGTTGCCATCAAGATCCCATACGCGAGAATTGCGGCCCTTGTTGAAAGGCACAACGAAGGCGCGCTCGGCGTCACCGAAATTATAGTGGGTGCCGCCCGGCATCAGTTCCCAGAGCCGCTTGTAGAAATCGCGCGAAATCTTCAGCGTCAGCTTGCTGTCTGTATCCGTGATCATGGCTGTGTTTTCTCCAGTTGGCCGGCTATTCCGCCGGGACGTTTCCGATTGGCAGGGAGGAATTTGGTGTGGATGGCATGAGGTGCAGCGCGGAACGGTCCGCCCAGGGTCGGTAACGGTAAAGCGCCTCTGGCACCGGCATGCCCGCATGTTTCAGCGCGGCAAGCCGTGCGAGATAGGCCGCATTGCGCATCAGAATATCGGCGATCGTGACGACGGAGCGGCTTTCGACCGTCTCATAGGGGCTGCCGCGCAGCCACTCGTTGATCGCGCCCATGGCCGGGCCGCACCATATCTGGTAGTCGACCGCGCGGGTTTTCTCCCCGGAAATCGCCCAGCGGGAGGATTGGCCGAGATACCACTGGAAAACCAGCGCCATGCGCTTCTTGGGATGCGCTTCCGCCGCTTCCACAATTTTAGGGTTGCCGCGCGCCTCAAAAAACTGCCGTGTCTCCTCCCAGACCTGCGGCAGCGACTTCTGAAAAATCACGCTCTCCAGACTGGCGATCTCGGCGGCCGGAATGTCTTCGAGACCGTCATATTGCTTGTAGAGATTGTAGAGTTTCTGGGCGCGCATGGCATACATGGTGCCACCCTTCAGCACCTGAACCTTGGATCCGATCTCGAACATGTCGGCGGATGGCGCCATCGCCATGTCATCCATCCTCGCGCGTCCGAGCAGGGACTTCACCTGTGGCGAAGTGCCAGCCTCGATACAGGCCTGATTGATGGAGCCGGTGCAGACATAGGCCGCTCCCATGGCGAAAGCCGCATAGATCGCCTGCGGATTGCCGATGCCGCCGGCCGCGCCGATGCGGACGCGGAACACCTCTCCCCTGAGATCGGCTATTTCATCTCGCAACGCCGTAACGGAAGGAAAGGCGCAGTTCAGCACGCCATTGTCGGTATGACCACCGGAATTGGCCTCGACGGTGACGTCATCGGCCATCGGCACTTCGCCCGCCATCGCCGCCTGTTCGGCGGAAATCAGACCGTCCTCGACCAGTCTCGAAAGGATTTTTTCCGGGGCCGGATTGATGAAATGCTGCGCCACTTCGCGGCGCGAAACCTTGGCGATGATGCGGTTGCGCGCTTCGATAGTCCCCTGCCCGTTGCGAACAAGCCCGACTGCACGCCAATAAACGATGGCCGGTGAGAGGTTCATGTAGGCTGAGGCCTCCACTACCTTCATGCCGTGGCGGATGCACAGACGCACCACATCCATTTCCCATTCGGCATCGCCGGGATTATGCAGCAGATTGACGCCGTAGGGGCCGTGCGGCAGGGCGGCGCTTATTCGCGCCAGCGCCGAGGCGACGCGCTCCCTGCCAAGACCACCCGCACCGAAGAAGCCCAGAAGCCGTTCCTTGCCGAGCGCGATCACCATGTCTTCAGAGTGAATGCCATTGGCCATCGCCCCGGCATAATAGGCCATGCGCACGCCATAATCGCGCAGGAAACCCGGATCTCCGAGTTGGTGTGGCTCCAGCACGGGCACAATTCCCAGGCATTTCTCCACCTCCGCACAGCTGGTTTCGAGCAATTGCTTGCCGCCGGGATTGAGTACGTAGAGGCGTTTATCGAGATCGGCGAGGAGCCGGCCCATTGCCTCGATAGAGGTAGCGTCAATGTCTGCCTGTTTTTTCCATGTCCGGAAAAGCGGTGCGAAATTGATTTGCGGATTTTCGTTCATGCTGCGGCCACCCATGATGATTGGTTGGTGCGGCGACGGGCAAAACCGGCGCCGAGATTGTCGCAAATGCCGATGACATTGCCCTTGTGGATGATCTCGGCGACGAAGACGAAGGATGCGGTCGCCAGCGTCACACCGTCCTCGCCATAGGCGAGGTCGATCGACTTGCAGGTCAGGCGATAACTGAGCGTATCGCGCTGCGGCTTTACCTCCCCCCGGAACTTGGCGCTGTATTGATGATCGGTCAGCGTATGCCCGCTAAGGTGAGGAACCGAATAGAGCCCGAGATAGGCCAGGTAGAATTTCAGAAGTTGTTCGCAGCCTTCCACCAGCAATGTTCCCGGCACACAGGGGTCGTTCTTGAAATGCGCCTTGAAAGCCCAGTGATCAGGATCGATGTCGCGCTCGCCGACAACCACGCCGAGGCCGAACGCACCGCCTTTGGGGTCGACATCCACCACCCGGTCAAGCATTCTGGCCATCGGTGTCCACAGCTTTGGCGCGGCAGTTTCAGTTCTGTAGTTTTGACCAAAGCAGCTTGCCGGGTCGCCGTTGCCCAACGCCTCGACATCGTCTTCGCTGAAACGATTCCTTGTGCAGCTCAGCAGCGGCGTGAAGGGTTGCCGCACAGCGTCGTCATTTTTCAGGAAGGGAGCCGGATCGACACCCTTCGAACGTTCCAGATCGCGCGGCAGGAAAAAGCCGGAATTGGCCTCCAGCCGGAAAACGGGCCGCTCATCGGCAAGGCACCAATATTCGTAGGAAACCAGAATATTACGGCCGACCTTGAGGAAGGATTTGATATCCACCCGCCCCCGCAGCAATTCGCCGGCGCGCGGCATTTCGCCATAAACGAAGGTGCGGCTGTCCACCGCCCGGTAGCGCAATTCGCCCCTGAAAAGCTGGTCGCAACCGATAAGCGTGAAGGCGACGATCATCGCATGTGAGGATTCCAGCGCCACGAAAGCCGGAACCTTGTCCTCGCACATGAACCAGGCATCGCTGGGCAGATCGAGTTCCCATTCGATGCGGCAGGGCTCCAGCGCGCCAGCTTTGGCGGTGGTTCCGGTAATGCGCGAGGCGAACATATAGGGCGGCGACGGCATGCGCGTGCGTACCGCATAGGTGTCGGCCAGCGCATAATCCGGCCCAAGCACGCGGCTGACCGCGCCATCCGTCAACTCGATCAACTGCGCCTCATCGAACAATGCGGCACGCGCCGGAATAGCCGTCTCACCGGACATCATATGGCTCAGACGACGATAGAACGCCTGCTCGGTCTGCATGAAACGCAGGTTCGTTTGTGCATTCCGGATCGCCTGCCGCTGCTGCCAGGTCAGCGGCAGGCGTGGGAAGCAGCCGGAGACCGGGCTATCGAAAGCTTCGGTCACCACTGCCGGGGACGCAAATGGCCGCATTGCAGGTGGAGATTTTCCAAACAGGGCAAAATTGGCGGGATCGAGAATGATCTCGGCCATGGTCCGCTCCCGTCCGGTAAACACCCTGACGAGCAGCGGATCGGTCGCCGAAGCACGCACCGGAACGTTCACCGCCTGAGGCCTCGCCACTGTCGGGCTTTCCAGCAACATATGGGTATAGGCCCGGTCAACCCCAATACCGCTGATTGCCGCCAGTCGCGGACCGGCCGAGCGCTGCGGTGACAGGCCATAATGCAGGACGAGCGCCGTATGGATAAGACTGAGCATGCCCGAAGCCGCGCCAAGATGGCCGTAATGACGCTTTGAACTGCCCGCAGCAACGGTGGCGCCATAGACCCTGGCAAGCCCCTCTGCCTCGATGCGGGCCTCCCTATCATCCGCCATGCTGTAGCGTTCGAGATAACTTATCTCTTCCGGCGCAACGCCTGTTTTTTGCAGGCAGGCCTGAGCCGCATCGGCCACGGCATCCGCCGATGGTTGGAAGGTGGTGCCCGGCGTCATGTCATGGCGGATTTCAAGACCGCGAAGGCGGGCATAGGCGCGCCCTGCCGGTCCGCCATTCGCTCTTTCGAGCATAAGTACGCCGCAGCCTTCCCCCACGGGCTGGGTTCGATGGGGAGTGGCGTAGATCATGTTTTCCAGCCCGCCATCGCAGGCGCTGCTGGCCAGAATGACCGCATCGACCATATTCTCGGAGAGCATGTAGCGCGCCAGTTGAAGCCCCTTGAAAGCCGAGCTTTCATGCGCACACAGGGCAAAAGCCGGTCCGTCCAGCCGCAGATGCGCGGCCACACGGCTTGCGGCGATATTGCCGACCCCACCGGTAATGCCTTCGGCGAAGGGTTCCGGAAAAAGACTGTCTTTGACGATGCGCTGCAAACCAGCGAGCTGCTCTGCCGAAAGTTTTATGCCCGACCTGTCGAGGCTGTGGCGCAATTGCCAACCGATCTCGTTGCGCGCCTGATAACGCAGGCAGCTATGATCGACATCCCGCGCGACGATGACCGCGATGTTGCGCCTCTGCCCGTCCAGCGCATAACCCGCATCCAGAAATGCCCGCTCGGCCACCGGCAGCAGAAAGGCGTGGGCCAGAAGGTGATTGCCGATGACCTTCGGCGGCAGCTTGAAATGGCGGCAATCGAAATCGAAACTTTCGATATAGCCACCGGCCGGCGCTTCCCCGATCCCGCCCAGGGCCAGAATATCGGCACGCTTTTCGAGACCCAGCCAACGCGTGCGTGGCAATGTCTGGAACCATTGACGTCCGGTAGTTATCGTCTCGCGAAATGTTTCGACATTGTCTGTTCCCGGCAAGGCCATGGCTATGCCGACAATATCAATTCCTGCCGGAATGGAGGCAGGCAGGCCTGAGAACGTCGGCACCATCGCGCCAGCAACATGCTCGCGCAGCACCATATGGCCATTGACGCCACCGAAGCCAAAAGCATTGATGCCGGCACGGCGCGGCTTTTCACCCCTCGCCCAGGGCTTGTTTTCGCGAACGATATGCTCACGGTTCACAAGCCCTTTGGGCGTCGTCACAAGGTTTTCTATATCCAGCGTCGCCGGTATCAGGTCGTGCTGCATCGCCAGCAGCACCTTCAGCAGGCTCGCCATACCGGATGCGGTGAGGCTGTGGCCATTATTGGCCTTGTTGGCGCCAAGAAGCGGTATCGACTTTTCGCCAAAGAAGCGTTCGACGGTCGAAAGCTCCACCTGATCGCCGGCCGGCGTTCCCGTCGCATGGCATTCCAGATAATCGATATCAGGCGATATCCCGGTATAGGCCCGTTGCAGCGCCAGCATCTGCCCATGCGGATCGGGCAGCAGCATGTGCTTAGCGCCGCCATCATTGGAAACGCCGATCGCTTCGATGACACCGTAAATCCGGTCGCCATCGCGCAGCGCATCTTCGTAGCGTTTCAGCGCCACGATGCCGGCACCTTCACCGGCCTTCAGCCCTTGCGAGGACCGGTCGAAGGGAACCGAACGGCCGTCGGTCGGAAAAGCCTGCAAAACGTTGAAACCATGGTCGAGATAGATATGGTCCGCATGGCAGACCGCGCCCGCCAGCATCATGTCGGCGCTGCCGTCGAGAAGATAGGAACTGGCCACGCGGATGGCGTAAAGTGCCGAAGAGCAGGCCGCGTCGATGGCGTAGGTCGGCCCGGAAAGACCAAGCGCCAGGGCCGCAATCGTGGCATTGTGGCTACCGGTCATGAGATTGAGCCCGGACAGGCCGCTGGCATCCCAATAGGCGGAGAAAGAAAAATCCGGCCGGTCGAGCAATTCCCGAAGATAGGGTTCGAGAATCCGGTGATAAAAGCCCGACATGAGCCGTTTGCCCGAGTGGGTCGGCATGCCGATATTGCCGGCGATCAGGCCGCAGCGCTGTGGTGATGCGCCGCTGTCTTCAAGCGCCTGACGCGCCGCATGCATGGTCCAGTGAAACAGCGGGTCGAGTGTGGCAAGGTCCTCCGCCGGCAGACGATACCCCTCGGCCTCAAAACGGAAGTCACGCACGTGGCCATTTCGGTTGTAGCAGATATGATCGGCCGTTCCCGGCTCGGGATGATAATAAAGCGCTGGATCGACACCCAGTTCAGCAGCGGAGAGTGGCGACGTGCTGTCCCTGCCCTCGACCAGGTTGCGCCAGTAACGATCCGGGGTATCCGCACCCGGAAAGATGCATCCAAGCCCCGTAATTGCTATCTGTCCCATCGCGATCATCCTTCAAATGGCGCGCAGAGGGAGAGCGTCTCCGGCCTGAACCGGAACACGGAAACGCATCTCACTGCCTGTCGTTACGAGATTTATGGAAAGCCTTTGCTTTTTCGGACCTTCATCGGGGCGGCTATTCTGCCGCCTCGACCTTGTCTTCGCGCCCGACCAGCCGCTCTCGCAACTGCCGGGAAACGGTGAACTGGACATCCGAGAGCCGGAAATAAAGCTGTCCCGTCTCGTCATGCACGGCGATATCCACCAGAAGGCTCGCCTGCGTCAGGGATTTTATCGTCATGGAGAGGAAGAACGGCTGCCCGAAACCGAGCGCTGCAAACTGGTCAACGCGGCCGATGGCGGAAGGAAGTCCGGCATAATCGCTGCCGAGGATCAGCCACAACCACGGCGCCTGCATGAAGACATCACCGAGATAGGCATTAAACGAGGTCGTGCGAAACTGCCCTTGCATAGCTTCTTCCACCGGCTTCAACTCGCAGGCGAGTGTGAGGCCGTGATCGCCGCCGTTCAGCACCTCCCGCAGCCCCCGGAAGCTTGGGCCATGGAACAGAAGCGGACCTTCCTGCGGCGTGCCGTAAAGCGGGTAACCCAGCGGCTCGTCATCCTTACCAAGATCGAAGGCCCCAAGACGTGGGCGAAGGCTCAGTTCGCGGCTTAATACCACGGTGCCCATATATCGGTTCTGACGTTCGGAGCCGGTCCGGCTATGAACCGAAATCGTCAGGGCGTGCCTGTCACCGGTCACAGGGCACGACGCTTCCGCCGCAGGTTCGATCTGCGCTTCCAGCAGGCAGGTTTCCCCAGCCTCCAGCGTGACACCCTTCAGAACCTTGAAACCGAGCAGAGTCTCAAAACGGTAGCCGGGCAAGATATCTTCCGCCAACTTGACCAGCCAGCTGGCCGCTGCCGTGGCGGGAAGGACGTAACGTCCGTCGACCAAATGGTCGGCGAGGAAGGGCGAAGTAGTGAGATCGACCCTGCGCTCCACGAGACGAGGTGCCACCTTCGTCTTGACCGTTTTTGCGGCCCTGTAGCTGTCGCCGCCGACGAGAATTTGCGGACCATCGCCGGAACCGAACTCTTCAGCGAAGAACCGTGTCCCCGTTTCCACCGGAATGATCGCCAGCCCGCGTTCACCATAGGCCTTCTTGAGCACGTCATTGACCATGCCGCTGTCCCAAGGTCCCCAGCCGATGCTGCGCACAAAGGCATCCGGATAATGCGCCTTGAATATATGCGCGAATTTGTTCAGCGCCTCGTTCGCCATCGCATAGTCGGTCTGTCCGGCATTGCCGAAGAAGCCCGATACGGATGAGAAGAGGACCAGCTGCCTGATGGCATCCGGCTGCAGCGCCCGCATCAGATTTTGAAGGCCTCGCACCTTGGTATGGAAGACTGCGTGGAAATCCTCCCCAGTCTTTTTCTCGATACGCTTGTCCGCAAGCAGGCCCGCGCCGTGGATGATGCCGGTTATCTTGCCGGAGGTCTCTTCGATGGTGGTCACGGTGCGTTCGACATCCTTCGTATCGGCGATATCGCAGGCGAAATAGGCCGCCTTGCCGCCAAGCTGTTCGATCTTCGCCAGCGTCTGCCGAATTTGCACCGCGTGGCGTACACCATTCAGCATTTTTTCGACCTTCACCGGCGTCGGCTGTTCGCCTTCGGCCTGCATCGCGGCAATCGCGGCTGCCTTCAGCGCGTCATCTCCTTCGATACCTTCTGCCCAGCTGGGCAATGGCGCGTCGATATCGGTGCGCCCCAGGAGGGCGAAACGAACGGGACGGCGCTCCGCCAGAGCGATCACGCAATCTGCGGTGATGCCGCGTGCGCCGCCGCTGACGAGAAGAACGCTATCCGCATCGAACGCGGTTTCCGGCTGGTCCATCACCGGTTCGGCCTGGTTGGTAAGGGTCATGCGTGACCCGTCAGGACCACGCCCGACTTCCGCCAGTGCGGTTTGCGGGTCTTCCAGTTCTTCGATCAGGATGCCGGCAGCTTCCTCGTCGGGCAGTGCCGGATCGATGTCCACAAAGCGGCAGAAAACATCGTCCCACTCTACGGAAAGCGATTTCGACAATCCGCCGAAACTTGCGCCGATGGCGTTGAATAATCCCCTGCCAGACGTTCCGAGCGAACCGTCGCATCGGCTGGCGATGAAGAAGGAACTGCGTGCTGCCGTACCCGTCAAACGCGGCTGAAGTACCCCAGCCAGGGTAAAGAGTGTTTCGGCCGCCTCGTAGCCTGCTTCGGGGAACACATCGCCGATCGATTCCACAGCGGTTACCGGCTGCAGATGGATGAAGCCGCCAATCGGGCCTTCCGCCTGCTCGATTTCAGCGATCATGGCCTCGATAGCCACCCTGCCGCGATCCTGGAGGCTATAATCGCGCAAGCCCTCCATCGCCAGCCCGGACGATGATTGTTTTGTCGTTCTCTTGCCTTTTGCCGGTTTAGCCGGCGCGGACAGCTGAAGGCGCGCAACCTTCTCGCCCAGGGCAACGAGGCGGGAGGCCAATGCCTCACTCAGTCCCTTGCCATCATCAACAAGCAGCCAGATCCGTTCGGCACCAAGGGTCAGCGATGTCCGGTCGGGCCGGGCAAGGTCCTGACGAACCACCCGCTGACGATGGACGGAAGGGCCGGCATTGAGCGGCTGAGCAGGAAACGCGGATGTATCCTGCTCAGCCGAAGCTTTTTTTGGCTGTGATATCTCCTCATCGCCGATGTCCGACAGTTTCGTTGATGTCACCACACCGAGACGTTGCAGGGTCACAACGGAAGCACCCGCTGCAGCTGGTGCGCTGGAGGGTGCAGTCGGTACCGCAGTTTCGGAAACGGCCGCAACAACCGGAGAAGGACCTTTGATATCGGCCAGCAATTCACCGATAGTGCGCAGGAAGAACTGCGTCATCTTGCGAATATTGCTCATGGTTTCGATGTCGAAATTCTCGTCGTTGCGGTTCTTGTCCGCATCTTCAAGAAGCCGGGTGCCGTTCGACAGCCGGTCGAACATGGCCCCGAAAATCTCCAGCCGCTTGATCGAGTCGATGCCGAGATCGGCCTCAAGGTCCATCTGGTCGCCGATCATATCGACCGGATAACCCGTGCGCTCGCTGACGATGTCAGTCAGTTCGCGGATCAGCCGCTCTTCGGTGATACCTTCAAGCACCGCAATTCTTGCCTGATCCTCGGCGCTGAGTGCCGGGGCCAAAACAACCGGCGCCACGGCAACAGCAACGGCTGAGTTTCCTTTGACGGCCACCAGCAATTCATCGACCGTGCGCAGGAAGAACTGCGTCATCTTGCGGATATTGCTCATGGTTTCGATGTCGAAATTCTCGTCGTTGCGGTTCTTGTCCGCATCTTCAAGAAGCCGGGTGCCGTTCGACAGCCGATCGAACATGGCGCCGAAAATCTCCAGCCGCTTGATGGAGTCGATGCCGAGATCGGCCTCAAGGTCCATCTGGTCGCCGATCATATCGACCGGATAACCCGTGCGCTCGCTGACGATATCCGTCAACTCGCGGATCAGTCGCTCTTCGGTAATGCCTTCGAGAACAGCGATCCTCGCCTGGTCCTCGTCGCTGAGAGCAGGAGCCGGTGCGGCAGGTGCCGGCGTCTGCGGCACGGTTATCTGCGGTGCGGCCATCACCGGCATCACCGGTTTCGGCGCGGCTATGGAGGCGATCGGTGCTGAAGCTGCCCTATCGGCAGCCTTGGGTGTAGCCAATGGCGCGGGCGCGAAACTCTCCTGCCGCGTTACCGCAACCGGCTGCGCCGGTTTCGGCATGTCCAGCATATTGGGAATGTAGGCGGGGGAATGCGGCAGGCTACGAACCATCTCGCCGCTGATCAGGGACATCTGGTTGTCGAAATAGCGCTCATGATTGAGGTGGTAGAGTTCCTGATTGCGCTCCAGCAATTGCAGGCTGCGCGCAAGGCTCGCGGTCATGTTTTCCATCTGCGGATGACCGTGGAATTTTTCCAGAAGGTTATGCTGCTTGCTGACCAGAGACCCCAGCATATTGATATATTCGCTCTGGTTGGTCTGGAACTGCTGGTGAAGCTGGCTGAGCAGATTCTGGCTTTCGATCTGCCTGTCCATCTGGTCCGGCTTCGACATATTTTCGGATTGGCTGGTCATCGCTATCTCGATCCTGTCAGTGTCATGGGAGGGCTGAATGGAGGAGGACAAAGGGGGAAAGGAAGGAAGAGGTTTCGCAATCGGCGCAAAAGTCGCAGCCACCTCAACAGGTTGAGGTGCGGCCCGAACGACCGGAGAAGCGGCCGATTCAGGCGAGCCTGCGGCACGCTGGGCGATGAACTTCTCCACCACGGCCGTATCATGCCGTAGCGCGTGCTCGCGCCGCGCGCGGTTTTTCTCGGTCAGATAAAAGCCGCCCTGCAGCTTGAAGCTGGTGGCCGGCTTCACCGATCGATCCTCCAGC
Source organism: Agrobacterium sp. 22-210-1 (assembly GCF_053522525.1). Classification (NCBI taxonomy): domain Bacteria; kingdom Pseudomonadati; phylum Pseudomonadota; class Alphaproteobacteria; order Hyphomicrobiales; family Rhizobiaceae; genus Agrobacterium; species Agrobacterium sp. 22-210-1. The sequence goes on along the minus strand of NZ_JBNWCI010000001.1, from coordinate 1,182,519 downwards.
GGGCGCGGGCGGGCATAAGGGTCGGCTTCGGCAAGAGCCACACCTTCCACCACCAGTTTTGCCAGTGCCCGGCGGAATTGCAGTGCTTCCTCGCCATTGGCGCTCGGATTGAGCGAAACCACCGCATGCGGTTTGCCCTTGAGTATGTCACCGGTCAGTTTACCAAGAATGCCTTTCGGCCCGATCTCGACGAACAGATAACCGCCATCGGCGTGCAGTCGCTCGATCATGTCCCGGAACCGCACGGGCTGCACCAGTTGCTCGACAAGCGCATCACCATAAAGCGCGGGGTCGCTACCATAAGGTTCCGCCGTCGCGCTTGAATAAAGCGCGCAACTTGGCTGCGAGAATTCAATTCCGGCAATTCCGTCCCGGAACGGATCCGCCGCATGTCTGACGTAAGATGTATGAAAGGCCGTCGAAACTGGGAGCGTCTGGCAACGGCGGCCACGTTCGGTAAGCCAGGCCTGGGCGCGGGCAATCGCCTCTGTGGCACCGCCAAACACCAGCTGCTCCGGTGCGTTATCATTGGCGATCACGATATCCGGCACGGCCGCCAGCAATTCCGCCGCATCCTCACGGCGCATCTGTGCCGCGAGCATCGCGCCGGGATCGCTAAGCCCACTCGGAGTTTCGACAGCCCGGCCACGGGCAAGCGATGCCCGGTGAAAATCCGCATCCGAAAGCACGCCTGCCGCCCACAAAGCTGTAAGTTCGCCATAGCTATGCCCAGCAACAAAATCGGGGGTGAAACCAAGCCGTTTCAGCAGCTGGAAATCACCGGCGCTCACCGCGCCGATAGCCGGCTGCGCATTGGCGGTACGGGTAAGTTCACGGGCCTGCCGCATGGTCTCTTCGTCGGAAAAGGCCGGTGGCGGATAAATCACACCCGAAAGGGCGGGCTGGCCCGCCTCTATAGCCACGGCATCCGCGGCCTCTACGGCATTGCGCAGCTCCGGGTAATCGACCGCGACCCCCGACCCCATATTGACATATTGCGCGCCCTGCCCCGGAAAAAGCGCGACGATACGGCCTGCCACAGGTACGGCCTCAGGCTTGTAATACATTCCGGCCGGATGCTCGAAACCCTGATCGGGACTGGATTGCAACAGCGCCAGAGCTTCCGTCAGCAAGGCGCACGCCTGTTCGGGCGTCGCGGCCGCAAAACCGAGGCGAGCGGATGCTGTAGGTGGAGAAAGCCTGCCGCCATCGGCCAGATGTGCGTCGAAGAAAGCCGCCCTGCCCTCGCCGGAAAGCTGCGAAAGCGCATCACGGCAGGTCGCCTCCAGCAGGGCCGGGTTTGCCGCATGAAACACGAAGACCTCAGCCGCGCGGTTCAGCCGGTATGTCTGTTCCCGTGTTTCCGGTTCGTATTCCTCGAGAATGACGTGAAAATTGGTGCCGCCGAAACCGAAGGCGCTTAGGGCGCCGCGCCGCAGCTCGCCGCCGGCCGGGCGCATCCATGGCCGTGCGAGGCTGTTGACGTAAAAGGGTTTTGCGAGAACATCAGTGGGGTCTTCCACATTGATGGTCGGCGGCAGGACCTTGTGATAGAGGCCAAGCGCCACTTTCATCATTGCCACCGCACCTGCCGCGCAGCGTGTATGCCCGATCTGCGACTTGATGCTGCCGATGGCTATGGCATGGCCCGCATCGATGCCCTGTTCCTCAGACAGTCTGATAAGGCTTTTGATCTCGGTCTCGTCACCGGATTCCGTGCCGGTGCCATGCGCTTCGATCAGCTGAATATCGGCTAGCGTCAACCCGGCCTGGCTATAGGCGCGCTTCAAGGCCTTCACCTGCCCTTCGGAACGCGGCGCAAAGATGCTCTTGGCGCGACCATCGCTGGACGCGCCAAGCGCGCGGATCACCGCATAAATGCGGTCGCCATCACGCTCGGCATCCGCAAGCCGCTTCAGCACCAGATAACCGACGCCATCACCCAGCATCATGCCGTCCGACTGCTTGTCGAATGGCCGCGAACGGTTGCTTTTCGACAAAGCGGGCGTCTTGCTGAAGCACAGGAACGAGAAAATCGAGTTTTCGAGATTAACGCCGCCGGTCAGAACAGCGTCGCAGCTGCCATCCGTCAGTTCGCCAATAGCGGCCTTGATGGCGGCGAGACTGCTCGCGCAGGCGGCATCCACCATATAGGAAGTGCCGCCGAGATCGAAATAACTGGCGATACGGCCGCAGGCCACGTTACCGAGAAAGCCTGGAAAACTATCCTCGTTCCATTCCAGCGACAGCCCCTGCAGGCGTTCAATCGTTTCTTCCGCCACCTCGGCCGACAGGCCGCTGTTCAGGAGAATCTGACGCAGAAACGGAACCTGCTGACGCACGGCAAGCGAAAACGCCGTATTGCCGTTGCCGGAACCGCCCAGAATGACGCCGATGCGGTCGCGGTCGGTCTTTTCAGCGCCTGCTCCGAGCAGACCGGCATCCGCCATCGCCTGTTTTGCAACATGCAGTGCGAAAAGCTGCGCCGTACTGATTGATTGAAGCATCAGCGGCGGCAGCTTGAAACCGGCGGGATCGAAATCGATCGGCGGCACAAAGCCGGCTTTGCGGCCATAGACCTTGTCAGCGGCGCGCGTATCAGGATCGTAGAAGTCCTCCGGCCGCCAATATTCCACAGGATCAACCGTGCCTATGTCGCGGATCGCATCATGACCGTTCACGATATTGGACCAGAAATCATAGAGATCGGCCGCATCAGGAAAATGGCTGGCCATGCCGACAATGGCGATATCGAGAGGAGGCGGTGCGGAATTACGGTTTTGCAGCATCACAGGAATAGTCCTTCCCTGGGGACGAGAAGCAACGCTCCCGTCAGAGACAAGAAAAATTACGATGTAATTCAGAAATTGAGGCCGTATCGCATGCAAAAAATATTATTAATACTCCGGATTTGGAATATTAATATGAGAGTTTTCTCAGTTCATTTCGCCTTTATGCGTCTGAGGCTGTATAAAACATACATTCATTCATTTGAAAAGCATCAATATACTTTGCGTTGAAATTTTCATAAATCCGACATCTTCAGTTGAATTAATGAAAACTGGCTGTCAAAAGCCCCGCTCTACATCTCGGATTTTCTCGTAAATATCCGCGAACCCGGAGCCGCCTGTCAGCGACTACCGAAGCAATGGAATGGAAAACCGCAGACCGATTTTCCTCTGGGCATTCCCTGCAGGCCTATCAACCAGCCGTTGCCGGCGTCGGATTTTGCCCGGTCTCAGCCATTTCACCGGCAGATTGTCTCGCAGCCAGAAAGCGGCCGATAATCAGATGCATCATGTCGGCCTCCTCAAGTGGCCGGAAATCGGGATCGACCGCCAGACGTGAGAAAACTCCGTCTATCAGCGCCGCGATCCAGGTCGCAGCACGCTCGGCGTCGAGATTGGCGTCGATCTGGCCGCGTTCCATTCCCTTGCGCAAAAGATCAGTGATCCCCGCCCGGATTTCCTGATCGGCGGTCCTGACAAGCGCATGAATAGCCGGGTTGCGGATCGCCTCTGACGCGATCTCCAGCACCAGCCGTGCATAGGTAGGATCGGTGGCAAGTTCCAGCGATGCATCGACAAAGCCCAGAACAGCACCGAACTGATCGTCCGCCGCGCCGAGTTCGGCGAAATAAACGGCGGTTTCCCGCCGCTCCTCGGCAACGATCGTTTCAATGATCGCTTCCTTGCTGGAGAAATAATGGAAGAGATTGCCGGAGCTCATGCCGACCGCCGCGCAGATCTGCGCAGTGGTGGTCTGGTGAAACCCGTTTTGCGCAAAGCAGCTGATGGCAGCTTCAAGTATCTGCTGCCGCTTGGCTTCATGCTTTGCCGGATCGAGCTTGCGGGCCATGATTGCTCCCATAAATTAACTGAGCGCTTAGTCCATTAATTATATCGAGGCGGACTGTCAACCCGCCCCGCCCCGACCTCGCGCCGATCACGCCTCAAACGGTCAATTCGAACTGCTCGCATTCACGCAGGAACGGCAATTTCGCCCTTGTATCGTCGAGCATCTGGCGCGAAAGCTGCTGCTGGTGCACGGCAGCATTCACATTGGCGTGAAAACATATCTCTCCCAGCGGATCGATGACCATGCTGTCACCGTCATAAGCAAGCTCGTTGCCATCAATGCCCACGCGGTTCACACCGATGACATAGGCCTGATTTTCAATGGCGCGGGCCGGCAGCAGGCTTTTCCAATGTGAAGCCCGGCGGGCGGGCCAGCTCGCAATATAAAGCGCCACGTCATATTGACCGCGATTGCGCGACCAGACCGGAAATCTGAGATCGAAGCAGACAAAGGGCGCGATGTTCCAGCCCTTCAAATGCACCACCTGCTGCACCTGCCCTGGCGTATAATGCTCGTGCTCCCCGGCATAGGTGAAGAGATGCCGTTTGTCATAATGGATGAGCGCACCGTCCGGACGGGCCCAGAGCAGGCGATTGAAATAACGGCCGTCTTCGGCGATCGCCACGCTGCCGACGATATCCGCGTCGTGCCGACGGGCAGTCTCCCGCAACCATTCCACCGCTGGCCCGTCCATGGGTTCCGCCACTGTCTGCGGGTTCATGCTAAAACCGGTTGTGAACATTTCCGGCAAAACGATCAGATCCGTCTCACCTATATCATCCAGATGGCGGTCGAACTGCTGCAGGTTCTGCTTGGCGTTTTCCCAGGCCAGATCCGCCTGCACCAGCGTTATGCGAAGATCACTGTCACTCATGAATGTCTCCTTGAAAACACGATTTTAACGACAAACAAGCCAGGTGCGGACGAAACTCCCGGTCACCGAAAAACGGATAAGGAAACGTCTGCCGGCCGGAAGCGAGCGATGCAGTGGACGTGTCAGTTCCAGCCGCAATTCGTTTCGATCCGGCCTCTCGAAAAGACGCGCCGCACGAAAATCGAAGTGACGTCCAACCACCGGATAAAGCGCTTTGAACAGCGTCTCCTTGGCGGAAAACACCAGAAAAGGCAGCACGCAACCGTCGCATTGTTCCCGGTCGGCAATCAGCTCTCGCTCCAGCGTGTCGAGGGCACGCTTCAGAATGATCTCGATAACCGCGCCAGGTTCTATTTTCTCGATGTCGACGCCGACCATCGCCTCACTGTCCAGCGTCGCCATGCTGACGCATATGCCGTGGGAATGGCTGATGGAACCGGAGATGCCCGGCGGCCACACAGGCTCGCGCTTGTTGCCGATGCCGATCGGAACGGAAGGCCTGCCGAGAAGCTTCAGCGCCGCCTGCCCCAGAAAACGCCCAGCGAGAAACTCCGCCTGCCGTTTGGGAACAGCGTCGGCAAGCAGCGCAGGCATTACTACCTCCAGCCTGTCGAACAACCCCGGCCGATAGCAGGGCAGATGATATTGCGCTTCGAGCGCAACGACGTTTTTCGAGCCGGTATCGAGAAAAACCGGGCCTGACAGAAAACCCTCCGAACGGGAAATGGCAGCGGCAATATCGTCTCGCATGACGGGTGCGCTGGTGCCTGAAATCTGGTGGCCGGGCATCATCCGTGCCCCCGCAACGTTTCGCTCCCGCCAGTCATCAGCTGCTCAGCCCCTGCCCGGTCAGCAGCCGTGACGGAGGTGAGGCGCTGCAGCCTGCGGCCCAGCCAGCCGCGCAGATCGTCCATATAGGTGAAGACAACAGGCACGAAGACCAGGCTCAGCAAGGTGGAGGTGATGAGGCCACCAATGACCGCAATCGCCATGGGCGCGCGAAAACCCGCATCCGCCCCCACCCCCAGCGCCGCCGGCATCATGCCGGCGACCATGGCAAGCGTGGTCATGATGATCGGCCGGGCACGTTCAACGCCGGATTCGACCAGCGCCCGATGGCGGTCGAGACCGCTATTTCGCTTCTCGATGGCGAATTCCACCAGCAGGATGGAATTCTTGGTAACGATGCCCATCAGCATCAACAGGCCAATGATGGCTGGCAGGTCAAGCGCGCCGCCATAAAGCATGAGGCCTACGATCGCTCCTCCCACGGAAAGCGGTAAAGCCACGAGAATGGTGATCGGCTGGAGAAAGTCCTTGAAAAGAACGACCAGCACAGCCAGCACCATCAGCAGGCCGAACAGCATGGCCGCGCTAAAACTCTGGAACATCTCGCCGATATATTCCGCATCGCCATATTGCACCTCCCGCACTCCGGCTGGAAGCGACGCCATGGCGGGCAAGGCATGAATGCGCTCCAGCGCCACGCCAAGCGGAATGCCGGCAAGATCGGCGCTGATAGTCACGCGGCGCTGGCGATCAAAGCGGTTGAGCTGTCCGGGCCCTTCCGAAACCGAAAGATCGGCGATGGACATCAGCGGCACGCTGCCATTTGCCACCGACACCCTGAGCATACCGAGCGTATCGAGATTGCTCTGCGCACCCCTGTCGATCATCACGCGGATCGGCACCTGCCGGTCGCCGATGTTGAACTTGGCGGAATTGGCATCCGTATCGCCCGTGGTGGCAATGCGCATGACGGCGGCGATGGACTGCGTGGAAATGCCAAGCCGGGCCGCCTCATCGAAACGTGGCCGGATTTGCAGCTCGGCGCGAGGCAGGGGTTCGATGGTCTGCACATTGGCGATGCCGGTAAGGTCGCGCATTCCCGTTTCGACGGCAAGCGCCGCAGCCGCGAGCTTCTCCGGCGCATCACCGACGAGAATGATGGAAATGTCGCGCGCCGCATTTTCGTTCTGGAATGCAAAGCGAATATTCGGCGTGCGGGCAATGAGGCTTGCGGCTGCCAGTTCGAACTGGCGTTGTGAAAGCGTCCGCTCGGACGAAGGCACCAGATTGACCAGCAACGAGGCACGGGCCACATCCGGCCCGTCATCAGTACGCCCGACGGAGGCGAAGATGCTTTTGACCTCCGGCATCTGCCGGAGCGCCGTCGTTACCGACTGCACGGCATCGTCGGTATCGCGCAACGTCGATTCCGGCGGCAGTTCGATCTGGACTCGCGACAGGCCGCGGTCGTCGCTCGGCAGGAATCCCGATGGCAGGAGTGGAACGAGAAGGAACGAACCCACCAGCACCAGAACGCCAATTCCGCAGGTTTTCAGCCGGTGGCGCAGCGCCAGCTCGAGAAGCGCGACATAAGCCCGGCCCAGGCGTGATTTCGGCGCTCCATGCTCCGCCGCTTTCATCGCCTTCGGCGCCAGAAGATAGGCGGCCATCAGCGGGGTGACGAGACGCGCAACGAGCATGCTGGCAAGGACGGCGACCGAAACGGTAAGCCCGAACTGCTTGAAATATTGCCCGATCACCCCGCCAATGAAGCTGACCGGCAGAAACACCGCAACAATCGTGGCGGTAATTGCCAGAACCGCAAAACCGATCTGGTCCGCCGCATCGATCGACGCCTGAAATGGCCGCTTGCCCATATGCAGGTGGCGGTCGATATTTTCCACCTCAACGATGGCGTCATCAACGAGAATGCCGATCACCAGCGTCAGCGCCAGAAGGGTGATGCTGTTGAGGGTAAAATCAAGCCACAGCATCGCCGCAAACGTAGGCAGGATCGATAACGGCATGGCAACGGCGGCGATCAGCGTCGCACGCCAGTCGCGCAGGAAGAAAAACACCACCACGACCGTCAGCACCGCGCCCTCGATCAGTGTTTCCATGGCGATTTCATAGCTCGCCCGTGTATAATCGACCGTGGAAAGCACCCGATCGATCTCCACGCCCGGATAGGTGTCGGTCAGCCGGTCTATAGTGGCGTCCACACCATTCTCGACGGCGGTGTCGCTCGAACCCTTGGACCGGAACACCGAAAAGCCAACCACCGGTTCACCATCAAGACGCGACAACTCGCGCGGTTCGGCCGATCCGTCCGTGACCTTGCCAAGCGTGGCGAGCGTCGTCCATTGGCCGTTGGGAAGACTGATCGGACGTTCCGCAAGCTCGCCGGCGGTAATCGCACCGCCGACCGCGCGGATCGACTGTTCCTTTTCATTGAGCCGGCTTCTGCCACCCGGCACATTGGTGTTGAACGCCTGAACCTGATTGTTGATATCCTCGGCGGTAATGCCGAAGGCAATGAGCTGGTCGGGGTCAAGCTGCACCGTGATTTCGCGGCTGACACCACCAAGCCTTTGCACGCGCTGCACGCCCTTGGTCGTCAAGAGTTCCCGCGCAATCGTCTCGTCGACGAACCATGAAAGGTCGACGGGCGACATCTGCGGCGCGCGAACGGCGAAATAGAGGATCGCCCCACCCTCGACATCGAGGCTGGCAATGATCGGCTCCTCGATGTCCCGCGGCATTTCGGTGCGGATTTGCAAGACTGCCTGACGCACATCATTGGTGGCGCGGGCGGTGTCGATGCCGAGCTGGAACTCCACCGTCGTGGTCGACAGGCCGTCACCGATGGTCGACTGGATGTGCCGGATGCCGGCAAGGCCTGAAATCGCGCCTTCTACCCGCCGGGTCACCTGTGTTTCCAGTTCGGCTGGCGCAGCACCGGCCTGGGCGATGGACACAGTGACAACAGGAAAATCGACACGGGGATTGGCGTTGACCGGCAACTTCAAAAAGGACTGGATGCCGACGAGCGTCAACAGCAGGAAGAGCACGAGAGTGGGGATCGGACGGCGGATGGCCCAGGACGAAATGTTGGTCATCAACGATCCTCCCCTTTCTGCGCCATCTCATCCACGCCGACGATCTGGTCGCCGTCACGCAGAAAAGCACTGGCGCTTTCAACGACGCGTTCGGCCGGTTCCAGCCCTTCAAGAATTTCGATGATGCCGTTCTGTGCCAGCCCCAGGCGAACGGTGCGTCGCGCCACCCTGTCATTGTGATCGACCACGACGAGTTGGGCGGTGCCTTCACGGCGCAGCCGCAGGGCCGCCTCCGGCACGGCGACACGGAACCGGCGCTCACCAAGATCGACCTTGCCACGCGCAAATGCGCCAGCGCGCAGATCTGCAGACGGAGGAACGGCGATCCGCACGATACCGAGGCGGCTCTGGGTGTTGACCGCCGGTTCGACGACACGGATGGTGCCCTGAATGGGCCGGCTCACGCCATTGACGGTGATCGTCACGGACTGGCCTGCCTGCAGCGACGGCAGCACCCGTTCCGGCGCTTCGGCCAGAAACTCTAGTTCTCCATCCTGCAACAGACGAAACAACGGTTCGGTGCTATCGGGCATCGCGCCGATGCGGGCGTGGCGCTGGGTAATGACGCCGGGTTGGGGGGACAGGATTTCGGTGCGTTCCAGTTCAAGACGGTTCTGGGTAAGCTGCGCCTGCGTGCCCGCAAGTTCCGCCCGCGCGCCCTCGATTTTCGCCGCCGCCATCGCCGCCGCCGCGCGCCGCTGGCCAAGCTGCTCCTTGCTGACGCTGGAACCGGAAAGCCCCTCGGCGCGACGCAGATTTTCGCTTGCCTCGATCTCGGCGGCCTCCGCTTCCGCAAGCGCAGCACGCGATCGGGCGACATTGGCCTCCGTCTGCTGGACCTGTGCGGCGAGCGTCTTGCTCTCCAGCCGCGCCAGCAGCTGCCCGGCGGCGACGGTATCGCCGACATCAACAGAAACCTCGACTATGCGTTGACCGGTCACGGCCGTACCGATCGAAATATCATTACGTGCAGCGAGAAGACCGGCAACATCCTGGCTGGCGTTGAAATCATAGGAGGCTGCCGCAACGACGGACACATGCGGCAACACTTTGGCGGCCTGCGCATTCTGCGCCGCTGCCGGTGTTTCTTCGCCAGACAGCATAAGCCACACAGCGACACCGACAAAAGCGACAGCAACAGCCACCCACCAGAACAGTCTGGTGGCAGAACCCCGTCTGCGTTTTTCGGCAGATGTGGGCTCGGTATATCCCGCGGAATTTTCAGCGATGGAGCTCGGTTCAGTCATGATGGAAGGGGTCCGGATGGGAAGTTGAATGAGATGGGAGGATTGCGACGGCTCTCCGGTCATGGCGGCGATTTGCCGAGCATCCGTGCCGCCTGGCTGAGGAGCACCCAGAGCACCAGCCAACAGAGGGTCGCAGTCAGCCCCCACAGGAACAATGCGGGACCGACAGCCTCCATGCCGAAACCGGCAATCAGCACGGCAAGCGGTGTCGCCATCATGGCAATTGCCGCGGTCGTCCCAAGCACACTCCCTCGGATCGAGGCCGGTGCGCGTTTCAGGAACATCGTATTGGCGAGGGGACCAAGCGCCCCGGTCGACAGGCCGATCAAGGCAGCCGCAAAAAATAAATATGGACCGGTCTCAATGAAGGCTATCAGGCCGATCGCAAGCGTAGCGCCGGATATGCCCGCCAGAAGCACAAAGCGTCCGTTCCAGGCATGGCCCCATATGGCAAAGGTGACAGCCGAAAAGGCCGCCCCTGCCCCGGAAACCGCGAGGAACAGCCCAAGGTCGAGAACATCCGCCCCGCTTGCCTTGAACAGGACCGGCAGAACAACGGCGTTGAGCGCCCCGAAAACCGCCAGCATCACCATGGCGACGACAAGCATGAGACGCAGCAGCGGTTCGGTCAGCAGGAAGCGCAGGCCCGCCAGTGCCACACCGCCCTTGTCCCGATCCGTGATCCTGCGACGATGGCGCGGCAGGCAGATCGCGCCGATGATGGCGGCAAGCAGCGAGCAGCCGGCCGTGATCAGCAAGGCATATTCAATGCCGAAAGCCGCGATTGCGATGCCGGCGACCGGTGGACCGAAGATCAGCGCAGTGTTTTCCAGCAATTCATCAATGGACGTCACCCGCTCGATCGGCATGCGCGCAACACGGGCGAGTTCCGGCACCCTTGCATCGTGGGCGATCATGCCCGGTCCATCGAGAAGAGCACCGATCACGATCAGGCCGATCAGCAGGCCGATAGCCAGTTGTCCGGCCATCATGAGCAACGGAATGGCTGCAACGCTGAATGCGCTGGCAAGATCGGCGGTAACGGCAACGACACGCGAACCGAAACGGTCGACAATCGGCCCGCCGAAAAAAGCGCCGATCACCAGCGGCATCATGCCAGCCGCCGCTGCAAACCCTGTCCATGCGGCATTGCCTGTCAGGGAAAGCACGATCCACGGCAACACGACGCCGGCCACTGCATTGCCGAAAAGCGACAGGCCGCCGGCAAGGATGATGCCATAGAGCGGAATGCGGCTATGCGGCAGACCAAGTCCGCGACGACCGACTTCGGAAGCGGCATCGAGATCGCCATATGCCGCCGCAAGGCGCATCGTCTCGGCAGGGCTGCTGTCTGAAGGCATCACGATCTCCAAATTTCACAGTCCCGGCGCTTCCGGTAATGATGAAGGCGGCAAATGAGTTGGTCGCACGTCTGCTCGAAGGCGCACGACGGTCCACGTCAGCGACCTCGCCTGCCCACTCCCGGGCATTCGATATTTCATTAATTAAGTAGTCAGTCTATTTATTATAGAGAAGTATTTTTTGTCAAGCTGGCTCTGAAAAAATGGGAAAGGCAACGAGAATGCCATACGGCTGACGCGTCCCAGACTTTGGACGACGCATAAATGCAGAGCGTTGAGATGGCTTGAGCGTCAGCGCATCACAGGTACCACACTTGGGTTTGATGCAAGGATTTCGCGTGCAGACACATCAACGAGCCGCGCTCATTCCTTTGCTTGCACATAAATACGTCCGGTAGAAAAAAACTGAGTTAAATATAATTATATCAATTTATAAAGAGAATTTTCTAATCTAACTCTACAACTCTCCTGACGCCTCCCGGCGTCTCAGTTCCAGCTCTTCGCTGTAGCGCCTGAGCGTATGGCTTTCGGTGAGCAGACCAACCGGGCGGTTCTCTATCTTGTCATTAACAACGACCAGCGCTTCGCTTTCCGTGGCATCGAAGGCCGCTGCCGCCTGACGTGCATTCATAGTCGGCAGCAGCACGTCGTTCTTATATTGCAGATAGGTCTCAAGGCTGATCTTGCTCGGATCACGATCCATCGGGTCGGCGTAGATTTCCGGCACGAGGACGATGCCGGCATAACGCCCGTCATCATGGGTCATGATCACCCGCTGCGTCGAACCGAGCGGAAACTTTTCCTTGAAGGCCGGAAGCCCCATGCTGACATTGGCCTTGCGGATATCGGCACGCATCATCTTGCCGACCGTCAGGTCGCGGATCCAGCCAATATCATGGGCGCTGCGAATACTCTCTCCACGCAGGTGAAAACGCCAGGTGGCGAAGGAATAACCGAAGGTCGTGCGCACCACCAGCGAGGTGGTGATGACGGCGGCGAGCACCAGAGCGGTGATCTGGAAGTCACCCGTCAGTTCCAGTGCCAGGAACGTCATCGTCAAAGGGCCACCGATGATGGCGGCGGCAAAGGCGCTCATACCAATCACGGCATAAACGATGGGCGCTGTCGAGCCATAGCCGATATAGGGGGCGCAGAGCGCGAAAACCTTACCCAGAAGCGAACCCATGAACAGCGAGGCGAAAAACAGGCCGCCACGAAAATTGGAACCGATGGAAATGGCGCTGGCCGCCGCTTTCAGCAGGAAGAGCCCGGCCAACCCGTAAATCGTCAGTTCAGCATCGATATTGAGATGCAGCGCGCCATGGCCGCTCGACAGCACCTGCGGTGAAATCAGCGCAAGAGCGCCGACCGCCACGCCGCCAATGGCCGGACGCAGCCAGCCGGGAATGGCGCTTTTGCGGGCCGTCTCCTCGATGAAGGAAACGGTCTGCATCAGCACGATGCCGATCGCCGCGCACACGACACCCAGAAAGATGGCGGGCACGTAATCCGCAGGCGTCACGCGGCTGGCATCGACGATATCGATCGACAGGCCATGGCCGCCGATAATCCCGATAACGGTGGTGGCCACCAGCGCGGAGACGATGAGCGGCGCAAGTGTCACGACGGTATAGGTGCCGATAATGAGTTCGATGGCGTAAAACGCCCCGGTCAGAGGCGCATTGAAGGCCGCCGCAATCGCACCCGCAGCACCACAGCCGACGAGGATGCGCATGTCCCCTCGCCGCAGTTTCAGCTTGATGCCGAGCTTCGAGGCCACGCCGCTGGCGATCTGCGTATAACCCGCCTCAAGCCCGACGGACGCGCCGAAACCGTTTGAGACGATGTTCTGCACGCAGACGATGATGCTGTCCGTCAGCGACAGGCGGCCCCCATGCAGGGCATTGGCCTCGATCGGGTCAACCATCGGTTTCTTGCGGGTCTTTGAAAGAATGAAGATGATCAGGCCAAGCACGATGCCGCCGACGATCGGTCCAGCAAGCACGACGGGGCCTGAGAGGTCGCTGCTGCTCAGCCGCTCGGTACCGAAGACCAGAACATGCAGCGCCGTGCTCAACGCGCCGATCAGCGCCACCAGAAGCCCCGCCGCAATGCCGATGAGAGCCGCAAGAGCCACCAGCCCCAGTTCGCCGCGTCGGAACATCGCCCGCAACCGGCTGGCGCGCAGATTGTCGAAGAAGCTCGCCATACTGGGTGCACGGAAAGGCCGGGTCGACATGCTGTTCCTTCTCAGGCGACGTCAAAGCGCGACGCGCCTGTACTAGTGTTTCAAAGCACGTCCCTGCCCCAAAACCGGAGACCGATTTTGAGAGACATGCTCAGGGCGCCTCGAACTCGACTTCGAAACGCATCTGGTCGTAAGCCGGTTCGACGTGATCAGGCGTTTCACGCATTACCGTCTCATAATCGAGCGGAATATGCATATGGGTCAAGATCGCCCGTTTGGGTGCGAATCTTTCGATCCAGCCAAGCGCCTGTTCCAGCGAAAGATGGCTGGGGTGGTAGCGGTGCTGCAACGCGTCGATGACGAGAATATCGAGGCCGGCAAGCTTGGGCACGCTCTCAGTCGGAAAATCGCTGACATCAGTGCAATAGCCAACGTCGCCGATGCGAAAGCCAAGCGAATGTACATCACCATGCTGCTGCATATGCACGTTGAAAGGTATCGGCCCACCTGCTCCGTTAATAATCACCGGCACGTCGATGTCGGCGATGATCCGCGGTTCGACGATTGGCGGATAACTGCTGCCCGGCGGTGTCTCCAGGCAATAAGCGAAACCGTCCCATATGCGCGCCATGGTAACGGGATCGGCATAGATCGGAATGCGGTTTTGCTGGATGGCGAAATAGATGCGCAGATCATCGATACCATGCAGGTGATCGGCATGGGCATGGGTGTAAAGCACCGCATCGACGGCCTCCACCTTTGCGGCAATCATCTGTTCGCGAAAATCCGGGCCAGTATCGATCACGACGGTGGTCTTGCCACTATCCGGGCCGATCTGCTCCACCATGAAGGCCGTGCGCGTGCGCCGGTTCTTCGGATTTTCGGGATCGCAGGCACCCCAGTCGCCGTTGATGCGCGGCACACCGGGCGAAGACGCGCAGCCGAGAACCGTGAAGCGACGACGGTAGATTGCCACGCTACACCCTTGTCATCTTCGAAAAGCAGCGGAAGGCGTTCTCGGTGGTAATTTCGGCCATGCGCTCGAAAGAAACACCATGCACCTCGGCCAGAACTTCCGCCGTATTGACCACGTAGGAAGGCTCGTTGCGTTTTCCCCGCCAGCGCTTCGGCGCAAGATAGGGCGCATCGGTTTCGACAAGCAGCCGGTCAAGCGGCACGGTGGCGGCGATATCACGGATATCCTGCGATTTCGGGAAGGTGAGAATGCCTGAAAAAGAAACATAACCGCCAAGCTCAACGCCGGTTTTCGCCAGTTCAGGACCAGCGGAGAAGCAATGCAGGATGAAGGGGAATGCCCCCTTTTCGCTTTCCGCGCGCAAAATAGCGGCCATGTCGTCATCGGCGCTGCGGCTGTGAATGACGAGCGGCAGCTTCGTCCGTCTTGCCGCTTCGATATGGCGAATGAGGCCGGTCTTCTGGTCTTCCGGCTTCTGCGTATCGTAGAAATAATCCAGTCCCGCCTCACCAATCGCCACGATCTTGTCGTGGCTTTCCGCCAGCCGCACCAGATCGTCAGCCGATATATCCAGTTCCTCGGCTGCGCTGTTGGGATGTGTGCCGACCGAGCAAAAGACCGACGGATATTTTTCAGCGATCTTCAAAAGCTCGGGCAGACGGCGCACCCGGGTCGAGATCGTCACCATCTGGCTCACGCCGGAGGCATGGGCGCGGGCGATGATATCGTCGCGCTCAGCATCGAAGTCAGGAAAATCCAGATGGCAATGGGTATCGATCAGCATCGGTCTCGCCTTCACGCTTCCGGCGCAACGTAACGCGGGAAGACCGGCTTCGGAGCTTCGAGCGGCGTGCCTGGAACCAGACGACCGGCCTCGCCGAGCGCTGCGAAATCGCGTTTGTCAGCGGCAGCTGCCACGAGATCGAGCAACTTGTCGCAGGATTCCGGCATGAAGGGCTGCAGAAGGATGCCGATCTGGCGCACCACTTCCGCCGTGACGTAGAGCACGGTGCCCATGCGCTCGGGATCAGTCTTCTTCAGCGCCCATGGCTCCTGCGATGCGAAGTAACGGTCGGTCTCCGAAACGACGGCGATGATGGCCGCAAGTGCACGGTGAAGCAGCTGCTTGCCCATCTCCTCGCGGCAGACCGCCAGCAGCCCGTCAGCCGAAGCCAGCATCGCCTTGTCTTCATCGGTGAATTCGCCGGGTGCCGGAATCTGGCCGTCACAATTCTTGACGATCATAGACAGCGAACGGCTGGCGAGATTGCCGATGCCGTTGGCGAGATCGGCATTGATGCGGGTGGCGATGCCCTCTTCGCTGTAGCTGCCGTCCTGGCCGAAGGAAACTTCGCGCAGGAAGAAATACCGCACCTGATCCAGGCCGAAGTGAGCAACCAGATTGGCGGGATCGACGACATTGCCGAGCGACTTCGACATCTTCTCGCCCTTGTTGAGCAGGAAGCCATGCGCATAGACCCGCTTGGGCAACGGCAGCTTCGCGCTCATCAGGAAGGCAGGCCAGTAGACCGCATGGAAGCGGATGATGTCCTTGCCGATGATATGCACGTCGGCGGGCCAATATTTGGCGCGCGGGCCGTTCCTGTCTTCGATGTAACCCGTGGCGGTGATGTAGTTGGTCAAGGCATCGACCCAGACATACATGACATGCTTCGGATCGTTCGGAACCTTGATGCCCCAATCGAAGGTGGTGCGGGAAATCGACAGGTCCTTCAGACCGGATTTGACGAAGGAGATGATCTCGTTGCGCCGCTCCGCCGGGCCGATGAATTCAGGGTTTTCCTCGTAGAGCTTCAGCAGCTTGTCCTGGTATTCGGAGAGCTTGAAGAAGTAGCTTTCCTCCTCCACCCATTCCACCGGTGTGCCCTGCGGCCCATAACGCACGCCGTCGGCGCGTACTTCCGTTTCGTCCTCGCCGTAATAGGCCTCGTCGCGCACGGAATACCAGCCGGCATAGCTGTCCTTGTAGATGTCGCCGCTATCGGCCATCAGGTTCCAGATATTGCGCGAGGTCTCATGGTGGCGCTCTTCCGTGGTGCGGATGAAATCGTCATTCGAGGCGTTGAGCAGCTTGCCCATTGCGCGGAACTGGTCGGAATTGCGCTGCGCCAGCTCTTCCGGCGAAATGCCTTCCGCCCGCGCCGTCTGCTGCATCTTCTGGCCGTGTTCGTCGGTGCCGGTCAGGAAGAACACATCCATTCCATCCAGGCGCTGGAAACGTGCCATGGCGTCCGTCGCAATCAGCTCATAGGCATGGCCGATATGCGGCTTGCCGTTGGGATAGGAGATCGCGGTGGTGATGTAGAATGGTGTCTTGTCTGTCATGACGGTCTATCGACTTTACAGGCTGTTTTTTTGGATAGACCGCTCTTAAACCATTGTTCGCAGCAGCGAAAGCGAAGAGTACGATTTGTACGATCCCCGCGCCTTCAGACGCCGCGAATATCTTCCAGAATGGAAAGCACCATCTGCTTCTTGTCGAGATTATAGGCCTGCGCCACGCTGATCCGCTCCGCAAGCATCGAGGAAAGCCGCGCATGTCTTTCCGCCGCCGCGATGTCGCCCGCCATCGCCGCCGCCCGGGCCCGCTCCATCAGCTCTTCCGTCACATGCTCCATGAAGAAGCCGAGGACGATATCGCCATCCTTCTGCGCCAGAACCTCAGCAAGCTTGTGCATCTTCTTGCGTGCTCCCGGCCCTTCCGCAGACATCACCTCGGCAAATGCCTCGACAATGTCGGAGCCGCCATAATTCGTGAGCTTGAGCGCCTGTGCCACGCTGCCCTTCGAGGCCGCAATCAAGGCGTCACGCTTTTCGCCGGCGGAGCCGATGCCGAGATGATCGAGTGATTGCACCATATCCGCATCTGAAAGCGGTAGCAGACGAAGCGGCATGCAGCGGGAGCGGATGGTCGGCAGCAACTTGCCCGGCGCATGCGACAGGACGAGGAACATCGCCCGCTTCGGCGGCTCCTCCAGTATTTTCAGGATCGCATTCGCGGCATTGCGGTTGAGATCATCAGCCGGATCGATGATGACGATGCGCCAGTTGCCGGTGCCCGAGGTTTGCGAAAAGAAATGCCCTGCCCGCCGCACCTCATCCACGGTGATGGCGGATTTCACGCGGCCGGTTTTTTCATCCACCGGACGCGTCAGATGCAACAGGTTGTGCGATGCCCCGGCCGTGATCTGCCGGCTGACGAGCGACTGCGGATCGGGATCGGCAAGGACATCCGGGGCCGAAGACGGATCTGGGTGGGTGAGGACGTGATTGGCGAAACGGAAGGCGAGCGTCGCCTTGCCTATCCCTTCCGGCCCTTCGATGAGAATGGCATGATGGCCCTTGCCGGAGCGATAGGATTGCGCGAGGAACGCTTCGACTTCCTCATGCCCGAAAAGCTTCGTGTTCTGCTGCGGCGCAATCGCGCCGTCGAGAACGCCCTGAACCTCACTCATGCGCCGCGCCCACTGCCGTCCCCAGTTGCTCGAGCAAGGGCTCGACAAAGGACATCACGTCCTCCGCCACCTTCTCCTCCGGCTGGTCGGCATTGACGATACGGCAGCGACGCGGCTCGGCAAGCGCTATATCGAGATAGGCTTCCCGTCGCTTCTCGTGGGTCTCGATTTCTTCCTTTTCGAACCGGTCGGGCGCAGCCCCCTCATCCGCCCGTTTTCTGGCGCGCGCCAGCCCCTTTTCGGCGGCGATATCGAAGATCAGCGTCAGTTCCGGCACAACGCCATCGATCGCAATGCGTTGCAGCGTCTCGATGAAATCCGGTTCCAGATTGCCGGTCGTGCCCTGATAAACACGGGAGGAATCAAGAAAGCGGTCGCAGAGCACGATCTCGCCACGCGCAAGCGCCGGGCGAATGATCTCTTCGACATGGTCGTTGCGCGCCGCCGCAAACAGGATCGCCTCCATGCGCACACCGAAGGATTCCGCCGCGCCTGACAACAGAACATGCCGAACGGCCTCCGCACCCGGCGAGCCGCCCGGCTCGCGCGTCACGACCACCTCGAAGCCGCGACCACGAAGCGCCTCGGCAAGTGTGCGAATCTGCGTCGACTTGCCGGCACCCTCGCCGCCTTCGAAGCTGATGAACAGTCCAGTCTTTTCGGCCAATGTCACGTCCTGCGAGGAATTCCCGGAAATATTGAAATGCCTGTTTACAGCATCGAACCAAAAAGTGTGAAGCGCTTTTCAGAAAATGAGGTGCCTGAACAAAAGCATAGGAGCAAGGTGGCGCAAGGCGCGGATTTTCAGAGCCAGAACAGCAGCAGTTCCTTCAACGCACCCGCCGCATTCTGGGTCAGCGAGCCCTTGCCGACCGAACCCTTGGTATAAAGCGGCACTTCGCGCAGCAGCCGCTCGCCCGAAAAGACCTTGAGCGTTCCCGCATTGGCGCCAACGTCCAGAGGTGCATTCAACGGCCAGCGATAGACAATCCGTCCGGAAATTCGCTCCGGATTGTTGACCGGCACCAGCACGCTGACATCTTCCTTTGGCGAGAGATCGACATAGGAGGCATCGCCACCATAGACGCTGACCGAACCCACCACTTCATCCTTGCTGAAAAGATGGCGCTTTTCGAAAGCTGTGAGGCCCCAATCGACCACGCGGCGGGCTTCTTCCTGCCGCGTTTTGTCGTCTGTTATGCCCGATAGCGCCAGATAGACCCGCCGTCCCTCCCGCTCTGCCGAAACCACGGCCGCAAAGCCGCTGCCTTCCGCAAAGCCAAGCCCGAGCCCATCTATGCCGTTCCCAAGCAGTGTGTTTTTGTTGCGCTGGAATATCCGGTTCCATTCGAAATCCGGCTTGGTGAAAAGCCCATAGCGATCCGGATAGGTATCATGCAGATGCTGGGCAAGACGCACCATATCCCTGGCGGTCGTCTGGTTGCCCGGATCAGGAAGCCCGGTGGAATTGGCAAACCTGCTGCGGCCCATGCCGAGTTCGCCCGCTCTCACCGTCATGCGCTTGGCAAATGCGGGGTCCGAACCCGCCATGCCTTCGGCGACGATGATGCAGCCGTCATTGGCGTTCTGCACGATGATGCCGGTCAGGAGATCGTTGATACCGACGGAAGATTTCAGCGCCGCGAACATGGTCGAGGTTCGTGACGGCGCGCCGCCCGTGCGCCAGGCATATTCAGAGACGGGATAAGCGGTCTCCGGCGTCACCTGCGCCTTGGAAAGCGCATCCAGCACCACTTCCACCGTCATCAGCTTTGCAAGCGACGCCGGCGGAAACGACTGATCTTCATTTTGCGAAAGAAGCACGGTGCCGGTTTCGGCATCGATCATATAGGCCTGTTCAGCCTTGGCGATGAAGGGCGCAGTCTGCGATTGCGCCGCATCTGCGCTTAAAAATGCAAGCCCGGCCGCGACGACCACCGAACAATAGGAGCGATAAATGGCCTTGCGCATGAAACCGCCCAGTCCTGCCTGCCGAAACCGGCCGCCCGAAACGAAACGGATGCAGCCCTACCCTTCAATCCGTCAGCGCGACTTCGCCTGCTGACGCTTCACATGGGCGAGTATCGATTGCTCGTTGAGCGCGCCACGATCGACCAGCACGCTGTCGAAGGCACGTGCGGTCTGGGAAACCGTAGCAGATTCTTGCGAATAAGCCGCCGCATATTTGGACGATGGTGTCGGCACGCGCAGATAATTGCCGCCGGGCGCCGCCGGCTCACGCATGAAGTTTCCTTCCGGTCGTTCAGCCAGGAACGGACCGATTTCCGGCAGGATCGCAAATTGTTCGAACGCTGGCGCGGGACCATTGACCAGCGGCATGGCCTGCAGGGCCGCATTCTTCCTGGAACCGACCAGCGCCGTCTGCGTCGAACCGCTATAATTCGGATTGGAGGCAGGAGCCGGCACGAAGTTCGGAGAGGCCGAAGCCACCATCACGCCCGTTGCGATCTGCCCTTCCGGCGCAACACCCGGCGAGCGCGAGCCCTTCGGAATATAGGACGCCATCAGATAGGGCATGTCGTGACCGTCAAGCGGGGCACGGCCGGCATATTGCACCCGCACATTCGCCGTACCCGTCGCCTTCATGTCGAGAAGATCGGCCGTCTTGCTGGAAACGTCGATCAGGCGGCCTTCGTGGAAAGGTCCGCGATCGTTGACGCGCACCAGAACCGACGCGCCATTTTCCGTGTTGGTGATGCGCGCATAGCTCGGCAGGGGAAATGTCGGATGTGCGGCAGAAAGATGTTCTTTGTCGTACACCTCACCATTCGCCGTCAGGCGGCCATGGAAGGCGGAACCGTACCAGGAGGCAAGACCGGTCTTGTTATAACCCGGCTCTTCTTTCGGAAAATAACGACGGCCCTTGACGGTATAGGCATTACCGATCAGCTCTCGCCCGCCGCCCTTGGGAATGCTCTTGCCATCGGCAACGCGCGGGCTGGCTTTGACGCCATATTCCGATTCAGAGAAATATTCCTTGCTGCGCTTGGGCTTAGGCTTGGTCTCGGTCGTGGTGGAACACGACGCTGTCGCAGCGCAAAGCACGGAAATTGCAAGCCACTTCGCACCCGATCTGGTGCTGATGCCGAGTTTCTTGACCGTAGAATTCAAATCGTCTGCCCCACGCTGCTATTGGCTCGGAGAACCGCACCCTCACTTGCCTCGATGAATTGCCCCTGCCATCGAAGCACCTAACAGTCGCTTAATCTTGTGCATAACGTGGCGAAAATGCGAACGACTTCTGCAAATTCGATAAAATTGTAATGAACGTGGTTAATGATTTATCTCTTTTGGGCGCTTGAAATCGACTGTTGACGCTCGTCCGCGCCTTCTCCCACATTCGAAATAACGGAACAAAGGCAGTGTGGCCGCGTTTCTTCCCCGCAAACAAACAAGCTTCCGCCGGTTTTTCGGCTGAGGGAGGAAACCATGATCAAGTCAATAAAAGCTACAGGTCTGGCGCTTGGCATCGCCTTGGTATCCATCGCCGCGCCGATCCCGGCAGGAGCGCAGGACATGGAATTAAGGATCGGTCCGGACGGCGTGCGCCCGGTCATCCGCGATCGAGATCGCGACCGAGACGTTGACCGCCGTGGTCCGCCCCGTATGCGCGGCTGCAGCGAACGCGAAGCTCGCGCCGCCGCCCGTGAGGCTGGCCTGCGAGATCCTGAAGTCGTGCGCGTCACCCCCGGCCGCGTCGTCGTTCAAGGCTTCACCCGCCGAGGGTCGGATCGCATCACCTTCGCCAACGAACGGGGTTGCCCCGAAATCTGATCAAATGTGAAATCTGGAGCCCGCCGAAAGGCGGGTTTCGTCGTTGTGGGTAATATCAACGCAGCCCTGACCAAACGACGTGGCCCGGATCGGTAATCGTTCCGCGTTTTTTAAATGGTCATTTTTGAGCTGAATGGCAGATGGGGTGGGATTCGAACCCACGGTACGCTCTCACGCACGCCGGTTTTCAAGACCGGTTCCTTAAACCACTCGGACACCCATCCTTCGGTGGTGAGGCTTTATAGCGGTTTGAAAATGGCCGTCAATCCCGGCAGTCGCAAGCCGTTGCCGTCCGCCCGCCTGCATATATCCGGTCACTGTCCAGTCACTGTCCAGGTGTTGTCGCCGGCGGCAGCAGAGACCCTTCGCCCGCAGGAACCGTGGGAACCTGTTGGGACGAATCAAACAGCGTCAGGCTGAGAACGATTGCGACAAGCACCAGCAAAAGCGCCACGAAGAAGATTCCGGATTTATCCATGCGTCTGCTCATGTCTCTTTATGTTAGGAGCAAATATGTGCAATTCGAGGCAAGGGAAAGAATAGGGCAACTTGCTGTCAAGTTGCCTGACAGATTTAGCGAGTTCATCGCCTCAAATCCTCCTCACTTGAGCAAATTTTATGCGCCGGCGTACTGTTTGGGACGGAAGTGGCCTATCGCGTCAGCAATATTGTCGCTTATATAGTCACATCGCTCCCGGGCATTGCCCAACTTTCCCCGAGCGATCAACCTGCCCCGCCCGTTTGCGGGGCTTTTTTTCTTTAGTGCGCCTCTAAAAAACGTCTGTCTGCGAGGGGCCGGCTTGTGGTCAATATACTATTGGCCGTTTGATTATTCAGACCCCGATGCCGGGGCCGCGATCACCGTGTTGTCCGCCACCCCGAAGAATATCCTCGAACAGGTTCAGCACCGCTGGCGGCAACGTGTCAGACAATTCGGCAAGGATTTCGTTGGCGCGATTATAGGAGTAGATGGCGCAGAGCGTCAGCACCAAAAGCACGATCCACGGCCAGATTGGTTTGCGCCTTGGCGGCGCCCCGTTCGGTTGTTGCGGCATGGTCATCCGGCACCTCCCGTTCAGGCCTTCACGCGCGGTTCGCCTCCGGGCGCATAGGCGGTTTTTTGCAGGAAACGAAATATGTTGCCGCACTGGCCGCAGCGAATCATGAAATCGGTCGGATCACCCGAGGCGCGTTCGGTGCGAAACCCCCGCGGCATTTCATCGACGCGAAAATCGACATCGGCGCGGCTCTTTTCATCTGATTCCGACACTTCGGCAAAACCCTGATGACCACATTTGGAACATTCGAGTTTCCGGGAATATCTGTCGCGCGCTGCCATATGCCGTCCTTTGCTTGCGCCCTATCAGGTAGCAGCGGCAAAACAGCATTTCAATGGCGATCGCCGCAGGTTAAAGCTTTGTCAGCCAATTTCCGGCCCGGAAATCGCCCCCGCGACAAGAACGAATCTGGAAGCCCATGCAGAACGGAACACCCCTGCTTTCCTCGTCGCTGATACGTCGCGCCGCCATCATCGCCGGAATTCTTCTCATTTTAGTCATCGCACTTAATATCGGTGTCAAATGGTATGGCGAACGTATCCTGAAGGCGGGCCACACGACGGCGACCGACGAGGTGCAGGTAACAATCGGCAACGACCGGCTCAATCTCGCGAAAAACACGCTGCGCCTGCCCTCCGGTCGTGAGGGCGGCGAGCAGGAGCGAATCGATCTTTATCTGACCTGGCCCGGCCTCAACGGATATGAGGAAGAGAATCGCGCCATGTTCGACGATCCGGCCCAGGCGACGGGGCTGGTTTATATTCAGCTGTCGCAAAGCACCATGTCACAGGACATGTCCGGCCGTTTCGGGCCGATCTATGCGCGGTTGACGGAAGGAGACCCTGTACCGCTGAAGCACGGATTGTTGCTGCACCGCCTGCGCGCCGATTCCGGTTACGGCAAGGAAGTTATCCTGACCGGACGGCGCGAAAGTGAAGGCGACTACGTTGTGCGCTGCCTTCTGCCGCAAACACCGCAGAAAGCCACGGGCAGCGACTGCCAGAGGGATATCCACGTCGGGCAGGATCTCAGTCTTTTTTACCGTTTCTCCTCCGGCCTGCTGCCGCAATGGCAAAAACTCGACACCGATGTGAAACATTATGTCGAGCAGCGCCTCGCAAAAGACGGAAATCCGTGAAACGACATGGCACAGATTGCGTGCGAAAAGTCGCATTTTATGGAGGGTGGATACCTTTCATAAACCACTTGGTAACGCCATCCCGATAAAGTTTCTCCCCGGAGCTATCGGGCGGGGCGTGTCCGAGCGGAACAGAAATATGCGATTGAAGAGTTCAGCAGTGTTGAAAAATGTATCTGGGGTACATTCGCGCAAAGCGGGTGCGACGTCTTTTGTAAGGTTTCTGGCGATGACCCTTGCTGCGGCGTTCATAACCGCAACATCCGTGGGCACCGCGCAGGCGGAACCGAAATATGCGGGCATCGTCATCGACGCCAAGACCGGCAAGGTTCTCTACGGCGAGGATCCGGACGGTTTGCGTTATCCCGCCTCTCTGACAAAGATGATGACGCTTTATCTGACGTTCGAGGCGCTTAATTCCGGACGCATCTCGCTTGATTCCAAGGTGCCCGTCTCGGCCAATGCCGCCAAGGAGCCGCCATCCAAACTCGGCGTGCGCGCCGGCGGCGCCATCACGGTCGAGCAGGCCATTCTCGCTCTTGTCACTCGCTCTGCCAACGACATGGCGACAGCGCTCGGTGAATATCTCGGCGGCTCGGAAGACCGTTTCGCCAGAATGATGACCGCCAAGGCCCGTGCGCTCGGCATGACCCGCACGACCTACCGCAACGCCAACGGCCTGCCCAACACGGCGCAGATGACGACGGCGCGCGATCAGGCCCGTCTCGGCATCGCCCTTCGCCAGCATTATCCGCAATATTACGGTTACTTCTCCACCCGCACCTTCAATTTTGGCAAGCAGGTTATCGGCAACCATAATCGTCTTGTCGGAACCGTTAAGGGCGTGGATGGCATCAAGACCGGCTATACCCGCGCAGCAGGCAGCAATCTTGCCACTTCGGCGCAAATCGATGGCCGTTCCATCGTTGCCGTCGTTCTCGGCGGTCGCTCCAGCGCCGCCCGTGACGCGACCATGCGTAAGCTTGTCGCGACCTATCTGCCGCAGGCATCGCGTGGCGGCAACAGCAACCTGATCGCCCAGACACGGTCCGCGCCCGTCGAAGAGCCCGTCGCCGTGGCGGCAGCTGTTCCTTCCGTTGCGGTCGCGGCTACCAATGCCGGCCTGCCCAATGCCGGCCCTGTGCCGCAAGCTCGTTATGAAGAAGCACCGGTCACCGCCTTTGCAGGCTCCTCTTCCAATGCCGCCGTCAAGGCCATGGAAGCCGCTACCTGGCAGAAGGGCAAGGATCCGGTTGTTCGCGCGCCGGTCGCTCCTGATCGCAGCATGATCACCAACTCGACCAAGGTGGATAATATCGTCACCGCTTCCGTCGCCCCTGCCCCTTCGGCTATAGCTGCCGCACCTCAGGGTGGCTGGGTGATCCAGATCGGCGCATCGCCGGATGAAAACTCCGCCCGCGGCCTGTTGCAGAACGCGCAGGAAAAAGGTGGTGCGGCCCTGCGTTCCGCAAAACCCTTCACGGTCGCCTTCAGCAAGGACGGCTCCCAGATCTACCGCGCCCGTTTCGGCGGCTTTGATGGCCAGAACGCCGCGGTAAATGCATGCAATGCATTGAAAAAGAAAGGCGTCAGCTGCTGGGCGTCACTCCAGTAACCGATGTTTCCGCAGGCGGTGTTCATTGTCGAAACATCGCCTGTCTCCTCGAATTGTGTAATGTGTAGCGAGGCTTTCCAAGATGGCAGTTAACGAGAATTATTCGGACATTGCGTCTGGCAACGGGCAAAGCAGTCTGTCGGTTCTGCATCCCATTCATGAGGCAGCGATGCGGATCGCCGATCTCGGTCTCAACCGCTCCAAGGCAAAGACGCGCGATCTGGTCAGCCTGCTCCTGTCGCATGGCGCCCGCGCCTGGCGCGCCAACCAGCCGGAAGCAAGCATCCACCTTCACGTGGCCCGCCGTTCCGGACGTGCGCCGATCCATATCCGAATTCGATAACGAACCGAACCAGCCAGATAAGACCCAAAGAAAAACCCCGCGGTGCCTGAGCGCCGCGGGGTTTTCTGTTGATTGACGAGAGAGAAACGAGGCGGCTTACGCCTCGCTCTCCGGTGTCTCAGGCGTATCCGGCAGATTGTCTTCCGCCTCGTCGCCATTGCCGTTTTCCGCCTCGTCGTCGCCTTCCGGCTCGTTGATGCGCTCCACGGAAACCACCTTCTCATCCTTTGCGGTGGAGAAGATCGTCACGCCCTTGGTGGCGCGGCTTGCGATGCGGATGCCGTTGACAGGCACACGGATAAGCTGGCCGCCATCGGAAACCAGCATGATCTGGTCGCCTTCGTCCACGGGGAAAGCTGCGACGAGTTCGCCGATCTCCGCCGTCTTCGAGGTATCGGTGGCGCGGATACCCTTGCCGCCACGGCCCGATGTGCGGAAGTCATAAGAGGACGAGCGCTTGCCGTAGCCCTTCACGGACACCGTCAGCACGAATTCTTCGCGCGCCTTCAGCTCCTGATAGCGCTCTTCGCTGAGTTCGCCCTCTTCCGTCACTTCCTCACCAACGAGCGCGATGTCGTCTTCATCGACGCCTGCGGCGCGCCGTTCGGCCGCCGAGCGCTTCAGATAGGCTGCACGCTCCCACGGTTCAGCTTCCACATGGCCGACAATGGTCATGGAAATGATGCGGTCGCCATCTGCCATATTGATGCCACGCACACCGACCGAGTTGCGGCCGGCAAAGACGCGCACATCGTCCACGGGGAAGCGGATGCACTGGCCGAGAGCCGTGGTCAGAAGCACGTCGTCCCGATCCGTACAGGTTTCGACTGAGAGGATTTCGTCACCCTCTTCGTCGAGCTTCATGGCGATCTTGCCGTTGCGGTTGACCTGAACGAAATCGCCGAGCTTGTTACGGCGAACCGTGCCGCGCGTCGTCGAGAACATCACGTCAAGCGTTTCCCAGGTCGTTTCATCCTCGGGCAACGGCATGATGGTGGTGATGCGTTCGCCGGGTTCCAGCGGCAGCATGTTGATGAGGGCCTTGCCCTTGGACTGCGGCGTACCGATGGGCAGGCGCCAGACCTTTTCCTTGTAGACGATGCCGCGCGAAGAGAAGAACAGCACCGGCGTATGGGTGTTCGCAACAAAGAGACGATTGACGAAATCCTCGTCGCGCGTCGCCATGCCGGAACGACCCTTGCCGCCACGACGCTGCGCCCGGTAGGTGGTGAGCGGCACGCGCTTGATATAGCCAAGATGCGAAACGGTAACGACCATGTCTTCCCGGGCGATGAGGTCTTCATCGTCCATATCGGGACCGCCCTCGACGATCTCGGACCGGCGCGGCGTGCCGAACTCATCACGGATGGCGATGAGTTCGTCCGTAACGATCTGCATGATGCGCAGACGCGACGACAGAATGTCGAGATATTCGCTGATTTCCGCGCCGATCTTGTTCAGCTCGTCGCCGATTTCATCGCGACCCAGCGCCGTCAGACGGGCAAGGCGCAATTCGAGAATGGCACGCGCCTGCTCTTCGGACAGATTGTAGGTGCCGTCTTCATTGATGCGGTGGCGTGGATCGTCGATGAGCAGGATCAGGCTTTCCACATCCCGCGCCGGCCAGCGCCGCGTCATCAACTCCTCGCGGGCCGAAGCCGGATCGGGAGCGTGACGGATGACGCGGATGACTTCGTCGATATTGGCAACGGCAATCGCCAGACCCACCAACACATGCGCGCGGTCGCGCGCCTTGCGCAGCAGGTACTTGGTGCGGCGGCTGACGACATCCTCGCGGAACGCGACGAAGGCGCGCAGCATGTCGAGCAGCGTCATCTGTTCCGGCTTGCCGCCGTTCAGCGCCACCATGTTGCAGCCAAATGAGGTCTGCAGCGGTGTATAGCGATAAATCTGGTTCAGGATGACGTCGGCATTGGCGTCGCGCTTCAGCTCGACGACGACGCGATAACCCTGGCGGTCGGATTCGTCACGCAGGTCGGAAATGCCCTCGATGCGCTTTTCCTTGACCAGTTCGGCCATCTTCTCGATCATCGAGGCCTTGTTCACCTGATAGGGAACTTCGGTGATGATGATCTGCTCGCGGTCGCCACGCATCGGCTCGATGGTGGCGCGGCCGCGCATGATGACCGATCCGCGACCCGTCTCGTAAGCCGAGCGTATGCCGGAGCGGCCCATGATCAGCGCGCCGGTCGGGAAATCCGGGCCGGGAATGATCTGCATCAGCTCGGGCAGCTCGATCGCCGGGTTCTCGATCAGCGCGATACAGCCGTCAATGACCTCGGACAGATTGTGCGGCGGAATATTGGTGGCCATACCCACCGCAATGCCACCTGCCCCATTGACCAGCAGGTTCGGGAACTTCGCCGGAATAACGACCGGTTCCTGCAACGTGCCATCATAGTTATCGCGGAAATCGACGGTTTCCTTGTCGAGATCGTCGAGCAGCGAATGCGCGGCCTTTTCAAGACGGCATTCGGTATAACGTTCAGCCGCCGGCGGATCGCCATCGATGGAGCCGAAATTGCCCTGACCGTCAATCAGCGGCAGGCGGAGCGACCAGTCCTGCGCCATACGCGCCAGCGCATCATAGATCGCCGAATTGCCGTGCGGATGGAATTTACCCATCACGTCACCGGTGACGCGGGCGCATTTGACGTATTTTTTGTTCCAGTCGATGCCGAGTTCGGACATGCCGTAAAGAATACGGCGGTGAACCGGCTTCAGACCATCACGGACATCGGGAAGCGCGCGGGACACGATGACGCTCATGGCGTAATCGAGATAGGACCGCTGCATTTCCTCCATGATGGAAATCGGTTCAATGCCTGGCGGAAGTTTTCCGCCGCCGGGGGGGCTCTGGTCAGTCAAAACGGATCACATTCTCTGTTAAGAATCGGATGGATTTTTATAGCGGAAACAGCCACGTTAAGCCAATTTCCCGGCGAGTTTTGAACAGTCTTTTGCGTCATTTGCAAGACGAACACCGCTTTTCGCGATTTAGCCCGACAAAAGCACCGCCGCTCCCTTTCAAAGCAGCCGCGACTTGCGTAGGCTCGCGCACAAAAAGGCAATAAGCGGGGAAAGAATGGCCAGCAGCGAAACGCTCATCAACGCGCTCACCACACTTTTGGTCACGCTCGATCCGCCCGGTCTTGCGCCCGTGTTCCTTGCACTGACCGCTGGGATGACGCGTAGCCAGCGCAGTCAGGTTGCCCTGCGCGGCTCGCTGATCGCTTTCGGCATTCTCGCCGTCTTCGCCCTGTTCGGCCTCACCATCCTCAACCTGCTCGGCATTTCGCTCGGCGCATTCCGCATCGCCGGCGGCCTTCTGCTATTCTGGATTTCCTTCGAGATGATTTTCGAAAAGCGTCAGGAGCGCAAGGAAAAGACATCGGAGATCGCCATCACCAAGGACCATCTGCACAATCTGGCGGTCTTTCCGCTGGCTTTGCCGCTGATTGCCGGGCCGGGCGCCATTTCCGCCACCGTACTTCTCGCCGGCACGATGAAGACCACCATCGAAATGGTCGTGCTCATCCTGATCCTCGCTTTCGCCATGGCCCTTGTCTACGCGGCTTTGATCGTTTCGGAGCGGATGGACCGCTTTCTCGGCAATACCGGCCGGGCGATCCTCACCCGGCTGCTTGGCGTGCTGCTTGCCGCCCTTTCGGTGCAATTCGTGGTCGATGGCATAAAATCAGCCTTCGGATTCTGAGAAGCAGCCGGCCGCGATATCTCGCAACAAATTCCTGATCCAGCTGAAACTGTAAAAAATCCATCCTTTAAATCCGGCCACCGTTTCGGTTAAAAGACGCGCATCTTTTTCGGATTCGAAAGTTTTCTTCATGCGTTCCACGCTGCGTCGCCTCATCCCGGATGCCGCACCCGTCAGCAACAGGGAAAGGCTGCGTTCCGCGACCGGCGCCTTCGTGGGCATTCTCCTGACAGGACTTCTGGGCAGTCTCGCTCTGCGCTTCGACCCTACCCTGCCCGCCATGATCGCGCCGATGGGCGCTTCGGCCGTGCTGTTATTCGCCGTGCCCTCCAGCCCGCTGGCGCAGCCCTGGTCCATCCTGTGCGGCAATCTGGTATCGGCTTTCGTGGGTGTCACGGTCGCGTTGCTGGTTCCGGACCCATTCCTCGCCAGCGCTCTCGCCATCAGCCTTGCCATCGCCGCCATGATGGCGCTGCGCTGCCTGCACCCGCCAAGCGGCGCGGTGGCGCTGACGGCCGTCCTCGGCGGCCCCGCCGTGCACAGTCTCGGATATGGTTTCCTTCTGTGGCCAGTCGCCGGAAATTCACTGATCCTTCTTGCGCTGGCACTTGCCTATAACAATGCCACCGGCCGCGCCTATCCGCATGGCCTGAAGCTCGGAAAGGCCGCCCACGGCACAACGGATCCGACCCCCATCCAGAAAATCGGTTTCTCCTCCACTGACCTCGATGAGGTGCTGAAGGAATATGACGAAGTCCTCGATATCGACCGGGAGGAACTGGAGACCATCCTGCGCAAGACCGAGCTGCGCTCCTATCGCCGCCGCGCGCTGCATCTCGATTGCGCCAGCGTCATGTCGCGCGATGTGGTTGGCGTTGCCCCCGACGATAGCCTGCGCCATGCCCATGCGCTGATGCACAGCCACCATTTCAAGGCGCTGCCCGTCACCAACGATAAAGCCGAAATCCTCGGCATCGTCACCCAGACGGATTTTCTGGAAAAGGCGAGCTGGAGAAACGGCCGCCCCTCCATCGGTTTTCTGCAGCGGCTGCGCCTCATTCTTTCCGGCGCAAGTGCTCCCAACGATACCGTCAAGGACATCATGACATCGCCGGTCAGAACCGTGCGACCGGAAACCTCGATCGAAGAAGCCATCATCCGTTTTGCGGAAGAAGGGCTGCATTACCTGCCGGTGATCGACGCCAATGGCAAGATGGTGGGGATTGTCTCACAATCCGACGTCATGGTGGCGATGCTGGCCGACAAAGTCGCGGCTTAGCCGCCGCGACATCGAAATAACCGGCTCCCGCAGAAACCGGCAAAGCCGTTTGGCTAACGTTTCGCCTTCAAAAGCCGCTGCCACAGCGTGCCGCCGAAAAACCGGCCGAGCACGATGAAATAGGCGATGATCAGCGCCAAGGCGATAAAGGCGGGCAGGCCGTTCAGGGCAAAACCATGTGGTGTGCGCCCGCCTGCGACCGCTGCGACGAGAAACCCGGCGGCGAAAAACGCCGTCCAGAAATCGAGGAAAAAAGCGAGAATGATGCGCCAGGTGGCCGGTTGTTTTGTGGTCGGCTGTTTCGGTGCCGTATCATCACTCATGCCTGCCTCCTGTCACGCATCACCTCATGCGCCGTCCACTCAGAACGGAATATCGTCGTCCATATCGTTGGAGAAGCCGCCGGAAGGCTGACCGCCGCCACGCGAAGAGCCGCCGCGTGACGAAGACTGCTGGTCGTATCCGCCGCCATAACCGGAGCTGGAACCGCCACCGCTGCTGCCGTAGTCTCCGCCACCGCCAAAATCACCGCCGCCGCTACGGCCGCCGCCGCCCTCACCGCGACCATCAAGCATGGTCAGCGTGGAGTTGAAGCCCTGCAACACGATTTCGGTGGAGTAGCGGTCGTTACCGGTCTGGTCCTGCCACTTGCGCGTCTGCAGCTGACCTTCAATATAGAGCTTGGCGCCCTTCTTGACATATTGCTCGACGACCTTGCACAGGCCCTCGTTGAAAACCACGACCGTGTGCCATTCGGTCTTTTCCTTGCGCTCGCCGCTATTGCGGTCGCGCCAGGTTTCCGAGGTGGCGATACGCAGGTTGGCGATGGGGCGGCCATCCTGCGTCCGGCGGATTTCGGGATCCGCGCCGACATTCCCGATCAGAATTACCTTGTTTACGCTACCAGCCATCTCGTCATCCTGTCCGCCGGCCATCATGACCGGCAATTGCATTTCAAAAAAATCCCGCACACAATAACCATCGCGGCCCGCAAAGGGCACCGCAAGCGTGGAACTATCCACAACGAATAATCCAGAGCTTCGAACAGCGGATATTCGCACTTGCTATTTGTTCCTTTTTTGTTCTATTTAATCGCGAAATTCGAGTCAAGTGGGCTGAAAAGCTCCGACCGATAGGGAATAGACCTCGACACCTCCGGCTGCGTCACTACATAAGGACGCGCCGCCATCAAGCCTGTTATTTTTGTCCGAGCCTTGCCACGAGCCTTGTCATGAGTGAACTGAAGACGATTTCCATCCGTGGTGCCCGTGAGCATAATCTCAAGGGTATCGACCTCGATCTGCCGCGCAACAAGCTGATTGTCATGACCGGGCTTTCCGGGTCGGGCAAGTCGTCGCTTGCCTTCGACACGATCTACGCCGAGGGCCAGCGCCGTTATGTCGAAAGCCTTTCGGCTTACGCGCGCCAGTTTCTGGAAATGATGCAGAAGCCGGATGTCGACCGTATCGACGGTCTGTCGCCGGCCATTTCCATCGAGCAGAAGACCACCTCGAAGAACCCGCGTTCCACGGTGGGCACCGTCACGGAAATCTACGACTATATGCGCCTTCTGTTCGCGCGTGTCGGCGTGCCCTATTCGCCGGCCACGGGCCTGCCGATCGAGAGCCAGACCATCAGCCAGATGGTGGACCGCATCCTCGCTTTCGAGGAAGGCACGCGTCTTTATATTCTTGCGCCGATCGTGCGTGGCCGCAAAGGCGAATATAAGAAGGAACTTGCCGAGCTGATGAAGAAGGGCTTCCAGCGCGTCAAGGTGGATGGCCAGTTCTACGAAATCGCCGATGTGCCCGCGCTCGATAAAAAATACAAACACGACATCGACGTGGTGGTCGACCGCGCGGTGGTGCGCCCGGATATGGCAGCACGCCTTGCCGACAGTCTCGAGACCTGCCTCAAGCTCGCCGACGGGCTGGCTATCGCCGAATTCGCCGACAAGCCTCTGCCGCCGGAAGAAACGGCCGCCGGCGGCTCCGCCAACAAGTCGCTCAACGAAACCCATGAGCGTGTGCTGTTTTCGGAAAAATTCGCCTGCCCCGTCTCCGGCTTCACCATTCCGGAAATCGAGCCGCGGCTGTTCTCCTTCAACAATCCCTTCGGCGCCTGCCCCAGCTGCGATGGCCTTGGCTCGCAGCAGAAGGTGGATGAGAACCTGATCGTTCCGGAACCTGCCCGCACGCTGCGCGACGGCGCCATCGCCCCATGGGCCAAGTCGTCTTCTCCCTATTACAACCAGACGCTGGAAGCGCTCGGCAAGGCCTTCGGTTTTAAACTGTCCAGCAAATGGTCGGAGCTTTCCAGGGAAGCGCAGCACGCCATCCTTCAGGGCACCGATGACAAGATCGAATTCAACTATCAGGACGGCGCCCGCTCCTACAAGACGGTGAAAAATTTCGAAGGCATCGTTCCCAATCTGGAGCGCCGCTGGAAAGAGACCGACAGCGCCTGGGCGCGCGAGGAAATCGAGCGTTATATGTCGGCAGCACCCTGCCCGGCCTGCGCCGGTTATCGCCTGAAACCTGAAGCGCTCGCCGTCAAGATCAACAAGCTGCATATCGGCGAAGTCACCCAGATGTCGATCCGCAAGGCACGCGACTGGTTCGAGGTGCTGCCGGAAAATCTCAACGCCAAGCAGAACGAGATTGCGGTCCGCATTCTCAAGGAAATCCGCGAACGCCTGCGCTTCCTGAATGATGTCGGACTGGATTATCTCAGCCTGTCGCGTAACTCCGGTACGCTGTCCGGCGGCGAAAGCCAGCGCATTCGCCTCGCGTCGCAGATCGGCTCAGGCCTGACGGGCGTTCTCTACGTTCTGGACGAGCCATCGATTGGCCTGCATCAGCGTGATAATGCCCGCCTGCTCGAGACGCTGAAACACCTGCGCGATATCGGCAATACTGTCATCGTTGTCGAACATGACGAGGACGCCATTCTGACGGCGGATTATGTGGTCGATATCGGCCCGGCCGCCGGCATTCACGGCGGTCAGGTGATCGCCGAAGGCACGCCGCAGGACGTGATGGCCAATCCGAAATCGCTGACCGGCAAGTATCTCTCCGGCGAACTCGGCGTCGCCGTGCCGACAGAGCGCCGGAAGCCCAAAAAGGGCCGCGAGATCAAGGTCTATGGCGCACGCGGCAATAATCTCCAGAATGTCACGGCGGCGATCCCGCTTGGCGTTTTCACAGCGGTTACCGGCGTTTCAGGTGGCGGCAAGTCCACCTTCCTGATCGAGACGCTTTATAAATCAGCAGCACGTCGGGTGATGGGTGCACGCGAAATCCCGGCTGAACATGATCGCATCGACGGTTTCGAATTCATCGACAAGGTAATCGATATCGACCAGTCGCCGATTGGCCGCACGCCGCGCTCCAACCCTGCCACCTATACCGGCGCCTTCACACCGATCCGCGACTGGTTCGCCGGCCTGCCGGAAGCAAAGGCGCGCGGTTATGCGCCCGGCCGTTTCTCCTTCAACGTCAAGGGTGGCCGCTGCGAAGCCTGCCAGGGCGATGGCGTCATCAAGATCGAAATGCACTTCCTGCCCGACGTCTACGTCACCTGCGACGTCTGCCACGGCAAGCGCTATAATCGCGAGACGCTCGATGTCACCTTCAAGGGCAAGTCCATCGCCGACGTGCTGGATATGACGGTGGAGGAAGGCGTGGAATTCTTCGCCGCCGTGCCGGCGGTGCGCGACAAGCTGCAGGCTTTGTTCGATGTCGGCCTCGGTTACATCAAGGTCGGCCAGCAGGCCAACACGCTATCCGGCGGCGAGGCGCAACGCGTCAAGCTCGCCAAGGAACTGTCGAAACGCTCGACGGGCCGCACGCTTTACATTCTCGACGAACCAACGACCGGCCTTCACTTCCATGACGTCAACAAGTTGCTGGAAATGCTGCAGGCGCTGGTGGACCAGGGCAATTCCGTCGTGGTGATCGAACACAACCTCGAAGTCATCAAGACGGCCGACTGGATCATCGACATCGGCCCGGAAGGCGGCACGGGCGGCGGCGAAGTGGTGGCAACCGGCACACCGGAAGACATCGTCAAGGTCGAACGCTCCTACACCGGTCATTTCCTGAAGGAACTTCTGGAACGCCGGCCGCCCGGCAAACGCGAGGCTGCGGAGTAGTCTCCGGATATTACCGGATGGCTCTGCGCTTGCCCCGGTCATCCTCGCCCCTGAGGCGAGGATCCATAGTCGCGAAAAAAGCATCTTCGGGCCTGGTCCGGGGATTTCAGATGACGCAGCTACGACGTTTATATCGCATGGATTTGGGAGGAACAGCATATGTCGACATCAGGCACGATCCGCACCGGTATCGGCGGCTGGACATTCGAGCCATGGGAGGGCACGTTTTATCCGGAAAAACTGCCAAAGAGACGCCAGCTCGAACATGCCAGCCGGCAATTGACGGCAATCGAGGTGAATGGCACCTATTACAGCAGCCAGAAGCCCGAGACTTTCGCCAAATGGGCGTCAGAAGTGCCTGATGATTTCATCTTTTCCCTGAAGGCCAGCCGTTTCGTCACCAACCGCAGGATTCTGGCCGAGGCCGGCGAATCCATGACGAAGTTTTTGACGCAAGGGTTGACGGAACTCGGGTCCCATCTCGGGCCGATCCTATGGCAATTCGCACCGACCAAAAAATTCGACGCGGATGATTTCGGCGCCTTTCTGGCGCTCCTGCCGGAGAAACAGGATGGTATCCGTCTTCGCCATGTGGTCGAAGTGCGCAACCCGACATTTCAGGTGCCGGAATTCATCGATCTTCTTGCCAGGCACAAGGTCGCAGTCGTCTGCGCTGATCACCACGATTATCCGATGCTGCCTGACGTTACGGCCGACTTCGTCTATTGCCGCCTGCAAAAGGGCGAAGACGACATCGCAACCTGTTACCCGAAGGCGGAGATCGGCCATTGGGCAGAACGGGTCAAGACCTATGCGGCAGGCGGCGTGCCGGACGATCTACCGCTGATCGCACCCGACCGGAAAGCGGAAAAGACGCCGCGCGACGTTTTCGCCTTCTTCATCACCGGCGGCAAGGTCAATGCACCCAACGGTGCGCAGGAATTGCAAAAGGCTGTCTGAGTGATGCGGTGACGCTGAACACCGGATGTCGCAGCGTCACCCGGCAAGTCGTCGTGTCGGTCTAAACGGAGTTGCCGGACCTGCTCCAGCCTTTCGTTTTTCCGCATTTTCCGGACGTGAAACCGCTACGCACTTTTATTGGGAATGCTCTAAGCGATTTCCCGATGGAGACTGCGAAACTCTTCGCAACATCCTTGTCGCCGGCGGCATAAAAATCGCAGGAAGGCCGTTTCCGGCCCTCAGCCCGCCAGTTCCTTCGTCGGGTTGAAATCGACCGCGGCGAAAGCCGCCTCGATCACCTCGGGCCCTGCCCCCGGACGGGTGGCATCGCTGGAGAGAATTTGCCGGAAACGGCGCGCCCCCGGCATGCCCTGAAACAAACCGACCATATGACGGGTGACGTGGTTGAGACGTCCACCCTCGCCAATATAGCCGGCGGCATAGGCCATCATCGTGTCGCGCAACCCCATCCAGTCAGGTTGCCGGGCCTCGCCACCGTAGATGCGGTGATCGACATCGGCGAGAATGGATGTGTTATGATAAGCGGCGCGGCCGAGCATGACGCCATCCATATGCTGCAGATGGTCACAAGCCTGATCAAGATCGGCGATGCCGCCGTTGATGCCGACGAAGACGTCAGGATTTTCCCGCTTCATGCGATAGACGAGCTCATAATCGAGCGGCGGCACCTCGCGGTTCTCCTTCGGTGAAAGGCCTTGCAGCCAGGCTTTCCGCGCATGGATCCACACGGCATCCGCACCGGCCGCGACAACACGCCCCAGAAAATCCGGCAACACGGTTTCCGGTTCCTGGTCATCCACCCCGATGCGGCACTTGACAGTCACCGGCACAGTCGCAACCGCCTTCATCGCCGAAACGCACTGCGCCACGACATCAGGCTCGCGCATCAGGCAGGCGCCGAAGGTGCCGGATTGCACCCGGTCCGATGGGCAACCGACATTGAGATTAATCTCGTCATACCGGTAATCGCCGGCAATCCGCACCGCCTCGGCAAGCTTGGCCGGGTCGGATCCGCCAAGCTGCAGCGCAACGGGATGTTCCTGTGGATGGTAACCGAGCAGCCTGTCACGCTGGCCATGGATGATGGCGTCGGCAACGATCATTTCGGTAAACAGCAAGGCGCGCTTCGACAACTGCCGGTGCAGAAACCTGCACCTCGTGTCCGTCCAATCGATCATGGGGGCCACGGCGAAGATTTTTTCGCCGTTTGCAAGCGCTTTTCTGTACATGGATTAACCTCTTTGCGCCGGCTTCTACAGCAAAGGACTGTAAAAAGCCAGTTTTGCCCTCGACAGCATTTTCAACTGGAAATCAGCCCGGAATCGCGGGACAAGAATTGCACCTTAAAGAGACGACAGGAAATTCCCATGGCCGCCACCGTCATCCCCGCCCCGAAACCCGTCCTCCTGCCCGTTGAAGGCACGGGCGACATGTTCCCCGTGCGGCGGGTCTATTGCGTCGGTCGTAATTATGCCGATCACGCCATCGAGATGGGCCACGATCCCTCGCGCGAACCGCCCTTCTATTTCCAGAAAAACCCGGACAACCTGCTGCCCGCCGGCAATGATTTCCCCTATCCGCCCCTGTCCTCGAACGTGCATTACGAAGTTGAATGCGTCGTGGTGCTGAAAAGCGGCGGCGCAGATATTCCGGCAACCGAGGCCCTGAACCATGTCTGGGGTTATGCCGTCGGTATCGACATGACCCGCCGCGACCTGCAGGACGGGCTGAAGAAGACGGGCCGCTCCTGGGAAGGCGCCAAGGCGTTCGAATATTCCGCACCGGTTTCGCCAATTGTTCCCGCGGACCAGATAGGCCATCCCACCACTGGCGCGATCTGGCTTGATGTCAATGGTGAGCGCAAGCAGACGGGCGATCTCGCGCAGATGATCTGGAAGGTGCCGGAAGTGATCGCCGAGCTTTCGAAGCTCTTCACGCTTGCCGCTGGCGACGTGATCATGACCGGCACGCCGGCCGGCGTCGGCCCGATCGTGCGCGGTGACAGAATCGAGTGTGGCGTCGATGGTGTCGGCACACTGTCGGTCACGGTCGCCTGATCGCTGCCGGCGCATAATCCAGAGGGAGAAACCGAATGCCGCTTTACCGCCTCGCCGACCGGGTGCCGCAGACCCCAGCAGCGGATCGTTACTGGGTCGCGCCTGATGCCAATGTCATCGGCTCGGTGACGCTCGGCGAAGATGTCGGCATCTGGTTCGGAGCGACATTGCGCGGCGATAATGAGCCGATCAGTATCGGGCGTGGCACCAATATTCAGGAAGGGGCGATGGTGCACAGCGATCCCGGCTTTGCCGCGACCATCGGCGAAATGTGCACCATCGGCCACCACGCCATAGTGCATGGCTGCAGCATCGGCGACAATTCACTCATCGGCATGGGCGCGACGATCCTGAACGGAGCAAAGATCGGCCGCAACTGCCTCGTCGGCGCCAATGCGCTGGTGACGGAGGGCAAGGAATTTCCGGATAATTCACTGATCGTCGGATCGCCGGCGCGGGCCATCCGCACGCTGGATGACGAAGCCGTCGCCGGCCTGCGTCGTTCTGCGGAAAAATACATCGAGAACTGGAAGCGTTTTTCGAAAGATCTGGCGATTGTCGAAGGATGAGCAACGCGGGCAGCGATGCCCGCCCCGCAAACGATGCCTATGACGCGCAGTTAGCGCAGAGACCGCGAATCTCGATGGTGGTCTTTTCCGCCTTGAACTTGCTGTCCTTCACCCAGCGCTCAAGGCGGTGGTCGATCTCGTGATCGTGGAATTCCGTCACCTGCCCGCAGGATTCGCAGATGGCAAACGCCACCGTTCCATGATGATTTGAGCAGCATTCGGCCTGTGTATGCGTGCAGGCAACGAAGGCGT
Organism: Agrobacterium sp. 22-210-1; assembly: GCF_053522525.1. Classification (NCBI taxonomy): domain Bacteria; kingdom Pseudomonadati; phylum Pseudomonadota; class Alphaproteobacteria; order Hyphomicrobiales; family Rhizobiaceae; genus Agrobacterium; species Agrobacterium sp. 22-210-1. The sequence goes on along the minus strand of NZ_JBNWCI010000001.1, from coordinate 1,143,655 downwards.
TGAGGCTTTCCAGCCGGTGCACGAGACCAAACTCCACCAGCTTTTCCAGCGCCCGGTAAACCTGCAGCGGCGCGCGGAAACCGTCGTCCCGCAGCTTGTCGAGGATCATATAGGCGCTGAGCGGCTGATGCGCGTTTGAAAGGGCATTCATGACCAGCGACTGGTTCTTGGTAAGGTTCTGCTGGGGTTGAGCATTCATGACTTGCCTCCTTCATCCGCGGAGCGGGAAGAACCCGGCGCCGGCAACAGGCTTATAACGAACAGGATCACGGCGGCAACCACGATGGAGGGGCCGGACGGCGTATCATAGGTCAGCGAGCCGAACAGGCCACCGATAACGGCAATGGCACCGATCAGCGAAGCGACCACTGCCATCACCTCCGGCGTGGCGGAAAAACGTCTGGCGGTGGCGGCCGGTATGATCAGCAGCGAGGTGATGAGCATGATGCCGACCACCTTCATCGCAATCGCGATCACCAGCGCCATCAGCAGCGTGAAGATGAGCTTCGCCCGCTCCGGGTTCAGCCCTTCGGCTTCGGCCAGTTCGGTATTGACGGTGGAGGCGAGCAGCGACCGCCACAGGAAGACCATGGAAACCATGACCACCAGCCCGCCACCCCAGATCAGCGCGATATCGCTGCGGGTGACAGCGAGAATATCACCGAACAGGAACGACACGAGATCGATACGCACCCAGCTCATGAAGGCGACAATGACGAGACCAATGGCCAGCGCCGAATGGGACAGGATGCCAAGCAATGCATCGGACGACAGCGCCTGCCGCCGCTGGAGAAAAATCAGCAGGATCGAAACAGCGGATGCCACCAGAAAAACGCTGACGATGAGGTTGAGCTGCAACAGCAGCGAGAGCGCCACACCAAGCAGCGCCGAATGGGCCATCGTATCCCCGAAATAGGCCATACGTCGCCAGACGACGAAACAGCCGAGAGGCCCGGCGGTAAGAGCAACGCCAATACCGGCGACCATGGCGCGAACGAAGAAGTCGTCAAACATGCCGTTCTCCCTGCGCGTGTTTGGAGGGCGCATGGTTCCCATGCTCATGTTCATGGCCGCAACCGCATTCGCCATGGTCATCATGATGGTGGTCATGATCATGAGCGTGGTGGTGGCCATCATCAGGATGGCAATGATCCGTCACCGAACCATCCGCGTGCTGCACCCGACCATCGGGCAGATGGGTGTGGTCGTGATGGTGGCTATAGACGGCAAGTGCCTTGGCGGCAGACCCGCCGAACAGCCGCATATATTCCGGGCTCTGGCTCACCGCCTGCGGCGTTCCCCGGCAGCAGACATGGCCGTTCAGGCAGATCACGGTATCGGTTTCCGCCATCACCACATGCAGGTCATGCGAGATTAACAAAATTCCGCAATTACTTGAATTTCTGATGTTTTTTATCAGGTCGTAGAGCGCGATCTCGCCGGAAAAATCGACGCCCTGTACGGGTTCGTCAAGCACCAGCAGATCGGGCTTGCGGGCGATGGCGCGGGCCAGAAGCGCGCGCTGGAACTCGCCGCCGGACAGATGCTGCACTTCCGCATTGGCAAGGTGCGCAATGCCAGTCGCATTCAATGCCGCATCGATTTCGCGCGCGGGCAGCGGCCCGGTCAGCGTCATCAGACGGCGCACCGAAAGCGGCATGGTCCAGTCCACGGAAAGCTTCTGCGGCACATAACCGACGCGCAGGCCGGCAACGCGCGACACGTCACCCTCGGTTGGTTTCACCACACCGATCGCCATTTTTGCGCTGGTGGATTTGCCCGAACCGTTCGGGCCGATCAGCGTGACGATCTCGCCCTTGCTGACAGAAAACTCCACGCCGCGCACCAGCCAGCGGCCATTGCGCTGCACGCCGGCATTGGCAAGGGAAACCAGTATATCGTTACCCTGACGGGCGGAATGAAGCATGGGATTGTCCGTTCGGCGATGTTGCCTACCGCTATTGCATACGTTATAGGGTTACGCAATAAATGTAATAACATAACTATACTTCTTCAAGTGGAGTGCATTTCATGAAATCGATCCTGATCCCGCTCATGGCGTCGGTGGCAATAGCGGCCGCCGCTTCCGGCGCCACAGCCGCGCCCGATGTCGTGGTCTCGATCAAGCCCATCCACTCTCTCGTCGCGGCCATCATGCGGGGCGTGGGCGAACCGCAGCTCATCGTCGAGGGTGCAGCCTCGCCCCATACCTATAATCTTCGTCCATCCAATGCGCGCAAGCTTGAAAAGGCGGATGTGGTGTTCTGGGTCGGGCCCGGGCTGGAAGCCTTCCTGGAAAAGCCGCTCGAGGCACTTGCCACAAAGGCAACCGTGGTGGAACTGGAAGACGCCAAGGGCCTGGAAAAGCTGCCCTTCCGCGAAGGCGGCCCCTTTGAAGCACATGACCATGGCGACGAAGGCCATGACGGGCATAACGGCCACGCCGAAGAGGAAGGCGCGCACGATCATGGACACGACCATGCGGAGGGTCACGAGGACCATGACCACGGCGCATACGACACCCATCTCTGGCTCGATCCCACCAATGCCAAGGCCATGGCCCAGACAATCGAAACCGCGCTGATCGCGGCCGATGCGAGCAACGCCGCGACCTATCAGGCCAACACCAAAAAACTGATCGACGATCTCGATGCGCTCGACACGGAACTGGCTGAAACGGTCAAGCCGCTGAAGGACAAGCCATTCATCGTCTTCCACGATGCCTATCAATATTTCGAGCATCGTTATGGCGTGAAGACGGCGGGGTCGATCACCGTCAGCCCCGAGACCCTGCCCGGCGCAGATCGCGTCAAGCAGATGCAGGAAAAGGTTCGCCAGCTGGGCGCAACCTGTGTCTTCGCCGAGCCGCAATTCGAGCCGAAACTTATCTCGGTCATCACCGAAGGGACGGCAGCGAAATCCGCGACGCTCGATCCGGAAGCGGCCACGCTGGAGCCCGGTCCAGACCTCTATTTCAAGCTGATGCGCGGCATTGCCGGCTCGCTGAAGGATTGCCTGGCCCAGCCGTGAGCGATAACGCTTCTTTTCCGTCATTCCGGCCTTGAGCCGGAATCCAGCCGACGCTCATCCGCGCGACGGGGAGACTCCTTTCAGCCCAAGGACTTGGGCTGGCTGGATGCCGGCTCGAGGCCGGCATGACGGCGAGTAAGTGGCAACCCGCAACACAGTCGGGTGCAAAGCATCGATTCCGACGCTACTCTTTACGGCTTCGGCGCCATGGAAGACCAGACTGGCTCGCTGACGCTCTGCAGGGTTTCCGGCGAAGCGCCGTTGATGCGCGCCAGAAGGGCTTTTGCAAGCTCCCTGCCCGCCAGCTTGATATCCTCGTTGACGGTATGGATCTGCGGCTTGATCCAGTTCAGGAACTCGGCCGACTGTTTCGAGACGATATCGATATCCTCGCCGATCTTCACACCCGCCGCTTCAAAGCCCGCCACCAGCGCGATGGTGCTGCTGCCGCTGATCGACACGATGCCGTCGGGGCGGTCATCCGATTGCATCAGCCTCTGGCCGAAATCGCGAATTTTCTCAAGCGGCGTTTCGATGGTGACGGCATCGATGGGAAATTCGGTAAGCCCGAAGTCCCTGATCCCCCGGTTGAATCCCTTGCGGGCATGGTCGTGGAATGAAAACCGCGATGGCGGCACGATGACGGCGATCCTCTTGCGCCCGCACTGCGCCAGCCGCTCAACTGCCTCATAGGCATAGGCCTCATTGTCGAAATCGTGAAAGGCATGTTCGATGCCCATATCCGAACGCCCATGGGTGACGAAGGGCATGTTGCGCTCCGTCATGAAACGCACGCGCGGATCGTTCGGCTCGATCTTCGAAATGATGACCCCATCCGCCGAGCCGGTCTCGAGAATGTAGCGGATCGGCACCATGGAATCCTTGGCGTGGATATGCGGCGTAACGACGAGGTGATATTGCGTGGTGGATAGAACCTCGGTGATGCCGAACACCATCTGGCTGGTGAAACCCATCAGTTCTTCGTCGACACTCAGCACCAGTGCTATGACATTGGTCTTGCCGGTGCGAAGCCGCACGCCAGCGCGGTTCGGCTGGTAGCCGATCTGCCGGGCGATCAGCCGCACGCGCTCCTTGGTCTCGGCGCCGATATCAGGCGCATCCTTCAACGCACGCGAAACGGTGGTGATGCCAAGACCCGTCATATAGGCGATGGTCTTCAAGGTCGGACGCTCGCCTGTCGTCGCGGGTGCTTCGCCCCCGCCGGATTTACCAGTATCGTTCATGTCATTTCGCCACGCTTTACCGAACGATAATCATAGATAGCTTTTGCGCTGTTGCAAAGGCAAACGTCCCCTCTCGTGGTTCGGCCTCATCCTGTCATGCCTCAATTCAGCTATAACGATGCAGGTGCAGAAAATAAATCCGCCCAGAAGAACGCTCCTGCAGCCACGAAACCCAGGCATTCGGAACATACCAAAATTAATTTTTCGAATTAAAAAATAAACGCAATTAATTGATATATATATCAAAAATATCATACGTTTAAAACAAGACCCCTTCTTGACCGTGCGGCGCTGATGACGGACACTTTTAACCCCGCAAGTCAGCAATCAAGGGCATGACGGCACGTTTGTTTTACGGTAACGTTGCCGAAGGGAGAAGATCGTGAAGCTGAGCGAACCGGCAAAAGCCGTTTTGCCGGCATCCAGTTCCCCCAGATTCCGACACAAGCCTGCTTCATAATGCCGGGCCGTCTTCGTTGAATTCATATTATGCAGGGTCCGATCATGATCTCTTCCTCCACGCCCGAAACCACCATCGATCTGGCCGGGCTCTGGCGCCTGAGTTCGGTGGAAGGAGACCATGCGACCGAGCTTTCCGTTCCGGGAGATATTCATACCGCGCTCAAAAATGCCGGCATCATTCCCGATCCCTACCACGGTGCCAATGAAAACGCGGTGCAATGGGTGGCGCAGCAGGACTGGATCATTGAGCGCACATTCATCCTCGATGAGGCGGATGCCAGCTGGTATCTCGATATCGATTACCTCGACACCGTCGCCATCGTCTTCGTCAACGATGTCCCGGTCCTGAGCGCCGACAATTGCTTCCGCCGTTACCGCCCCGATATTTCGCGCGCCGTGCGGCCCGGTGAGAACACCATCCGTATCCATTTCCATTCCAACATCGCGGCCGGTGCAGAGCGGCAGGCGCGGCAGCCCTTTTATATTCCCTATCACCCCGGCAATTCGCCGATCGCCAATGGCAACATGCTGCGCAAGCCGCAATGCCATTTCGGCTGGGACTGGAACATCGCCATCGCGCCACTCGGTCTTTACGGCAAAATCCTGCTGAAGCGCCTCGATACGGCCCGCATCGAGCATGTCGTCACCTCGCAGCACCACGTCGAAGGCGGGGTTGAGCTGCATGTGGCCATCACGCTGTTTGCCGAAGGTCCGGCAAGCCTGCCGGTCTACCTCTCCCTCAACGATGAAAGGCTGCGGCTTGATTGCGGCGTCAGTGCGGGCGAAACGGTGGTCCGCCACGTCTTCTTCGTGGAAAATCCGGAACTCTGGTGGCCGGCCGGCAGTGGTGAACAAGCGCTGTATAGGCTGACCGTGGAACTGCCTGACGAGACCGTTACCCGCCAGATCGGCTTCAGGACCATCGAGCTTCTGACGGATAAGGATGAAGCGGGCAGCCGCTTCGCTTTCCGCATCAATGGCCGGGAAATCTTCAGCCGCGGCGCCAACTGGATTCCAGCAGATGCACTCTATTCGCTGACCAGCCGGGAAAAGACCGAAGACCTTCTCTGCTCCGCGGTCGAGGCCAATATGAACATGATCCGTGTCTGGGGCGGCGGATTTTATGAGGAAGACTGGTTCTACGATCTCTGCGACCGTCTCGGCCTGCTGGTCTGGCAGGATTTCATGTTCGCCTGCAATCTCTATCCCTGCAGCGAGGACTTTCTCGACAATGTCGAACACGAGGTCGACTATCAGGTGAAACGCCTCTCCTCGCACCCGTCGATAGCGCTCTGGTGCGGCGACAACGAGTTGGTGGGCGCGCTGACCTGGTTCGACGAATCCCGCAACAATCGCGACCGTTATCTCGTCGCATATGACCGCCTGAACCGCACCATCGAAAGGGCGCTGAAAAAAGCCGCCCCCGAAGCACTTTGGTGGCCTTCAAGCCCAGCCTCGGGTTATCTCGATTATGGCGACGCATGGCATGCGGATGGTTCCGGCGACATGCATTACTGGTCGGTCTGGCACGAGAACAAGTCGTTCGACAACTATCGCGCGGTCAAGCCGCGTTTCTGCTCCGAATTCGGTTTCCAATCCTATACGTCGATTCCCGTCGTCCGCAGCTATGCGGAAGACAAGGACATGAACATCGCCTCCCCGGTGATCGAGCTGCACCAGAAGAATGTCGGCGGCAACGAGCGCATCGCCGGCACCATGTTCCGCTACTTCCGCTTCCCGAAGGATTTCGAAAATTTCGTCTATCTGAGCCAGGTCCAGCAGGCGCTGGCCATTCGCACGGCCGTCGATTACTGGCGGTCGCTCAAGCCCCATTGCATGGGCACGCTCTACTGGCAGCTCAACGACACCTGGCCTGTCGCCTCATGGTCGAGCCTCGATTATGGCGGCGGCTGGAAGGCGCTGCACTATGCCGCCCGCCGTTTCTTCCAGCCGGTCACGGTCTCGGCCATTCCCTCCGAGGATGGACGACAGGTGAGCTTCTCCATGGTCAACGACACGGCGGAAGACATCGAGATCGACATGAACATCGTTGCGCTGACCATGGACGGCAACCGCGTGCCATTGAAATCCGCAAACGGCACCTGCGCGACGGACAGGGCTGCAATATTGACCGAAATCGACATGGACAGCCTGCCTGAAGGTGCAATCCTTGCCTGGAGCTTCATCGCCTCCAATGGCATGACCGGCGAAGGCCACCATGTGCGCGATACCTACAAGTCGCTGGAGCTTCAGCCCGCCGGACTGACTTTCTCGGTCAACACGCTGAAAAACGGCCAGTTCGAGATCGATGTCACGGCAACAGGCCTCGCACTCTTCGTCATGCTGGAAGCCGATCAGCCCGGGCGTTATTCGGATAATCTCTTCGATCTCGCCGCCGGCGAAACGCGCCGTATCATCTTCACCCCGAAGGCGGGAAGCGGCCAGCCGCATTTCCGCGTCTTCGATCTTCATACCTGCCAATCCTCGCATTGAAACCATGCGGAGAAAGGCATAACCATCCCTCTTTGAGCATTTCCAGTAAAGGTGCGCGCGGTTTTACGTCCGGAAAATGCGTAAAAACAGAAAAGGTAGAGCACGTCGAGCGATTCCGTTTAAGCAGGACGTGCTCCAGGAATGGCAGGTGGTCTCGCACCTGCCCTCATCAGTTCAAAGGGTTGCCGGGTTCTCCGGCAGCCAGTCATCAGCAAGTGGAGGAAGACCCATGGTTTGGCAACCGGCCGAAAACCGATACGCATCCATGAAATATAATCATTGCGGAAAGACCGGCCTGAAACTGCCGGCGATTTCGCTGGGGCTCTGGCACAATTTCGGCAACGACACGCCGCACCAGACGAAACAGGCCATTTGCCGCCGTGCCTTCGATCTCGGCATTACCCATTTCGATCTCGCCAATAATTACGGCCCGCCGCCCGGCAGCGCCGAAACCGCCTTCGGCGAAATCCTGAGGACCGATTTTGCCGGCTATCGCGACGAGATGATCATCTCCTCCAAGGCCGGTTATAACATGTGGCCCGGCCCCTATGGCGAATGGGGCAGCCGCAAATACGTAATTGCCTCCTGCGACCAGAGCCTGAAGCGCATGGGTCTGGATTACGTCGATATCTTCTACTCCCACCGTTTCGACCCCAATACGCCGCTTGAGGAAACCTGCGGCGCGCTGGACCAGATCGTGCGCTCCGGCAAGGCGCTTTATGTCGGCATCTCGTCCTACAACTCGAAGCGCACCCGTGAGGCCGCCGCGATCCTGAAAGACCTCGGCACGCCCTGCATCATCCACCAGCCCAGCTATTCGATGATCAACCGCTGGATCGAGGAAGACGGTCTCGTTGATACGCTGGAAGAACTGGGCATCGGCTCCATCGTCTTCTCGCCACTGGCGCAGGGCATGCTGACGACCAAATATCTCGGCGGCGTGCCTGATGGCAGCCGTGCATCGCAGAGCAAGTCGCTCAACCCGGCTTTCCTCAACGAGCGCAATGTCGAGAACATCCGCTCCCTCAACAGCATTGCCGAGCGCCGCGGCCAGACGCTGGCGCAGATGGCGATTGCCTGGGTTCTGCGCGGCGGCCGCATCACCTCGGCGCTCATCGGCGCAAGCCGTGTCGAACAGGTCGAGGATTGCGTGAAGGCACTCGACAAGCCGGATTTCACGGCTGAAGAGCTTGCGGAAATCGATCGTTACGCCAGGGATGCGGATATCAACCTCTGGGCAAAATCCGCCGAACGCGTCTGATAAGGGCGTGGCCGCCCGGTTACGCCGGGCGGCCCGTTTGCCTCAGCAAGCAGAAAAAACCTCAAAACAAAAGATTAACTTTCGCCTCTAACCGTTAAGAACCATTACATAAATGTAATTTTAAATTCAGTTTCCGTTCATTCGTTTATTCGTAAGTTCTTCTCATCGAAACCCGAGAGGAAACTTCCATGAAAAAGTTCGTCACCATTCTTCTGGCAGCCACCGTTCTTGCAGCTCCGATGGCTCAGGCCCAAAGCCGCCACGACGATCGCCATCGCGGCGTTACCGTCGAGCGTCAGGTCACCACCAAGAAGGTCATCGTCAAGAAGCAACGCTGGGATCGCGGCCAGCGCCTCTCAGCCCGTGAGCGCCGCAACATGGTGGACCGCCGTGACTACCGCCGTTACCGCCTTGCAGAACCGCGCCGTGATCAGCGCTGGGTACGCGTCGACAACCAGTTCCTGCTTATCAATGCCGTCAGCGGCCTGATCGTCGGCCTCGCCGCCGCCCGCTGAGTAGCACCAGTAATCGAAATGAAAAAGGCCCGCTTGCGCGGGCCTTTTGCTGTTTATCGTTGCAGCCGATCAGAAAATGTCGGCGCCGCTGCCCCATGGGCCATGCGGCTTGTCCACACCGTCGGTGCGTTCGAAACCATGCGCGCCGAAGAAGTCGCGCTGCGCCTGAATGAGGTTTGCGCTGCCGCGGCCGCGGCGATAGGCGTCGAAGTAGCCGAGAGCCGAAGCCAGTGCCGAAACCGGCAGGCCAGAAAGGACGGCGTAGGAAACCACACGGCGCAGCGGCGCGTCGGTATCCTTGACGATAGCAGAGAAGGCCGGCGTCACGATGAGGTTGGCCACATGCGGGTCCTTGGTGAAGGCCGAAGTGATCTCATCGAGGAATTCCGAGCGGATGATGCAACCGGCGCGCCAGATGCGGGCAATCGTCGGCATCGGCAGGTTCCAGTTGAACTCCTTCGAAGCCGCCGACATGATGGCGAAGCCCTGCGCGTAAGCACCCACCTTGGCGGCCAGAAGCGCGCTTTCCAGATCGGCGATGAAGGCTTTTTTGTCGGCGGGTGCCGCTGCAAGGGTCGGCAGGCCGAAGATCTTCTCGGCAGCCTCGCGCTCGTCCTTCTGCGACGACAGGATACGGGCAGCCACGGCCGCTTCGATGGCGGTTGCAGCGACGCCCATGTTCTGCGCCTCGATGACCGACCACTTGCCGGTGCCCTTCTGACCGGCCTTGTCGAGGATCAGATCGACCATCGGCTTGCCGGTGATTGGATCGGCGGCGCGCAGAACCTTCTCGGTGATTTCGATCAGGTAGGAATTCAGGCGGCCCTTGTTCCACTCGGCGAAGACATCGGCGATTTCGACGGCGCTCATGCCAAGGCCGTCACGCAGGATGCCGTAGATTTCGGCGATCATCTGCATGTCGGCATATTCGATACCGTTGTGGATGGTCTTGACGAAGTGGCCGGCGCCGTCATTGCCGAGCCATGCCACGCACGGATCGTCATTATACTTGGCGGAAATGGAGGTCAGCACCTTCTCGACACGCTTCCAGCTGTCTTCGGTGCCGCCGACCATGATCGACGGTCCGTGACGCGCGCCTTCTTCACCGCCGGAAACGCCCATGCCGATAAAGGTCAGGCCGCTATCCTTCAGATTGTCGAAACGGCGGATCGTATCGCGGAAATTGGCATTACCGGCGTCGATCATGATGTCGCCGTTGGCGAGATGCGGTTTCAGGATTTCCATCTGCTGGTCGACGGGATCGCCGGCCTTGATCATGATGATGATCGGACGTGGGGGACGAATGGCGGCGACGAATTCCTCGATGGTTTCGCAGGGAATGATCTGGCTCTGCAGGTCGCCCGCATCAGCGTAGAATTTTCGTGTAACTTCCGGGGTTCGGTTGAATACGGCAATCTTGTTGCCCTTTTCCGCGATGTTCAACGCCAGGTTCGAGCCCATGACGCCGAGACCGATCAAACCGATTTCTGCCTGTTCCACGGATGTGCCTCCATCTTGCTTTTAGGTGGTCGTGTTGTGGCACTGTAATCACCAAACGGCAAGGCTAGGCGCGACTGAAACGATTAAATTTTGATGACGCAAATCAGCTTTGCATATTTGCGACAGGTCAAGGCCAGTTCAAAACTGACCTTTTGCTGCCCCTTCAAGAGGGTCGTGGCCGGTCATCACCATCGTCGATTACCCGCCAGGCGGCCCCGTCCATATCGTCATACTGCCCTGATCGAACCGACCAGAGGAAGGCGAAAAGCCCGAGCGCACCCAGAAACAGCGCGACGGGAATGAGATAGATCAGCATGTTCATGCCAGTTGCGCCCCCTCGCCCGCAAATCCTGTTTTTACCTCGTTCCGGGGACGGGTGGTTTCAGCCGCACCGGCAAGGCGCAGTGCATTGGCAACGACGATCAGTGACGATGTCGACATGGCGATGGCCGCGATCATCGGCGTTGCATAACCGGCGATCGCAATCGGCACGGCGATGATATTATAGCCGATCGCAAGGACGAAGTTCTGCCGGATGAGCCTTCCGGCCCGCTGCGACGTCTCGATCGCAAAAGGCACGGCATCGAGATCCTCCTGCATGAACACGAAATCGGCGGCCTGCCGGCCGATATCGGCGGCGGTAGCGGGCGCCATGGACACATGTGCTGCGGCAAGCGCCGGCGCGTCGTTGATGCCGTCTCCCACCATCAGCACCCTGCGACCCTCACCGGCAAGCTCCGTGCAGCGCGCCGCCTTGTCCTTAGGCGAAAGGTCCGCACGCCAGTTGCCGATCCCCAGCCGCTGCGCCATGGCGCTGACGGCGGCGGCCCGATCACCCGAAACGATTTCCTGCACAAGGCCCCGCGCAGACAGGTTGCGCAATGCCGCCACCGCACCTGCGCGTGGATTATCCTCGAAGCCGAAGCTCGCCAGGTGATGGCCAGCGAGGGACAGCACCACTTCCGAGCGCGCATCGCCATTGTCGGTCCGTGCCTCATCCGGGCAAGCGAAACGGCGATTGCCGAGCCGGTAAGTGCCGGCTTCCGTCTCCGCCTCGACACCCGAGCCCGGAATTTCCCGCACCGTCTCATAGGCCGGCAAGGCACCATTATAGGCGGCATGCAGGGCTTTCGAGAGAGGATGGCGAGAATGGGCGGCGAGGCCCGCCGCAATCGCCATCGTGGCGGGCTTCACGTCGCCGGTTTCGACAAGTCGGGGTTTACCAACGGTCAGGGTGCCGGTCTTGTCGAACAGCACGGTGTCGATTTCGGCCAGTCGCTCCATGGCCGAGCCTTCCTTGACCATGATGCCGTGCCGGAAAAGCCTTCCAGCGGCCACCACCTGCACGACGGGAACGGCAAGGCCAAGTGCACAGGGGCAGGTGATGATGAGAACCGCGATTGCGATCAGCATCGCCTGTTTCCAGTCGCCGCCGAAAATGCCCCAGCCGAGAAACGTCACCAGCGCAAGAAGATGCACCACGGGTGAATAATAGCTTGCGGCCCGGTCGGCGATACGGCGGTAACGCGCCCGCCCGCCTTCCGCCGCCTCCATCAACCCGATCACTTCCGACAGGAAGGAATCCCTGGCCGAGGCGGTTACCCGGGCGGTCAGCGAACCGGTGAGGTTGAGCGTGCCGGCCTGCAGGCTGTCGCCTGCCGTAACGCGACGCGGTGCGCTTTCACCATTAACGATGGACATATCGAGATCGCTGCTGCCGGAGACGACCACGGCATCCACCGCCACACGGTCCCCGACCGCAATTGATATCGACATTCCGGGTTGGACATCGGCAAGCTGGCGGTATTCCCGCGTTCCATCCTCACCGATGACGGTCGCGCCGCGCGGTGACAGCCGGGCCAGTCCGGCAATGGCTGAGCGCGCCTTGTCGCGCATGATATGGTCCAGCGTGCGGCCGATCAGCAGGAAGAACAGCAGCGATACGGTCGCGTCGAACCAGGCATGTTCGCCGTGATGGATCGTCTCCCACAAGGAAACGGCATAGGAGAGCGTGATGGCAAGCGCGATCGGCACATCCATATTGGTGCGGCCGTGTTTCAGCGCGTTCCAGGCCGATTGATAGAAGAAACGCCCGCCATAGATCAGCGCCGGCGCGGCGATCATCGCCGAAATCCAGTGGAACATGTCGCGCGTCGCCGCATCCGCCCCCGACCAGACCGAGACCGACAAAAGCATGATATTGGCGGAGGCAAAGCCGCACAGCGCCACCGCCCTTATCAGCTGCGAGCGCAACGCGTCCGAAGCATCCTGCCCGCTGGCGAAAAGATGTGTGTGGTATCCCGTCGACAGGATTGCACGGGCGATGTCGGCGGGATCGGTCCTGACGCCATCGACCTCTTCTTTCCAGACAACCGCCACACGTTTGGACGACAGGTTCACCCGCGCCCGCTCCACTTGGCGCAGCCGGGCAAGCGCTGTCTCGATGGTGGTGATGCAGGCGCCGCAATAGACACCCGGCACGCTGAGATCGGTTTGCCGCAGCCCCTGCCCCAGATCGCGGCTCGCCAGCAGCAATTCCTCTGACGATGGTGGATTGACCGGCTCGCCGAGTTGAAGCGAGCCTTCCGTTCCCGGTGCACAGCAGCTCATTTACGTCCCCTGATAACGGCGATCCGCGTTCCCTCATGCACGATGATCCGGCCGTCCTTGACAGCCGTAACCTCGACGATCCATTGCCCCGGCAGCATGTCATGCGCGCCGGTGAAGACGCCGGTGGCGGCCGGGGTCAGTTCCATGTCGAAATTCTGGCTTTCACCGACAGGCCGGCGAAAATGGGCCGTCACCGTATCCGTATCGACGGGGCCTTTATCCGGATGGAAAACCTCGTAACGCACGGTCTTTTCATCGACCACCAGCCTGCCCTTGATGCCGGTTGCAGCCCTAGCCTTGGCGGCTTCCGCCTTGGCATTGAACTGCTGGCTGGCCACATAGGTATTGGGCACGACGAGCCCGCTCCAGCTGTTGACCGCATTCCAGGCCATGATCATGTTGACGGTGATGATGGTGCCGAAGAACAGCACCATGACGCCGAGCATGTGCCAGCCGGTGAAAACGAAGCCGGATGTCTGGCGATTGTTCACTGTCATTTTTTCACTCCCGGAGCATTGAAGACCGCATCGTAACGGGCCGTTTCGTGGCCGCCCGTATCGCTGACGATGAATTCGAAATTTTCCGCCGCCCGCGCGACATCCTTGCCCGGCAGGGTGACGAAGACCTTCAGCGTCGTCGCCTCATCCGGCTCCACCGTCACCTCGAAGGCGCGCGCGGCCGTATCCGGCATGCCATTTATCTTCATCGCCGCATTCGGAAGGCCTTCTATCGTCAGGCTCATTATGCGTGGCTGCGGCACCATGTTGAGAATGCGAACGGTATAGCCGTTACGGATCGAACCGTTCGATTCCAGCACATATTGCGGATTGCGGTCGTGCAGGACATTCAGCGCCAGCCGCTCGCGCGTCACCAGCGCAAACAGCATGCCGATGCCGACAGCTGCCCAGATGGTCGTATAAAGCAGCGTGCGCGGCCGGAAGATGATGCGCCAGTTGAAGTGGCGGATACGCTTGCTGAAGCTGCCGTCCTCCTCACGCACATTGGCGGGACGGATGGCGTATTCGCCATTGCCGGTCGCCAGCGCCATGTTGGACTGATATTCAGACAGCGTCGCATAGGCGATCAGCCCGCGCGGCTTACCGATCTTGTCCATCACCCCATCGCAGGCATCGATGCAAAGCGCGCAGGTGATGCATTCCAACTGCTGCCCGTCCCTGATGTCGATGCCCATGGGACAGACCGCGACGCAGGCGTTGCAATCGACACAATCGCCGATGCTCTCCCCAGCTGCCGCAGCCTTCTTGGCGTGCCGCGAGCGCGGTTCGCCGCGCCAGTCATTATAGGTGACGACAAGCGAATTCTCATCCAGCATCGCCGCCTGGATGCGCGGCCAGGGACACATATAGGTGCACACCTGTTCCCGCATCAGCCCGCCGAAGACATAGGTGGTGGCGGTCAGCGTGGCGACGGTCGAGTAGGCGATCATCGGCGCCTGCCCGGTCATGAACTGCATCGCCAGCGTCGGCGCATCGGCAAAATAGAAAATCCAGGCGCCGCCGGTCAGAACGCCGATCACCAGCCAGATCGCATGTTTCAGCACCCGCTTGCGCAATTTGCCAAATGTGAAGGGCGCCGCATCCAGTTTCATGCGGGCGTTCCTGTCGCCCTCGATCGCCCGTTCGACCACCAGAAACAGGTCGACCCAGACGGTCTGCGGACAGGTGTAACCGCACCATGCGCGCCCGACTGCTGATGTGACGAGAAACAGCCCCAGTCCCGCCATGACCAGCAGGCCGGCAACAAAAAAGAACTCCTGCGGCCAGATTTCGATGAAGAAGAAATAAAAGCGGCGGTTGGCGATATCGATCAATACCGCCTGATCGGGCGCATAGGGACCGCGGTCCCAGCGCAGGAAAGGCGTCAGATAATAGATGCCGAGCGTCACCAGCATCACCAGCCATTTGAACCGCCGGAACCTGCCCTCGGCGCGCTTCGGAAAAATCTTCTTGCGCGCTTCGTAAAGCGGTTTGCGCGTTTTTGCGGAATTGACGGCTTCCGCCTCCAGCCTTTCGACGGGCTGTTGCGGGCGATCCTGTCCGGCGCGATAGATGTTCATGATAGGAGTCCATTTTTATCTCCTTGCTTTCTCCCATCTCCCCGGGGAAACATCCTTGACTTACATCAAGTGACGACAAAGTGGCGCAGCCGGAGGCATGCGCCGCAGAGGGAGGACGAGATGCCTGTCATGCAGTCGAGAATCATTCACCTGTCAGTCGAAAAGCCATGGGCCCAGGTCTATGGTTTCGCCTCAGACCCGCGGAACATGCCGCGATGGGCGGCGGGTCTTGGCGGCGGGCTGAAGCCGGATGGCAACGACTGGATCGCCGATGGCGGCCCGCTCGGCGAAGTGCGCGTCAATTTCGCCCCCACCAACGAATTCGGCGTCATAGACCATGTCGTCACATTGCCTGACGGGCTGAAGGTCTATAACGCGCTTCGGGTAACGCCGAATGGCAGCGGCGCGGAAGTGAGCTTCACGCTGCTTCGGCTTGACGGCATGACGGACGAGGATTTCGAAGAGGACGCCAAGGCGATCACGGCCGATCTCGAAACGCTGAAATCGCTGCTTGAAGCGGATTGATGGAGTAAATGATGACAGAGAATACCAATGACCGACGCATCGACTATGTCGAATTCAACGTCGCCGATATCGAGCGCAGCAAGGAATTTTACGGCGGCGCATTCGGCTGGTCCTTCAAGGATTACGGCCCACAATATTGCGAGTTTTCCGATGGCCGCCTGACGGGCGGCTTTACCACCACCGCGCCGGTTTCAGCCAAGGGCGGACCGCTCGTTATTCTCTACGCCGCCGATATCGAAGATGTGCAGCGGCGCGTCGAAGCCGCCGGCGGACAGATCAGCCTCGCGATCTTCGCCTTTCCCGGCGGCCGGCGTTTTCATTTCACCGATCCGGATGGATACGAACTGGCCGTCTGGTCGAAAAACTGATCGGCAGGAGCCCGCCATGACTTTGACAACGCCGCCTTTTTCGTTGGTCGGTATCGATCATATCGTTTTCATCGTCGACGACATGACGCGGGCGCTCGATTTTTACCGGAACGTGCTGGGGTGTAGGGATGGTTACTCTTACCCTGCTCTCGGGATGGAACAAGTCTGGTGCGGAAATGCCTTGATCGTGCTGTGGGATGTCACGCACCCCGGTGGCACAAAGGCTGCTCCGCCCATCGCCGGAGGACGTAATGTCGATCACATCTGCATAGCGACCGGTCCTCTGAACCATGATGCGCTTCGCGCACATCTGGCGAAATTTCACGTCACGATAGAACAGGAAGCCTTTCACGGCGGCGCGAGAGGGATGGGACATTCGTTCTATTTCCGCGATCCCTTCGGCAACAAGATCGAGTTGAAGGGACCAGCCGAATATCCGGATGGACGGGCGGAAAACGCCTGATCTGAACAATAAAAAAGGGCGCCTCCCGGCGCCCTTCTTTTCATTCAACTTGCCTCATTCGCCCCCACCAAGCGAATGTACGAAGATCGCCAGTTGCTTGACGGTCGTATCACCGAGACGCTCACCCCAGGCGGGCATGACGCCATGCTTCGGCGAACGGATCTGCGAGACGATCCCCTCCTCCCCATGCGACTTCAGCCAGATCGCGTCGGCGAGATTGGGCGCACCGAATTCGCGATTACCCTTGGCGTCTTCGCCGTGGCACGAGGCGCAATTGTCGGCAAAGAGCTGCTTGCCTGGCTCCACCAGCGCCGGGTTGGATGGCGTACCGGTAAGGCTGACGACATAGGCGGCGACCTCGCGGATTTCGTTCGACTGGAGGATATCGCCGAAGGCCGGCATTTCCGAAGCGCGCGTATCAGGATCATCGGCAAAACGGATGCCGTGCTTCACCGTCGTATAGATGTCGTCGACGCTGCCGCCCCACATCCAGTCATCATCGTTGAGGTTGGGATAACCCTGCCCGCCTTCCGCTCCCGAACCGTGACACTGAATGCAATTGACCTTGAAAGCGGCAGCACCGCCGGAAAGCGCAAATTGCATCAGGGTCGGATCGGCCTGAATTTCGGCGAGCGACGAGTTCGCAATCTTGTCGACATAGACGCTCTGCGCCTGTTTCGCATCGGCAATTTCGGCTGCGATTTCGCCACGGCTGCTCCAGCCGAGCAACCCTTTCGTTGCGCCTGATATCAGCGGGTAAGCCGGATAGGCGATGGTATAGCCGATCGCCCAGAGGATCGTGAAATAAAAGGTCCAGACCCACCAGCGCGGCATGGGATTGTTCAGCTCCCGGATACCGTCCCATTCATGGCCGGTGGTTTCGACGCCGCTGATGTCATCAATGTGTTTTTCGGACATATCTTAGTCCTCCCTAAGCGGAATGCTGGCGGCATCGTCCGCGGCCTTTTTCGAGCCGGGGCGAAGGGTAAAAACGACGACGCCGGCGAAGAACAGGGTCATGGCAAGCAGGCCCCAGCTGTCGGCGAAGTGGCGCATGGCCGTGTAGGTTTCCATCGTTTTGCCTCCTCACCGGTATCCGGCGGCATCGTCATAGGTCGAGAAATCGACCAGCGTACCGAGCATCTGCAGATAGGCGACCAGAGCATCCATTTCGGTAAGCTTGGCCGGATCGCCGTCGAAATCACCCACCTTGGCCTTGGGATAACGCGCCAGAAGTTCCGCCGAATCCGCATTCGGGTCCGCCTGGGCGGCCAGATCGGCTGCGGATTTCTCGATCATCTCGTCGCTATAGGGTACGCCGACGGCACGGTTGGCCTTCAGCTCCATCGAAACATCGGTGATCTTCAGCGACGTGGTCTTCAGGAACGCATAGGACGGCATGATCGATTCCGGCACGACCGAGCGCGGATCGGCCAGATGCTGCACGTGCCATTCGTTCGAATAACGATCGCCGACACGCGCGAGGTCTGGCCCCGTGCGCTTGGAACCCCACTGGAACGGGTGGTCATACATGGATTCCGCCGCCAGGCTGTAATGCCCGTAACGCTCTACCTCGTCGCGGAACGGCCGGATCATCTGGCTGTGGCAGACGTAACATCCCTCGCGGATGTAGATGTTGCGCCCGGCCAGTTCCAGTGGCGTATAGGGTCGCATGCCCTCCACCTTCTCGATGGTGTTTTCGAGATAAAAGAGCGGCGCGATTTCCACGATGCCGCCGATGGAGACGACCAGCAGGGAGCCGACCAGAAGCAGCGTGGCGTTGCGTTCGATGACGCCGTGTTTGTCAAGTATGGACATCGGCCTCTCCTTATTCAGCAGGCTGCAGCGAAGGAGCCGCGTCCTTGCGGGCGCCCTCCTCGCGTTGATGACCGAGGATGGTCATCGTGACGTTGTAGGCCATGATCAGCGCGCCGCTGAGGAACATCAGACCGCCCAGTGCACGCATCACGTAATAGGGGAACAGTGCTGCGACCGATTCCGCGAAGGAATAAACGAGGAAGCCTTGGCTATCATATTCGCGCCACATCAGAGCCTGCTGGATGCCGGCCACCCACATGACGGCGGCGTAGACGACGATGCCGAGCGTGGCGAGCCAGAAGTGCCAGTTGACCAGTTGCAGGCTGTAGAGACGGTCCCTGCCCCACAGTTTCGGCGTCAGGTAATAGATCGCGCCGAAGGTGATCATGCCGTTCCAGCCGAGCGCACCGGAATGCACGTGGCCGATGGTCCAGTCGGTATAGTGGCTGAGCGAGTTGACGGCCTTGATCGACATCATCGGACCTTCGAAGGTCGCCATGCCGTAGAAGGCAACCGCCATCACCATCATGCGCACGACGGGATCTGTGCGGATCTTGTCCCATGCGCCCGAAAGCGTCATCAGGCCGTTGATCATGCCGCCCCACGAAGGCATCCACAGCATCACCGAGAACACCATGCCGAGCGTCTGCGCCCAGTCCGGCAGCGCGGTATAGTGCAGATGGTGCGGGCCGGCCCAGATATACATGAAGATCAGCGCCCAGAAGTGGATGATCGACAGGCGGTAGGAATAGACCGGGCGGTTCACCTGCTTGGGAATGAAATAATACATCATGCCGAGGAAGCCGGCGGTCAGGAAGAAGCCGACGGCGTTATGGCCGTACCACCATTGCGTCAGCGCATCCTGCACGCCCGAGAACGCCGAATAGCTTTTGACGCCCAGGAACGACACGGGCACCGCCAGATTATTGACGATGTGCAACATGGCGATGGTGACGATGAAGCCGAGATAGAACCAGTTCGCCACATAGATATGCGGCTCCTTGCGCATGAAGATCGTGCCGAGGAAGGTAACGAGATAGGCGACCCAGACGATGGTCAGCCAGATATCGACATACCATTCCGGTTCGGCATATTCGCGACCCTGGGTGATGCCCAGCAGGTAACCGGTGGCTGCCATGATGATGAAGAGGTTATAACCCCAGAACACGAACCAGCCGAGATTGCCGCCAAAGAGGCGCGCCCGACAGGTTCTCTGCACAACATAGAAGGACGTGGCGATCAGCGCATTTCCGCCGAAAGCGAAGATCACCGCCGATGTGTGCAGCGGCCGCATGCGGCCAAAATTGAAATAGGGTGCGATGTTGAGATCGGGAAAGGCAAGCTGAAGCGCCACCACAACCCCGACCAGAAAACCGACGACACCCCAGAATACCGTGGCGATGACGCCGTATTTCACCACCTCATCGAAATATTCCGACTTGCGGCGGGCGAGCGCGGCCGGATCGACAGGCGCGAAGGAGACACGGCGCAGCAGAAGCACCGTGCTGACCAGCAGTGTAAAGAACAGCACCCACATATGGGCGGCAAAAAGACTGTCATGGGCAAAGGCTGCCCCAAGCAACGCGAGAAAGGCCCCGAGGGCCACGATCGCGGTTTCTAACGTGTAATTCATTGTTGGTTTCCCCCAACGTGCAAGCCGACCGACGAAAGGCAGGTTGTGCGCCTGGGAGAGCGGAAACGCGCCTTTGCGTCGGTTGGAGCATTGCCACCGGCAGGGCAACGCCACCTTGATCCAGATCAAGAAAGCAAAGCTGTCGCAGCCCCGGCAAAACAGGGCGCGGCATTATGAGGGGAATTTGCGGAAGGGCAAAAAATGAGTGGTGATGGCGAGCCTGCTTTTACAGGTGTCGCTTCAGCCCTTCATCTTCAGGGGCAGCCCGGCGGCGACGAAAAAGACGTCGTCGGCAATGGCCGCGATACGCTGGTGCAGCCGGCCGGCATGATCGCGGAATTCACGCGCCATGCGGTTTTCCGGCACGATGCCAAGACCGACCTCGTTGGAGACGAGAATCAGCTTCGCTTTGGCCGATGCGATTGCCGCCGCCAAAACGTCAAAGGCGGCCTCGATATCGGCATTGTCCATCATAAGATTGGTGAGCCATAATGTCAGGCAGTCGATGAGGACGATATTCTCCGGCCGGTCGAGGCGCGCGAGCACCGAGACTATGTCGACCGGCGCTTCATGGGTCGTCCACTCACCGCCGCGCCGCGCCTGATGATGGCCGATGCGGTCACGCATCTCCTCATCCCAAGGCCTGCCGGTGGCCAGATAATGCAGGCTTCCGCCGGCATTTACCGCAAGCTCTTCCGCAAAACGCGACTTGCCGGAGCGCGCCCCGCCAAGAATGAAAACGGAGCGGTTTTTATCTGTCATCGGAAACCTGAATGAGGAAAATGAAACGGACCGGCGTATTTGCAATGGTGCAAGCCAGAGACAGGCGGCCATGAAGGGAACGATTCGTAGAAAAAGGCGTCCCCCGGTTGTTCATGCCGGACTGCCGCTGATACCGGACCGGAGACGTCAAAACCTGTCCGCACGATGCGGGACATATCAAAGCCGTGGCAACTCCGGATGCCGGAAACACCGGTCCTTCAAGCAAGGCTAGGTGCGAACGGCCATCCTGTCAATCTGCCGGAGATAGTGTCACGATATAAGGCGGAACCGGTACGCAAAACCTGACCCGGAACCGGCAGACCTGTCGTCCGCGAGAGCGATTGATAAAGCCACATGGTTACCGGAAGGTTAGCAGAAAACGAGATGATGACACGGCAACGCGCGGTGAGAATATTCGCTCACCGAGGCCGTCGCCATTGCCTTGCCATAGCCTTCAAATCAATATGCTTTCCAAGATTCGCAAACAGCAAGGTGGCCTGCCGTGATGACCATCATGGACTACATATCGATCGTCGTTTTCATCCTGTTGTGGGCTACCTATACACATGTCACAACGGGAAGAACGCTGTTTTCGCGAACCAGCCTCAATCAGGCCATGGCCGGGCGCCGTAGGGACTGGATCATGAATTCGCTCAAACGCGACCTGAAGATGATCGATACGCAGATCATGGCCGGTCTGCAGAACGGCACGGCCTTCTTCGCCTCCACCTCCATCTTCGCCATCGGCGGCTGTTTCGCTCTGCTGGGCGCCACCGAACAGGTCGAATCGGTGTTTCGCGACATGCCTTTCGTGCATTATTCCGGGCGCACGGCCTTCGAACTGAAGGTCATCGGGCTGACCTGTCTGTTCGGTTATTCCTTCTTCAAATTCGGCTGGTCCTACCGCCTGTTCAACTATTGCACGATCCTGTTCGGCGCCATTCCCATGGTCCATGATGCCGGTGCGGACCGCGAGGCGGCCGAGCGTGCCGCCGAAAATGTCATAAAGATGAACATCATCGCTGCTAAGAACTTCAATGACGGCCTGCGGACGATCTTTCTGTCCATCGGTTATCTCGGCTGGTTCATCAGCCCCTATGTCTTCATTGCCAGCACCGTCATCATCATCGTGGCGCTCTTGCGCCGACAGTTCTTTTCCGAGGCGCGTCGCGCCATCATGGAAGACAACCGGCCTTGAAATAGCCGCACTTCAAGGGCCAAGCCCGAATGAATACCGGTCTCATGAAAAGCGGAAAACATGGACACAAACGTAGCCGTCACTGAAACCAGTCGCAGGGGCCGAATAGGCGGTCTTGATACCCTGCGCGGGCTGGCGCTTCTCGCCATGGCATCCTACCACTTCACGTGGAACTTGGAATATTTCGGCTATCTCGAACCCGGCACGGCAACCACGGGCCTGTGGAAACTTTATGCCCGCGCCATCGCCACCTCGTTCCTGTTTCTGGCCGGTTTCAGCCTGTTTCTCGCCCATGGCAAAGGCCTGAACTGGCCGTCCTTCGGCAAGCGTTTCGCCATGGTGGCAGGCTCGGCGCTGCTGATTACCGCCGCCACCTATTTCGCCTTTCCCGACAGCTTCATCTTCTTCGGCATCCTGCACAATATCGCCGCCGCAAGTCTCGTCGGGCTGCTGTTCCTGCGCGCGCCGGCACTCGTGACGCTGCTTTTTGCGGTGATCGCCTTGGCGTTGCCGCAATATCTGCAATCCGACCTCTTTAATGCGAAATGGCTGGCCTGGATCGGCTTTTCCACCATGCCGCCCCGCTCCAACGACTATGTGCCGTTGCTGCCCTGGCTCGCGCCATTCCTTGCCGGACTTGGCGTCTCGCAACTTGTCACCCCTCGCGGCTGGCTGGATCGTTTTCGCAACCCCAGCTCACCACGCAATCTGGTCGCCAGCGCCGGCCGGCACAGCCTGGCCTTCTACCTCATTCACCAACCGGTGCTGATCGGCCTCGTTTATGTCCTGTCGGTTGTGGCTCCGCCTCCTCCCGTTGATCAGGTCGAGCTTTACAAATCCAGCTGCGAAAAAAGCTGCGTCGAACAGGCGAATGGGGTGGAACTGTGCCAACGTTTCTGCGGCTGCACGCTGGAGAAACTGCAGGCGGAAAGCCTGTTTGACATCATGATGGAAGGCAAGCTCAGCGCCGATCAGCAGACGAAGGTCAGCGAATTGGCGCAGCAGTGTACGGTTGAGGCGCAGTAGGTACGAGTGGGCCAAACCGAGCCCACATTTTCGAGCGTTCCCATCTGTACTCGGCGTCGTCCGATAGGAAGGAAAGTCATGCCAATTGCGCCGACGTCATCCTCGGGCCTGTCCCGAGGATCTGCCAACGTATTGATTTTATTCAATTTGGTTAGATCCTCGGCACAGGCCCGAGGATGACGTTGAGTGAATGTTCGCCCTTCACCAACGACTTCAAGGGTAATGCAGCTTGCGCGGAAATTTAAACCGGACAGCAGTGGGTCAAGCCCGAGGATGACGGAGGAGACATATTAATTCTTAAACGATAACCCAGCGCGAATATCGCCCCAAATTTCGCTCAAGTCCCGACGCCGATTTCGGCAAGCCGCGTCAGACAGGCCTCTTCGACATTGTCGAGTTCCGCCAGTGTCTCCTCGATGTCCTTGCGTTTTTGCCGCAGGTCGGCGCGCTTTTCGTCTACCTTCTTCATCAGCAGCACGAGCTGACCCGATTCGCCCGGCGGCTCCTTGTAGACGTGAATGATCTCGCGAATCTCGGCGATCGTAAAACCGATACGGCGGCCGCGCAGGATTTCCTGAATGAGACGGCGGTCTGCTGCCCTGAAAAGCCGTGTGCGACCGCGGCGCTCAGGGTGAATGAGGCCCTCATCCTCGTAAAAACGCAAGGTGCGGGTGGAAACACCGAATTCGCGTGTCAGTTCGGTTATGCTATAATACTTGTCCAAGGGCCTATCCGATTCATCACCGGATAATATTATTTGACCTTCACGTAAAAGTCAATTTTCGCCGGCCGGCTACCCGGAAATACCATACCACCAGGTCGCAATGCCCAGAAAGGCGAAAAAGCCGACAATATCGGTCACCGCAGTCACGAACACCGCCGAAGAGACAGCAGGATCGGCCCCGAACTTGTCCAGAACCAGCGGAATGAGAATGCCGGCCAGCGCCGCCGCCAGCATGTTGAGACACATGGCCGTGGCGATGATGCCACCAATATGGATATCCTGAAACCAGATTCCGGCAACGATGCCAATGGCGCAGCCGAACAGCAGGCCGTTCAGAATGCCAACGCCCGCTTCGCGCCGGATGATGCGGGCAGCATTGTGAATATCGAGGCTTTTGGTCGCCAGCGCGCGCACGGACACGGTCATGGTCTGCGATCCGGCATTGCCACCCATGCCGGCAACCGCCGGCATCAGAACCGCCAGCGCAATGATTTGCTGGATGGTCGCATCGAACAGGCTGATAACGGAGGCAGACAAAAAAGCGGTGAGAAGATTGACGGCAAGCCAGGGCACGCGTGAGCGCGAAGTGCTGGCGATACTGTCCGACAGTTCTTCGTCACCCACACCGCCAAGGCGCAGCAAATCCTCTTCGGCTTCTTCCTGGATGACGTCGACAACGTCATCGATGGTGAGAACGCCGACCAGTCGGCCGTTATTGTCAACCACGGCGGCGGAGAGAAGGTCGTATTGCTCGAATACCTGCGCTGCCTCTTCCTGATCCATTTCCGCCGGAATGGAGTGGTTGGTCTCGTGCATGATCGTTTCGATCTTCACCTGACGCTTGGCCCGCAGCACCTTGTCGAGATCGAGCGCACCGACCAGTTTGAAAGTGGGATCGATGACGAATATCTGCGTGAAGGAGTCAGGCAGCTCCTCCTCCTCGCGCAGATAATCGATGGTCTGGCCCACGGTCCAGAACGGCGGCACGGCGACGAACTCCGTCTGCATGCGGCGGCCGGCCGAGCTTTCCGGATAATCCAGCGCCCGCATCAGCCGCACGCGTTCTGTGAACGGCAGCTGCGAGAGAATATCCTCGCGATCCTCGTCGTCGAGGTCTTCTAGAATATAAACGGCGTCATCCGAATCCAGCTCGCCGATACCGGCGGCGATCTGCTCGTTCGACATCTGGTCAACGATATCGAGGCGGATGCCTTCATCCACCTCGGTCAGCGCCGTCATGTCGAAATCGGAACCGAGAAGCCGCACGAGCGCGTGGCGCTGTTCGGGCAGAATGGATTCCAGCACGTCGCCGAGTTCGGACTCATGCAGCCGCGCCACATTCTTGCGCAGGAACAAGAGGTCGCGATCGGCGATCGCTGCACCCACCATAGCCAGAAAATCCGAACGGACGGACCCGTCCTCGGCATAGATGTCGGAGGGTGCTTCTGTCGGCCTCAACTCTTCGGGAGCGGCAAGATCGTCGTCACGGTCTGTCATCTGGCGTCCCCCTATTCTCGAAATGCCGCAGTGCACGAATGCGCAGGCAGAATGGCGTTAAAAAGCACATTGTCAACAACCGGATAGGCGGAAAACAACAAGCCTCGCAACTGCGACGAAAATGTCATGAACCACCCTTTCGCGAGACAACAATCCAGAAGCGCCGTACCCATGGTGACGCATCCGACAGGCCCGGCGCCGCACTTCGCACAACGCCCCGCAACGCCCGACTGTTCCGCAGAAACCGGCAAGTTAAAGATTGACATATGTCGCCTAAAGGCGATTCTGAAGAAGCTTTTTTACATATGATCGGCCTCATTCACTACATGGCCGATCACGCAGATTTCAGGAAAAACACAGCAATGAGCAAGACGGATTTCATCGGCAAGGCATCTTCGGCCGCAGGCGGCTGGGGCGCGCTGAAAAGCGTGGGCAAACGGCTTATGGAGTCCGGCGCGCCGCTTTCCGGCGCCCGTGCGCTGTTGAAGGCGAACCAGCCTGATGGTTTCGATTGCCCGGGTTGCGCATGGGGCGATCCCGAACACGGGTCTTCCTTCGAATTCTGCGAAAACGGCGTCAAGGCGGTTGCATGGGAAGCAACGGAAGCGCGCGTGCCGCCGGATTTTTTCGCTACCCGCACAGTCTCCGAGCTGCGCGGCTGGTCTGACTACGAGCTGGAAAAACAGGGCCGCCTCACCCATCCCATGCGTTATGACCGGGCAACCGACAAATATCTGCCTGTCTCGTGGGACGACGCCTTTGCCGAAATCGGCCGGATTCTCAACAGCCTAGACAATCCGAACAGGGCGGAATTCTATACATCCGGCCGTGCATCCAACGAGGCCGCTTTCATCTATCAATTGATGGTGCGGCTTTTCGGCACCAACAATTTCCCCGACTGTTCCAACATGTGCCACGAGGCAAGCGGCGTTGGCCTGAAAGCCTCGATCGGTGTCGGCAAGGGCACGGTGCTGCTTGAGGATTTCGAGCAGGCCGATGCGATTTTCGTCATCGGCCAGAACCCCGGCACCAACCACCCCCGCATGCTGGGTGATCTGCGCCGGGCAGCCCTTCGCGGTGCGAGGATTGCTGTCCTCAATCCCATTCGCGAAAAAGGTCTGGAGCGTTTTGCCGATCCGCAGGACAAGATCGAGATGATCACCGGCAGCAACACCAGGATCGCCACCAACTATTATCAGCCGCGTCAGGGCGGCGACATGGCGGCGGTCCGCGGCATGAGCAAGGCGGTCTTCGCCGCCGACGATGCCGCAAGGGCTGCGGGTGAACCCGCCATCATCGATTACGATTTCATCGCCGAACATACGGTGGAGTTAGAGGCCTACCGTGCTGCCGTGGACGCGACAAGCTGGGAAACCATTCTCGATCAGTCGGGCCTCACCCGCGCCGAAATCGAGGAAGCTGCGCGCATCTACATGAATGCCGGTTCCGTCATCGCCACATGGGCCATGGGTGTCACCCAGCATCGGCACTCCGTCATTATCGTGCGGGAAATCACCAACTTCATGCTGCTGCGCGGCAATATCGGCCGTCCCGGCGCTGGCCTTTGCCCGGTGCGTGGCCATTCCAACGTGCAGGGAGACCGTACCGTCGGCATTGACGAAAAAGCCCCGCCCGCACTTCTCGATGCGCTGGAGAAAGAACTCGGCGTTCCCATGCCGCGCAAGCCCGGCCACAACACCGTCGAGGCCGTTGCTGCCATGCTGGATGGCGAGGCTCAGACCTTTATCGCGCTCGGCGGCAATTTCATGCGGGCGACACCCGACAGCCCGCTGATCGTCAAGGCTTTCGAAAAGCAGAAGTTGACGGTCAATATCGCCACCAAGCTCAACCATTCACATCTGGTACCGGGCGAAACCTCCTTCGTGCTGCCTTGTCTTGGCCGAACAGAAATCGATCTGAATTCGTTGGGCCGTCCGCAGATCGTCACCGTCGAAGATTCCATGAGCATGGTACATGGCTCCGGCGGCATCAATCCGCCCGCTTCGGACGAACTGCGTTCCGAAGTCGCCATCGTCGCCGGCATTGCCCAGGCAACCCTCGGCAATGTCCATGTGGACTGGAAGGCGCTCGCCGATGATTACGACCTCATCCGCGACATGATCGAGCGGGTCATTCCCGGTTTCGATAATTTCAACGAGCGCGTCCGTGTGCCGCGCGGTTTTCATCTGCGCAACACGGCGTCTGAACGGGAATGGAACACGCCGACGAACAAGGCGACCTTCTATAGCGGCCCGCTGCCCGAACAGACCGAACATCAGCAGGCGCTGACGCGCGATGACCTCTTCGTGCTGCAGACATTCCGTAGCCACGATCAGTACAACACCACCATCTACGGCATGGATGATCGCTATCGCGGCGTTTATGGCGAACGCCACGTTATCTTCATGAACCCGAAGGACATGGAAACGCTCAGTGCCCACTCCCGCCAGCGTGTGGACGTCATCGGCGAATATGGCGACGGCGTGGAGCGCGTTGCTGAAAATTTCCGGCTGGTGCCCTATAATATCCCGCAGGGCAGCATTGGCGGTTATTATCCGGAACTCAACGTGCTGGTGCCGCTGTCAAGTTATGGTGATGGCAGTTTCACACCAACATCGAAATCGGTGCTGGTCTCCATCCGCCTGCGACCGGACGCTTCCTGATGGATGAAGAGCAATCCGCTGCCGCCTTCATGGCGGCGGTGGAACAGATTCGGGGGCAATCGCAGCAACTGACGGCCACGGGTGCCGCAATCCTTCTGGCAATCCATCTCGATATTGCCACGGATAGTCGCAGCATCGCCAACAGGCTGGGGCTTGCGCATGCCCTCGTTCTGCGCGAAATCGCTGCCCTGTCGCCCCGCTTCGTGCGGGTAACGAAACGCGATGCCCGCACGCAACGCAGTTTTCTGGAGGCAACGGCGGAAGGACAGGCGTTGGCCGGGTCCTCCTCCCGGATTTGAAACGAACGGAGCATCCCTTGGCAATCAGGCCGATCCTGCCCTATCCCCATCCCGGCCTGTCCGAAATCTGCACGCCGGTCACCGCTTTTGATGATCATCTGCAGGATCTGGTGACAGATCTGATCGACACCATGCGCGCCGCGCCCGGTGTCGGCATCACCGCCGCCCATATCGGCATAAAACAACGCGTTTTCGTGCTGGAGCTGACGCCGGGTACCGTCCTGACCTACATCAATCCTGAAATCATCGCCCAGTCCACCCAGACCATGCGTCATGGAGAGGGCAGCGTTTCCATGCCCGGTTTCACGGATGAGGTGGAGCGGCCGGATGAGGTCGAGGTGAAGTTTCAGGATATATCAGGCGCGGAGCATCGGCAGACAGCAGAGGGATTTCACGCCATCTGCATCCAGCACGAAATCGACCAGCTGGATGGCGTTTTCTGGCTTAAACGCCTTTCGAAGCTGAAGCGCGACCGGCTGGTGAAAAAATGGGAAAAGTCCCGCAAGCCTTGATGATTAGTCGGCAATCGACATCACGAATTCAGCGTCACCCTTCAGTGTGTTACTGACGGTGCAGATATCCTCGGCAGCATGGGCGATTGCGGCGCGTGTCTGCTCATCAAAATCCCCCTCTATCGCGATGCGGATATCGAAACGGATTATACGCGAAGGCTCCTCGTCCGCCTTTTGCCCGGAAACATGCACCGTGACCCTTTCGAAACGGTCAAGCAGCCCCATGCTGCTGGCTGCTATGCGGGCGCTGAGCGCCAGGCAGGCGGCGAGCGACGAATAGAGAAGATCAAGCGGGTTGAAACCGGGTTCTGAAGCCGCCGTAACCACCTTAAGTGCACCGCCGGTCGCCGTAACGACATCCGGATGCCCAAGACGGGCAAGCGTAACCACTGCCCCCGTCGGCCGCTTCTTGACCCTGAACTGATTCACGTCCTGCCCCATAGCTAATTTCAGTCGATGGAACCAAAGCTAGCTTCGCGCTTTTACTCACGCAACGGTGAACGGCCGTTGAGATTGATTAAAAAGGGAGCTGGGACATATGGTTACATCTACGCTCGTCAGCATTCTGATCACCTTCCTGGTGATCGTGCTCGTCTTGTGGCTCATCGCACGACTGCCTGTCGGCGGCGGCGCGAAACAGATCGCGCAGATCATCGTCATCATCATCGGCATTATTTCGTTGCTGAAATATCTCGCGGTCTTCTGATGTCCCGGTGAAGCGCGAATGAAAAAGGCGGCGAAAGCCGCCTCTTTTTGTGAGAAACCTGTAGGCTACTGGCGAGGCTCGAACTGGTAGGGTTTCTTGAGCGTAATATCCCGAACGCTGCCAATACCCAGAAACGGTGTATTGTCCGCATCAAAAATCGCCCTGCCCTTCGCCACGATCCAGCGCACTGAACCATCCGGCAAATTGACCTTGTAGCGCTGATCGAAGAACACACCGGTGGTTATGCTGTCGAAAATGGCCTGAGCCACGCGATCGCGCATTTCCACATCAATTTTTTCAAGGACTTCCTCGATCGTCACCCCGCGCGACGCCGCCGGTTCGGAGAACCCGTGGCATTCCGCAGTCACCGCATCCATGATCAGCCTGTTATCGGAAATGCTCCACATATAATAACCGAGCGCATTGTCCGAATCCGTCTTGTCTCCCAGCACGAAAACCCCCGGACATTTTTTTCTGACAAAAGCTAACACTAGACCTCTAATATTCCACCCCTCGTTTTTGTAGGGGGAACCGTCCAGCTACTGCAGCGTGCATCGATATCCACCGAAATTTTATAACGATCGAATCCCGATATTGTTCTCAAAGGACCGATAAATCCTGGAGAGACATCGCAAAGCGCCCTGCCTGCACCTACATAGCTTTGCGATAACATTTCGAAGGAGGTTAATATGCTGCGAACCGCTCTTACTTTTGGACTGCTGACGATGACTGTCGTTCTCACAGGTTGTCAGACGTGGGAAAGTCCATATCGCGGAAGCGGCTGGCGAATGGATCAGGTCATGGATGGTGACCCCTATCGGGTCGGTGATGGAAACCATCAGGAAAACGGGACTGCTTCGAATATTGTTCGACGCTGAATCCCGACTGGCAGATCTATAATTTTGCCGCCCTCAACGCATAGCGCTCCGGCTGTAGTTAAAGGTACATTGACGCAGCCGGATCACGCCCGATCTACACCGATAGACCTTCCCGCTTCGCAAAGCGAAGACCTAACCAATTGGCTAAAAAAGAAAAAACCCGCCGAAGCGGGTTTCTTTGGTGCGGTCGAGAAGACTCGAACTTCCACGGGTTGCCCCACAGCGACCTCAACGCTGCGCGTCTACCAATTCCGCCACGACCGCATCGTGGTAGGCGTCGACTTGCGCCGACGGGGGTGCATGTAGCAAAAGGATTTTCGGTGCACAAGAGCGTCGTGACAGTTTTTTGAAATTAAAAATCACCCTGGCCCACCCTATATGCAGGAAGCCCGGAAATGCTGGGGTTGCCGCCGTCCCGCCATTTTGCGAGAAGGCTGTGGAAAGGACTTTTTCATGCTCACACGCACGGATATCGAGACAAATATGCTACCCGTAGCCGGTTCGCCGCCCGTTCGCTGGCGAATCTCCGACGGTCTCGTCCCTTACGGACAGGCGGTCGAGGAAATGGAGCGCGAAGTTGCGGCCATCGCCAGCGGCGAGGCCGACGAACTTGTCTGGCTTCTGGAGCATCCGCCGCTTTATACCGCCGGCACCAGCGCCGACGCCGCCGATCTCATCGAGCCGGATCGCTTTCCCGTCTTCGCCACGGGCCGCGGCGGTGAATATACCTATCATGGCCCGGGGCAGCGGGTCGTTTACGTCATGCTCGACCTGAAACGACGCCGTCAGGATGTCCGCGCCTATGTGGCGGCACTGGAGGATGTGATCATCCGCACGCTCGACAAGATGAATGTCCGCGGCGAGCGGCGCGAGGATCGGGTCGGCGTCTGGGTCAGGCGGCCGGAAAAACCTCTTCTGCCCGGTGGCGGCATGGCCGAGGACAAGATCGCCGCACTCGGCATCCGTCTGCGCAAATGGGTGAGCTTTCACGGGCTGTCGATCAATGTTGACCCCGACCTCGGGCATTTCTCCGGCATCGTTCCCTGCGGCATCAGCGCCTATGGCGTCACCAGCCTTGTCGATCTCGGATTGCCGGTTATGATCGGCGATGTCGACGTTCTGCTGCGCGAGGCCTTCGAGGAGGTTTTCGGCCCGGCAGTGCCCGAGGCCGGATCCGGCGGCTGATCTCACCGCAACCTTTGGCGCCGGCCGGAGTTTCCAGCATCGATCACCACAAGAGGAGGAACGACCATGTTCACAACGTCCGCCTATGCCTGCGATGACGGTTCTTCGCCGATGAAGCTCGCGACGATCAAGCGCCGCGATCCGGGTCCCCGCGATGTCGAAATCGAGATTGAATTCTGTGGCGTCTGTCACTCGGATATCCACACGGCCCGCAGCGAATGGCCGGGCTCCCTTTATCCCTGCGTTCCCGGCCATGAAATCATCGGCCGGGTCGCCCGGCTGGGTTCGGACGTCACAAAGTTCAAGGCAGGCGACCGTGTCGGCGTCGGCTGTATCGTCGATAGCTGCCGTGAATGCGCGAGCTGCGCCGAAGGGTTGGAGCAATATTGCGAAAACGGCATGACCGGCACCTATAATTCGCCCGACAAGGCCATGGGCGGCGGCGCGCATACGCTCGGCGGTTATTCCGCCCATGTGGTGGTGGATGACCGCTATGTGCTCAACATTCCAGAAGGACTCGATCCGGCAGCCGCAGCGCCCCTGCTCTGCGCAGGCATAACCACCTATTCCCCACTGCGCCATTGGAATGCCGGCCCCGGCAAGCGTGTCGGCGTCGTGGGTCTCGGCGGTCTTGGTCATATGGCCGTCAAGATCGCCAATGCCATGGGCGCGACGGTGGTGATGATCACCACCTCGCCCGGCAAGGCGGCAGACGCAAAGAAACTCGGCGCGCATGAGGTTATCGTTTCGCGCGACGCCGAACAGATGAAGAAGGCCGCTTCCAGCCTCGACCTCATCATCGACGCGGTTGCCGCCGATCACGACATCGATTCGTATCTCGCGCTGTTGAAACGCGATGGCGCCCTGGTGCAGGTCGGCGCGCCGGAAAAGCCGCTCTCCGTCCACGCCTTCAGCCTCATCCCCGGCCGCAAGACCTTTGCCGGTTCGATGATCGGCGGCATTCCCGAAACCCAGGAAATGCTGGATTTCTGCGCCGAAAAAGGCATCGCCGCCGAAATTGAAATGATCGATATCGGTCAGATCAATGACGCTTATGAACGCATGATAAAAAGCGATGTGCGTTATCGTTTTGTCATTGATATGAAGAGCCTGCCCCGCCAGAAAGCCGCCTGACCTTTGAAGAAGGGGGCTGCCTACCGGCGCCCCTTTCCTCGTTGGACCTTCTGGTCGAAAGCGCAGCCTTACCCATGACCAGCCAGACCGGTTTCAGCGACGTCGCCAAGGGCATGACCATCATGGCGGGCTGCATGTTCGTGTTGCCGGTCATGGATGCGATTGCCAAATATATGGCGGTCAGCGGCGGCATGTCGCCGGCGCAGGTGACCTTTTACCGCTTCTTCTTTCAGGTGGTTTGCACCCTGCCGCTGCTGCTCTTGGTCTCGCCGAAAGCCCTGTTCAGCGCTAAACGCCCGTGGATGAACTGTCTGCGCGGTGTGCTGCATGCCTCGGCAAGCCTGATGTTCTTTGCCGCCGTCAAGTACATGCCGCTCGCCGATGTCTTTGCAATCTATTTCGTCGAGCCCTTCATGTTGACGATGATGTCGGCCCTCTTCCTCGGTGACAAAGTCGGCTGGAAGCGCTGGACGGCGATCGTCGTCGGTTTCGGCGGTGCGTTGATCGTCATTCAGCCGAGTTTTGAAATCTTCGGCTGGACCTCATTGCTGCCGGTCGCCTGCGCCTTTCTCTATACGCTTTACCTGTTCCTGAACCGCGCCATCGGCGATGCCGACAGTCCGCTGGTCATGCAGACCATGTCCGGCATTGCCGGAACGATCTTCATGGGCGCAGTGCTTCTGGCCGGCGATGCGCTGGGCGACAAAGATTTCACGATGTCGCTTCCGCAATCCGGCTTTGCGCTTGTCCTGCTCATCCTGCTGGGGTCGATATCCGGCTACATGCACCTGCTGATTGTCAGGGCTTTCAGGCTTGCGCCGCTGTCGCTTCTGGCGCCGTTCCAGTATTTCGAGATCATCTCGGCGACGGTTCTCGGTTATGCGCTGTTTTCGGATTTCCCGACGCCGTCAAAATGGCTCGGCATCCTCATCATCGTCGCATCCGGCCTGTTCATCATCTGGCGGGAAAGCAAGCAGGCCCAAGCCACCCCGCCGCTCGACGGGCAATGACGAGGGCTCAGGTGCCGGAGGGCAGCGGTCCCTCATCATGATGGTCCTGCGCCTCCACAAGGCTGCCAAGCAGCCACAAGGAAACCTCGGCCGCTTCACCGGCGGATTTGAAGCGGTATGAGCCGCTATATTTCGGCATGTCAAAGAAGGTGACGACAAAACCGTCGCCGCTTTCCAGGCTCTCGACCCTGATCCGCTCGGGGTCGATCATCACGCAGACATAGTGCGATCCCATATTGCGCATGAAGCCGGCCTTGTTGTCGTGCAGCCGCACGAAGGCCGCACCGCCATCCACCGTCATATGCAGGCTTCGGATCGCCTCATTGGGAAAGGCGCGGGCGAAATCCATGATCGCCTGCCCCACATCATGACTGTTGTCTTCATCCGTCGCCCGCGTCATGCGCCAGGCATAAACGGCAAAGACCGAAAGCAGCACGAAGACGATAATCCAGATCGCCATATTCATCGGGGACGCTCCCTCAGCACCGAAACATCACGACTCGCGAATCAAACGACGCGAACCTGATTCAGGTTCATAGAGATCGAGACTTGTGTGAAGTGTGGCTTACGAACGACGCGGCGCGGATCGAAAATCAGAAGCGCTTCAGGAACGACGCCTTTGCCAGCAGCCATTGCCGGCGAAGCTGCGACAG
Source organism: Agrobacterium sp. 22-210-1 (assembly GCF_053522525.1). Taxonomy (NCBI): domain Bacteria; kingdom Pseudomonadati; phylum Pseudomonadota; class Alphaproteobacteria; order Hyphomicrobiales; family Rhizobiaceae; genus Agrobacterium; species Agrobacterium sp. 22-210-1. Next base: position 1,109,409 of record NZ_JBNWCI010000001.1, on the reverse strand, counting down.
CTGCAACTCACCGTCGAACACGCCCACCCCGGCCTTTCTGGCGGCGACGATAACCGGTCCAGACAGGGCAACAGGCAGATAGGCGGCAAAGACGGCCCTGGAAATCTTCGCGCGTCTTGCCTTTTCCAGATGATCGAGCGCATGGGCGGCAAATAGCTCAATGGCGATGCCGATGCGTTGCCTGTCGTCACCTTTGAGAAAGGTCTCACGATCAAGCCCGGCGGCCGAGAGCATGTCGGCGGGAATATAGACCTGCCCGCGACGGCGATGCAGCGGCATCAGCAGCAGAATTCCGGCCATGGCCTGCGCGACGCCCGCATGTCCGGCCGCCTCCGCACTTGCCGGAGCGTCTTCCGCCGAGAGCACGAGGCTCGCCAGCTGGATCAGGGCGGAAGCGGTCTCCCCGGCATAACCCTCAAGCGCGTTGCGATCCTCGAACAGATCGTCATAGAGATCGAAGATGCGCGCCTCGATCATATTGGCCAGCACCGGACGCGGCAGGCGATATTGCTCGATAACCGTCAAAAGAGCCGCGGCAACGGGATGGGACAGACTGTCGCCATGCGCATTGCCCTCAAGCAGATCGCGCCACCATTGCATGCGCACTTCGCCGGGCAACGCCTCGCGCACGGAATCGCGGATACGGGCAATTTCAGCATTAAAAGCGTAAAGCGCCGCCAGAGAATTGCGTCTATCGGCGGGAGACAGAAGACAGGCGAGATAGCGGTCACGATCAGTGTCGCGCAGCGTCGCGAGGCAGACGTCAAGATTTTCTGTGGGTGCCATGGTTCCCCGCGCGAAACGTCCTGTCAGCCTTCGACGGCAATCAGCGCCGCAGCTACGGCGCGCGATTCCGAAAGCATGATATTATAGGTGCGCACGGCAGCACCCGTGCTCATTGGATCGACCGAAATGCCCGCCTCCTTAAAGGCGGCGCGCAGTTCCTTCGGCAGAACACGCATGCCGTCACCCGTACCGATCAGCAGCACCTCGATGTCCTGCGCTTCCGCCAGAACCTTTTCGAAATGCCCGACGGTCAATTCTTTCGCATCGACCGGCTCCCAGCCATGAATGCCGGAAGGCACGAGCAGAAGCGAGCCGCGATGCGACATGTCGGCAAAACGGAAACCGCCATTGCCATAGGCATCGATGGGCGCCCGGCCGGGAAAATGGGCCGGGCGTATTTCGATCCCGCCGGCCATCAGACGGCAGGCTTGCCGCCGATGGCGTTACCGGGCTTTTCATCCTTTTCGTCTTCCGCATCTTTGCTGTCGGGACGCAGCTTGAAGGCGATCAGCACCGGAGCCGCGATATAGACCGAGGAGAACACGCCGATACCGACACCGAACAGCATGGCGAAGGTGAAGGAACGGATGACCTCGCCGCCGAAGAGATACAGTGCCAGAAGCGCCAGAAGGACAGTCAGACCAGTCAGGATCGTGCGCGACAGGGTCTGGTTCAGCGACGCATCGATGATCATCGACAGCGGCATCTTTTTGTACCGCCTCAAATTTTCACGGACACGGTCATAGATAACGACGGTGTCGTTCAGCGAATAACCAATGATCGTCAGGATCGCCGCGATACTGGTGAGGTTGAACTCTATATCCAGGAAGACGAACAGGCCGATGGTGAAGACCACGTCATGAACCATCGAGATGACCGCGCCGAGTGCAAACTGCCACTCGAAGCGAACCCAGATGTAGACCATAATCGCCGCCATGGCGAGCACAACGCCGATCGTGGAGGTAACGGTCAGGTCACCGGAAACGGCAGGACCGACGACTTCCACGCGGCGGAAGTCATATTTGTCCTCAAGCTCGCCGCGCACCATGGTGATGGCGGACTGCTCGGCATTTTCGCCGCCGTCCTGCGCCTGGATGCGGATGAGAACATCCTGCGGCGTACCGAAATTCTGCGCCTGGATTTCACCGAGATTGAGCTGGTTCAGACGATCGCGAATATCGGCGAGATCGGCGTCACCCTGCTTGGCGCGCACTTCGATGACCGAACCGCCCTGGAAATCGATGCCGAGGTTCAGGCCCTTGGCAACGAAACCGCCGACACAGGCGAGCATGATCACGCCGGTGATCATGAACACCACGCGGCGGTAGCGCATGAAGGGAATGTCCCGGCCATCGAACATGGCGGTGCGGACACCCTTCGGCAGATGTTTCGGGCGGCTGCGGCGAACCCAGTAGCCGAACATCCACGCCGTCAGCGTATAGGCCGTGAAGACGGTGGTGATGATACCGACGGCCAGCGTAACCGCGAAGCCTTTGACCGGGCCGGTACCCATGTAGAACAGCACGCTTGCGACGATCAGCGTCGTCAGGTTGGCGTCGATAATGGTCGCAAAGGCGCGGGTAAAGCCATTATCCAAAGCCTGGATCAGCGGTTTGCCGCTCTTCACCTCCTCGCGTATTCGCTCATAGATCAGAACGTTCGAATCCACGGCCATGCCGATGGTCAAGACGATACCGGCAATACCCGGCAAGGTCAGCGTCGATCCGATCACACTCAACACAGCGAGCAGCATGATGACGTTGACGATGAGGGCGATATTCGCCAGCAGGCCGAAGAAGCCATAAAAGACGAACATGAAGATGAGGACGCCGACGGCGCCGATGGCGCTGGCCGTCAGGCCGGCGGTGATGGAGTCGTTACCGAGGCTCGGGCCGACGGTACGTTCTTCAACGACGGTCAGCGTGGCCGGAAGTGCGCCCGCACGCAAGAGAACCGCGAGGTCGTTTGCACCCTGCACCGAGAAATTACCGGAAATCTGCCCCGAACCGCCGATGATCGGCTCGCGGATGACAGGTGCGGAAATCACCTGATTATCAAGCACGATGGCGAAAGGCTTGCCGACATTCTGCTGCGTCGCCTGCGCAAAGCGCTGCGCGCCGCGGCTGTCGAAGCGGAAGGTGACGACCGGCTCGTTGGTCTGCTGGTTGAAGCTCGCCTGCGAATCCACGAGATTGTCGCCGGAAACGAGAGCACGACGCTCCACCAGATAGGGAACCGGCGGATCGTCCTGCGAATAAAGAACTTCTGAGGTTGCGGGCGGACGGCCATTCATCGCTTCCTGCACCGGCATGGTGGTGTCGACCATGCGGAAGGACAGCTTTGCCGTCTGGTTGAGAAGCGATTTCAGGCGCTGCGGATCCTGAAGGCCCGGCACCTGCACGATGATGCGGTCAGAACCCTGACGCTGGATGAGCGGCTCGGTGGTGCCAACTTCGTCGACGCGGCGGCGCACGACTTCGATCGACTGCGACACGGCCGATGACAGGCGGTAATCAACGCCTTCGTCGGTGAGATTGAGCCGCAGCAGATTGTCGCCGCCATCGCTCATCGTCACTTCGGTGATGGAACCGCCGACCAGCGTTCCGGCGGATACCGGCTGCGTCAGATCGCGAAGCGCCGTCTTGGCGGCTTCCAGCTGGGCGGGGTCGCTGATGCGAACCTGAATCTGCTGGCCGTTGCCGGCTAGCCCCGAATAGCGGATATTGGCGTCGCGAAGCTGCGTGCGCACATCGCCGACAATCGTCTCAAGCCGTTCCTTGACAATGTCGGAACGCTCGATCTTGAGCATGATGTGCGAGCCGCCCTGAAGGTCGAGACCGAGCGTTACCTTGTTGTCCTTGTACCAGGCAGGCATGCTCTCCAGCTGTTTTTCCGAAAACAGGTTAGGAGAGGCGATGAAGACGCTTGCCAGCACAAGCAGCCAGATGAAGACTGTTTTCCAACGGGAAAAATGAAGCATTTCGATCTCGGTCAGGGTTGGGGTTGCGCGGACAGCGCAACCCGTCAAAATTCGCAATCGGGCGTCCGGTTATCCGGCAGGATCAGGAAGCGGCTTCCGTCTTGACCACTTCACCCTTCACACGCACTTCGGCAATATAAGCGCGGGCAGCGCGGATTTTCACGCCTTCGGCGATTTCGACTTCGAGTTCACTGTCGTCGATGACCTTGGTCACCTTGCCAACGATGCCGCCGCCAAGAACGACCTGATCGCCACGGCGAATGCTGGTCAGCGTTTCCTGGCGCTTCTTCATCTGCGCGCGCTGCGGGCGGATGAGGAAAAAGTACCAGACGACCATAAGGGGCGCAAACAGGAAAAGCATTTCCAGGCCGGAACCGAAGGCCGATGCGCCGCCCGTAGCGTCCTGGGCAAAAGCTTGACTAATGAACATATAAAACTCCTCAACGATTACGGCACGACCTCGTATGCCGCCCCAGCTTTCAAGCCGCCGGAATATAGTGGGGAACGCCGGGATTGCAACAGATGCAAGGCCCACGCCGTACCGATTCCGGACCTCTTAACCTTTATGGGCCGGAAACGCCATGCTAGGCCGGTCGCAAAACAGAGTTTTGAACACCAGACAAGCGGAAGAAACACCATGATTCGAGAAGAAACGGCCACCCTGCTTCTTGCCGAACTGCGCCGGCTGAACGTTGCCGTGGAGCGGCTGGCCGGCCCGGCCCCCGCCGTAAACGACTGGAATGCAGCGGATTGTTTTGTCTGGTCGCCGGTCAATTCCTTCCTGCAACCGGTCCCCCGCCCCAACCGCATCGCGCTCAAACTCATTCGCGGCGTCGATCATGTGCGTGACATCCTGCATGAAAACACCTTGCGTTTCGCCGATGGTTTTCCCGCCAACAACGTGCTGCTGTGGGGCGCACGCGGCATGGGCAAGTCCTCACTGGTCAAGGCGGTTCACGAAGATGTGCGCACTGCAAGCGGCGTTCCCCTGAAACTGGTGGAAGTGCATCGTGAGGATATCCACACCCTGCCCGCTTTGCTCGACATACTGAAAATCTCGGATCAGCGGGTCATCCTGTTCTGCGACGATCTCTCCTTCGATCATGACGACACGGCATACAAGTCGCTGAAGGCGGCGCTCGACGGTGGTATTGAAGGGCGGCCGGATAATGTCCTGTTCTATGCGACCTCCAACCGCCGCCATCTGCTGCCACGACACATGATGGAAAACGAACAATCGACCGCCATCAACCCGTCGGAAGCGGTAGAGGAAAAAGTCTCTCTATCGGATCGCTTCGGCCTGTGGCTCGGCTTCCACAAATGCGGCCAGGAAGACTATCTGACGATGATCGACAGCTATGCCGAACACTTCGATCTGGGTCTGGATCGGCAAACCCTGCATCACGAAGCGCTGGAATGGGCGACCACCCGTGGCGGCCGCTCCGGTCGCGTTGCCTGGCAATATATTCAGGACGCCGCCGGCCGCTTGAGGAAATCCATCGACCGATAACGCGACAGTGACGGCTGGCGAAAGCCGGTGTCGTTACGGCCACAAAGCGTGTCGTATTTCCGAACGACAAGCCGCGCCCCGCATGGTTTGCTGCTGCCATCCGGTTCCGCTTCGAATTTCGAGGTGGAACAGTCGGAACACCGGCGAAATGCCGGTGGCTGCGGCGGGCGGTGATCGGGAGGCAGGCTGCGTCTTTTATCGACACGCAACCATTCCCCTTTCGATCCCTTCGCCGAAAAATTCCGCTCGAACCGGACACCGGTTCAGGCGCGTATTTTGACGATATCCTGTCCGCGGAGGAGCGGGCCGGCATTGGCTTTCAACCCGAGGAGGAGATGGATATGAGCAGGAACAGAGGAGTCGTTTACCTGAAGCCCGGACAGGTCGAGGTCCGCGACATCGACGACCCCAAGCTTGAGGCGCCGGATGGCCGCCGTATCGAACACGGCGTTATTCTCAAGGTGATTTCCACCAATATCTGCGGCTCCGACCAGCACATGGTGCGCGGCCGCACCACGGCCATGCCGGGCCTCGTCCTTGGCCACGAAATCACCGGCGAAGTCATCGAAAAGGGCGTCGATGTCGAGATGCTCGAAATCGGCGACATCGTCTCGGTGCCGTTCAACGTTGCCTGCGGCCGTTGCCGTTGCTGCAAGTCGCAGGATACCGGCGTCTGCCTGACGGTGAACCCGTCACGCGCCGGCGGCGCTTACGGTTACGTCGACATGGGCGGCTGGATCGGTGGACAGGCCCGTTATGTCACCATCCCCTATGCCGACTTCAACCTCTTGAAATTCCCCGATCGCGACAAGGCGATGTCGAAGATCCGCGATCTCACCATGCTATCGGACATCCTGCCGACCGGCTTCCACGGCGCCGTCAAGGCGGGCGTCGGTGTCGGTTCCACGGTCTATGTCGCGGGCGCCGGCCCGGTCGGTCTTGCCGCTGCCGCCTCCGCCCGCATTCTCGGTGCGGCCGTCGTCATGGTCGGTGATTTCAACAAGGATCGCCTCGCCCACGCCGCCCGCGTCGGTTTCGAGCCCGTCGATCTTTCGAAGGGTGACCGCCTGGGCGACATGATTGCCGAGATCGTCGGCACCAACGAAGTCGACAGCGCCATCGACGCCGTCGGTTTCGAGGCACGCGGCCATTCCGGCGGCGAACAGCCGGCCATCGTTCTCAACCAGATGATGGAAATCACCCGCGCCGCCGGCTCTATCGGCATTCCGGGCCTCTACGTCACCGAAGATCCCGGCGCGGTTGATAATGCAGCAAAGCAGGGCGCCCTGTCCCTGCGTTTTGGCCTCGGCTGGGCCAAGGCACAGTCCTTCCACACCGGCCAGACGCCGGTGCTGAAGTATAACCGCCAGCTCATGCAGGCGATCCTGCATGACCGCCTGCCCATCGCCGACATCGTCAATGCCAAGATCATCGCACTCGATGATGCCGTGCAGGGGTATGAAAGCTTCGATCAGGGCGCGGCAACCAAGTTCGTGCTCGACCCGCACGGCGATCTGTTGAAAGCGGCCTGACGCCTCAACCAACAGGCCAGAATGATAAACGCCCGCGACACATCCCGTCGCGGGCGTTTTTGCATGACCAAACATGTCTCCAGCCGGAGATATTATTCTTCGCTCTCGGCAAGCGCTTCAAGCTCGGCTGCCGCCTCAGCGGAAAGATAAGGCCTGAAGAGGCTGGAGACCTGCTGCAGCCCCCAATCCAGCTGCTGCGGTCCGAATTCGCTGACGCCTTCCTGCAGATTGAGATAGGCCGCCCAATAGGTCGAGACGATCCATAGATTGGTCAAAACCGCGTCGCGCTCGCTCTCGGGAATAGTCACCAGACCCGCATTCTGCATGCGGCCGACAATGTCGCCAACCGCCAGTCGCATCGCAGCGCTTATGGTTCTGACTGGCTCCACCAGTGATGGTGCCAGTGCGATCAGGCCGACCAGGTCGCGAAACAGAAAGCGGTAATTCCATACCAGCGAGAACCATTGCCGAAGAAAACCGGCATAGGTGGCCGCCGCCGCCTCGTCTGCCCCGTCAACGGTTGCGACCAGCATCATCGCATCGGCTTCGAACCGCGCAAACAGCGCGAGAACCAGCGATTCCTTGGTGCGGAAATGATAATAAAGATTGCCCTCGTTAATATCGACCGCAAGGGCGATCTCGGCAGTCGTCACGCGATCGGGCCCGCGCCCGTTGAACAGCTCAAGGGCGGCGTCCAGAATTCTGTCGCGCGTGCGCGCTCGCGCCGGCCGCTCTGCCTCGTTGCTCTTCATCAAAATCCTGCCCCGCCATTGAAACCTAAGGCATACACCTTAAATACCTAAAATAAGGTACGCACCTTAACAGCAAAATCCCATTGTTCAAACGCGAATAAGGAGCTGTCGATGATCGGAACCGGCCTTCACACCCCACCCATGGACAAGACCGGGGCAGAGCCCCTGTCAAAACTTGCCACGGCGCGTCTTGCAATCTCGCTTGTCCGCAATCCGTTAAAAGCTCTACCGCCGGATATTTTCAGCGAACCGGCGGTCTTCACCCGGCTCGGCGGCGCGATGCGCGTGCATCTCGCCGATCCCGTGCTGATCCACGAGGCTCTGGTCAAAAATGCCCATCTGCTTGGCAAGGGTGAAGATGTCCGCCGGGTGCTTGGTCCCGCACTCGGTCAGGGTCTGCTGACCGCCGATGGCGACCACTGGAAATGGCAAAGGCAATCCGTCGCGGCCGCATTCCGGCATGAAAAGCTGCTGGAATTGCTGCCTGCCATGATCGAAACGGCACGTCGCACGCAAGCGCGCTGGCGCTCCCCTTCAATCGGCGACATCGATATCGGCCATGAGATGATGCGTACCACCTTCGACATCATTGTCGAGACCATGATGTCCGGCGGATATGGCATCGATATTGCGCGTGTCGAACAGAGCATTACCGATTATCTGAAGCCGACAGGCTGGACCTTCGCGCTCGCCATGCTGGGCGCGCCGGAATGGCTGCCCCATCCCGGCCGGCGCAAATCCCGCGCCGCCGTCGATTATCTGCGCGCCAGCCTTGCAACGGTGATTGCCGGCCGGCGGCAAAACCCCACCGACCGAACCGATCTTGTCTCCATGCTGCTGGAAGCCAAAGACCCGGAGACAGGACGCATGATGAGCGATGAGGAAATCATCGACAATCTTCTAACCTTCATCACTGCCGGCCATGAAACGACGGCACTCGGCCTAGCCTGGACTTTCCACCTTCTGTCGCAGAACAGAGAAATTGAAAGAAAACTTGTCGAGGAGATCGAGGCCATCACCGGCGGCGAGCCTGTCGCGGCCGAACATATCGCCAATCTTACCTATACGAGACAGGTGTTTTCGGAGGCGATGCGGCTCTACCCGCCTGCCCCGGTCATCACGCGCACGGCGCTGCAGGATTTCAGGCTCGGGGAGCACGACATTGCAGCCGGAACGGTTCTTTATGTGCCGATCTATGCCGTACACCGGCACGCTGCATTGTGGGATGAACCCGAACGCTTCGACCCGTCGCGTTTCGAGCCTGAAAAGGTCAAGGCGCGTCACCGTTATGCCTATATGCCCTTCGGCGCCGGCCCGCGCGTCTGCATCGGCAATGCCTTTGCCATGATGGAGGCCGTGGCAATCCTTGCCGTTCTTCTGCAGACCGTCCATCTCGAAAACAGAACCACTGCTGCGGCAGAACCGCTGATGCGGGTGACATTGCGGCCGCAGGACCGGCTGATGATGAAGATCACGCAGCGCTAAAACAAATCGCCCGCGGTGTGATCACCGCGGGCGACTATTATTGGTGAATATGTCACCTGAGGGTGACGATCACAGATCGACGTCGAGGATCGCCATGGAGAAGTTGTACGAGCGGTCGCCGTCTTCGTCATCGATGTAGACGACGCCGAGAAACTCTTCGCCAAGATACACTTCGGCGGAATCGTCTTTGCGCGGACGCGCCTTGACAATCATCTTCTCGTTGAAGGTGCGCTTGAAATAGGCGTCGAGTTTTTTGATTTCGTCGGCTTTCACCACTATTCTCCTGTGCGGTTCGGGTTGGGCCGCTTTTGGCATGGGACAAAGGCCAAAGTAAAGTGAAAGCGGCGCATCATCCGTGTCTTCCACACGGACGAGCGCAATATTCACGACCTGTCAGATATCGGCCCCGATAACCTGGTCCATCAGACGCGAGGGTTCTGAACACCCTGCTTCTCCCACCACGCGCGCCGGAACACCGGCCACGGTGGTCTTCGGCGGAACCGGTTTCAGCACCACCGAACCAGCGGCGATGCGCGAGCAGCTGCCGATCTCGATATTGCCAAGAATTTTCGCGCCCGCCCCGATCATCACGCCATTGGCGATCTTCGGATGGCGGTCCGCCCCCTCCTTGCCGGTGCCGCCGAGCGTCACGCCATGCAGGATGGAAACGTTGTCGCCGATAACTGCGGTCTCACCAACCACCAGTCCGGTGGCATGATCGAGGAAGATGCCCTTGCCGATACGCGCGGCCGGATTGATATCCGTCTGGAAAATGCTCGATGAGCGGCTTTGCAGGTAAAACGCGAAATCCCGGCGGCCCTTCGCAAGCAGCCAATGCGCAAGGCGATGGGTCTGGATGGCATGGAAGCCCTTGAAATAAAGCAGCGGCTCCATGAAGCGCGTGCAGGCCGGGTCACGATCATAAACGGCCTGGATATCGACACGCAGCACGCTGCCCCATTCCGGCCAGTCATCCAGCATGTCCTGGAAGGTCTGGCGCAGAAGCACGGCCTGCATGTCGGGATGATCGAGGAGTTCGCAGATACGATAGATCACACATTCTTCGAGAGACCGGTGATTGAGGATCGTCGAATAAAGAAAAGCGGAAAGCAGCGGGTCCTGAGCTGCGGCGCTACGCGCTTCATGCAGCAGGCTGCCCCAGATCGGATCGACGATCGCCAGCTGTTCGGGCTGACGGGCCTCGGTACGTGCGACCATGAATGGTCTCCTCGTTTGCAGTGGTCGTTCTTTATACAGAAAAAGACGTGTATAAGAAATGGGATTCGAATGACGACTTTAAAGACGGCAAAGCTTCAGTTTTTCTTCATACAGCATGAAAAACCGTTTCTTGCCGTCCTGAGCGTCGCCGCATTTCCGCACGAAAAACCGGGCTCCGCATTTCCTGGAAATTCTCCAGATCAAAGCGAACGGTAAAATTCCAGCACCGCCGCCTTGAACACCCGGTCTCCAACAGCCAGCATATGATCACGCCCGGGAATGTCGATCGCCCGCGCATGCGGCATGATCGCGGCGAGTTCCGCGCCCGATCCGGCAATATCGTCATTCGTTCCGACCGCAATCAATGTGGGTGCATCGATCTTTGCCGCCTGTTCAGGCGTAACAAGAACCCGCGACGTTTCAATACAGGCAGCAAGCGCCAGCCGGTCGCTTTTTGTCTGGTCGGCGAAAGCGCGGAACATGCGGCCGCGCTCATGGGTGACGACATCGAGCGAAGGTGCGAGAAGCGCCTCGGCGATCGGATCCCAGTCGCCAACACCTTCAACCATGCCGATGCCGAGCCCACCGAATACCAGCGAGCGGACACGCTCAGGATGGGCCATGGCGAGGAAGGCCGAAATGCGCGCGCCCATGGAATAACCCATCACATGCGCTTCCGCGATGCCGAGATGATTGAGCAGCGCCACCGCGTCCCCCGCCATGACGGGCGGATAATAGGCGTCGGGATCATGCGGCTTGTCGCTTGCGCCATGGCCGCGATTGTCGATGGCGATCACCCGGTAGCCCGCTTCCCCCAGCGTCTTCAACCAGCCGGGATGCACCCAGTTGACATTGGCGCTGGAGGCAAAGCCGTGGATCAGCAAAACCGGATCACCCGCCGGATCGCCCTCATCGAAATAAGCAAGGCGCAGGCCGTCATGGGAAAAATCTGAAAATTGCGGCAGGTTGAGATTCATCAAGGACATCCTTTTTGCCGGACCATATGGCAGGAAAGCACAAGATTGAACATGTTTTCCTGACGATTTTTATGGAGATGCAATGCGTTTGAGGCTACATATCCGCAACGAAGAGCCGTTGCGCGACGACGGATTGCGGCTCGATAACGATATTGCATTTGGAGACGAACATGGCCGGGCATTCCATTCCCCACTTCCAGAACGATGGCGGACACAGCGTAATCGAGATCGGCGTCAAGGAATTCATGTGCACCGGCGCTTCCGTGCCTTACGATCACCCGCATATCTTCATCGATATGGGCGACGACAACGAGAAGGTCTGTTCCTACTGCTCCACCCTTTTCCGCTACAATCCGTCGCTGAAGGCCGAGCAGACCAATCCCCCAGGCTGCGTCTTCCATGTGAAGGCCGCCTGACCTCCACTTTTGCTGATCGGGGCGCATCATGCCCATAAAATCCGTAGCCATTGTCGGTGCCGGCATCGCCGGTCTCACCGCTGCCCTTTCTTTTGCCCGGCACGGTATCGATTGTGACATCATCGAGCAGGCAGGCGAGCTGACGGAAGTCGGCGCCGGCCTGCAACTCTCCCCCAACGCCGCCCGCATTCTCGCCGAACTCGGCGTAATGCCCGAGATCGAGGCGCGCTGGACCGAGCCGGTCAGCGTCGATCTCGCCTCCGGCAAGTCACTGGCCACGCTATTGTCGCTGCCAATGGGCGCGGTGGCCCGCACGCGCTGGAGCGCACCCTATGGTGTGCTGCACCGATCGACGCTGCAGAGCGCGCTTCTCAATGCGGTAAAGGACAATCCGCTCTGCCGCCTGCATCTCGGCAAGCGCATCGAAAGCGCAACGGTCGATGTTATCGCCGCAACCACGTTCCGCGATCACGATCTGATCGTTGGTGCCGACGGCGTCTGGTCGGCGGCCCGTTTTGCCGTGCCTTCCGCGCCGACAGCCACCTTTTCCGGCAACATTGCCTGGCGTTTCACGGTCAGCGAAAACGACGTTCCATCCGCCATCAATAAAAGCGCCGTCACGGCCTATCTCGGTTCGGGCGGCCATGTCGTCGCCTATCCGCTGAAGGAAGTCGGCGGTTTCAACATCGTCGCCATCGCGCTTGGCGCCGATCCCGGTGCGACATGGCGGGCCGAATCGAGCGGACGGCAGAAAGCCATGCTGCTCGAACAGTTTCGCGGCTGGAGCCCGGATCTGCTGCGGCTGCTGGAAAAGGCTGAGAACCCCACCTTCTGGCCGCTCTATCAGGCCGGCCCCGGACGCTGGCAGAATGGCCGCGATACGGTACTGATCGGCGATGCGGCCCACGCCATGATGCCCTTCGCCGCACAGGGCGCCGCCATGGCGATAGAGGATGCGTTTGAACTTGCGGGAACAATGGCAGGCAGCGGCGGTGGAGCCTCCCTGCCCCTGCCGCAAGCCCTCGCCGCCTTCGAGGCTCTGCGCCTGCCGCGCATAGATAAGGCCCGCAAGCGGGCCTCTCTCAATCGTTTTGCCTATCATGCGAAAGGCCCGGTCCGAATTGCCAGGGACTTCGTATTTTCCACGCGGCCCTCAGAGGCGTTCCTCAGCGATTTCGACTGGCTCTATGGCTATCACGCAAAGGGCTGAGTACCGGGGCTGAGCATTGGGGGCTGAGCGCTTGGGACTGATTAGACCCCAGCCGCGGCTGCGAATCCGACTTCGAGGTCGTTTTTCAGATCGGCTATGTCTTCAAGCCCGATCTGCAGGCGGATGACCGGCCCCTCTGACGGCCCCTTCGCAATAGTCCTGTCAATGAGCGACACCGAAACCGCAAGCGATTCGTACCCGCCCCAGGAATAGCCAAGCCCGAAGAAGGTCAACGCATCGAGGAAGGCGGCTGCCGCCTGCTTGTATTTGCCCTCTTCCGCCTTCAAGACGAAGGAGAAGACGCCGCTCGCGCCCTTGAAATCGCGCTTCCACATTTCATGCCCGGCAAAGCTCGGCAAGGCCGGATGCAGAACACGCACGACGTCGTCACGGCTTTCCAGCCATTGGGCGATATCGAGTGCGCTCTTCTGATGGTGTTCCAGCCTGATGCCCATGGTGCGCATGCCACGCAGGATCTGGTAGGCGTCATCGGAGGTGACGCAGATGCCGAGATTGGTGTTTGCCTGGTAAAGCGCCTTCCAGTGTTTTTCATTGGCCGAGACGAAGCCCATCAGCACATCGGAATGCCCTGAGGGATATTTGGTGGCGGCGTGAATGGAAATATCGACACCGAAATCAAGCGGCTTGAAATAAAGCGGTGTCGCCCAGGTATTGTCCATCGTGACCACGCAGTCATGCCTGTGAGCGATCTCCGTGATCACCCGGACATCCTGAATCTCGAAGGTATTGGAACCCGGCGCTTCCAGATGCACGAGTTTCGTATTCGGCCGGATCAGCGCCTCGATGCCAGCCCCGATTGCGGGATCGTAATATTCGATCTCCACACCGAGCTTCTTCAGCATCGTGTTGCAGAAGCGGCGTGTGGGGAAATAAACCGAATCGACGACAAGCGCGTGATCGCCCGCACCGAGATAGGCAAGGAACGGCACGGTGATCGCCGCAAGGCCCGACGGCACGAGGATAGTTCCGAACGAACCTTCCAGCTCGTTGACGAGATTGCACAGCGCGTCCGTCGTCGGCGTGCCGTGTGTGCCGTAGGTGTATTTCTGGTTTTCAGTCGAAAGCGTTTCCGCGTCGGGAAAAAGCACGGTCGAGCCGCGCACGATGGGCGGATTGACGAAACCGAAACAGTCCGCGGGATCATTGCCGCCATGGGTCAGGCGCGTATTCACACCTGCGGCGGAAAGCAGGTCATTTGTCTTGGTCATTTCAGATCAGCTTTCGAAGAATATTGACGCGTGCGACAATGCTGAGAGCCAGAGGCAAGGTCAAGCCCCGTAAGGTCACGCGGGATGGGTCGATTGATCCATCGTGAAACAGAATACAAGAAGTATACAAAAATCGTGCAAGTGCAAATTTCCGCAAAAATATGCTTATATTTTCACCCTTTGCACACTTCACGACCAAAATTCCGAAAATTCCGTTTTATAGGCACAATTATCGTCGGCATGTCTTGACCCCGCTGCCAATTGCGATTGTGATAGAAAAAGCGGATCGAAAAGATCTCGCTGAGGGGGGAGCTGGGGTAAAACAAACATGCCGGTCCCCTTGCTATTGACGATAACAAACAAAGGTTGGGAAAAATGAAAAAGGCAATTCTGTCAGCCGCTATCGGCGCAGCAGTTTTGGGAGGAGCCTCGGTCGCTTCAGCTGCGACGCTTCAGGACGTGAAGGGAAAAGGTTTCGTCACCTGCGGCGTAAGCGCCGGCATTCCGGGATTTTCCAATCCCGATGACAAGGGCGAATGGTCCGGCATCGACGTGGACTATTGCCGTGGTATTGCCACAGCGGTTTTCGGTGACCCTTCCAAGGCGAAGTTTGTCGCTCTTTCGAGCAAGGACCGCTTTCCGGCTCTCCAGTCCGGCGAAGTCGACGTTCTGACCCGTAACACCACCTGGACGATCAGCCGCGACACCTCTCTCGGCTTCAACTTCCGTACCGTCAACTATTATGACGGCCAGGGCTTTATCGCCAAGAAGGGCCTCAACGTGAAGTCCGCGCTTGAGCTTTCCGGCGCCGCCGTCTGCGTTCAGACCGGCACGACCACCGAGCTCAATCTCGCCGACTATTTCAAGACCAACAATCTGCAATACAACCCGGTCGTTTTCGAAAAGGAAGCCGACGCAACCTCTGCCTATGATTCCGGCCGTTGCGACGTCTACACCACCGACCAGTCCGGTCTCTATGCTATCCGCCTGAAGCTGAAGAACCCGGAAGACAACATCGTTCTTCCGGAAGTCATCTCCAAGGAGCCGCTCGGACCGGCCGTTCGTCAGGGTGACGACCAGTGGTTCGACATCGTGACCTGGGTTCACTACGCCATGGTCAATGCAGAAGAACTGGGCATCACCTCCAAGAACGTCGATGAGCAGAAGTCCAGCGCCAATCCGGATATCAAGCGTCTGCTCGGCACCGAAGAAGGCACCAAGATCGGTACCGACCTCGGCGTAACCAACGACTGGGCCTACAACATCGTCAAGCTGGTGGGTAACTACGGCGAAGTCTTCGACCGCAACGTCGGTGCCGGCTCGCCGCTGAAGATCGAGCGTGGCCAGAACGCGCTGTGGACCAAGGGCGGCCTGCAATACGCACCGCCGGTCCGTTGATCGACCCCATCATCGGCTAGATCATGACAGGAGGCTGGGCAACGCCCGGCCTCCATTTTAAAATTATATAAATAAGCTCGCAAAGAGCATATAAAAGGGAAAGGTGCCTATGGCAGGCAACGCGGTCAGTTCGCAACGATCGCGCGCGCAAAGCGCGTCGTCACTTATCAACGATCCACGCATACGCGGAATTTTCTATCAGGTTGTGACAGTCGTCATCCTGACCGCATTCGTCTGGATCATCGTGACGAATACGATCACCAATCTTCAACGGTCCAACATTTCATCCGGCTTCGGCTTCCTCAACGGAAGAGCCGGCTTCGATATCGGCCAGTCGCTGATCGCTTATACCAGCGACGCGACCTATGGCCGGGCGCTGCTCGTTGGCATTCTCAACACGATCCAGGTTGCATTTTTTGGCATCATCGCCGCCTCGATCATCGGTTTCATCGTCGGCATCGCCCGGCTTTCCAGCAACTGGCTGATTTCGAAGCTCGCGCAGGCCTACGTGGAGATCTTCCGCAACATCCCGCCGCTGCTCGTTATCTTCTTCTGGTACAAGGGCGTCATCTCCGTTCTGCCGCAGGCGCGCGATTCACTGGAGCTGCCGCTTGGAAGCTATCTCAACAATCGCGGCTTCTTCTTTCCCAAGCCGCTCTGGGGAGAAGGCACCTGGCTGATACCGCTCGCCTTTCTGGTCGCAATCGTCATCAGCTTTTTCGTTTATCGCTGGGCAAAGGCGAGACAGGAACAAACCGGCCAGCAATTCCGCACCGGCATCACCGCCACACTTCTCATCATCGGCCTTCCGGCCGCGACATTTCTGGCGCTCGGCTCACCGCTGACATTCGACTTCCCGATTGCCGGGCGGTTCAACCTGTCGGGCGGCGCGGTCGTTGCACCTGAATTCATGTCGCTGTTCCTGGCACTTTCCTTCTACACCGCCTCCTTCATCGCCGAAATCGTTCGCGGCGGCATCAAGGCCGTGGCGAAGGGCCAGACGGAAGCGGCGGAAGCACTGGGGCTGCGTTCCAGCACGACGACACGTCTGATCATCGTGCCGCAGGCAATGCGTATCATCATCCCGCCGCTGACGAGCCAGTATCTCAACCTGACGAAGAACTCCTCGCTTGCGGTCGCGGTCGGCTTTGCCGACATCGTCTCCGTCGGCGGCACGATCCTGAACCAGACGGGTCAGGCAGTCGAAGTCGTCGCGATCTGGCTGGTCATCTATCTCTCGCTGTCCCTGCTCACGGCCGTGGTCATGAACTGGTTCAATGCGAAAATGGCGCTGGTGGAGAGATAATCGATGACATTAAGCAATCACGCTTTTGTGCGACAGACCATCGAGGACGCCAGACCCGCTCCTTCGAGCGCCGTCGGCTTCGGTCATTGGCTGCGCACCAAACTTTTCGCCACACCGAAGGACACCGTCCTTACGGTTCTCGCCCTCGCCTTTCTGGCCTACCTTCTGCCACCGGTGGTGAAGTGGCTGTTCATCGATGCCGTGTGGACCGGCAGCGATCGTATCGCCTGCCTCACCGCTTCTCAGGGCGGCGCGCTTCCGGACGGTCAGTCCGGGGCATGCTGGGCTTTCGTATCGGCCAAGCTCGGACAGTTCATCTTTGGCCGTTATCCGCTTGACGAGCGCTGGCGTCCGATCCTCGTGATGGTGACGTTCGCCATCCTGCTGGTGCCGATGCTCATCCCGAAAGCGCCGTTCAAGCGCCTCAATGCGCTGGTGCTTTTCATCATCCTGCCCTTCATTGCGTTTTTCCTGCTCATCGGCGGCGTCTTCGGCCTGCCGAAGGTGGAAACGCAGCTGTGGGGCGGCCTGATGGTAACGCTGATCCTGTCATTCTTCGGAATAACGGTATCCCTGCCCTTCGGCATTCTTCTGGCGCTCGGCCGCCGGTCGAACCTGCCGGTCATCAAGATGCTCTGCGTGCTCTTCATCGAAGTCATCAGAGGCATTCCGCTGATCACCGTGCTGTTCTTCGCCAGCATCATGCTGCCGCTGTTCCTGCCCGATGGCTGGACCTTCGACAAGTTCCTGCGCGCGCTGGTCGGTGTCTCGCTGTTCTCCTCGGCCTATATGGCGGAGGTGATCCGCGGCGGCCTGCAGGCCATTCCGAAGGGGCAATATGAAGGGGCGGATTCGCTCGGTCTGAACTATTGGCAAAAGACGAGATTGATCGTGCTGCCGCAGGCGCTGAAGCTGGTCATTCCCGGCATCGTCAACACCTTCATCGGGCTTTTCAAGGACACGTCGCTGGTCTCGATCATCGGCATGTTCGACCTGCTCGGCATTGTCACACTCAACCAATCGGATGCGAACTGGGCGACACCCGTCACCGCCATGACTGGATATATTTTCGCAGGCTTCGTATTCTGGATATTCTGCTTCGGCATGTCGCGTTATTCGCTGTTCATGGAACGGCACCTCGACACCGGGCACAAACGATAAGGGACGCTCAAATGGCAGAAAACCAAGCAAAAAAACTGGCCGTCTCGACAACGGACGTGGCAATCGAAATCACCGGCATGAACAAGTGGTATGGCGATTTCCACGTATTGCGCGACATCAACCTCAAAGTGATGAAGGGCGAGCGCATCGTCATCGCCGGCCCTTCGGGATCGGGCAAATCGACCATGATCCGCTGCATCAACCGGCTGGAAGAACACCAGTCGGGCTCGATCCAGGTTGATGGCATCGAACTGACCAACGACCTGAAGAAGATCGATGAAGTCCGTCGCGAAGTTGGCATGGTGTTCCAGCACTTCAACCTCTTCCCGCATCTGACCATCCTCGAAAACTGCACGCTGGCGCCGATCTGGGTTCGCAAGATGCCCAAGAAGGAAGCGGAAGAAGTGGCGATGCACTATCTGAAGCGCGTCAAGATCCCCGAACAGGCCCACAAATACCCGGGCCAGCTTTCCGGTGGCCAGCAGCAGCGTGTGGCGATTGCCCGCTCGCTGTGCATGAAGCCGAAGATCATGCTGTTTGATGAGCCGACCTCGGCGCTCGACCCGGAAATGGTGAAAGAAGTGCTCGACACCATGGTCGGCCTTGCCGAAGACGGCATGACCATGCTGTGCGTAACTCACGAAATGGGTTTCGCCCGCCAGGTCGCCAACCGCGTCATCTTCATGGATCAGGGCCAGATCGTCGAACAGAATTCGCCGGCAGAGTTCTTCGACAATCCCCAGCACGAACGTACACGCCTGTTCCTCAGCCAGATCCTGCACTGAGACTGCAATCAGCAACGCATTATCCAACGGGGCCGTTTCGGCCCCGTTTTTTGTTGCAGGGACAATGCGCCACACACCCCGTCATCCTCGCCCTTAAGGCGAAGATTCATGGGCGGCCGAAGTGGATTCTCGCCTCAAGGGCGAGGATGACGGTAAAGGTGTTCTACCTTATGACTTCGTCACGGTTCGATTCCAGTCCAGCCAACAACCGCGCTGAGTCGTCATCTCGCGGCCTGCCTCCCGAGCGAAAGGCCTCGAAAGCAGCAATACCCAGACGCTTTAACCATTTGTTACGAAACAAGAATCCTTGCTTTCCAAGCCTTCTGGCGGTCCTTGTCATTTTTTTGTCAAATCATGCATTTTTCCGCTTGCAGACCTTCGGGAGCCTGACTATAAGGGCGCCACACCACAAGCGCACGCGCCCTTCGTCTATCGGTTAGGACGTCAGATTTTCATTCTGAAAAGAGGGGTTCGACTCCCCTAGGGCGTGCCACTTGCCTTCGTGTTATCCTCCATCAAAAATACACAGATACTCTTCACGCCTACGAATTCGTCGCAGGCGATAGTTGCGTCGGAACCGATTCCCGATCGGCACGTTAGAATGCTGTCCCCCCGATGGAAGGCAAGCCGGAGGAAACGCCAGCGGGCAGATCGACCGGCTTGCCTTTCCCCCTCGATCAGATGACAGAGCCTTTCCGATATCGCCGGCAGGGATGCCAGCTAAGGGATAAAAACGGCGTCTCCGACCTCCGTCGAGGCAAATTGGCATTGCTCACGCCAAGTGATAGGGGCGATATTTCAAGGCTTTGGCCAGATCACCCGCAGTTTTCCACAGGCCTGCGGACTTCCTCAAAAAATCTCGTCTCGAAGCGAAAAAAATCAATTTTTCCGCTTGCGGACCAACGGGAGCCTGACTATAAGGGCGCCACACCACAAGCGCACGCGCCCTTCGTCTATCGGTTAGGACGTCAGATTTTCATTCTGAAAAGAGGGGTTCGACTCCCCTAGGGCGTGCCACTTGCTTCTCCTTGAAAATCAGCACTCTGCATAAAAAACTTCACGTGATGCGTGAATGCGATGATGATTGCCGTTTGCGGCTCGTTCATCAGCTGTCCCCGAAAATTCAAAAAGATCGGCAGCGCCGTCAGGGTGCGAAAGCCGCGTCCAGAACGCGCAGCTGCACACGCCTCTGGCCCTGCCAGAGATCGGCACCCACGGTGCCGGCAACATGGATGGACCTGCCACGCGCATTGAGCAGCATCTGCCCCAGAGGGGCTTCTGCGGCGCGGAATGCGATGCCCTCCAGCCGCGAGCCGTCCATGGCCTCGAGCGTGATTTTGACATGCGCAGTACCGACGAGGCGCACATCGCGCAGGCGATGGGCCGGAACGGCAAAAATCGGCTGTGAATGACCCGATCCATAAGGACCCGCCTGCTCCAGCTGGTCGATAAGCTGCAACGTCGCGCCGGACGCACCGATGGCGCCGTCGATCTTCAGCACGCTGCTTTCCACCAGTTCGCTCACCGTCTTGACGGCCGCTTCTTCAAAGAACGTCCTGAGTTTGCCGAGATTGGCGCGCTCCACCGTCAGCCCGGCCGCCATGGCATGGCCGCCGCCCTTCACCAGCAATCCCGCCTCCACGGCGGCGCGCACCATGCGGCCCATATCGAAACCATTGATCGAACGGCCCGAACCGGTACCCTTGCCGGAGGGATCGAAAGCAATCGCAAAGGCCGGACGACGGAAGCGATCCTTCAGCCGCGATGCAAGCAGGCCGACAATACCGGGATGCCAGTTTTCCCGGGCGGTGACGATGACGCCGGCGCCGGAACCGTCGCCATATTCAAACAGCGCCTCCGCCTCGGCTTCCGCCAGCATCACCGCTTCCATCGCCTGCCGCTCGCGGTTCAGCTCATCCAGCCGCTCCGCAATCACTTCCGCCTGCGAAGTATCCTCAATGGTCAGAAGACGGCTGCCGAGTGCGGCATCGCCGATACGGCCGCCGGCATTGATGCGCGGCCCGATCAGGAAACCGAAATGATGGGGTGTGACCGGTCCGCCAAGCCCCGCCTTCTTGAACAGGGCGGCAAGCCCGGCATTGTTCATATGGCGCGCGGCAATCAACCCCTTCACCACATAGGCGCGGTTCAGCCCCTTCAGCGGCACCACATCGCATACCGTCGCAAGTGCGACGATATCGAGCAGCGACAGCAGATCAAGCGTGAAGGCCTGCCTGTTGCGTCGGTCCTTCAGCAGCCGCAGCGTGGCGACCAGCACGAGAAACACCACGCCGGCGGCGCAGAGATGCCCCTGCCCCGACAGATCGTCCTCGCGGTTGGGATTGACCAGCGCGACAGCCGGCGGCAGTTCCGAACCCACCTGGTGGTGATCGATGACGACAACATCGGTTCCCGCATCCTTGGCGGCCTGCAGCGATTCATGGCTGGTGGAACCGCAATCAACCGTCACGATCAGGGTCGCGCCATTGGCGGCAAGCTGCTGCATCGCTGCCGGGTTCGGCCCGTAACCTTCGAAAATCCGGTCGGGAATATAGATCTCCGGCGTCAGCCCGAAATGCGCGAAAAACCGGTACATCAAGGCGGAAGAAGCAGCCCCATCGACATCGTAGTCGCCGAAGATCGCCACCTTCTCGCCGGTCTCGATGGCGCGCACCAGCCGCTCGGCCGCTTTCTCGCAATCGGTCAGCACATGTGGATCGGGCATCAGCGAACGGATGGTCGGATCGAGAAAAGCAAGCGCATCATCCACGCCTACTCCGCGCCCGGCCAGCACGCGGGCAATCAGCTCGGGAATGGCATGGATTTGGGACATGGCCAGCGCGCGGTTCTGTCCGGCCTGATCCAGCCGCGAGACCCAGCGCTGTTCTGTCGCCGACCGCTCCACGCTTAAAAACGCGCGGGCCACGGTATCGGCCGGCTCCATCATTGCCATCCTGTCCATTCGTCCTGTCATGCGCGCATATCGGCGCTTTAATGCTTAGAACGGGCTAAATGGCGATCGCGCGTTTTTCAAGCAAAAACGCTTGTTCCGGCTTTCACACCGCAAATATCGAGAAAAACGGGCTGACGATCGATACCGCGCCAACCAGCAGCAGCAGCGAGAACACGGCAAGCGAACACCAGTTGCGCTCGTGTTCGGCCATATCGAATTCCATGCTGCGAATATTGTCGTTGGCAGTGTGAGGCCGTGCCCGATGGTGGGCGACCGGAATGTCTGCGCGCTTATTGTCCTTGAACAGGATGATCGATGTCACGGCCACGCCTCCCTCGCTTGGTGAACAGGATTAACCATAGGGCCGAATCGTGTCGCATTCCAGCGGTTCCGCAGCCGTTTTCTAAAATTTTATGACGGCTGAAAGCCGGTGTTTCGGGGGCGTTTTTTACACCCTTACCAAGGCCTCCCCATGACAAAAAAGACCGCGCTTCCATGTGGAGGCGCGGTCCTCAACGTCAGAAAAATCGTGAAGCGCTTCAGGTCCGCTCGATGCGGATGACCTGCGGCTCGCTGACGAGATATTTCTCGTTCTTGATCGCCTTCACCGCCTTGCGGATCGCATCTTCCATCGTCGCATGGGTGACGAGGATGATGGTCTGCGGCGCGCCTTCCACATGCACACGCTGGCGCTGCACGATGGATTCCAGCGAGATGTTATTGTCAGCCATGCGGGTGGCGATGGAGGCGAAAACGCCGGCCTGATCCTTCACCGTCAGGCGGATGAAATAACCGCCTTCGTGGCTCTTCATCTTGGCGCGGCGATAATCGGCCAGCGATTTTGCCGGACGGCCCAGGACCGGCACCTGCTGGGCACCGGGGCGGCTCTTGGCGATATCGGCGATGTCGCCGAGTACGGCGGACGCCGTGGCGTTGCCGCCGGCACCCGGACCGACCATCAGCAGCTCACCGAGAATATCGGATTCGATCGCCACCGCATTGGTGACACCATCCACCTGCGCGATGACAGAATCGAGCGGCACCATGGTCGGATGCACGCGCTGTTCGATGCCGGATTCAGTCACCTGCGCCACGCCGAGAAGCTTGATGCGGTAACCGAGTTCGGCCGCCGCCTGAATATCCTCGCTGGAGATATTGGTGATGCCTTCGAGATAGATGTCATCGGCCGAAATCTTGTTGCCGAAGGCAAGCGTCGTCAGGATTGCCAGCTTGTGGGCGGTGTCGTTGCCCTCGATATCGAAGGCCGGATCGGCTTCGGCATAACCGAGCCGCTGCGCTTCCTTCAGACAGGCCTCAAAGGACAGCCCTTCCTTCTCCATCTTGGTGAGGATGTAATTGCAGGTGCCGTTCATGATGCCGTAGATGCGCGACACATGGTTACCGGTGAGAGACTCACGCAGCGCCTTGATGACGGGGATACCGCCAGCCACGGCCGCTTCGAAATTGAGAAGCGCGCCCTTGTCTTCGGCAATGGTCGCCAGTTCGACGCCATGCTTGGCCAGCAGCGCCTTGTTGGCTGTCACCACATGGAGACCGCGTGCAAGTGCGGCTCGCACTGCATTTTCAGCCTGACCGGAAGCGCCACCGACCAGTTCGACGAAGACGTCGATCTCGGCTTCGCTCGCCAGCTGCTCCGGCGTATCGAACCAGGTAATACCCTTGAGATCGATGCCACGGTCGCGCGAACGGTCGCGCGCGCTCACCGCAATAATCTCAATCGCGCGTCCGCAGGTAATCGCAAGTTCGTTGCTTCTCTGCTGGAGGATGCGCACGAGCGAAGCGCCGACAGTGCCGAGCCCCGCTATGCCGATTCTCAATGAATCTGCCATGGGTATGTTCCTGATTTGCTGATGATGGTGGCGGCCGAGGCCCGGCCGCCTTCGGTTGCCCTTATCTGTGGGCGTTAAGCGAAACGACATTGTGCATCGTTTCGTCTGCGCTCGACAGGAAGCGCTTCAGATTGCGCGCTGCCTGACGAATTCGATGCTCGTTTTCCACGAGCGCGAGGCGGACGTAATCATCGCCCATCTCGCCAAAGCCGATGCCGGGAGCAACGGCGATATCAGCCTTCTCGACCAGAAGCTTGGAGAATTCCAGGCTGCCGAGATGGCGGAACTTTTCCGGGATTTTCGCCCAGGCGAACATCGTCGCCGCCGGCGGCGGAACCTCGAAGCCGGCCTTGCCGAACGTATCGACCATGACGTCACGGCGGCGGCGATAGACGCTGCGCACTTCGGCAATGTCGGAACCGTCGCCGTTAAGAGCATGGGTGGCCGCAACCTGGATCGGCGTGAAGGCGCCGTAATCAAGGTAGGACTTCACGCGGGTCAGCGCCGCGATCAGCCGCTCATTGCCGACGGCAAAGCCCATGCGCCAGCCGGGCATGGAGAAGGTCTTCGACATGGAGGTGAATTCCACCGCAACGTCGATTGCGCCGGGAACCTCGAGAACCGAAGGCGGCGGATTGTTGTCGTCGAAATAGATTTCCGAATAGGCAAGGTCGGAGAGCACGATGATCTCGTGCTTCTTCGCAAACGCGATGACGTCCTTGTAGAAATCCAGCGAAGCCACATGCGCCGTCGGGTTCGACGGGTAGTTGATGATCAATGCCAGCGGCTTCGGGATGGAGTGGCGCACGGCGCGCTCCAGTGGCCCGAAGAAGCTCTCATCCGGCTCGACATTCATCGAGCGGATAACACCGCCCGCCATCAGGAAGCCGAAGGCATGGATCGGATAGGTCGGGTTCGGACACAGGATCACGTCACCAGGGGCTGTGATGGCCTGCGCCATATTGGCAAAGCCTTCCTTGGAGCCGAGGGTCGCGACGACCTGGGTATCGGGGTTCAGCTTCACGCCGAAACGGCGGGCATAATAGGCGGCCTGCGCGCGGCGAAGGCCAGGAATGCCCTTTGACGAGGAATAACGATGGGTGCGGGGGTCCTGAACGACTTCGCAAAGCTTGTCGACGATCGCCTTGGGGGTCGGAAGGTCGGGATTGCCCATGCCGAGATCGATGATATCGGCCCCGGCCGCTCGCGCGCTCGCTTTCAAACGGTTGACCTGTTCGAAGACGTATTGCGGCAGACGCCGGACCTTGTGAAACTCTTCCATCACTTTCCTCATGGGAATGGACCGGTTCTGCCGGCCCATAACGAAGGTTCGTTTTTTGTTTTTAAACGCCGCCGACACGAACCGACCCGGCAGGCGTTATTCATTGTAGCGCAAAGCACGGGAAAACCTACAAGGCTTTTCTCGGCCCA
The DNA here is from genome assembly GCF_053522525.1 of Agrobacterium sp. 22-210-1. NCBI lineage: Bacteria > Pseudomonadati > Pseudomonadota > Alphaproteobacteria > Hyphomicrobiales > Rhizobiaceae > Agrobacterium > Agrobacterium sp. 22-210-1. Next base: position 1,084,430 of record NZ_JBNWCI010000001.1, on the reverse strand, counting down.
CACGCCATCGCGATCATCCACCTGTGCTTCGGACACAGCCTTTTCGGCCCCTTTGGCAAGGTGGATCGCGCAATAGGATCAAGGAACTTGCATAACGCCAGATTCTTGGAAAATGCAAGGCAAGCCATGCTCAAGAACGGCCATTCCTGTCGTTCAGCCGCGCTCCCCCGTCACAATTGCCGCGCGGATGACCGAAAGCACGCGCTCCGGCTTGATATCCGTGCAGACAAGCTGGCTTGGATGTCCGTCCCAGTCACCTGGCGGGAAGGCGCGGCCATCCGGCTTCTGGATGGTCTGGCCGTCGGCAAGCCCACCGCAGACGACGCGCACCGGGCCGCTACGGGTCTCAAACAGATCAGGCGCGACGAGGTAGACGCAGGCGCAGCTGTCATGCACCACCATGCCGTCGCCGGTGCGGGTCTTGTAGAAATCGATGTAGAATTGCGACAGGTCGGACAGCAGCTGCACCGGCTTGCCGCCGGCCTTGGCCATCTCAGCCATGAAGGCGCTTGTCATCACCGTTTTCGTCGTCACGTCAAGACCGACGACGACCACGCGCCAGGGCGCAGTAAAGACAAGATCGGCCGCTTCCGGATCGCCATGAATATTGGCCTCGGCCGCTGGCGACACATTGCCGTTCATGTCGAAGGCGCCGCCCATGACGATGACTTCCTTCACCAGCGCCGCAAAATCCGGCTCCTCGCGCAGCGCCAGCGCCAGATTGGTCATGCGACCGACGGCGATCAGCGTCACCTCACCCGGATTGGCCTTCACCGTCTCGATGATGAAACGATGCGCCGGACGCGGATCGAGCGGCAGATCGACGGTCTCAGGAATGTCGATATCGCCGAGGCCATTTTCGCCATGGATGAAGGTCGGCCAGTGGCCTTCCTTGCGGGCGGGATCGAAGGTTACGCCAGCGCCTTTCGCAACCGGCGCTGTCATCTGCCATTCCCGCTTCAGGAACAGCGCATTGCGGGTGGTGATATCGATGGGCGCATTGCCGAAAACCGTGGTGACGCCGATCAGATCGATATCGGGATGGCGATGCAGGAACAGAAGCGCCATTGCGTCATCTACACCGGGATCCGTATCGAATATCACTTTATGCATAATGCCCTCATCCATATGTCTCAAGCGCCACCCGTTCTTCCGGCGACGCCACGGAAACATAGCGATAAGCGGCAGTACCGCAATCCCCCCAGGGGCAGCGGATCAGCGAGAAAAATATTGCGCGGCGTTGCTTTCGGTGAAAGAAGAGGCCCTCTCCCTTCCGCCTGCCCGGACATCCCAAGTGCAAGACATCGCCCTCAACGTTTTCGTCGTTCTTTTCTGCGTCGCCATCTTTGCCGGATTTATTGATTCCATTGCCGGTGGCGGTGGGCTCATCACCATTCCGGCCATGCTGATCATGGGTATTGCGCCGCTCGACACGCTTGGCACCAACAAGCTGCAGGCGCAGTTCGGCTCGGCCTCCGCCACTCTCGCTTACGCCAGACGCGGCCACGTCAATCTGCGGGAACAATTGCCGATGGCCATCATGGCCATGCTCGGCGGCGGACTCGGTGCTGTCGCCGCCGCCTTCGTGCCATCGGGCGTGCTGCGCACCATTATGCCGTTCCTGCTGATTGCGATCGCGCTTTATTTCGCCTTCAAGCCACAGCTCAGCGATATCGACAGCCATCGCCGCATCACCCCCTTCGTCTTCGGCCTTACGGTCGCGCCGCTGGTGGGTTTTTATGACGGAGTTTTCGGTCCCGGCGCGGGTTCGTTTTACATGCTGGCCTTCGTGGCGCTTGCCGGCTTCGGCATGCTGAAGGCAACCGCCCATACCAAACTTCTGAACCTCGGCTCGAATTTCGGCGGTTTCATCGTCTTCGCCATCGGCGGCGCGGTTCTGTGGAAACTGGGGCTCGCCATGGGGCTCGGCCAATTCGTCGGCGCGCAGATCGGCTCACGTTTCGCCATGAAAAACGGCGCGAAGATCATCCGCCCGCTTCTGGTTCTTTCGTGTCTGGCAATGGCGACGAAGCTACTTGTCGATGCTTCGTCCACCTGGTCCATCGCCACGGTCTGGGAAACCATTTTCCCGAAATAAGTGAGAGGCAAAGCGCCTTCGCTCATTCAGGCAATCGACGGGAATGGGGCTCTTTGCGTCAGCCGGTGGCGCGACGTCTGCGATCGGCGATTTCCCTGATCACCACCATGGCGCCGATAAGCTTGTAGGCGGAAGAATAACAGGGCGACATTTCCAGCGACTTGACGACCGTGTGGCCGTTCTGGTCTTCCGCATAGGTGTATTTCGACGTATCGCCCTTGAAGCAATTGTCGAGCTTTTCGCGCAGATGGTTCTGGAAACGGTGAACGCCGACCAGCTCGGCGATATGGCACCCCAAAAGCCCTTCCGGCGCATTGCGCTGGAATGCATCGAGGGCATTGGCGAAGGAAACCCGGTAGCCGGGAGAGACGATAACCACCGGCTCGTCGAGGTCGTTGAGCATGTCCTCATCGAGGATCAGATGGCGGTGATGCCATTCCAGGCTATCCTCGTCCTCGTCGCCGATGACCTTTGCCTTGAGCGGCATGCCGACATACCGGTCAACCAGGGTTCGCAGAAGCTCGGAATTGCGCTGCACGCAGCCAAGGTCTTCCGCCTCGTGGTTGAGGAGGTCGATGGCGAAGCGGAACTGCTCGCGAATATCTTCCGAGCTTTCAGTCTGACGGCCGACAATACGCTCGAGAAGCTGCTCCAGTTCACGTTCCAGCACTGCGATCTTGTTGGCTTCGTTTTTACCAACGGCAGATTGCAGTTCCGTATAACGCAGCCAGAACAGCTCTATCAAATCTTTCAACCCAACTCTCCCTGAACGGGCAAACACCCCGCTCTCAATCCGAAAGGATAGACCCTTTATCCCTGATCATAGCCTCTTTGCGCTTAAAAATGACGTAACGAAGCGCAAAAACGCCATCGGGATTGTTGTTCAAAATATCACAGCCACCGCTGTTTTTTCAATTTCGATAATCCATGAACGAAAAATGAGGTTCCACTAATATGGAAAAATGTCGAAACGCACAATTTCCCGGCCGAATTTAATATAAACCGCGGAAAATCCGGCTGCGCCGCAATCGCCTCAGATCTGGTGTTTCACGTCCCAGCGGTCGTGATACCACAGCCACTGTCCGGGATATTCGCGCACCCAGCTTTCCACCTTGTCGTTCAGCAGCTGCGCCGTCGCCTGAATATCGACATTGCCCTTTTCATCGCGCGGGATCTCGACCTTCGGCTCGATTTCCAGCCGGTAGCGATTATCCGGCAGACGCACGCAGCGGGCGGGATAAACATCGCAGTTGAACTGCCGCACCAGCTTGGCAAGCAGCGGATTGGTGCGAACCTCAAGCCCGAAGAACTTCGTCGTCAGGCCCTTGCTGAACTTCTGGTCAACGAGAACGCCGACACCGCCGCCCCTTTCCAGCTGCCGCGCCAGCGCGAAGGACGAGCCGGCATGCGACGGCACGAGATTGCCCATGCGCTCCTTGCGGAAATTGAACACCTTGTCGGCGACATACGGATTGTTTGGCGGACGAAACAGCACCGTCACGTCCAGACCGAAGGCAGAACTCGCGACAGGCAGCAGCTCGAAATTACCGCTATGGGCGGTAAAGACGATGAAGGGCCGCGGATTGTCGCGTAGCTCAAGGAATGTCGAAATGCCCTCGACCTGAATGCGCCCCGGCTCGTTCTTTTCTGGATCGAAATCAAACAGCCGATCGAGAAACACATATTCCGCCGCAAGCCGCCCCATATTGGCCCAGCTATCCATGGCAATCGCAAGCCGTTCTTCCTCGGATTTTTCCGGAAAGGCACGCGCCAGATTGTAGAGCATCAGCTTGTGGCGGCCGGTTTTCGGCCCCACGAAGCGCGCCAGCCGGTCGGCGGCGCGAATGCCCGCATCGGCCGGAAAAAGCTTCAGCAGATTGAGAAGGCCGAAGGCGAATGTCGCAATCAGCCATTGCCGGAAGTGGTCCAGTTTCAGGACGATCCGCGTGAGGAATAATTTCACGATGGTCAATCCATCCGCAGAACGATCTTGCCGAACACCTGACGCGTTTCCATACGCTCCAGCGCCCGGTCGATATCGTCGAAGGTTACTTCGGTGTCGATGACCGGGTGAACGATGCCGCGGGCCATCTTCTGCATGGCATTGGCCATGTTTTCCATGCGGCAGCCGAAGGAGCCGAGCAGCTTCAGTTGCTGCTGGAACAACATCATCAGGTTGATGTCGGTGGATACGCCCGAGGTGGAGCCGCAGGTGACGAGACGGCCGCCGCGCTTCAGCGAGAACATCGAGGCGACGAAGGTGTCCTTGCCGACATGTTCAAACACCACGTCAACACCCTTCTTTTTCGTCAGCTTGCGCACGACGCCTTCGAAACGGTCTGTCCGGTAGTTGATGACGTGATCGGCGCCGAGCACCTTGGCACGCTCGATCTTGTCGTCGGAGCCGACTGTCGTGATGACGGTGCAGCCCATCTTCTTGGCAAGCTGGATCGCCGCCGTGCCGATGCCGGAACCACCGGCATGAACGAGGATCGTTTCGCCCGGCTCAAGCTTGGCATTGTCGAACAGCATGTGCTCGACAGTGCCGAAAGTCACCGGTGCAAGTGCGGCGGCAACGGCGTCAATACCATGCGGAGCCGGCACGAGCTGGCGGGCGGGAATATTGATCTTTTCCTGCGCGAACCCGTCGAGATGGAAACCGTGCACGCCCTGAACATGTTCGCACAGATTGTCACGGCCTTCGCGGCAAGGCTTGCACAGCCCGCAGGTGCGCGCGCCATAAACCGCGACGAGCTGGCCCGGCAGCACATTCGAAACGCCCGGACCGATGGCTTCCACCACGCCGGAAGCCTCGGCACCAATGGTAAGCGGCATCTTGCGCTTGGCGAAAGCCATGCCGCGCCAGCCCCACACGTCGATATGGTTGAGCGCCACGGCCTTGACGCGCAGCGTCACCTCGCCCGGACCAGGTGCATCCGGTTCGGGCAGGTCCACTTTTTCGAGCTTCCGGTCGTCCACGAGTTGAAGAGCGCGCATATTTCAGTCCTTCGCCCAAGGGCGTTTATCTGGGGGCGTTTATCTAAAGGGCTATTCCAGCAAACCTCTGTAACGGTTTTGCGGCCGGAATGCGTAATCAAAGAAGCGAGAGCGTTTCCGGATTGTTCGGGCCAGAAACGCTCCTGTTGATGGCGAAACCGGTTAAGCCGGTTCCCGCGTCATGACAAGGCTTGCATTCTGTCCGCCAAACCCGAAGGAGTTGGAGAGAACCGCGCTCACCTGAGCATCCCGCTTCACATTCGGCACCACGTCGAGGGTGATGGTCGGATCGGGATTGTTGTAGTTGATCGTCGGCGGCAATGTGCCGGTCAGCATGGTCTGCAACGAGAACACCGCTTCCACGGCGCCGGCGGCCGTCAAGGTATGGCCGATCATCGACTTGTTGGACGACAGCGGAATACCCTTCAGGCCTTCGCCGAAGACGGCGAGCATGGAGCCATATTCCATCTTGTCGTTTTCCGGCGTCGAGGTGCCGTGGGCGTTGATGTAACCGATATCGCTTTCGGCCACGCCCGCATCGGCGAGTGCCGCGCGGATCGTCGCAATCGCCGGGCCGCCATCGGGCGAAGAGCGCGTGCGGTGGAAGCTGTCGGCCTTTTCACCGGCGCCCTTGATGATGCCGAGCACCTTTGCGCCGCGTGCGACGGCGGCTTCGAGCGATTCCAGCACCAGCGTTGCCGCACCTTCGGCAATCACGAAACCATCGCGATCCTTGCTGAACGGCTTGGAGGCCTTTTCCGGCGGATCGTTCTGGGTCGAAAGTGCAGACAGCAGCGAAAAGCGGATCAGTGCCTCGGCGCTGACCGAACCGTCGGTCGCAACCGTCAGCGCCCGTTCGGTGCGGCCCTGGCGGATCGCCTCGACGCCGAGCTGGATCGCAGTCGCGCCGGATGCACAGGCGGTGGAAAGCGTGACCGGCAGGCCGCGTGTGCCAAAGCGGTCGGAAAGACGCTCGGAAATCGCGCCGAAAAGTGCTGCTTCCTGGAAGGCCGGATCGGGGCGCTGGCGCAACGCCGTCATGAACCGCTCATAGGCGTCGCCCGGCTGGGCAGCCGGCGGCGAACGGTCGGCAAGCTCGAAACGGGCGCTCCATTCCGGCTCGATCGGCGGTGCTGCGAGAAACAGCGGCCCATCGAAATCACCCGATATACCGGCCTGCGCCAGAGCTTCGATGGTGGTTTCACGCGCGAAGGCATAGGAGCGCTCGACGGAGTTCGGAACCGGGATATCGATGAAATCCACCGTGCCGCTGATGCGGGTGGAAAGCCCCTCGGTCGGGAAACGGGTGATCTTGTGGATGCCCGACTTGCCAGATGTCAGCGCCGCCCAGTTATCGGTAAGCCCCTGCCCCAGCGACGTGATGATACCCATGCCGGTCACGGCGACGATCGGGCGACCGAGATGATCCTTGAAATTGGAAGTCATGGTCTATTCTCCTCAAACGTCGCGGGACAGAACGGCGACACCTTCGCCGCGCACATGGCCGACAGTGGTGACGACGGCTTCACTGGCCGCCTCGCCCATCTGCTTTTCCGCAGCCGCGTCGAAGGCAGGAACCTTCGCGCCGCTTTCAAGCGTCAGCGCCGCCAGAGCCAGTCCGAGCGGAAACTGCGCTTCAAGTCCATGGCCGGTGATACCGCCAAAACCGCGAATGACGGCCTGCGGCAGCGCTTTTTCGAGAATATCCTTCTCGCGCCGGGTCACCTCGTCATAACCGCTCGCACCGGAGAATACGACGGTCGCGGCGCTGTCCTTTGCAGGCGCAAGCAGCCGCTCCATACGCTTTTCCATGCGGCCGTCATCGCGGCTGCCACGATCGCCCTCGATGGCGTCGATGCGGGCATAGATACGTGCGCCGCGCTCGCTGGCGTGCTTGCGCGATTCCAGCACGAGGAATGCGCCGAGCGAACCGGAAATCATGCCACCGCCGTCCTGATCGCCACGCGACCACAGCGGCTGCCAGCCGCCCTGCGCATGCGCGCCGATCGCCTCGAACAGCAGGATCATGTCGGGACGTTCGGCCGAAAAGGCACCGCCAACCAGCGCATGGCTCGATTCGCCGGAACGAATGCGGTGAAACGCGGTTTCTACGGCGGAGATACCTGCCGCTTCCTCGCCCATGAAGGTGCGGGACGAACCGGTGACCTTGTGCACGATGGAGATGTTGCCGGCCATCAGATTGGAAAGCTGGGCGAGAAACAGCGTCGGGCGCAGCTCCGTGGTCAGCTTCTCGTTGAGCAGCTTTTCGCGGTCGTTGCGCTTCAGCGCTTCATCGACGATCAGCGTATCGACATTGATGTCGCGCTCACCGCCGCCGGCGGCCACGATCATGTCCATGGTGGCGCAGGCTTCGGCATTTTCCTTCAGCCCGGCATCATCGAGCGCCAAACCGGCGGCGAACACGCCGAGGCGCTGCCAGTTTTCCATCTGGCGTTGGTCGCCGCGCTTGGCAATCTGCGCGGACCAGTCAATTTCCGGCATGGGATGAACCGGATAGGGTTTGAATTTTTCGGTCTCGACAATCGTCGCCGGCGCGGCTGCTCCCGAAAGAAGCGCAACATGCGCCTGGCTGCCGACGCCGTGACAGGTCACGATGCCGACCCCTGTTATCACCACATCATTGTCAGATTTCATCGTCTGTCATCCTTTGCAGCCGGCCCCATCGGAATGGTCACGGCTATCCAACAGCGGTCGCAAACGACCGCTCCATGCGTTGCGGAATAAAGCGCGCGGTGCGGATTGGCAATGGTGAAGGCCCGTTCGGCCATCGCCAGCCCACGATTTTCATGCATCGAAACCGGGCCGACGGAAAAAACGCCCTCTTTCGAAACGGGCGGAAGCGCTTATTTCTGCGCATCCGCGGCAATGGCCGCCATCAGGCCGACTTCTTCGGCCCGCTTCTTCACGATGGGACCGAGAGGGATTTCGCTGAAGGGCATGGTGCGCAGTTTCAGCTGCGCGTCGCAGACCTTCTTGCCATCGCTGGTAATCTTCGCCTTGGTAACCGCAAAGCCAGAACCGTCATGCTCCAGCACGGCCTCGATGTCGAGAACAGCGCCCGGCTCAACGAAGGTGCGCATCTTGGCGCCATCGACCGACATCAGGAACGGCATGGATGCAAAATCGCTGAATGCCAGAACCAGCATGCCGGAGGCCTGCGCCATGGTCTCGATCAGAAGCACACCCGGAACCAGCGGCATGCCGGGAAAGTGGCCTTCGAAAACCGGGCTTTTGTCGGGAACGACGGACTGCGCCTTCAATGTGCGCGTCGTCATATCCACGGCCTCGACCTTGTCGATCATCTGAAAATATTCAAGCAACATCCGTCCGGCCCGTCTCTGGTCGGTTGCGACCCGCCCAATGAAAGGCCGGGTCCAGAAAGAGAAATGCCCGCTTGACGCGGGCATCATCATCTCAGCCCTTGGCTGCGCGCAATTCGTCGATCTTGGCGCAGAGGTTCTTCAGCACGAAGTATTCTTCGGTGGAAACCTTGCCTTCGTTGACTTCCTGCGTCCACTGCTCGAGCGGAATCTTGATGCCGAATTCCTTGTCGATGGCGAAAACGATATCCAGAAAGTCGAGGCTGTCGATGCCCAGATCGTCGATCGTGTGGCTTTCCGGCGTAATGGTTTCGCGGTCGATTTCGCTGGTTTCGGCGATAATGTCGGCAACCTTGTCGAATGTAGCTGTCACGCCCATAATCCTTATTGTCGTTCGTATGAATTATCCTGTCTGACGCACCACATAGGCAAGTCACACAAAAAAGCCAATGGTTTCGTGACGTAACTTTGAAATTTGCCGCAAAACTGTTGCCTAAACAGCAACCGAATGGCGGCCGCGTCCATTGCCGAGATAAGTGTCGAAGATTGCCGCGATATTACGCACGAAGGGCCTGCCCACCTCGGTAAGCGTAAAAATATCGGCATCCATACGCACCACGCCATCGCTGTTGCCGGCGGCAAAATGCTGTGCCTGCGTCCGCACGGCATGGCTGGCCTTGCCGAAACGCTGATCTAGATCGGCGAAATCGAGCGCGAAATCGCACATCAGCCGCTCGATGACATGCGAGCGCAGATGGTCCTCTTCCGATAATTCTATTCCCTTGACGATGGCAAGGCCGCCCTCGCCCGTCATCCGCTGATATTCCCCGGTCGCCACCATGTTCTGCACATAACCCTGCGGCAGCCGGCCGATCGAAGAAGCGCCAAGCCCGATCAGCGCATCGGCCGTATCAGTGGTATAGCCCTGGAAATTCCGCCGCAACGCACCCGCTTCGGCCGCCTGGCACAAGGTATCGGCTGGCTTGGCGAAATGGTCGATGCCGATCGCTTTGTAACCCGCCTGTTGCAACATCTCACCCGCCATCGTCATCTGGCGATACCGCTCGGCAATATCCGGAAGCGCGTGTTCTGGGATCAACGACTGGTGTTTTTTCATCCACGGAACATGGGCATAACCGAAAAGCGCCACCCGATCCGGATCGAGCGAGACGATCTGATCCACTGTCTTCTTCAGCGTCTCGCAGGTCTGGAACGGCAGACCGTAGAGAATGTCGCAATTGACGGAGTGAACACCCCTCGCCCGCACCGCATCGACAACGGATTTTGTCTGTTCGAAAGACTGAATACGGTTGATGGTTTTTTGCACTTTGTCATCGAAATCCTGTACGCCGAGGCTTGCCCGCGACATGCCGACGGCGGCAAGCGCGTCGTAACGGCTGTCATCCAGATCGTTGGGGTCCATTTCCACACTGATTTCAGGCGCCAGCCCAAAGGTGAAATGGCGCCGCAGACAGTCCATCAGGCTCACCATGTCCTCAGGCTTCAGCATGGTGGGAGAACCACCGCCGAAATGCACGGCACTCACCACTGCGTCAGGTGAAACGAGCGCGCCGACCGCGGCAATTTCCTGCTTAAGTGCTTCCAGATAAACGGCAATCGGCTCGTATTTCAGCGTGTGCTTGGTGTGACAGGCACAGAACCAGCACAACCGGTCGCAATAGGGAATATGCAGGTAAAGCGATATCCGGTTCCGGTGGTTGAGCTCGCCCAGCCATTGCCGGTAGGTCGCATTATCGATTCTCTCGTGGAAATGCGGCGCGGTCGGATAGCTCGTGTAACGGGGTACGGCGCCAGAATATTTGCGAAGAAGTTCGGTATTCATCACCGGTTTTGCCTTTTATCAAGAAAATGTCGATTTCCTCTCTTTCAGTAACGGCTGCGACAGTTTGCAACTTTGACTTCAATCAAATTGCGCCTTAAGTTCTTCCTAAAGTAGACGCTGGGGCGACGGCTACGCGGCGCAAGCCTTTAAAGAGACCGTATTTGATACCCACGGTCGCAATCGTCCCGAAAAAGCCAGCATTGGAAAAGGCTTATGGACACGCTGCAGAAGACCATCCACAATTCGGAAGAGCCCGTTGTCTGTCGCTCCTGCGAGGCGCGCCACGGCGGTCTTTGCAGCACGCTGACCCCGCAGCAGCTCTGCGATCTCAACCGTTATTCCAGCCGCAAAAAGCTGGAGGCCGGCAATGAGCTGCTCGGCCAGGGGGAGCTTGTCACATCCTATGGCAACATCCTCAATGGCGTGGTGAAGCTTTCGAAAATGATGTCGGATGGCCGCCAGCAGATCGTCGGCCTGCAATTCGCACCGGATTTTCTCGGCCGCCCGTTCATGGCGGAAAGCAAGATGACGGCGGAAGCGGCAACGGATGTCGAAATCTGCCTTTTCCCACGCCGCATCGTCGACCGCATGGTCTCGGAAGTGCCTGATATGGAGCGCAAGCTGCATAACCAGTCCCTGAAGGAACTGGATGAGGCGCGCGACTGGATGCTGACGCTTGGCCGTAAATCGGCGCAGGAGAAGGTTGCCAGCTTCCTTTATATGATCGCCACCCACATCGACCCGGAAAACGACGATAAATCGGCTTTCGACCTGCCGCTCTCACGCGCCGACATCGCCGATTTTCTCGGCCTCACCATCGAAACGGTGAGCCGGCAAATGACCAAGCTGCGCAAGGAAGGCATTATCCGCATCGAGAACAACCGCCATATCACGGTGCCCGATCTCGACATTCTGAACGAAGCTGCCGGCAACGACTGACCGGCATTCGCCATTTTTCATCGACCCTGAAGCGCGGGCGTTCCAATATTGACGTGCGGCGCCCGCGCCTGAGCGGGGGCGAGCGCAAAACCGGCAAGAACCAGCAAAGCGGCGATGCATTTCATGATATTTCACCCTGTATGCCGCTTTTTCAGCGGCCTGTTTGTTATGGCTGCATCATAAGCGCCAAACAGCATCCATCCGCTTAAAATCTTCGGTAAGCGGATGGTTCAAAGGCAGGGTAAACATGGGGTTATGATTTCGCGCCGGCCTGACCCATGAGCCGTAAGTGCCACCATCCCCAGGCTCGGCATCGCCACTTGTTTCTTCTCCCCGCCGGGGAGAAGGTGGCCCGAAGGGTCGGATGAGGGGGCAACGTTGCCGGATTTCGGAGAGCTCGCCCCCTCATCCCGCTGCCGCGGACTTCTCCCCGGCGGGGAGAAGAAACACGCGGCATGCGCTCGCTCCATCTCAAGCCTCATGGCGCATATGGGCCAGCTTGGTTTCAGGGCGTGTTTCGTCACTCAAGGATGTTGGCGTGGGTTCGTTATATCGCGCATAACGCGCGTGATAATCTCACTGCGAAGCAGCAGGCGTCGCAACCGGCTTCTGGTTTTCGCCGAGCGCCCGCAGTTCCGCAACCCGGCGTTTGTATTCGGCTTCCGAAATCTGGCCGTTGCGGCGTGCCGCACCAAGGCGCGAGAGGCTCGTTTCCATGGTGGAGGCCTCATCGTCACCCATCTGGGTACCGGCCGCCGTCATGGGCGCCGAGAAGGTCGGATAGGTGCCCGTGTCGCGCTTCTGGCTCACCGCATTGTCGCTAACGGGGCGCGGGCCGACAATTTCTGCCGTCGGGCGGCGCATGTGGGCAGGTGCCACGATCGGTTCGGGAGCCTTGCAGGCCGCGAGCCCGGTAACAATCAGGACGCCGGACAGGGAAAGCACAGCGATTCTCGCAGTGTTTTCCGCATATGTTCCCCATGTGCCCATCTGCTTGCCCATCGTCGTGTTCCGCCTGTAAGGATATCTGCCGATATCGAATTCGACTGCGGTTCGGCCCTTTGCTGCCTCCCCTTGCTGGTGGAACTTGTATTCGTTTTCATGCAGAATGTGCAAACACAAATTTGGCGGAGGATAGCGCATGGCGGGTGTTGACGGCGGGCAGAAGCAAAAGGGCGGCAAAACGCCCGGTTTCGACGCCGGATCCGCCGAAGCCTACCTGATCCGCGACCCTGAAGCCTTCGCGATCAACATCGCCCGCGCGCTTGAAAATCTCGGCAAGGCCGCTTCCGAATGGCTTGCGCCGCGTGAACGCGGCGAAATCCCTGAAAACAGCGCCGATCCCATGACCGACCTCGTCAAGACGCTGTCCGATGTCGCGGAATATTGGATGGCCGAGCCGCAACGTTCACTGGAAGCGCAGACCCATCTTCTCTCCAGCTATTACGACCTGTGGACAAAATCGGTGGCGCAATTTTCCGAATCTGCCGATTCGGCCTCGGAAAAACCCACTGAGACCGGCCCCGCGCAGCGCCGCAACCGGCGTTTTGCGGATGCCGACTGGCAAGCCAATCCGTTTTTCGATTTTCTCCTGAAAGCCTATCAAACCACCGTGGGCTTCGCCGACCGGATGGTGACGGAAGCCGAGGGGCTGGACGAACATACACGCACCAAGGCGCTGTTCTACATGCGGCAGGTAACCGAGGCGCTCTCGCCGGCCAATTTCGTCTTCACCAATCCGCAGGTCTTCCGTGAAACGGTCGCCTCCAGCGGCGCCAATCTCGTCAAGGGCATGGCACAGCTGGCGGAGGATGTCGCAGCAGGCAATGGCCACCTGAAACTGCGCCAGACCGATTACAGCAAATTCGTCATCGGCCAGAATATCGCGGTAACGTCGGGCAAGGTGGTGGCCAAAAGCCCGCTCTGCGAGATCATCCATTATGCGCCGACAACACAGAAGGCCTTCAAACGGCCGCTGCTGATCGTGCCGCCATGGATCAACAAATTCTACATTCTCGATCTCAACCCGCAGAAATCCTTCGTTAAATGGTGCCTCGATCAAGGACACAGCGTGTTCATGGTCTCCTGGATCAACCCGGATGCCCGCCTCGCCGACAAGAGCTGGGACGATTACATCCGCGAAGGTATTGAATTCGCCCTCGACACCATCGAGGAAAGAACCGGCGAGAGGCAAATCAACGCCATCGGCTATTGCGTCGGCGGCACGCTTTTATCCTCGGCACTGGCACTGCATGCGCAGCAGGGTGATGAGCGTATCCGCAGCGCCACGCTGCTCGCCGCCCAGACAGATTTCATCCATGCCGGCGATCTCAAGGTCTTCATCGATGAGGGCCAGCTTGCCGCACTCGACAGGCACATGCAGGCGGTCGGTTATCTCGATGGCTCGATCATGGCCACTGTCTTCAACATGCTGCGGGCTTCCGATCTTATCTGGCCCTATATGGTCGATAATTACCTGCGCGGCACCGAACCCCTGCCCTTCGATCTGCTCTACTGGAATTCCGATTCGACCCGGGTGACGGCCGCCAGCCATTCCTTCTATCTGCGCAATTGTTACCTCGAGAACAATCTCGCCCGCGGGCTGATGCGTGTTGCCGACAAGCGGATCAATCTCGGCGACATCAAGATACCGATCTATGACCTCGCCACCCGCGACGACCATATCGCGCCGGCGAAATCGGTGTTCACGGGTGCTGCGCTGTTCGGCGGACCGGTGGAATTCGTGCTGGGCGCTTCCGGTCACATTGCCGGCGTCGTCAATCCGCCGCAGCTTGAAAAATACCAATATTGGACAGGGCCGTCACCGGCCGGAGACTTCGATGCCTGGCAGGCCGCCGCCACCGCCCATAAGGGTTCCTGGTGGGTGCACTGGCAGAACTGGATCGAAAGCCAGAATGGCGAGAGGGTGAAGGCGCGAAAGCCGGAAGACGGCAAGCGTGCCGTGCTCGGCGACGCGCCGGGAACCTACGTCCTTTCCTGACCCAATTCCATCACCGAACATCTTTCAGGCCACATGCTCTTCACACCCCCGCTCGTTCCCGCCACGCTGATTTCCCGCTACAAGCGCTTCCTCTTCGATGCCGTTCTGGAGGACGGCACGGCGATTACCGGTTCCTGCCCCAATACCGGCTCCATGCGCGGGCTGACGACACCGGGCTCCCGTATCTGGCTTTCCGAACATGACAGCCCGACCCGCAAGTACCGGCACATGTTTGAAATGGTCGAGGCAGATGGCACCGTGGTCGGCATCAATACCGGCATGCCGAACCGGCTGGCGGAAGAGGCAATCGTGAACGGCCGTATCCCTGAGCTTGGCGGCTATTCGACGATCCGGCGCGAACAGAAATACGGCCGCAATTCCCGCATCGATTTCCTGCTCACCGAACCCGGCCGGCCGGATGCCTATGTTGAAGTGAAGAACGTGCATTTCATGCGCGAAAGGGGTTTGGCCGAATTCCCCGATACCGCCACCAAGCGCGGCACCAAGCACCTGGAGGAGCTGGGTGACGCAGCGGAAGCCGGTTACCGTTCGGTGATGCTCTATCTCATCCAGCGCGACGATTGTGACCGGATGCGCATCTGCGACGATCTTGATCCGGTCTATGCGCTGGCGTTTCAGCAGGCGATGGCACGTGGTGTCGAGGCCTATGCGGTAAAATGCGCGGTCTCCCCGGCACAAATTTCGGTCAGCGGAACGGTTAAGATGGACGAATGGCGTCCGGCTGTTTTATGAACAGGGACGTAAAGAGACAGAAAGCACTATGATGGTCACCTATATCGACGCAGCCTCCGCTCCCCTCAAGAATACCGGCGTCATCCGCCTCTATACCCCTGAGGACTTCGACGGTATGCGCAAGGCGTGCCAGCTGACGGCGCGCTGCCTCGACGAACTGGCGGCGATCGTCAAGCCCGGCGTGACGACGGACGCCATCGACCGTTTCGTCTTCGAGTTCGGCGCCGACCATGGCGCACTGCCGGCGACGCTGAATTATCGCGGTTATACCAAATCCGTCTGCACCTCGATCAACCATGTGGTCTGCCACGGCATTCCGGATGAAAAGCCGCTGCGCGACGGCGATATCGTCAATATTGACGTGACCTATGTGCTTGACGGTTGGCATGGCGATTCGAGCCGCATGTATCCGGTCGGCCAGATCAAGCGCGCCGCCGAGCGACTGATGGAAGTGACCTATGAATGCCTGATGCGCGGCATCGCGGCGGTCAAGCCCGGTGCGCGCACCGGTGCAATCGGCGCGGCGATCCAGGCCTATGCGGAAGCAGAGCGCTGCTCGGTGGTGCGTGATTTCTGCGGCCATGGCGTCGGACGCCTGTTCCACGACACGCCGAACATCCTGCATTACGGCCAGCCGGAGGAAGGGCCGGAAATCCGCGAGGGCATGATCTTCACCATCGAGCCGATGATCAATCTCGGCAAACCGCATGTAAAGGTGCTGTCGGATGGCTGGACCGCGGTGACGCGTGACCGTTCTCTCTCAGCGCAATATGAACATGCCGTCGGCGTCACGGCCACAGGCTGCGAAATCTTTACGCTGTCACCGGGCGGCTTTGATCGCCCGGGCCTGCCGCCACTCGCATAAGGCCAGACCGCCTATGGCAAAACGCCCTGCCCCGCCTCCCGCCGATCTTTCCCCGACGTCAGGCTTTGAGGCGGGCGAAGGCGACCTGTTCGACGCGGCGGATGAGCGCGGCTTTTTTGCCGAACCGCGAAGTGCTCCGAAAAAACCCACCGTCACCATTGCCGAACAGGAAGCGGAGACCGCGCACTATCACGGTCACCGGGACCGGCTGCGGACGCGTTATCGTGATGGCGGCGACGCCGCACTTGCCGACTACGAATTGCTGGAACTCCTGCTGTTCCGGCTGATCCCGAGGCGCGATACCAAACCCATCGCAAAGGCGCTGATTGCCCGCTTCGGAACCCTTGGCGGCGTGCTTGGCGCACCCTTGCCGCTGCTGCAGGAGGTGAAAGGCGTCGGCGAGGCCGTGGCTCTCGATCTGAAGCTGGTCGCTTCGGTTTCCCAGCGCATGCTGAAAAGCGAAATCCGCAACAAGCAGGTTCTCGGCTCCTGGTCATCGGTCATTGATTATTGTCATGCCGCCATGGCCCATGAAACGCGCGAACAATTCCGCATCCTGTTCCTCGACAAGCGCAATGTCCTGATCGCCGACGAGGTGCAGGGTCAGGGAACCGTGGACCACACGCCGGTCTACCCGCGCGAAGTGGTGCGCCGCGCCCTTGAACTATCATCTACTGCGCTGATTTTAATCCACAATCACCCTAGTGGAGACCCCACCCCCTCGCGGGCGGATATCGAGATGACCAAAACCATTATCGATACTGCAAAGCCGCTCGGCATTGCTGTCCACGACCACATCATCATCGGCAAGGATGGCCACGCCAGCTTCAAAGGGCTTCGGCTTATTTGAAAATCAACTGGTACTGACGCGAAGTTTTTAATGCGCCTGCAACCCATAAGGGCGGCATCAACAAAAAATTAATACCTATAAATTAGCATTTCCGAAAATAATAAAACAAGGCATCGAACCTTGGTGCCTTAAGAAACGGGGGTGCTTTATGCGTAATGCAGTGCGTTTCCTTCGCGATAGGTCCGGCTCGAACGCTGTCGAGTTCGCCATCGTCGCGCCGATCTTCTTTCTCGTCCTTCTGACCATGATCGCCTACGGCATCTACCTGATGGCGGCCTATTCGGTGCAGCAGATCGCCGCCGATGCGGCGAGAACGGCGGTTGCCGGCCTGAATACGACCGAGCGCCAGCAGCTTGCCCGGGATTTCGTCACCAAAAGCGATCTCAGTTACGCCTTCATGGACAAGAACCGTTTCACCGTCGATGTCGCCACCGATCCCGCCAATGCCAACCAGTTCACGGTCAAGGTCGAATACGACGCCAGCGATCTGCCGATCTGGAGCCTCTACAGCTACACCATGCCAGAGCCGGTCATCCGGCGTTTTTCCACCATCCGGATCGGAGGAGCATGACATGCGGACTATCCCTTCCCTGCTCCCCGCTTTCCTGAAGGATCGGGCCGGCAACATCGCCATCTCGGCCGGGCTGACCGCGCCGCTTTTCATCGGCGTCCTGGCGCTTGGCGTCGATTACGGTTATCTGACCCTGCAGAAACGCCAGTTGCAGCAGACCGCCGATCTCGCAGCCATATCGGCGGCGGCAAATGCCGCCGACCCGGAAAAGGCGGTCCAGCAATATTTCGCCCTCAACGGCATGGATCTCGGCGTAAAGACGCCGCAGGGCCTGCTCACTTCTAACGGTCTTCAACCCTTCGATCCCGCAAACGAGTTTGCAGGCAGCAAGGGTTACGCCGAGGTCATCAAGGGCCATTATGAGCCGGATGCAACCATCCCTGTCGGCGCGCGGTTCGTCGACAACGCCCTGCCCACCAACGCGGTGAAAGTGAACATCGTCGAAAAGGGCCAGATATTCTTCGCCGCCGCCTTCACCACGCCGCCCAAGGTTTCTGCGGTCGGAACGGCCTCATCCCAGAAGATCGCGGCGTTTTCGGTGGGATCGCGACTGGCAAGTCTCGATGAAGGCATTTTGAACAGCCTGCTCGGCGGCCTGCTCGGCACCACGGTTTCGCTCAAACTCATGGATTACCAGGGTCTGGTTGCCGCCGATGTCAACGCACTGCATGTCGTCGAGGCGCTCGCCATCGATCTCAAGCTCACCGCCGGCACCTACAAGGATGTGTTGAAGACGGAAATCACCTACGGTCAGTTCCTCAATGCGCTGACCAAAACCACCGGCCTGCAGCCAGCTGTCGCCAACATTCTGAAGACACTGGAAAAAACCGCCAACAAGAGCAACATCAAGCTCAAGCTTGAGGAAATCCTCAATCTCGGACCATTCTCGGACAAGCTGATCGGTAGCGGTGAAAACCTCAAGGTCACCGCCGGCGTCTTCGATCTCCTCAATGCCGCAGCCGTTGCCGGCAATGGCGGCAATCAGCTGGCGCTCAATCTCAACGCCAATGTTCTCGGTCTCGCCTCCGTCAAGGCAACGCTTGCCATCGGTGAACCGCCGGTCGAAACCCCGTCGCTCGCCGTTGGTGGTCAGGGCACCATCGTCCGCACCGCACAGACCCGGCTGGCGGTCAATGTCGTGGTGGACGGGCTTCAGGCCATTGCCGGCCTCAAGGTCAATATCCCGCTTTATGTGGAAGTCGCCCATGCCGAAGCGCGGCTTGCCGATATTCGCTGCACGGGTGGCGGACAGGGAACGGTCGATGTAGAGGTTGTTCCCGGCGTTGCGGAAATCGCGCTCGGCAATGTCGATACCTCAGCTTTTGCCAATTTCGGCAAGGACCCGCGTGTCACCAAGGCTGCGATCGTCGATTCAGCGCTGCTGGCCATCAATGGCAGCGCCCTCATCAATGCCACCAACATGACGAAGACCAAGCTGACCTTCACGCAGTCGGATATCACCCAGGCAAAGATCAAGAGCGTTTCCACCAAGGACACCGTCACCACCCTTGTCAGTTCGCTGTTGAAGAACCTCAATCTGGATATAAGGCTGCTCTTTCTCAACCTTGATCTGGGAGGCCTGGCGGGTATTCAGGCAGCGCTTGCCAACACGCTTGCGGTGGTTACCGCTCCGGTCGATCAGCTGCTCTACAACGTGCTTCTGGTTCTCGGCGTCAAGATCGGCGAAGCCGATGTGCGCGTCACCGATGTGCGCTGCCAGCAGCCGGCGCTGGTGCAATAGCCCCGAAGATAGACAAAAAAAAGCCGCCGGGAATGTCCCGGCGGCTTTTGTTTGATCAGTCTTTAAATCAAGCCGTAGCAATCGCCAGACGCTTCTCGTCCCGACCGCTCTTCATGCGCTCGGACAACAGGAACGCCAGTTCCAGCGCCTGATCGGCGTTGAGGCGCGGATCGCAATGGGTGTGGTAACGATCCGACAGCGAATCCGCCGTCACGGCACGCGCACCACCCGTGCATTCCGTCACGTCCTTGCCGGTCATCTCGATATGGATGCCGCCCGGATGTGTACCTTCGGCGCGGTGGATCTGGAAGAAGCTTTCGACTTCCGACAGGATGCGCTCGAACGGACGCGTCTTGTAGTGGTTGAGCGTGATCGTGTTGCCATGCATCGGATCGCACGACCAGACGACCTTGCGGCCTTCCTTCTCGACTGCACGAATGAGCTTCGGCAGGCTGTCGGCAACCTTGTCATGGCCAAAGCGGCAAATCAGCGTCAGGCGACCGGCCTCGTTTGCCGGGTTCAGCGCATCGATCAGCTCGATCAGATTGTCAGGCGTCAGCGACGGACCGCATTTCAGGCCGATCGGGTTCTTGATACCGCGGAAATATTCCACATGCGCATGGTCGAGCTGGCGCGTGCGGTCACCGATCCAGATCATGTGGCCGGATGTCGCATACCAGTCGCCGGAGGTGGAATCGATGCGGGTCAGCGCCTCTTCGTAACCGAGCAGCAGAGCCTCATGGCTGGTGAAGAAATCGGTTTCGCGCAGGCTGGGATTGTTCTCCGCGCTGATACCGATCGCCTTCATGAAGTCCATGGTTTCGGAAATCCGGTCGGCCAGCTTGCGGTAACGGTCCGCCTGCGGGCTGTCCTTGATGAAGCCGAGCATCCACTGGTGAACGTTTTCAAGATTGGCATAACCACCCATCGCGAAAGCGCGCAGCAGGTTCAGCGTCGCGGCCGACTGGCGATAGGCGTCGAGCTGGCGCTCCGGGCTCGGTATGCGCGAACCTTCGTTGAATTCGATGCCATTGATGATGTCACCGCGGTAGGACGGCAGCGTCACGCCATCAAGCACTTCCACGTTGGAAGAGCGCGGCTTGGCGAACTGGCCGGCAATACGCCCAACCTTCACGACAGGCAGCTGCGCGCCATAAGTCAGGACAACGGCCATCTGCAGGAAAGCGCGGAAGAAGTCGCGGATATTGTCCGCGCCATGCTCGAGGAAGCTTTCGGCGCAATCGCCGCCCTGCAGCAGGAAGGCGTTACCTTCAGCCACATTGGCAAGCTGTTTCTTCAGACGGCGGGCTTCACCGGCAAAAACCAGCGGCGGATAAGTCGCAAGCGTGGCTTCCGTTGCAGCAAGCGCTGCCGCATTAGGATATTCGGGAACCTGCTGGATCGGTTTCTGCCGCCAACTGCCGGGTGTCCAATTCTGTGCCATGTTCTTACCCTTTTTTCGCCCGCGCGACTGCCGCGCGACCGCCTCGAAAAATTGAGCGGCTTATAGCTCCAAGCATCGGCTTTGCATAGCCAATGTCAGGGCTAACAGGCTCATTCTGCCCCTTTTGGGCACTCCAGATGCACAAAAGTCAATTCAAACGATTTAACCAGCCCGCCGCCATTCAGAAAACATCAGTTTTCGAACGGCGGCGGGCGAATTTGGACAGCGATCATATCACGCTTGTACCAGCGTTACACGCGCTCGCCGTTCACCACGCGGTAGCTCGGCGAATACATCGTCACCAGCTCCTCGGCGGCGGTCGGATGAACCGCCATGGTGCGGTCGAAATCATCCTTGGTGCAGCCGGCTTTCAGCGTGATGCCGAGAAGCTGAGCCATCTCGCCCGCTTCGTGGCCGAGAATATGCACGCCAACAACCTTGCGGTCGGCGGCATTGACGATCAGCTTCATGATCGTCTTTTCCTGACGGCCGGACAGCGTTGCCTTCATCGGCCGGAACTGGGCGCGATAGACTTCCAGCTCCGGATATTTCTTGCCCGCCTCCTCTTCCGAAAGACCGACGGTGCCGATTTCCGGCTGCGAGAACACCGCCGTCGCGATCAGCTCGTGATCCGGCTTGGTCGGGTTGTTCTTGTATTCGGTCTCGATGAAGCACATGGCCTCGTGGATCGCCACCGGCGTCAACTGTACCCGGTCAGTGACGTCGCCCAGCGCAAAGATGTTCGGCACATTCGTGCGCGAATAATCATCAACGATGATCGCGCCCCGCGCATCCAGCTTCACGCCGGCATTTTCCAGACCCAGAACCTTGGTATTCGGATCGCGGCCAAGCGCCAGCATGACTAGGCCGACATGCAGCGAGCTGCCCTGCTTGGTGCGCGCCACGAAACCATCGGCACCATCCTTGCTGACTTCCTCGATGATATCTTCGAGAATGATGCGGATGCCCTTGGCCTCCATCGCCTCATGCAGGCCCTTGCGCATGTCGTGATCGAACCGCGAAAGGATTTCCTTGCCGCGATAGATCAGCGTCGTTTCGACACCGAGCCCGTGGAAGATATTGGCGAATTCAACAGCGATGTAACCGCCGCCGGCAATCAGGATCGATTTCGGCAGTTCTTCCAGATTAAACGCTTCGTTGGACGAGATCGTCAGTTCATGGCCGGGCAACGCCTTGTGCTCGTTCGGCGTGCCGCCGACGGCAATCACGATACGCTCTGCCGTGAAGGTCTCACCGGTTTTTGTGAGCTTCACGGTATGGGCATCGACCAGTTCGGCACGGCTGTCGAAAATATCGGCCTTGGCGTTCTCCAGCCCCTTGCGATACAGCCCCTCGAGACGGGTAATTTCCTTATCCTTCGCGGCGATCAGCTTCTTCCAGTCGAAGCTGCGCTCGCCCACACTCCAGCCGAAACCTTCGGCATCCTCGAAATGTTCGGGGAATTGCGAGGCATAGACGAACAGCTTCTTCGGCACGCAGCCGCGAATGACGCAAGTGCCGCCATAACGATATTCTTCAGCAATCCCCACGCGCTTGCCGAGCGAGGCCGCCACGCGGCCGCTTCTCACGCCGCCCGAGCCGCCACCGATGACGAAAAGATCGTAGTCATAAGCTGTCATAGTCAAAACCCCTGATCAAAACCACGCCATCAGCCTCGAGGCGAACGGTGGCGTCTTCACGGCACATATAGGTGCTGCGACGCACAAATGAAAAGCCCGGTCTTGCGACCGGGCTTTGAATATTTCTGAACTGTCTGTTCATTCAATCAGGGCTTGGGAGCAGCCGGAGCGCCGCCCGTGGCATTCTGATCGGCCGGAAGCGGCTTCAGATCGGCGCCGGCAACCTTCTGCAGTTCCGACATGCTGGACGCGTTGAGATCGCGGTTGATGCCGGCAGCCCAGATATCGGCGGCCTTCATCAATTCGCGCGTGGCGATCGGGCCGTCCTTCAGAAGCTTCTTGCCCGCTTCGCTGCTGTAGAAGGCGGAAATGGCGTTCAGCTCTTCGACGCTGAAGGCGCGCGCATAGGTGAGTGCAGCCTCGCGTTCCAGATCGGCGCGGCGCGGCGCAAGCTCGAGCGCCTTGGCATCGACGGTCTCGGTGATGGCATCCTCGACATTCGGCGAGGCCTGAATAAGTTCGGCCTTCAGACGCTCGGCCAATCCAGGCAGAATGTCGTCAAACCGGTCGGTAACGCCAAGAGAGGCGATTGCCTGCCGTGCGGCAGCAACATGCGCTTCCGAAATTTCCTGAGCGCGTGCGGCAGTACCGAACACAACGCCGGAAATGAGGATCGAAGCAGCGGCAGCTTTGCCCAGTCCCGCTAGTTTGATCATGAAAATCTCGCTCCTGTTATACTGCCTGCATCACGCGGGCGCCTTCAGGACCCGCGATAATGGCAAGCGATGCCAAATTTATGAAAAGTCCGTGCTCGACGACACCGGGAATCGTGTTCAGCTCGCGTGCTAGCGCTTCTGCATCAGGAATACGGCCAAAAGATGCGTCGAGGATAAGGTGTCCGCCATCCGTCATGAAGGCGCCGTCGCCGGACGAACGCATTGTCAGTGCACCCGAAAGACCGGACCGCGCTGCCAGTTTTTCAATGGCGATGCGTGTCGCCACCTGGCCGAACGGGTTGATTTCGATGGGAAGCGGAAAGGCACCCAGCGTCTCGACGACCTTGCTCTGGTCGGCAATGACGATCACGCGGGCAGATGCCGCCGCGACGATCTTTTCGCGCAGAAGAGCACCACCGCCGCCCTTGACGAGACGCAGCCCGTGATCCACCTCGTCAGCGCCGTCGATGGTCAGGTCCAGTTCCGGCAATTCATCGAGGGATTTCAGCGGCACGCCAAGCTCGACGCAGAGACGCGCGGTGCGCTCGGATGTCGGCACGCCCTCGACCTTGAGACCGGCCGCGACCTTCTCGGCCAGAAGCCGGACGAATTCCTCGGCCGTCGAACCCGTGCCGATACCAAGCCTCATCCCGTCTTGCACATGGGACAATGCGGCCTCGGCGGCCTTGATCTTCATCTGGCGGGCATCCATGTGCCTGAAACTCCGGTAGCTTTGTCGTCGCCGTGCTGTTTACACGGGTCGAAAGCCAAACGAAAGCCTTTTTCAAGCCAACGAACAGAACGTTGTGACGCGGTTGCAAAGACAGGCCCGTTTGCCTAGGCTTGGCACGAATGAAAGCACCGACACCTCGACACCCGCATTCTCCAAGAGGCCCGTTCCCGTGACATCCCGCCCGCTCTCTCCGCTCGCCATCTTTGATCTCGACGGCACGCTCGTCGACACCGCCGCCGACCTTGTCTCGAGCCTCAACCACACCATCGCCGCAGCCGGCCTTGCCCCCGTCACCTATGACGATCTGACCCACCTCGTCGGCCAGGGCGCGCGGGTAATGATCAAGCGGGCCTTCGCATTGCGCGAGACGGAACTGCCGGAAGCCGAGATCGACCCGCTGTATGAGCGTTTCATCACCCACTACCGTGCCGAAATGCCCGGTGAAAGCCGCCCCTATCCCGGCATCGTCAACACGCTGGATGCGCTCTCGGAAGCCGGCATCACGCTTGCCGTCTGCACCAACAAGACAGAAATCCTCGCTTTGCCGCTGCTCGAAAAACTGGGGCTGACGCGATATTTCGCGGCCATCACCTGCGGCGACACCTTCGCCTTCCGCAAACCGGATGCCCGCCATATTCTCGGCACCATCGAAAAGGCCGGTGGCGATCCGCAGCGCGCGATCATGGTCGGCGACAGCATCAACGACATTCTCGCCGCCAAAAACGCTGCCGTACCGTCGATCGGTGTCACTTTCGGTTATTCGGATGTGCCGATGGCCGAGCTTGAACCTGACGTCGTGATCGATGATTTTGCAGCACTGACGCCCGATCTGGTGGGCCGGTTGCTGACCGGACGCGACGCGGCGGCGTAAACCGCCGTGGTCGATCACAATTTCCTATTCCCACGCACCGCTGTCAGCATCATCGCCATTGGCGATACCGGCGAAGCCCTGCTTCTGAGAGCAGTGCTGGAAAGCCTTGGCGCGTCGGTCCGGCTGCATCTTCCCGGCACGCCCGAAGATATTCTGGTGTGCCTGAAACAACCCGACAATCCGCCCCCCTATCTCATCATCAGCGGCCATGGCGATGAAAACGGGCTTGTGGTCGGCGAATTTGACCCTGATGTAACCCGGATGGAATTGCTGGACGGCAGCATGCCCGCCGAAGCGTTCCTCGGAACCGTCGATCTGCGCGACACCGTGGTTTTCAGCACGGCCTGCTGCACGGGCTCCGGGGCTTTCGCCAAAGCCTTCATCGAGGGCGGCGCAAAAGCCTATGTGGCGTCAGCCGGTTATCCTGACGGCGCGGCGACACCGCTCTTCGTTCATCTGTTGTTTTATGAGCTGCTCGTCCGCAAATCGCCGCTGGAAGAAGCGTTGAGGCTCGCCAGCCTGCTTGATAGCGATGACGAACTGGCGTTTGAGCTCTTCAAGCCACAAACCCCGGAATCATAACCGGCCGAAACAAAAAAAAGCGCCGTTTCCGGCGCTTTTTCTCTCAATGCGATTTATCAGATCGATGCGGCCCGCGCCTTCGTCGTCACGGCAAAAGCCTTCTGCACATAGCTGTCACGATCATAGACGTCGTCGAAGAACTGCACCTTGCCGTCCTTGTCCGGCCAGGCGGTGAAATAGGCGACATAGACCGGGATTTTCACCGGCACCTGCACGGCGCGGTTCTTGCCGGAAGCGATCTGCTCACCCACCTTGTCGACGCTGGTGCCGAGAACCGCGGCAGCCATGCGGCGTGGATCGACCAGACGGATACAGCCATGGCTCAGCGCCCGCATGTCGCGGTTGAAGAAGCTTTTGGCCGGCGTGTCATGCATGTAGATGGCATGCGCGTTGGGGAACAGGATTTTCAGATCGCCCAGCGCATTGTCGCTGCTCGGCGGCTGGCGCACGGAAACGGCGTTGGTCGAGCCATACCAGTTGACGCTGGTGGAGGAGACCGCACGGCCGCCCACCTGCACTTCGTAACCCAGCCTGTCGAGATAGGACGGGTCGCGGCGCAGCTTCGGCAGCATCTCGTTGACGATGATCGACTGCGGCACGCCCCAATAGGGGTTGAACTCGACGGTCTGGATTTCGTCCTGGAAGAAATAGGTCTGGTTGGCCTTGGAGCCGACGACCACCTTCATGCCGAACTGTTCCACGCCATCATTGTGGTAATAGGCCATGAAAGCGGGCTGGTTGATGAGGACGTAACGCTGGCCGAGATCGGCCGGCAGCCAGCGGATCTGCTCCATGGCCACCTGCACCTTGGCGATCTTCGCCTCGTTGCTTTCGCCGACCATGGCGCGCACGGTCGCGCGACCGATGACGCCATCCGGCTTGAGGCCGTTTTCGCTCTGGAAAGCCTTCACCAGATCGACGAGGTCAGGCGTATAATCCTGCGTCTGCTGGTAGCCCGAAATGATCGCCGCATGTTCGGCCTTGAAGGCGGGCGAAGCGCGATGTTCGATTGCCTTGACCACATTGGCCATGTCGGCGCTGCTATTGCCGGGCTTCAGCACCAGATCGGCTGGAACGCGGACGGTGTGAGCCGCATCGCCCTCACCGCGCAGGCGGGCGAGGTCCGCCTTCAGCGCCTGATATTCGGCACTCGACGGTTCGCGGCTGCGCAGATAGGCGGCGACATCGGGGCTGAGGCCCGCAAGCTTCAGCACTGGCGCAAGGTTTACCGTCTTGCGCTTGAAATCATGGTAACCGGAGAGCCGGTTCGGATCGACGCGGCCACGGGTCGTGTCCTGCACATAGGCCAGAACCTTGGCAGACAGTGCGAGTTCAAACCGCATCTGCGCCCGCTGATAGGCGTCAGAGGTGGATGCCGATGCCGTTTCCACCGGCGTGCCGGTCACAGTCGTGCCCGAACCATTGCCGCTGATGCTGGCGGTCACATCCTTTGCCGGTGCGGAAATGCTGTAATCGGCCGGATCGAGACCGCTTTCGCCAACCGTCTCGAAGAAGGCGATGACGGCGTTGGCACGCTCGGTCAATTCACCGCCGGAAACCCACAGCGTCTTGCCGCCGGCGCCATAATAGGCTTCCAGTGCCTTGGCGATTTCAGGCGTGGCGCTGAACTTCAGATTGGCGAGGTCTTCACCGAAATTGGCCGTGTTCACAGCGCGGGCGGTATCCGCCTTGTAGTCGTAATAACGTGGGCCGGAAACCCGCGGCAGGGGCTCGGGATCGGAAGCATCGGCGCTCGGTCCTGAAACCGACGGCGAGGTGACGATACCGGCCGGCGGCAATTCACCGCGATCGCGCGCAACCTTGCCCGGGCCGCCGCGCAGAAGGTCCATCAGCGTTACCGCACCGGCGCTGCCGGGAAGAGCGACGGAAAGACCGAGAACCAGCATCAGCGCTGCCGATGTTTTTCCAGATGTGACTTGCAATTTGATCCTCGTAGCACCCAGCACCGCCAGGAAAACGGCGGGCATCAGTTTCATGCCTGTCTAGCCGATCAACGGCCCGTTGAAAAGAAACGCCCAAAGTTCACAACCGTGCCGAAATGAACCTTATGATACAGCCAAAGCCATAAAAACGTAATTTCCAGAATTGGCGAGAATGGTTAAATTTCTATTTATTTCATTCACTTTGCCGTGGCTCCCAGCACCGCCCGCATGCCACCGAAAGCCCGGTTTTCCGGTCATTTCGGGACGTAGTAAAAATGACACGCCGGTCCGTTTTTCACCCCGGCCTTGCCCTGGCGTTGAAATCGCTTTAACGCGGCGGGAAATATCTGCCTCTGCCGCATTGCAACGCTTTCATTGCCGACGCGATGATTCTATATATCGGCCGCGCAAGACGGGCGAAGGCGCCGTTTTGGCGGAGGAACACGAGTAAAAAGGCAAGATTGATGACAGCCACACGGACGGAAACCGATACATTTGGACCCATTGAAGTTCAGGCCGATCGCTACTGGGGCGCGCAGGCGCAGCGCTCGCTCGGCAACTTCAAGATCGGCTGGGAAAAACAGCCCGCCTCTGTCGTTCGTGCGCTGGGCATCGTCAAGCAGGCTGCCGCCCGCGCCAACATGGCGTTGGCCGGTCTTGACCCCAAGGTCGGCGACGCCATCATCGCCGCCGCGCAGGAAGTCATCGACGGCAAGCTGACCGAGCATTTCCCGCTCGTCGTCTGGCAGACCGGCTCCGGCACCCAGTCCAACATGAATGCCAATGAGGTGATTTCCAACCGCGCGATCGAGATGCTCGGCGGCGAAATGGGCACCAAGAAGCCGGTTCACCCCAATGACCACGTCAATATGAGCCAGTCCTCGAACGACACCTACCCGACGGCGATGCACATCGCCTGCGTGGAAGAGATCGTTCATCACCTGCTGCCGGCCCTCAAGCACCTGCACAAGGCGCTGGAAGCCAAGGTCAAGCAGTTCGAAAAGATCATCAAGATCGGCCGCACCCATACGCAGGATGCCACGCCGCTGACACTCGGCCAGGAATTCTCCGGTTATGCCGCGCAGGTCGCCTCGGCCATCGCCAATATCGAACTCACCCTGCCCGCACTCTCCAAGCTCGCCCAGGGCGGCACGGCTGTTGGCACGGGCCTCAACGCCCCCATCGGTTTCGCCGAAAAGGTTGCTGACGAGATTTCCAAGATCACCGGCCTGCCGTTCGTGACTGCGCCGAACAAGTTCGAGGCGCTCGCCTCGCACGATTCCATGGTCTTCTCGCATGGTGCGATCAATGCGGCGGCGGCGGCGCTCTTCAAGATCGCCAACGACATCCGCTTCCTCGGCTCCGGCCCGCGCGCCGGCCTCGGCGAATTGTCGCTGCCGGAAAACGAACCTGGCTCGTCGATCATGCCGGGCAAGGTCAACCCCACCCAGTCGGAAGCGCTGACACAGGTCTGCGCCCACATCTTCGGCAACAATGCAGCGCTCTCGTTTGCTGGCTCGCAGGGCCACTTCGAGCTCAACGTCTATAACCCGATGATGGCCTACAACTTCCTGCAGTCAGTCCAGCTTCTGGGCGACGCGGCCGTCTCCTTCACCGACAATTGCGTCGTCGGCATCGAGGCCCGCGAAGACAACATCAAAAAGGGTGTCGAAAACTCGCTGATGCTGGTGACAGCGCTGAACAGCAAGCTCGGCTACGACATCTGCGCCAAGATCGCCAAGACCGCGCACAAGAACGGCACGACGCTGCGCGAAGAAGCCGTCGGCGGCGGATACCTCACCAACGAGGAATTCGACCAGTATGTGCGCCCGGAAAACATGATTGGGCCGAAATAAGCCTGTCGGTTTTTTTGCTGAGATCGGAACGGGCCTTCGGGCCCGTTTTCTGTTTGACCCTAAATAACCGCGAGACGCAGGTATCGGCGCTACAACAAACCTCACCTCAAACGCGGCGTCATCCTCGGTCTTGTACCGAGGATCTGCCTACGTATCGCCAATCGCAACGTAGCAGATGCTCGGGACAGGCCCGAGCATGACGACGGAGAGCGCATCAACAAAAAAGGGCCGCAAAAGCGGCCCTCTTCATAATCATTCAAACCGTCAAACCAGCCGGCTCTGCTCCACCGCCGCTTCGACGAAGCTGGCGAAAAGCGGATGCGGGTCGAGCGGGCGGCTCTTCAGTTCCGGGTGGTACTGAACGCCGATGAACCACGGGTGATCAGGATATTCCACCGTTTCCGGCAGGACACCATCCGGAGACATGCCCGAGAAGACCAGGCCGCATTCTTCCAGTCGGTCCTTGTAGTCCACATTCACCTCGTAGCGGTGACGGTGGCGCTCGGAAATATCCGTGGTGCCGTAGATTTCGGCGATCTTGGTGTCTTTCTTCAGCGCCGCCTTGTAGGCGCCAAGACGCATCGTGCCGCCGAGATCGCCCTTGGAGGAGCGCTTCTCCAGCTCGTTGCCCTTGACCCATTCGGTCATCAGGCCGACGACCGGCTCGGGGGTCGGGCCGAATTCGGTGGAGGAGGCACTTTCGATGCCGGCGAGATGACGGGCCGCTTCCACGACCGCCATCTGCATGCCGAAGCAGATGCCGAAATAGGGCACGTTGCGCTCACGCGCAAACTGCGCCGCCATGATCTTGCCTTCGGAACCACGCTCGCCGAAGCCGCCCGGCACCAGAATGCCGTTGACCTTCTCGAGATAGGGTGTGGGATCTTCCTTTTCGAAGACCTCGGACTCGATCCATTCCAGCTTGACCTTGACGCGGTTGGCGAAACCGCCGTGATGCAACGCCTCGATCAGCGACTTATAGGCATCCTTGAGACCGGTATATTTGCCGACGATCGCAATCGTCACTTCGCCTTCCGGCGTGCGGATGCGGTTGCAAACCTCTTCCCACTGCTCCAGGCGCGGCTTCGGCGCCGGTTCGATGCCGAAAGCGGCCAGCACTTCCGAATCGAGGCCTTCCTTGTGGTAGGCAATCGGAACGTCATAGATATTCGCCACATCCAGCGCCTGGATGACGGCGGAAGGACGCACGTTGCAGAACAGTGAAAGCTTGCGACGTTCCGCTTCCGGGATTTCCCGGTCGGCGCGCACCAGAAGGATGTCGGGGTGAATACCGAGCGCCTGCAGTTCCTTCACGGAATGCTGGGTCGGCTTGGTCTTCAGCTCGCCAGCAGCCGGAATATAAGGCATCAGCGTCAGGTGAAGATAGATCGCCGTGCCGCGCGGCAGATCGTTGCCGAGCTGGCGGATCGCTTCCATGAATGGCATCGCCTCGATGTCACCCACCGTGCCGCCGATCTCGCAGATGACGAAGTCGTAATCGTCATTGCCTTCGATCACGAAATCCTTGATCTCGTTGGTGACATGCGGAATGACCTGAACGGTTGCGCCGAGATAATCGCCGCGCCGTTCCTTGTCGATGATGTTCTTGTAGATGCGACCGGTGGTGATGTTGTCGGTCTTGGTGGCCGAACGCCCCGTGAAGCGCTCGTAGTGGCCAAGGTCGAGGTCCGTCTCGGCACCGTCGTCAGTCACGAACACTTCTCCGTGCTGTGTCGGGCTCATGGTGCCGGGATCGACGTTCAGATAGGGGTCGAGTTTACGAAGCCGCACCCGATAACCACGGGATTGCAACAAAGCTCCGAGTGCTGCCGCGGCGATGCCCTTGCCTAGAGAGGAGACCACGCCGCCTGTGATGAATACATATCGCGCCATGGGATTCACCGGATACCTTTTTACCTCTGATTCCGCCAGCCCAAATTTCATGCTGTTACAAATTCGCTGTTGACGAATGTGTAATTCAACTGGCCGGAATACGAACAAAAGAAAACCGGCAGGCTTTTGGCCTGCCGGAGCGTTAAATCAGAACCGGGCTTATTGACCGGTCGGAACTGCGTTCGGATCGGCGGGCTGCGCCGGTGCCGGAGCGGCCGTGCCGGAAGCGGCAGGAGCCGTCTGTGCGGGCGCGGCTGCACCACTATTGGTCGGAACGCCATTTCCAGCCGGAGCCGGCGTTGCGGGCGTCGCTGCCGGGCCGAGCGTGTCGAGAATGCCGTTACCCTGGCCTTGCGTGGCCGGAATACGGTTCAGAATATCGGTTGGACGCGATTCGTAACGGGTCATAAGACCAAGGCCGAGCGACGTCAGGAAGAACAGCGCGGCGAGGATCCCCGTTGTGCGGGTCAACGCATTGGCCGTTCCGCGCGCGGACATGAAGCCCGAACCGCCGCCGATACCGAGGCCGCCGCCTTCGGAACGCTGGATCAGGACCACGCCGACAAGCGCCAGCACGATCATGAGGTGAATAACAATCAAAACGGTCTGCATGACAATCCATTCCATGCCCCGCGCGGAGCACTACAAAGAAGGTTTCGCGGCTCTTTACATGAGGCGAAGGTTTATTCCAAGCCCCTTTCCAACCCCTGTGACAGGAAAGCTGGTCTCAGGCCGTCAGTTGCTCATATGCCGCATAGATGGAAAGGAAGTCCGAGGCTTTCAAGCTGGCACCGCCGATCAGCGCACCATCCACGTTCTCGACGCCCATCAGTTCCAGCGCATTGGCGGGCTTCACCGAACCGCCATAGAGAATGCGCATGGTCTTGCCGGCATCACCGAACCGCTTGACCAGCTCATCGCGCATGAAGGCATGAGCCTCGCGCACGTCCTGCGTGGTGGGGGTGAGACCGGTACCGATCGCCCAGACAGGCTCATAGGCGATGACGGTATTTTCAGCCGTTGCCTCATCCGGCAGCGAGCCGGCCAGCTGGCGCTTGAGAATATCGAGCGTCTGGCCAGCCTTGCGCTCATCCGCCGTCTCGCCGATGCAGACGATTGCGATAAGATCGGCCTGGTGGGCCGCAACGGCCTTGGCGCGCACCAGATGATCCGTCTCGGCGTGATCGGTGCGGCGCTCGGAATGGCCGACGATGACATGGGTACCGAAGCAGTCAGCGATCATCTCGGCGGAAATATCGCCCGTATGTGCGCCGGATGCATTCTGGTGGCAATCCTGCGCGCCGATCAGCAGCGGGCTGTCATCGCACAGCGCCGTCGCGACATAAAGCAGCGTGGAGGGCGGGCAGATCAGCGCATCCACCTTCTCCGACAGCGCGCCCTTGACGCCCTCTGCCATGGCCTTGATCTGATCGAGCGAGGCACGCGTGCCGTTCATCTTCCAGTTTCCGGCAACAAGCGGTCGAACATTCGGCGTCATGCGTATCCATTCCCTTTGTCTCGGGGTTGCCGCCATTAACGGCGCCCCTTCCCTCAGCCATCTCACGGCCCATAATCGCGACAGAAACACTGCCGGAAATCCCGGAATATTCCTTTAAACGGCCCCGGCAATAAATGGTACAAAAAAGCGGCCCGAAGGTTCAAAACGACGGCCAATTTCTAAAAATTTGCCGCCGCTGACCCAAAACAGAGGCCTTAGCGGCTTAAAATCCAGTTCAAAACCGCCCGCCAGTCGGTCATGCGCACCGGCGTTCCGTGGCTGCCGGTCTCGAACCGCGTAAACCGCGCCGGCTCCCCGGCCTTCAGCAATGCACGGAAAATCGTCGCCTGCTGATCCGCCGAATAGACCTTGTCAGCGCTGCCATGGGTGAACCAGACTGGCTTCTTCGCCCTGGCAAAGGCGCTTTTCGGAAAATCGGGATCGACCGCGCCGCCGAGGATCGCCATGCCCTTGAGATTGGCGACGGCAACCTTGTCCCGGCTGATGCCATAACAGATGAAACTGCCCATCGAGGCGCAGGTGAGCACGACAGGTTTCCCACCCGACTTTTTGGCCGCATCGGCAATCAGCGCCGCGACATCGGCAACGCCGTTTTCATCGAAGGAGCGCACGCTCGGCACATAATAGGTGCCGCCATTGGCAACTGCGAGGTTTTTCAGCCGGTTGAAATTGCCGCCGAACGTATAGTCGTTCATGCCGAGCCGCCGGTCGCCGCCGCGACCGTGAATGAAGATGACCGTGAAGGCCTGCCCGCTTGCCGGCCCGACGCGGCCGACCTCAAGCGCCCTGCCCTCAACGGAAACACTTTCCAGCGCCTGCGCCTTCTTTGGCGCCATATCCATATACTGCCGCTTAACCCGCCGCTCCGGCACCTCATCGCGGCCGTTAATGTCGCGCATTTCCTGATAATCGATGACTTCCGACGCGCCGCCATCGGCGGTGGAAAGCACCGTCTGGCTGGAAAACAGCTCGTCCTTGAAGGGGCGCAGCGGCCCATCGGCAGCGGAAGCAGCGCCCGGCATCACCGCAACAGTCAGGCAGAAAAGAGTACAAAACGTGAAATGAGCTGTGGACATGACTTGGTTAACCGTTCATTCGTGGCTGCGAGACTTGCCATCACAAAGGCGGCGGCGCAATCCTCCTGTTGCGAAACCCTGACATGGGTCTTGGCGTATGGCGCGCCGCGTTCGGCCACATGGCTTACACGTTTGGCGCTATAATCGCCCCATATACAAAATGATTCGCTTGGCGAAATTCTGACGACACTATTTTTGAACCTTGGACATGATGGACGACAGCAACGATCTCTTCTCCGGTCTTCCGGCGGCACAAAACAGCGAAACGGCAACGAACGAGGACGCGGGTAAACCCGTGAAGGTCCCGGCGACCGCAGCCGCGAATGTGAACGTGCAGCCGAAACCCGCAGCCGTTGCGGCCGTCGCATCTTCCGCACCGCCGGCACCCGTGTCTCCTGCCGGTGACGATTACGGCGCCTCGTCGATCCGCGTGCTCGAAGGGCTGGAGCCGGTGCGTATGCGTCCCGGCATGTATATTGGCGGCACCGATGAAAAGGCGCTGCATCACCTGTTTGCCGAAGTCATCGACAACTCGATGGACGAGGCCGTCGCCGGCCATGCCAATTTCATCGAGGTTCATCTCGATGCCGAAGGTTTTCTGACGGTCACCGACAACGGCCGCGGTATTCCCGTGGAGAACCACCCGCAGGTTCCCGGAAAATCCACGCTCGAAGTCATCATGACCAAGCTGCATGCCGGCGGCAAGTTCGACGGCAAGGCCTATGAGACGTCAGGCGGCCTGCACGGCGTCGGCGTATCCGTGGTCAATGCGCTTTCCGATCTTCTCGAAGTGGAAGTGGCGCGTAACCGCAAGCTTTATCGCCAGCGCTTTTCGCGCGGCGCGCCGATTGGCGGGCTTGAGGAACTGGGCGATGTGCACAACCGCCGCGGCACGCGCGTGCGTTTCCATCCTGATCCGCAAATCTTCGGCGATCACGCAAAATTCGAACCGGCCCGCATCTTCCGCATGGCCCGCTCCAAGGCGTATCTCTTCGGCGGCGTTGAAATCCGCTGGAGCTGCGATCCCGGCATGGTGCCGGCCGGTGGTGAAATCCCTGAAAAAGCCGTGTTCCATTTTCCGGGCGGTCTCAAGGATTACCTCGCTGCTACGCTCGGCAAGGAATTCACCGTCACCCGCGAGATTTTCTCCGGCCGCACCGAAAAGACCGGCGGCCATGGTGCGCTGGAATGGGCGGTGACCTGGTATGGCGGCGACACCCAGATCCATTCCTATTGCAACACCATTCCGACACCCGAAGGCGGCACGCATGAGGCCGGTTTCCGCATTGCCCTCACCAAGGGCCTGAAGAACTATGCCGAGCTGACGCAAAACAAGCGCGCCAAGGAAATCACCACCGATGACGTGATGATCTCGGCAGCCGGCATGCTCTCGGTCTTCATCCGCGAACCGGAATTCGTCGGCCAGACCAAGGACAAGCTGGCAACCGTCGAAGCCCAGCGCATCGTTGAAAATGCGCTGCGCGATCCCTTCGACCATTATCTCGCCGGCAATCCCGGCGAAGCGGACAAGCTGCTCGACTGGGTGATCGAGCGCGCAGAGGAACGCCTGCGCCGCCGCAAGGAAAAGGAAGTCAACCGCAAGACCGCCGTGCGCAAGCTGCGCCTGCCCGGCAAGCTGGCGGATTGTTCCCAGAACACGGCCGAAAATGCGGAACTTTTCATCGTCGAGGGTGACTCGGCGGGTGGCTCGGCCAAGCAGGCGCGCAACCGCGCCAACCAGGCCATCCTGCCGCTGCGCGGTAAAATCCTCAACGTCGGCAGTGCCAGCCGCGAAAAGCTCTCCGCCAACCAGCAGATCGCCGATCTCATTCAGGCGCTCGGCTGCGGTACCCGCACCAAATATCGCGAAGAGGATTTGCGGTATGAGCGCATCATCATCATGACCGATGCCGATGTCGACGGCGCCCATATTGCCTCGCTGCTCATCACCTTCTTTTACCAGGAAATGCCGGAACTCATTCGCGGCAATCATCTCTATCTGGCCGTGCCGCCGCTTTATGTCATCCGTCAGGGTGCCAAGAGCGCCTATGCCCGCGACGACGCCCATCGCGCCGAGCTGATGGAAACCGTCTTCAAGGGCAAGAAGGTCGAAATCGGCCGCTTCAAAGGCCTTGGCGAAATGATGGCGCAGCAGCTGAAGGAAACCACCATGGATCCCGAAAAGCGCACCCTGCTGCGCGTCGAGATCGACGACGTGGATTTCGAAGGCACCCGCGAGGCCGTCGACAATCTGATGGGCACCAAGGCCGATGCCC
Organism: Agrobacterium sp. 22-210-1; assembly: GCF_053522525.1. NCBI lineage: Bacteria > Pseudomonadati > Pseudomonadota > Alphaproteobacteria > Hyphomicrobiales > Rhizobiaceae > Agrobacterium > Agrobacterium sp. 22-210-1. Next base: position 1,048,882 of record NZ_JBNWCI010000001.1, on the reverse strand, counting down.
GCTTCCGTTTCATTCAGGAACGGGCGGCCTTTGCGGATAATCTGGATATCTGATTATCCAGACGGTCCCTTGAAAGGCAGCGCCCCGCGCTGCCTTTTGCGTTGATGCGGAGGAAACATCATGCGGATAGTGCTGACGGGCAGTTCCGGTCGGGTCGGCCGCGCGATTTTCAGTGCGCTGGCCGGCAGGCACGATGTCACCGGCATGGATCGCTCACCCTTCTCCACCACCCATATCGTCGGCGATTTCGCGAACGAAGCGCACCTGCGCTCCGCTTTCGAACGGGCGGATGCGGTGATCCATACGGCGGCGCTCCACGCTCCGCATGTCGGCATGGTTCCGGATTCTGAATTTCAGCGTATCAATGTCGATGGAACCCGCATGGTCGCGGAAGCGGCAATGGCGGCAGGCGTGGAGCGGCTGGTCTTCACCAGCACCACGGCGCTCTACGGACACGCGGTTTCGGCAGGGTCCTGCACCTTTATCGATGAAGAGACGCCGCCTCTGCCGAAAAGCATCTATCACCGCACGAAGCTCGAAGCCGAGCATCTGCTCAAGGAAATGGCCAGTCCGCGTCTCGCCGTGCGCGTGCTGCGCATGTCCAGAAGTTTCCCGGAACCCGCTGACGTGATGGCCGCCTATCGGCTGCATCGCGGCGTCGACATCCGTGATGTCGCAGATGCTCATGCGCTGGCACTCGGCAACGCGGGAGAAAATTTCCAGCGCTATATCATATCGGCAGCCACCCCGTTCACCGCTGATGACTGCGACGCCCTCGCCAGGGATGCGCCCTCCGTTCTCCGGCAGCGGAGCCCGGCCCTCGCAGACGCGTTCGCACAACAGGGATGGGCGCTGCCGATGACCATCGATCGGATCTATTCACCCGCCCGCGCCGCAAAGGGGCTTGGCTGGACATCCCGGTTCGGCTTCGAGGAAGTATTGGCTGAGCTTGCCCGGCGCAGCCTGGAAGTCCTGCCTGTAGGCGCCAGCATCAGCAGAAAATCCGAGTAAGCGCCGGCCTTATGCCGCAACATCCTCGCGAACTCCGAGAATACGGTCGATCAATCCCCACTCCAGAGCCTGTTCCGCCGTCATGAAGAAATCCCGGTCCATGGCCGCTTCGAATTTTTCATAGCTGTGTTTGCAATGCTCGGAATAAAGCCGCGTCATGCGGTGCTTGGTCAGCCGCATCTCCTCGGCATGGATCAACATGTCCGAAGCCTGCCCTTGAAAGCCGCCCAGCGGCTGGTGAATGTGAATGCTGGCATTGGGAAGCGCCGTGCGCTCGCCCGGTTCACCCGCCATCAGCAGAAATGACCCCATGGAACGGGCCGTTCCCATGCAGAGTGTATGAACCGGCGCGCGGATGTAATGCATGGTGTCATACATTGCCAGACCACTGGTCACTACACCGCCCGGCGAATTGATATAGAGATGGATCGGCTTCTTCGGGTTCTCCGCCTCCAGAAACAGCAATTGCGCGCAGACCAGCGCTGAAACCGTATCGTTGACCTCTCCGTTGAGGAAAATGATCCTTTCCCGCAGCAGGCGGGAATAGATGTCGAAAGACCGCTCTCCCCTTGAGGATTGTTCGACGACCATGGGGACGAGTTGCATCGCTTCGCGCATCGGCGAACTCCTGTCGTTTGAAAATGTCGGGAAACGTGCCGGTCAGGCGGCGAGCTTGATCGGCGAACCGTTATGGTTTGCGGCGGCCTTTACCATCCGGCCGGGCTTGATGGCGGGCATATCATGAATGATCCGTAGGCTGGTGCCGCCACGGTCATTCGATGCGATCGTAAAGGTGACGGTGCTTTCCAGAAACGGCGGATTATCGTCGCGCAGCCTGTAGCGCACCTCCTCGCCGGGCTTGCTATCGATTGCTTCCGGTTCCGCCAGAGCCTCTGCCGGCAACCATATGGCGCGAAACGCCGGAATGCTGATCGCCCGCCACACCTTCTGCGGCGGTTCGTCGAGATCATATTCAAGCTCGATGGCATCAGGAGATTCCGGCTTTTGCACGTTCATTGATCCATATCCTTCAGCAGCAGCTTCAGAGCTTCGATACGCTGTGGCCAATAGGCGCGGTATTTGCCAAGCCACGCCGCAATGCGCGTCAACCCGTCCGGATCGACCTCATAATTGACGAAACGGCCCTGTCGCCTTTCCACCACAAGCCCGGCCCCGCGCAGCACCGAAAGATGCTGTGACATGGCCGGCTGGCTGATGTCGATGCCTTCGCGCAGCGCGGAAGCATTCATGGCGCCATCCGCCAGCTTTTCGAAAATGGCACGGCGCGTGGGGTCAGCCAGCGCCCGGAAAATATCATTCTCAGTCATGACCGACACATAAGCACGTACTTATGTGATTCGCAAGCCCCAGCCCATTCACGAACACCATATTTTTCGCTCCCGCATTACCCGTGGCAATGAACGCTTTACCCCCTCGCGCGTTTGCATCCCGCCTGATAATCTTCGGGCCGGGAGCGATAAAAACAAGTGACTGCATTTACGGCCTTCATCGTCATTCTTCTCATCCTCATTGGGCCGAGCCTGTTTGTCGTCATCGGTAAGCAGCGGGAAAAGGCCATTCCCAAACGCCCCTCCACCGCCCTTCCCGTTGTAGAAGATGAAACGGCGCTGGACCGCCACTGGCAGTCGATTCGGAACGGCTGGAACGAGAAGAATGCGCTTTGCCTGCTGCATTCCAACCTCGATGCCTTTGCCGTGCGTGTGGCCGCGGCACGCGCCGCCGGGCGCAGTCTCGATCTTATGTACTACATGTGGAATGCCGACCTGACCGGACGGCTGATGATGCGTGAAGTCATCACCACCGCCGATCGCGGCGTGCGCGTGCGCCTGCTTCTCGATGACCTCGGCGTCTCCATTTCCGACCGCATCTTCCACGCCATCGACAGCCACCCCAATATCGAACTCAGGCTGTTCAACCCCACCCGGGCACGGGAAAACATCCTGCATCGCAGCCTCGAACTGGTGCTGCGCTTTCGAAGCGTCAACCGGCGTATGCACAACAAGGCATGGATTGCCGACGGGCGGGCGGTGATCGTCGGCGGTCGCAACATCGGTGACGCTTATTTCGATGCCGCCGAGCGGGCGAATTTCCATGATTTCGACATTCTCGGTTTCGGCAGGATCGTTGGCGACGCCACTGAAATCTTCGACGATTATTGGAACAGCGCCGTTTCCGTGCCGGTACGCTCGCTGCTGGCACGCAGACCGAACAAGCTTGCCCGATTGCGGCGCGAACTGGATGCCTTGCCGCAAAGTGAGGCCGCCAAACCCTATCTCGAGCGCGTCGAGAGCCAGTACGGCCGCGATCATTTTCTGATGTCGGACCGCCTGCACTGGGTTGATACCGCAGATGTCCTGGCCGATCCGCCGGAGAAAGCGGCTGGAAAACGCCGCAAGGGCCACAATTTCCTGATGGAGAGCCTGTTGCCGCTGATGCAGGCCGCGGGCGAGAGCCTGCACATCACCTCCCCCTACTTCATTCCCGGCAAACAGGGCGTGGAGATATTCCTCGATCTTGCAGAACGCGGCGTGTCTCTCGCCATCCTCACCAATTCCTTGGCAGCAACCGATGTCGCCGCCGTTCACGCCGGTTATGCCCGTTATCGAAAGCCGCTTCTGCTGGGCGGGGTGCGTCTGCATGAATTGCGCTCGCAGGCCGACCAGGGCAGCTTCACCCTGCGCGGTTCGGGACAGGCGAGCCTGCACACCAAGGCCTTCACCCGCGACGGCAAGACTGGCTATATCGGCTCGCTCAATTTCGATCCGCGCTCCGCCTCGCTCAATACGGAAATGGGCGTTGTTTTCAATTCGCCACTGCTGGTGGCCCGCATGGACGAAATATTCGCCGAAGAAATCCGCCGAACGATGAGTTTCGAACTGGACGTCGATAGCGGCAACCGCATCGTCTGGATGACGGAAGAACAGGGCCGGCCGAAGACCTACCGGCGCGAACCGGACGCGGCCATCAGCCGGCGGATCATCGCCGGCATCATGCGTTTCCTGCCGCTTGAATCACAGCTTTAACGAAGAAGGCCGCGCTCAGGCGGCCGGCCTCACTCCGGCCCTGGCCAGCTGTATCTGCACCAGCGTATCGAGGTTCTGGTTGACGCGGCAGTAGAACTCCTCGTCGATGAAGGGCCGCAGCATGAAATCATTGCCGCCCGCCTTGAGGAACCGCGCCGACAACAGCCGGTTGGTGGAGGACGACACGCCGATGATGCGCAACTCATGCGACCCGCGCACGGTGCGGATGCGCCGCGTCAGTTCGAAACCATCAATGTCAGGCATGTTGTAGTCGGTCACGACGAGGCCGATATCGGGACTGGCCTTGAGGATTTCCAGTGCCTTCGCGCCACTATCGGCAAGACTGACGCGGAAATTGTAGCGCTTTAGGCGGCTCGACAGCAGCGCCCGCGCCGTTGGGCTGTCATCAACGATCAGCACGTGGTGGCGGTGGTTGGTGAGGAACCGGCAGACCGATTCCGTCAGCATGTCCACGGCGAAAATATTGTCCTTCAGAATATAATCGACCACATCCTTGGCGATCAGCGTCTCGCGCGTCGCCTCATGGAATGTGCTGGTAAAAACGATGGTCGGGATCGAAAGATCGATCAGATATTCCAGCGCCTCACCCTTTTCTGCCCCCGGCAGGTTGATGTTGGAAATCGCCAGCGTCACCGGTTCTGGAGAATGTTCGTAACAAGCCTGCAACTCTTCAAAAGAGCGGCATACCTCCACGGAAACGCCGAGCATTTCCTTGAGCCGCATACTCACCATCTGGGTGAATACGTTGCTGTCTTCCGCCAGCAGAATGCGATTATTGGTGAAAGGCACGCCCGAATATTGCATGCCCGTAATGCCGAGAAAATTCATCCTGTCCCAGTCCCCCATCGTCCTTCAGGGGAAAATAGCAGCGGCGTTTTGCAGAATAATTAATAACACTTTTGCCGGCAAACCAGTTGAAACATATGCTTACCCAAAAGAAAATACGGCCCCGAAGGGCCGTATTTCGCTAGCTGGAATAAAGGCGCATCAGGCGCGCAGCAGCGCATTTTCCGTATCGAAGGGGCTCTCCTCCACCACCTCGGCATCGTAAAGTGTGCCGAGAATGCGGATCTTCAGCTTCGTGCCAACCGCCGCATATTCCGGCTTGAGCATGGCAAGCGCAATCGACTTGCCAATACGCCAGCCGAAGCCGCCGCTGGTGACACGGCCTGCAAGAGCGCCGTTTTCATCGGAAATCGCTTCCGAGCCGCGCGCATCGACATCCGTATTGCCCGACACGGTCAGCGTCGAAAACACCGACTTCAGGCCGGCTTCCTTATAGGCCACCAGCGCATCACGGCCGATGAAGGATTTTTCCGGGCGCAGGAAGCGGTCGAGACCGGATTCATAGGCGTTATATTCCACCGAAAGCTCGCGACCCATGTTGCGATAGGACTTTTCGAGCGACATGGACACCATGGCCCGGATACCGAACGGCTTGATGCCGAATTCCGCACCCGCCTCCATCAGCCGGTCGAAGATGTAATTCTGCATCTCGATCGGATGGTGCAGCTCCCAGCCCAGTTCGCCCACGAAGTTGACGCGCAGCGCATGCGCCGTCGCCACGCCAACGGAAATCTGCTTTGCCGTCAGCCACGGGAAATCCTTGTTTTCCAGACTGGTACGGGTCAGCTTCTTCAACAGATCGCGAGACTTCGGGCCGGCAAGCACCAGCACGCCGTATTTCTGGGTGATCGGCTGCAGCACCACGGAACCGTCGGTCGGCGCAAGACGGCGCAGCACGTCATGATCGTGGGCCTCAAGACCGCCAGCCGAAACCATATAAAACCGGCCAGGCGCCCATTCATAAACGGTGAACTCCACCTTCACACCGCCATTCGGCGTCAGAAGATGCGTCAGCGCAATGCGGCCGCGCTTCTTCGGCACGATATTGGCCAGAATACTGTCCAGCCAGGCACGCGCGCCGGGGCCGGAAACCTCCATCTTGGCGAAGGCCGACATATCAAGCACGCCGACATTCTGGGTGACGTTCTTCACCTCATTGCCGACATGTTCGAAATAGTTCGAACGGCGGAACGACCATTTCTCGACGATACGGCCATCCTCCAGCGGCGGCGCGTAATTGTGGCTGGTGATGACATCGGCACCCACGCCGAGGTCTTCTTCCTTGAGCGCATAACCTTCCGGCGCATACCAGTTGGCGCGTTCCCAACCGTAGACGGAGCCGAACACGCCGCCGAGCTTCTTCAGACGGTCATAAACCGGCGTCGTCTTCAAAGGACGGGCCGCGGAACGCTCCTCATCGGGATAATGCATGGTGAAGACGTTGGCATAGGCCTCCTCATTCTTGGCAATGAGATAACCTTCCGTAGCATGCGGTCCGAAACGGCGCGGATCGACGCCCATCAGGTCGAGCGTCGGCTCGCCATCGACGATCCATTCGGCCAGCTGCCAGCCGGCCCCACCGGCAGCGGTGATGCCGAAGGAGTGGCCCTCATTCAGCCAGAAATTCTTGAGGCCCGGTGCGGGACCGACGATCGGATTGCCGTCAGGCGTATAGGCGATCGCGCCATTATAAACCTTCTTGATACCCACTTCGCCGAAGGCCGGAACGCGGACCATGGCCGTTTCGATATGCGGCATCAGGCGGTCCAGTTCCTCCTGGAACAGCTCATATTCGCTGTCGTCAGAGGGACCATCGACATAACAGACCGGGGCGCCGACTTCGTAAGGACCGAGGATCAGGCCGCCGGCCTCCTCGCGCATGTACCAGGCCGAGTCCGATTCACGCAGAACACCCATTTCCGGCAGGCCCTGACGGCGGCGTTCCTGAATGGCCGGATGCGGCTCGGTGACGATATATTGATGCTCGACCGGAATGACCGGAATATCGATGCCTACCATCTCACCCGTCTTGCGGGCGAAGGAGCCGGTGCAGGAGATGATATGTTCGGCGATGATCTCGCCTTTATCCGTTGTCACCTTCCAGTGACCGTCTTCCGTCTGCTCGATGGCGGTAACCGTGGTGTTGCGATAGATCGTCGCCCCACGGTCACGCGCGCCTTTGGCCAACGCCTGCGTGAGATCTGCCGGCTGGATATAACCATCATCCGGATGCTGGATGGCGCCGAGCAGCCCATCCGTCTCGCAGAGCGGCCAGATTTCCTTCACCTGCTCCGGCGTCAGCATGTTGACGCGCACGCCGATCGTCTCGGCAATACCGGCATAATACATATATTCGTCCCAGCGATCCTTGGTACGGGCGAGACGGATATTCGAGACCTTGGAAAAGCCGACATTCATGCCAGTCTCTTCCTGCAGCTCCTCATAAAACTTCACGGAATATTTGTGGATCTGGCCCACCGAATAGCTCATGTTGAACAACGGCAAAAGGCCGGCCGCATGCCAGGTGGAACCCGAGGTCAACTCCTTGCGCTCGATGAGCACGCTGTCGCTCCAGCCCTTTTTGGCAAGATGATAAAGCGTCGAGACGCCGACCACACCGCCACCGATCACCACCGCCCGTGCATGTGTCTTCATTTACAGAACCCCTAAAAAGCGCCGGCATTGTCTGTCGTGCTGCCAAATCGATGAGGGGAATATGAAGCGCTCCGCTGCGGTTCAGCCGCCTGATTGCGACATGGCCATAGGGTGCTGCGACAGGCGCGAAAATGCGTAGTCAGGCGAGGCCGCAGCCGTGAAAATGTCGGGAAACATCCGCCCGGCAACGTTCAGCTTTTCAAGCCACGCCGCGCCAACGAGCAATAGCCAGGTATTTGGGCTACCTGTTCTGAAGCTGCTTTTGCATATCGAGCATTTTGGGCTCATCCAGCTTAAAGTCCTTCAGCATATTATTGCCTGGGATAATGATAGTTTCCTTGAAAACGGGGGCTCCCGGGAGATTATGTATACCGCCGCCACCCGGTGCCGGTGGTGGAGCAGGGAGAGAGGGTGATGGGAAAGGATCATCTTTAGGCGGAAGGAGGGGCTCTTCACACGGTGGAATTTCATATTCACAATCCACAGAGAGCGTGGAGGCACCTCCATCGATAGTTTGCGAGACAACGTCTTGTGCATTCATCAAGAATGAAGCGACTAGTCCGAGCAAAATCGATGCGTTTTTCATTTTCCTACCTCCGCAGATGTCACGCATGCCCGAACAGTGCCTTTTACTTTTTTATCAGCAGAAGCTTTTGCCAAATCATCCCTCCAGGCCGGCATACTGCCCCGCATACCAATCGAAACCGAATTGAAACCGATAACGAGTGGCCGCGCAAAATGACTGGTGGAAAACAGACCCGAACTATTGGCGCTACGGATAGCATTTTCAGCAGCAAGCCTGTTTTTAACGGTAGCGTCAGCCGGCGTTTCTTTTGGCCGCTCGATTACCGCCGAATTTACCGAATCCTGCAATTGTTCCATGTTCGGCTTACCGCCGCCCAGATTGGCTTCGCTCAACCGACCCCGCCCGTTGGTAACCCTTACACCGCGCGTCAAGAATGCCTGCCGCACCACGAGCAAGCGGATGTCATAGATGTAGCGCAGGCCACAATCTTTGGTTTCCGCGCTCCTCAAAATGTCGCGGCCGAGAATATAAGACAGCTTCTCCCGAATATATTCGTCACTACAAAAGAGTTGCGTTGTCGGACCGTCACAAAATTGCATCAATGCGTATTGCGCATGAAAAGGGTTGATGGCGTACGCTTGGACGTTCTGTAGCTCGATTTCCTCAACATCCGCACGCGCGCCACCGAAGCCGATATTCTGCAACAGTCCGGCTATACCTTCCTGTCGCTCGATCTTGATAACGGGAAAAAGCACATCCTTCACCTCAAGGCCCGACGTCGTTCCGCTCTGAACTTCTGCACGCGGCTGCGACAAGGCAAGCTTGCTTCCATCCTCTCGCCAGATATTATCGCCGAAATAGGGAGCCTCCGATTTCAGTGAAAGATATCTCCGAAGTTTCGGTATCTGTGTGATCTTCACGTAGCGACCTATAAAGGATTCGCTTTCGAGATCTCCCGGTAGAGATTTGAACTTGTGGCCTGAATCCACAATTTCAGCGATAATATCCCCCACATAGATATCCTCCTGCGGCGGATAGACTGGTGTAATACCTAGTCTGCGAATAGAATCGTTCCAGCGCTTCGGTAGATAATCGTCGGTTACATCCGTCTCCCCCATCAGGAAAAACAGACCGGCAGAACCGATAACTACACCCGCCGCCAACAAGGACGCCTTGGCGGCATGGGGTTTACCCCACGCCCAAACGCCCTTCAGCTTTTCCGGCAGAGACGGCTTTACAGGAACTTGGCCCGGAGGCTGGGCAGGCTGGGCAGGCTGGGCAGGCTGGGCAGGCTGGGCAGGCTGGGCAGGCTGGGCAGGCTGGGCAGGCTGGGCAGGCTGGGCATTCTCATCGACTGGATCCGGCATTTGAACCCCGACAGGAAAGAAATAAACTAAGTAATAACCACAATATATCAACTTGAAGTTTACATAACAATACAGTCATCGCGGGTATTTTGATTATATTTTCATGACGGAGACCGGACACGTCCGGCCGCCGTCAAGTAAAAAAGCGTCTCCGCCCCTACCCATCATTTGCCGCAACGCAATCGGGTGCGAGGCCCGCCCCGCACGCGCCTGCCCCGGTGCCGGCGGCGCAACGATCAAGATCAGCCGTGGCCGCTCAATTGTCCTTGCCGGCCACTTTTGCCACGGCCTTCGGTTCGGCGACAATCCCGTCACCCGCTTTGCCGGCATCCTTTTCCGGCGGGGTTCCGGCGACCGGCGATGCCGCCCCGGTATGGGCCGCCATTGCCTTATCCCCCTCCTCCGACAGCAGCGCCGCCATCATCTGCGGGTTGGCGTCGCCTTCCACATGAATATTGAGGTTACGCTGCGGGAATGGAATATCGATGCCTTCCTCGCGGAAGCGCTGGAGGATGGCGATCCTCAGCGCATTTTTCACACCAAGCCCGGTCGACAGATCGGCAAGGTGGAACCGCAATTCGAAATCCAGCGAAAAATCGCCGAAACGAAGGAATTCCACGTGCGGCTCGGGGTTGCGCAGCACCGGCGGCTGGGCACGCACCAGCTCCAGCAGAATATCCATGACCTGCTGCGGATCGGAATCATAGGCCACGGAAACCGGTATTTCCGCACGCATGATGCGGTTGCGGTGCGTCCAGTTGCCGACGGAGGAATTGATGAACTCGGAATTCGGCACTATGATCGACTGGCCCCGAAAAGTTTCTATCTCGGTTGCGCGCACGGACAGCCGCTTGACGGTGCCCTCGGTCGTCCCCGTCACCACCCAGTCGCCCACCTTGAAGGGACGTTCGACCAGAAGGATGAGGCCGGACACGAAATTCGAGACGATGTTCTGCAGGCCGAAACCGATACCGACCGAAAGGGCGGAGGCGACCAGCGCCAGGCTGGAGAGGTTGAGACCGGCGGAAGACACGCCGAAGATCGCCGCAACCGCGATGCCGAGATAACCGATGCCTGTTTTGACCGAGTTGCGCACCCCGGCATCCACCTGGCCTCGCGCCATGACGTTATTATCCAGCCATTTCTGGAACCAGCGCGTGATGATGTAGCCGATAGCGAAAACGAGAACGCCGCCGAAGAGGCCGATCAGCGAGATCGAGGCATTGCCGACGGTAATGCCCGTCAGCAGGCGATAGGCCCAGCTTTCGATATCGCCCGGCTGGAAGCCCCAGGAAAACAGGATGAGCGGTACGCCGAAGGCAAGCGCCACGACATAAATACCAAGCCCTGCGGCAAGGCCGGCCTGATCGAGCGCAACCGGACCGAGACCGAAACGCCGCGCGAGATAACGCCCGGCAAGGGATTCGGCAAAGGCGCCCTGCCTCGAAATCGCCTTGCCGGACAGGATGCCGATATACATGGTTGCCAGCACGGCGCCCGTGGCGACGATCTGCGTGGCAAGGAAACGCGCAAGACCGACATAGCCCGTCAGGCACGCGCCGATGAGAATGAGACCGCCGACGCGCAGCAGGATGACCAGCCAGCGGGGCAGCCGCTGGTTGCCGGTCTCATAATCCTGCCCCTCACCGATCATCGGCCGCAGGAACGATACGGTGAGCAGGATGATGCCGATAATGATCGAAGCGACGAAGCTTTTGGCGACGGTGACGATAAGCGGCGAATAAAGCGTCTCGCTGATCGTTCCAAACAGATAGTCGAGACCATTGACGAGCGCCATCAGCAGCACCGCCGAAGACAGCGTATGCGCTCCGCGATTGGACACCTTCAGCAGACGCCATTCAGGTTGGGTGGGTGCAAAGATCGCGTAACTCAGCCGCGATACGAAATAAACGAAGCCGAGGATCGCCATGGCCCCGAACAGGATTGGCGCTATATCGGATCGCAGCACGTTGAAATTATCGAGGAAAAACGCCGAGGTGGCCAGAAACAGGAACAGCGACAGCGACTGCACCATGGTCGACCAGAAGGCCACCGAAAGCCTTCTGAGATAAGATGGCTCGCCGGTAAAGGCCCGCCGGTCCATGCGGCTGCCGAAAAACCGGTAACCACCGACCAGAAACAGCAGCCCCGCCATGATCGACAGCATCACGGCCCCGAACATCGGCAACCGCTTGTAGCTCCACACGAACCCCGTCCAGCTGCTGAAGGCATTGCTGAGGTTGGTCACCTCGGTGACGAAGGCCGAAGAGGCGTCGCCCAGCGTCTGGGCAGAAACTTCCGTGCGCTTGAACAGGGTGGCGGCAAAAAGCGCCCGGCGAACCGCCGTGATATTGTTGGAAATCTGCGCGGCATTGGTGGCGATGCTCTCCACCTCGCCGGCAATCGCATTCACCTCGGCACGCTCCGCCGTCAGCCGGGCGCGCTCCTCTGTCACCATGCTCGCTTCCGGCGGCTGGCCATCGGCCGGCGGCTCGCCAAGCGCATCGAGACGCGTCTTGATCTGGTCCAGCCGGGTGCGCAGCTTGGTGTTGGCCGCCGCGGCATCGGCGGCAATGCCATCGGCACGGCCCTTCATATCCACCAGATGCGCATCATCGCTGCCGCCCGCCTCCACCTGCCCGGCGATCGTTGCAACATCGGCCTTCCATTTTTCCAGTTCCGCCCGCGCCTGCTCGACTGTGGTGGCCTGGATCACGGCGGGCGCCGGCGGCGTTGTCTCCCCTTGCGCGGATGCCGGCATTGCGGGCAGCAGCAAACCGCCAAGCAGCGAAAACATCATGACCAATATCATGGCCATGGCACTGCTTCGCCCACGACCAGGCGCCGGTTCGCCGAACACCCGTCTGCCATTCATCAATCCGCCGAACATCAACCGCACATCCATGCCTTTCGTCTCTTCACGCCGTCACAGGCTTTTTAGCGCCTGCGACGGGGAAAACCACCCTCATAAAGCGAGGTTTTCCGGAGTTTACCTTGCTTTTCACCACGAGAATCATCACCTTTGATAGTGCAGCAAACATGGGAGGAAATCATGGAATCTGCTGGTATTGGCTGGATCGCAGCTATCATCATCGGTGGTGTCGCCGGGTGGCTCGCCGAACAATTCATGAAAAGCAATATGGGTGTTTTCATGAACATCCTTCTTGGAATCGTCGGCGCGATCGTCGCCAACGCCATATTGTCTGTTTTTGGAATCGTTCTGACCGGCTGGCTCGGTTATCTCATCGCCGGCTTCATCGGCGCCTGCATCCTCATCCTCATCGGCAGGGCTTTCAGACGCGGCTAGGCAAAAAGGAAAATCTGTAAAACCCCGGATTTTCAGCCTTTTCCAGCGCGACTGAAATTTTTTCGTCACAAAAATCGAAGAAATTTCATTTCCGCGCTGGACAAGCCCAAACTTCCCCTTTATAGCCCCCCTCACACCGCCACACGGTGTCGGTCGGGTGATTAGCTCAGTTGGTAGAGCAGCTGACTCTTAATCAGCGGGTCGTAGGTTCGAGCCCTACATCACCCACCAAATTCTCTTTAAATGACAAGATGTTGCGATGCTTACTTAAAGCATCGCCCGAGCGGTTGAGCTCGCGCAATCGTTCCTTCCCAGCAATGCTCGCGAAAGAAACGGTACTTGTCACGGGCAATGTCGAGCCAGACAGCCCCGCCGGCGCAACAGTTCCCCGGAAAGTCTACAACTTCGTTTCCGACACGCTTTTTGTCCCGATGAAGCGCGGCTCCAATGGCCGACCGGCAATACGGCTTCCGAATTCCTCCGTGAAACGAACGGGCGCTGCCTGCTTTACCGCATCGATGGCGGAATCGATAAACGCCTGCCGTCTCGGGCTCTCCTCCTGGGGACGCGAGGCAATGACGACCACCTTGCCGCGTATCTGGCCGTCCTTGTGCAGAATGAACCGCAGCGTCACCACCAGCCCCTCGGTGTCTTCCGGTGGCACCCAGCAGGCATAGATCGCATCGAACATTTCATTGAGATTGCTGGCAGGCGTCGGATCTTTGCAAATCCGCGACTGGCCCGAAACCGGCGTCAGAATGCCGCCAGCCAAGATGCTCAACACCACGAGACCGGGCAGGCTGAAACGACGGAATACCAAAGAAGAACGGTTGATCAAATCCAATATCCTTTATCGGGAAGCGATCCGCCGATCTGGCCGGCCAGTCACAACCATCTTTTTGAAAAGTCGATTTCGTCAGTAAAAACCCTTGAAATATTTAATCGAAGAGAGAAAATTCGCCTGTAAATAAATCATAAATACGACGATAGAAAATACTAGAATAAATAAACAACATTAAAACGAATAACCACAAATAAATACATTAAAAACCAGAACGAAATAAAAAACATATGAAAATATATACATATAAAAACTATAATAAACAAAAATAATACATATGAAATCGATGGTTAAGTAAAATTAAAGACGACCGAAAAAACTCTCCCCGAAAATGCGGCCTCGCGTCTTAACCAATAGCTGCGGTTTACATTGCAAGCCGCTGGTTTGGCTGTATGCATGGCCTGCCAGAACAAGGGCAAAGGGGGATATCATGACATCGAAATGGGTATTGGCAGTATTTTTCGGCACAGCAATGACGGTTGCAGGTGCGGCGCAGGCGGAAGACCTGGTGTTCACGCTGAAGAACGGCACGGGCTCCGTTCTCAACGCCTTCTACACCTCACCGGTGGGCGTTGATGACTGGGAAGACGATGTGTTCGGAAAGAAGGCGCTTGGCCCCGGCGAAGAGATGGAAATCACCATCGCCGATGGCCGCAGCGTCTGCAAATATGACATGCGCTTCGAATTCCAGGGGGATGCGCTGGAAGATCTTGAAGATACGCAGAACCTCTGCGAACTCGGCGAATATACCATCACCGAATAAGGCAATGGCGGCCCTGCCCGGCAAAGGCAGGGCCTGCGGCGGCGAAGGGTTCTGAAAACCCGGGCACCCTCCGACAGCGGCGAAGCTCCGGAAAAACCGTCGGAACGGCAATTATAGGCGTTGCCGCGCCGCCCTTTCCGCAAAGCTGTCTCAATCATCCCTATGATTGGCACGATGAGATTGATCATCAACATATTGCTGTTCGTCCTCGGCGCGGTCGGGAGCGGAATATGTGCGTTTTTATTATCGGCAGCGCTTGCCGATTCCGGGTTGCTTGGTTCCTGTTTTGAGGGAAATTGCGCTTATGCGGCGCTGTTTATGGTGCTTCCGGTCGCATGGTTCATACTTTTTGCGCTTTACGTCATGGCTTTGCTGGTCTGGAGACGAAAACCGTTCCGGAATGGACGGCTCTGAAAAAGCGCGCTGCGCCACCGTCGCTACCGCGCGTTCGTTGACAGCGATCAGCACTTACCGTTAACTCCGCCTGCTGGGGGATTCGCTGCCAGTGATATGTGGGCCCGCTGGGCATTCCCCATATCACCGGCCTCTGAATGTGCATGTTCCGAATTGCGTTTTGCGTTTGCTGGGCATGACGGAAAACAGGGAGACCAAAGGATGCGGGCCTCAATCAATTCCCCGTCGCTTTCGATCGACACGATGGACTATCAGGCCGAGTGCCAGTTCGCGCTGGAACCCTCTATACAGGGCCTTATTGAAAAGGCGGAAAGCGCCGGCTGGAACCGTCAGCAGGCTGCACTTGCCATCGTAGCACTCGCCAGCGAACATCTCACCGACCTCTTGTCTGCCGGTGGCCCTGCATTGTTGGATCAACGTTCCCTCTCCTGATCTCCTTTGAAGCCGGGCGGCACCAGCGCCCGCGTCATCCAGACATCATCACGAAAATCAACCCTGTGTGCCCGGAGTGTCCTCACCGACGCTGCCGGAACCCCAGGTCGCGTTGTGAAACCCCCACTCAGGCGAAACCGGCCTCACGCACAATACCGCTGCAACGCCATCTGCCGTATCCGGGTAGCCGATCCCGCAGAGCGCATCGATTGCCGGTCGGCGACTGTGCCATAGTGTTGACATAGACCATCAATAATGAGAACATAAAGTGAACATTATGGAGGTCAGCGATGAACACTGCAGACGCAACCATAGAAAATGCCCTCTCCGTCGTCGCCCGCTCCCGCGATATGCGCGAGCGCGCGCTGGAACGGCGCCGCGAGTTGCAGCGGCGAACGGAAGTCATCATCACCCGGCCGCTCTATGTGCTGAAAAAGAACGACGGGCCGAAGCAGCTGTCGTTGAAACTCGACAGCTGAGCATGGCTGCGGACATTGGCTCTGTCTTGGAGCAAAGACGCGGTGCAGGGGCGATGGAAGTCCCGGCGAAATGAGGACGCGCGCAATGCCCCGTGCCAGAGAGGTTTGTCCCACGGCCTTGCTCCCGAAAGCAAATCCCGTGCGGATCGCGTCGCGCACGGGATTTTCAGAATGAAGAGGTCATCGTCTTGTCTTATTGCATGCGTTGCATTGCGGCTTCGGGCTCACCGGTCGTCGCAACCGTTGCCGCTGGAAGGCGGTCGGTCTTTTTCAGAATGACGACGGGCTTTTCCACCGGTTCCGTCGGCGGAACGATGCTTGCGGTTTTAAATTCACGGTCGACGGCAGGAACGGAAGCGTTGATCTTTTCATGACCCGCGCATTCGGCAAGCGCTGCACTGGCGGAAAAGCCAAAGACAGCGGCGATAATGAGAACTGATTTCATGTCATTCTCCCTTCGCTTTTGTGGCGCTCTCCAGTCTAGGTGGAGACGAACCGGATTGAAAATCACACTTTAGAGACATCTAAAGCAGCAAATCATTTCGGCAGTCGTCGTCATTGATGTGCATGGGAGCGATATGCTGATTGTATCGCCCTTATTTCTTGCGCACATCCAGCGGATTTCGGCAAAGCGGCCGGCGAAATATCATCGCCACATAACTTCCCTTGAGGGAAATGAGGCTGGGCGTGTAAGTCGAAACCTTTGCCGTGTTGGCGGCCTTGATCGTTCTTCCATCAGAGGAATTCTGCTGCATGGCGCGCCTCCTTCCATGAGCGATAACGAAAAAACGCCGTTCTTGTTCCGCATTGCATCTTCGTTGGTGCGTGCGAGAAATGAAAACGTCGCCTCGTGTTTCTTCTCCCCGCCGGGGAGAAGATGGCCCGAAGGGTCAGATGAGGGGGCAAGCTCTCCGTATATCTCTACCCTCGCCCCCTCATCCCGCTGCCGCGGACGTCTCCCCCTCGGGGAGAAGAAACAAGCTTCACCCTCCCCGTGACATCGAACCGCGCTCGTCAAGACCCCAAAGCTTGAAAATTTCGCCCAAAACCTCTATATGCCTCACCGCGAGGACGACCTCGGCCATATCGGCGACAGCATGCGGGACGGCCCGGTCACACACCGGAGAATAAATTGCGTTCCCTCCAAGATCGTATCCGCCACGCGCTCAGCTTCGAAATCATCGGCCTTCTGCTCGTCATTCCGCTCGGCGCGCTGCTCTTTGGCATGCCGATGGAAGATATCGGCATTGTCGGCCTCGTCAGCGCAACACTCGCCACGGCCTGGAACTACATCTACAATCTCGGTTTCGACCACGCCATGCAGCGCCTGAAGGGCACGACGCTGAAGACACCCGCCATTCGGGTCGCACATGCCGTGCTGTTCGAACTGGGCCTGCTGATCGTGCTGATGCCCTTCATCGCCTGGTATCTGAATATCAGCCTTGCCCACGCGCTGGTGATGGATATTTCGTTTGCGCTGTTTTACGTGGTTTATGCTTTTGTCTTCAACTGGAGCTATGACCGGATTTTCCCGCTGCCGGAATGGCAGTCGCAGGATGCCGTCTGATAGACGTCCTCGGCAAAAGACGGCCCCGGCAAAAGACAGCAAGACTTCAGCGCAGCGAGGCCCTGAAAAAGCTGACGACATCGGCGTTGAAACTGCGATGAAACTCTGCCCGGTCAAAGCCGGGCGCATCGCTGCAAATCTGCGGCAAAGCATTTGCCATGTCTGCCGGGCAAGGCGCGATGAACGAAAAATGCCCTGCCCCCTTCACCGTCCGGTAGTCCGGTTTCCCCGGCAGTTCATCGCGCAATCTGGCAATATCCTGCGGCACAACGCCATCGCCACCCTGTTCCGAACTCCACAGCTGGACGGGAATACCGATATTTTTCAGATCTTCAGCGCCGGGAAAAGCATTGAGCGGGTCCGCAACAACCGCGGCCCTTATCCGCTTATCGTGAACCCAGTCTTTCGCAACAGCGCTTTTGTCCCGCATCTGCGCGCATATGGCCGCCTGCTCGTCCGGGCATGGCAATCTGCTGTTTAAAAAATCCGGCACGCCGCCGGCAAGCACCAGCGCGGTATAACCGCCGCGCGAAAATCCGAAGACACCAATCCGCCCGGCATCGATGACGTCGGCCTCTTTCCAGTCTGTCAGCATATGATCAAGCAGGCGGACAATATCCGCTGGCCGGTCGGTCAGCGCGGAAAGTTCACCTGCCCGCTTCATATCAATCGCATTATCGCCGGGATGATTGAGCGCCGCGACGATGAAACCGGCGTCTGCCAGCGCCACCGCCGTATCCCGATGGCTGAAATACGTGCCGGCAAAACCATGGGAAATGACGATAAGCGGATATTTCCCGTCAACGATCGGGCAATCGCGCACCGCAGGCAGAACGAAGGGACCGATACGGGTTTCCACCGGCACTGCCGCACAGGGCGACCAGACAGCCACCCTGATGGGAGCTTTGCCATCGGTGGATGGAACCTCGATCAACCGCAGTCCGGCCGCAAGGGCGGCATCGGTTCCCGAGAGGACGGAAAGAAGCATGAGGCAAAGCAACGCCAGAAATCGCATGACGAACCCACAGATCGAGAGACTGCGCTCAAGGCCGTGCATCAACCGACCTCACCCGAAGATAGGCTAATTTCTTATATCGGAAATGACCGTAGCGAGGACTTAGAGCGACTTCAGCGTCCAGGCCACGATCTCGCGCGTGGCGGCGGCAAAGGCCTGATCCAGCGCCTTCACGAAATTGGCGTTGCCGGACCCACTGACACGGGCACTGGCGCGGAATACTTCCTGCGCCTTCACCGTGCCGTTGCGGTCGTTCAGAAGCTTCACCGACATTTCGATATTGGCGATGTTTCTCGCCGTATCCACCTCGAAGGCGCGGATATCGGTCACGACCTGATAGTCGATCGCCAGCCCCTGCCCCGGACGGCCGACGCCGCCAAGCTTGCCGGTGTCTTCGAAGGCTTCCACGAGCTTGGACTGCACCATGCGCGGCAGGCGGTCGCTCCATTGCGAATTGCCGAGATATTGCACTTCCGAGCCGGAGAGCCGCACCACGATATTCTCGCTGTCCAGCGCCTTGAGCGCGGTCGGGTCGGCAATCAGCAATTGCCGGCCTTTCAGCGAAGGCCCCTGCGTTACAGTCGCCGAAGACACGGAAAGATCGAACGTGTCGTTTTTCGGCGCGCCGGCACAGCCGGCCAGCAGCGCGGCAAGCAGCGGAGCCAGAATAAGGGCGCGGCGTTTATGGCCGGTCATTGATCGTGTCATTGGCCCATACCCCTCTTAGCGCCTTGTTCTGCCGTCATATTGTTTCACGGTTTCGCCGCCGAAAATCAACCGTTGCGGATCGCGGTCGATATTGGTGATGGCATTGTTGAGATTATCGACTGTCTGTCGCGTGCTGCCGATCAACGCCTGGAAATCCTTGAGGCCAGAACTGGAGAAGCGGGTCAGATTGTCGGCGATCGGCCCGATGCGGGCATTGAGATTGTCGGCCACGGCCTTGAACGAGGTAAGCGTCTCGCGCGCCTTGGCAAACAGCGAATTGGCGTCATCGGTGCCCAGCATGCCGTCCACCTTGGCAAGAATGCCATCGACGCGGCTGGAGGCGAGGTTCAGCTTGCGGCCCATGTCGGTGAAGTCGGAAACCGCCTGATCGATATCGGCGCGGCGGGCACCGACATCATCGGCAATCCGTTTGAAATTCGCCACCGCATCACGCGCATCGGCGGTTGCGGCGGAAACATCACCCACCACGGTGCTAACCTTGGCGGGATCGACGGAGGCCAGAAGCTCATCCGCACGCTTTACCACGGTCTGCACTTCCGTGCTCGCCGCCTCGAAATTACGTGCCGTGCTCTGCACGGTCTCCATGATGCCCTGGATATCGCTGGAAGCCGACGCAACATCCTTCGTCACCTTGTCGACATTCGACAGGATGGAATCGATCTTGCCGGCATCCACCGCCTTCACCAGATCCTCGATGGCGGTCAACGTGCCGTCGAGACGCACCGAGACGGACTGAACGGTGGTGGAAAGCGAGCTGAGGCTTGCAATGAAATTCTTGATGCCGTCGGAATTGGCCGCCAGCGCATCGGAGAACTTCTCGGCATTGCGCACCGTTTGCGTCAGCGGACCACGGGCATCCTGCACGAAGCCCTGCAATTCGCCGATGGCGCCATCGGCGCGCTTCAAAATCTTGTCGGCGGTGGCAAGCAGGTTGGTGACGCTGGAGAGATCGGCTGTCAGCTCGGCCGGAACGCCGCTTTCGACGGCTTTCTGCAGGATGCGCTCGCCATCCTTGTTGCCGCCGGAAAGCTCGATATAGGCAGCACCCGTCAGGCCCTGAATTTCAAGCACGGCGCGGGTGGATGGGAAAACCGGCGCATCCGCCTGCACTTCGGTAAAGGCGATGGAATAAGCAGGGTCGTCGCGATCAATCGCAAGCCCGCGCACCGTACCGACCGGAATACCGTTGAAGCGCACCGGCGAGCCGACGGAAAGACCGTTGGCGGAGCCGGGAATCCGCACGACGAGCTGCGCCGTCGGGCCGCCACGGCCGAATTCCGCCATCCAGTAAACGAAGCCGAATGCGGCAGCGATCACGATCAGCGTGAAAATTCCGACTATGGTGTAGTTCGCCTTGGTTTCCATGCTTCTGTTACTCCACCGGATTTTCATGTTTGCCGTCCGGAAGAACGACAGAGCGCGCCCGTTTGCCGCGGAAATAGGACTGCACCCACGGGTCGTCGCAGGCGAACATGTCCTGCAATGTCCCCTCCACCAGAACCCGCTTGTCGCCGAGAACCGCAATGCGGTCGCAGACGGAAAACAGGCTGTCGAGGTCGTGCGTCACCATATAGACGGTCAGGCCGAGCGAATCACGCAGGCGCGCGATCAGCATATCAAATTCCGCCGCCCCGATGGGATCGAGGCCGGATGTCGGCTCATCGAGGAAGACGAGGTCGGGATCGAGCGACAATGCCCGGGCAAGGGCTGCACGCTTGATCATGCCGCCTGACAGTTCCGACGGGTACTTGTCGCCGGCATCGGGCTTCAGCCCGACCATCTCGATCTTCAGATAAGCAAGCTCATCCATCAGCTTCTTCGGCAGGTCCAGATATTCCCGCATCGGCAGCTGGATGTTTTCCTTCACCGTCAGGCCGGAAAACAGCGCGCCCTGCTGGAACAGCACGCCAAGACGCTGGTCAAGCATCATGCGGTCGTCTTCGCTCGCCTTGTCGTAATCGGTGCCGAGAATGCGGATCGCACCCGCCTGCCGTGGCAGGAGCCGCAAAATCGCCCGCATCAACACGGATTTGCCAGCACCAGAGGGGCCGATAAAGCCGAGGATTTCGCCGCGATAGACATCGAGATCGAGATTTTCGAGCACGTTCCGACCGTTGAAACCAACGGTCACGCCCTCGACGGAAAGCACGATCTCGCGCCCGTCTTTCCCGGTCTTGATCTGTTGCTGTGTCTGGTCCTGCTGCTCCAACGCGCCCTCCCTAAAAATCGATGGCTGCGTAGAAGATGGCGAAAAGACCATCGACCAGAATGACGACGAAGATCGACTTCACCACCGAGGAGGTGACATGCTGACCGAGCGATTCCGCCGAACCGCCCACCTTCATGCCTTCCACCGCCGCGACGATGCCGATGATGAGCGCCATGAACGGCGCCTTGATCATGCCGGCGGCAATGGTCGATTCCTCGACAGCGCCATGCAGGCGTGACAGGAACACCTCGAAAGTGATGCCGGAATAAAGCAGCGCCACGATGGCCGCGCCGAAAAGCGCTGCGAAATTGGCGAGAATGGTCAAAAGCGGCAGCGCGATGGTCAGCGCCACCAGCCGCGGAAACACCAGCACACCCACGGGGTTGAGACCGATCACCTTTAGCGCGTCGATTTCCTCGCGCATCTTCATCGAGCCGATTTCGGCCGTAATCGCGCTGCCGGAACGGCCGGCGATCATGATCGCGGTCAGAAGCACGCCGATTTCACGCAATTGCAGAATTCCGACCAGATCGACGACGAAGACCTCGGCGCCGAAATATCGGAGCTGGAACGCGCCCTGCTGGGCG
Organism: Agrobacterium sp. 22-210-1; assembly: GCF_053522525.1. NCBI lineage: Bacteria > Pseudomonadati > Pseudomonadota > Alphaproteobacteria > Hyphomicrobiales > Rhizobiaceae > Agrobacterium > Agrobacterium sp. 22-210-1. Next base: position 1,027,069 of record NZ_JBNWCI010000001.1, on the reverse strand, counting down.
ATGATCGCGCCGATCAAAAACGACATCAGCATGATGATCGGCACGGCGCGCACGCCCATATGGTCGATCTGGTTGACGATCGCCGCCGGCGAGACGCCTCGCCCGCGCCCGAGCTTCATCTGCGCGCCGCGCACGGCGGAGCCGAGAATATACATGCCCGCCAGGAAATCCGCGCCGTTCTGAACCACGGCCTGGCCGATCGGTGCGAAGATGCGCTCCACTAGCCCCGGTTTGGCGACCGGCTCGCCCTGCATCTCCGCCTTATCGGGCAATTGACCGATGACGTCCTCGATCCGGTCGTTGCCGGTGAGCGTGACAGTCGCGCCGTTCGCCTCGATATCCTTGCGCAGGCGCTGGATGATCCACGCACCCGTCGTGTCGATGGCTTCGACAGCGGAAAGATCGATCTCGACGGAGCCGCCGGATTTGTTTTTTTCGATCCTGTCGAGGCTTTCGAAAATTCCGGAGAGATTGCTGTTGCGCCAGGAACCGCTCATGACATAACGCAAGCCGCCGCCGGAGACGGAACCGTCTTCGGTGATTGCGGCCGGGTTCGCCTGTTGCCGTGTGTCCTGTTCTTGCATAATGCTCCGAGCGAGTGCAGCCGTCACGAGATTCTTAAAGGTTTCATAACGTTTTGGCCTCCGGCAAGCCACAGTGACGGCTGACAATTCGTGATAAATTTGGCGTCATGTGTCTTTTGCCGCCCAATCGGAAGTGAAAAAATATGCCCCGTTACCTGCAAGCCACAACAGAACGCTTCCCCGTCGCCGGCAGCTTCACCATCTCACGCGGCACCCGCACGCATGCGGATGTCGTAACGTGCACCATCCGCGAAGGTTCCTTCGTCGGCAAAGGTGAATGCGTGCCCTATCCGCGTTATGGCGAAAGCATCGAGGGTGTCCTTGCCGATATCGAGGCGATGGCAGAGCGGATCGCCGCCGGCCTGACACGGCAGGAATTGCAGCAGGCGATGAAACCGGGTGCGGCCCGCAATGCGGTCGATTGCGCGCTCTGGGACCTTGAGGCGAAGATCAGCGGCAAGAGCGCTGCCGAACAGGTTCTCGGACAGGCGGCAAAGCCGCTCGTCACCGCCTATACGATTTCGCTTGCCGACCCTGAAACAATGGCCGCGAAGACCGCGGAAAATGCAGGCCGTCCGCTGCTGAAGATCAAGACCGGCACCACTGACGACGAAGCCCGCCTGCGGGCCGTGCGCGCCGCCGCACCCGAAGCGCGCATCATCATAGACGCAAATGAAGGCTGGAATGACGAGAATATTGAATATTATCTGAGGCTTGCAGCAGAACTGAAGATATCGCTGATCGAGCAGCCGCTGCCGGCCGGCAAGGACGCCATTCTGGCGCGCATCAATCATCCGGTGCTGATCTGCGCCGACGAAAGCGTGCATTCGACCAAGGACCTCGCCGGCCTGCGCGACCGCTACGATGCAATCAACATCAAGCTCGACAAGACCGGCGGCCTGACGGAAGCGCTTGTCATGAAGGCGGAGGCCGAAAGGCTCGGTTTCACCATCATGGTCGGCTGTATGCTCGGCACCTCGCTCGGCATGGCCCCGGCCGTGCTGGCCGCGCAGGGCACCGCCTTTGCCGATCTCGATGGGCCACTGCTGCTGGCTGAGGATCGTGATCCGGGGCTGGTTTATGAGGGCTCGCTGGTCTATCCGGCGCAGCCGGAACTGTGGGGGTAACGCCAGAATACTGACGATGAAAGAAACAAGATGGAACGCGAACCTCGCCGCTTGTTTCTTCTCCCCGCCGGGGAGAAGGTGGCCCGAAGGGTCGGATGAGGGGGCCAGCTCTCCGAATATCTCGACCGTTACCCCCTCATCCCGCTGCCGCGGACTTCTCCCCGGCGGGGAGAAGAAGCGAGACGCACCAGTTCGCTCCACATCAGCGGGCAAGGGCTCGTTTGTGAAGGGTCGCTGGTTTGCCCGGCCCGGCCGGAATTGCAGGCGGGTAGATCCGGAATATTGACGGCAAGGAAACAGGATAACGCGCCAACCTCGCCACTCGTTTCTTCTCCGCGCCGGGGAGAAGGTGGCCCGAAGGGTCGGATGAGGGGGCGCCGTTGCCGGATTTCGGAGAGCTCGCCCCCCTCATCCGCTGCCGCGATCTTCTCCCCGGCGGGGAGAAGAAACCAGCGGCGACCGCTCATCCCACACGAGCGCGCATTGATCTCAAGGAAACACCGAAGGCCAGGTACCCCTTTAGCCCACAGGCCCCAACTCAGGCCGCGTGCTTGCCGATCAGCCCCGGAATATCCACCGGCTCCATCTCATCCGATGCCTGTCCGGCGGTGGCGTCGCTGGTCTGCATCCAGGTGATCAGCTCGAAGCTGCCATCGGCATTTTCAGCAATCGCCGTGCAGCTTTCCACCCAGTCGCCGGTGTTGATGTAGCGGATGCCGTCCATGTCTTCCATGACAGCGTGGTGGATGTGCCCACAGATCACGCCATCGACATTGTTGCGCCGTGCCTCGTCAGCCACCACGCGCTGGAATTCGCCGATGAAGTTGACGGCGTGTTTGACCTGCAGCTTGGCCCAGGCCGAAAACGACCAGTAAGGCAGGCCGATGCGACGGCGCACGGCGGCAATGGCGATGTTGATGGCGATCGCCGCGTCATAAGCCCAGTCGCCGAGATAGGCGAGCAGGCGGGCGTTGCGCACCACCACGTCGAACTCGTCGCCATGGATGACCAGATATTTCTTGCCGTCGGCCGCCTCGTGGATCATGCGCTCGGCCACTTCGATGCCGCCGAAATGCATGCCGGGGAACTCCCGCAGGAATTCATCGTGGTTGCCGGGAATATAGATGATGCGCGTGCCCTTGCGGGCCTTGCGCAGCAGCTTCTGCACCACGTCATTACAGCCCTGCGGCCAGTACCAGCTGCGGCGCAGGCGCCAGCCGTCGACGATGTCGCCGACCATGATGATCGTCTCGGCTTCGTGATACTTTAGGAAGTCGAGCAGGAAATCCGTCTTGGCCGCCTTGGAGCCAAGATGAACATCCGAAATGAAAAGCGTTCTGAACTGTCTGGTTTCGATTTGACCGGCCACGGATTTCATCCCCCTGTTCGGTTGCGTCCCTGCGGCTTTCTTACCTCTCAGAACCAGACTCGTGTTTCAGCAACATGACAGAGGCCGGTTTTTGTATGGAATATGACGGATGGCTTCACGAAAACGCGAATAAGCCATGCCCGTATTTGCATGAATGTGCGTCAAATAACGGCTGTACCATGGGGAAGTTTGTTGTATTCAGGGGGCCGGAATGAAACCAGACATGACGGTGGAAGAATGACCTCTCACGATAAGAACAACACGCCCGCCAACACGGCAAAGGCCGACATCGAGGAACAGGCGCTCTTTTTCCACCGCTACCCGCGCCCCGGCAAACTGGAAATCCAGGCCACCAAGCCGCTCGGCAACCAGCGCGATCTGGCGCTGGCCTATTCGCCAGGTGTGGCCGCCCCCTGCCTCGCCATCCATGAAAATCCGGAAATGGCGGCGGATTATACCGCCCGCGCCAACCTCGTCGCCGTCATCTCCAACGGCACGGCGGTGCTGGGGCTTGGTAATATCGGCCCGCTCGCTTCCAAGCCTGTCATGGAAGGCAAGGCCGTCCTCTTCAAGAAATTCGCCGGCATCGACGTCTTCGACATCGAGATCGACGCGCCCGGCATCAATGACATGGTGTCGACCATCGCAGCGCTTGAGCCCACCTTCGGCGGCATCAACCTTGAGGATATCAAGGCGCCGGAATGTTTCGAGGTGGAACGCCAGCTGCGCGAGAAGATGAATATCCCCGTCTTCCACGATGATCAGCATGGCACCGCGATCATCGTCGCCGCCGCTGTCACCAATGCGCTGGAACTGGCCGGCAAGTCTCTGTCCAGCGTCAAGATCGTCGCTTCCGGCGCCGGTGCGGCAGCTCTCGCCTGCCTCAACCTGCTTGTCGCCATGGGCGCCAACAAAGAGAATATCTGGGTCCACGATATCGAAGGCCTGGTTTATGACGGCCGTAACACGCTGATGGACGAGTGGAAGGAAGTCTACGCCCAGAAGACCGACAAGCGCGTGCTGGCTGACTCGATCGACGGCGCCGATGTCTTCCTCGGCCTTTCCGCCGCTGGCGTGCTGAAACCGGAACTCCTGGAGCGCATGGCGGAAAATCCGCTTATCCTTGCGCTTGCCAACCCCAATCCGGAAATCATGCCCGAAGTCGCGCGTGCCGCACGCCCGGACGCCATGATCTGCACCGGCCGTTCGGATTTCCCGAACCAGGTCAACAACGTACTCTGCTTCCCCTATATCTTCCGCGGCGCGCTGGATTGCGGTGCGACGACCATCAACGAGGAAATGAAGATGGCCGCCGTGCAGGCCATCGCCGAACTCGCGCGGGAGGAAGTCTCCGAAGTGGCGGCCAGAGCCTATAGCGGTGAAACCCCGGTCTTCGGCCCGACCTATCTCATCCCCTCGCCCTTCGATCCACGCCTCATCCTGCGCATTGCGCCCGCCGTTGCCCGCGCCGCTGCCGCAAGCGGCGTCGCTTCCCGGCCGATCACCGATTTCGAAGCCTATTTCGACCAGCTGAACCGTTTCGTCTGGCGCTCCGGCTTCATCATGAAGCCGGTCTTCAATGCCGCCAAGGCCGCCGAAAAGAAGCGCATCATCTTTGCCGAAGGCGAAGACGAACGCGTACTGCGCGCCGCCCAGGTTCTGCTGGAAGAGGGTACCGGCATCCCGATCCTCATCGGCCGCCCGCAGATCATCGAAACGCGCCTGAAGCGCTTCGGCCTGCGCATCCGCCCGCATACGGATTTCGCCGTGGTCAATCCGGAAGACGATCCGCGTTACCGCGATTATGTCGATGATTATTTCGCGCTGGTCGGCCGCGCCGGCATCAACCCGGAAGCGGCGCGTACCATCGTGCGCACCAACTCCACCGTCATCGGCGCGCTGTCGGTCAAGCGCGGCGAAGCGGATGCGCTGATCTGCGGCCTCGAAGGCCGTTATGACCGCCATCTGCGCGACGTGAACCAGATCATCGGCAAGCAGGAGAACGTGCGCTCCTTTGCGGGCCTCAGCCTGCTCATCACCCAGCAGGGCGCGCTGTTCCTCACCGATACTTTCGTGAATAACGATCCGACATCAGAGGAAGTGGCGGAGATGGCCATTCTTGCGGCCAAGGAAATTCGCCGCTTCGGCATCACGCCGAAGATCGCGCTCGCCAGCCACTCCAACTTCGGCTCGCGGGACTCGGAAAGCGCCCGCAAGATGCGCCGCGCGCTGAAGATCGTGCAGGCGGCAGCCCCCGAGCTGGAAGTGGACGGCGAAATGCAGGGCGGCTCGGCGCTCTCGGAAGCGCTGCGCAAGCGGGCGATGCCGAACAGCGTGCTGACCGGTGAGGCGAACCTTCTGGTCTTCCCGAACCTTGATGCCGCCAACATCACGCTCGGCGTCACCCGCACCCTGACGGAAGGCCTGCATGTCGGCCCGATCCTGCTCGGCACGGCCCTGCCAGCCCACATCCTGTCGCCCAGCGTCACCTCACGCGGCGTCGTCAACATGGCGGCCTTTGCCGTGGTGCAGGCATCACATCCTTCGGTGTGAGGGCGCATTAACGCAATTTTGAACAAGCTGTTGCCGCATTGCGGCAACAGCTTATGTTATCTTCCTGAAACACGGATTTCGTGAAGTATAACGCCCCTGCCACCGGCTGGGGACATTAAACGGATCGCACAATTGACCCGGCGCAGCCGCATCATCGGCCTCCTGCTTCCCCTTGTTTTCCTCGCCCCGGCCGCCTTCGCGGATCAGGTCTGCGATACGCTTTATGCTCAATTGCGCGAACCGCCACGCGTCATCGGCAATGCGTCAGAGGTGCGGCGTTACGCCAATGCGCTTGCCCGCCAGAACATCGTCGTGCGCAAGATCAGGAACGATATGCGCAGCTATGGCTGCTCCTCGGGCAGCGTCATTGTCTACGGTAACCCCAATGCCGGCCTCTGCGCCGAAATAGGCGATGCGCTGGTGGACGCCGAGGCCGAACGTGACGCCATCATTCGTGACCGTGACGATGCGATGGCGGCTCAGCGCAGCGATGATGGCGGCATCAGGCGCCAGCGTATTCTCGCCGCGCTCGACGCCAATGGCTGCAGCGCGATGCCGGAAACGGACACGCAACCGCCGCAAGCGCCCGATGTGACCCGTTATCCCGATGCGTTCCGCCAGCCGGACAATCAGCCGGGACAGGCGGGCCTGTCGCCATACCCCAATGCCGCCGCCGAGGGCGGACTTCGCACCCTTTGCGTGCGCACCTGCGACGGTTCGTTTTTCCCGATCGCCTCCAATGCTTCGCCGCTCGACTTCCGCGCCCAGGCGGAGCAATGCCAGAAAATGTGCCCGGGTACTGAGACCGAGCTTTATTTCCACTCCATGACGGATCAGGAGACCTCCGACATGGTCTCGGCCGAAACCGGCAAACCCTACAAGGACCTGCCCACCGCCTTCGCCTATCGCAACGCGTCTGCGAAAGCGCCCGGCTGCGCCTGCAACATGGCCGCCTATCACCAGGACATGCAAAAGCAGGAAGAGGCCGCCCGACCGCAGGCCGAAAAGCCCTATTCCGGCATCACCACCATTCCATCACCGCAAGGTGATAAGCCGAAGGAACAGGCCGAACAGCAACAGGCCGCAAAACCGCCGGAGCAACCGGTTCCTGAACGCGACTATGATCCGAACGACGCAAAAGTGCGCGTTATCGGCCCGAAGTTCCTGCCGGACCAGACAGGCCGGATCGACCTGAAGAACCCGGCGCTGAAGGGTATACAACCGCAGCAGTGAAGAGACCGGTCTTCCCTGCCTGCGTCACTTCCGTACAGGCTGAGTGTCTCCCGACCTGCTTTGACGCATATTCGTGGATGCAGAAAACACATTCTTCACCTCATTCGCCGGCAAATATTCATATATAAGTTGTACTCACAAACGCGATTGACTTCGCCATAAAGGTGCATATTATAAAAATATCCACTTAAAGTGGACAAACACAACATACGAAATATGTATATAACGTGCGGCGTTAGCCGCACGCGCCCTTTCATGCATCTCCAGACGACGATGTCGCCCATCTCGAGCCCGAGTGGACGATCAGAGTTTCATTGACCTATGAAGCCCACAACCATCAGGAGTATAGACATGACATCCATTCAGATCACCGCAACCGGCGTCAAACTGCTCGATCCCTTCGTCCCGGTCATCGCAACTTTGCCGACAGGCGAAGCGAAGGAATCCTATTCCATCTCGGTCTCCGGCATGGGACAGCTGACCGGCATTTCCTATACCGTGCCGGCGCATACCACGGGAAAAATCAAGGCCCAGCTGCAAATCTCGGCGCTTTCCAGCCAGGATGTGAAGGACCTCAACACGCTTGCGCTCGGAATGCTGGATGCTTCCTACCGCGAGGAGATCAACGAATACGAAAAGACCACGGCCAGCGCCAATCTTTCGGTCTGGACATGGTTCTTCGGCGGCGGCGGCGCTTCCGCCTCTTATGAAAAGACCAAACAGGAAATGCGCTCCAAGGGCCTGACGGATCAGCAGATCACCATGCTGATGGAGGCCTTCCTGGAACGCGCAACCAATATGTCGACGGTCGAGATCGAGTTCTATGTGAACAATCAGAACAACGACTACGCCGTCTCCGGTGACGTCTATCTCTACACGGTTTCCGGCACCATCAGCACTGAAAAAGGCACCTCCCAATACCGCATGCTGGCCGATCAGGCGGCGGCTGGCGGTCCTCCGCCAGCCGGCGGCGGCGCTCCCTCCAGCGGCAAGATCATTCCGCTGAATTGAGGGCTCGCGGGGCACGGGCGGCGCAGCCCTTCACCCCAACGGGCGCGCCGCCCCTTAAGAGCATTTCCAGGAAAAGTGGAACCCGGTTTTCCGTCCGGGAATGCGTCAAAACAAGGAGTTGGAGTGTTTTCGTGATTCGAAGAAAAACGAAAAAAACCTAAAAAACCAGACATCCATCCTTCACCCCTTTTTCCATGAGGCAAGCGAATGACTTTCGAGGAACTCACCGCGCTCAAGGAGCGGCATTACCATCAGCTGACAGGCATACCCGGCGTCACGGCGATCGGCGTCGGGTTGCTTGAGGACGCCGCCGGCGAACTGACACAGGAGCTTGGCCTGATCCTTTACCACCGCGCGCCGGACCCATCGCTGAAGGCGGGTCTGATGACGACGCTGGGCGGCGCGCCGCTGCAGGTGCGGGAAGGATCCTTCGACCGCCCGAGCGAGGCGGTGCGAGAACTGCCCGCGCCCGGGACGGAATGGAAGGATCACCCCAGACGCCTCTCCGACAACCCGCGCGAAAAAGTCGTGGAACCGATGGTCGGCGGCATCAGCGGCAGCCCGGATTACTGGTCCTGGACCGACACCGTCGGCACCATCGGGCTGGTCGTCCGGGCCGCCAACGGAACGCCGCTGATCATGAGCAACGAGCATGTCATCTGCCGGGACAATGCCCAGGTCGGCGATGACGTGTCGCAGCCGGCGCGCACCTGGTTTGGCGATCTTGCCGCCAATATCGTCGCTTTCCAGAAAGGCAACATCGTCTATCAGGGAACGACCTATGGCGTCGATGCGGCCGTCGCCAGCCCGGCGAATGGCCGGCTCGCCACCATCGGCGCAATCTACAACCTCCCCTCGCCGGTGGGGGCGGCCGTTGCGGCGCTCAACATGAATGTCACGAAATCGGGCGTGACCAGCAATATCACCAATGGCGTCGTTTCCGGCTTTTACGACGTGCAGCAGCCGAATATGCGCAACCAGATCGGCATATCGCCGCGCCGCGCCGGCGAGGTCTTCAGCCAGCCGGGCGATAGCGGCAGCGCTGTCATCGACACCGCCGGCAACAATGTCGTCGGATTGTTCTGGGGCGCAAGCGGCGCGATCAGCCTCGCCAGCCCCATTCACCCCATCCTCAATCTTTTTAACTGCACCGTCGTTTGAAGAGACGGTCGCCACCACCCTTCCCGGCTTCGGCCGGGAGGGGTGGATGTCGCCGGTCAACCGCCCCAGCGGTTACGAAACACCAGCTCCTCCAGCGGCACGCGCTGCCGCCAGCCTTTCACCGCCAGTTCCGGCTCGTTATAGAGCGCATCGACACGACCGAGGCAGAGCCAGGCGACAATTTCAATATGGTCGGGAATACCGAGGATGGTGCGAATGTCGCTATCGTGGAAAATACTGACCCAGCCGACGCCGACGCCTTCGGCACGCGCCGCGAGCCAGAGGTTCTGGATGGCGCAGACGGTGGAATAGACATCCGTGCGCGGATTATGGGTGCGGCCCAGCACCACCTTGCCACCGCGTGTGGGATCGCAGGTGACGCAGATGCTGAGCGGCGCCTTGCGGATGCCTTCGAGCTTGAGACTGCGATAAAGCGCCTGCTGCTCGCCCGTAAACATCGCCGCTGCCTCTTCATTGGCGCGGCTGAAGGCCACAAAGGCCGCCTGACGGATGGCAGCATCAGTGACGAGCGTGAAATTCCACGGCTGCATGAAACCGACCGAGGGAGCCGAATGCGCCGCTTTCAATAGACGCTCGACAAGTTCGTCCGGCAGCGGATCGGGAAGGAACTGGTCGCGCACATCGCGGCGCGTCTCGATGGCGCGGTAGATCGCCTCGCGCTCCGCACCGGAAAACGGGCGGGCGGGCGAAAGCGCATGGTCGAATGGGCTGGCTTGCAATGGATCGCCAGCGGACGGATCGGTCGGCATCGTTTAACCCCAACAATGCGGGCGCGCCGGTGCCGAAACCATACCGGTTTCGCGCGCACAACGCGCCTCTTCAGCAACCTGCCGCCGTCCGCGCGGTTCGGTCTATCCTGCCAGGCCGGTCTTCTGACTCGACTTCATCCGCCCCTTTCGCCTTCCCGAATAACTTCAGTGGCTTGTGAAAAGGGCATCCGCCTCACAGCGCTGGGCACGTTCCGGTTTCTCACCGAATTCCCGATTCTCCCGCCGCAAGGGCGGGCACCTGACGAGAAAACTTATGATCAAGAGGACTTGCGAATGCAAGTATCGTAAGGGCGGTGCGGCAATGTGACCTCAACGAAAACCAAATCGCATCATTCCACAGGGAAATAGCGCACATAAGCGAATTCATCCCCGTCAGGTGACCAGTTGGGCGAGTTCATCGTCCCCTGCCCGCCGAAAAGATCAAACAGCGTTTCAACATTGCCGCCATCCATATCCATCAGCCGCACCCGCACATCAAGATCACGCGGATGGTCGAAGACATCGCCGCCATAGGAGACAAACACCACCTTGTCACCTTTGGGAGACGGATGTGGAAACCAGTCACCATAGGAACTGTCGGTAATGCGCTCGACGGCGGAACCGTCCACCCGCACCCGCCAGATCTGCATCAGCCCCGTGCGACTGGAATTGAAATAGATCCACCCACCGTCAGGCGAATAATCCGGCCCGTCATTGCGGCCCTCGCCATGGGTAAGGCGTGTTTCGACGCCGCTCTCAATATCCATGGAATAGATGTCGAAGACCTGATCGCGAATGCCGCAATAGGCGAAACTCTTCCCGTCCGGCGCCCAGCCGTGCCAGTAGGAGGGAAGGTTCTTCGTCATCAGCTTCGGCGTGCCGCCCGTCGATGGCAAAAGATAAATGGCGCTCTTGCCGAATTCTACCTTGTCGGAAATGGCATAGAGCGAACCGTCAGGTGAAATGCCGTGGTCGTTGTTGCATTGCGTCGCAAAGCCGGTATCGACCTTCTCCGGTGAGGCGTCACCGAATGGGGACAGGCGATAGAGCAACCCCTCGCTGTTCAACAGCAGATATTTGCCATCCGGCGACCAGTTCGGCGCTTCGAACAATTCCGGCGTCTGCCACACCACCCGCATCTGCCGGGTGCGGATGTTGAAGATTTCGATGGAACTGCGCATGCTGCCTCCCGGGCTGTCGATAGTCTGGATCGGTCCCTTGGCTGGTGCAGACATTCCGTTTGCTTTCGCCGCCACGGTGATTATGATCCTATGACCGCAGGCACCGTCCTGCAAATTCAAATCGGAAAAAACGCCAGCGTTCCGGCACCGCCCGTAACCCTCCCCGTTTCTCCCAGATCCGAGGTTCCGCGATGAATACCATCGCCGATCACGGCATCCGCTTCGGCCGGATCGCCGCAATGCTTCCTGTCAGAAATATCGAAAAGGCCCATGATTTTTATGTCGGTGTGCTGGGCTTCACAAAAACCTTCGAAAACGGCAACCCCGTCGGTTTCATGATCCTCAAACAGGGCAATGCCGAACTGCACCTGACATTGCAGCCCACCCATAAGGCAGCGCCCTTCAACGTGGCGCATATGATGGTAAGCGATGTCGATGCGCTGCACGCGCTCTGCAAGAGCCACGGGTTGCGCATCATCAAGGGCCTGCAGGACAAGGATTATGGCCTGCGCGCCTTTGTTTTTGAAGACCCTGACGGCAACCGCATCGATGTGGGGCAGGTTATTTGAGATGAATAGGCGGCGCGGCGTGTCCGCGCCGTCTTTCTAAGCACGAAGGTCTCTTGCGGACCAAGCGCAGCCACTTGTTTCTTCTCCCCGCCGGGGAGAAGTCCGCGGCAGCGGGATGAGGGGGAAACGGTAGAGACAAACCGAGAGGTTGCCCCCTCATCCGACCCTTCGGGCCACCTTCTCCCCGCCGGGGAGAAGAAACACGCGGCAAGCTCAGCGGAACAACCTTCTACCTGCGCGCGCGACCAATCACCTGTCACGAAACCGGTTGGTAATCGGATAACGCCGGTCACGGCCGAAATTCTTCTTGGTGATCTTCACGCCCGGCGCCGATTGCCGGCGCTTGTATTCGGCAAGGTAGAGCAGATGCTCCACCCGGTGCACCGTCGCCACATCATGGCCGCGCGCCAGAATCTCCTCGACCGACATTTCCTTCTCGACGAGGCATTCCAGAATATCGTCCAGCACCGGATAGGGCGGCAGCGAATCCTGGTCGGTCTGGTTGGGGCGCAATTCGGCCGACGGGGCCTTCGCGATGATATTGGCGGGAATCACCTCGCCGGAAGGACCGAGCGCGCCCGGCGGCACATTACCGTTGCGCCAGCTGGAAATGGCATAGACCTGCATCTTGTAGAGGTCCTTGATGGGGTTGAAACCGCCATTCATGTCGCCGTAGAGCGTGGCATAACCCACCGACATTTCCGACTTGTTGCCCGTCGTCACCACCATCGAGCCGAACTTGTTCGATACGGCCATCAAGATGGTGCCGCGCGTGCGGCTCTGCAGGTTTTCCTCGGTAATGCCTTCTTCCGTGCCTTCGAAGAGATCTGACAGTGCCGAGAGGAAACCCTCCACCGGCTCGACGATCGGCACGATATCGTAACGGCAGCCCAGCGCTTTCGCGCAATCGGCCGCATCCTTCAGCGATTCTTCCGAAGTATAGCGGTAAGGCAGCATGATGCAGCGTACCCGCTCCTCACCCAGCGCATCGACGGCAAGTGCGGCGCAAATCGCCGAATCGATACCGCCGGAAAGGCCAAGGACCACGCTCTTGAAACCGTTCTTGTTGACGTAATCCCGAAAGCCCAACATGCAGGCGCGATAATCCGCCTCCTCGCCTTCGGGAATTTTCGAGAAGGGTCCGCTCTCGCAGCGCCATCCCTCTTCCGTACGTTTCCAGTCGGTGACGGCAAGCGTTGCCTCGAACTGGCTCATCTGGAAGGCAAGCGTCTTGTCTGCATTAAAGCCAAAGCTTGCGCCATCGAACACCAACTCATCCTGCCCACCCAGCTGGTTGGCGAAGACGAGAGGCAGACCGCTTTCAATCACCTGCCGCAGCGCCACCTGGTGGCGCACGTCCAGCTTGCCGCGATAATAGGGCGAACCGTTTGGCACCAGCAGGATTTCCGCCCCGCTTTCGGCAAGCGTTTCGCACACTCCCATCTCGTTCCAGATTTCCTCGCAGATCGGAATACCGATCCTGACCCCACGGAAATTATAGGGACCGGAGATCGAACCTTCGGCGAAAACGCGTTTTTCGTCGAACTCGCCGTAATTCGGCAGGTCAATCTTGTCGCGCAGCGCAATGATCTTGCCGCCATCCAGCAACGCCACCGAATTATGCCGGCCCGTCTCGCCCTGGCGCGGAAAACCGATAACGACACCCGGCCCGCCATCGGCGGTGTCCGCTGCCAGCTCTTCCACGGCCTTCAGGCAGGCCTTCAGGAACGCCGGCTTCAGCACCAGATCTTCAGGCGGGTAGCCGGATATGAACAGCTCGGTCAGAAGCAGGAGATCGGCGCCCTGCGTTGCCGCATCGGCCCTTGCCTCACGCGCCCTGGCGAGATTGCCCGCCACGTCGCCAACGGTGGGATTGAACTGCCCGACGGCAATCCGGAGATGGTTCTGGATATCGTGTCTGTCGCTCATGCCATTTCAATACCGCGCCCGTGGCCGCTCCGCAACGCGGCAATTGCATGCCATCGCCTGGACGATGCGCCACCGCTGCGTTCACGCTAAGGTTATCACCGCTCCAGCCATCCTCCGCAAAGTTCATGTCGCGTTCATCGCGCTTATGTGACAGTTACATGACACTTTTGCGACGCCCGATTCACCTCCCCGGATTGGGCGGCCGCCTGAAATACCGGAGTATGAGTTTGAGAGATTCGGCGCCAAAAACAACGGCTTCCGAAAAGGCTGGTTTCGTCTTTTCGCCTGCATGGACAAGGAGCCTTTCCAAGCTTTCGGGCGCGGCCTATACGCTGGCCAATCTGACGGTCGCATCCATCGTGCTCGTCGTGGCGCTGGAATGGATTGCCCGCGGTTCGCTCCATGATGTCGGTGCTTTCCTCACCTCCTCCGCCCGGCCGGGCATGACCACCATTGCCGCCGTGCTCACCCTTCTCGTCGCGCTGGATGCGATCCTTGGCCGGCGTTATCTGTCCCTCATCGCAGTTGCCCCGCTCTGCGCGCTGACGGGGCTGATTTCCGCGCAGAAACAGACCTATCTCTCCGATCCGCTTTACCCATCCGACCTGCTGTTCGGCCGCCAGATTTTCGAACTCTTACCCACAATGCTGAAGGCGCAACCGCTGACGGCAGTGCTGGTTGGCCTCGGCATCTGCGCCGCCATTACGGCTGTCGTGGCGCTCTGGCTTCTGGCGCGCCGCCATTCGCCGTCATTGAGCTGGCGTGAACGCGCCGCGGGGCTCGCACTGGCGCTGCCGCTTCTTGCCGGCCTTGCCTCGCTGATGGACTATTCGCATTATTCCTGGGTCCGCGATCGCCTCAACATCATTCCCATGATGTGGGATCAGCAGGAAAACTACCGTCACAACGGCTTCCTGATGGCCTTCGCCTTCAATATTCCGATGGCCAATGTCTCGGCGCCGCAGGGTTATGGCGAAAACAGCATCGCCGACCTGACCTCCGAGCCCGCCGCTTTCGCCCCCAACAAGGGCGATTATCCTGATGTGATCATGCTGATGAGCGAATCGCTGTGGGATCCGACGCGGCTTGAAAACGTGAAGCTCTCCGCAGATCCGATGCCGACCATCCGCGCCAAACAGTCCGGCAACGTGTTCTCGCCCGAGTTCGGCGGCATGACGGCGAATGTGGAATTCGAGGCGCTGACCGGCTTTTCCAACGCCTTCCTGCCCTATGGCAGCATTCCCTATCAGCAATATATCCGCCGCCCGGTGCCCTCGCTCGCCAGCTTCTTCCGCGGTGAAGGTTATTCCGCCATCGCCATGCACCCATTCCAGGAATGGTTCTGGAACCGCAAGCACGTCTATACGAATTTCGGCTTCGAGGAATTCCGCTCCGAAGCGACTTTGCCAGCCATGGAAAAACGCGGCAACTTTGCCTCCGACGATGCGCTGATGGACGAGATCATGGCGACGGCCGACAAGGCGCAGAACCCGCTGTTCCTCTTTGCCGTCACCCTTCAGGGACATGGGCCTTACGAGGCGAACCGTTACGCCGAAAACACCATCGGCGTCGAAGGCGACCTCTCCGCCTCGGCCTCGCAGGCGCTGGCCACCTATTCGCAAGGGGTGGCGGAAGCCGATGAAGCGCTTTTGAAAATGATGCGCTGGGCCAAGAAACGCGACCGCGAAACCATCATCGTCCTCTTTGGCGACCACCTGCCGCCGCTTGGCCAGACCTTCGTGGAAAGTGGCTACATGCCCGGCATGGTGGCCAGCCGCCGCGCGCCGCTTGACGTGATGAAGAAGGAGCATGAGACGCCGCTCGTCGTCTGGTCCTCGAAAAAGGGCGTGCGCAAGGATATCGGCAGCATCAGCCCGGCGCTTTTGCCCTATCACGTGCTGAAGACTGCCGGCTTCTCCGATCCCTTTTATACCGGCACGCTCGGCGAGGTGCAGCAGGCCTTCTCCGTCATCGACCGGCATATGCTGGTGGCGACCGATGGCAAGGCCCTGCCCGACTGGTCGATCGCCCCGAACGCCGTTCCCGACGTGGTGCGCGATTACCGCCTGCTGCAGTTCGACATGATGTTCGGCGCCCAATATGGCCGCGAGCGCTTCTTCCCCGGCTTCAACTGGCTGCACGAGGGCGCGCCGGCCGTCTGATACTTTTCGGCGGGGACGCCTGAACCGCATGGCAGCGGAAATCGTTTGAATTCCGCCGCCATGCGGGTTTATCTCGCACAGAGCGCAGGCACCTCATCAAAACCGGAGACACACCGTGTCAGATATCTCCGACTACATCACGTCGCATTTCAAGCGTTCCTCCCGCGAAATCGGTGAGGTGGAGCGCCGCATTCTGGAACTGTCGCACCAGAAAAAACTGATCTCGCGCGACACCAATGCCGAATTTTCCGCTGGAGCAAGCCTTGGCGACAGGCTGGCCGACAATATCGCCAAGATCGGCGGCTCCTGGGGTTTCATCCTCTCCTTCTGTTTTTTCCTGATCTTCTGGGCGATAATCAACACCATCATCCTGACCACCCGCGCCTTCGACCCGTACCCGTTCATCTTCCTCAACCTGCTGCTTTCCATGCTGGCCGCCATTCAGGCGCCCATCATCATGATGTCGCAGAACCGCCAGGCCGCCCGCGACCGTTTCGAGGCCGCCAAGGATTATGAGGTGAACCTGAAGGCCGAGCTGGAAGTGCTGTCGCTGCATGAAAAGATCGACGTGAAGGTGCTGGCCGAACTGGCGGCGCTGAGACAGGATCTCGCCGCACTCCACCACCACGTCACCCGCAAGGACGGCTGACACCGGCAAAATTCATCCCCGCTTTTCCCCGCCCTGCCGGGCGCTGTTATCTTGCATCCAGTCCTGCCGGGTGGATGCCAGACGTGGCTGAAACCGAGGGACAGTTCTGATGGGGACGGTGGCGCGTTCGTGACGACAGAACCATTTCGCAAAGTGCGGTGCACGGCCCTTTGCGAGATACGGCATCGTGAAAGACCCGGCTGCGCAACGCATCCGACCCACACCAACCCCGACAAAAGCGCAGCCGGGCCATCGCCCGACGCACGCTGAGTATCCCCGACCGGCAACGCTGGGCGGGATGAAGCTGTTGGGGTTTAGGGCATTTCCATTCCCAATAGACCGAAAGTACATGGGGCTTCACCCCCCTCTGCCCTGCCGGGCATCTCCCCCACAAGGGGGGAGATCGATCTGCGGCACGGTCTCGTCCGACACGAAGCTGGAGATTGAAGCGATAAAGATGCGTCTTGCCGATCTCCCCCCTTGTGGGGGAGATGCCCGGCAGGGCAGAGGGGGGTAAAGCCCCGCGCTCCTTAGCTAAGTCGAAATTCCCCCCCCAGTTACGAATCCGTCAGATTCTTGCGCTACAGATTGACGCAGGCGTTTGTTGCATTGCACTCTTGCGGGCAAGGCTGACGCGGGAATCACTCCCCATCGTCAAAATGGCATCACGACCATTTCGCGACGACGCCGCGCCGGATGCGACATCCGGTTATCGCAATGCATTCTGTTCCGGGGTTTTTTTCATGCACCAGTTCGATCTGATTGTTGTCGGCAGCGGTCCGGCGGGAAGACGGGCCGCCATTCAGGCCGCCAAGCTCGAAAAGAAGGTTCTGGTCATCGAGAAGGGCAGCCGCGTCGGCGGCGTTTCGGTGCACACCGGCACCATTCCTTCCAAGACCCTGCGTGAAACCGCGCTCAACCTCACCGGCTGGCGTGAGCGCGGCTTTTACGGCCGCTCCTACCGCGTCAAGCAGGAGATCGACGCCGACGATCTGCGCCGCCGCCTGCTCATCACGCTGGATCACGAAGTCGAGGTGCTGGAACACCAGTTTGCCCGCAACCGCGTGCAGCACATTCGCGGCACGGCAAGCTTCGTTGACGCCAACACCATGAAAGTGGTGAAGAACGACGGCGAGATCATGAACGTCACCGGCACCTCCATCCTGCTGACCATCGGCACCCGCCCCTACCGGCCGCCGCACATCCCCTTCGACGGCCAGGCGGTGCTTGATTCGGATGAGATTCTCGAAATCAAGGAGCTACCGCGCTCAATGGTCGTCGTCGGCGCGGGCGTCATCGGTATCGAATATGCGACGATCTTCAGCGCGCTCGACACGCAGGTGACGGTGGTGGAACCGCGCGAGACCATGCTGGAATTCATCGACAAGGAAATCGTCGAGGACTTCACCTATCAGCTGCGTGATCGCAATATGAAGTTGATCTTCGGCCAGAAGGCGGAAAAGGTGGAGCGAGACGAGAACGGCAAATGCCTCGTTTCGCTCGGCAATGGCCGCGTGCTCAAAACGGAGACGGTGCTGTTTGCCGCCGGCCGTGTCGGCGCCACCGATACGCTCAATCTTTCGGCTTGCGGGCTGGAAGCCGATAGCCGTGGCCGCCTGAAGGTCGATCCCGAAACCTTCCAGACCTCTGTGCCGAACATCTATGCCGCCGGCGACATCATCGGTTTCCCGAGCCTTGCCTCCACCTCCATGGAACAGGGCCGCATCGCCGCCCGCCACGCCGTGGGCGCACCGGCTGGCGAACCGCCGCAATTCTTCCCCTACGGCATCTATGCCGTACCGGAAATCTCCACCTGCGGCCTGACGGAAGAAGAAGTCATCGAACGCGGCATTCCCTATGAATGCGGCATCGCCCATTTCCGCGAAACCTCGCGCGGCCACATCATGGGTCTCGACAGCGGCCTCTTGAAGATGATCTTCTCGCTAAAGACCCGCCGCCTGCTGGGCGTCCACATCGTCGGCGAAGGCGCAACCGAACTGGTGCATATCGGCCAGGCGGTGCTGAACCTCAAAGGCACGGTGGAATATTTCGTGGAGAATACGTTCAATTACCCCACGCTGGCTGAGGCCTACAAGATTGCCGGGCTGGATGCGTGGAACCGCATGGGTGAGATCAAGAAGGATTGAGCTGCGCGTTCCAGAGAACAACGCGCCAATCTGTTCAGCCAGTGCTTATGCCAAGGTCCTGGCATCCTCGCCCGTCATACCGGCCCTGAGCCGGCATCCAGCCAGCCCAAGTCCTTGGGCTAAAACGACTCTCATGGCGCAGACGCGCGCTTGCTGGATGCCGGATCAAGTCCGGCATGACGGAGGAGAGGCCTTTATCTCCTTCTTGCATTTCACCTGCGCACGCGCACCGCAGGCAGCCCGCCCACTCACCAGCGAATACTGTACCGCGCACTGACCCCCGGCCGGAAATGATCCGCATAGCCCTGATCCAACGTTCCCCGCACGGTCAGATTGTCACCGATCTTCTGCTCCACCGCCACGCCGCTGCTGAATTCGTTGAAGCTGTTGCGGCTGGCCCCCGTCAGCACGAAAGCGGTACCCGTCTCGGAGCGGGAAAGCCGCAATGACTGCGACACGTCGAGGCCGTTCCATTGCTGCGCCGTGCCGTCATAACGCACGGTGAAATTGCGGTTCGCCTCAATATCCAGCTCCGGGGTGACGATGCGCTTCTGCTGCGAGGTCACGGAAACGCTGCTCGAGCCCGTCAGTGCATTGAAGATGACGCCGACATCGCGGGCAAGCGAGACGCCGGGCAACTGTTCGGCAAGCAAGGTGACATTGCCCCATACCCGCACCGGCGTATCCACCACCTGCCCCGTCCTGGAGGCATTCATGCCCATTTCCAAACCCGCACGGATCGGCGTATCGACCGGCAGCTTCGCGCCAATGCGCGCCGTATAGGAACGGTCGGAATTCTTGACCGGCTTCCAGATCAGCCCGGCTTCGTCGGCATGCACCGTCGTTCCGCCACAGAGGCCAGCAACGAGCGACAGGCGAAAAAAGAAAATAGATGTTCGGAACGGCATATCTTGTCCCCAAATCATTTAAGGGCGTGCCGGCGCTACCCGGAAAGCACGGTAAAAGTCGAGTCCAACGAGATTGTCGGCGTGACGGCCACCCCATCAGGCTGGCCCGCATTCCCCTGAACGGCCACACGAAGCAACCAGGAAATCATAGCGGCCATTGTGCCAGATGAACGGGAGATGAACAAGCGCACATGCAGCAAAATTATGTGCAGTGCGATCAAGATGGAATGAGCGCTACCCCTCATGGCCTCTTTGCGCCGAGGTCATTTGGTAGGCGGGAATTCAAGGCCGTTCGGTAATGAAATCCAGATAACGGTCTGAGCCTCCGGCGAGTGCCGGGATAGATGCCCTTTTCCGTGTGTGTCCGAGACCAGCACAAAGCTACCTGCCGAAACGTGGCGTACCTCACCATCACTGGTCTCGTATTCAACAGAGCCATCAAGCCTTACTGTCAGCACTGGCTCTGGTACTCCATGCCACGCAACTTCTCGCATCCCAGCGGGAATATGCGCGATGCGGGCCCGAGAGGCTGGATAGCTGGCTGTGACATCAAAGGGTACGGCATCGGGGTGAACTGGCCATGCGGTCGTCGCAGGCACTTCATGCTGGTTCCCTTGTGAAAAGCCAAATAAGTTTGGCAACGGGTGGCCGCACTAAAGCAACATACCTTTACGGCTATATGACATTCATTGTCCGCTTCGGGCCGAAACCAGACATCCTACCCATCCCCAAAACAAAAAGGCCGCAGCTTTCGCCACGGCCTTTTTTCAATCAGCTTCCACTGAAGAAGATTATTCGGCGTCGCCTTCAGCGGCCTTCTTCTTGGCCGGAGCCTTCTTCTTCGGAGCGGCTTCTTCGCCTTCAGCGGCGTCGTCAGCCTTGGCAGCAGCCTTTTTCTTGGCCGGGGCCTTCTTCTTGGTTTCCGTTGCTTCTTCGGCGTCGTCAGCCAGCAGCTCTTCCTTGGAAACGGTCTTGTCCGTTACCGAGATTTCGGAAAGCAGCTTGTCGATGACCTTTTCTTCGAAGATCGGAGCGCGCAGCGAAGCGGAAGCGCCGGGGGTGTTGCGGAAGAAATCGAGGATTTCCTTCTGCTGGCCGGGGAACTGCTGCAGCTGCTGGAACAGCGCGCGCTGCATTTCTTCTTCGGTCACTTCAACGCCGGCCTTTTCGCCGATTTCGGAGAGAACGAGGCCGAGACGGACGCGGCGTTCAGCCAGCTTGCGATATTCTTCGCGGGCTTCTTCTTCGGTCGTGTCTTCGTCAGCGAAGGTCTTGCCGGACTGGGCGAGATCGGTGTTGATCTGGCGCCAGATGTTGTCGAACTCGGCGTCAACGAGGCCAGCCGGGGTGTCGAACTTGTACATTTCGTCCAGCTGGTCGAGGATCTGACGCTTGACCTTCTGGCGGGTGATGTTGCCGTACTGGCTTTCGATCTGGCCCTTGACGATTTCCTTCAGCTTTTCAGCCGATTCGAGACCGAGCTTTTCAGCCAGTTCGTCGTTGATTTCAACGGCGGCAGCAGCGGCAACTTCCTTGACGGTGATGTCGAAGTTGGCTTCCTTGCCTGCAAGGTTTGCAGCCGGGTAGTCGGCCGGGAAGGTCACGGTGATGGTCTTTTCGTCGCCAGCCTTGACGCCGACCAGCTGGTCTTCGAAGCCGGGGATGAAGCGGCCCGAACCGAGAACCAGTTCGGCATCTTCAGCAGCGCCGCCGTCGAAGGCAACGCCGTCAACCTTGCCAAGGTAGTTCATGGTGACGCGGTCGCCATCGGCGGCCTTGCCCTTCTTGGCTTCAAAGGTGCGGGCGCTTTCGGCGATCTTGAGGATCTGCTCGTTGATTTCGTCTTCAGAGACTTCAACAACTTCGCGGGTAACCTTGATGCCGTCATTGGCCTTCAGTTCGATGGCCGGGATGATTTCGTAAGCAACGGTGAATTCGAAATCGGATTCAGCCGACAGAATCTTTTCGGCTTCCTGCTCGTCTTCGGTCATGGAGATGGCCGGCTGGGTAGCAGACTTTTCGCCGCGGCTGGAAAGGATTTCGGTCGGCTTTTCACGCACCAGCTCGTTGACGAGGTCAGCCATGATGGACTTGCCGTACATCTTCTTCAGGTGGCCCATCGGCACTTTGCCGGGACGGAAGCCGTTGATGCGAACCTTGTCCTTGGCGTCAACCAGACGCTCGTCCAGACGGGCCTTCATGTCGGCAGCCGGGATCACGACCTTGAGTTCGCGCTTCAGCCCTTCAGCGAGCGTTTCGATAACCTGCATTTTCCTAACCTTCACATCATGGCGGCGGTGCTCAGACAGCCGTTGGTTTACTTTCGAGCACTGCGCCGGAAACATCGTTCCCCGGCCGTGGCTTCCCTTATTTCTTTACACAAGCGCCCGCCGGGCAACATTGCGCCCGCGCCGGAGACAAAGGTGCAAAGGGGATGATGAACCCCGAAGCTCCCCGCATCTTATAAAGATGCACTCTGGCGCAAGCGTGGCACAGCCATGCTTTGCTTGTGGTGCGGGTAGAGAGACTCGAACTCCCACGCCGAAGCGTTGGTACCTAAAACCAATGCGTCTACCAATTCCGCCATACCCGCACGTTGGGCGGCGGTATGTCACAATGTTCAGAAAGGGTCAAGCACGCCGTTCCCCCCGCCTTTCGTTTCCTCCGGACTTTTCTCATCCCCCGCGCCGGTGGCAAGAGACGGCCGCCCTCTCCGCTTATTCGCCGCCCGCGCCGGGGGACAGCGCGCAACAGCCGGACAAAGGCGATTTTGGGCAAAAAACGGCAAGCCGCACCACATGCGCCTCCCATCGCCTTTCCGACCCATCTCGCCCTGCACATCGCATGCAGACAGGCGCGTAAAACAGGCAATATTTATGCGGCTACATTGACATTATATATAGCCTGCCCCGCAGCCCAAGTTGCCGGATTGCCAGCCCTTGCTCCAAACCGGCGATTCAGGGCTTCCGCACCCTGCCCCGCCCCTTATTCGTTCATCTCACACGCCTTCGCACTGCCGAACCCCCGGGCGATCACCAAAAGCACACAAATTGGTCACAAATTATGCATGAATCGCCGCAATCAGCCTGATTTACCGGCTTGCATTGCATTACGCGCATAGGTGACATCTTGCTTTGTCTGTTTTTGTTTTGATTAAACCGATTATATTCGTGGTCATACAGAGATCGAGTTCAGCCCCGGACCAAAGCCTCCCAAGACTGGCCGCAGAGACTGAACAGCACGAAGAGGAAGATGAAAATGAACATTGCACGCTCGCTCACCAACTGGCGCAAGTATCGTCAGACCGTAACCGAACTCGGCCGCATGACCGACCGCGAACTGAGTGACCTCGGCATTGGCCGTCAGGACATCCGCCGCGTCGCCAAGACTGCCGTCGGCTTCTAATTATACGCCCCGCCGCTTGATGCGGCGGATGTGAGACGACCTACCCAAAAAGGCCTGAGGCTCCCGCCTCCGGCCTTTTTTCGTTTTGGGCGACTCTCCAGGTCGAAGTGGTTCTGCCGTAGCCACTCGCGCGGTCGGCAGATGAAAAATGCATCGATGATGCCTGCCATTTGCGCGGCGCGAATAATGCAAGAGCCGCCGCACCGCTCCTTTTTCACCTGAAAAGCCCCTTCAGCGCCGCCAAAGGCCGCCATATCGGTCAAAACCGCCTGAAACACAGGCATTTCCGCTCATATTTTGCCCATATGATATTCAGAGCCGCAAATTTAGCCGACATAGTGCACAAATGCATGGCAGTAGCCTAAATTCTGCACTGCACAACATGGCTTAATGTCTATATATAAACCTCAACAGCCGAGAGCACAGAGAAACACTGAGCCGGCAGACGAAATCAACAGAGATAGATTGAGGAAACGACCATGAACCCTATCCGCATTGCAAAGAACTGGATCTCCTACCGCCGCACGATCAACGAACTCGGCAGCCTCTCCAATCAGGCTCTGAGCGACATCGGTCTGACCCGTTACGACATCCGTAACGTAGCAGCCCGTTCGTTCCGCTAAGGCGTAAACGATCGTCCCGCTGCCCGACCTCCAGGGCGCGACGATCGAGCGACAGGTTTTAAGAAAACGGCGCCTTTGGCGCCGTTTTTGATTCTCGGGTCTGGCTCGAGGAACTAGCCTTTGGATAGGCGCCCGGCATCGCGGCATATTTCTTCTCCCCGTCGGGGAGAAGGTGGCCCGAAGGGTCGGATGAGGGGCAACGCCAGCGATAGGCCGCACCCTCGCCCCCTCATCCCGCTGCCGCGGACTTCTCCCCGGCGGGGAGAAGAAACAAGCGGTACGCACTCGCTCCCAAAAATGCTTGCCTGCTTCTCAGCCTTGTCGCGAAGTTAGCAGCTCGCCCCCCTCATACCCTCCATCCCTCAAAAACATTTGGCTGCCCCGGCCATGCATGCTAGTGCATGCCGCAAACAATGCCGTGTCCTTCAGGACCCGCGCGGAACAATCACTCGAGAGACAGCCGGCGGACGGGAGCCTTTGCCCCGCGGCGGCCCATGGACGCCAGCATGCAAGACAAGACCCATTCTCCCATTCATGTCGTGGGCGGCGGACTGGCCGGTTCGGAAGCCGCGTGGCAGATTGCTGAGAGCGGCGTGCCCGTCATCCTGCACGAAATGCGCGGCGTGCGCGGCACGGATGCGCATAAGGGTGATACGCTGGCGGAACTGGTCTGTTCCAACTCCTTCCGCTCCGATGATGCGACGGCCAATGCGGTCGGCGTCATCCATGCCGAAATGCGGCTTGCCGGCTCGCTGATCATGGCCTGTGCCGACAAACATCAGGTGCCGGCCGGCGGCGCGCTTGCCGTCGACCGCGACGGGTTTTCGCTTGCCGTTACCGAAATGCTGGAAAGTCACCCACTGGTGACGATTGTCCGCGAAGAGGTTTCCGGCCTGCCACCGAGGGAATGGGGCAGCACAATCATTGCCACCGGGCCGCTCACCTCGCCGGATCTGGCGGCGGCAGTGCAGACAGAAACGGGTGAGGATGCGCTGGCCTTTTTCGACGCCATAGCCCCCATCGTGCACCGCGACAGCATCAACATGGATATCTGCTGGTACCAGTCGCGTTACGACAAGGTCGGCCCCGGCGGCACGGGCAAGGACTACATCAACTGCCCGATGGACGAAGAGCAATATAACGCCTTCATCGACGCGCTGATTGCCGGCGACACGGTCGGGTTCAAGGAATGGGAAGGCACACCCTATTTCGACGGCTGCCTGCCGATCGAGATCATGGCCGAACGCGGCCGCCAGACGCTGCGCCATGGCCCGATGAAACCGATGGGGCTGACCAATGCCCATAACCCCACCGTGAAGGCCTATGCCGTGGTCCAGCTGCGCCAGGACAATGCGCTCGGCACGCTCTACAACATGGTGGGTTTCCAGACCAAGCTGAAATATGGCGTGCAGGCGGATGTGTTCCGCATGATTCCGGGCCTCGAAAATGCGGAATTCGCGCGTCTCGGCGGCCTGCACCGCAACACCTATATCGATTCCCCGACCCTGCTCGATCCGTCGCTGAAGCTGAAATCCCGTCCGGACCTGCGTTTCGCCGGCCAGATCACCGGCTGCGAGGGATATGTGGAAAGCGCCTCGGTCGGCCTGCTCGCGGGCCGCTTCGCCGCCGCCGAACGGAAGGGCGAGGCCCTGAGCCTGCCGCCGGCCACCACGGCCCTCGGTTCGCTTCTCAACCACATCACCGGCGGCCACCTCTCCTCAGATGATGAGCCGGGCAAACGTTCCTTCCAGCCGATGAACATCAATTTCGGCCTGTTCCCTGAACTGGAGCCGGGTTCCATCGTCAAGCCGGAGGGCGTGAAACGTTTTCGCGGCAAGGACAAGACGATCATGAAACGTCAGCTGGTTGCAGCTCGGGCGCTGAAGGATTGCGCGCAGTGGCTGGGGATGGGCGAACCCATCAAGGTTTCCGGCGCAGGGGAGCAGTGAAAGGGAAAGCCCGTTCAGGGCACGTACGGTGACCGTTATCCTCAGCGAACATTCCAGAAGGACCAGTCCGACTTGCCCTTCTGATATTTATAGTGCCGCGAGAAATACGGATTGACCGTGGCGACATATTCGAACTCGATGGTCGTCGGGCGCAGGAACGAGAATAGCGGGCTATATTTATAACGCCCTGAAATCACGATGACGGCTTCCTCTTCCTTGAAATTTCCCGCCTTCAGCATCTTGTCCCAGGTCACGGCTTCTGCGGACCCGAAGAAGTTGTAGGGCGCGAATTCGACGGTTGCGACGCCGCCCACCAATTTGGCGCTCCGCAAGGTCAGATCGAGCTTCTTCGAGTCAAGAGGTTGCCCGGCCTCAATGACAAAGGTTTTTACCCCCGTCCTCACCCGCTCCTCGAATTCCGGGAAACGGGCGGACCAGCGGGCTGTATTGTCGACGACCGTGACGAAACGGTCGTAGCTGAGCCAGCCACGACCAGTCTCGATCATCACCGCCAGAAAAATGATCAGCATTGGCAATAGCAGGGAGAATTCCACCGCGGCGACGCCGGAGCGCGACCGCACCATGGCGGCGAGGACGGATTTCAGCCGAAACACCATCATTCCGTCACCCGAACGGCGGTGATCGCCAGAGAGACATTCTGTAATTGCGGCTGCGTGTCGCTACCACCGGGGATCAGCAGGCGCGTCGTGGGCAGAATGAATAGCCAATTGTAACCAAGCGCCAGAAGATATTGCCCGGCTTTTTTATCCGGCGCCTGAAACTTGTTCTCGATGGGAAATGTCAGCGGCACGGCGGTGAAATCCGCATCCGGGATCGGGACGAGCGTTATCTTCATGTCGATTTCCGTCGTGCCGAGCAGGAAATTCGAGGCGATGACACGCCTGAATTCGATTTCGGTAACCGCCGTATGGCTTGCCGCCGCCTTGCGCAGCATTTCCGCGCCGGCATTGGCCGCGGTTGCCAGATTGAGAGTGAGCAGCAGCGCCAGACCGACTTCGAAAATGCCGAAGACCAGCAGGAAATAGAGCGGCATGAGCAGGCCAAACTCGACGGCGGTGGCCGCCCGGATGTCGAGTGCATAAGAGCGGAACCGAGCACGGCAACGGCGAAAGAGGCCTTTATTTCGGTGAGTCGACATACTTCACCTCAAAAGCCGTGATGATGCCGCCAAGACTGTCGCTTTTCCCGCCTGCGGCAATCGTCAGCTTGTAGACGGAATAGATATCAACCGTGATCGAATAACTGCGGCGCTCCCAGAAGACTTTGTCCTTCTGCGCCATTTCGATGATCTTCTTTTCGGGGCCTAGTTGCGGACGCTGGAGCTGCAGGAAGATGTCGATGTCGTTGGTGCCGCCATAGGCGTCGTTGCGGCCATTATACCAGACCGAAACCTCATATTTTCCGGGATGCAGTTCGACAATCTTGAAGATGGAACTGTTGGCGTCGCTTTTCTTCTGATTATCCCAATGGCTATCCAGTTCCACCACATATTTGGTCGGCGGTATTCCGCCATTTTCGGCTTTCAGCAAAGAGGGTTTTTGCGGATCGTCCGGCTTGGGTGGACATGGATTCGTTGCCGCGGATTGCGACGCGTCCTTATCGGGCTCTTTCAGTTTGTTGTTGTTTTTCGGATCTTTTGCGTCCGTCGGTGCGACGTCCGGCTGCGAGACGCTGGCGCAAGCAGCTCCGGCATCCTTCTTCGGCTCCTCATAACCCTGCCAGCCGAATTTCTTGCGGCACGCCGCATTGCTCCAGTCCTGAAGCTCGATGCCGGGGCCTGTGCCACCATTCCATCCAATTTCCTCATAGCTGACAACGCCCCAGCAACCATTCGGGGCGTCGGGGCCTTTACCGTTTTTGAGAATCCGGTCTTTACCGTTCAGCCGGTCGAATGTGTTGTTGACGATTACCTCGCCGTCATAGGGATAGGGAGGAATACCGTCGCAACGGTAAGTCAGCGCGTAGTCCATCTTTTCGACATTGAACAGGCCGCCCAACACCGTCTTATAGGTAAATTTCGCTTCAATATCGGTGGTCAACCAGTCGATCGTCACATCGCGGCTCACCACATCCTGTTTGGTGGAAGTGATGAGCGCGTCGAACGTATCCAGCACGTTTTTGCGGCGCACCTCATCGATAGGCACATTCGTCCGGGTCGGTTTCGTCGAGCGCTCACAGGCCTGCGCGATCACCCGCTTCGACTGGCTGTAATAGGCCAGCGCCCGGCCACCTTCGAACAGCAGTCCGAACGTGAAAAGAAAAACCGGCATCAGCAATGCCGTCATGATCGCAAAATTTGCCCGCCGATCCCTCAGAAGCAGGCGGAAATGACGCGCCGACGCGCTCAAGATTTTTTCAATATGAAACATCTGCAATGATCGCTTTTCATCCAACCGCCACGGATCGTTCCGGCTCCCCCCAGCCAGACACACAAAAACTGCAGCCGGGCGAAATTCCCCCGGCCACAGAAAATAAATTCAGCAAAACCGCTGATGCTCACCGCGATCATGGCGGCGCGACACAAGTGGCGAAGGCCAATTGCACTCGCGAGATAAAGGTATTTTCCGGAACCACCGATTGATGGCCGCCCAATTTCATTCGTCATTCTACATGGCGAATTAAACACCAGATTCGTAAATTAAAGATCACCCAAATATCAAAAATAGTATGTAAAATCATATATTTAAATCAGATATTCATAATTTATTATAGTCGAAATATTCAATTGAATACGCTGGGTCGATATTCCATTGCGGATACAATTTTGCCGAGGCTCGCTCTTCTCGTCCAGCACGGAGACGTGCTTCACTTTTTTGGTCGTAACTGAGACGTGAAGGTCGCTTTTGCCCCTTGTCCCTGCCGACAAGCTCGGGCAAAACAGCCCTATCCAATCATGAGACAACGCCAGGAGATCGAAAATGGACGTTCGCGCCGCAGTTGCCATTCAGGCAGGAAAACCGCTTGAGGTCATGACCGTCCAGCTGGAAGGTCCCCGCGCCGGCGAAGTGCTTGTTGAGGTCAAGGCGACCGGCATCTGCCACACCGACGATTTCACCCTGTCGGGAGCCGATCCGGAAGGTCTGTTTCCGGCAATCCTCGGCCATGAGGGTGCCGGTATCGTCGTTGATGTCGGCCCCGGCGTCACCTCGGTCAAGAAGGGTGACCACGTCATTCCGCTCTACACACCGGAATGCCGCGAATGTTATTCCTGTACCTCGCGCAAGACCAATCTCTGCACCTCGATCCGCGCCACCCAGGGTCAGGGCGTCATGCCTGACGGTACCTCGCGTTTCTCGATCGGCAAGGACAAGATCCATCACTACATGGGCTGCTCGACCTTTTCGAACTACACCATCCTGCCGGAAATCGCGCTCGCCAAGATCAATCCCGACGCGCCATTCGACAAGGTCTGCTACATCGGCTGCGGCGTCACCACCGGCATCGGTGCTGTCATCAACACCGCCAAGGTCGAGATCGGCGCGACCGCCATCGTCTTCGGTCTCGGTGGCATCGGCCTCAACGTGCTGCAGGGCCTGCGCCTTGCCGGTGCGGATATGATCATCGGTGTGGACATCAACAATGATCGCAAGGCGTGGGGCGAGAAGTTCGGCATGACCCACTTCGTCAACCCCAAGGAAGTCGGCGACGACATCGTGCCCTATCTCGTCAACATGACGAAGCGCAACGGCGACCTGATCGGCGGCGCGGATTATACGTTCGATTGCACCGGCAATACCAAGGTCATGCGTCAGGCGCTGGAATCCTCGCATCGCGGCTGGGGCAAGTCTGTCATCATCGGCGTTGCCGGTGCCGGCCAGGAAATCTCGACGCGCCCGTTCCAGCTCGTTACCGGCCGCAACTGGATGGGCACCGCCTTTGGCGGCGCACGCGGCCGCACCGACGTGCCGAAGATCGTCGACTGGTACATGGAAGGCAAGATCCAGATCGATCCGATGATCACCCACGTGATGCCGCTCGAAGACATCAACAAGGGTTTCGACCTGATGCACAAAGGCGAAAGCATCCGCGGCGTCGTGGTCTATTGATCGGCAAATCACAGGAGGCGGGCGCGTTCGGCGCGCCTGCCTTGCATGCAAACGTGATCGCCGCCGCCGCCCTGCAGCCCAGACGATTAACGGGACAGTAAATCTATCGTCGTAAGGCAATACTACGCGGCGAGGTTGAAAAATCTCTTTCCCCGGCCAGTTAACGCCAGACAGCGGAGAGCGACCTCTGAAAATCGTACCGATCGACAACGGAAACCGCGCCGCCGCCGTTGCCCTTTTGGCGAAAGGTTTCCCCGAAAAAAGCGCGGCTTTCTGGTCCCGCGGACTGGCGCTTATCAGCGACCACCATGCGCGCCGGAAACTCGGTTCGATCGGGCAATTGCTGATGAAGGGTGAGGACGCGGCGGGCGTTCTGTTGACGATCAAAAGCCGTCTGCCCGAAACTGGCAGCATCGTCGTCAACCTGTCCAGCTGGTATGTCGAGCCTTCGTGCCGGTGGTTTGCACCGCGTATGCTGCAAATGGCCTCCTCGTCTGAGGAAGAACTGTTTACCGACCTCACCCCGTCTCCCGAAGCCTGCAAGCTGAACGAGAGGCTGGGTTTTCAGACGGTGACGGATCACACGCTTTTTTATCCCCTGCCGCTCAAGGCTCTGCGTCCTTCCGGCGAGCGGCTGAGCCCGCTTGCAGCCGTGTCGCCCGATACCCTGCCGGCCGCAATGCGTGAGATGCTGGAAGATCACCTGCGGCTCGGCTGCATCGTGGCCATAATGCAGGCGGACGGCCATCACTATCCGCTGGTGTTCTTGAAAACCACAACCAAAAAGCTGCCCTCCGCCCGCTTGATTTATTGCGAGGACCGAGAGATCGCGCAAAGGCATATTTCTGCAATCGCTCGCCATCTTCTGTTCCGGGGCAGGCTTGCCCTGACGATGGCGGCGCTTGATGGTGAGCGCAATGCCGGCGGGTTCGCGGCACATAAATTCGCGCCGATACAAGTAAAAGGCGCATGGAACCCACATTTTATTAACGAAACATACTCAGAGTTGGTGTTATTGCCACCCTAGGTATTTTAGTGAACCATAACTGACCTGACAGAATATCGACCTTTGTAGATAAAGCGTCATTTCAGGCGGGTTTTATGGGAAACACACGGGAAATCGGAGAACAAGCATGCTTGCGGCAAAGAAAAGCGAAACCAACGTTGCTGATACGATCCATTCCTATCTCTCGAGCCGTTTTCCCGCCCACGCACCTTTTACCGACGATACCCTGCTTCTTGAAGGCGGCGCGATCGATTCGCTCGGTTTTCTGGAATTGATGATCTTCCTCGGCGAGAGTTTTGGCATCATTCTCGATGATGAACATTTCACGCCTGACAATCTCGGTACACCCGCTGATCTCATCGCCTTCGTCCTCAGGGAACGGAGGAGATGACACCGCATTTCCTGCTGCACCACCTGCTCGCCGCACAGGCGGCAAGCGACGATCAGGCCCTTATCCATAAAGATATCGCGCTGAGCTATCGGGAATTCGCGCAAGCGGCGAGCCTTTGCGCGGCTGCCCTGCAGCAGGCCGGCGCAGAACGCGGCGACAGAGTCGTCATTTTCCTGCCACGCGGCATAGAGGAATGCTGGTCGATCTTCGGCGTCAGCATGGCATCCTGCGTTTTTGTGCCGGTCAATGCGCTGCTGAAATCACAGCAGATCCGCCATATCATCACGGATTGCGGCGCGAAAATCGTCATCAGCAGCAGGGCGATGCAGGAAGAACTCGGCGCAGCGCTGGAAGGCTTGGCCGATGTGAGCGTATTGCTGACGGAAAATATCGAGACCCGCTCGAACGCGCCTGCCAAAACCTCGGCGGCAATCGGCGAGGACCTTGCGGCGATCCTCTATACATCCGGCTCCACCGGCTCACCCAAGGGCGTGATGCTGTCACACCGCAATCTTCTGGCCGGCGCGCGCATTGTGCGGACCTATCTGGAGATTACGGCGAGCGACCGTATTCTTTCCCTCCTGCCCTTCAGCTTCGATTATGGCCTGAACCAGTTGCTGACGGCCGTGGAACAGGGCGCCACCACGATCATCTCCACCTTTCGGCTGGGCGACGATATCGTCCGCGATCTGCGCGACCACGCCGTGACAGGTCTCGCCGGCGTGCCGACCGTCTGGGCAATCCTGACGAGGGCGGCCCCCTCGCTCGCAAAGACGCCCCTGCCGCATCTGCGCTATATCACCAATTCCGGCGGGCGCGTGCCGCAGGAAACCGTAAAGGCGCTGCGCGAAAAGCTGCCGGATACAAAAATCTACCTGATGTATGGTCTAACCGAGGCCTTCCGCTCCACCTTCCTGCCACCGGAAGAAATCGACAGCCGCCCGACCTCCATCGGCAAGGCCATTCCGGAATGTGAAATCTTCATCGTCACCGATAAGGGACAACGGGCAAAACCGGGCGAGCCGGGCATTCTCGTCCATCGCGGCCCGACGGTATCGCTCGGCTACTGGAACCGGCCGGAAGACACGGCAAAAGTGCTGCGCCCTCATCCCTTCATTCCGGCGGCCCTGGGCGGCGAAACCGTCTGTTATTCCGGTGATCTGGCCGTGGAAGACGAGAATGGCTTCTTCAGCTTCGTTGCTCGCAACGATGCGATGATCAAATCGTCAGGCTATCGCATCAGCCCGACCGAGGTGGAAGAAAGCCTGATGTCAACAGGGCTGTTCCAGCAGGTTGCCGTCATCGGTCTACCGGACCCCTTTGCCGGTGAAAGGGTGCATGCCGTGGCAACCGCCGCCAATGAAAATATCGACGTTTCGGCAGCACTCAGGAAAGCCGCCGAAATGCTCGCCCCCTTCATGATCCCGCGCGCCATCGAACTGGTCGACCGGCTTCCGGTCACCGCCAATGGCAAGGTGGATTACCGCGCGCTGGTGCGCGAACGGACGGACAATGTCGCCCACGGATAAAACCCAGAGCCACGGCCCGGCCCTTGCGACTGCGCAATTTTCGGTCACTGACAACGATCTTGTCATCGGCGGACTTGCGGTTCACGATATCGTCGCCCAAACCGGAACGCCGTGCTTCCTCTATGATGCCAGCGCCATGCGCCGCGCCTATCAGAACCTTGAAACGGCGCTCTCGGGCTTTGCCGATATCTATTATTCGGTGAAGGCCAATCCCCTGCCCACCATTATCGCACTTTTCCGGCAACAAGGCGCCGGCGCTGAAATCGCCTCCGTCGGCGAATATCGCGCTGCGATCAAGGCGGGTGTCGCACCTGAGAACATCATCTTCGCCGGCCCCGGCAAGGGCATGGCCGAATTGCGCGAGGTAATCGAAGGCGGCATCGGCGAAATCCATATTGAAAGCGCCGAGGAAATCGCCCGTATCGAAGCGATCGGCAAACCGGTCAAAGCCTCGATCCGCATCAACCCCGTGCCGGATGCTCAAGCCGGCGCCATGCGCATGGGCGGCAAGGCCACGGCTTTCGGTTTCGACGAGGAAGAGCTGGAAAACGTCCTGCCGCTCTTCAGGGACGCCAGACATATCGATCTCGTCGGCGTGCACATCTACGGCGGCACACAGATCCTCGACGCCGACATGCTTGTCTCCCAATGGCGACACGCCATTTCCCTTGCCGCACGCATGGCGCAAATGCTGGGCAGACCGCTCGAAACCATCGATCTCGGCGGCGGCCTGGGCATCCCCTATTTCGCAGGCGAAACGCCGCTCGATCTTGAAAAAGTCAGCGCCGCCATTCCCGACCTCAAGGCGCTTGTGAAAGCGCATCCTCTGATAACCGACGCCCATATCATCGTCGAACCCGGCCGCTTCCTCGCCGGCCCCGGCGGCATCTATGTGGCGGAAGTGAATTCGGTAAAAACCTCGCGCGGCACCACCTTCGTGGTGACGGATGGCGGCATGCACCATCACCTCGCCGCTTCGGGCAATCTCGGCCAGATCGTCAAGCGCAACTACCCCATCGTCGCACCCGCCAAAATGCAGGCAGAATACGACGAGACCGCAACGATCGTCGGCCCGCTCTGCACGCCCCTCGACACACTGGCCCGCAATGCCGCACTGCCCAGGCTGAAGGCCGGTGATCTCCTCGCCATCCTGCAATCGGGCGCCTATGGCGCCAGCGCCAGCCCTTCGGGTTTTCTGAGCCACGCGGCAGCGAAGGAAGTGCTGGTGGAGGATGGCGTATTTGAGGTGATCGGGCGGTGAGCCAGTTCCGGCTGACTTCCATGACCACTGGCGCACTTAACGCTTGGCCTGAGCAACACGTCCATTCTTCATTGTCTGATGAAGTTTGCTTTTGATCTGCTCGAAGAATTCCTGAGGAATCATACCGTAGTCATACCGGTTCGGGTCTGCGGGAAGCGCCCTCAAGTGAATACCCGGCCATTCGAAACGATTGACCTCGCTCACTCGGACCCAGTTGGCATCGTCATCTAGGCCCAGTTGGCTACAGAGTTCAGCGGGAATTTCGATGGATGTGTCTTCCTCACCAAAGTCGGGAGGAAAATGTGTGATCGGTACGACAATCGTGTCATTGGTCTTGGAGTGATACACGATGATGGCGCAAGGCCTGTCCTTGCGCCCTACCGAAAGGCCTTCGCTTTTTTCCCGATGCCACAGGTAGTTATAGCGAATTATAAGGCCC
Source organism: Agrobacterium sp. 22-210-1 (assembly GCF_053522525.1). Taxonomy (NCBI): domain Bacteria; kingdom Pseudomonadati; phylum Pseudomonadota; class Alphaproteobacteria; order Hyphomicrobiales; family Rhizobiaceae; genus Agrobacterium; species Agrobacterium sp. 22-210-1. Next base: position 993,046 of record NZ_JBNWCI010000001.1, on the reverse strand, counting down.
GGAACGGGAGTCGGATAACTCACTCGGAAGCTTTGCCGTATTCGGCGCCCATAATCGACGCCATGGTCTCGTCATCCATCTCGCTTACTTTGATGACTTCACGCTCGCGTCTTTGCAGGTCCCGATAATGATCGAGTTCAGATGCTGAGAGGAACGCACCAATCGTGCGATTATGCGCCGTAACCTCTATCACGCCCGCAGTTTGCACCTGTTCCCGGAACGTCGTGAATTTACGAGCGAACTCAGTCGCTGGAACTCTTATCGTTTGCGCCACGGTCGCCAGTCTCCCTTTTGTGTAAAATACGTATTTTACACCTTTTAGCAAGGAAATGATGTTCGCTGCGGATCAAAATATGCATAACTGTCAAGTGCGCATCTCGATCACCCCCGCAACAACCTGTCCCCCACCGCGAATTTCGATTTCAACAGACACTCGTCATATTCCGCCTCGGCAACGGAATCGAAGACGATGCCGCCGCCGACATTAAAGACGGCGCGGCCGTTATCGAACAGGCTGAGGGTGCGGATCGCCACGGAGAACCGCATATCTCCATCAGGAGATATGAAGCCGATCGCTCCGCAATAGGCGTCGCGCGGGCCGGCTTCCAGCTCCCGCAGGATTTTCATTGCCCACATTTTTGGTGCGCCGGTGACGGAGCCGCAGGGAAACAGCGAGGCAAAAATCTCTTCCACCGTCACGTCAGGCAGAAGCTTTGCCCTGACGTGGCTGACCATCTGGTGCACGGTCGGATAGGTCTCGATATCGAACAGCCTCGGCACATCGAGGCTACCGACCTCGGTGATGCGGGAAATATCATTGCGCAGCAGATCGACGATCATGCGGTTTTCGGCCAGCGTCTTTTCATCCGCCAACATCGCCGCGATAATTGCCCGGTCCTTCTCCGCATCCGCCCCGCGCGGCGTCGTGCCCTTCATCGGATGGGTTTCGATGAACCCCTCGCCATCGACCGAGAAAAACAGTTCCGGCGAGCGCGACAGGATGACCGGGCCACCAAGATCGACCAGCGCGCCGTATTTCACCGGCTGGCGCGCGATCAGCGACCAGAAGGCAGTGAGCGGATCGCCGCTCCAGCGGGCAGTGACGGGCATGGTCAGATTGCCCTGATAACAATCGCCACGACGCAGGTGGTCGTGCAGTCGCGCAAAGCGCTGCTGGTATTCCTGGAGTGTCCATGCCGGCACGGGATTGGAAAGAAACGCATCCGCATCTGGCAGCGCGTCGGGACGCGCAAACCGCCCGGCATCCGGCTGCGGGCCGGAAAAGACGCCGAAGCGCAGAAACGGCACATTGCGGGGTTCATCGGCAAGAGGCGCAAGCTTCGGCTCGAACAGGAAACCCGCCTCGTAGGACATATAGCCGGCAAGGTATTTCCCGGCCCGTCGCAGCGCTTCCATGCGCTTGAGCGCGGCAAAAAAGGCCTCAGGCTCATCCGCGACGATGATCTCTTCCGGCTCGGCGAAGGCTGTCACCGCGCCGGTCGTATCATCCCGGAAAAGAACGTAAGGCGCATGTGCCAAGGAAAGCGTCCGAAACAGGAGAAAGGTCGGGAAGCGTCAGATCGGGTCTATATCGCCCCGCGCCCACATTTCTATGGTTTCCGCATAAAAATCGGCGAAACGGCCTTCCTCGATCGACTTACGGATACCCTGCATCAGCTCCTGATAATAGGCAAGATTATGCCAGGACAGCAGCATGCCGCCCAGCGCCTCGTTGGAGCGGGTGAGATGATGCAGATAGGCGCGGGAATAATCGCGCGAGGCCGGGCAGTTGGACTGCTCGTCCAGCGGCCGCATATCCTCGGCATGGCGGGCATTGCGGATGTTGACCCTGCCGCGACGGGTAAAGGCAAGCCCGTGACGACCGGAACGGGTCGGCATCACGCAGTCGAACATGTCGATGCCGCGCGCCACCGATTTCAGGATATCATCAGGCGTGCCGACGCCCATCAGATAACGCGGCTTTTCGGTGGGCAGCACCGGCAGGGTGATGTCGAGCATGCCCAGCATCACATCCTGCGGCTCGCCGACGGCAAGGCCGCCGACCGCATAGCCCTTGAGATCAAACTGCTTCAGCCCTTCGGCCGAGCGGATGCGCAAATCCGGCTGGTCGCCGCCCTGCACGATGCCGAACATGGCCTTGCCGGGCTGTTCGCCGAAGGCGACGCGGCAGCGCTCCGCCCAGCGCAGCGACATTTCCATGGCGCGCTCGATTTCCTTGCGCTCGGCCGGCAGCGCAATGCATTCGTCGAGCTGCATCTGGATGTCCGAATCGAGCATGCCCTGAATTTCGATCGAGCGTTCCGGCGACATATGGTGCAGCGAACCGTCCACATGGCTCTTGAAGGTCACGCCCTTCTCGTCGAGCTTGCGCAGACCCGAAAGCGACATAACCTGGAAGCCGCCGCTGTCGGTGAGGATCGGGTGCGGCCAACGGATCAGCTCATGCAGACCACCGAGACGGGCAACACGCTCCGGACCCGGCCGCAGCATCAGATGATAGGTATTGCCGAGAATGATATCGGCCCCCAGCTCACGCACCTGATCGAGATACATGGCCTTGACGGTGCCGACGGTGCCAACAGGCATGAAGGCGGGCGTGCGGATGACGCCGCGCGGCATGGCGACTTCCCCGAGGCGCGCGCCGCCGCTCGTGGCTTTCAGGGTGAAGGTGAATTTGTCGTGCATCAGTTTTTCCGGAACAACAGGCTGGAATCGCCATAGGAATAAAAACGGTATCCGGTTTCGATGGCGTGCTTATAAGCGTCACGCATCGTTTCGAGACCGCAGAAAGCCGAAACGAGCATGAACAGCGTCGATTTCGGCAGGTGGAAATTGGTCATCAGAATATCGACTGCCCGGAAACGATAACCGGGCGTGATGAAGATGCCGGTGGCGTCGGACCACGGGTGGATAACGCCATTCTCGTCAGCCGCACTTTCGATCAGCCGCAGCGAGGTGGTGCCGACGCAGACGATGCGCCCGCCGCGCGCCTTTACCGCATTCAGCCGGTCGGCGGTTTCCTGCGACACATGGCCGATCTCGAAATGCATCTTGTGATCGTCGGTATCGTCGGACTTAACCGGAAGGAAGGTGCCTGCCCCAACGTGAAGCGTCACGAAATGCCGCTCGATGCCCACCTTGTCCAGCGCGGCAAACAGATCGGGCGTGAAATGCAGCCCGGCGGTGGGGGCGGCAACGGCTCCCTTTTCGCGGGCATAGATGGTCTGGTAGTCGGTCTGGTCCTGTGCATCTTCCGGCCGTTTCGCCGCGATATAGGGCGGCAAGGGAATATGGCCGACTGAGGCGATCGCCTCGTCCAGCACCGGGCCGGAGACGTCGAACAGCAGCGTGATCTCGCCCTCCTCGCCCTTCTCCTCGACGGTGGCTTCCAGATGGGCAAGGCCGCAGGCATTGTCGCGCTCATAACCGAAACGGATGCGGTCGCCCTGCTTGATGCGCTTGCCGGGACGCGCGAAAGCCTTCCAGCGGGATTGATCAGCGCGCATGTGCAGCGTGGCCGAAACCGCCGTCTCCGGCGCGCCTTCGCGCAGCCGCACGCCTTCGAGCTGGGCGGGAATGACGCGGGTGTCGTTGAACACCAGCGCATCGCCGGGCTTCAGGAAGGACGGCAGATCGAAGACGCGATGGTCTTCCATGCGGCTCTCATTCGGATCGACCACCAGCAGGCGCGCGCTGTCGCGCGGGTTCGCCGGGCGCAGGGCGATATTCTCCTCGGGCAGATCGAAATCGAACAGGTCTACACGCATTGCAAGGGTCTTCCAGAAATCCAATTTGACACGGCACGGTGTTTTGCGGCCCGACGCATCCGCACCCCTCGCCCCTCATTCCTGTGCTTGTCACAGGAATCCAGTCGGCGCGCGTCTGCGCGGCGGGAGGAGTCCTTTCAGCCCAGGGACTTGGGCTGGCTGGATTCCTGTGACAAGCACAGGAATGAGGGAAGAAGAGAACGACGCGACGGATGGCAAGCGTCAAAACTGCCGCGTCCATCCTTAAAATCACGTACCGTCAATAAACGTCAAAACCCGCCTCGCATAGACTGCGAGACGGGTCGAACTGCAATTTCCGAAAATCAAGCCGCAGAAGCGAGCTTGATGGAAACGATCGAATCGGGATCCTTCACCGGCTCGCCGCGCTTGACCTTGTCGATGGCTTCCATGCCTTCGATGACCTGGCCCCAGACGGTGTACTGCTTGTTCAGCCAGGGCGAATCGGTGAAGCAGATGAAGAACTGCGAGTTGGCGGAGTTCGGGCTCTGCGAACGGGCCATGGAGCAGGTGCCGCGAACGTGCGGAATGGCGGAAAACTCAGCCTTGAGGTCTTCCTTTTCAGAGCCGCCCATGCCGGCGCGTGCCGGGTTGAAGCTTTCCGAACCCTTCTTGCCGAACTTCACGTCGCCCGTCTGGGCCATGAAGTCTTCGATGACGCGGTGGAACACGACGCCGTCATAAGCACCTTCCGATACCAGTTCCTTGATGCGGGCAACGTGGCCAGGCGCAACTTCCGGAAGCAGCTGGATCACGACCTTGCCGGTCGTCGTTTCCATGATGATGGTGTTTTCCGGATCCTTGATCTCGGCCATGATTATTCTCCTCTGTTCGGGCTCTATTGCCCCACCTTACTTTTTGCCGACGGTGACCTTGATCATCCGGTCGGGGTTGGAAACTTCACCGTTGCCGCCGGCGCCACGCTTGATCTTGTCCACGGCTTCCATGCCGGACACGACCTTGCCGACCACGGTATATTGGCCGTTCAGGAACGGACCGTCGGCGAACATGATGAAGAACTGCGAATTGGCGGAATTCGGATCCTGCGAACGGGCCATGCCGACCACGCCCCGTGTGAACGGCGTCTTGGAGAACTCAGCCGGAATATCCGGCAGGTCGGAGCCGCCGGTGCCGGCGCGCTGGGCGCTGAAACCCTTTTCCATATTGCCGTACTGCACGTCGCCGGTCTGCGCCATGAAACCGTCGATGACGCGGTGGAAGGCGACGTTGTCATAAGCGCCCTTCTTGGCCAGCGCCTCGATCTGCGCCACGTGCTTGGGCGCGACTTCCGGCATCAGCTCGATGACAACGGGACCGTCCTTCAGTTGTACGGTGAGAAGTTCGGCGGCGGAAGCAATGGTGCTGGCGGCAAGTGCGCCTGCAAACATGGCGCCGGCAAAGGCAAATCGAACGAGTTTCATCGGATTGGCTCCAGAATGTGGGGCTGAAGTCAGCGCTTCAGCTTGGCGTTGAGGGCTTCAAGCACGGCTTTCGGCACGAAGGCGTCGACATTGCCGCCCATGGCGGCGATCTGCCGGACCAATGTGGCTGTAATGGGTCGCGACGAGGTGCCGGCGGGCAGGAACACGGTCTGGATATCAGGCGCCATCTGGCGGTTCATGCCGGCCATCTGCATTTCATAATCGAGATCGGTGCCATCGCGCAGGCCGCGCAGCAAAAGGCGCGCTCCGTGCTGACGGGCGGCATCCACCACCAGATTGTCGAAGGAGACGACTTCCATGCGCGCCGCTTCGCACGGCAGATGTTCGGCAAGCGCCTGCTTTATCAGCGCCGCCCGCTCCTCAAAGCTGAACAGCGGCGCTTTTCCGGGATGAATGCCGACGGCAACGATGACTTTCGACGCCACGTTCAGCGCCTGGATAAGCACATCCAGATGTCCGTTGGTCATCGGATCGAATGATCCTGGATAAAAGGCAATCGTCATATCGCTCTCAGATGGTGGGCGCGCTTCGATGCTGGGTATCATGTGCCCGCCTTTTGTCATGGAGAGGCACGCGGCGCAAGACATTATAACCGCACGGCACAACCGCGGCTGTGCCGTGAACCCGCGATGAATGGGCCGTTCAGTGCGGTTTCAGAGCTATTTTGTTTAAATGCACAACATCGGGAAACCGAAACGCCCCTCACTCGTTAAGCATCCGGAGAATTGAAAATGCTGGCCTTCATGATCGTCCTTTCGGTCATCGCATCATTCGCTGCCGAGTATCTTTTTCTCGAATGACGCCCTTAGCCAGTTTCCTGAACGCCAGATGAACGAGCCATTCAAGGAAGTTTCACAGGCGCGATGCTAATCGATTTTTACGATTGACGCGGAACATGTTGAGGCATGGCGCGTTAAGAAAGAACCAAAGGAACGGACAGATGTTTGTAAGAGAAAAACAGTCTACTTCGGCGAAAATCAGCGTCATCAGCACCGCCTGGACAGTACTGGTTATCGCAATGGTAGCAACGACGTTTAGCCTTTATGAGCAGAAGCCTGAAGCCCAGGGACCGGACTACCCGCAGCTGACCGCCCGCTACCAGTATATGAATTATTACTGATAACGGGGAAAATTTCCTCGAAACTCCCGGAGACGATATCATGTTCACATTTCTGACGATGCTTCTGGCCCTGATCAGCGTAATGTTCGTGACATCGATGATCTCCGTCATCGCCGAGATGCGGCGTGAAGACGAGGAATTCAAGGCGACGATCCGGCGCGACCGCGCTTTCTAAGCGCGGCGGGCGGTCTTAACAGCCGATTAAAAAACGATTCTTCGCAACCGCCTGGGCGCTCCGGGCGGTTTTATTTTGCGCCTCATGACGGCAATCCGGCGAAGATGAAGGCGGAAAAACGCCGCTCCAATCACATAAGCGTTTTCAAAACCCCGTTTTTCCAAGGGAAATTCCCTTCAATTTCCGTTTGGATTGATTTAAGGAACGCCGATACGTTGCGGGCCGGAAGGCTGGCGACCGCGATGACGTTCCTGTGAGGTTTGCATAACGATGCTCGATTCCCTGAGAAATGCTTCTCGAACCATGGCAGCCAAGCTGCTGCTTCTCCTGCTTGTTGTTTCGTTTGGCGTCTGGGGCGTCTCCGCATCGCTTGTCACCGCCAATTCCCACGCCGTCATGACGGTGGGTGACCAGACGGTCAGCCCGCAGGAGTTCCGCCTCGCCTATCAGCGCCAGATTTCCGATCTCAGCCGCCAGTTCGGCACAAGGCTGACGACCGAACAGGCCAAGGCCTTCGGCATCGACCGGCAGGTCTTCAGCCAGCTTGCTGCAGGGGCATCGCTCGACGAGCTTGCATCCAAGATGAATCTCGGCCTTTCGGAAGATCGCCTTGCCAAGCTCATTGCCGAAGACCCGGCCTTCAAGTCGGTCAACGGCCAGTTCGACCGCAATCTGTTCAGCGAACGCCTGCGCAATTCCGGCTTCCGCGAGGACGACTATATCAAGGAACGCAGCAAGGTTGCCGTCAGAAGCCAGATTGTCGAAGCCGTGTCAGATGGTTTTGCCGCGCCGCAGGTGCTGGTGGATGCGCTGAAGCAGTATCGCAACGAGCAGCGCGCGGTCGACTACGTCATTCTTTCCAACGCCGTCATCCCGCCGGTCAAGGCACCGGGCGACGATGTGCTCACGCCGTGGTTTGAAACCAACAAGACGAAATATCGCGCACCGGAATTCCGCAAGTTCACCTATGTGAAGCTGGAACCGTCGGACATTGCCGATCAGGCTTCGGTGACCGACGCGCAGATCGCCGACTATTATAACAGCCACAAGGACAGCTTCCGCACCGCCGGCCGCCGCACGGTTGAACAGCTGACCTTCACGGACAAGGAAATGGCTGCCGCTGCCGCCGAACAGATCCGTCTCGGCAACACCACCTATGATCAGGTGGTGAAGGATCAGGGCAAGACCGCTTCCGACGTGACGCTCGGCGAATTCACCAAGGACACGATCCCCGACCAGTCGATTGCCGACGCAGCCTTCGGCATCCAGAAGGATGGCGGCGTGTCTGCCGTCGTCGAAGGCTCCTTCGGCCCGGTCATCCTGCGCGTCACCGGCATCAAGCCGGAAACCACCCGCACGCTGGATGAAGCCAAGGAAGATATCCGCAAGGACCTCGCTACTGCCGCAGCGGCGGAAGAAGTCACCAATGTGCACGACCGTTACGAGGATCTGCGCGCCGGTGGTTCGTCGCTTGCCGATGCCGCAAAGCAGCTGAACCTCAAGCCCGTCACCATTGCCGCCATCGATGCCGCCGGCCTCGATGAAAAGGGCGACGCGGTCGAAGGCCTGCCTTCGCCGCAACTGGCGCAGGAAGTCTTCAAGACCGAACCCGGCACCGAAGCCCTGCCGATCAATCTCGGCCGCGAAGGTTACATCTGGTTCGATGCCGAGCAGATCATCCCCGCCCGTGACCGCACGCTTGCCGAAGTACGCGACGATGTCGTGGCCGACTGGACGTCCGAGCAGCAGCGCACAGCACTTGCCGCCAAGGCCGACGAGCTGAAGGCCCGCGTTGAAAAGGGCGAGACGCTTGAGGCTGTTGCCGGCGAGCTCAGCCTTGCCGTCGAACAGAAATCCGGCCTGCGCCGCACCAGTGAGGATGCGATTTTCGGCCGCCAGACGATTGCTGCCGTTTTCTCCGGCGCTGAAGGCGTGGTTGGCACGGCGGCAGATGCCGAGGGTTCCAGCCGCATCCTCTTCAAGGTCACCTCGGTTGACACCAACGCCCCGGCCGACGCGCTTGCCAATGACGACCAGCAATTTACCGCCATTGCCCGTGCAGCTGGCGACGATATGCTGGACCAGATGGTCAACCGTCTGCAGAACGACTATGGTGTGACCATCAATCAGGCCCTCGCCGATCAGGCGATGGTCGGCTTCTGACCGGGGGGCGGAAACCATGGCCGAACTGAAGCCGCTGATCGCCAAGGTCGCGAACGGAGAAAGCCTGAACCGCGAGGATGCGCGGACGGCCTTTGACATTCTGATGTCGGGCGAAGCCACCCCGTCGCAGATCGGTGGTTTCCTGATGGCGCTGCGCGTGCGCGGCGAAACGGTCGACGAAATCGTCGGCGCCGTTTCCTCCATGCGCGCCCGCATGCTGCCGGTCTCGGCTCCCGCCAATGCCATCGATATCGTCGGAACCGGCGGTGATGGCATCGGCACCTATAATATCTCGACGCTGGCTTCGATCATCGTTGCCGGCACGGGCCTGCCGGTCGCCAAGCATGGCAACCGGGCGCTGAGCTCCAAATCAGGCACGGCGGATGCCTTGTCCGCGCTCGGCGTGAAGCTCGATATCGGTCCTGATCTCATCGCCCGCTGCATCGCAGAGGCGGGGCTTGGCTTCATGTTCGCGCAGATGCACCATTCCGCCATGCGCCATGTCGGCCCGAGCCGTGTCGAACTCGGCACAAGGACGATCTTCAACCTGCTCGGCCCGCTCTCCAACCCGGCGGGTGCAAAGCGCCAGTTGCTCGGCGTCTTTTCGCCGCGCTGGCTGGTGCCGCTTGCCGAAGTGCTGCGCGATCTCGGTTCGGAAAGCATCTGGGTCGTACATGGCGATGGCATGGATGAAGTCACCACCACGGGCGTCACCCATGTGGCGGCACTGGAAGATGGCAAAATCCGCACCTTCGATCTGACCCCGAAGGATTTCGGTGTCGACGTCGCGGCAATGGCTGATCTGAAAGGCGGCGACGGTATTGCCAATGCGTCGGCATTGCGCGACGTCCTGTCGGGCAAACGCAATGCCTATCGTGACGTGTCGCTCTGCAACGCGGCTGCTGCCCTTGTCATTGCCGGCAAGGCCGAAACATTGGGTCAGGCGATGGCGATCGTCAGCGAGGCGCTGGACAGCGGTGCGGCGGCGGCGGCGCTTGACCGTCTGGTCCTCGTCTCCAACGAAACAGATGCCGCGCAGGCCGACCACAAGCAGGAATGAGAGCGAGACCATGAGCGACATTCTGAAAAAGATCGAAATCTACAAGCGCGAAGAAATCGCCGCTGCCAAGGCCACGGTCTCATTGGCCGATCTGAAAGCCATGGCCGCTGACCAGAGCGCGCCGCGTGGTTTCTACAAGGCGCTCCGGGCAAAACAGGCCGAAGGCAAATTCGGCCTGATCGCCGAGATCAAGAAGGCCAGCCCGTCGAAAGGCCTGATCCGCCCGGATTTCGATCCGCCGGCGCTGGCTGCTGACTATGAGGCGGGTGGCGCCGCCTGTCTTTCGGTGCTGACGGATAGCCCAAGCTTTCAGGGCGCCCCGGAATTCCTGACCGCCGCCCGCAATGCCTGCGCCCTGCCGGCGCTGCGCAAGGATTTCATGTTCGATACCTATCAGGTGCATGAGGCCCGCGCCTGGGGCGCAGACTGCATTCTCCTCATCATGGCGTCGCTCTCCGACGATGAAGCCAAACGCCTTGAAGACGAGGCTTTCATGCTCGGCATGGATGTGCTGGTCGAGGTGCATGACGCGGAGGAAACCGAACGGGCCCTGAAGCTCGCCTCGCCGCTGCTTGGCATCAACAATCGCAACCTGCGCACCTTCGAGGTCAGCCTCGAAACCAGCGAGAAGCTGGCGGGCCTCGTGCCGGCCGAAAAGCTGCTGGTGGGCGAGAGCGGCATCTTCACCTTCGAAGATTGCCAGCGTCTCGAAAAAAGCGGCATCAGCACCTTCCTCGTGGGCGAAAGCCTGATGCGCAAGGACGATGTGGCGGCGGCCACCAAAGCGCTGCTGACGGGCCAATCCGGCATTCTGGCAGCCGAGTAATATCCCGATGAGCGATGGCCAGAAGCTCACCCATATCGATGCCAGCGGCGAGGCGCATATGGTCGATGTCGGCGACAAGACCGAAACGACCCGTGTCGCCGTCGCCGAAGGCTTCGTGAAGATGAAACCGGAAACGCTGGCGCTCATCCGCGACGGCAACGCCAAGAAGGGCGATGTCATCGGCACCGCCCGGCTGGCCGGCATCATGGCCGCCAAACAGACGGCCAATCTCATCCCGCTCTGCCATCCGCTGATGCTGACCAAGGTGGCGGTGGACATCACCGAAGATACCGCCCTGCCCGGCCTGCGCGTCCAGGCCATGGTGAAACTGTCGGGCAAGACCGGTGTGGAAATGGAGGCGCTGACCGCCGTTTCCATCGCCTGCCTGACGATCTATGACATGGCGAAGGCCGCCGACAAGGCGATGGAAATCGTCAATATCCGCCTGCTCGAAAAGAGCGGTGGCAAATCCGGTGATTTTCGCCGGCAGGAGAGTTGAATGAAACCGCTGCTGCCCGTAGATGATGCCACAAGGCGCCTTCTGGAAGCGGCGGTTCCGGTAACCGGTAGCGAAACCCTGCCGCTTGCCGAATGTGACGGCCGCGTCCTCTCGGCCGATCTGGCGGCGCACCTCACCCAGCCGCCTTTTGACGCCTCGGCCATGGATGGCTACGCGCTGCGCAGCACCGATGCCCCTGAGATCGGCTCAGTCCTGACCGTCATCGGCCAGGCGGCTGCCGGCCATGCTTTTACCGGCACGCTGGGTGAAGGCGAAGCAGTGCGCATCTTCACCGGCGCGCCCGTGCCTGAGGGAGCCGATACCATCCTCATTCAGGAAGATGCAGAAGTGCTGGAAGGCGGCAAGATCCGTACCACCTTCGAAGTCACCGCAGGGAGACACATTCGCCCCCGCGGGCAGGATTTTGCGCAGGGCGAAACGGTTCTGCAAGCCGGGCGCGAACTCGGCTTCACCGACCTGACACTTGCGGCGGCCATGAACCACGCCACACTTGCCGTCTACCGCAAGCCGCGCATCGCCATCCTCGCCACCGGCGACGAATTGCTGCCGCCGGGAAGCACGCCGAACCCGGCTCAGATCATCGCCTCCAACACTTTCGGCGTCGCAGCCCTCGCCCGTCAGGCGGGCGCCGATATTCTCGACCTCGGCATCATTGCCGATGACGATACGTTGATCCGCGCCGCCATCGGCAAGGCCGTCGCAGCCAAGGTGGATGTGCTGGTGACGCTGGGTGGCGCCTCCGTCGGCGACCACGATCTCGTGCAGGCGGCACTGAAGGCGGAAGGCATGCAGCTGGATTTCTGGCGCATCGCCATGCGCCCCGGAAAGCCGCTGATGGTCGGCGCGATCGGCACGATGCAGGTTCTCGGCCTGCCCGGAAACCCGGTCGCCAGCCTCGTCTGCAGCCTCTTGTTTCTCGAACCGCTGATCCGCCGGATCGCTCGCCGCGCGCCTCTGGAACGCAAAGTTACTGTAAGGACCGCAGCGCCGCTAAAGGCCAATGACCATCGGCAGGATTATCTTCGCGCCCGTCTCCGCACCGACGACAGCGGTGAACGCGTGGCGGAAGCCTATGCCAAACAGGATTCATCGATGATGAACATCCTTGCCCATTCCGACGTCCTGATCATACGTCCGCCGCATGCGCCGGAAGCACCGGCAGGCACGGAATGCCCGGTTATAAAGCTCAGGACCTGACGCCGCCCGAGAGCCGCCGGATCGAAACGGTACACTGTTTCAAAAGCTCGACAGATATCATCCCAATACCGGCGCAAACCGCGCCGTCCGGCGCAAACCGCGCCGTCCGGCGTTGAGACCACCAAATAAAAACTGTAAGATTCTTGCGTTTAGACATGAGCGGCGAAATTTTCCGCCTATAGGCCATGTCTTGCCGAATTGAAAAATGCCCCGACCCGACGTTTCCCTTCCTAGCATCCTGTATTGCTGTGCCAAAATAAATCACTCGAAAAGCGTTATCGGGATTGACAGAATAAATACGATGCTGTCACCAAGGCGAATAGTAGAGGGAAAAAACTCCGGAAATTTCTAAAAATGAAAATTACTTATAATTATCAATTAAATAAGATAAAAATCAGCGAAAATGGAATTTCCGGGAACAAAAATTAGTTTTCCATAAATTAAGCTTTCCAAAACAGCCCGCATAATAATAATCATTGTCTATAAGCAGACTCACTGGAGTTTCTTGATGAACACGGCATCCACGCCCAAAACAACGGGACCCGACATTGCCGGGCAGATTGCCTACGCCATGCGGAGCATGGGTGTTTCGCCGATCCCGCGTAATTACAGCCTTTTCTACGAAGCCTATATCGGCTCGAACCCGGCGCTGACGAAGGATCTGGCGGCACTTGGAAGCCGGGCCACGCAGGAGGATCTGGACGAACTGTCCACGCGCCACGGCGAAAGCAATCCGGTCAGGGCAATCGACGACGCGCATGAAAAGCTCAGGCGTGAACTGGAAGCGTTGCTGGGCACATTGCGGCGGGAACAATCCTCCATCGAGAACTACAACAGGATACTTGGCGAAACGCGCCAGCGCATCGATGACAAGAACGCCTCCAGCACAAATATTCTGAAGAATGCGATCCTGTTGCTGGCCGAAGCCACGGGCACAAAGATCACCGACGGTGAAAAGGCGTTCAACGACGTCAATCGCCATGCCGAAGAAATGCACCAGGTCCGCCTGGAGCTGGATGAATATAAGCGCATCGCCAATACCGACTCGCTGACGCGCCTTTCCAACCGCCGCGCCTTCGACGACCGGCTGGCTTCCGTCTACGACAGCTCCATCGGCCTGCAGTATACGTCGCTGGTGCTGCTCGATATCGACCATTTCAAGCGGATAAACGATACGTTCGGCCATCCGGTCGGCGACAAGATACTGGCAACCGTCGCCTCGGTCATCCGCGCCAACGTCCGCAAGGACGGTTTCGTCGCAAGAAGCGGCGGTGAGGAATTCGCGATCATTCTCGACGGCAATACGCCGGAGGAAGTGATGGTGATGTGCGAGCGCATCCGCCTGTCGCTGGAAAGCACGCCCTTCCGCAATTCAAGATCCGGCGCCGATTATGGCACGGTGACGATCTCCATCGGTTTTGCCTCCGCTTCGCAGGCCAACAATCCGGGTGAACTTTATGGCCATGCCGACACGGCGCTTTACCACGCCAAGGAAACCGGCAGAAACCGCTCCGTCTTTTACGAGGACGGTATGCAGAAGAACTATACCGGCAAGAACTGGCTGATTTACCGGACGTGAGGCGTATCGCGCCAGTTTGGGCGCACTGAAACCACGCTACTTCCCCTACCCTCGTTCCTGTGCTTGTCACGGGAACCTTGGCCAGCCCAGGTCCTTGGGCTGAAAAACTCCCTCCGCCGCGCAGACGCGCGTCGACTGGATTCCAGTGACTGGCACAGGAATGAGGGAAGAGGAAAGACGTCGGCCTATCGTTGAATCGCTATGAGGCACTCTTCGCGGCAGCCCCTCACCACATCGTAGCCGCCGCCCGCGCCGCCCATTCGCGGTCATAGGTTTCCTGATCGAACTCCGCTTTCGCGGCTTTCAGCAGCACACCCGGCGTGGGTAGCGACGCCGGTTCGACGAAGTGTTCCGGGTTCCACAGTTCCGAACGCATCAATGCCCGGGCGCACTGGAAATAGACCTCATCAATCGTCACCACGATGACGGTGCGCGGATGTTTGCCGTCCATCTCGAAGCTCTGCAGCAGCTCCGGATCAACCGAAACTATGGCGCGGCCGTTGATGCGCATCGTCGTATTCGAGCCGGGAATGAGGAACATCAGCGCCACCCGTGGGTCACGCACGATGTTGAGAAGGGAGTCGACACGGTTGTTGCCGCGCCAGTCCGGCAGCAGCACGGTCTTGTCATCCGCTACCCGCACGACACCGCCTCTGTCACCGCGCGGTGAACAATCCATGCCTTCCGGCCCCACCGTCGCCAGCGCCAGAAAGGGTGACGCCTCGATCATCAGCCGGTATTCCGCCGTGAGCGTGGCCGTCACCTTCGCAACCGAGGCTTCGCTCGTGCCGTCATAGATGGCCTTCAGTTCCTCAACAGTACGAATGATCGTCATATTCGCCTCAATCCCTCGAAATTTGCTTCATCTGTCGGAAGAGCATTTACTCTTCAGACGCTTCTGCCTTTTCCCGTTCCGCCCGCTCGCGTGCCGTGCGCGCGGCGACGAGATCGGCCGGCTGGGCATTGCCGCGGATCAGCGAACGGCCGGCATAGATGCCGCCGACGACTTCCATGGCGAAACGTTCCTCGTCGCGGTCACGGAATTCCTCCACCAGACGGGCAGCGTCTTCGCGCTCCTCGCCCATGGCGCCCAGCACTTCCTCGCTGAAATTCAGCGCCGATTCCAGCGTCTCGCGGATCTGGTAATCCACGCCGGCCTTCAGAAGATCGATGGCGTGGCCACGGTCATAGGCGCGGGCGAGAACCGGAACCAGCGGGAATTCGTGCTTGACGATCTCCGCGATCCGCACCGCCGCATCCTTGTCGTCGACACAGATGAGAACGGCGCGCGCCGTGCTGGCGCCCGCCGCATGCAGGATTTCCGCCCGCGATCCGTCGCCATAATAGACCTTGAAACCGAACTCCGCCGCATCGCGCACGAATTCGGCATCCTTGTCGATGAGAGACAGCGTGTATCCCCGCGCCAGAAGCGGCTGGCTGACGATCTGGCCGAAACGCCCGAAGCCGATCAGCAGAATGCTGCCCTCGACATTCTCAGGCACATCGAGATCATCGGTATTGGGAACCGCAGCCGGCACCAGCCGGTCGTGCAGAATGACCATCAGCGGCGTCAGCACCATCGAAATGATGATGGTCGCCGTCAGGATGGCGTTAGCCTCCCGGTCGAGAATGCCGGCGCTGACGGCGGCGGAATAAAGCACGAAGGCGAATTCGCCGCCCTGCGCCATCAGCACCGCCCGCTCCAGGCTCTCGCGGCGCGTGGTGCCGAGCGCCCGCGCCACACCATAGATGAGAAAACCCTTGAGCAGCATATAGCCCGCGACGCTGACGACCACCAGCTGCCAGTTGGACGCGATGACGGCAAGATCGATCGCCATGCCGACACCGAGGAAAAACAGGCCGAGCAGAATGCCGCGAAACGGCTCGATATCCGCTTCCAGCTGATGCCGGAAGGAGGATTCCGACAAAAGCACGCCGGCAAGGAAGGCACCCATGGCCATGGAAAGCCCGCTGACCTGCATCAGCAGCGCAGACCCCAGCACCACCAGCAGGGCGGCGGCCGTCATCACCTCACGCGCACCGGAGGCGGCGAGCAGCCGGAAGAACGGGTTGAGCAGATAACGCCCGGCAAGAATGAGCGCGCCGACGGCGGCAAGCGCGATGCCCACGGAAATCCAGCGCTCAGAGGGCGTCACATGTTCGCCGCCCGAGCCGAGAAAGGCGACAAGCGCCAGAAGCGGCACGATGGCCAGATCCTCAAACAGCAGGATGGCGATGATGCGCTGGCCTTTCAGGCTCGACATGCTGTTGCGCTCCTGCAGCATCTGCATGACGATCGCCGTTGAGGTCAGCACGAAACCCGTGCCGGCGACGAAGGACATGATGACGGGAAAGCCGAGACCAACTCCGATCAATGTCAGGCCCGCCATACAGACCAGCACCTGCAGCGCCCCGAGCCCAAAAATATCCTGCCGCATCGACCACAGCCGCGACGGCTGCATTTCAAGGCCAATGATGAACAGGAACATCACCACGCCGAGTTCCGCTATATGCAGAATGGCCTGCGAATCGGAGAAAAAACCGAGACCGTAAGGCCCGATCACCAGGCCGGCGGCCAGATAACCCAGCACCGAGCCGAGGCCGATGCGCTTGAAAATCGGCGCGGCGACAACGCCTGCCGCCAACAACACGACCACCTGGGCCAGATCATTTCCGTTCGCTTCGACAGCCACACGCCACCCCGCTGAAGTTGATAAAACGAGAGTGCCCCCTCGCCAGATTGCCGGCAAAGCGTAAGAACCTTCCTCCGTCATGCCGGACTAGATCCGGCATCCAGCCACGGCGCGTCTGCACCGTGAAAAACGAGTCTTTTGCGATCAAAGACTTGATCGCGCTGGACCCCGGATCAAGTCCGGGGTGACGAAGTGCGGATGCCACCATTTTGCCAAACGCACGGGTTTCTCAAGTCTTTGTCATTATCATCGCGAGGTCATCCACCTCCATGTTTTCTCTACCGGGATAGCGGCTCCCTGCTCAAGCCTTTTTCAGCAAGCTGCCGTTGATAATCGTCAAACAGTGCGTCGCCGGTTTCGCCCAGTTCCCTCAGATATTTCCAGGTGTAGATACCGCTGTCATGGCCGTCGTCAAAAACGATGCGAACCGCATAATTGCCGGTCGCGACCATCGAGCGGATGGCGACATTGCGTTTGCCGGGTACCGTGACCTTTTGTCCCGGACCGTGGCCCTGTACTTCCGCAGAGGGCGAAAGCACCCGCAACATCTCGGCGGGGAGCCGGTAAACGCTTCCATCGTCAAAGGAAACGGTCAATTCCCGCCGGTCTTTCGACACAAGCAGCTCGGTCGGCCAGACATCACTCATTTTTCACTTCCGTAAGCTCATAATATGCGTCAAAATTACGGACTTGCCTCACGATAGGCAAGCCACTACATCATTTGAAAGGCGCATCGCGCAAAGAGGATGGAGACGTGAACAGTTTCCCCGGATCGCTTGAAAAAGCGCAATTCCTGACGGAAAACAACGCACCGATGATTGATCCCTTCGGCCGCGCCATCACCTATCTGCGCGTTTCAGTCACCGACCGCTGCGATTTCCGCTGCACCTATTGCATGTCCGAACACATGACCTTCCTGCCGAAGAAAGACCTTCTGACGCTGGAAGAGCTCGACCGGCTCTGTTCCGTCTTCATAACGCGCGGCGTGCGCAAGCTCAGGCTCACCGGCGGCGAGCCGCTGGTGCGCAAGAACATCATGTCGCTGGTAAGGAACCTCGGCCGCCACGTGCGCACCGGCGCGCTCACGGAGCTGACGCTGACCACCAATGGCTCGCAGCTTGCCAAATATGCCGATGAGCTGGCCGATTGCGGCGTGAAGCGCATCAACGTCTCATTGGACACGCTGGACCGCGATAAATTCCGCCAGATCACTCGCTGGGGCGATATCGACCGGGTGATGGAAGGGCTGGATGCCGCACAGGCCGCAGGCATCAAGGTCAAGCTCAACGCCGTGGCGCTGAAGGACTTCAACGACACCGAAATTGCCGAGATCATGCGTTTTGCCCATGGTCGCGGCATGGACCTGACTGTCATCGAAACCATGCCGATGGGCGAGATCGAGGAAGACCGCACCGACCGCTACCTGCCGTTGTCACAGCTGCGCGCCGATCTGGAAAAGAACTTCACGCTCATCGACAGCGACTACCAGACCGGCGGCCCCGCCCGTTATGTGACGGTGAAGGAAACCGGCGGCCGGCTCGGTTTCATCACGCCGATGACCCATAATTTCTGCGAAAGCTGCAACCGTGTCCGCCTCACCTGCACCGGCACGCTCTATATGTGTCTGGGCCAGGACGATGCCGCCGACCTGCGCACGGCGCTGCGCGCTTCCGACAGCGACGCCTATCTTTCCAGCGCCATAGATGAAGCCCTTCTGCGCAAGCCGAAGGGGCACGATTTCATCATCGACCGCACCCATAAACGCCCCGCGGTCGCCCGCCATATGAGCGTGACGGGCGGCTGATCGGCGGCTGAACCTCTTTCTCGTCGACCCACCCATATAAACGGTTGAATTGCCGACGCCTCCGTGCCACGTCTCTTTACATGGAGGAATGCGTCGTCGCGCCCGCGAGGCCGCCCGAAACCGTCTGAAAGGGCGATCAGGGTAAAACTGCGCATGGTCTGGGATCGTATGGAATGGCATTGACGGACAATACTCGCGGCGCGCTTTTCATGGCGCTCGCCATGGCAAGCTTCACGGCCAACGACGCCCTGACGAAATCCGTCACACCCTATATCAACACCGGCCAGATCATGTTCGTGCGCGGCATCATGACCGTGGTGCTGATCTACATCGCCGCACGGCATTTCGGCGCGCTCAGGCCGCTGAAAACCCTGATGCGCCCCATCATCATCCTGCGCTGTCTCTGTGAAGTGACTGCAGCCGTGCTTTATCTGACTGCACTCGGCCTCATCGAATTTTCCAATGCCTCGGCCATATTGCAGTCGCTGCCGCTGGTGGTGACGCTGGGTGCGGCGCTGTTCCTGCGCGAGCCGGTCGGCTGGCGGCGGTGGGTGGCGATCATCGTCGGTTTCATCGGCGTGCTCGTCATCATCAGACCCGGCCCGGAAGGTTTCACGCCCGGTGCATTGCTCGTCGTCGCATCGCTGGCCGTCACCGCCGCACGTGATCTCCTGACCCGGAAAATGTATGCCGATGTGCCCTCGCTCGCCATTACCGTCATCACCGCCACGGTCAACATGGCGGTGGGCGGTCTGCTGATCGTGCCTTTCGGCGGCTGGCAGCCGATGAACGTCACGATCGTGTCGCATCTCGCCGCTTCCGCCATTCTGGTCCTGGTCGGTTATCAGGCGATCATTCTCGCGATGAGATCAGGCGAAATCTCCTTCGTCGCGCCGTTCCGTTATACCGGCCTGCTCTGGGGTTTCATGATCGGTGTGTTCTTCTTCAACGAAAAGATCGACAGTTTCACCATCATCGGCGCCATGATCGTCATCGGTTCAGGCCTCTATACGTTCTACCGCGAAAGCCTGCGCAAGCGTTCGCAGATGGCCAAGCGCGCAGCCGCGACACCAACGGCTGCGACCACAGTGCGGCCGGCTTCCGTAACGAAAACTGCCGTTACGGAAGAGGCGGGAGAATGAGATGAAAAGCGGCCGTTTTCTCGACCGGACCACCCCACCCCATATCATCACGCTGGTCGTCATCGCCGGCGTCGCGGCGCTGTGCATGAATGTGTTCCTGCCCTCGCTTGCGGCCATGGCGCTCTATTTCGAGACCGATTACGCGGTGATGCAATTTGCCGTTTCAGGCTACCTCGCCGCCACCGCCTGCCTGCAACTGCTTATCGGCCCGCTCTCCGATCTCTTCGGCCGCCGGCCCGTCATGCTTGCCAGCATCGCGATCATGATCGTCGCTACGCTGGTCTGCATGCTGGCGCCGAATATCACCGTCTTCATGATCGGGCGGGTGGCACAGGCGGCCGTCGTTTCCGGCTTCGTGCTGGCCCGCGCCATCGTGCGTGACATGGTGCCGATGGAACAGGCCGCCTCGATGATCGGCTATGTCACCATGGGCATGTCGGTGGTGCCGATGGTCGGTCCCACGGTCGGCGGGTTGCTCAACGACATTTCCGGCTGGCAGTCCAGCTTCGCGCTCCTTGCCCTGCTCGGCGTCGGCATTCTGGCGCTGGCCTGGTTCGATCTCGGCGAAACCAACCACAATAAATCAGCGAGTTTTTCACAGCAGTTCCACGCCTGGCCGGAACTTCTGCGCTCGCCGCTATTCTGGGGTTATGCGCTGACCTCGACCTTCTCATCGGGCATGTTCTTTTCCTTCCTCGGCGGCGCACCCTTCGTCGGCAGCGTGCTTTACGGGCTTGCGCCGGCCATGCTCGGCCTGCAATTTTTCTTCATGGCCAGTGGTTACATGCTCGGCAATTTTGTCTCCGGCCGTTATGCCAGCCAGATCGGCATCACCCGCATGATGCTGTCGGGCAACGTCATCGCCCTTGCCGGCATCGCCACGACCATCACACTGATTTCCGCCGGGGCGGAAAGCGCCTATGCGTTCTTCGTGCCGCTTGCCCTGATCGGCGTCGGCAACGGCGTGACACTGCCCAGCGCCAATGCCGGCATGGTCAGCGTCCAGCCGCATCTGGCCGGCTCCGCCTCGGGTCTCGGCGGCGCGATGACCATCGGTGGCGGTGCCGCCCTTTCCGTGCTTGCCTCATCGGTCCTCTCAAAAGAAGATGGAACCTGGCCGCTCCTCATGGTGATGCTGGCGACCGGCCTTGTCGCCCTTCTCACCACCTATGTCGTAAGGCTGCAGGAACAGCGGCAATGAGCGCCCTTCCCCATCGGATACCCGGTCTCGTGCTCGCCGGCGGCCTGTCGCGGCGCATGGGCACCAACAAGGCAATGGTGATGCTGGGCGATGCGCCGCTGCTTTCCCACGTCGTGCGCCGCATTTCGCCGCAGGTCTCGGATGTCACCATCAATGCCGCGATCAATGACAAGGGCGGCTGGGCGGACACTTTCGGCCTGCCGCTGCTGCCCGATACGCTGAACGGCCATGCCGGTCCGCTTGCAGGTGTTCTGGCCGGCATGCGGCACTTCCGCAATCGCGAGGCTGCCGGCAGCCATTTCCTGACGGCGCCTGCCGACAGCCCGTTTTTTCCGGACGATCTCGTCGCCCGGCTTTGCGAACACGTATCGGACAATACGATCATCATTGCCGCCTCCAGCGGCCAGCTTCACCCCGTCTTCGCGCTGTGGCCGGTGGCGCTTGCCGACGATCTGGAGGAGTGGCTGAGGAACGATGCGAACCGCCGCATCCGCGCTTATCTTGCCCGGCACGTCACCATCGGCGTGGCTTTTCCGCCGCTTGAAACGGCAAAGGGCAGCCTCGATCCATTCTTCAACATCAACACGCCGGATGAGCTGGCGCTGGCGCGTAGCTATCTGGAGCATTTCCAGTAAAGGTGCGCAGCGGTTTTGCATCAGGACAATGCGTTGAAACAAAGAGATGGAGCTGGAACCATGACGACACAAAAGGTCTTTGGCATTGCCGGCTGGAAAAATTCGGGCAAGACCGGCCTTGCGGTGCGCATCGTCACCGAGCTGACAGCGCGCGGCTACCGCGTCTCCACCATCAAGCACGCCCATCATGATTTCGATATCGACAAGGTGGGTGCGGACAGCTGGCGTCACCGCCAGGCCGGCGCCCATGAGGTCACCATCGTCTCCGGCACCCGCTTCGCCATCATGCATGAATTGCGCGGCGAACGGGAACCGTCCTTCGAATACATCCTCTCCCGCCTCGCCCCCTGCGATCTCGTGCTGATCGAAGGCTACAAATATGAGCCCGTGCCGAAGATCGAGGCGCGCCGGCTGGAGGCGATGAAAACCGAACCGCTTGCGCCGCTCGATCCACATATCATCGCGATTGCCGCCGATCATGAAGTGGCGGACACGAACCTGCCCGCTTTCGATCTCGATGATACCGCAACGATTGCCGACTTCATCGAGAAGACGGTCGGGTTGGTGAGAGGGTAAACTGGCATTGGAAACGGGGCCGTTTCTGTCTCGGCCGCACTCTCTCCTCCGTCCTCCTCGGGCTTGACCCGAGGATCCACAACTCCGCGCACCATGGGTCCTCGGGTCAAGCCCGAGGAGGACGTCGAATATGTGGAGACGTTTGCATCCACCCCCCCAAAAATGAAAAAGCCGGGCTCTTCACCCGGCTTCATCATTCCTTGAGACGCAATACCTATTCAAGGAAACCTGATGGGTTCACCGGTGTCGCATCCTTGCGAACTTCGAAGTGAACCTGCGGACGTTTGGCGCTGCCGGTCATGCCCGAGGTGGCGATGGTCTGGCCACGCTGGACCTTCTGGCCACGCTGCACGTCGAGATTGGCGGCGTTGCCGTAGACAGTGACCTTGCCGTCGTCATGGCGCACCAGCACCGTGTTGCCGAGCTGCTTCAGACCGTTGCCGGCATAGATGACCACACCGTTTTCAGCGGCCTTGATCGGCGTACCCTCGGGAACCGAGATGTTGATGCCGTCATTGCGGCTGCCTTCGACATTGTCACCGAAATTGTTGATGACTGCGCCGCGAACCGGCCAGCGATATTTGCCGATGCCCGTGGATTCAGGCGCGAGAGAAGCCATGTCGGACTTCTTTTCGATATCGCTGACACTTGCCGCGGCAGCCGGCGCGGCCGGTACAGTCGCGGCAGCAGCGGCAGGGGCCTTGTAGGGCTCCGGCTTGGCGGATGCGGTCTCGACTGCCTTGGCCGCTTCCTTGGCGGGAACGGAGGCCGTCTTGACATTGTCAGTGCCGGCGCCCGGCATGGAAAGTGTCTGGCCGACACGGATGCTCTCGTTGGAAAGACCGTTGGCGGCCTTCAGCGCTGCAACCGAGACGCCGTTTTCACGGGCGATCTTCGCAAGGCTGTCGCCCGGCTGAACCTTGTAGCCACCGGTCGGCGGCAGCGGCTTGCCGCCGGGAGGCGTCAGCTTGCCGGCCTCGGAGGCAACCTTGTCGCGAGCAGCAGCCTGCGACGGCAGCACGGCCACATTGCCCTCGGGGCTGCGCAGCGGCGTCGGTTGGTCGCCATTGCGGTTCAGCGCGATATTACCGGCGGCATCCTTGGCGGCGTTGCGCACCTGGCCGAATTTCGGAATGAGGATCGACTGGCCAGCCTGCGCGGACGACGCGGTTTTCAGACCGTTGACCCGCAGCAGTTCCTTTTCCGGAACGCCGTAGCGATTGGAAATGGTGGTGATGCTTTCGCCCGGACGCAGCGTCACCGAAGAAGCGCCATCCGTATGCCAGCCATTCTTGTCGGAACGGACGGTTGCGGTGGTCAGATTGTCGGTAACGGGTGCTGCGGCCTGGCGAGCAGGCGCGGCCAGAGACGGAGCTGCCTGTCGCTGCGCGGATGGGAAAGGCTGGGCCATGGCTTCGTTGCGCGTCGACGGATCGCGGCTTGCCACTGCCGACGGCGCCGACAGTTCGGAACGCTGCACCGGAGAGGCCGAAGCCGAGCGGGCCGTGGAAGGCTGGATGCCGCCGCCGTAACCGCCGGACTGCGGATAGGAATTGCCCGCCATGTTCTGGTTGGCGTAACCGCCCTGCGGTGCAGCAGAGGCGTAACCGCCATTCATGTCGCCCTGCGGAACCGGGGCCTGCGCATAAGCACCGCCGCCCTGACGGGCTGGAATTGACGCCGTGGTCATCTGATCCGGTCCACTGGAAAAGAGGCCGCCGAACCGCGTTGCATCCGAGCTACAGCCCGTTGCGACGCTTGCCAGCAATGCCGCTGCGAACATTTTTGCGACTGATTTTCCGATTTTAGACGAATGTCTCATACGCATGACTCGATCTACACTGACGCCAACCCGCCGCATCGAGACCGATCCGGCACAAATTTCACTTCTTGCAAGGCCCATTTCCCGAGGTGGGGAAAACCATGCGTCGATGTTTATGATTAAAGCGCGTTAGTGTTACCACGCCGTTAAAACGTTAAGCCGTTTGGCGCTTTTTTGACACTTCGATAACCATGACGAAAACCGGATGCGTCACGATTGAACAATAATGATATTGAAAATCAGTTAGTTACGGAAATTCAGAACTTTAGAAGACTAAAATAAACCGTCTTCAAAATTTTCATTTTGTTACAAATGCCGGGCAATATGGGTGCTGAGCGGCAGATAAGGCGCCTCAAACAGCTCTTCCTTTTCGAAGCGGCTGCCGGTCTTGGAAAAGCGGGTCATCACGCAGCGATCACCCTCAACGATGATCGGCGCGATCATCATTCCACCCGAAACGATCTGCTCGGCAAAGAAGCGCGGCATGGTGGTGAAGGCAGCCGTGGAGACGATGCGGTCAAAGGTGCCCTCGCCCACAAGCCCGTTGCTGCCGTCCGCCTGGCGAATGACGACATTACGGATGGAAAGGTCATCGAGACAGTTCTGCGCCTGCTGCACCAGTGTCTTGTAACGCTCCAGCGAAAACACCCGCTCCACCCGGCGAGCGATGATCGCCGTCATGAAACCGCTGCCGGTGCCGATTTCCAGCACGCGCTGGCCGGGTTTCAGCTGCAGGCGGGCAAGGATCTTCACCGCCATGTCGGCGCCTTCCATGAAGGCACCGCAATCGATTGGGATCGTGCGGCTGGAATAGGCGTCGGCCGCAAATTGCGGCGGCACGAATTTGGAGCGTGGCGTCTGCTCGACCGCCGTTAAAAGATCAAGGTCGGAAATCCCCTCGCCCCTTAAGCGGAGAACCAGAGCGGCAAAACCTTCCTTTTCGACCATTGCGGATTTCAATCGGCGACTCCGAATCCCAGTGCTTGCGCAACCCGATCCTTCACCGTGTAGTCCGTCAGGTCAAGCTTAAGCGGCGTGACCGAAATCTTGCCGTGCTTCAGGGCATGGATATCGGTGCCTTCGCGGAAGGTTCCGAGACGTTCGCCGAAGCGCAGCCAGTAATAGGGGAAACCGCGGCCGTCCTGTCGTTCTTCCACGGTCAGGCCGAAATCGAGCTTGCCCTGCCCGGTCACGGAAACGCCCTGCACATCCTTGGGCGCGCAATTGGGGAAATTGAGATTGAGGAACGTGCCATCAGGCAGATCGACATCCATCAGCTTGCGCAGAAGATCCGGCGCATAGGTTTCGGCGACTTCCCACGGCACGACGCGGCCATCGGCATGGCTGAAGGCCTGGCTGAGCGCGAAGGAACGCACGCCCTGCAGCGTGCCTTCGATGGCGCCGGCAATCGTGCCGGAATAGGTCACGTCATCGGCCATGTTGGCGCCAGCATTAACGCCTGACAGCACGAGATCTGGCTTCTCAGGCAGAACCTCGCGAATGCCCATGATGACGCAATCGGTCGGCGTGCCACGCAGCGCGAAATGTTTGTCGGAAACTTTTCGCAGACGCAGCGGTTCGGAAAGCGTCAGCGAATGAGCAAGGCCGCTCTGATCGGTTTCCGGCGCAACGATCCAGACATCGTCGGACAGCGTGCGGGCGATACGTTCCAGCACCGCCAGCCCTTCGGCGTGGATACCGTCGTCATTGGTCAGCAAAATCCGCATGTTTTCTCTCTCCGCTTTCATGTCGCAGGGGACGAAGCATCCTCTCCTCCGTCATGCCGGACCTGATCCGGCATCCAGCCGACGCGCGTCTGCGCGGCGGGAAGGACTCTTTTCAGCCCAAGGACTTGGGCTGGCTGGATGCCGGATCAAGTCCGGCAGACGGTAGTGTAATTCTCAAGCCGCCTTCTCGATGCGCTTCAGACCGCCCATATAGGGCAACAGCACGTCAGGAATTGTGACGGAACCGTCCTCGTTCAGATAATTTTCGAGAACCGCGATCAGGCAGCGGCCGACGGCCGTGCCGGAACCGTTCAGCGTGTGCACGAACTTCGTCGCCTTGTCGTCCTTGCCGCGATAACGCGCATTCATGCGCCGGCCCTGGAAATCGCCGCAGACCGAGCAGGACGAAATTTCGCGATAGGTGTCCTGGCCGGGCAGCCACACTTCCAGATCGTAAGTCTTGCGTGCGCCAAAACCCATGTCGCCGGTGCAGAGCGTCATGGTGCGGAAATGCAGGCCGAGACGCTTCAGCACTTCTTCGGCGCAGGCTGTCATGCGCTCATGCTCGGCAACAGCGCTTTCCGCATCGGTGATGGAGACGAGTTCGCATTTCCAGAACTGGTGCTGGCGCAGCATGCCGCGCGTATCGCGGCCGGCCGAGCCCGCTTCCGAACGGAAGGACGGTGTGAGCGCGGTGAAACGCAACGGCAGTTTTTCCTGCTCGAGAATTTCGCCTGAAACGAGGTTGGTCAGCGTCACTTCCGCCGTCGGGATCAGCCATCGGCCATCGGTGGTCTTGAACAGGTCCTCGGAAAACTTCGGCAACTGCCCGGTTCCGAACATCGCCTCGTCACGCACCATCAGCGGCGAGGAAACTTCGGTATAACCGTGTTCCGTCGTGTGCAGGTCTATCATGAACTGGCCGAGCGCCCGCTCGAGCCGTGCCAGCTGGCTGGTCAGAACGGTAAAACGCGAGCCCGACAGCTTGGCGGCGCGCTCGAAATCCATGTAACCGAGCGCTTCGCCGATCTCGAAATGCTCCTTGGCCTCATGGTTCCAGCCGGGCTTCTGGCCGACCACGCGGGTGACCACATTGTCGTGCTCGTCCTTGCCATCGGGCACATCGTCGAAGGGCATGTTCGGCAAGCGCGACAGGGCGTCGTTCAGCTCGGCGGTGACCTGACGGTCCTCCTCCTCGGCGCGCGGCATGTTTTCCTTGATGTCGGCGACTTCGGCTTTAAGTTTTTCCGCAAGCTCCATGTTCTTCTGCGCCATGGCGGCGCCGATTTCCTTGGAGGCGGCATTGCGGCGGGACTGCATGTCCTGCAGGGACTGGATGACGGAACGGCGTTTTTCATCAAGGGCGATCAGGCCGCTGGCGGCAGGCTCAGCACCTCGGCGTGCAAGAGCCGCATCGAAGGCTTCGGGGTTTTCGCGTATCCATTTAATGTCGTGCATCGTCGTTCCAGACCGTTGTTGCATGCCCTCAGCAAAACGCCGGGCAAAGGCCCGGCGCGAAGAGATTTGTGAGCGGGGTAGACCTTCGCAAAGGCTCAGGTCTCTTCCAGCTCCGTGCTTTTGGATTCCGCCGCACGTTTCCTCTCCACGAGTCGAGCCATGTAGATGGAAATCTCGTAGAGAATGATCGCGGGCAGCGCAAGACCGATCTGGGACATGGGGTCTGGCGGCGTCAGCACGGCCGCGACCACAAAGGCCATGACGATGGCAAACTTGCGTTTTTCACGCAGCCAGTCGCTGGTCAGAAGCCCGACACGCGCCAGAAGCGTGGTGACGACGGGCAGCTGGAACACAAGGCCGAAGGACAGCACCAGCGTCATGATGAGGCTCAGATATTCCGACACCTTCGGCATCAGCGAAATCGCCACCTCACCATCCTCAGGCAATTGCTGCATGGCGAGGAAGAACCACATGACCATGGGCGTGAAGAAGAAATAGACGAGCGCCGCACCGATGAGGAAAAGGATCGGCGACGCGATGAGGAATGGCAGGAAGGCGGCGCGTTCGTTCTTGTAGAGACCGGGTGCGACGAATTTATAGAGCTGCGAAGCGATCACCGGAAAGGAGATGACCATCGCGCCGAACATCGCGACCTTGATCTGCGTGAAGAAGAATTCCTGCGGCGCGGTATAGATCAGCGACGATTTTGTCACATCCAGCCCCGCCCAGAGCACGGCCCACTTGTAGGGAATGACAAGCAGGTTGAAGAGGTGCTTGGCAACCGCGAAACAGGCGATGAAGGCGACGAAAAATGCGCCGAGCGACCACATCAGCCGGGTGCGCAACTCCATGAGGTGCTCGATAAGCGGCTGCGGCTTATCTTCGGTATCCCCGCTCATGCTTCATCCTTTTTCGGCTTCACAGCCTTTGTTTTTGCCGCTTTGACCGGCCTGGCGTCGGCCACCGCCGTCGGCCTGTCAGCCTCGGTCTTCTTGGCCGTTGCCTTTTTGACGACAGCCTTCACAGGCGCCTTCGAAACGGCGGCTTCGCTAGTCATCGCGGAAGCAACAGCTTCCGGCGTTGCGGCCACTTTGGTCCGGGCGGCCCGTTTCGGCTTGGCGACAACCGCTTCGGCTTCGACGGTCGCAACCGATTTCGCACGGGCGCGTTTCGGCTTTTCTTCCGTGGCGGCGGCAACCGGTGCCGCTGCGGCAGCGACGACGGGCGGCGTATCCGGCAGCTTCATTTCCGGCTCCGGCGTGCTCATGAGCGGGGCGACCGGCTCGCTCGTCGCCGGTGCGGCAGTGGAGGACAGGCCATCGGGTGCCGCCGTTGCCTTCTGCAGGTCGGATTTGATCTCATTGCCCAGCTGGCGAAGCGGGTTCATCGCATCGCGCAGGGAATTCGTGGGGTTGAGATTGCGGACATCGGAAATCGTCTGGCGCACATCGTCCATATCGGCCTCTTTCAGGGCCTCATCGAACTGCGTGCGGAAATCCCCGGCCATCTTGCGAAGGCCGGCCATCGTCTTGCCGAAGGCGCGGATCATGGGCGGCAAGTCTTTCGGTCCGACGACCACGATCAGCACGACCGCAATCACCAGAAGCTCGCTCCAGCCGATATCTAACATCAATATGCTCCCGAGACCCTAACGCCAGTCTCACACCAAACGGAACAGGCCGCTTACTTGATCTCGTCAGCCTTGTGGTCGACGGTCTTCGCATTGGCATCTGCCGGCGGCGGCGTCTGGTCTTCGTCAGCCATGCCCTTCTTGAAGCTCTTGATGCCCTTCGCGACATCACCCATCAATTCGGGGATCTTGCCGCGTCCGAAAAGGACGAGAACGATCACCAGCACGATGAGCCAATGCCACACACTAAAAGAACCCATAACTGCAACTCCTGAATTTCGCTTTTAGACGATGTAAGACGTTTGAAAGGCTTTTTCAAACGACAAATCGTCGCTGAGACGGGCCGTGCCCATAAACTTTTCGCGTGTATCACGTGGGCCTATGACGATATCAATCGTCACCATCACCACCGCCCGGTGCAAGCAGGCCCAGTTCCTCCAGATCGAGCTGCGTGATCGGGTCTTCATCCTCACGCAACTCGTCGCTCATCATCGGCAGAGGCACACCGAAATTGGACGGGATACGGCCCGAAAGCAGTCCCGCTCCCTTCAGCTCCTCAAGGCCCGGCAGATCCCGCAACTCCTCAAGGCCGAAATGATCGAGAAACTCCACGGTGGTGCCGATCGTCACCGGCCGGCCCGGCGTGCGCCTGCGACCGCGGAAACGCACCCAGCCCGCCTCCATCAGCACGTCGAGCGTACCGCGTGAGGTCTGCACGCCACGGATTTCCTCGATCTCGGCGCGTGTCACCGGCTGATGATACGCGATAATCGCCAAAACCTCCAGCGCTGCGCGCGACAGCTTCTTGGGCTCCTTCTCCTCCGTGCGGATGACGAAGGAAAGGTCGCCCGCCGTGCGGAACGCCCATTGCCCGCCCACCTGCACGAGATTGACACCACGGTCGCCATAGGCGGCCTTCAGCGCGTGCAGAATGGCGACGACATCCATGCCGCGCGGTAGACGCTCGGCGATGAAACCGATGGAAACCGGCTCGGCCGAGGCGAAAACCAGCGCTTCGGCAATTCGCTCAGCCTCCTTCAGCTGACGCTCGGAAAACACCGTGAGTTCGGGTTCCACCCCATCTGTCGCGATCATTGCCTCGCCGGTCTCGTCGTCATTCGTCATTATCGGTCCCTCCGGCACTGGCTCCGCGCTCGTCCCTTGTGCCCCGGCGCATATAGATGGGCTGGAAAGCCCCCTCCTGCCGGATTTGCAACGATCCCTCGCGCACCAGTTCCAGCGAGGCGGCAAAGGCGCTGGCGATGGCCGTCACCCGCATGGCGGGATCCGGAACATATTGCAGCAGATATTGATCGAGCACCGTCCATTCACCGACATCACCGAGGAGGCTGTTGAGAAGCTCACGCGCCTCCACCAGCGACCACACCTGCCGTTTTTCAATGGTGACCTGGGTGATGGCCTGCCTCTGCCGCAGATTGGCATAGGCGCTCAGAAGATCGTAGAGGTTCGCCTCATAAGCCGAGCGATTGATATGCGGAATATGCTCCGGTGCGCCGCGGGCGAAAACGTCGCGGCCAAGCTGGGCGCGGTTGACCAGCCTTTCGGCCGCCTCACGCATCGCCTCCAGACGTTTCAGCCGGAAGGCCAGCGTCGCGGCCATTTCCTCGCCCGAAGGGCCGTCATCCTTTGCCTGCTGCGGAATGAGTAGTTTGGATTTCAGAAAGGCGAGCCAGGCCGCCATCACAAGATAATCGGCGGCCAGCTCAATGCGCACGCGGCGCGCGCTTTCCACGAATTGCAGATATTGCTCGGCAAGGGCCAGCACCGAAATGCGCGACAGATCAACCTTCTGCGTGCGGGCAAGATGCAGGAGAAGATCAAGCGGGCCTTCGAAACCCGCGACATCGATGACCAGCCCGGCCTCGCCCGTCAGCCGCTCCGGCGTCACATCCTGCCAGAGCTTGTCCATCGGCGTTGAATTGCGAGACTTGTCTGCGGCCATTGTTCCATCCGCCGGGCATCCGGCCTGTGATCCCGAGTGGGCGACCGCCGCCCGATCGTCAGGAAACGGCCCACATGGCGTTGAATTCAGCTCTCAGTTCAGCTTCGTCGGAGGCGTCAGCAGCGGGGAAACCCGTCTCCACAGCCCGCACCCGCTCCAGCGAACGGCCGGAAAGAACGGGAACTTCCTTCACAACCTCAAGCATTTCACCCATCACGCCGTTGCAATGCAAGACTATATCGCAGCCACCAGCAACAATATTCGCAGCCCGTTCGCCAAGCGTGCCCTTCAGCGCATTCATGGAACTGTCGTCGGACATCAGCAGCCCGTCAAAGCCGATCCGACCGCGAATGACCTCCTCGATCACCTTCGCCGAGGTAGTCGCCGGGCGTTCGCGATCAACGGCGTTGAACACCAGATGTGCGCTCATCGCCATCAATTCGCGGTTAAGCGCCCGGAACGGCACGAAATCATGGCCGTCCAGCTCATCAAGCGGCACATCGACAACAGGCAATTCATGGTGCGAATCGACCATGCCGCGACCGTGACCCGGCATGTGTTTCATGACGGGCAACATACCACCCGCCTTCAGCCCATCGGCAGCCGCCTGGCCCATCTGCGCCACCATGGTCGGCGAATAGCCATAAGCCCGGTTGCCGATGACATTGCTGGCGCCTTCCACCGGCACATCAAGCACCGGCAGGCAATCGACATTGATGCCGAATTTCATCAGGTCAAAGGCATGCAGGCGCGACATCAGCCAGGCGGCGCGCAGCCCTTCTTCGCGGTCGCGCTCGTAGATTTCACCGAGAATACGGGCATTTGGATAGGCCTGCAGGATCGGCGGCTTGATGCGCTGAACGCGCCCGCCTTCCTGATCGATCAACACCGGCGCATCTGGCCTCCCGACGGCATCACGCATGGATGCGACGAGATCGGCAATCTGTTGCGGCTCGCCGATATTGCGGCCGAACAGGATGAAGCCCCACGGCTGCTGGTCACGGTAAAGGGCAATCTCATCGGCGGTCAGCGAAAGCCCGCTGCATCCGAGGATCATGGCTTTGCAATCGGTCATGGTGTCACGCTCGCAGGGAAAAGAGGGGTAAGGGTAAGGAGACTGCGCCATCGGGATTGCGAAAATCGTCCGACAACCTCTCCGCCGTCATCCTCGGGCTTGCCCCGAGGATCCATCGCTCCGGGTTATGGGTCCTCGGGTCAAGCCCGAGGATGATGGAGAGTGTGGTGGAAGGTCCAAATACTCCAAGGGCTGCCTCACGCGGCAGCCCCGATCGTTACGAAGCCAGATCGGCCGCTATCAGCGTGCCACCAGGCAGCTGCCGCCGGCCGAGCGGAACTTCTCGCACAGCGCCACGGCTTCGTTCTTGTCACCCGCAGGGATGCGGACGCGGTAGAACGTGCCCTTGCCGGCAATTTCAGCTGCCTTGATGTCGACGCCGCGTCCACCGATGACCGAGCCGAACTTGGCCGACATGTTCTGGTAGGACTTCTGGGCCTCAGCCTGGCTCGGCAGCGACGCGATCTGGATGTAGTAACCACCGGCAGAAGGCGTGCTGGTTGTCGCAGGTGTCACGGCAGCCGTCTGCTGCTGGGCCGGAGCGGCAGTCGCCGGGCGAACATTACCCTGGTTGGTAACGGTTGCCACCACATTGGCGGGCTGGGCAGACGGACGCGCCGAAGGAAGCGGTGCTGCCGACTGCGAGGCTTGCGACTGTGAGTTTGGCGTGGCAGCGGCGGCAGGCGTGTTGGCCTGCGGCTTTGCAGCCTGCTCGGGCGCCACTGGAACCCGCGAAGCGGCGATGACGGCGGGAGCGCCCTCACCCGGCTTGGCGGTCTGCGGTGCGGCAAGCTCTGCAACCTTGTCGGCCTTTGGCGGCTGGGCTGCCGGTGCGTCCACTTCCTGGGCCACCAGCGTGCCGTCCGGCTTGACGATCATGGTGCGGACCTTGCGCGGCGAAACGCCGGTCGCGCCAGAACCTTCGTTCTGAGCAGCCTTTTCTTCCGGCGAAAGCAGGCGCGGATCTTCGGTTTCGCCAACCGGCGTGCCGGTCGCTTCCATATCCCCGTCGTTTTCGCCTTCCAGCGGCAATTGTTCCGGGATCAGCGTGCGCTGAACCACATCCACCGGCTGTTCGTTGCTGGAAATCAGCGCCGGCTGTTTCGGATCGGCAGCGCTGCCGCCGGCAACACGGTCATAAACCGCCTTGTCCTGATTTGGCACGACGCGACCGCCCGGATTTTCCGGCACGACCTTCATCGGGTTGTTATCGGCGGAGATGATGACCGGCGCACCATTGGAGCCGGTACCGGACGAACCGCCTGATATCAGCGCGTAGACGCCGCCACCGATCAGCACCAGACCGATTGCGGCAGCCACCGGCATGATCCAGCGGCGACCGCCGCGTTCATCTTCATCGCGATAGGCCGCCTGATGATCGACATAGGTATTTTCGGCATCGCGCGACGCATTGCCACGGGAAGCCGCAGCTTCCTGCATGGAGCGGCGGAAGT
Organism: Agrobacterium sp. 22-210-1; assembly: GCF_053522525.1. Taxonomy (NCBI): domain Bacteria; kingdom Pseudomonadati; phylum Pseudomonadota; class Alphaproteobacteria; order Hyphomicrobiales; family Rhizobiaceae; genus Agrobacterium; species Agrobacterium sp. 22-210-1. The sequence goes on along the minus strand of NZ_JBNWCI010000001.1, from coordinate 959,978 downwards.
CCTCTTCCAGAGCCCGCTCGAATTCATCGGCGTCATCAGGAGCCTGCGCGGCGCGCGCCTGCGGGGCGGCAGCGCGGTTTTCCGCGTGTTTATGGCGGTCGAGACCACCGGCAACTGCAGGCGCAAACAGCGTCGCAAGCTCGGTATCGATATCGAGGTCTTCCTCGTGACGGCGCGGCGCCGGCTTGGGTTCGAAAACCCCGACCGGCAGTTCCGGAACATCCATTTCGATGATGGTTTCCGGGTGTTCTTCCGTTTCACCGATCTGCGAAGGATCGAAAGGCAGGCTTTCCAGCGTCTGCGGCGCTGCCGGCTGCGGCGCGGCGACAGCCGGACGCGGCTGAACGGGCGCAGCTGCTGCTGCGATGGGAGCGGCAACGGTTGCGGCGCGTGGTTGCGGAACAGGCTGTTCCCTCACCGGCTGGGGCGCGACAGCCACCACCGGGGCGACCGGCTGCTGGCGAACGGGTTGCGGCGCGGGCGCAGGAGCAACCTCGGCTTCGGCGATTTCCGACAGGTCGAGATCAAGATCGAGATCGTCGAGCGCCAGCTCGAAATCATCATCGTTGAAACCGGCAAAATCCGTGAAATCCGGCTCCTGAAGAGGAGCCGGGGATACAGCGGGGGCAACCGGCGTCACCCGTGCGGGAGCCGCAGCAACTGGCGTTGCGGCAATCACCGGCGGTTCGATTTTTGCGGCCTGAACGACAGGCGCGGACTGCACGACGGGTTCTTCGCCACGACCGGGAATGGAATATTTCGCAACGTCGTAGATCAGCTCGTCCATCGGCGACAGATTGGTCGCAGCCGGCCTTTGAGCAACCGGAGGCGTCACAGGCTGCTCGGCAGGCGTGAAGCTTTCCGCAACCGAGGGTGCAAAGGCAGGTGCTGTCTCTTCCGCCTGAATGACGGCAGGTGCCGGCGCGGGCTCGATCTGCGGTTCCATCCGGGCCGCGACAAGCGGCTGTTCGGAGCGCGGCTCGACCCTTCTCGGATCGACAGCGGAAACATCGCGGCGCGCGCCGAAATTCGCAAGCGGCAGGCGCAGGCTGGAAAATTCGAGCGAAGAACGGCCGCCATGCGAAGGCGGACGCACGGAAACCGGAGCGGGCGCTTCCTCGGCAACCACGATCTCCACCTCATCGGCAAGATCGAAAGCCTGCGGTTCCGGCGCATAGGCCTGACCGGCAAAAGCAACATTGCTCGAAACATCGGCCGGAAGCTCCGGCATGGCGTGCCATTCGGGCTCTGCCGTTTCAACGGCCTGCGGCTCTTCCCATGCGACCTGCTGGGCGGGCGGTTGGTAAACCACCGGCTCGGCGGCGCGCGGCTGGCGGGAATGCACATCGAAAACTTCGGCGACGGCGCCGGCATCGTCACGGAAGTCCGCGCGGATGTCCTGCTGAGCTGATGTTTCCACGTAATTATGGATATAGGCCTGGTCGACCTCGGGAAGCCGCTCTTCCCTCACCTCGGGTGCAGGTGCGGGTGCAAGCTCGGGCTCGCGGCGGGCGAAAACCGATTCGACACGCTGCATGAAGTCGTTGGGGTGGATGCCCGCACGAACATCGTTTGCCGGATCAAGAACGACTGGATCGGCGTGCGGTGCGTCGTAAACCTCGAATTCCCTCAGAAGCTCATCTTCGAGGTTAAATTCGGGTTCGCGGCGGGCAACCGATGGCTGAGCCTCGGAACCCGCATGCGAAGGACGATCTTCGAAGCCGACGATACGCGCCAGTTCTGCCAGAGGATCGTTGTCAGCGAACCCTTCGGACCGGGCGTCCCGGTTATACGCGACATTTTTTTCGACCATTACGTGTTCCACCATCTACGCATTGCAGCTCTTGCCAGCGTATTGTGAGCAAATAATGGTGATATGTTATCGCATTTCGTCAGGTGCGTCCGCTCCCAAAAGCGTAAGGCCAGACTTCAAAACATTCGCGACAGCATTCACCAGCCCAAGTCTGGCAATGCTCAATTCTCGGTTTTTATCGTTAATAAAACGTAATTCCGGTTGGTCTTTGCCTTTGTTCCAGTGTCCATGGAAGGAACTGGCCAGATCATAGAGGTAAAAAGCAAGCCGGTGCGGCTCATGCGAAAGGGCCGCGGATTCGATCAGACGTGGATATTCGGCGAGTTTTGCAACCAGCTGCAACTCATTGATATCGCTGATCAAAGAAACGGATGCCGCCATCTCTTCCGCAGAGGGAGCCAGGCCCGGAAACGCTTCCTGCGCCTGCCGGAAGATCGACATGGAGCGGGCATGCGCATATTGCACGTAAAAAACCGGATTATCCTTCGATTGTTCGGTCACTTTCGCGAAATCGAAGTCCAGCGGCTCGGAATTCTTCCGATAAAGCATCATGAATCGCACCGGATCGCGACCCACTTCGTCGACGACATCGCGCAGCGTGACGAAGTCGCCGGAGCGTTTCGACATCCTCACCGGCTCGCCATCACGGAACAGTTTGACCAACTGGCACAAAAGTACCGTCAGCTTCGACTTGCCCTCGGAGACGGCGCGCGCGACCGCTTCCAGCCGCTTGACGTAACCGCCATGATCGGCACCCAGCACATAGATCATCTCGGAGAAACCCCGATCGAACTTGTTCTTGAAATAGGCAACGTCGGCCGCGAAATAGGTGTAGGAACCGTCCGATTTCATCAGCGCGCGGTCCATGTCGTCGCCCACTTCGGTGGAACGGAACAGCGTCTGCTCGCGATCTTCCCAGTCGTCAGGCAATTCGCCCTTCGGCGGCGGCAGCGTGCCCTTGTAGACATGGCCCTTGAACGTCAGGTCGTTGATGGCCGAGAGGATCGGTCCGCCATTGCCCTCATGCAGCGTGCGCTCCGAGAAGAACACATCGTGCTTGACGTTCAGCGTCTCCAGATCCTCACGGATCATCGCCATCATCGCAGCGATTGCCTTGTCCTTGACGATCGGCATCCACTTTTCCTCGGGCATGGCCCGAAGCTTGATGCCGTATTCATCCGCCAGCGCCTGGCCGACGGGAACGAGGTAATCGCCGGGATAGAAGCCCGACGGAATGGCGCCGATATCCTCGCCCAGCGCTTCGCGGTAACGCAGGAAGACCGAACGCGCCAGCACATCGATCTGTGAGCCGGCGTCGTTGATGTAATATTCCTTCGTGACGCCATAACCCGCAAAAGCGAGCAGGTTCGCCAGCGTGTCGCCCACAACCGCACCACGGCAATGGCCGACATGCATCGGGCCGGTGGGATTGGCGGAGACATATTCGACATTGATCTTCTGGCCGACGCCCATCGTCGAACGGCCAAAATCGATGCCCTGGCCGATCATGTCGGCAAGCAGACGCTGCCAGTAACCAACCGAGACCTTGAGATTGATGAAGCCCGGACCGGCGACATTGACGCTGTCGACATCGCCATCGGCCTGAAGAGCCGGCACGATGAGTTCGGCGAGCGCCCGCGGGTTGGTGCCCAGCGGCTTGGCCAGCACCATCGCCGCATTGGTTGCGACGTCGCCGTGACTGAGATCACGCGGGGATTCGATGGTAATTCGACTGAAATCGACCTTTTCGCGGTTCTCTTTCACGAGATCGAGGGTTTCGAGCGCGTTTTTGATCCTGGTATCGAAATCGGCAAAAATGTTCATCGTTCCAACCTGCGCGAAGGGCTTCTGTTTATGTCCGGCCATCATAACCGGGTCGGCTTCGCGATCGCCCGCTGCCCTATCGCAAATCGGGGGTGTGGTCAAACAGCCGCTGGTGGGCGCGCAGTGCATAACTGTCGGTCATGCCGGCCAGATAATCGCCCACATGCCGGGCTTTTGCAGCCTCGCTCATACCGGAAATGCTGTCCACCCAGTAGTGGCTCTGCATCTCCGCCGGTGTTTCCATATAACGGTGGAAAAGGTCTGTGACGATCTGCGTCGCACCAGCCCGGATACGCATGATTTCCGGGTGCCGGTAGATATGGCCGAACAGCAGCTTCTTGATCTGCCGGTCTGTCTCGGCCATCTCGGGCGAAAACGTCGCGACGGTGAAATCGGCGGCGCGGATATCGGCCGCACTTTGCGGTTTCAGGCGGGCAAGGTTGTGCTGCGCAACCCCGATAACATCTTCGACCATATGGGTGATCTGCCGGCGCATGATCTCATTGGCGAAACGCTCCTTGTCGAGCACGGGATATTTCGCCCGCACCTCGGCCATCAGGCCGCTCAGGAACGGCACCTCCTCCAGCATCTCGAAGGTGAGATAACCGGCGCGCAGGCCGTCATCTATATCATGGGTATTATAGGCGATGTCATCGGCAATCGCCGCCATCTGCGCCTCAAGGCTGGCATAGCTGCCAATCTCCAGATCCTGCAGCTCGCAATATTCGAGGATGGGAAGCGGAACAGGTCCCTTGACGCCCTCGCCCCTGGCATTCACCAGCGGGCCATTGTGCTTGACCAACCCCTCCAGCGTCTCCCATGTCAGGTTGATGCCATCATATTCGGCATAACGGCGCTCCAGCTTGGTGACGATGCGCAGCGACTGGGCATTGTGGTCAAAACCGCCATAGGGCAACAGCACCGCATCCAGCGCATCCTCGCCGGTATGGCCGAAGGGCGTGTGGCCAAAATCATGCACCAGCGCCACCCCTTCCGCCAGATCCTCGTCAAGCTTCAGCGCCCGCGCCAGCGCACGGGCGATCTGAGCTACCTCAATCGTATGGGTAAGACGGGTGCGGTAGTGGTCTCCGTCAGGGCTGATGAACACCTGCGTCTTGTGCTTCAGGCGGCGAAAGGCTGTCGTGTGGACGATGCGGTCCCGGTCGCGCTGGAATTCGGAACGCGTCAGACTGCCCTCTTCGGGAAAAAGACGCCCGCGCGTGGTCCATGGATCTGAGGCGAAAACCGCTCTCTCGCCGCTTCCGAAACCCAATGCGCGCTGGTCTATGATCATGCATCCACCTGTTGTCTTCTCCTGCCGCGGCGTCCTTTTCGCCTCGGCCATTGACCTTTTCATTCACCCTTCATACCTATCGCAGAGGTCAGCGCAAAGCATCATCGCCGCGCAGACCGCCTTCACACAGGCTATAGACCGTTAATTTGACCGGTTTATAATGGTGACAACGAGATTATTGCTCTCCGGTTCTTGACCCCGGCAGGAGGAACGACATGGAAAACAGCGACATTACCCTTTCGGAAGCCGCAGCGAAGCGAATCGCCCAGATCGTCGCAGCCGATGCGGGCAAGCACGCATTGCGCGTTTCGGTGGAAGGCGGCGGCTGCTCGGGCTTCTCCTACAAGTTCGATCTGGCGGAAGACCCCGCCGATGACGACATCGTGATTGCCCGCGGCGACGCCAAGGTGCTGATCGACAGCATGTCGGTCATCTACATGGCCGGTTCCGAAATCGACTTCGTCGACAATCTGTTGGGCCAGTCCTTCCAGATCAAGAACCCCAATGCGGTGGCAAGCTGCGGCTGCGGCACCAGCTTCTCGATCTGAGATATCTTTCCACCACATCCACACCGCCGATTTCCAAAAACGGTGGCAATCGCCTTTGCATCGGGTAAAAGTACCCTCACAAAAGGGAAACTCCGATGAAGATTGCCACTTGGAACATCAATGGCGTCAAGGCGCGTATCGAAAACCTCTGCCAGTGGCTGAAGGATTCATCGCCTGATATCGTCTGCCTTCAGGAAATCAAGTCGGTTGACGAGGGCTTCCCCCGCCTTGAGATCGAGGCACTCGGCTATCATGTCGAGACCCACGGCCAGAAGGGTTTCAACGGCGTTGCCCTGCTCTCAAAGATGAAGCCTGACCAGATCAATCGCGGCCTGCCGGGCGATGATGCCGATGAACAGGCCCGTTTCATCGAAGGCGTGTTTTCCGTTGAAAACGGCGCGATCCGCGTCTGCTCGCTTTACCTGCCGAACGGCAATCCGCCCGACGATCCGGTCAAATACCCCTACAAGCTCGCCTGGATGGAACGGCTGCGGCGCTTTGCCGAAGATCGCCTCGCGCTTGAGGAACCGCTCATTCTGGCCGGCGATTATAACGTCATTCCCGAGCCCTTCGATTGCCACGACCCACGCGTGTGGGAAGGCGATGCTTTGTTCCTGCCGCAAACACGCGTTGCATTCCGCAAGCTCGAACATCTGGGCTTTACCGATGCCGCCCGCGCAACCACCGATGAGGCAGGACTATATTCCTTCTGGGATTATCAGGCCGGTGCATGGCCGAAGAATAACGGCATCCGTATCGATCATCTGATGCTCTCGGCGGAGGCGGCCGACAGGCTGCAATCCGTCAACATCGAAAAACATGTGCGGGCATGGGAAAAACCGTCCGACCACGTGCCGGTCTGCGGTTATTTCGATTTCCGGCCGGTCGGCTGACCGGCTCGCGTCAGACGGGCGAAATCGCCTCGACTGGTATCATCTCAATTGGAATCGTCGATCTGCATGTTCTGCGCCATCGCGATGGCCGCGCGGCGATCATTTTCGCCCGCCAGTGAAAACGCCTGCTCCTGCAGGTTCTGGATCCACGTACAGTCTATCGCCGTGCATTTGTCCAGCGCCGCCGTCATGAAAGCCAACCCCTGCGCCGTCTGGCCCTCCTGGAAGATCAGGTTGCCGAAGATCGACATGGCGCCGGCATGGCCGTGCTTGCGCGCCTGATTGAGCCACTTCTTGGCCTGCTGCACATCCGCCCGGCCGCCCTCGCCGGCCAGGATCATTTCCGCCAGCCGGAACTGCGCTTCAGCCACGCCGAAGGTGGAAGCCACCTGGAAATAAAGCTGGCGGGCCTGCGAAAGGTCCATTTTCACCGGGCTGCCGGGAATGCCGTGCCGGTAATAATCGGCAAGAGACAGCAGCGCGTTGACGAAAAAGCCGGTATCCTCGGAACCCGGCTCAACGCCCTGGCTGGCGATTTCGCTGTAAATCTTGAAAGCTTCGAAGTCGTTCTTGGCGACGCCATCGCCGAAGGCATACATATTGGCAAGCGCCCAGCGCGAACCGGTATGGCCCTTTTCAGCCGCGTAGCGATAGGCCTCGACGGCTTCGCCCTTGTTGCCGTTCTTGTAGGCCTTGAAACCGAACTTGAACAGGTCGAAGGGGCCGGATTCCTTGGTCACGCCCGCATTGATGTCAAAAGCCGCGGCAGGCATTGCGAGCGACGCAAGCAACATGCCCATAAGAAGCGGCTTTAAAACGTTGGCTTCACATTTCAGCATTTCGGCGAACTTCTCATAACTCTTCCCGGCATATAGCCAATACTTGCGGAATACTGCAAAGCTGAACCCCGCCGGGTCGCGATTTTTCGAACACACTGCGTCTTTCCGGCAGCACTTTCCAGCGCACCGCCGGTGGTCTCTTGCGGTAATTGCTCCAAATTTTCAGTGAAACAGATATAGGCATAATTTCCGGCAATATAACGGCGTTTCACCATCTGCCGGTCAGCGCCAAACAAGAAAGCCGGACCAAATTCCCGTATTACTTGCTTAAACCCTGAATCCAAACCCATTTTCACTTTCTGCAATTCCAGAGATCCACATCAAACGCCTGCATGTTCTTTCATTGCCGCGCCCATAAACATAAGCCAAGCACTCTGTTTGTGGCGGGAAATGGACAGATATGCTCACATTCCAACGCGGCTCCACGCTTGCAGAAAAGTGTTGCCAAATCGTCACAAAACTTTCGGCCTGGAAAATTTTATCGAGAAGGAATCACAGTCGGGCATGAAAAAAGGCCCGGTTGGTAAACCGGACCTTTATTTTAGCATAAGCGGAAGTATGGCGTCAGAACTTGACCTTCACACCCGTCGAAATGGCGGCTACGAGATCGCTGCCGAAGCTGTAGCCCACTTCATCGCCGCAGGTTGCCGCGCTGCCAGGGCTGCAACGGCCGCCGGCAATCGAAGATTCACCCGAAGTAAGCAAGCCGAGAGCACCGGCAATCTTGAATTCGAGGTTTGGGGTGGGCGAATAGACGACCTGGGTGCCGATCATCCACGTATCCGTCTGTGTACCGATAACCGTCGATGTGCCGCGATCCCATGTCAGGCTGACGGCACCGCTCCACTGGTCGTTGAACTTGTGGCCGATACCGCCGGTCACCGTCCAGCCGTCACGATAATAAAGATCGAGGGTCGTGAGCGAGGTTACGCCCGCAATACAGGAGGGAACACCGACCTGGCAGAATGGCACGACCTGAATCTGGCTCCAGTCGGTCCATTTGACCGAACCGAAAGCAAGCCAGTCTGGCGCGATGCCCGACTGCACCTTCAGTTCCAGGCTGTCCGGCATGGAAACCGAACCATAAACCGGCGTGACTTTACCGCCGTAAGCGATGAGGGCCGGGCTGCCGGCCGCAGGCAGGCTTCTAAGGTCAACCGTACCGTTTAGATCGTGATCGACGGCGCTGTTATAGACAAGGCTGGTGCGGAAAGCGATTTCCGGGATTTCATAGGCGATACCCGCGCGCCATCCCCAGCCGTCGCCTTCCATGTCCAGCTTGCCGACGCCGGAGTAAAGGGAAGGATAAGCCGGGCCGAGCGCTGTCGGGGAAACCACCTGACGGTATTTGTAACCGCTGATCTCCTGATAGAAACCACCGCCGATGATCGAGAAGTCACCCTTGCCAAGATCGAACTTCACCCGGCAGGTGGTGGCGTAATTGTGCGATTTGACCTTGGTCTCGATATTGTAGCTCGATCCCTGCCAGATGCCGGGATTGAGATCCGCGCCCCACGGCTGCGAATAATCGAACATGCAGTCGCCGAAGTCGCCAATGGCTGCCTTGGCACCCACCCGTGTCGACCAGTAGTTTTCGGAATCGTCTGCGGTGGTCGACCAGGAGGCCGGCAACGGCCCGCCGCTTTTCAGCGGATTGTCGCGCGCATTCTCAACCTTGCGCTGCGGAGCAACGAAGGTGGCCGAACTATCAAGAACATAATCGGACGGATCGAACAGCAGGTCGATATTGTAACCGCCGCGCTCAAGGCCACCGGCCAGTGACGGCGTGACCGCCGCGATGCTGGCTACGAAACATACCGCGCCGCGAAAAATTGCAGTTTTTGCCATCTCTCTCCCCAATCAAGGCAATGTGATCGAGGATAGAGTGAAACGCTAAAGGGCAAATGACAATCTGTCGCAGTTTTCGGCTGTCGCATGAATGCGGCGATTTTTTTACGTAAGAATTTTATGTCTACCCGCTTATATAATCATTTTAGGCTATTTTTCTAATCCGTTCGTTGAAATTGACACAAAACGAAACAAATTGCCAAATCCGACAAGAAATGTCGCCAAATAACCACAGTCGCATTTTCCCGAAGAAACCTGCTTATCAGACCGTTTTTATTGGTTTTTTTCCGCTTTTCCGGATCGTCCGGACAAAAATCGCGATGAAATAATCGCACTGTTTCCCGGAAATGATTCGCCGCTGCAACGCAACAATGAAAAGAAATGAAACATGACAAAAGGCAAAAAAACGCCCCGCATTGACGGGGCGTTTTGCTGTTGGAAAGGCAGGGCGGGTTATCCCGCCTCGTTGACCCGCTGCATGGCCGTCTTCAGGCCTGTCAGCTGCACCTCGAGTTCCGCCTTGCGCTCGCGCTCAGTGGCCACAACCTCCGGATCGGCATTGGCGACGAATTTTTCGTTCGAGAGCTTCTTGTCGATACGTTCCATTTCCGCATCCACCTTGCCGATCGCCTTTTCAAGACGGGCCTTCTCAGCCGCGAGATCGACAAGGTTGCCGAGCGGCAGGCAGACCGTGGCTTCACCGATGATGATCTGGGCCGAACCCTTCGGCGCGACATCGCCGGCACGGATTTCATCGGCCCGCGCTAAGCGCCGGATAGCGGCGGCGTGGCGGTCGAGCCGCGCTTCGGTGGAGGTGTTGGCGCCGACAACCACCAGCGAGGCAGTCGCACCCGGCGGCACGTTCATTTCGGCGCGCGTCGAGCGGATGCCGGAAACGAGATCGATCAGCCAGTTGATTTCCGCAGCCGAAGCGTCGTCGCGGAATTCCGGCACCGGCCAGTCTGTGAGGCAGAGCAGATCGTCGCGCTCCTCCCCTTCACCGGCCGTATGCGCCCACAACTCTTCCGTCATGAACGGCATGAAGGGATGCAGCAGCTTGTAGATCTCATCCAGAACATAGGCCGCGCAGGCCTGCGATTCCGTCTTCGCCTTTTCATCCTCGCCACTGAAGACGGGCTTCAGCAGTTCCAGATACCAGTCGCAGAACTGGTTCCAGACGAAACGGTAGAGAATGCCGGAAGCATCGTTGAAACGGAAGTTCTCAAGCGAGGCCGTCACATCGCGCGCCGTATTGGCAAGCTCGGTCAGGATCCAGCGGTTGATCGTCAGCGAAGCGGTTTCGGGCAGGAAGTGCGGATCGCGCTTCACGCCGTTCATTTCGGCAAAGCGTGTGGCGTTCCACAGCTTGGTGCCGAAGTTGCGATACCCGGCGATACGCGCGGGATCGAGCTTCACGTCGCGGCCCTGCGCCGCCATGATGGCAAGCGTGAAGCGTAGCGCATCCGCACCATATTCGTCGATCAGCTCCAGGGGATCGATGACGTTGCCCTTGGACTTCGACATCTTCTGGCCGTTCTTGTCGCGAACCAGCGCGTGAATATAGACCGTGCTGAACGGCTCGACCGGGTTGCCGGCATCGTCCTTCATGAAATGCAGGCCCATCTGCATCATGCGCACCACCCAGAACGGAATGATGTCGAAGCCGGTGACCAGCACGTTGGTCGGATAATAACGCGCCAGTTCCGGCGTCTCTTCCGGCCAGCCCAGCGTCGAAAACGGCCAGAGCGCCGACGAGAACCAGGTGTCGAGCACATCTTCGTCGCGGATCAGGATTTCGCCCGGCTTGAAGTTCTCAAGCTTCTCCTCAACCCAGGCCTTCCACGGACCTTCATGGGCGATGTAATGCTGGATGGCCGCCTGCAGCGCCTCTTCCTCGGTCTTTTCAACGAAGACCTGCCCATCCGGGCCGTACCATGCGGGAATCTGGTGTCCCCACCACAATTGCCGCGAGATACACCAGGGCTGGATGTTCTCCATCCACTGGAAGTAGGTGTTTTCCCAGTTCTTCGGCACGAAATTGGTGCGGCCTTCGCGAACCGAGGCAATCGCCGGCTGCGCCAGCGTCTTGTTATCCACCCACCATTGATCGGTCAGACGCGGCTCGATCGGCACGCCGCCGCGGTCGCCATGCGGCACCACGTGCTTGTGCGGCTCGATCTTGTCGAGCAGGCCGGCTTCCTCGAAGATTTCGACGATGATCTTGCGCGCGGTAAAGCGGTCCTGTCCTTCCAGACGATCCCATGCGCCATGCAGGGCGGCCGGATGATTGAGGCCCTCGAGGAAATCCTCATTGTCCTTGATGGAGATGGTGCCATCGATATTCATGACGTTGATGGCGCGCAGGCCGCAGCGCTTGCCGACTTCGAAATCGTTGAAATCATGTGCAGGCGTGATCTTGACCGCACCGGTACCAGCCGTCGGATCGGCATAGTCGTCGGCAACGATCGGGATCTTGCGGCCAACGATCGGCAGGATGACATGCTTGCCGACGATACCCTTGTAACGCTCGTCCTCCGGGTTAACCGCAACACCGGTATCGCCGAGCATCGTTTCCGGACGTGTCGTGGCGACGACAATGTAGTCGCGCGTTTCGAACTCGGTGGGCGTTCCGTCGGCATCGAAAGCGACGGGGTACTCATAGGTCACACCCTTTTCCAGCGGATAGCGGAAATGCCAGAGATTGCCCTTCATCTCGATCTGTTCGACTTCCATGTCGGAAATCGCAGTCTGCAGCTTGGGGTCCCAGTTGACGAGACGCTTGTCCTTGTAGATCAGGTTCTGCTTGTAGAGCGTCACGAAGACTTCGAGGACAGCCTCGGAGAGACCCTCATCCATGGTGAAGCGCTCACGCGACCAGTCGCAGGAAGCGCCGAGGCGCTTCAGCTGGTTGAAGATCAAACCACCGGACTCAGCTTTCCATTCCCAGACCTTTTCCACGAAGGCTTCACGGCCCATCTCGCGGCGGCCCGGAAGCTGCTGTTCCATCAGCTTGCGCTCGACAACCATCTGGGTGGCGATGCCGGCATGGTCCATGCCCGGCTGCCACAGCACATCCTTGCCGCGCATACGCTCGAAGCGAACCAATATGTCCTGCAGCGTATTGTTGAGCGCATGGCCCATATGCAGGGAGCCCGTCACATTCGGCGGCGGGATGACGATGGTGAAGGTTTCCGCGCCCGGCTTGGCGTTGGCGCCGGCACGGAAAGCATTCGCCTCGTCCCATGCTTTGGCGATCTTTGGTTCGACGGCTGCGGAATCGTAGGTCTTCTCGAGCATTTCCTGACCTGAATTTTAGAGTTCTTGTGTGGATTTTTTAAATAAGGATGGATGGTCGAGAGTCAACAGAAACCGACCCGCTTAAGCCGCCGATTGAGCGACCCTGCACACGACTATGCCCCCATAACGCCTTCATCTTCAACAAAAAAGCCGCCCCGATGCCGGAGCGGCCCCTGTTTCGTCATGGCCCGACGCATTTGCGACAGGCGGCTTGAGAGAACTTAACGGCGCGAACCGCGCGCGACGCGCTCGATTTCCTCGCGCACGAGACGCTCCACCAAAGTCGGCAGATTGTCTTCCAGCCAGTCCTGCAACATCGGCCGCAGCATCTCGGCAGCCAGATCCTCGATCGAGCGCCGCTCGACGCCATCGAACACATCGGCAAGTTCGCTGAAGGAACGGGCGATCTGCGCGCCGGCGGCAGCGGAAATAAGATTGAGCGACAAAGCGCTCTCGGGTTCCGCCTTCGGCTCGGCCAGATCGAATTTCGGCATCTCGACGGCAGGCTGGTGCACTTCGATTTCGAAATGCTCCTTGGGGAGCGGCGTTTCGATCGCGCCACGCAACGCAAGCTGATCAAAAGCGCTCTCGGCAAAAGGCGCATTTTCGATGGCGGCGGCGGCGGCGCGATCCTCGGCAGCGAAAGGCACCGGCTGTTCGCCGGCAGCGGCAGCGGTTGCCGCCATCAGCGGCCGCACATCCGTTGGACGCTGCGGCGCCGGACGTTCAGCCGGTGTTACGCTTGAGAAAGATGCGGCGGGCGCAGCCGGTGCGGGCTCTGTTGCGCCACGCTGCGCCTGCGCTGCAAATGCCTGTGGCCCCATCGCGGCGTTGCGGTCGGCGGCGGCGCGAACACGGGCTGCAACGTCGGCCAGCGACATGGTCTTCTCGGCGGAGATTTCCGGCTGTTCCGGCATCGGCGTTTCGGAAGCCGGCGAATAATCCTGCGCGGGCCGAGCGCCATAGGCCTGGTTTGCGGCGGGGGGAACGCGAGCCGGCGGGCTGACGGGCTCCGTCACGAAGGTCGCTTCACCGGCGGCATCGTCTTCATCGTCATAAACCGGCGGCAACTGTCCGGAAAACGCACCGGCAGGTCCCGGCTCGTTGCTCTCGATGATCCGGCGTATCGACGCCAGAATCTCTTCCATGGACGGTTCACGCGCTACGCTTGGCTGAGCCATATCAATCCCCGGTTTCCACTCTTGAGCGCTCAGGCCGTATCGCTCTGGATACCGGACATGGCGCTTCGCACCTGTTCAATTCTTACATCGCGTCCGTGACAGCCGAAGCCGGCTGTCGTGCCGATGCTCTGAAACATGTTCGGACAAAACCGCCGGGCGTTTTTGCCGTCCCTGTTGCAGGATCATGCGGGGCAGAAATACGCACACCCCGAATCACCCTTAGTCTAGGGCAGCATAGTCAGGAACTAAATCACTGATTCGACAAGTTTCGCCGTGATGCACAGCTTTGTGAGAACAGGCCGTCAAGCCGTCGCCGCTGGGCAAGCGGGGCGCAGCACGCAGGCCCCGCAAAAAACAAACGCCGGGGCGGAAGGTCCACCCCGGCGTAAACAGCGATAATATGTCTATGGATCAAAAAACGAATTCTGCCGCCTTGGCAAAACCGGGCAGAGGCTTGATGGAGGCGTTGAAGGAGCTTGCAGCCGATGTGCTGTTGCCATCACGGCGATAGACGGTGGCCTTTGCGGCGTTGCCATATCCGACAACAACGACCAGACGTCCGCCGTCGCGCAGCTGATCGGTCAGCGCCGACGGCACTTCCTCGACCGAACCGTTGACGAAAACCAGATCATAGGGCGCTTCGCCCGCATAACCCTTTTCGAGATCGCCGGTCACGACAGCGACATTGTCATATCCGAGCGAAGCCAGCGTCTCGGTTGCCTGCGCCGCCAGCGCTTCGTCACATTCGAGCGAAACCACCGAACCGGCCAGCTGCGAAAGGATGGCGGCCGCGTAACCGGAACCACCGCCGACTTCAAGCACCACATCTTCCTTGGATACGGCGGCAAGCTGCAGCAGTTTCGCCAACGGCGACGCTTTCATGACATAGCGCGCCGGGCGGCCGTCGCGGGCCGGACATATCTGCATATCCTCATCCGCATAGGCAATCTGCCGCACGCCCGCCGGCACGAAGGCCTCGCGCGGCACGCTCAAAAACGCCTTCAGCACCGAATGCGAAGTCACGTCAGTCGTGCGCAGCTGGCTGTCGACCATATTGGCGCGCGCGGTTTCGAAATCCATCATGTCCTTATCGCCTCAATTTCACGGATGCCGGTCGGGAAGCCTCGGCTCCAAAAGCTCAAAACGGCGCGGGTTTCCCCTCACCTTTGGATAATCTCATAATTGCCAAGGCGCGCGCTTTCAAGCGCGGTGAGTGGGATGTGCGGGAAAAAGCGAAATGACAGGGATTTTTTTAAAACAGCAAAGACGGTCAATCACCGCAAAGCGGGACATATGTTCAAGACGGCATCTGCTGTTTGTGGAAATTTTGGAGGCCTCGCCCGGAATTGAACCGGGGTACAAGGATTTGCAGTCCTCTGCGTCACCACTCCGCCACGAGGCCTCACGCGCTCTTCATTCGAGCGATGGCGGGCATTTAGAACGAATCCATTTTGGGCGCAAGAGGGTTCGTTCCGAATGTGGTGTTTTTTCAGGCCGGATGGGCGCAACTCGTCAGCCCACCGTCTAAGCGCTTAAGATTCCGTGTTTTTTTGTATCTTCCTCTTATTTCAAAGGAAAAAACGCCCGCATCCGGCGCATTTGCGGCAGTGCGGGCGATTGTTGTCAGGCCGATTGCGAGCGATCAGATGCGCCCAAGCAGAACCAGGATCAGGACGATGACCAGAACCAGTCCGAGGCCGCCCGACGGGCCATAACCGTAATTATGATAACCCCAGCTTGGCAGCGCGCCGATCAGGAACAGAATAAGCAGGATGACGAGGATGGTACCGAGCATGTTTAACCCTCCGCTATTGGCATGTGTCTGCCTGTTTCAATGACGGAGCACGAAAAAGGTTCCCCCGCAGTTCCTCCACCCTGCAGCCAGCCCCCCTGGAAGCACAGCAGCCGTTTCAAAGGGTTAAAGCGCTGTCTGCGGTGAGGACCCGCCTCCGCCCCGTGAGGCAAAATAATTTGCCGGATAACGGCTTCGGCGACATGCATCGAAACGGGGCGGGTCTCGAGGTCAAATATTTTTGAGCGACTATGACCGGCAATGGTAGCGATTTATTCGTGGTAATTTCTCGGTCTATGTCCATTGGCGGTTGTTCGTTACTCTATAACAAGTCCCCCGTACCCTGAAACTGGCGGGAGACAGAGAGATCTGGCATCACTGGCAGTGCGCCAGATCTCTCCCGCCCTCCCCGGCAAGCCACAAATCTCCCCTTAAGGCACACGGATATTTGACTGACGGTGATATGCGCTTCTCTTGCCTTGCCGGTTTCACTCCGGCTAGACCCCTGACCGGGAGGGAGAAACGAGAATCATATGTCCGGTTTTGCGAACCTCATCCCGCTTTTCATCTTTGGCCTCCTCGTCTACGCTTTCTTCCGCTGGGTCGCGCGCGACATTCAGAATCCGAAAAGCAAATAGACGGGACGAATAATCCTTCATCTTCTTGCCTGACGGGAACCGCTGCGCCTCCATATCGTTTTCGCAGACGCACTTCGGAGGACAGGATGAAAACGCTCCTATCATCGGCCACTATCACGCTCACACTGGCGCTGGCGGGATGCACCACAGTCGGACCGCCCCCCTATACTGGACCGGCGCCCTATGTCGCACCGATCCCCGGCAGCATTACCTACAGAGGCCAGCCGCGCACCAAGCTGACGAAATCGCCTATCGGCAGCACCTTCAGCCACGAATTCCGTATCGATGGCAGCACAAGGGCGGTGGAAACCTACCGGATCGCGCCTGACCGCTCGCTGGAGCTTATCGACCGGCGCATCATTCGCGACTGGCTGTTCGGACGCGACGACTGACCGCACCGCACCGGGACCGAAACGGATTGCGCATTCAGGCCGCTTCGGTTAGAGCCGGGCACGACAAACAATACGGATAGGCGATGAACACGCGCTGGCAAAAACCCGTCCTGATCGCGTTTGAAACGCCGGGCGAATACACGAGCATCGAAACCACGCAGGCAGCCTCCTGGGCGCTGATCGAAGATTGGCCGATCGAAGATGGCGATGCGCTGGACAAGGCGCTGCTCATCTGCGCCGCCGTCGATGCTGGTCGGAAAAAGCCGGAAGATGCGCGCAAGGCTTTCCTCGCCGCCGCCGTCGAAGCAGGCCTTGATTTCAAGGCCTGACGGCAACTGGCTCGCCTGCCGCAGGACGATGCCATGTGCCCTGCGGCGCTGAAATTTCAAGACAACAGGTTCGATGGATAAAAACCGATGGAAGCTTCCGGAAACATGAAAAAAGCCCTGTTCATCTTTCTTCTCTCCTGCCTCGCAATCGGCCTTCTCGGCCACCTCGTCGTCGCCTTCGTCGTCACTGGCTGAAGCGCCCAAGGCACCTTCGCCGCACGCGCAATGGCAAGGCATTAAAAATCTCTAAATTTCATTCTTCTGTTATGGAACCGCAATAGGCTCTGTCCGTTCTCTTTTCGCCCGACACAAGGAGGATTGAAATGCGTGACGGATTGAACGGTTTTCTAGAAATCTCGATGCTCGGCTTCGTGGTCGCAAGCTGCCTTTTCATGGTCAACCTGCCGATCTGACCCGCCTTAAAATCCTTTCCCGACAGCACCGGTGACGTAATGATGCCGGGATTAAGAAAAATGCGGCCTTTCGGCCGCATTTCTTTTCAACAAACTTGGTTTCAGGCCGAAAGCTTGGCGGCGATTTTTGCCACATGCGCGCCCTGGAAACGCGCGCCTTCCAGTTCGATTTCAGAAGGCTGGCGCGATCCGTCACCATCGGTGATGGTGGAAGCGCCGTAGGGCGAACCGCCTTTGATTTCATCGACACCCATCTGGCCCTGGAAGGCATAGGGAAGGCCGACAACGGCCATGCCGTGATGCAGGAAGGTGGGAAGGAAGCCGAGAACGGTCGATTCCTGGCCGCCATGCTGGGTAGCGGAAGAGGTGAAGGCCGAGCCGACCTTGCCAACCAGCTTGCCGTTGAACCACAGCCCGCCGGTCTGATCCCAGAAATTGCGCATCTGCGAGGCGACCGTGCCGAAGCGCGTGCCGGCGCCAACGATGATGGCGTCGTATTCAGCGAGTTCGTCCACGGTTGCAATCGGCGCTGCCTGATCCAGCTTGAAGTGGGAGGCCTTGGCGACCTCTTCCGGAACCAGTTCGGGAACGCGCTTGACCACGGCTTCCGCGCCGGTGGATTTGACGCCTTCGGCGACGGCATAGGCCATTGTCTCGATATGACCGTAAGCAGAGTAATAAAGTACCAGAACCTTCGTCATTCTCTTTGTTTCCTTTGCTGGAACTGTTTCCGGCGTGCCGGCCAGAAGCTTTTTCAAAAACTCGATGATCATCGGCGTTGACCCGTCAAATGTGTGTGACGAAAACCTAGCCCACGGCCCCTCATCCCGCCAGCCGGGGATTGGCATACGCACTGTTCACCATGAGTGAACGGAAAACCGAAATGTCAACTATTTACAAAAGGACATTTTTTCAAAACCGCTTTGCATTCAGCAGGAGCAGGGCTAACGTCGGGGAAACAGATGACGAGTGCAACCATGTCCAATCCCTCCTCCACCTCCTCCGTTGTCACCGCCGCCATGCTCGCCATTGGCGACGAATTGCTGTCGGGCCGCACCAAGGACAAGAATATCGGGCATCTCGCAGATGTCCTCACCATGTCCGGGATTGACCTCAAGGAAGTGCGCATCGTCGCCGACGAGGAGGAGCAGATCGTCGAGGCGCTGAACGCGCTGCGCGGTCGCTATGATTATGTCTTTACGTCAGGCGGCATCGGCCCGACCCATGACGACATCACCGCGGATGCGGTGTCAGCGGCGTTCGGCCTGCCCTGCGAACACGATGCCGAGGCGCTGCGCCTGCTGGGCGACATGTACCGGGTCCGCGAGATGGAATTCACCGAAGCGCGCAAACGCATGGCGCGCATGCCGCGAGGGGCTGCGCACATCGCCAATCCGGTTTCCGTCGCCCCCGGATTCGTCATCGGCAATGTTTATGTCATGGCCGGCGTGCCGCAGGTATTTCAGGCTATGCTCGACAATGTCATGCCGACCTTGCGCACCGGCGCGAAGGTCATGTCGCAGGCGGTGCGCTCACCCTATGGCGAAGGCGATATCGGCACGCCGCTGACGGCCATCCAGAAGGCCCATCCCGAAACGAGCATCGGCTCCTATCCGAAATATGACGGGCAGCGTTTTTCGACGGAGATCGTCGTACGCGCCCGCGACGCCGGCGTGTTGAAGGCGGCAACCGAGGCGGTTGCCGCCATGATCGAAACCATCGGCCAGGAGAAGCAACTGGCCGCCAGCAAGGGCGATGCAACCGCCTGAGACGGAGAAGGCCTGAAACGAAAAGGTTTGACCAAAATCAAGGTGGCGGTCTGTAAAGGCGGCCACTCTCCCCCCTGAGCATTTCCAGGAAAAGCGGAACAGCTTTTCCGTCCGGACAAAGCGTAAAACAGAGACTTAGATCGCTCTGGCGATTCGAAGAAAAGCCAGAACGATCTGAAAACGACATGTCACCGAGGAGAGAAGAATGGGTTACAAAACGATACTGACAGTGGTCGACAATGTTTCGAACACGCAGAAGCTCGGCGAATTCGTGGTAAGCCTTGCCAACCAGTTTTCCTCGCATGTGATCGGCCTGCACATGGAAACGCTGGCCGCCGTTCCGCTCGTCGCACCGATGGAAATTCCCGATCCCGCCACCGTGCAGGCTCTGCAGGACGTGGCGCACAAGGAAACCACCGACGTCGGAACCCTTTTCGAACGCACGCTGTCCGCCAACGGCATCTCGCATGAATGGCGCAGCTTCGTCACATCGGTCGGTTACGCCTCCGCATCCGCCATCGATAGCGCCCGTTGCGCCGATTTGATCGTCGCCCGCCAGAGCAGCTCCTCGGCACTGTCAGACAGCCGCTCGGATATTGACGGTTTCCTGTATGAAAGTGGCCGCCCCGTTCTCCTCGTGCCGCATGTGCTCACCGTCGCCAAACCGATCAAGCGCGTCCTCATCGCCTGGAACGGCTCCCGTGAAGCGACCCGCGCCACCTTCGACGCCCTGCCCTTCCTGATCGCGGCCGAAAGCGTCGAGATTTTCTCCGTCGACCAGGCAGAGAGTGAAACACAGTCCGCGGGTCTCGCCGGCACGGAACTGGCCGCAACGCTTGCCCGCCACGGCGTCAACGTCACGGTCACCTCGCAGGAAAAGATCGCCGGCGTCTCGCCGCAGGCGGCCATAGAAAACCGCCTGTCGGATAACAGCATCGACCTTCTGGTCATGGGCGCCTATGGCCATTCCCGCTGGTGGGAGCTGCTGTTCGGCGGCGTCACGCGCACCCTGCTCGATTC
Organism: Agrobacterium sp. 22-210-1; assembly: GCF_053522525.1. Taxonomy (NCBI): domain Bacteria; kingdom Pseudomonadati; phylum Pseudomonadota; class Alphaproteobacteria; order Hyphomicrobiales; family Rhizobiaceae; genus Agrobacterium; species Agrobacterium sp. 22-210-1. The sequence continues at coordinate 940,088 of NZ_JBNWCI010000001.1, read as the reverse complement.
CATGACGGCGATGACGCTGCTTTCGCGCTAAATATGGATGCGGCGCAAACAGTGCCGCAAGCCCTCCGTATCCCGCATTATACGGGCGAGCGCCGCTTGTTTCTTCTCCCCGCCGGGGAGAAGTCCGCGGCAGCGGGATGAGGGGGCGACGGTCGAGATATGCGGAGAGAGTGCCCCTCATCCGACCCTTCGGGCCACCTTCTCCCCGGCGGGGAGAAGAAACAAGCCGCAATCTCCCGCGCTGTCCTTTAAGCGGAAAGCTTGCCTTTTTGCCGGTCTTGCGGCTATTAGCCAAAGCCATCGACAATTTTGACCAGATGGTAGACGACATGTCCCTTCCCGATAAAGCTTTTCCCGTCTCCTGGGACCAGTTCCACCGCGATGCCCGCGCGCTTGCCTGGCGTCTTGCCGGCCTCGATAAAGAGTTCCGGGCAATCGTCTGTATCACCCGTGGCGGCCTTGTGCCGGCGGCAATCATTTCCCGCGAGCTGAACATCCGCCTGATCGACACGGTCTGCATCGCCACCCGTCATGACTACGTCAATCAGGGCGACACGGTTCTCCTGAAGGGCGTGGACCCGAAACTGGCGGCTGATGGCGGCGAAGGCGTGCTCGTGCTTGATGATCTGACCGATACCGGCAAGACGGCGCTGGAAGTGCGCGAGATGCTGCCGAGAGCCCATTTTGCCTGCGTTTACGCCAAGCCGAAGGGCGTGCCGACCATTGACACCTTTGTCACTGAAGTCAGCCAGGACACCTGGATCTATTTTCCCTGGGACATGGGCTTCACCTATCAGGAGCCGATCGCCAAGGGATCACGCGGCTGATTGCCAGCCGCCGCTCAAGGCACCCCTGAAAAGCCGTCCCGCCGGGGCGGCTTTTTTGTGTGAAACTGCCTTTTTGACGACAGCGGAAAAACACGGAAAAACCGCAGTGTCGCCTTTATGCCTCACCCCGGAAATGCGCGGTTTTGGCTTTCCGCTGCGGAAACCAGCCCCGCACAGGCTTGAGATTTCCCCGCCAAGTTACTGATTCTTTTGAAAGCTTTTGCTTTCCCCGTTTTCCACAGGCACTTCACACAATATCTTGTGGTTAAAAATGCGTTTCAATCTATGGCTTGACGAATCTATGCCGCAAGAGGAAAGTGACAGTTATGTTGCGGCGGCAACGGACCGGAAAGTAACGAGGCCGGCTCCTTTCAATCTCAGCTCGCTAATCCAGACGCGGCGTCCCGGCCATCAGGGGGCGGTTTGCCGGTGGGTTTCTGCGTGCCTTGGAGAACCGCCAAAAACATGACGCGGGGACTGGCGGCAGGAAGCTGTTGATACTATATTTAGTATTCCACACTATGCTTGCAGCCGAATAAGCCACGAGATACAGGGATCACATCCAAGGATGAACATCCCTTTCAGATCGGCAACAACCGGCTGCGCGAAGGCATCGCACGGCTGGACCGGATTTTTGCGCCCTTTGCCGGGCGCCCAATGGACGAGGACAGGAAACCATGCGCATTGAACGTCGCTTCACGAAGCCCGGCCAATCGCCTTACGCGGAAATCGACTTCCGCAAGGCCGTCAGTGAAATCAAGAACCCTGATGGTTCCATCGTGTTCCGTCTGGCGGATATCGACGTTCCCGCGCAGTTCAGCCAGGTGGCGACCGACGTTCTGGCGCAGAAATATTTCCGCAAGGCCGGCGTGCCGAAGGTGCTTAAGAAGGTTGAGGAAAACGACGTTCCTTCCTTCCTGTGGCGCTCTGTTGCCGATGAGAAAGCCCTGAAGGATGTGCCGGAAGCCGAGCGTTACGGCTCCGAGACCGATGCGCGCCAGGTTTTCGACCGTCTGGCCGGCACCTGGGCCTATTGGGGCTGGAAGGGCAAATATTTCTCGTCCGAAGAAGACGCGCTCGCCTTCCGCGACGAGCTTGCCTACATGCTCGCCACCCAGCGTGTTGCCCCCAACTCCCCGCAATGGTTCAACACCGGCCTGCACTGGGCCTATGGCATCGATGGTCCGGGCCAGGGCCACTTCTATGTCGACCCCTTCACCGGCAAGCTGACCAAGTCCAAATCCGCTTACGAACATCCGCAGCCGCATGCCTGCTTCATCCAGTCGGTCGAAGACGACCTCGTCAATGAAGGCGGCATCATGGACCTGTGGGTGCGCGAAGCGCGCCTGTTCAAATACGGTTCCGGCACCGGCTCCAACTTCTCCTATCTGCGTGGCGAAGGCGAAAAGCTTTCCGGCGGCGGCAAATCCTCCGGCCTGATGAGCTTCCTCAAGATCGGCGACCGTGCAGCCGGCGCCATCAAGTCCGGTGGCACGACCCGTCGTGCAGCAAAGATGGTCGTCGTTGATGCCGATCACCCCGACATCGAAGCCTATATCGACTGGAAGGTGAACGAGGAGCAGAAAGTTGCCGCTCTCGTCACCGGCTCCAAGATCGTCGCCAAGCACCTGAAGGCCATCATGAAGGCCTGCGTCAATTGCGAGGCAGACAATGGTGACTGCTTCGACCCGGCCAAGAACCCTGCCCTGAAGCGCGAAATCCGCGCTGCCAAGAAGGATATGGTGCCGGAAAACTACGTCAAGCGCGTCATCCAGTTCGCCGAACAGGGTTACAAGGACATCCAGTTCAAGACCTACGACACGGACTGGGATTCGGAAGCCTATCTCACGGTTTCAGGCCAGAACTCCAACAATTCCGTCTCGCTGAAGGATGACTTCCTGCGCGCTGTCGAAAATGACGGCGACTGGAACCTTACCGCCCGCAAGGACGGCAAGGTGATGAAGACGCTGAAGGCCCGCGACCTCTGGGAAAAGATTTCCCACGCCGCCTGGGCGTCCGCCGACCCCGGCCTGCACTTCAACACCACCATGAACGACTGGCACACGTCGCCGGCCGAAGGCCCAATCCGCGCTTCGAACCCGTGCTCGGAATATATGTTCCTCGACGACACGGCCTGCAACCTTGCCTCGCTGAACCTCCTGCAGTTCAAGGATCAGGCGACGAAGCGCATCGACATCGCCGATTACGAACATGCCGTTCGCCTGTGGACCGTCGTGCTCGAAGTTTCCGTGATGATGGCGCAGTTCCCCTCGCGCCAGATTGCCGAACGCTCCTATGAATACCGCACGCTCGGCCTCGGTTACGCCAATATCGGTGGCCTCTTGATGTCGTCGGGCATTCCCTATGACAGCGATGAGGGCCGCGCCATTGCAGGTGCGCTGACCGCGATCATGACGGGCATTTCCTATGCCACCTCGGCTGAAATGGCCGGCGAGCTTGGCCCCTTCCCGAGCTTTGCGCCGAACCGCGACAACATGCTGCGCGTCATCCGCAACCACCGCCGTGCCGCCCATGGCCTGTCGGATGGTTATGAGGGCCTGTCGGTCAACCCGGTCGCGCTCATCCATGCCGATTGCACGGATCAGGACCTCATCGCCCATGCAACAGCCGCCTGGGACAAGGCCCTGGCGCTTGGCGAACAGCACGGCTATCGCAATGCCCAGACCACCGTCATCGCGCCAACAGGCACGATCGGCCTCGTGATGGATTGCGACACGACCGGCATCGAACCCGACTTCGCGCTGGTGAAGTTCAAGAAGCTCGCCGGCGGCGGCTACTTCAAGATCATCAACCGCGCGGTTCCCGATGCGCTGCGTTCGCTTGGGTATTCCGAAAGCCAGATCGCCGAGATCGAGGCCTATGCCGTCGGCCATGGCAATCTCAATCAGGCGCCGGCCATCAACCCCTCGACGCTGAAGGCCAAGGGCTTCACCGATGAGAAGATCGAAGCCGTCAACGCTGCGCTGAAGAGCGCCTTCGACATCAAGTTCGTCTTCAACCAGTGGACGCTCGGCGCCGACTTTCTCAAGGACACGCTGAAGGTCTCCGACGAGCAGCTCTCCGATATGAGCTTCAACCTGCTCGAGCACCTCGGCTTCGGCAAGAAGGATATCGAAGCGGCGAACGTGCACGTTTGCGGCGCGATGACGCTGGAAGGTGCACCGTTCCTGAAGAACGAACACCTGCCGGTGTTCGATTGCGCCAACCCCTGCGGCAAGATCGGCAAGCGTTATCTCTCGGTGGAATCGCATATCCGCATGATGGCGGCGGCACAGCCCTTCATCTCGGGTGCGATCTCCAAGACGATCAACATGCCGAATGACGCGACGGTGGAAGATTGCGGCGCAGCCTACATGCTCTCCTGGAAGCTGGCGCTGAAGGCCAACGCCCTTTACCGCGATGGCTCCAAGCTTTCCCAGCCGCTCAATGCCTCGCTGGTGGAAGATGACGACGAAGAAGATTTCGTTGAAGAACTGATCCAGCAGCCGCTTGCCCAGCAGGCCGTGACGATCACCGAAAAGATCGTCGAACGCGTCATCGAGCGCGTGTCCCGCGAGCGTGAAAAGCTGCCGAACCGCCGTCAGGGTTATACCCAGAAGGCAACCGTCGGCGGTCACAAGGTCTATCTGCGCACCGGCGAATTCGGTGACGGCCGCATCGGCGAAATCTTCATCGACATGCACAAGGAAGGCGCTGCTTTCCGTGCGATGATGAACAACTTCGCCATCGCCATTTCGCTTGGCCTGCAATATGGCGTGCCGCTGGAAGAATATGTGGAGGCCTTTACCTTCACCAAGTTCGAACCGGCCGGCATGGTGCAGGGCAACGACGCGATCAAGAACGCCACGTCGATCCTCGACTACGTGTTCCGCGAACTCGCCGTCTCCTATCTCGGCCGCCACGACCTCGCCCATGTCGATACGTCTGACTTCTCCAACACGGCACTTGGCAAGGGTATCCAGGAAGGCAAGACCAACCTGCTCTCCACCGGCTGGACACGCGGTTACAAACCGACACTGGTTTCCAGCAACGAAGGCGAACGCTCCGCTTCCGAACCCAAGGGCTCGGCAACGGCAGCCCCCGCCCGCGCCTCGGCCAACGTCACCTCCTTTGCAGGCTCTGCCGCCCGCAAGCTGGAACCGACGGTCGCCATCGCAACCTCCGAAATCGTCTCCTTCAAGCGGGACTATGAAGAGCGCGCCAAGGAACTGGCCGAAGAGATTGCCGAAGAGGTGATCGACGACGTGGCCCAGGAAGCCAAACAGACCGCCACCGCCCTCTTCTCCGACAAGGCCGCCGCCGACGCTGCATCGGCCAAGGCGGAAGCCAAGAAGGTGGAAAACGAACGCCGCATGCGCTCGATTGCACAGGGCTACACGGGCAACATGTGCTCGGAATGCCAGAACTTCACGATGGTGCGGAACGGCACTTGTGAGAAGTGCGATACTTGTGGTGCGACGAGCGGTTGCAGCTAAGATAGCTGTGGATAACTAGTAAATTTCCAGCCCGGCGATTTCGTCGGGCTGGATTTCCAAATGGAACAAAACAAGAATATTGTTTGAGATTTGAAGTTTAGAAATACAAAAGCCGGGACACGAGGTCCCGGCTTGTATACCGCGAAAAAGCCGAAGCTCACGCGGGGCGAAGAGACTCAAGTGCCTCCTCTGTTGGCGCAGTAATTATGGAGCATAAGAGAATTGAAGTCGAGGTAGCTTCGGTAGCCATCAACAAGGAGTTTTCTAGATGGCCTCCAATGAACGTACGTCTAAGTCGGTTGCATCTACGGCAGGAAAGCTGCTCAGCAATCCCAAGACACCCGCTGCTGTAAAGAAAGTAGCGGCCTCAGCCTTAACTCAAGCACCCAACAAAAAGAAATGATGAATCCCGAGGGCTCTTTCAGATATGAAAGAGCCCTTATTGTTTCGATATTTTATTTATTGCGCTACTGGAAACCCGTAGTTCGAAATGTTATATTTTGAATGGAATGAGCATAAGGCGTCAGCCAATCTCGCCAAACATGGCGTCAGTTTTGAAACCGCCCGCGGGGTTTTTGACGATCCATTTGCCGTGGATATCGAGGATCGTTCAGCGAATTACGGTGAAGTCCGACGGCGTATAGTGGGGTTGGCCAACGGATTGGTTCTGACCGTGATCTATACCGAACGAAGCGAAGTGATCCGCATCATATCCGCACGAAAGGCGACACGCGCAGAGCGCAAGGAATATGACGACAATGGCTGGTAAAACCGATCAAACCGACTGGGTCCGTCTTCACGCCATGACAGACGAAGAGGCGGAAGCAAACGCGCTTGCCGATCCCGACAGCCCACCGCTTTTCGCCGAACAGTTCGCTGCTGCCAGGAAAATGCCCCGCATCAAGATCATCCGCCGGGCGCTGAAGCTGACGCAGGAAGAGTTTTCCGCGCGTTATCATATTCCGCTCGGCACCCTGCGCGATTGGGAACAGGGCCGCAGCGAGCCGGATCAACCGGCCCGCGCTTATCTGAAAGTCATTGCCGTCGATCCCGAGGGAACGGCGGCCGCGCTCCGTAAAGGCGCGGCCTGACCCTCCTCACCCCATGAAATCCATCAGCAGCTTCACATTCAACGCCGCAATCACCACCGCAATCAGCCACGCAAAAGCCGAGAGCCAGAGCGGCGCTTTCAGTGCGCCCATCTTGGCCTTGTCGGAGGTGAACATCACGAGCGGGAAGACGGCGAAGGAGAGTTGCAGGCTGAGCACCACCTGCGTCAGGATCAAGAGTTCCGCCGTGCCGCTGTCTCCGTAAAAGATGGTGACGCCGGCAGCCGGGATGATGGCGATGCCGCGGGTGATGAGGCGGCGCAGCCAGGGGGCGAGCTGCATCTTCAGGAAACCCTCCATCACGATCTGACCCGCGAGCGTGGCCGTGACGGTGGAATTGATGCCGCAGCACAGGAGCGCCACGCCGAACAGCGTCGGCGCAATGGCAAGACCCAGCAGCGGCGCGAGAAGATTATGCGCCTCACCGAGTTCGGCGACATTGGTCTGCCCCGTCTTGTGAAAGGTCGCTGCCGCAAGGATGAGGATCGAGGCGTTGATGGTGAGGGCGAACATCAGCGCGATGGTGGAATCGAGCGTCGCGAATTTCAGTGCCTCGCGCTTTTCGGCAATTGTTTCACCGATTTCGCGGGTCTGCACGATGCCCGAATGCAGATAGAGATTATGCGGCATGACGGTGGCGCCAAGAATGCCGAGCGCCAGATAGAGCATGTCCGGATTGGTGACGATCTCGGTCGTTGGTGCAAAACCGAGGATCACCTGCCCCCAGTCAGGGTCGGCAAGCGCCACCTGAATGGCGAAACACACGGCGATGACGCCAAGCAGCGTGATGACCATAGCCTCCACCCAGCGGAAACCGAGCTTCTGCAGATAAAGGATGAGGAACACATCAAGCGCGGTGATGAGAACGCCGAGTTCGAGCGGAATGCCGAAGATGAGGTTGAGGCCGATCGCCGTGCCGATGACCTCGGCAATATCGGTGGCAATAATGGCGATTTCGGCCAGCACCCACAACACCATCGCCACCGGCTTCGGATAGGCATCACGGCAGGCCTGGGCGAGATCGCGGCCGGAAGCAATTGCCAGACGGGCGCAGAGCGATTGCAGGACAATCGCCATGATGTTCGAGACCAGCGCAACGGTGAGCAGCGTATAGCCGAATTTGGAGCCGCCGGCGAGCGATGTCGCCCAGTTTCCGGGATCCATATAACCGACAGCAACGAGATAGCCGGGGCCGAAAAAGGCCATGGCCCGGCGAAACGTGCCGGCATTCGGCTTGACCTTGATCGAACCGTGTACGTCGGACAACGACAGATCGTCGCCATTCCGCCGCCATCCAAAGACTGGCTTGTCCATTCCAAGAACTTTCAAATCGGAAATTGTGTTTATGCAATTGCAAATCATTCGCATAAACTCAATGGGCTGGCAAGCGGGCTTTTGGGCGCTTGCGCCATCGAAAAAGATTGCCTTGTATTGTGTCGCGGGGATGCCCCGCTGGATGCCCTCAAATCGACCGGAGCAAAAGCGCCGCATAAAAACCGACAGGATCAGCCGCGTCATAAGGGATGGCTGCCCGGCGTCCGGGTGGCCGGGGTTGCAGCTGGCCATTGACAGCATCGATGTCGTAGCCTGTACACAGGTCGCCGATACAGGTCAGACATATTCCAGAAGGAGCAACCGCGTGAACCTGATTGCCCATGTCGAAATTCCCGTGCTTGATATTGAAAGGGCGATGCGTTTCTACAGCGCCGTTTTTGACGTTAGCTTTGCGGAAATCGTCACGATCCATGACAACAGGATGGCCTATTTCCCCTTCGAGGAGGGAAAGGATGGGGCAAGCGGCGCGCTTGCCGAGGGAGAGACCTATGTTCCGACGAAAGACGGAGCAATCATCTATCTCGGCGTGAAAAACATTGACGATGTGCTTGAGAGAGCCGTGCAGCTGGGCAGCGAAATCCTGTTTCCCAAAACGCCGGTCGATGACAATCTCTTCGTCGCCGAAATTTCCGATAGCGAAGGAAACCGCATCGCGGTGCAATCGGCCTGATCAGGCAGTCTGCGTTGTAAATTGAAGAATGGCCGGCGCATCATTCCGTTTTCGATGCCCGGCCTTCGAAGACAAGGGTCGGCCGTTCAGGTGACAGCCCTCACGGCCTTGTCATCACCCCTGCCCCCGCCGTTGCGGAACAGCTGCATATGCGCCTGCGTTGATCTCCAAGGAAGTAGTCCAATTCCGGGGAAGTTCATGCGAGACGGCAGCAAATTCAGCCTGGTGAACCATCCGAAGCGATGGCCCAGATATATCATGGCACATAGAAGGCCGCGCGACTGGCTGATGACAATCAGCGGCATCGTGCTGCTGTTCGTGGTCGCCGCCGCAGTCGCCATGGGTTATCTCGTCACCAGCCATCCGGGAAAACCGGAACCCAATCCCGGCATCGTCGAGGAAGAGGCTGCGGAAAACGGCGGATAGGCGGCGGCGCAGGACGCGCCGCTCCCAATCAGCTGAGGCCCGCAAGATGCCCGCTGAACTGCGCCTCATGCAGGCGGCTGTAATGGCCCTTGGCGGCCAGAAGCTCGGCATGGGCCCCGGTTTCGGCAATGCCGGTCTGGTCGACCACCACAATGCGCGAGGCATCACGGATCGTTGCCAGCCGGTGGGCGATGACGAGCGTGGTGCGACCTTTGGCAAGTTCCGTCAGCGATTGCTGGATAGCCCGCTCCGTTTCCGTATCGAGCGCCGAGGTCGCTTCGTCCAGAATGAGGATCGGCGGGTTCTTGAGGAACATTCGGGCAATGGCAAGACGCTGCTTCTGCCCACCGGACAATTTGACGCCGCGCTCGCCGATAACGGTGTCGAGCCCGAGCGGCATGGCCTCGATCACGCCATCCAGCCGCGCACGCCGCGCCGCATCCATGATCTCCTCGTCGGAAGCGCCAAGCCGGCCATATTCGATATTCTCGCGGATCGTGCCGCCGAAAAGGAAAACATCCTGCTGCACGATGCCAATCTGGTTGCGCAGCGAGGCAAGCTTCATTTTTCTGATATCGATGCCGTCAATGGTGATCGCACCGCTGGTAACATCGTAAAAACGCGGCAGCAGTGAGCAGAGCGTCGTCTTGCCCGCGCCCGAAGGACCGACAAAGGCAACCGTCTCACCGGCGCTGATCTTGAGGTCGATATTGCGCAGAACCTGCTTGCCCTCGGCATAAGCGAAACCGACATGGCGATATTCGATGCTGCCGGAAAGTGCCGGCGCCTCGATTGCGTCGGGCGCATCGACGATATCAGGCGCCGTGTCCAGAAGTTCGGTGAAACGGCGGAAACCGGCAATACCCTTCGGATAGGTCTCGATCACCGAATTGATCTTCTCCACCGGGCGAAAAAACACGCCGACCAGCAGCAGGAAGCCGACAAAGCCGCCTTCCGTCAGACTGCCCGTCAGCACGAACCATGCGCCGCAGATCATCACGATCATCTGCGTCAGGCGCATGCTCATGTAGCTGAGCGAAGTGCTGGCCGCCATGATCTTGTAGGCGTCGAGCTTCGTGCGGCGGTATTTCTGGTTGTCCTTCTCGAACAGCGCACGCTCATGGTCTTCGTTGGCGAAGGCCTGCACCACTCGCATGCCGCCAACGTTTTCCTCGATACGGGCATTGAAATCACCGACGCGACCATAGAGCGCGCGAAAATTCTGCGTCATGCGGCCGCCGTAACGGCTTGTCACCCAGGCGGTGACGGGCACGACGGCGGCGGTGATGAGCGCCAGCTGCACATTGACCGACATCATCAGCAGGAACGCGCCGATGAAGGTCATGATGGCGATGAACAGATCCTCGGGTCCGTGGTGGGCCACCTCGCCGATCTCTTCCAGATCCTTGGTCAGCCGCCCGACCAGATGGCCGGTCTTCTGGTTGTCGAAATAACGGAAGGAGAGCTTTTGCAGGTGATCGAAGGCCAGACGCCGCATGTCGGTCTCGATATTGATGCCGAGCATGTGTCCCCAATAGGTGACCGTCGCCATCAGCCCCGTATTCAGCACGTAGATGACCAGCAGACCGACAGACGCAGCGAGGATGATCGCCCATTCGCCGCCCGGCAAAAGCACATCGACAAAGGCCTTCACCGCCATCGGAAAACCGAGTTCAAGCACGCCCGACAAGACCGCGCAGGAAAAGTCGAGGATGAAGAGACCGCGATAGGGACGATAATAGGCGAAGAAACGGCGAAGCATGGCATGACCTGGAGAGCGGGCGCGGCAAAACTCGTACCGCAGAAAACGGGAGTTCAATTGTCATATTTCAATGCGTGCGCCAAGACCGATGTTCTATTTTTACCAAAATCGTTCAATAGCTTCGGCAATAAACACACAACGGTAATGTGATCGGGTTATATTGCACTTATATGTATCGGTGTGAGAGAGTGAATGCATCCCTTCGGGGGAGAATGCGAGAAAGAGCCTGCCGTGAGTAACAATGACAGTCGTAAGCAGAGTGGCGAACCGAGATGGCTTGGCCCCGCCAGTCCGACGCGGATCGCCCTGATCCCGCCCATCTCGGCTGCGCGCTGGCTGCTCGTTCTCGTTGCCCTTGCGGGCACCTATTTCTTCCACGGCTTTCTGGTTCCCGTTCTCGCCGCCCTCGTCATCGGTTTTGCCAGCTGGCCGGTCTATACGCGGCTTTTGCGACAGGTGGGCGGCAACACCACGCTCGGCGCATCCATCGCCATCGTCCTCATCCTTACCTTTCTCGTGGTGCCGATCTTTATCGCCGCCTCCTATACGGCAAGTGAAATCCGCGAATGGTTCGGCTGGGCGGTGCACGTCAACAAGGCGGGCGCTCCTGTGCCGGACTGGATCGCCGCGCTGCCCGGCGTCGGCCCGTGGCTCGGCGAACAATGGGTGAAATATATCGGCACGCCGGGCGCCATCGGTGAAGTCATACAGCTCGTCAGCGGCGCCAATATCGGCAATATCTACCGGGCGATCCTGGCCGCCGGCAACGGCGCCTTCCACCTTGTCCTCACCCTGCTGTTCATGCTGATCGCGCTGTTCTTCGTGTATCGCAACGGCGCCGGCTTCTCCCGCCAGGTCGATCTCGTGGGTGAGCGCATCCTGCCGACGCGCTGGGAGCGCATCTCCCGCGTCGTGCCCGCCACCATCAGCTCCACCGTCACAGGCATGACGCTGATCGCCATCGGCGAAGGCATCATCCTCGGCATCGCCTACTGGATTGCCGGCGTGCCCTCGCCCGTCACGCTCGGCGTGCTCACCGGTGTCATGGCGCTCATTCCGGGCGGCGCGCCGCTCTCATTTACGCTGGTGTCGATCTATCTGGTCGCCAGCGGCTCCCCGGCTTACGGTCTGGCGCTGTTCGTCTGGGGTTCGGTCGAGCTTTTCATCGTCGACAAGACCATCCGCCCGAAGCTCGTCGGCGGGCCTATAAAACTGCCTTTCCTGCCGACCTTTTTCGGCCTCGTCGGCGGCGTCAAGACCATGGGTTTCCTCGGTCTGTTCATTGGCCCAGTGCTGATGGCGCTGCTGGTGGCAATCTGGCGCGAATGGGTGCGTGAAGTGGAAATCTCCGCCGCCGTAAGCGCCGAGACCCCGCCCTCGCCGCCCACCCAGGACGACCCGGTCGCGGATGCCATCTCGCGTGAAGACGAAAGCGATGAAACGACGGCGTTTCGAAAAGCGGCGTTTTGATTGCTGAAGCCTGCGGCGAAGGGCGATTGCCTGAAACGCCGGATGGCGGACCAAGATCGTTTACCTCTCATCCGTCATGCCAGACCTGATCCGGCATCCAGTCAAGGCGCGTCTGCGCCGTGAAAAGAATCTATCGCGATCAAGGACTTGATCGCGATAGACCCCGGATCTAGTCCGGGGTGACGTGGGTGGATGCTATGGCAACGTCTTAAACGTCCCCATCGCCAGTCCATCAGGCAAATCTGTGCCTTCGCCCTAGAGCGCCTTTTCCATGAACAGGCTGAGCGGATCCGGCCTGTAGGGCGCAAAGGCCTCGATTTCCACAAACCCCGCCTTGCGGTATAAACCGATCGCTTCCGGCTGGCTGATGCCGGTTTCGAGCCGGATGGCGGTAAGGCCAAGTTCGACGCCACGCGCAACAAGCGTATCCATGATCAACTTGCCGATCCGCAGTCCCCGCGCGTCAGGGTCAACGAACATGCGCTTGACTTCCGCCGTGCCGTCGCCCGCTTCCACCAGCGCCCCGCATCCGACAACACGCCCCTCATGGCGCGCCACAAAAAACGAGGCATTATCCTTCTCCAGCTGACCAATATCGACCAGATGATTGCTCTCGGCGGGATAAAGTGACGCCATATAGGCATTGGAAAGATCGATGAGGCGCAGAACCGCTTCCTGCCGGGGTGTTTCAAGCTTGATTTCGATGGCCAATGGAATGCCTGCTTTCTCTCAAAAAATGCGTATTTCGTCGTAATGTCACTGCAATCCGGATAGATGAGTTTCTAGAGCATTATTCCCGACAGAGGCAACACACCCCATGAAAACAGCCCTCGTTCTCATGACCTTCCTTGGTTGCGACGACAGCGCCACCGACTGCCATTACCTTGCCACCTCGCAGCAGCGCTGGACAAGCATCGAGCTTTGCGACGCCGTGTCGGAAAAGGAGCTGGAGCGCTACGCCAACGCCTCCTATCCGGTCGTGGTGGCTGTTTGCCAGACACCGGGCGAACAGACGCCGCAGACGGCCGGCACACAGCCCCCTGCCGCAACGGCACCGGCTGATACGGCGCCGCAGGCAAGCGCAGAGGTGACGCAGAAAGAGGAAGAAAGCCTGACAAAACAGGCAATCAGCCGCGTCAGCCGCATCCTGCCATCTACCGAAGGCATTAAGCATCTGCTGGGCACGCCGGTCAGAGTGGTCGAAAACAGCTATTCGTGGATTGCCAAACGCCTAGAGAAATAAAACTCAGGCAGCCTCAACCGTCAGTGCCTCGGCATAATACCGGGCCTTCTGCCGTTCTTCCGCAATCGCCAGCTTGCGCACGGCATGTAGCAGTTCGAACAATGTTTCGGAACCGTTGACGTCGCGGAAATGCGCCAGCAACTCGGCAGAGACGGAAGCAGCCGCCTCTGAAAGCTGCGAGCGGGCGGCACGCCGCCACATCAGCGTCGCCTCGATGAAGACGTCAACAACGTCGCCGAAAAGACCGATCGACTGGAACAGGGCCTTCAACGCATGCGGCCGCCCGGTTGCCAGAATGGCGCGCACCTTGCGGTCTTCGAGACCGGAGAGATTGACCATGGCCGCGGTAAAGAACTCCAGACGCCCCGAACAGACGGCGTGGATGAGCAGCGCCGGTGTCAGTTCCAGCCGCTGGCGCAGATGCTCCACCAGCGCCGGCAATTCGGGCGACGCAACGGCTGCTGCGATGAGGATTGTGGCAGAATCCTCCGCCTCGCGGAAAATACTGTCGGCGCGGTTGCGTGCGATGAGCGCATGAACCAGCGCCGAACCCGCCAGAGCTTCGCTGACACGCGCCATCAACAGGTGCCGCGCATCAGCCGGCAGCGCCTCACGGCAAAGCAAGAGATCGCGAATGTCGGCGTCCGAGCCATGGCGCTCGGCAATGCGCCGCAGCGAGAACGGTGTGATGAAGGCGTCGTCATTCTCGAGAAGAATGATGGTTTCCGAGAGATCGCCGACTTCGGCAAGTGCCGCGCAGGCCCCGCGCGGCAGACCTGGCCTTGCGGCGATGAGGGCACGCGTCAGGCTCTCACCGCGCCCGGCAAGGTCAACCAGATCGGCTTCGGTAAGGACCGGCGAACGGGCAATCACCGTACAGGCGATTTCCGGCTGGTCTTCGGCAAGTGAAACGAGAATGGCACGCGGCGCATCAGTGGCATCCGCCAGCGCCTCGGCAAGCGCCAGCCGCACACGCGGCGACGGGTCGTCGAGCAGATAGGTCATTGCCATATAGGCGGCATCGCGGTTTTCCCGCGCCATGTCGGAATGCAGATAGGCACGGCCGAGAGCATTGGCGGCCTTCGCCCGCTCGGTCGATCCAGCCTTTTCAGACCAGCGAAGAAATGCCTGTACGATCACCTGAGCCTCGAAACACATTCGCAACAATGGATGACGGCATCATCGCCGCCACCATGTATAAAACTCTAGGCGCAAATAGTTTACGTTTGGTTCACCATAAAATTTAACCCTTGCCGGCGAAGGAATATATTTACGGCGCAGTAGAGGGACGCTGCAGCTGGAATACATCGCTGCCGCCATCGCAGTAATCCATATAACCCATGCGCGCCACGGGACGCGCAAGCCCCATATCGATGCGACCATCGCGAATGATCGTCTCATCGATATGGATAGCCATGACCTGTCCGATGACCATCCACGAATCCGCCGGCTTTCCGTCGATATCGTTCAGCTGCTGGACCTGGGTCACGCGGCATTCAAGCACCGCCAGCGCCTCGCCCACAAAGGGCGCATCCACCACCCGGCCATCAACGGCAGTCAGGCCGGCAAGGGCGAATTCATCGACATCGTAAGCAACCGGCGCTGAAGAGGCATTCATCCGGTCGACCAGGTGGCGGCTGACGAGGTTGGCAGTGAAAACGCCGGTCTCCTCCACATTGCGCAGGCTGTCCTTACGCCCGCTGGAGGAAAACATCACGAGCTTCGGCCGGTCGGAAATCGCATTGAAGAAGGAATAGGGCGAGAGGTTCAGCGAACCGTCCCTCCCCTTCGAGCCGATCCAGCCGATCGGCCGCGGCGCGACGATCGCCTTGAAAGGATCGTGCGGCAGACCGTGCTGGTTGGTATCGGTGGTGTAGAACATCAGACATCCCCAACCCAGGTGACGACATCGGCAAGCTCCGGCCGAGGCCGTTCCACCGGCGGGAATGTGGTCGAGCCGATATGGATATATCCCGCCACCTTTTCTTCCGCGCTGACGCCGATTTCCGCCAGGAAGGCCGTGTCGAAGGCAAGCCATTCCGTCAGCCAGTTCGCCGCAAAACCGTTGGCATTGGCGGCGAAGATGACATTGAGGCATACCGCGCCAGCCGACATCACCTGTTCCCATTCCGGGATTTTGAAATGCGGCTTGGCGGTGCTGATGACGGCAATGACGACAGGCGCGCGGGTAAAGCGGGTGCGCTCGGCATCCTGCTGCTGCAGGTCCAGTTCCGGGTTTTTCTCAAGCGCGATCCGGAGCGCTGTCTCACCGAGACGCACACGATCTTCACCGCGATAAACCACGAAACGCCAGGGGGCGAGTTTGCCATGGTCAGGCACGCGTACGGCAAGGCGGAGGATTTCCTCGATTTGCCCCTTCGAAGGCCCCGGCTCTGCAAGCTGCAAAGCGGGCGTGGAGCGGCGAACCTTGAGGTAGTCGAGGAGCTTGATATCGCTAGTCATGATCAAAAATCTTCCATTCTGCTGTCATCGCGAAACTAGGGCCTTGAAATAGCCATGGCATTGGTTTTGAAGTGATCCGGGAAAATCAAGAAGTCAATCGGTATCGAAAATGTCGGCAATCAAATTCGCGGCGAAATTCGCGACACGTCTGGCCATTGCATGCGCCACGCTCGGCGTTTTATCACAAGCCGCTTTTTCGCAGGACGCCTTTAAAGACTTCAAGCAGCTGGGCGGCACGCCGAAAATGCCGAAGCTCAATGCTTTCACTGCACCGACAGCACCCAATGCCCCGGAAAGCACCGCCCGCGATATCGCCATGGAAGCCAAGCTGACGAGCGGCGGCGAAGCGGTAAAGGAAGGTCTGTCCTGGCGCGTCTTCAGCCCCATTCCGGGTGCCGATGGCAAATTGCCGATGCTGGCAAGCTCGGAGGGCGGCTCGGCGGAATTCCATCTGGTGCCCGGCGAATATTTCGTCAACGTCGCCTTCGGCCGCGCCGGCGTCACCAAGAAACTCAATGTCCCGACATCAGGCAACGTCCAGAAACAGGTACTGATTCTCGATGCTGGCGGTTTCGTGCTGAATGCGGTTGCGGGGTCCGACAAGCAGATTTCCGGCAACCAGCTGAAATTCTCCGTCTACTCCTCCGATGCCCGCCCGGACGGTGAGCGCGGTCTCGTGATGGCCGACATCAAGCCCAATACCGTCGTTCGCCTCAACGCCGGCACCTATCACGTGGTTTCCGAATATGGCAACGTCAATGCGGTGGTACGCGCCGATATCCAGGTGGAAGCCGGCAAGCTCACCGAAGCGACCCTCCAGCACCAGGCAGCGCAGATTACCCTCAAGCTCGTCTCCGAAGAAGGCGGCGAGGCGATTGCCGACACGGCCTGGTCGGTTCTGAACGGCGGCGGCGACGTGGTGAATGAAAGCGTCAGCGCCTTTTCGACCATGGTGCTGGCGGAAGGCGAATACACCGCCATCGCCCGCAACAAGGACAAGGTATTCCAGCGCAACTTCAAGGTCACGTCCGGTCGGGATTCCGATGTGGAAGTGCTGATGAAGGATCAGGCGCCGGAAGACATGACCGGGGATTTTGAGTAAACGTCACCGCTCTCGAAGTCATCCTCAGCCTTTAGGATGATGACTCTCCGTCTTACGCGCGACGTCATCCTTGGGCTTGTCCCAAGGATCTAAACACGTTCAACTCAATCGAGACGTTGCAGATGCTCGGGACAGGCCCGAGCATGACGGAAGAGAGCTTTCAGGACTTTGCCAAAAACGAAAACGGCCCCCGAAGGGGCCGTCGTCATTTATCAGGCAACCTGCTTCTTCGCCGCAAGCTTGCGCTTCACATCCGGCGGCGTTGCCTCATCCACGAGGCTGGTAATCGCGTCTTCCAGCGACATCGGCGTCTGGTTCTGCGAACCGAGGCGGCGGATGTTGACGGTGCGCTCTTCCGCTTCCTTGCGGCCGCAAACGATGATGACCGGAACCTTGGTCACCGAATGTTCGCGGACCTTGTAGTTGATCTTCTCGTTGCGGAAATCGGTCTCCACCACCATACCCGCCTCGCGCAGCGCTTCGGCCACTTCGCGGCCGTAATCGTCGGCATCCGAGGTGATGGTGGCGACAACGACCTGAAGCGGCGCGAACCACAGCGGCATATGGCCGGCGAAGTTCTCGATGAGAATACCGAGGAAGCGTTCCATCGAACCGCAGATGGCGCGATGGATCATCACCGGCTGCGTCTTTTCGGAATTCTGGTCGATATAGAAGGCGCCGAAGCGTTCCGGCAGGTTGAAGTCCACCTGCGTCGTGCCACACTGCCATTCACGGCCGATGGCGTCCTTCAGCGTATATTCGAACTTCGGCCCGTAGAAAGCGCCCTCGCCCGGCAGAATGCCGGTCTTGATGCGGCCTTCGGACTGCTCTTCGATGGTCTTCAGAACATCCATCATCACGCTTTCGGCACGATCCCAGAGATCGTCGGAACCGACACGCTTTTCAGGGCGCGTGGAGAGCTTGACGACGACTTCGCTGAAGCCGAAATCCTCGTAAACCGAGAGGATCAGATCATTGATGCGCAGGCATTCCGCCGCCATCTGCTCTTCCGTGCAGAAGACATGCGCATCGTCCTGCGTGAAGCCACGCACGCGCATCAGGCCATGCAGCGCGCCCGATGCTTCGTAGCGATGGACATTTCCGAATTCCGCAAGGCGGACAGGCATTTCGCGGTAAGACTTCAAGCCATGCTTGAAGATCTGCACGTGACCCGGGCAGTTCATCGGCTTCAAGGCGAAGACGCGCTGATCGGCTTCCTCGTCATCGGGATGGGTAAAGGCATGGGCGGATTTCACCGCAAACATGTTTTCCTGATACCAGCCCCAGTGACCGGACGTTTCCCACAGCGACTTGTCCAGCACCTGCGGTGCGTTGACTTCCTGATAGGTATTGGCGAGCCGGCGGCGCATATAGGCCGTCAGCGTCTGGAACATGCGCCAGCCCTTGCCGTGCCAGAAGACGACGCCCGGCCCCTCTTCCTGAAAATGGAACAGGTCCATTTCGCGGCCGAGGCGACGGTGGTCGCGCTTTTCAGCTTCGGCCAGAATGTGGAGATAATTGTCCAGCTCTTCCTGCGTCGCCCAGGCGGTGCCATAGATGCGCGACAGCATTGCATTGTTGCTGTCACCGCGCCAATAGGCGCCGGCCACCTTCATCAGCTTGAAGGCCGTACCGATCTGCCCCGTGGAGGCCATATGCGGGCCACGGCAAAGATCGAACCAGTCACCCTGATAATAGATCTTCAGGTCCTGGCCTTCCGGAATGGCATCGACCAGCTCGACCTTGTAGTTCTCGCCTTTGGCGGCGAAGACTTCCTTGGCCTTTTCGCGCGACCAGATCTCGCGGGTAAACGACTTGTTGCGCTGAATGATTTCCTTCATCCGCTTTTCAATCTTCGGCAGATCTTCCGGCGTGAAGGGTTCATTCTTGGCGAAGTCGTAATAAAAACCGTTCTCGATCACCGGACCGATCGTCACCTGCGTGCCGGGCCAAAGCTCCTGCACGGCTTCCGCCATCACGTGCGCGGCATCGTGGCGAATGAGCTCCAGCGCACGCCCGTCTTCACGCGTGACGATCTCGATTTTGCCATCGGTGATGGTCTCGGACAAATCGCGCACGGTGCCATCAAGCGCAATGGCGACAGCCTTCTTGGCAAGCGATTTGGAGATGGATTCGGCGACCTCGCGACCGGTCGTACCGGCGGGGTAGCTGCGCACGGATCCATCGGGAAATGTAAGGGAAATGGCTTCAGACATCGTCTAGTGCTCCTGTCCAGTCCCGCCAACGAATGCGGGTGGTGTTGGAATAATGATTTGCCCGCGATAAGCGAACAGGCAGGCTGATAAAGGCTTTTGCCATTCCAGTCAAAGGTGAAGGGCGTTTCAGCCGAGCATTTTCGCCAGCCCGTTGACGGTATTGGCATTGCGGGTCGTGCCTATGCCGAGCCTCTTCGTGGTCAGCACTGACAGCAACCAGCTCTCGCTTGGCTTGCCTTGAAAGTCGATCCAAAGATCGCCGCCGACGACGGCAATCTTTTCCTGCTGGCGATATTTCTCCAGTAATCCAAGAACGTCCTCACCAAGCGGCTCCCGCATCACCCGAATGCAGACGTCAGGAGAATTGCCATGCGGAAACGGATTGTTCGACGCCAGTCGCAGCCAGTCCCCGCCCGTCCGAACGAGTATATCGACATGTTTGCCGAACCGCGCCTCAAAAGCGCGCTCAAGCCTGTCTTCGATCTCGCAGGCGGCAACTGCCCCGCCACGAAAGACCAGATTTCCTGTTGCCACCAGCGTTCTGCAGTCCTGAAATCCCAATTCCTCGGCCATCGCCCGCAGATCGGCCATCACAAGCCGCTTGCCGGCGCCTAGAACGATGCTGTGCAGCAGCGCCACATACTCGCTCATTTGCGCAGGCTCCAGTAACGCCAGGGTGCCCACCAGCGTCGCTTTTCACCGAGAGTTTCCGGCACCGGGTCCAGCCCGCTGGTGCCGCCCGGACCGCAGCGCGCAACGCGAAACAGCGTCATCCATCCGCCTGCCCAAAGTCCGTGGCGGGCGATGGCTTCATAGCCATATTCGGAACAGGTGGGGATATGACGGCAGGAATTGCCGATGAAACCGGAAAATGTGAGCTGATAAAACCTGATGAGACCGACGCCTAAAAGCCGTCCCGGCGTTTTGGCAAAGCTGCCTGTCCAGTTGCGGGATCGGCCCGCTTTCGCCGCCGTCTGCTGGTGCCGGCAGCCCGGTTCGCCGCACATGGTCTAACCCGCAGCATTCAGGACCGGCCGGCCTTCGATCTGGTCAAGCGCATCGACCACCGCTTCGAAAGTCAGCATGGTGGAGGCGTGACGTGCCTTGAAGTCCCGGACGGGGGAAAGCACCCGCATATCCTCAAAGCGGCCCGTGGGGCCCTCGCCGCCCTGTTTCAGCATGGCCAGCATATCTTCCCGCGCCTGGCGGATTTCACCGCTGGAAGCGCCGATGACATGATGGGCCATGATGGAGGCCGACGCCTGACCGAGCGCACAGGCACGAACCTCATGCGAAAATCCGGTCACGACACCGTCTTTTACCTTCAGATAGACCTTGAGTTTCGAACCGCATAGCCGCGAGTGTTTTTCGGCGCTGGCATCGGCATCCTCAAGAACACCGATCAGCGGAATATTCCCGGCAAAGTCCAGAATGCGGTTATTATAGATGTCATCCATCGTCAGGTGTCCGGCGCGCTCAAAATGCCCAAAACGGGACAGGTCATATTTTTCAAACACAGCGTTTGTCGCAGTGAAGCTTTCCTGCCCTTCATTCTCATTATATGCTAACGAGCTTTCTGGACATCAAGCCATGATGAAATTAACGGCTTCGATACCGAATTATTAGCAGCGGCCTTGCCAAAATGCTGTAAAACAACCAGATAGCAGCAACTGCGAACACAAGTTCGCGATGAAAAACGAGTTCAGGTGCGGCCTTTACCCGCATCGGGAGAGACGAAATGGATGCGATCGTGAAGAATTTCCCCGGCGCTGGCACAAAACCCGACGTGGCCGAAGCTCGCCCAAGCCAGGCGGAAGCTGAAGAAGCAGTACGCGTTCTTCTGCGCTGGGCGGGAGAAAATCCTGCCCGTGAAGGACTTCTGGATACGCCGAAGCGCGTCGCCAAGGCCTATCGCGAACTCTTCGCCGGTTATGAGCTGAATGTTCAGGACGTGCTCGGCACGACCTTCGAGGAAGTCGGCGGTTATGACGATGTGGTGCTGGTGCGCGACATCCCGTTCTTCTCCCATTGCGAACACCATATGGTGCCGATCGTCGGCAAGGCGCATGTCGCCTATCTTCCCGCTGGCCGCGTGCTTGGCCTGTCGAAGATTGCCCGCGTTGTCGAAATCTTCGGCCGCCGCCTGCAGACGCAGGAAAACATGACCGCGCAGATCGCCAGATCCATCGAGGAAACGCTGAAACCGCGCGGCGTGGCCGTCATGATCGACGCCGAACATATGTGCATGTCCATGCGCGGCGTTAACAAGCAGGGGTCGACAACGCTGACCACCAGCTTCACGGGTACGTTCAAGAACGACCCGGCCGAGCAGGTCCGCTTCATGACCATGGTGCGGAACCGCTAATCATCGGACCGAATCGCCAGCGCGGTTTTCGGAAAATCCGGTGATCAGATAAGACCTGGAGTGGCGGAACCGATTCCGTTCTTTCGCCGCTCTGATCGTTCCGCCAGTTCAGTTTCCGGGGTTACCATGTCCATTCCCTTTCCATCCGCGTCTGCGGATAAGGAAGTGCTCGAAAACGCAGGCCTTTTTTCGCCGAAATTCGATGCCCACGGCCTCGTCACCGCCGTGGTCACCGACGCTCGCGATGGTGAATTGCTGATGGTCGCCCATATGAATGCCGACGCCCTGTCGTTGACGCTGGAAACGGGCATCGCCCACTATTACAGCCGCTCACGCGACAAGATCTGGAAGAAGGGCGAAACATCAGGCAACCTGCAGACGGTGAAGGAATTCCGCACCGATTGCGATCAGGATGCGGTGTGGCTGAAAGTCTCCGTCGCCGGCCACGATGCGACCTGCCATACTGGCCGCCGCTCCTGTTTTTATCGCACCGTGGAAATGTCTGATGGCAACGCCGTGACCAAAATCACCGACGATACCCGCCATTTCGATCCGGCAACCACCTATTCCGGCACATAAACGGCCGGCTTCCATCAGCCGCACCAATTTGCTACCAATATAGCAGGTTCCGGGGATAGGACGGAGCCTCACGGAACTGGCAGGGAGTGCGATCATGTTGGGATGGGGAAATCGTCGCAATCAGCTCGCGGCTGGAAACCCCGAAGACATGGAGCCGCCCATCGTCACCGAGCGCGTCGATACGCGCCGCATCGCTCTGGCGCTTGGCGGCGGGGCCGCGCGCGGCTGGGCTCATATCGGCGTCCTGCGGGCGCTGGACGAGGCAGGCGTGAAGATCGGCATGATTGCCGGCACCTCGATCGGCGCTCTGGTGGGCGGTTGTTATCTCGCCGGCAAACTCGATGAGCTGGAAGAATTTGCCCGTTCTCTGACGATGCGCCGCATTGCGGGCCTGCTCGATCTGACGATCGGCGGCGGCGGCCTGTTTGGCGGCATGCGGCTGACCAAGCGTATGCAGGAGCATCTGGAAGGCCTGCGCGTCGAAAACCTGGACCACCCCTTCATCGCCGTCGCCACCGAACTGCGCACCGGCCATGAGGTCTGGATCCATCAGGGTGACCTTGTCACGGCGCTTCGCTCATCTTATGCACTGCCGGGAATTTTCGAACCGGTGCAATGCAATGGCCGCACTTTGATCGACGGCGCGCTGGTCAACCCCGTGCCGGTTTCGGTTTGCCGGGCCTATGAGCAGGCGCTGGTGGTTGCCGTCAATCTCAATTACGATCTCTTTGGCCGTTCCGCCGTGGTCAAGCATGCAGCCTCGCCACATGCAGGTTCCGCTCCGCCCATGGAGAGCGCGCCGCGTCCCGGCCTGCCAGGCGTCATGGTGCAGGCCTTCAACATCATTCAGGACCGGATTTCACGCTCGCGCCTCGCCGGCGATCCGCCCGACCTCATGCTGCATCCGCGCATCAACGATATCGGCCTGTCGGAATTCCATCGCGCCAGCGAAGCCATCGACAGGGGATATCAGGAAACGCGTGCGCGCATTCCCGAACTGGAGCGCATGCAGCAGGCGTTCCGGCGTTAGCGCCGGCCACAGCTGAAACGTCTCCAGGTTCATAAATCATGCGAAACGGACGGATGAAACGCCGAGCTGTCGTGAGCCCATGTATTGGTATATCTCAATCCTGCCTCCAGCCGCGCAAAGCACACTATGCGACACGGCTCTGCTGATCGGATTTCTGGAAGGGCAGCCTCAACTCAGACGCAGAAACGCCGTCAGTTTTGGATCGGCAGATGGTCAGCCGTGGATCGACATCACCATTGTGAAAGGAACAGCCGAGAGCAACTGGTCCAGCAATGGCACATTCATTTCGCAGTTCAATCGGGTTGAAATTGTCTGCACCGATGATGAGCGGCAAGAGTTCTACGTGGAAATATCCACTAAAATAGCCGACTTCCTTCAATGGCGGCTTGTGACGCAAGACGACGCATGAGTTCCGGCTAGAGCATTTCCGCTTTTCTGCGAAACGCGAAAACGCTCTACCTTTTTGTGTTTGCGCATTTCCCGGCCGCCTCCAACCGGGACGCAAGGTCATCCTGCAATATAGGCTTTGATGTGCTCCGCCTCGGCCTCGATCTCGCCGATCCGCGCCTTCACCACGTCACCGATGGAAATGATACCGGCGAGACGCCCGTTCTCTTCCACCGGAACGTGGCGGAACCGCCCGCCGGTCATGATTTCCATCAGTTGGTCGGTGGTGGAATTACCATGACAGCGGATGACGTTTTTGGTCATGGCCACCGAAACGGATTGCAGCAGGGAAGCGGCGCCCTGGCCCGCCACGGCTTTCACCAGATCGCGTTCCGTGAAAATGCCGAGAACCACACCGTCGGCATCCGTCACGACGACCGAACCGATCTTGTGCGTATGCAGCGTTGCCGCTGCTTCGCCGATGCTGACCTCTGGACCCACAGTCACGACGTCCCGGCCCTTGCGGTCGAGAAGATCCTTTACGAATGTTGCCATGCCTTCCTCCTCTTTTCAGCGATTACAGCACGCCGCAGTCTCCCCCGGCGGTTGCAAATCATGAACCATGGTGCGCTGAGGCCCGTGTGAATGCAATCCCGGATGGGACGCACCCAAGCAAATTTGCGCCATGGCCGACAAGGAGCGTGATCGCTTCGATGCGCCGCCACAAGCCGTGGTGCGCCTCTACCCGGCTTTAGCGCAGCGGGCGATCAAACAGGCCGAAGAACAGGAAGCCCAGCAGGAACCCGAAAACATGCGCGTCCCAGGCGATTTCACCACCGACATCGCCGAACAATGGTATCCCGACCGCGATAAGCACATTGCCGAACAGCCACATCAGCGTGAAGATCAGCACGGTGCGGTTGGAAAGCGCCTCCAGAATACCCTGCCTCGGCATCAGATGGCCGAAAGAGGCGTTGTAGCCACCACGGGCGGGAAAAACAAAACGGCAGGCTGCTCCCATCAGTGCCGAGACGACGCCGGACGCGCCGATCAGCACCGTGACATCGCCCCAGTTCAACGCCGCATGGCCGAAGGCCGAAACGGCGGCGGAAATGCACCATAACAGCACGAAGCGCAATGTTCCGATCCGACGCAGAACCGGTGCACCAAAGGCCATCAGCCACAATCCGTTAAACAGAATATGTTCGATGCCGCCATGCAGGAAAGAATAACTTACCGGCGTCCAGAGCCATTCCAGACCCTGCTGGGAGAAAGGCACGGCATACCGCAGTGGAATGAAGCCAAAGGTGAAGATGAACCAGTTGCTGCCATCCTCCGACAGCAGATAGGCAGGAACCACATAGGCAACCAGGAGCGCCGCCAATATGCCAACGAGAAGCGGCGGCAGGTTGAAGACGGGATTGTTCGTGTCGTCTTTCGGCTCCGGCGTTTCCGAAACCGGCGGCTGTTCGCCGTCCCCGTAGGACATGATCGCATCCCTGTCTTGTCGAAATTTCTATCTTCCGAGCAATATAGGAAGCCCGGACGAAAAAAAAGCCGTCCTGCCTTTCAGGCAACTGACGCCAGAACCGGGGCCGGTTCAAGCGCCGCCGCCAAAGGCAGTCCGGCTTGCGGCGACGCCGTTAAACCACGAGCGCTGCCATCAATTGTGCTGACCGGAGCTTGTCCCCGACATGGCCGCACCGATGCCACGGGCTTTGTCGTCGCGCAATATCAACCCTTTGTTAACCTTAACAAAACTGGCTGGCACGAAAATCGCTACACCTCCCAATACAGGCGTTCGGATGGACATGATGTCCCAAAAGCGAACATGGAGAACGGTGCTATGAAAAGCATGGCCGGACTGGACATATATAACTATTGGGACGAGCTGCGCGGCAACAGGCCCGCCCCCCGTCGCGAAGACATCGATCCCGCAAGGTTGAAACATCATCTCGGTGATCTCTTCATCCTGACGGAAAAGGGAGAGGAAGCGCCCTTCTTCCGTCTCGCCGGCACGCGCATCTGCGACCTGTTTGGCCGGGAATTGCGCGACCGCCCGTTTTCGGAACTGTGGCCGGCGGCAAAAGCCGTTTTCCCCTGCCGCGTCGCGCGCGGTATCCTGCAACATCAATTGCCCGTCGTCTTCGATGTCGAGGCGGAGGATGACTTCGGCGCAGCACCGCTGACATTCGAGATGCTGTTGCTGCCGCTGCGCACGGACGAAGGCGCCGCCCCGCGGCTGCTCGGGGCCTTGCTTCCGGCACATCCACGTCATGAATTCGCAACCCCCATCCATTGCCTTTGGATGAAGAGCAGCCGCCTGCTGCAAATGGATATCGCGCAGACGCAATATTCGGCAAACGCACATGCTGCTGTCACACCGTTCGCAGGCAGCTGTTGACGGGTCCGTTCCTCCTTCAATGCAAGGACGGACGGTGCCCGGCAACCCGGAATCTTTGCTGAAAAATAGGTCAAAACTGTAACGATATCGCCGATAGTAAGAATTGTAGATATCAAGAAGTACAGTCTGTTAACCCGCGCAGAGTAGAGATTTCTCATCATCATCCGTTACAATTGCGCTGTCCATGTTTTCATCTCGTTCGGTCAACACTGCCCAAATCCTGCATCCGGTTGAAGAGGTCTCCCTCGACGCCGCCGTCGTCGTGTCCTTTTCCGGCCGCCTCATGTTGCCCGACCACGAAGAATATGATTGCACCGCAACCGAGATGACCGCCGAAAGAGCGCAGTTCACCTGCTCCGGCATGGCTCGCAATGGTGACCGCGTCATCGCTTATCTCCAGCATATCGGCCGGATCGAAGGCTCGGTGACGTCGCTTACCGCCTCCGGCTTCGTCATCACCATCAATGCACCGGAGCGCAAGCGGGAGAAGCTCGCCGCGCAGCTGGCATGGATCGCCAAACGCCAATTGCTCGGCCTGCCGGAAGACCGCCGCCACGACCGATTGACGCCGCGCAATGCCAAGGCGCATCTGGTTCTGGAAGATGGCGTACTCGTCTCCTGCCGGCTGATCGACCTTTCCCTGTCCGGCGCGGCCATCGAAGTCGAAAACCGTCCGCCGCTCGGCAGCCGGGTCCAGCTCGGCAAGAACATGAGCGGCAAGATCGTGCGCCACTTCATGGAAGGCGTCGCGGTCGAATTCGACCGCGTCCAGTCACCGGACGCGCTGATCGAATTTCTCTAAAGCACCGCCTCGAAACGTGCGCAGCCACTAACAGCCGCAAATCCATAATATCAGGAATGGGCAACATTCCTGGCGCCCCGACTTCCGTCACGCTGAATGTGCGACGGCTGTGCCCCCGGTATTGACGGGCATCTGTTGCGGCTTGTCTTTTTCGTCGCCCGGCCTTTAGCCAGAATCCAGCCAGCCAAGCCCTTGACCTCGCGGAAGTCTCCCTGTCGCGTCGCCCCGTTTCCACGGGCTTCCGATGCAGGGGCGAAAAGGCGAGATTGAAACACCTCAGCGCGGGATACCGTCCCAGCCTTCACTTTCCATCCCTCCGGATGCGCGGCGTGGCACGCCAAACTCTTCAATTTCCGGGTCGGCAATGGCCGCACATCGAGACGGAAAGCGCCCGCTCAAACATTTTTCCCAGAAAAAAGCAGTTTTTTTGAAGTTTTTTTCGCCGCTTTTTCAGGGCGTCCCAAGCTGAAACATCCATCCCAAAACGGGAAATCCTCTCGCCTGCCCGGCTTCTCCGGAACACTTCACGCGGCTGTGAAAATCACCCCGCACAGAAAATCGCTGTCAATACAGCGGCATAAATGGCTACCAAAAACCTAAGGCCGGGATCCGTAAAATTGTAATAAAATTTGCTTCGAATACCCATAAAATTTGACTCAAATACAGTTCAAAACAACGGCTAATTTGCTGAAATTTAAGCTCAAATTGCCTCTCGCAAATTTCCGCCGGATCAAAATATACCTGCGAATGTCTCCTCAACACGGGGAGACAAGCAATGAACAACAACCGTATCGTTTTCGTCCTGATCGCATTCATCGTCAGCGCCTTCGCCCAGCAGGCAAGCGCGTCGCCGGCTGCCGTCATGCGCGTCATCGGCAAGGCCAACCCGCCGATCGGCCATTATGAGTTCTGCCAGACCTATCAGAGCGAATGCCAGGCGACCTCGGCGGACACCGGCCCGATGAAGCTGACCGAAGAGCGCTGGAAGGCGATGCTCGACGTCAACTACACCGCCAACACCACGATCACACCGATGACCGACATGGAAATCTACGGTGTTGAAGAGCGCTGGGCCTACCCCACCACGGTTGGCGATTGCGAAGACTTCGTGCTTCTGAAGCGCAAGATGCTGATGAACAAGGGCTTCTCCGCTTCCAACCTGCTCATCACTGTCGTTCTGCAGCCGAATGGCGAAGGCCATGCCGTTCTGACCGTTCGTACCGATCGCGGCGATTTCGTACTCGACAACATGCGCAACAAGGTCATGAACTGGTCGGAAACCGAATATACCTACCTGAAGCGCCAGGACACCGCCAACCCCGGTCGCTGGGTGAAAATTCAGGATGGTCGCGCCACCAATGCGGTTGGCGGCATCCGGTAACACCAGCGAACCTCAATACCGTCTCCCCAATGAAAAAGCCGGCTCCGCAAGGAGGCCGGCTTTTTCATTTTCGTAAAGACCCACAAGCGTCAGAGCAGGCCAAGCTCGGCAAGTTCGCGCCTCAGGTCGGATGGCATGTCCTCACCGCCGAAACCACCGCCACCGAGATCGCGTGGCGCCTCCTCGTCCTTCAGGTAACGCCAGCCCTGAAACGGCCGCTTCGGCGCAGGTGAGGTCTCAATCACTTCGGGGCCGAGAATGAGATCGCAGCGGGTAATCCCGTCTTCCCCCTTGAAGGAACGGAGATCAAGAAGCTTCTGCCGCGCCTGCACCTGCCCCTTGATGACCCAGTAGAGCGAGCCGCCATCCAGCAATTCCTCGGCCCTTTTCGGGATCATGCGGGTGGTATGCACACTGTGCGGTTCCAGGCCTGCGGCCATTGCGGTCAGCGAGCGCTGCGCGACCCAGTCTCTCAAATCCTGGAGTGAATCCGCGCCAACGCAAAGTTTGATGAGATGTAAAGGCATATCCCTATCAATGCCTTTTTGCGGCAGGCGTCAAGCATCTGGACGATGCCGGCCGCCCTGCCCGCTCAGCACTCCACAACGTTGACGGCAAGGCCGCCGGTGGAGGTTTCCTTGTATTTATCGCTCATGTCGTTGCCGGTCTGGCGCATGGTTTCGATGCAGGCATCAAGCGGCACGAAATGCTGGCCGTCACCCTTCAGCGCAAGCGACGCCGCCGTCACAGCTTTCACGGCGCCCAGCGCATTACGCTCGATACAGGGCACCTGCACCAGCCCGGCAATCGGGTCACAGGTCATGCCGAGATGATGTTCGAGCGCGATTTCAGCGGCATTTTCGATTTGTTCGGGCGAGCCGCCCATGACCGCTGCAAGACCCGCTGCCGCCATGGCCGCCGCCGACCCGACTTCGCCCTGACAGCCCACTTCCGCGCCGGAAATCGAGGCATTGTGCTTGATGATGCCGCCAATCGCCGCCGCCGTCAGCAGGAAGTCACGCACGTCGTCAACCGTTGCATCCTCATGGAAGTGCCGGAAATATCGGACAGTGGCCGGAACGACGCCCGCCGCACCATTGGTCGGCGCGGTGACCACCCGGCCACCGGCGGCGTTTTCTTCGTTCACAGCCATGGCGTAAACGCTCAGCCAGTCATTCGCCATGACAGGATTGAACCGGTTGCTGCGCCATTCCGCATTCAGCTTTTCGTAAATGGAACGGGCACGACGGCGCACCTTCAGGCCACCCGGCATGATGCCGTCGACTTTCAGCCCGCGCTCGATACAGCCGTCCATCGCTTCCCATATCTGGTCAAGCCGGTCGTTCAACTCGTCGCGGGAAACCACCGTCTCCTCATTCGCCCGTTTCATCTGGGCGATTGTGCGGCCGGAACGGGTCGCCATATCAAGCATTTCCTTTGCCGAGGCGAAGGGATAGGGCACACGCGGACCATTATCGATGGTTTTGCCGCGCTGCTTGATCGCTTCCAGTTCCGTATCGGTCACGACGAAACCGCCGCCGACCGAATAATAGATGCGCTTGATCAGCAGCCTGCCCTGATTGTCGAAGGCGGAGAAGGTCATGCCATTGGCATGGCCAGGCAGCGGGTTCTTCTTGTCGAACACCAGATCCTCGGCTGCCCGGAATTCGTAGGTCGGATGTCCGGGCGGCGTTACCGTTCCGGCCTTTTCCACCGTCTCGATGATCGCATCCATGGCGTCGGGATCAACAAGGTCCGGCCGCTCGCCGGTCAAACCGAGAATGACGGCACGCCCGGTGCCATGGCCAATGCCGGTAAAGGCGAGTGAGCCGTGCAGGCTGACCTTCAGCCGCGAAACGCTGGCACCGGCAGGGCGCGGCCACTCATCGCTGAGGATCAGCGCCAGAAAGCGATTGGCCGCCGTCATCGGACCCATCGTATGGGAACTTGAGGGACCGATACCGATCTTGAAGACGTCAAAGACCGAAAGAAACATGAAGTTTTTCCTGACTGATGGATTCCACCATCATCATATCCAAAGCCGCGACGGATCGCCACCACAGCATAGGATGCAAAATCTATCGGGATTTTCGGAGAAATCCGGCGCTTCGGCAAGAACGAAGAGCGTCACCGGCTTTTGCGGCTGCGACATGCAGGTCGCAGAAACGAAAACAGCACGGTTTCCAGAGGAAACCGCGCCGTTTCAAAACCCGTCAATTCAGGAGAAGTGCTTATGGGCTGCCAAAAATGTACGTCAATGCGAGAAAAGCGGCAAAGCCTGCAAGTGCGCGCAAGGTAACGCCCCAGCAGGATTTCTGAGCGGTTTCTTCCATGATTACTCCAGCTATTCACTCTCCGGGGGATCTTCAAGACCCGGCCCGTTGGAAGAAGCATTTATTAAAATCCGGCGACGAAGGCAAATGCAAAAAGCGGCTAAATGAAGGCTTTTTCGACGGGCTGCCATTCGCCCCGCGCATAGGTGCATGAAAAAACAAGGTGTTAGAGCGCGGCTTCCAAAACCGGCATTTCGGCTTTCGCCTCAATTTAGGCTAAAGTGTAACCGTTATTTAAAGCTTTTGCACAAACACCTGTTGAAAACCTTTGTCGCCGGCACGGTAAAGTCGAATTTATTCCGCCGCCACCGCGCCTTGAAAGCACAACACCTCTGCTTTATCGACGACGGATAACGACAACGGGACTCACTTCATGCAGCAGGCATCTTCCTTTCCCGATCGCGAAACGGTCGCCGCCAAACTGACGTCGCTTGCAAGCGACGACAAGGCATGGGTGTCGTTGCTGATGGAAAACGCCTTGCAGGATGAAAACCTGCTGGCCGGCCTCAATCTTTATCTCGACCAGCAGGCCAATGCCCGCTTCCTCAACAGTCTTAAGTTGGAGGCCGCCGGTGAATGGCTTGGCGCCAACGCCCCCGCCCGCCTGCAGATTCGCCTCGCGGAAACCGCCAAAACCAGCCAGCACCCCGCTTATCTGGCCTTCCGCAAAGGGCTGACCGCATCGGCAGGTCTTGAAAAGGCCTACCCTAAAGCGCCGATCTGATCTTCCGGCGGGAGCATGATGATTGGAGCGGGATTTCGGGCGAAAACCTGTTCTGGTCGTGATCTTTCACGAGGTTGCCCATTGACAACGGGTCGAGGGTGCAGGGGCTTCACCCCCCTCTGCCCTGCCGGGCATCTCCCCCTCAAGGGGGGAGATCGGCAAGCGGCGCTACCACCGCTTCATTCGCCGGCGCTGAGATGGGCGAGACCTTGCCGCAGATCGATCTCCCCCCTTGAGGGGGAGATGTCCGGCAGGACAGAGGGGGGTAAGCCCCACGCACCCTTGACCCGTTGCCAATGGACAACCTCCTGAAAGCGAACATCTAATCCGGCACCCGGTCAACAACGGCGATGATCGGCCCCATGGGAAACAGCATGTCGCGCCGCTTCATTGCGGGAATATCGACACTGGATATGGTGCCGTCGAGATAAAGCGCGTTGGGCGCATCGAGCACATCCCGAAACAGCGTGGCAAAATCATAGAAGCGCACGGTATTTTCCGAAATGGCGAAATGCACCATGCCATCGCGGGAGACGCCGACGCCGTTGCGTCGCTTCAGGCTGTCGCTGTCGGGCAAAAATCGCGGATGCAGCTTTCCGTCGATAACCAGCATCGGCCCCGACTGGGTGGCGAAATCCGGCTTTGGGTCTGCCGCCAGATAGGCCTCGGTCTCCAGCACGCTGGCCGTCGTGCCTTTCAGATAGAACACGCCATTGGGCAGAAGGTGAAAATTGCCCCAGCCACCCCGGGTGCTGATCGACGAACGTTCCACGCCATTTTCGACAAACAGGCCAACCGGCGAATAGTCGGAATGATACATGCCGCCATTCATGGCGAAGATGCTGAACATATGCTGCCGCCAGAGCGCGGAGGACAGGTCGGCGAAGGAGCGATACCCCTGCCCGGAGACGTGATCGCGATCATAGATCCGGATGGTATTCTTTGCCGGATCGAAGCTGCACACGGTGTAGCGACCGCCCGCATGGTCCATGCTTTTGCAAAAATCCGCCTGCCCGCCGGCCTGCGCCGAAAACGGCAACAACAATGGCAACAGCAGCTTCGCCAGTCTTTTCATCGATCCGTTCATGCCCACCCCGTGATTCTCGTCAGGGGAACATTCGCAGGGAAATTCAGTCAAAGAAAAGGCGTCACCCCAGCTTCAGGGTGACGCCGGAACATTTAAGGGGAGTGCCTTTAGCGGCGGGCAGCGCGGTCCACATTGCGGCCGGCGTCCTGCGTTGCATCAACGGCATTCGCCGTATCCCGGCCCATGCCACGGATGGTGTTGCCGCAAGAACTGAGCGTCACGACGGTCAACAAGGCCACGAAAACGGTCGAAAGAATGCGTGTAATCATTGAAATAACTCCCCTATGACTTGCCGTCCAAGGCAAGCGCCGATGTGATATGCGTCACAATAACGTGAGTCCCGAAAATCGGTTCCAGCGGCATTTCAAAAAATCCAGTCGATGAAAATTAACAGGGTTTTGAAGTTCACGCGGGAAACTCCACACCTGGATCATGGCTGAGGAAAATATCGTGGGTGATATGACTGAGATCAACAATCGGCTTCTGGTGATGACGGCAGGCGGCGTGAACCCCAATATCATGATCAATGCGCTTGCCGCCCATTTTCCGGATATTCACGTCTTTGTCGAACAACCGGAAAGCAAATCCGTCATTCTCAGGCGGCGGGCGCGTCGGCTGGGCTGGATTGCCGCCAGCGGCCAGATGGCGACGATGGTCGCCTCTCGCCTCGGCAAACGTTTCACGGTTCGAAGAAGCCATGAGATCATCGCCGAGCATGGCCTTTCCGCCGAACTGGGCCATACCGTTCCCATCACGCAATTTGCCTCGCTGAACGACGAGGAATGCCACAAGGCCGCCAATCAGTTGAAGCCGGCGGCGATCTTCACCATTTCCTGCCGCCTTCTCAAGCCCGCGACGCTGCAGGCCCTGCAATGCCCGGTGATCAATTTCCACGCCGGCATCAATCCCGCCTATCGCGGCCAGATGGGTGGATATTGGGCGCTGGTGGAAAAGGACCGCGGCAATTTCGGTGCAACCGTGCATCTGGTTGACAAGGGCGTGGATACCGGCGCCACGCTTTACGAAAAACGGCTGAAACCCTCACCTTCAGACACGATTGCCACCTACCCGCTGCTTCTCACCGCCGCCTCGGTGGATATTGCCGTCAACGCCGTCGAAGATGCATTATCCGGCAGCCTCGCACCACAGCCGCCCTCACCCGGAAAATCGGTATTGCGCTTTCCGCCGACGATCTGGACCTGGCTATGGAACGGCCTGACGAAACGGATCTGGTGATCCTTCGCTGCACCGCGGTGCCAAGCTTCGTCGCAGATGCAGGGCTGTCTTGCCGCATCAGGCACAGACGGCATCGAAAAAACGGTGCATGATAATCAAAAGGATCATGCACAAATTGCCCGACATTTCCGCCTCCTCCATCATCCCCGCCTCCATCGAAGCCTCACCCGCACAGGTGCTTGGCCCGGCAAGCCTTGCCGGTCTCTTTCCGCAGGGCGTGCGTGTCTATCTGACCGACACCGGCGCGGCCTCACAGGTCAGGCTCGTTGATGCGGCGAGACATCTGCGCGATCTCGGTTATGAGCCCGTGCCGCATCTTGCGGCGCGGCGCATCCCGTCGCGCGTGGAGTTTGAGGAACAGGTGAAGCGGCTGGCGGGCGAAGCGGGCGTATCGGATGTGCTGGTTGTCGGCGGCGGCGTCGACAGGCCCGCCGGTCCCTTCGCTTCCAGCATGGATATGCTGTCGTCAGGCATTTTCGACCGCTATGGAATGAAGCAGATCGCCATTGCCGGCCACCCCGAAGGCAGCCCGGATTTCAGCGAGGAGACGGCAGTTGCCGCGCTGCGGCTGAAGCGTGATTTTGCGCAAAGAAGCGATGCGACGATGCGCATCGTCACCCAGTTCGGTTTCGATGCGGCCCGTTTCATCGCCTGGGCGGAAGGGCTTGTTGCATCAGGCATCGACCTGCCGGTGCATATCGGCGTTTCCGGCCCGGCCAAGATCACGACGCTGTTGAAATATGCAGCGCTTTGCGGTGTCGGCAATTCCATCGCTTATCTGAAGAAAAACGCGCTCTCCCTCACAACGCTGGCGAAGGGTCATTCGCCGGAAAGCGTCGTCGGACCGATCGAGCGGCACTGGCAGGCCAATCCGCAAGGGCCGATCCGGCAAATTCACGTCTTTCCCTTTGGCGGCTTGCAGAATTCGGCCGACTGGCTGGTCAATCGCGGAAGCTGGCAAACGGGCGGCGCCGACCGTTCGGCATCGCCGGATTCCGTCGCGGTTTGACACCATGTCCGCCTGCGCCCCGCTTCAAGGCCGCGCAGGCCCGGCCATGTTACGCCGCCTTGGCAACCTCGACAAAGGCGCTGCGAATGCTCTCCGCCACCGCAAGCACCGGACGCGACGCCTTGTCGCCCATGATCAGGCGAATATCGAAGCAGCCGAGTTCCGGCAGGCCTTCCTTGTCGCCCAGAATGACCATGTCGTTTAACACATAGGATCGCGGCAGCGGCGCGATGGCAAGATCGGCGGCAATCGCCGCGCGCTGCGCCATCGTATGGCCGCTGAGATAAGCCACCCGGAAATTCCGCCCGCGCCTCTCCAGCGAATTGATCGCCTCCGAACGCCAGATGCAGCCTTCTTCCCAGATCGAAATCGGTAGAGGGTCACGCAGATAAGCGGTGCCGCATTTTGCACCCGCCCAGACGAGACGTTCGCGCATCAACACCTCGCCCGTATCCCTGAGCGGATGCGAGGCACAGTTGACGAGCGCAAGATCAAGCCGTTGCTCGTCCATCCGCTTGTAGAGATTGGAGCTGGAATCGATGGTGACGTCGATCATGATGCCGGGGAAAGCCTCGGCAAAGCGCTTGAGAATGCCCGGCAGCAGGCCACGCTCCCCGATATCCTCCGGCGCGCCGAGACGCACCACACCGGAAAGCTCCGGCATGACGAAACGTGACACGGCTTCATTGGAGAGCGCGATCATGCGGCGCGCATAGGTCAGCAGCGTCTCCCCATGCGCGGTCAATGTTACCGAGCGGGCATCGCGCAGGAACAATGTCGTCTTCAACTGTTCCTCAAGCTTCTTGATCTGCATGGAAACGGCCGAGGGCGTCCTGAACACCACTTCCGCAGCGGTGGAGAAATTTCCCGTTTCCGCAATCGCGACGAAGGTTCTCAATATGTCGTTATCCAGCAACGGCAGCGGTTGGCGGAAAGTTACGGTCATGGCACGTACCTTCAAATATTTTGATTTATAGATGGATATCATTTCGTTTGATTGAATGTCAACTAGCGCGCACGATCCGGGACATCGAATGACAGGACCGAAAAAAGCCCTGCTGTCATGAAGCGCCGAACTCCCCTTATGTGATGACGCGCAGCCGGCAGGCCATGCCAGTAAGTCATTCCGATAATTGATGAATGATATGAAATTCATTCTCTTGTTTGATGAAATATGCAGGCGCATATCGAAGGCGCAAATCAATCGTGGTTCAGGAAAGGATCAAGGACATGACCATGATACACTATCTCCCGGCGGCGAACCGCTCTCCGCATCGTCCCTCTTCCGGCGGCTGGCTTCACCGCCTGTCAGGCCACGTTTCCGCTCTTTACAGATCATGGCGTCGTGCACGGATGCTGCGCGCACTTGAGGCATTGCCGCCTGAAACATTGAAGGATATCGGATGGCCGACGACAGACAATTACCGCACAAACGCCATCCGCAAATGACCTCTGACCGGTGGCTCGCAGCCATTTTAAGACTTGCGAGCCATCTCTTCCCGTGTCAATACGCTCCGGCAACGGCGTAAAAAAGCCTGCCTGTTTTACATGCGACACGACGCCTTTTTAAAAGGCTTGTCGCAAATTTTGCATATTTCAAAAGCGATTTTTTGACAGCCCCGATTCCACGGCGTATTTTTCGTTAAAGATGTCGGAAACAGGACATCCAGAAGACCGATTCCAAGGGAGGAATTGCGTATTCGCAACGGAGCACGGGCAAATGAGCAAAAACTCCCAGAAGAAACGCTCAATCGTCTTTTTTCTCATTCCGCAATTTACCATGCTGCCCTTTGCCGCAGCGGTTGAAACGCTTCGCATCGCCAACCGAATGTTGGGCTATCAAGCCTATGAATGGCGCATCGCTTCACTCGATGGCCAGAAGGTCATGTCATCGAGCGGCATCTGTCTCGAGGTCGACACCTGTCTCGCTGATGAGCGTCGGTATGTTACCGGCGAGAACCGCGCAGAAATGGCAATCATCTGTTCGGGTATCGATGTGGATCAGCACATCAACAAGTCAGTCAACGCCTGGCTGCGCGAAGCCTATAATCGCGGCATCGCCATCGGCAGCCTCTGTACCGCCGCCCATATCCTTGCGCAGGCTGGCCTGCTGAACGGCAAGCGCTGCGCAATCCACTGGGAAAACCTGCCAGGTTTTTCAGAAGCCTTTCCGCAGGTGGAAGTTTATGCCGACCTTTTCGAAGTCGACAGCAACATCTACACCTGTGCCGGCGGCACGGCCTCGCTTGACATGATGCTGAGCCTGATCGGCCAGGATTTCGGCGAAAACCTCGTCAACCGCGTCTGCGAACAGCAATTGACCGACCGGGTGCGCAGCCCCAATGACCGCCAGCGCCTGCCGCTGCGCGCCCGCCTCGGCGTGCAGAATAGCAAGGTCCTGTCGATCATCGAATTGATGGAAGGCAATCTCGCCGAGCCGCTGTCGCTGCTTGACATAGCCGATGCCGCCGATCTGTCACGCCGGCAGGTGGAGCGCCTGTTCCGTCAGGAAATGGGCCGCTCGCCCGCCCGCTATTACCTTGAAATCCGCCTCGACCGCGCCCGTCACCTGCTCGTGCAATCAGCCATGCCGGTGGTCGAAGTCGCCGTCGCCTGCGGTTTCGTCTCGGCCTCGCATTTTTCCAAATGTTACCGCGAAATCTACAATCGCACGCCGCAGCAGGAACGCGCCGAACGCAAGCTCTTGATCAGCGCCTCGCGAATGGCGATGGCGAGCCAGGGTGGCAAAGCCGCGCATTGAAGACGCGGCCTTAAAAAGCCTCGGGCACGATGGCAGGCAGATCGAAGACAAAGCACCTCCGTCATGCCGGACTTGATCCGGCATCCAGCCACGGCGCGTCTGCGCCGTGAAAGAGTCTCTCGCGATCAAGGACTTGATCGCGCTGGACACCGGATCAAGTCCGGGGTGACGGAGTACGGATGATGGAACTGTGCCAAAAAACACAAGTTCAGCGAGCTGCTAGCTGCCCGCAGAAACCCGACCCAAATCCCTACCCCAACACCATCAGAGGAACTCACCTAAACGGCCGAACCGCGTGGGCAAGATCCTCCGCCGTCATGCCAATGCCCGCCCTGTTGCCCGCCTCACCATGCAGCCAGACCCCGGCAGCCGCCGCCTCGAAGGCAGGCGCGCCCTGCGCCAGCAACGCGCCGATGATACCGGCCAGCACATCTCCCGAACCCGCCGTTGCAAGGCTCGCCGGCGCATTGGTGTTGACCAGCGCCCGCCCGTCCGGCGCGGCGATCACCGTATCCGCGCCCTTGTAGACCAGCACTGCACCGCTGCGCGCTGAAGCAACCTGCGCCTTCTCGATCTTGCTCAATCCGGCATCTGCGGCAAGATCGGGAAATAGTCGCGCAAACTCGCCCTCATGCGGCGTCAGGACAAATTTTCCCGTGCCCGACGTGACGCGTTCGAACAGCGCCTCCGTATGATCCTTGAAAGCCGTGATCGCATCGGCATCCAGCACCACCGCCCTGTCTCCGAGCAGGGACACGAATTGCCGCGCCTTGTCCAGATCACCAAAACCCGGACCGAGAACGAAAGTGCCGTGACGCCGATCCTCCAGCCAAAGCCGAAGATCATCGCTATTGTCCATGGGCGCGTTCATCACCGCCGTCAGCGTCATCGAAAGCACGTCGAGCGCCGCTTTCGGGGCAGTGACAGTGACGATCCCCGCCCCCGCCTTCAGCGCCGCAAGCGCCGTCATGCGGCTTGCGCCGGTCGCATGGGCCGGGCCGGAAAAGACGGTCAGGTGCCCACGCCGGAACTTGTGTGTCTCCATATCGGCGCGCGGCAAGGCGTGCCCCCAGACAAGCGGATGGTTTTCAGCCACCGATCCCGCATGTGCGGCAAGGATGCGGGCGGGAATGCCGATATCGAAGACTTCCAGCGCCCCGCACAGCTCCCGCCCCGGCATCAGCAGATGGCCGGGCTTGCGCGCCATGAACGTCACCGTGCGCTGCGCTTTGAATGAGGCACCGAGAGGCGCACCCCTGCGGCCGCAAAGGCCCGAAGGCAGATCAACGGCAAGCACAGGAACGCCCGCCTTCGCCACCGCCTCGATCACATCGGCAAGTTCGCTTGGAATATCGCGCGACAATCCGGCCCCGAAAACCGCATCAATCACCATGTCGCCGCCAAGAGGCACATAATCGCCAAGCGGCAACGGCGTTACCCCGCTCCGCTCAAATGCCGTTCGCGCATCGCCCTTCAGCGCGGCAGTATCACCGAGATGATAAACCGCAACGGCCGCGCCGCTCTGCAAAAGCACCCGCGCCGCCACATAACCATCTCCGCCATTATTGCCGCCACCGCAAAGCACGACGAAACGCAGCGCCTGCGGATAATGGCGCAGGACCGAGGCGGCAACCGCCTGCCCCGCCCGCTCCATCAGGTCATACAGCGGAATGCCGGATTGCCCGGCCGCCGCATCGATGCGGGCCATCACGTCAGGGTCGATCAGGAAGAGCTGTGGAAGGGATGTCATGGGCCGATCATCCCTTCAAAACGCCGGAAAGGCAATCGATACAAAAATAAGCAGATCTGCGTGACTGAATAATAGTCAAATGCACAAAATATAAACAGACCGGCAAAACACCCGTGCCGAAACTCAAAATATAAGAGATTACTAAAATAATACAAATCAATAGAAATGCGGATGGATTTTTGGGATTTTCGAGAGAAATTCGCCGGAAACCCGCCAAAAGCGAATGCATTTTGTCCCGGAAAGCCGAGCGGGCGAAGTTTTTTCTTCAAGCCCGCTTCCGATCTGGCACAATACGTGCATTCTTGTGGCAGAGCGGGAAGAACCTGCTTTAACGGGAGAAGCGGAGAGATATTTTCTCATGAAAAAGATCGAAGCGATCATTAAGCCTTTCAAGCTCGATGAAGTGAAGGAAGCCCTTCAGGAAGTCGGACTTCAGGGAATCACGGTCACGGAAGCAAAAGGCTTTGGTCGTCAGAAGGGCCACACGGAACTTTACCGCGGTGCGGAGTACGTTGTGGACTTTTTGCCGAAAGTGAAAGTCGAAGTCGTATTGGCGGACGAGAATGCGGAAGCCGTCATTGAGGCGATCCGCAATGCGGCCCAGACCGGACGTATCGGCGACGGAAAGATTTTCGTTTCCAATATCGAGGAAGTCATCCGCATCCGTACCGGTGAAACAGGCGTGGACGCCATATAATCAAGAAGGTCCCGGGCCGGGGAGGCTCAGGCTTTTCACCTCGTCATCATCACACTCAAGGAAAACGTTTAAATGACGACCGCAAACGATATCTTGAAGCAGATCAAGGATAACGACATCAAGTTCGTGGACCTGCGCTTTACCGACCCCAAGGGCAAGCTGCAGCACGTCACCATGGATATTGTCTGTGTGGACGAAGACATGTTCGCCGATGGCGTCATGTTCGACGGCTCCTCGATCGCCGGCTGGAAGGCCATCAACGAGTCCGACATGGTGCTGATGCCCGATCCGGCCACCGCCCATATCGACCCGTTCTTCGCCCAGTCCACCCTGGTCGTCCTTTGCGACATTCTCGACCCGGTCTCGGGCGAAGCCTATAACCGCGACCCGCGCGGCACTGCCAAGAAGGCCGAAGCCTACCTCAAGGCATCTGGCATCGGCGACACCGTCTTCGTCGGCCCCGAGCCTGAATTCTTCGTCTTCGACGACGTGAAGTACAAGGCCGACCCTTACAACACCGGCTTCAAGCTGGATTCGTCCGAACTGCCGTCCAACGACGACACGGATTATGAAACCGGCAACCTCGGCCACCGTCCGCGCGTCAAGGGCGGTTATTTCCCGGTTCCGCCGATCGATAGCCTGCAGGACATGCGCTCCGAAATGCTGACGGTTCTGGCCGAAATGGGCGTCGTCGTCGAAAAGCACCACCACGAAGTGGCTGCCGCGCAGCACGAGCTGGGCGTGAAATTCGACACGCTGGTCTCCAGCGCCGACAAGATGCAGATCTACAAGTACGTCGTGCACCAGGTCGCCAATGCCTATGGCAAGACGGCAACCTTCATGCCGAAGCCGATCTTCGGCGATAACGGCTCGGGCATGCACGTTCACCAGTCGATCTGGAAGGGCGGCAAGCCGACCTTCGCAGGCGACGAATATGCCGGCCTGTCTGAAAACTGCCTCTTCTACATCGGCGGCATCATCAAGCACGCCAAGGCCATCAACGCCTTCACCAACCCCACCACCAACTCCTATAAGCGTCTGGTGCCGGGTTATGAAGCGCCGGTTCTGCTGGCCTATTCCGCCCGCAACCGTTCGGCTTCCTGCCGTATTCCCTTCGGCTCCAACCCGAAGGCAAAGCGCGTCGAAGTCCGCTTCCCGGACCCGACCCAGAACCCCTATCTCGGTTTTGCGGCCATGCTGATGGCCGGCCTCGACGGCATCAAGAACAAGATCCACCCCGGCAAGCCGATGGACAAGGACCTTTACGACCTTCCTGCCAAGGAACTGAAAAAGATCCCGACCGTCTGCGGCTCGCTGCGCGAAGCGCTCGAAAGCCTCGACAAGGACCGCAAGTTCCTGACCGCCGGCGGCGTGTTCGACGACGACCAGATTGACTCGTTCATCGAGCTGAAGATGCAGGAAGTCATGCGTTTCGAAATGACCCCGCATCCGGTCGAATTCGACATGTACTACTCGGCCTGATCGGCCTATCGAGCGCTCCCCGGGGCGCTCGATTCATCTCGGCGGTTTTCCCCGGAAAGCCGCCGTTTTCTTTTGAAGCCCAGCCATATCGCGAAGAATGTCAAACAAGCCAGCCTCTCAGCAAACCCGCCTCACGGACTGGCTCATCTTTCTGGCTGTGCCGTTCTTTTTCTCCAGCAACGTCATTTTCGGCCGCGGCGTCGTCGGTGAGGTCTCACCCTTCATCGCCGCCTTCATCCGCTGGATCGGATCAACCCTCATCATCGCGCCGTTCATGGTCGCCGACTGGCGCAACTGCCTGGCTTTCCTGCGCCACAAAACGCTGCTGTGGCTCGTACTCGGCATTCTCGGCATGGGCATCTGCGGCGGCGTGGTCTATTGGGGCCTGACCATGACGACGGCTGCCAACGGCACGCTGATCTACACGACATCGTCGCTGTTCATCATCCTGTTCCAGCGCATCTTTCAGGGCCGGCGCATCAGAAAGCTCGAAGTGGCGGGCATGATCATCGCCTTTGCCGGCGTGGCGGCCATCGTGCTCAAGGGCGATATGTCCGCTCTGTGGCACATGAATTTCAACATCGGCGATTTCGCGATCCTCACGGCAGCCATCGCCTTT
The DNA here is from genome assembly GCF_053522525.1 of Agrobacterium sp. 22-210-1. NCBI lineage: Bacteria > Pseudomonadati > Pseudomonadota > Alphaproteobacteria > Hyphomicrobiales > Rhizobiaceae > Agrobacterium > Agrobacterium sp. 22-210-1. The sequence continues at coordinate 898,323 of NZ_JBNWCI010000001.1, read as the reverse complement.
GCGATCTATTCGCTGCTGCTGCGCGACCCGGCGGCCCGGCAGATGGCCTCCTTCAGCCTCTTCGGCCTGATTGCGCTTTCCGGCGCGCTGGTGCTTCTGCCGCCAGCGGCCCTCGAACTGGCGCAGGGCGGCATGCTGCCCGCCACACCGATGGCCTGGGCGAAGATCGGCGGCATCATCCTTTTCGCCTCGCTGCTCGCCTTTTATTGCTTCACCCATACGGTGCGCGTTTTCGGCCCGGCAACGGCCGGCATCACGCTTTATATGATGCCGCCGGTCTCGATCATAATGGCAACGTTTTTCCTTGGGGAGAGCTTCGAGACCTATCACGCCATCGGCATCGTGCTGGTCACCGGCGGCGTGGTCATCGCCACCGCGCCAATCGGCCGAAGGGCCTGAACGGCGGACGGCAATATGGGCGGGATACCCCCTAGCCCTTGATATTTCGCATTCCGCCCCCAACTATTAGTGGGAAAGGAAGTTCATGCCATGAAACAAAGAGACGCAAAATTCACGCTTGGCGAGATCGTCCGCCACAAGGTGTTTCCGTTCCGCGGCGTGGTCATCGACGTGGACCCGGAATATGCCAATACCGAGGAATGGTGGAACGCCATTCCCGCCGATATCAGGCCGGATCGCGACCAGCCCTTCTATCACCTTCTGGCGGAAAACGAGGAGACGGAATATGTCGCCTATGTTTCCGAGCAGAACCTCGTCCACGACGAAAACGAGACGCCGCTTAGAAACCCCAATATCGGTCGCATCTTTGACAAGGCGCCGAATGGTGAATGGCGTCCGAAGATGTCGACGGCGCATTGACGCAAGTCTGAAATCCCCACCCCTCCCAGGGCATAAAAAAACCGGTCTGTCGCCAGACCGGTTTTATTATTCTTGACGCTGGTGCAGCGATCAGGGCTTCGGCGCGGTCTTGGCGGCGTCCTGAGCGGCTTCCAGCTTCTTGCGGGCCTCTTCTGCCTTCTTCTGCATGCCTTCCTGCAGGCTGCGCTGGCTTTCGGCCAGCTGCGACTGAGTGATGGCAGCACCATCATAAGCGCCAGTGAAACCGGTCAGTGCGATCTTGATGGGGTTCGGCGCGCGGCGGAAGTTGATGGAGGTGAAGACCACCTCGCTACCCTTCTTCAAGGAAGCAATCATGGCGTCCGTCAGCGGAACTTCAGCCGTGCACTTGTCGGGAAGGCAAACGGCGTAATCGAGCTTCTGGCCCTTGCCGCCGTCGATCTGCATCATCACGCCCGGAGGAATGAGACGCGCGGTCGGAACGGAAACCTGCAGCAGCTTGCGGTTGACCTTGCCTTCGACGGTGATGAGGCCGACAGCGGTGATCATCTGGCCGTTCTGGGCGAGAACCACGTTCTGCACGACGCAGACATCGTTGTCTTCCTGCTTGGAGCAGGTCTTGAACCAGCCGAGCGGAGGAGCGCCGGCGCCCTGAGCGGCGGGAGCAGCATCCTGCGCCTGCGAGATGGCCGGAGCGGACACTGCGCCGAGAGAAAGGACCAGAGCGGACAGAGCCGTCCGGGTGAATGTGTTTGCCTTTTGCATCATAAGAGTTCCGTCTCCTGAATGTCTGCCAGAACAGAACCGCTAAGGTCCTGTTCGCCGATGGCGGTATCCTTCTGCCCGTTCAACTGTCGTTTAAATGAGGCAAATGCGTGACCCGTCTCTTCCGGCCACCCTGTTACATGCCGATCGCGGCGATATCCAGCACTTCTTTAACTTTTTCTTGAGGTGGGCCAAGATTTCCCGCCCGCGCATGGGTCCAGCCATGGGCCTGTGCTACATATTTGCCAGAATCATAACGAAAACCAATCATGACGATAAACCGATCATCATGACAAATCGGACGGACAGTTGAGACAGGATAATAACATGCGCAACCTTGCGGCCCTCATCCCCGCATTGTTTCTTTTGGGTTCGTCCCTGCTTCCCGCCGGGAGCGCCCAGGCGCAGCCGCTTCACGGCATTTCCATGCACGGCACACCGGCGCTGCCGGCGGACTTCCGGCACTTCCCTTACGTCAATCCGGACGTTAAAAAAGGCGGACGCATCTCCTATGGGGTCGTCGGCACCTTCGACAGCCTCAACCCCTTCGTTCTCAAGGGAATGCGCACCACCGCGCGCGGCGTCTGGGACCCGGAATTCGGCAACCTGCTCTACGAACCGCTGATGCAGCGTTCCAGCGAAGAACCCTTCAGCCTTTATGGCCTGCTGGCCGAAACGGCTGAGTGGGATGAGGAGCGCAGCTTCATCCAGTTCAACATCAGTCCGAAGGCGAAATGGTCGGATGGCGAGCCGGTGACGCCCGACGACGTGATCTTCACATTCAATCTCCTGAAGGAGAAAGGCCGCCCCCCCTTCAACAGCCGTCTCGACGGCGTGGCGAAGATGGAAAAAATCGGCGATCACGGCGTGCGTTTCACCTTCAATGAGAAGGCGAACCGCGAAACGCCGCTCATTCTCGCCTCCTCCACCCCCATTTTGCCAAAACATGCAATCGACCCGGAAAAATTCGAACAGGCGGGCCTCGGCCCGGTCGTGGGCTCGGGTCCATACCGAATCAAGACGCTGCGGCCGGGAGAACGAATCACCTGGGAGCGGAACCCGGACTATTGGGGCAAGGATATTCCGAGCAAGGTCGGCTTTGAGAATTACGACGAGATAACCGTCACCTATTTCCTTCAGGTCACCACCATGTTCGAGGCCTTCAAGAAGGGCGATATCGACATTTACCCCGAAGGCGACGCCATCAACGGCACCTCCGATACCTCGCATTGGGGGCAGGCTTATAATTTCCCCGCTGTTCATCGCGGCGATATCGTCAAGGATGTGTTCCAGCCGCGGCTGCCTTCAGGCATGTTCGGCTTGGTGTTCAACACCCGCCGTGCCGTCTTTGCCGATGAAAAGGTGCGCGAGGGACTGTCCTATGTGCTCGATTTCGAGTGGATGAACAGGAACATTCTCGGTGGCGCCTTCAAGCGCACGCAGAGCTACTGGCAGAATTCGCCGCTCGGCGCCTTCGGCAATGCCGCCGATGCGCGCGAGCTTGCGCTGCTGGGCGATGCGGCGAAAACCATGCCGCCGGAGCTTTTGGCGGGAACCTATGCCATGCCCACCACCGACGGCACCGGTGCGGACCGCAAGGTGCTGAAACTGGCCGTCGATAAGCTGAAAGAGGCCGGATACAGCATCAAAAACGGCAAAATGTCCGACGCCAATGGCCGCCAGCTTGCCTTCGAGATCATGACGCAGAACCCGGCGCAGGAGCGCATAGCGCTTGCCTATCAGCGCTCCCTCAACCTGATCGGCGTCGCCATGGGCATCCGCTCGGTCGATGACGGCCAATATCAGGCCCGCTCAAACAGCTTCGATTATGACATGATCATCCGCTCCCTGCCCTCCTCGCTCTCGCCGGGGGCGGAGCAGCTCAACCGCTGGAGTTCGCTATCACGCGACGCGCAGGGCAGCTTCAACTATGCGGGGGCCGCCAATCCCGATATAGACCGGATGATCGAGGCCCTGCTGCAGGCCCGTTCGACGGAAGATTTCCAGGCAGCCGTGCGCGGTTACGACCGCCTGCTGGTTGCCGGTCACTACGTCATTCCGCTCTATTATATCGGTGCGCAGTGGATCGCCCGCTGGAAATATATCGACCGCCCGGATATCACCCCGATATCAGGCAATCAGAAACAGACCTGGTGGGATGCGCGGGCGCAATAACCGGTCCAGACAAGGGAAGATAAAACCATGGAACGCATCGTTATCGACGTCGTATCGGATATGGTCTGCCCCTGGTGTTATCTTGGCAAGGCAAGGCTCGATCTTGCCATTGCCGAGGTGCAGGACGAGATCAGCGTCGACGTGAACTGGCGTCCCTATCGCCTCAATCCGGACTATCCGCCTGAGGGCGTCGACCAGAAAGCCGCTCTCGAGGAAAAGCTCGGCAAGGAGCGTCTGGAGCAGGCGCATGCCAGTCTGGTGCAGCTCGGCAAGGAAGTCGGCATCCACTATGATTTCGATGCGATCAAGATCGGCCCGAATACACTCGACGCACACCGCCTGTCGCTCTGGGCCCATTCGGAAGGCCGCGACATTCAGGAAAAGATCGTTACCGGTCTGTTCAAGGCAAATTTCGAGGAAGGTCGCAATATCGGCGATCACGCCGTGCTGACCGACATCGCCGAAAAGGCGGGCATGGACGCCAAGGTCGTGGCGCGGCTTCTGGCATCCGACGCGGACAAGGATACGGTTGTCGCCGAAATTGATGCGGCGCAGCAAATGGGCGTTGCAGGCGTGCCGTTTTTCATCCTCGACCAGAAATATGCCATCAGCGGCGCGCAAACGCCTGATGTATTGATTGCTGCACTGCGGGATATTGCAAAAATCAAGACGGACGAGCATAAGTCGATGAACTGACGGTCGAACCACCGGCAGCTTACCCTAACCGATAAACTGTTGGTGTTTTCCCGTGTCGGACCAGACCCTGAAAGGCATTCTGCTTGCCTTTGCCGCCTTCGCTGCCTACGCATGGAGCGACGCGAGCGTTAAACTCATAGAAGGCCAGATTTCGCCGATCGAATCGGCCTTCTTCGGCGCCGTCTTCGGCCTCGCCGCCCTGCCCTTCATCCGCAAGCGCAACGATCGCTGGGCGGATGTCATCAAGACGACGAACCGCCCGCTCTGGCTCATCCGCTTTTTTGCCTCCGGCATCGGCGCGGTCGGCAGCGTCACCGCCTTCACGCACCTCTCCATGGCCGAAGCCTTTGCGTTGATCTTCCTGCTTCCCTCCTTCGTCACCATCATGTCGGTGGTATTTTTGAAGGAACAGGTCGGCATCAAGCGCTGGTCGGCAGTCATTATCGGTTTCATCGGCGTACTGATCATTCTCAGACCAGGTTTTCGCGAGCTGGGCATCGGCCATCTGGGCGCCATCCTCGGTGGCTTGAGCGGCGCGCTGTCCATCGTCATCTTCCGCGCCATGGGGCCCTCCGAAAAGAATGTGTCGCTGTACGGCGCGGGCGTGCTGGGCTGTCTGGCAATCAGTGGCTTTGCCATGATCCCCACCTTCGTGCCGCCCAGCGGTCAGCAATGGCTGCTTCTGGCCGGTTACGGCCTGTTTGCCGCCGTCGGCAACGTGCTGGTCATGTATGCCGCCCGTTATGCGCCCGCCGCCATGATCGGCCCGACGCAATATAGCCAGATGCTCTGGGCGATCTTCTTCGGATACCTGATCTTCGGTGACCATATCGATGGCTGGATGCTGGTCGGCATCGCCCTCATCGTTGGTTCCGGAATGCTGACGCTCATCCGTGAAAAGCAGCGAAAAGTGCCGATGCCAGCCTCGATCGCGGCCACCGACCAGAACGTCGCAGTCGGCATCACGCCGGAAGAAGCGCCGCGACCGCTTTAGTCCCGGCGCGTTCTTCCATAGCTATTATACTGTTGGCAGCGAACTCAGTCGCAGACCCGTGCGCGATACATGTCGCCCCAGCCATTCTGCCGCCAGACGACGTGGCAGCGCGGATAGGCCGGCTGATAGATCACTGGAGGGCCATAAACCGGCGGGCCGTAAAAAGGCTCGCCATAATAAGGGCCGCCATAAGAATGCCGCGCCCCGGCAATGATGGCGCCGCCGATAATTGCTCCGGCGATACCTGCGGCAATGCCGGCGCCGCCATGTCCGTGTCCGAAATGGCCGCGTGCTTCCGCCTGGCTGGTGGTGGCAATTGTGGTGCCCGCAATTGTCAAAGCAACCAGACCTGCGGAGACGAACCTGTTCATCCTGGTCCACATTGTCTTGCTCCTTCGTCTTCCCACTCGCGCATCATATTGGGCGCAGTGCAGGAGATGAAAACAAGACTACGCCCGCCGAAGCTACCGGCGCATGTCCGTTTCATTACATCCCGGTAATGTTTGCAGAGCCTTGGGGTGTTGGTTGATCCGATAAGGCAAGATGGTTTGTCCGGATGTGCTTTAAGTTTTGGCTTTCGGAAGGTTGTCCGACCCGAGGGTACGTGTAGCTTTACCCCCCTCTGCCCTGCCGGGCATCTCCCCCACAAGGGGGGAGATCGATATGCAGCAAGGTCTCGCCCATCTCGAAGCTTGCGCGTGAAGCGGTGGTAGGGCCTCTTGCCGATCTCCCTCCTTGTGGGGGAGATGCCCGGCAGGGCAGAGGGGGGTAAAGCCTCACACGCCTAGGTCCGCTGTCAATCGACAACCTCTCGAAAGCTTTAGGACCGCGCCAATTCCGCCAGCTGCGTCATGATCATCGCCGCACCCGCCAGACGCTTTTCCGGCGTCGGCAGATCGCGCGTCAGGAACAGGCTGTGGTCGGGCCGGATTTTCGCCATGGAGCCTTGCTTGCCGATATAGGCGACGAGCGCCGCCGGGTTCGGGAATTCCTTATGACGGAATTGCAGCACCACGCCCTTCGGCCCGGCATCCACCTTCTCGACATTGGCAACGCGGCAGAGCGACTTGATGTAAACGATCTTGAGGAGATGCTGCACCTCTTTCGGCAGCGGGCCGAAACGGTCGATCATTTCCGCGCCGAAACCGTCGATCTCGCTGATATCGGCAAGCTCGCCGAGACGGCGGTAGAGACCCATGCGCAGATGCAGATCCGGCACATAGTCTTCCGGGATCATCACGGAGGTGCCAACAGAGATTTGCGGCGACCAGCCGCTGTCGCGCACCTCTTCGTCACCCTTCACCTCGGCGACAGCTTCTTCCAGCATCTGCTGGTAAAGTTCAAAACCGACTTCCTTGATATGCCCGGACTGTTCCTCGCCAAGCAGATTGCCCGCGCCGCGAATATCCAGATCGTGGCTCGCCAGCTGGAACCCTGCCCCCAGCGTATCCAGCGATTGCAGCACCTTCAGCCGCCGCTCCGCCATCGTCGTCAGCACCTTGTTGACCGGCAGGGTGAACAGCGCAAAGGCGCGCACCTTGGAACGGCCGACACGGCCGCGCAGCTGATAAAGCTGGGCGAGACCGAACATATCGGCGCGATGCACGATCAGCGTGTTGGCGGTCGGCACATCGAGACCGGATTCGACGATGGTGGTCGAGAGCAGCACGTCGTATTTGCCGTCATAAAAGGCGTTCATGATGTCTTCGAGTTCGCCCGCCGCCATCTGGCCATGCGCAACCGCCACCTTCAGCTCCGGCACATCCGATTGCAGGAAAGCATGAATATCGGCGAGATCGGCAAGGCGCGGGCAGACATAGAAACTCTGGCCGCCGCGATAATGCTCGCGCATCAGCGTTTCGCGGATCACCAGCGGATCGAAAGGTGAAATGAAGGTGCGCACCGCCATGCGGTCCACCGGCGGCGTGGTGATGAGCGAGAGTTCACGCACACCCGTCATGGCCAGTTGCAGCGTGCGCGGAATTGGCGTGGCCGACAGCGTCAGAACGTGGACGTCGCTTTTCAGCTCCTTCAGCCGTTCCTTGTGCTTGACGCCAAAATGCTGCTCCTCATCGATGATGAGCAGGCCGAGATTGGCGAAGCTTATGCCAGCGCCAAGCAGCGCGTGCGTGCCGACGACGATATCCGTCTTGCCGTCTGCCACTTCCTTTTTTGTCAGCGTCAGTTCCTTGGAACCGACAAGCCGCGAAGCCTGCTGCACGCGGATAGGCAATCCGCGAAAACGCTCGGAAAAGGTGCGGAAATGCTGGCGGGACAGCAGCGTGGTCGGCACCACCACCGCCACCTGCACGCCATTCATGGCGGCAAGGAAGGCGGCGCGCAACGCCACTTCGGTCTTGCCGAAACCGACATCGCCGCAGATGAGGCGGTCCATCGGCCGGCCAGCACCGAGATCTTCACGCACCGCCTCGATGGCGTTCAGCTGGTCCTCGGTCTCGTCATAGGGAAAACGGGCGGCAAATTCATCGTAAAGCCCGTCCGGCGCAACCAGCGCCGGCGCGTGGCGCACCAACCGAGCCGCCGCAATGCGGATAAGCTCATCGGCCATGTCGAGCAGGCGCTTCTTGAGCTTGGCCTTGCGCATCTGCCATGCGCCACCGCCCAGCTTGTCGAGCGTCGCTTCCGCTGCGTCAGAGCCGTAACGGGAAAGAAGATCGATGTTTTCGACCGGCAGGAACAGCTTGGCATCATCGGCATAATGCAGTTCGAGGCAGGCGCGCGGGGCACCCGCTGCCTCGATGGTCTGCAAGCCGACGAAGCGGCCGATACCATGTTCGGCGTGGACGACAAGCGAACCCTCGTCCAGACCGGCCACTTCGGAGATGAAATCCGCGCCGCGCTTGCGGCGCTTGGAGCGCCGCACCATGCGGTCGCCGAGAATATCCTGCTCGCCGATGACGGCCAGCGTTCCGGTCTCGAAGCCGGCTTCAAGGCTCAGCACCGCTGCTGCCGCCTCTCCCTTGCCGAGCTTTTCCACCTCTTTCAGCGATGTTACCGGCTTGATGTTTTCAAGCCCGTGTTCGTTGAGCACCTGCAACAGCCGGTCGAGCGAGCCTTCCGACCAGCCCGTGATCAGCACCTTCCAGCCCTTGGCGCGGCGATCCGCAATATGCTTCACCGCCAGATCGAAAACATTGACCCGCTCTTCGCTCTCGCCTTCGCTTAATGGCCGCGCCCAGCGCGGGCCGACATGGGCATCGAGCGTCGCGACCGGGCGGCCTTCGCTGTCATGTTCGTTGAAGGGCGTCAGGCGCACCGCGTTGACGCCGGCAAGCATCGCATCGAAGCTCTTGCCGTCGAGATAAAGCTGTCCGGGCGAAACGGGCTTATAGGGCGCGCCCTGCGTCGAACCCTTGGTTTCGCCAGAGGCCCGGCGAGCTTCGTAATAATCAAGCACCAGCTTGGAGCGCTCTTTCGCCGCCTCCTTCGCCGTGTGATCGGTGACGATACGAAAACCCTTCAAGTAGTCGAAGGCGGTCTCCAGCTGCTCATAAAACAGCGGCAGCCAGTGCTCCATGCCGGCGTAACGGCGGCCCTCGGACACGGCTTGGTAAAGCGCATCATCGCGGGTCGCAGCGCCAAACAGCGACAGGTAATTCTTGCGGAACCGGCCGATCGTATCCGGCGTCAGCGTCACTTCGCTCATCGGGTTGAGATCAAGCGAACGCGCCTGGGCAATGGTGCGCTGGCTGGCCGGATCGAAGGTGCGAATGCTTTCCAGCGTATCGCCGAAGAAATCGAGCCGCACCGGCTCTTCCGTGCCGGGAACGAAAACATCGAGAATGCCGCCTCGCACGGCAAATTCGCCCACTTCGCGCACCGTCGCCACCCGGTCGAAACCGTTGCGCTCCAGCCGCGCGGCAATCTCTTCCATGCGGATCTGGTTGCCGGGCTTGGCCGAAAAGCCGAGGCTTTCGATAATGTCGCGCGGCGCCATCTTCTGCAGCATGGCGTTGACGGTAACAAGCACGATGGCCGGATGCGGTTTCTTCGCATGGCTGATGAGGCCGGAGAGCGCAGCCAACCTGCGCGCCGAAGTGTCGGCGCTCGGTGACACACGGTCATAGGGCAAACAGTCCCAGGCCGGCAGCGTCATGACCGGAATATCCGGCGCGACGAAACCGAGGATCTGTTCGAGATCGGCGACCCGCTGGCCATCCGACATCACGTAAGCTACCGATGTGCCCGCCCGCGCCATATCTGCAAGCAGCAGGGCTTCCATGCCGGAAGGCACATTTCCGATGGTCAGCGGCGTATCTGCCGACGTCACCAGCTTTGCATCGAATCCGGCTATCATGTTTCAGGCTTTCAGGGTTTCGGCTGTGACGAGATCGAAATCGGGACGATAGGAAGCGATCTTCTCAAACAGCGGCGTCTGGAACTTTTCCGGTATGGCAAGCGCGCCCGTCACCATCTTGACGAGGTCGTTATCCTCTTCATCCATGATGATTTCCAGCTCATCGAGCTGGTCTTCGGAAAGTCCGGCAATATTGTCTTCCGCGAATTGCCCGAGCACCAGATCCATCTCGCGAATGCCCCGGTGCCAGCAGCGGTAAAGGATCCGCCGGCGTCTCGGATCGAGGTCGGCACTTGTGCGCACCAGTCCAGTCATCGCATTCACCTTTCGGTTGGCTATTCAACAGGATGTTGACTGCGACCTCCTATAGAACAGGAGGCGAACGCTTGGGAACCGGTTTTTATCGAAATAATGCCGCAGTAGTGAAAATCTGCCGGTGATAACCCGCCTTTGTCCGCCCCCAAGTCTTGCATAACGCGTCCCCTTCCCCGATTTTGCTGACCCATGCGCCCGGCCATTCTCGATCCGCTGTTTGCCTCCGTCTCCACCCTTGCGGGTGTGGGGCCGAAGCTTGCCGATCTTCTGGCCAAGCTCTTGAACCGGGAAAACGCGGACGACACCCGTGTCATCGATCTTCTGTTCCATGCGCCGTCAAATGTCATCGACCGCCGCAACCGCCCCGGCATTGCGCTGGCGGCCCCCGGCGCCATTGTCACCATTCAGGGACGCGTCGACCGCCACCAGCCACCGCCATCGGGCAACCGTTCCGCACCCTACCGGGTTTTCCTGCATGACGAGACCGGCGAACTGGCTCTGACCTTCTTCCGCGCCAAGGGCGACTGGCTGTCCAAGGCCCTGCCCGTCGATGAAGAGGTTCTCGTCAGTGGCAAGGTGGACTGGTTCAACGGCCGCGCCTCCATGGTGCATCCGGATTTCATGGTGAAGCTTTCCGAGGCCGAGAACCTGCCGCTGGTGGAAGCGGTCTATCCCATGACTGCCGGGCTGTCTGCCAAGGTGCTGCGCCGGGCAATCGAAGCTGGGCTTTCAAAACTGCCCGCCTTTCCCGAATGGATCGACGAAACGCTCAAAACCCGGCAGGGTTTTGGCGATGTGGCATCGAGCTTCCGCGAGCTGCACGATCCGCGCGACAGCGCCGATATCGAGCCGCAGGCGCCGGCGCGCCGGCGGCTTGCCTATGATGAATTCCTCGCCGGGCAATTGTCCTTGGCGCTGGTGCGCCAGCGGCTGCGCAAGGTGGCGGGCCAGCCGATCCGCGCCAAAGGTGACGTTGCCGCAAAAATTCTGTCGCAGCTGCCCTTCTCGCTGACGGCAAGCCAGAGTGCTGCGGTGAAGGATATTTTGACCGATATGGCCGGCGAAGACCGTATGCTGCGGCTGCTGCAGGGCGATGTCGGCGCGGGCAAGACGCTGGTGGCGCTGATGGCCATGGCAACGGCGGTGGAGGCTGGTGGACAGGCGGTGCTGATGGCCCCGACCGAAATCCTTGCACGCCAGCACTATGCCACCATCTCCAAACTCGCTCTCGCAGCAGGCATCACCGTCGAAGTGCTGACAGGTCGCACCAAGGGCAAGGAGCGTCGCGAGATCGAGGAGCGCGTCGCCTCCGGCGAAGCGCAGATCGTCATCGGCACCCATGCGCTGTTTCAGGACAGCGTCGCTTACAAGAACCTCGTGCTGGCAGTGGTGGACGAGCAGCACCGTTTCGGCGTGCACCAGCGCCTGCGCCTCACCGCCAAGGGCATCACGCCGCATATGCTGGTCATGACCGCCACGCCTATTCCGCGCACGCTGGTTCTGGCCGCCTTCGGGGACATGGATGTCTCCAAGCTCACCGAAAAACCGGCTGGCCGCAAGCCTATCCAGACCGTTACGATCCCAACCGAACGGATCGGCGATATTGTCGAGCGGCTGCGCGCGGCGTTGAAGGATGGCAAGAAGGCCTACTGGATCTGCCCGCTGGTGGAGGAAACGGAAGAATCCGACCTGATGTCGGCGGAAGAGCGCCATGCGGTTCTCTCGCAGATGCTCGGCGCCAATATCGGTCTTATCCATGGCCGCATGAGCGGCCCGGAAAAAGACGCCGCCATGCTCGCTTTCAAGAGCGGTGAAACCCGGCTGCTGGTGGCAACGACGGTGGTGGAAGTCGGCGTCGACGTACCGGATGCGACAATCATGGTCATCGAACACGCCGAACGTTTCGGCCTCGCCCAGCTTCACCAGCTGCGCGGCCGGGTTGGACGCGGCGACGAGGCCTCCACCTGTATCCTGCTCTATAAAGGACCGCTCAGCGAAAATGGCCGCGCCCGGCTTTCCATCCTGCGCGACAGCGAGGACGGCTTCCTGATCGCGGAAGAGGATTTGAAGCTGCGTGGTGAAGGCGAGCTGCTCGGCACCCGCCAGTCCGGCACGCCCGGTTTCCGTATCGCCAGCCTCGAGGCCCATGCCGATCTGTTGGAAATCGCCCGCAAGGACGCGGCTTACGTCATCGAGCGCGACCCCGAACTGACAGGCCCGCGCGGCGAAAGCCTGCGCACCCTGCTCTATCTGCACCGCCGCGACGAAGCGATCCGCTTCCTGCACGCCGGCTGAAAGTGAACCGCCATGAACATGATCGACCCGCGCCGCCCGCCACCCGCCTTCCGCAAAGGTTATGCACTGTGCTCGCCGCAGAATATCCTGCAACCCGAGACATTTGCGAAGAGCGAGAAAAAGGCGATCGGCAAGGCGTTCAAAAAGCCCGGCCGCAAGAAGGCGTGGAGCCAGGCGCTGGAAGAAGGCTGGAGCGTGCGGCTGGTCTATATGCGGCTTTTCGTTCCCGTATTCCACGCCACAACGACGGGCACAGAGGTTGATGATCTGGATGACGAGGATTGACCATGAAGTCTGAGGGACTGTTTGGCTAAAGCTCCGAAGGCCACCGCTGCGATGTGTGGATAATCGTCAAAACTTCGATATCCCGGCCAACGCGATAGGCAACGATGTAGGAAATGTCGGAAAGCACGGCTTCCGGTGTTCCCTTGATCCGCCCCACCCGTCCCATAGCAGGCTGATCAAGCGACATATCGACTGCCGAGACAAGGCGGGAAATCACACGGGCCGCAGCGGCTGGATTGTCCGTTTCGATATGCGCACCGATTTCATCGAGCCGTCGCAACGCCCGCAACGTCCATCGAATTTTTCGACCGCTCATGACGACCGCGTAGACCTGACGTATTTTCCGACGATGTTTGCCAGTTCTTCCGGCGTCCCGAACTCGCCGCGATCGGCCTCCGCCAATCCTGCCTCGATCTCGGCAAGCTGCCACTCTTCGCGGGCGACAAAGTCCTCAATCGCCCGCGCCGCCATGTAGGACCGTGAGCGATCGAGCTTTTCTGCCAGCTGATCAAGCTTGACAGCCACCTCGTCCGGCAGGCGTACTGTAAACGCAGTCATGGTTGCAGCCAATTTCGGTTCACTGTGATTATTGGTGAACCACATTGGTTCGTCAACCGCGCGACATTTCACCCCTGAGTGACAATGGAGCAAGGGATCGTATAGGCGCGAATATCATCAAACCGGCGCAATCATCTTCGGCGGCGTGAAATCCGGTGCGACGAGACCACCGGAAATCAAGAGTTTCGCCGCATCTTCCGGCGTCATGTCCAACATCACGATCTTGTCTTTCGGCACGAACAGCAGGAAGCCCGCCGTCGGCACCGGGGTCGGCGGCAGGAAGACGGCGACCATCTCCTGGCCCATCTCGTTGAACCGGTGGGCAAGCTCACCCTTGGCATCCGAGGCAACGAAAACCATCGCCCAGGTGCCGGGGGATGGAAACTCGATCAGGCCGACCTTCTTGAAGGAGTTCGCATGCTCCTTCAGAACGGATTCGAACAGCTGTTTGATGCTCTTGTAGATCGGCCGCACCAGCGGCATGCGATTAAGAATGGATTCGCCGACGCCGACGATCCATTTGCCGATGAGGTTATTACCGAGAAAACCGATGAGTGTGATGCCAACGACGGCGATCAGCAGCCCGAAGCCGGGGATCGCCACATCGAAATATTGCTCGGGATCGTAACGGGCGGGAATATAGGGTTTAACCCAACTATCCGCCCATTGCAGGAAGCTCCACACCAGCCACATGGTGATGGTGACGGGCGCGAGAATGAGAACGCCCGTGAGGAAGCTGTTGCGCAGACGGGCTGCGAAGGATATTTTTACTGGAATTTCAGTCATTTACCGTTCGGAATTAAGCGTTGTCGCCATCGAAACCCGGATGAAAACCGACAATGCCGGATGGAGTTCCGCCATGCAAGCGAAGAACTGTGAAATATTCGTCAGGAATCCCTTCCGCATTCACCCCTTCGACATGGCGAAAACCGAAGCGGCCATAATAGTCCGGATCACCTGCCACGACGCACCCGGAAGCATTCAGACGCTCCAGAACGGCAAGCCCGTCCCGCACCAGCCTTGAACCGACACCCTGCCCCTGTCGCTCCGGTATCACGGAAAGCGGCGCGAGGCAGAACCAGCCGGCCTCGCCGCTGGTGAGCGTCACCGGCGAAAAACCGACATGGCCGATGATGCCTTCACTATCCTCGGCCACCACGGAAACGGTGAGCGCACCCCCCTTGCGCAGCCGCGCAACGATCAGATGTTCGGTCTTGTCGCTGTGATCGACGTTACGGAAGGCATCTTCCGTAACGCGGGCAATCGCACCTTCATCATCCTGCCGTTCCGGCCGGATGATCATTCCACCGTCACCGATTTCGCCAGATTGCGCGGCTGGTCCACATCCGTGCCCATGAAGACGGCGGTGTGGTAGGCAAGCAGCTGGATCGGCAGCGAGAAGACCATCGGCGCGATCAGCTCGTCCACATCAGGCAGCGTGATCGTCGCCATGGTGTCGAGCTTGGAGGCGGCAGCCCCCTTCTCATCGGTAATGAAGATAATGCGGCCACCGCGCGCGGCGACTTCCTGCATGTTCGACACGGTCTTTTCGAAGAAGCGGTCATGCGGCGCAATGACGATAACAGGCGTGTTCTCGTCAATCAGCGCAATTGGCCCATGCTTCAGCTCACCGGCGGCATAACCTTCGGCGTGGATATAGGAGATTTCCTTGAGCTTCAGTGCGCCTTCCAGCGCCAGCGGAAAGCTGGTGCCGCGGCCGAGATAAAGCACATCCTTGAAACGCGACAGATCGCGCGACAGCGCCTCGATCTGCGGCTGGATGCTGTTGAGAACCTTGCTCATGATGCGCGGCATCTCGGTCAGATGGCGAACCAGTTCGGTTTCCTGCTGGGGCGTGATCGTGCCGCGCGCCTTGCCGGCGGCAACGGCCAGGGAAGCGAGCACGGCAAGCTGGCAGGTGAAGGCCTTGGTGGAGGCGACGCCGATTTCCGGACCGGCAAGGATCGGGAAGATCGCATCGGATTCGCGCGCCATGGTCGATTCACGCGTATTGACCACCGCGCCGATCTTCAGCCCCTCCTGCTGGCAATAACGCAGGGCCGCCAGCGTATCGGCGGTTTCGCCTGACTGCGAAATGAACAGGGCCGCCTGCGTGGGAACAAGCGGGATCTCGCGGTAGCGGAATTCCGAGGCGACATCGATTTCCACCGGCAGGCGCGCATAACGCTCGAACCAGTATTTGCCGATCAGGCCGGACAGATAGGCCGTGCCGCAGGCGGAAATGGCAAGGCCGGAAAGCTTGGCGAAATCGATTGCGGTGTCGGCCTGCTTCACGGTCTTGCTGGCGAAATCCACATAATGGCTGAGCGCGTGGGAAATGACTTCCGGCTGCTCGTAGATTTCCTTTTCCATGAAGTGGCGGTGGTTGCCCTTGTCGACCACATAAGCCGTCGCCTGCGAAATCTGCCGCTCGCGCTTTACCGGCTTGCCGGAGAAATCGATGATCTCAGCACCCTGCCGGGTCACGATGGCGCAGTCGCCATCCACCAGATAGGTGATCTCGTTGGTGAAGGGCGACAGCGCGATGGCGTCGGAACCAAGGAACATTTCGCCCCGGCCATAACCGACGGCAAGCGGCGGGCCGGAACGTGCCGAAAGCAGCGTGCCGGGATCATCCTGAAACATGACGACCAGCGCATAGGCGCCGGTAACGCGGTTCAGCATCTTCAGCATCGCTTCGCGATGGCCAAGGCCTTCGCGGGTATATTTCGCCAGAAGCTGCGCCACCACTTCGGTGTCCGTCTGGGTGGTGAAGGTCGCACCCCCGGCGGTCAGCTCCTCGCGCAGTTCGGCAAAGTTTTCGATGATGCCATTATGGACGACGGCAACGCCTTCGACGAAATGCGGGTGGGCATTGGTTTCGTTCGGCACGCCATGGGTCGCCCAGCGGGTGTGGGCAATACCCACAACGCCCGGCAGCGGCTTTTCCGAAACCAGCTTTTCCAGATTGAAGAGCTTGCCTTCCGCCCGGCGGCGGTCCATCGCGCCATTGTCGATGGTGGCGACACCAGCCGAATCATAGCCGCGATATTCGAGACGCTTCAGCGCATCGACAAGCCGTTCAGCAACAGGCTGGGTTCCGACTATTCCGACAATTCCGCACATATATTTCTCCAGACGGCGATCTCTTCGCCGAAACTACTAACCGTTTCTCCGAAATCAGCAATTATCTCGCCGGTCACTTTCGGTATCGCTCGGTAACGTCTTTCAAGAGGCCTTTTTCTTGGCTTCTTTCAGCGCTTTCGCCCGCTCACGCACCACGCTTGCCCGGCCCGGCTTCACTTCCTGACGCGCCCGCCCGAAGGCCAGCGCGTCATCAGGCACGTCATCGGTAATCACGCTGCCGGAAGCGATATAGGCGCCTTCTCCAATCGTCACGGGCGCAACCAGCGACGAGTTCGAGCCAATGAAGCTGTTCGCACCGATCCGCGTTTCAGCCTTGTTGTAACCGTCGTAATTGCAGGTGATGGTGCCCGCACCAATATTGCTGCCGGCGCCGATGAAGGCATCACCGATATAGGTCAGATGGTTGACCTTGGCATCCTCGCCGATCTCGGCCTTCTTGACCTCGCAGAAATTACCGACCTTGGAATTGGCATGCAGGTTCGCGCCCGGACGCAGTCGCGCATAGGGACCGACCGTCGCACCTTCAGCGACATATGCCCCTTCCAGATGCGAGAATGCATGAATGACAGCACCCGGCTCGATCGTCACGCCGGGACCGAACACGACATTCGGCTCGATCAGGGCATCCTGCCCGATCTTCGTATCGAAGGAGAGGAAAACCGTCTCGGGCGCGATCATCGAAACGCCGTCCACCATCAATTCATGGCGGCGGCGCTCCTGCCACAACCTCTCGATAAAAGCCAGTTCGGCACGGTTGTTGCAGCCGACCAGCTCGGTTTCCGGCGCATCGATGGCAACGGCGCGGCGGCCAAGCGAACGGGCGATTTCAACGATGTCGGTGAGGTAATATTCGCCCTTCACATTGCCGTTGCCGATCCGGTCGAGCAGATCAAGGGCATTGCGGCCGTTGATCGCCATCAGGCCGCTATTGCACCAGGTCACCTTGCGCTCTTCGTCGGTTGCGTCTTTTTCCTCGCGGATCGCTACCAGCTCGCCATTCTCGACCAGCAACCGGCCATAACCGGTCGGACGCTCGGTGTGGAAGCCGATCACGGCCACATCGGCACCGGCGGCAATCGCCTCGCGCGCCCGATCGAGCGTCGCGGAAGTGATGAGCGGCACGTCGCCATAAGCGACGATCAGGTCGTCGAAACCGCGTTCGATGGCTGAGCGTGCGGCAAGAACCGCATGGCCGGTGCCCTTGCGTTCCGTCTGCAGGAAAGCTTCAACCTGAACATCCCCAAGGTTCGCGGCCGCGGCAACATTATCCGCATCACGCCCGACCACCAGCGCCACCGCGCCGACACCCGATCCAGCCACAGCCTCCACCACATGCGCAATCATCGGTCGCCCGGCAACCGTGTGCAGCACCTTGGATTTCGACGACTTCATGCGCGTGCTGTCGCCCGCAGCGAGAATAACGGCTAGAGAGCTGCGCTCCATAAGACCTCCAACACCCCGTTACCGGCCGCAGGGCAGCCGGAACAGTGGCATATGTTTGACTTTACGCCAGCCGGTTGAACAGACAGGCGCTTCGGTAATTGCGTTCCGGCATTGCTATAACGGCGGCCCACTTAAGAAACCATGCAAACCCGCACCAAATTTCCGCACCGATTTTCATCAAACGTGATCAGCGGCGGGATGAAGTGATTTATTCAGCGTGGGTGACGGGCAGTGAATTGCAAGATTTGCTGGCGACCATTTTCAATCAGCCTGCCCATTTCGCGGCGCGCCGCGGCCTCATCACGCAGGCGAAACGCTTCGACCAGCCTTAAATGAGAGGCAGACACATCGGAAATCTCGTTGGGATCGGCTTCCGGGTTGCTCATCCGGAAAATGCCCGCCAGCGCCGCCTTGATCAGCGAACCGACGGTGCGCATGAACGGGTTGCCAGACATTTCGGTGATGAGCACATGGAAATTCATATCCGCCAGCGCCCGTTTTTCCTTGGAATAGGCTGTGTTGCCCATCTCGTTGGCGTAAGCGGCGAGCTTGGCGATATCGGCATCTTTTGCCCTGAGAGCGGCAAGCCCCGCGCCATAGGGCTCGAAAGCCTGACGGATATCATAGAGATGCAGCAGGAACTCGTCGCTGACGCCCGCCTCGAAGTGCCAGAGAAGCACTTCGCTATCGAACATGTTCCAGCTTTCGCGCTCCGTCACCCGGGTGCCGATGCGTGCCTTGGGGGAAATCATGCCCTTGGCGGTCAGCGTCTTCATCGCTTCGCGCAGCACCGTGCGCGATACTTTCAGCCGCTCCATAAGCTCGGCATCGCCCGGCAGGATGTCACCCGTCTTGAAGGTGCCGGAGACGATATCGAGCCCGAGCTTGTGAACGACCTGTGCATGATTTGTCCGCAGCTTTCGAAAACCGATCGCCGCATCGAGCATTCCGCGCTGCAAGTGCCATGTCCTTCCGTTCGGTTGGCGACCTTAAAAAATCGCGCCAGACGTGTGTATCTCAAGTCAGATTATAGTGAAAAACATCAAGTTGCATGAAAAGCAAAGGCAAACTGCATCCCCGGCGTAAAACATATGAAAGTAACAAAGGCCGCGCATGAATTTCATGCGCGGCCAGAACCTTGATAAGGGTTAGCCTCTCCCGCGTCATCCTCGCCCTTGAGGCGAGAATCCATGGACCGTCAAAGGCGTGGATCCTCGGGTCAAGCCCGAGGATGACGTTGAGTTTGGCGAAATCACCGATTATTGCGGCAGCTTGTCGTCCACGCCGGCAACATAGAAGTTGAGGCCGAGCAGAACCTTGTCCTCAGCCTTTTCACCAGCCTTCAGCCATTCCGAGCCGTCCTGCTTCTTCACCGGGCCGGTAAAGGGATGCAGCTCGCCCGACTTGATCTTGGCTTCGGTTTCCTCAGCCATCTTCTTCACGTCGTCAGGCATGTTGGTGTAGGGCGCCATGGTCAGGATGCCATCCTTCAGGCCGTCCCAAACGGATTCGGACTTCCACGTTCCATCGAGAAGAGCCTGCGTGCGCTTGATGTAATAAGCACCCCAGGTGTCCTTGATGGCGGTGAGCTGCGTCTCGGGACCGGCCTTGATCATGTCGGAAGCCTGGCCGAAGGCCTTGATGCCACGCTCAGCTGCAACCTGCATCGGTGCTGTCGTGTCGGTGTGCTGCGTCAGGATGTCGACGCCCTGGTCGATCAGCGCCTTGGCGGCATCGGCTTCCTTGCCGGGGTCGAACCAGGTATTGGCCCATACGACCTTGAGCTTGAAGTCCGGGTTGACCGACTGTGCGCCGAGCACGAAGGCATCAATGCCCATCACCACTTCCGGGATCGGGAAGGAAGCGATGTAACCGGCAAGACCCTTCTTCGACATCTTCGCGGCGATCTGGCCCTGAATGTAACGGCCTTCATAGAAGCGCGAATTGTAGGTCGCGACGTTTTCAGCGGTCTTGAAGCCGGTGGCGTGCTCGAACTTCACCTTGGGGAACTTCTGGGCAACCTTCACGGTCGCATCCATGAAGCCGAAGGAGGTGGTGAACACCAGTTCGCAGCCGGAACGGGCCATACGCTCGATGGCGCGTTCGGCATCCGGGCCTTCCGGAACGCTTTCGAGGAACGGCGTTTCGATCTTGTCGCCGAAGTGCTTCTGCAGCTCTTCGCGACCGATTTCATGCGCCTGTGTCCAGCCGCCATCGGTGCGGCTGCCGACATAGATGAAGCAGACCTTCTTGGCGTCGGCGGCTTCAGCCGAGGAAACGACGCCGCCGAGCGCCGCGACGGAAGCGGCAAGTGCGATGACCAGTTTTTTCATTTTTACCCCTGTTGGTTTGGAGACTTGAGGATTGACTGACTCAGCATCGGATTTTCCGAAAACCGCATTACACTTTTCGGTCCGATGCTCTACCTGTCCGGCACGAAGGATTTGCCCAGCGATGCCGGTGTGTTGATCAAGGTCGTGCGGCGATTATGCGAGATGATGACCAGCACGACAATAGTTGCGAGATAAGGCATCGCCGAAAGCAGCTGCGACGGCACGCCGATACCGAATGCCTGCGCATGCAACTGGCCGATGGTGACCGCGCCGAACAGATAACCGCCCGCCAGCAGGCGCCATGGACGCCAGGAGGCGAAGACAACAAGCGCCAGGGCAATCCAGCCGCGCCCGGCCGACATGTTTTCCACCCATTGCGGTGTATAGACCAGCGACAGCTGTGCGCCCGCAAGACCGGCGCAGGCGCCGCCGAACATGACCGCCAGATACCGCGTACGGATGACGTTGATGCCAAGCGCATGGGCCGAAGCGTGATTGTCACCGATGGCGCGGATTTTCAGGCCCGTGCGGCTTTTGAACAGGAACCAGCTGATGCCGAAGACCAGCGCGATGGACATGTAGAAGATCAGATCCTGCCGGAACAGCAGCGGACCGAAAAAGGGAATCTCCGACAAAACCGGAAAGACGATGGGCTGTAGCTTGATGCCCGGCAGGCCGACGAAACTCTCACCCAGCATGCCGGAGACGCCGAGGCCGAGAATGGTGAGGGCAAGACCCGTCGCCACCTGGTTGGTGACAAGCGTCAGCGTCAGGAAGCCGAACAGCAGCGAAAACACCGCGCCGGAGGCGATACCGGCCAGAATGCCGAGATAGGGAGAGCCGGTCATATGCGTGGCGGCGAAGGCGCAGACCGCGCCCATGATCATCATGCCCTCAACGCCGAGATTGAGCACACCCGAACGCTCCGCCACAAGTTCGCCCGAAGCGGCGATGACGAGCGGGGTGGCGGCGGTGATGACGGTGAGAAGAATGGCCTGAAGCATATCCATCATGCCGCTCCTTCTTTACGATGTGTCTTGCCGGCAAAAACGACCCGGATGCGATAGAAGATCAGCGTATCGCAGGACAATACGAAGAACAGCATCAGCCCCTGAAACACCCGCGTCACCTTGTCGGAGACGCCGATCGAAAGCTGCGCCGCCTCGCCGCCGAGATAGGTCAGCGCCAGTACAAGCCCGGAAAGGATGATGCCAAGCGGATTGAGGCGGCCGAGAAAGGCGACGATGATGGCGGTAAAACCGTAACCCGGCGAAATGCTTGGCTGGAGATGGCCGATGGAACCGGAAGCTTCCGAAATTCCCGCAAGCCCCGCCAGCGCACCGGAGAGCAACAAAGAAAACCACACCATGCGGCTGGAGGAGAAACCGGCGAAGCGCCCTGCCCGCGCCGATTGGCCGAGTACCGTCACCTCGAAGCCCTTCAGCATGTAGCGCATCATGAACCACAGCGCGACGGCCGCGACGATGGCGAAAACGAAGCCCCAATGCGCCCGGCCCGAGGCCAGCATTTCCGGCAGAACGGCGCTGTCGTTGAATGGCTTTGTCTGCGGAAAGTTGTAACCACCGGGATCCCGCCAGATACCGCGCGTCAGCCAGTCGAGGAAAAGCTGCGCGACATAGACCAGCATCAGGCTGACGAGGATTTCATTAGTGTTGAACTTCGTTTTCAACAGCGCCGGAATACCCGCATAAAGCGCGCCGCCGATTGCGCCCATCACCATCATCAGCGGCAGGATGAGCGGCGAATGCCAGTCCGGATAAAGCACCGGCAGGATGGAACCGGTGATCGCGCCGATGGTGAATTGCCCCTCCGCGCCGATATTCCAGTTATTCGAGCGATAACAGATCGACAAGCCGACGCCGATCAGGATCAGCGGTGCGGCCTTGATCGCCAGCTCGTGCAGCGACCAGACCTCCAGCAGCGGCTCGACGAAAAAGGCGTAAAGCGCGTGAGCCGGATTTTTGCCGAGCATGGCGAACATGACAGCGCCAACGAGGAGAGTCAGCACCAGCGCCAGAAGCGGCGACAGCAGGGTGAAAAGCCGGGAGACCCCTGCGCGTTTTTCAAGCTCAATGCGCATGCTGGGCGGCTCCCGAATGTGACGTATGGATGCCACCCATCAACAGACCGATCTTTTCAAGCGTCATCTCTTCCACCGGATGGGCCTCGGAGAGCTTGCCGTCGGAAATGACCGCGATATTGGTGGCGACCTCGAAGATTTCATCGAGATCCTGGCTGATGACGATGACGGCCGAGCCGGCCTTGGCAAGATCGACCAGCGCCTGGCGGATGCGGCTTGCGGCACCGGCATCCACGCCCCAGGTCGGCTGGTTGACCACCAGCACGGCGGGTTGACGGTCAAGCTCGCGCCCGACGATGAATTTTTGCAGGTTGCCGCCGGAAAGCGATCCGGCCAGCGGATCGGCCCCGCTCTTGCGCACATCCATGGTTTCCGAAATGCGCCGCGCCGCCGCCCTGATGGCCGAACCCCTGACGATGCGCAGGAAACCGCCGGTCAGAAACGCCTTGCGATCGGAACGCGCCCGCGCCAGCAGAAGATTGTCGGAAAGGCTCATGCCGGGAACGGCGGCATGGCCGTGGCGCTCTTCCGGCACGAAACCCGCGCCCATCAGCCGGCGGCCATTAATACCGGTGCGGCCAACCGGCTTGCCGCGCAGATGGATGGCGTCATTATTATAGACGGGATATTCGCCCGAAAGCGCATCGAACAGTTCGCCCTGCCCATTGCCGGCCACACCGGCAATCGCCAGCACCTCGCCTGCACGCACATTCATGGAAATCGATTTCAAGGCCACGGCAAAAGGCGTGCGCGGCGCGACCGAAAGCGCCATGACCTCTATCTGCGGCACGCCGAGCGCTTCGCCCGTTGACCGCGAAACGCTTGCGACATCGCTGCCGACCATCATGCGCGCCAGAGATGCCGGCGTTTCCTTGCGCGGATCGCACGCACCCGTCACCTTGCCGTGACGCAGGACGGTGGCGCGATCACAGATGCGCTGCACCTCTTCCAGACGGTGGCTGATATAAAGCACCGAACGGCCTTCGGCCTTCAGCTTTTCCAGCGTCTCGAACAGCTTGTCGGCCTCCTGCGGCGTCAGCACCGAGGTCGGTTCGTCGAGAATGATGAGGCGCGGGTTCTGCAACAGCGCGCGCACGATCTCGATCCGCTGACGCTCGCCAACCGAAAGATCGGCCACATGCGCATTGGGATCGAGCGGCAGGCCATAGGCGCGCGACAGCGTTTCGGCTTCCTTGGCGATTTCCTTCAGAGAGATTTTCGGGTCAAGCGACAGGGCGATGTTTTCAGCAACCGTCAGCGCCTCGAACAGCGAGAAATGCTGGAACACCATGCCGATACCGAGCCTGCGGGCTTCGCTTGGCGAACCTACGGAAACTGGCTGGCCCTGCCAGATGATGTCGCCTTCCGTCGGCGCAAGGACGCCGAACAGCATCTTGACGAGCGTGGACTTGCCGGCGCCGTTTTCACCCAGAAGCGCATGGATTTCGCCCGGCGCAATATCGAGATCGATGCCGTTGCAGGCGGCGAAATTGCCGAACAGCTTTGTCAGCTTGCGAACGGACAGAAGAGGCATGGCCTCTGGCGCCAGATTTCCAGTCACGGATCCCCTCTTTCACCGGCTGTCCATGCTTTCTTTGAAGCATTTCAACAACCGTGGTCATTGTTCCCAATCCGGTGGCAATGCGTATGCAATGCTACGGGACCATGATTTATTGATAACCGTTTTGCTGCTGCGCACAACCGAAAAAGAAACTGCTTAAATGCAATTTGCACAAGCAATAAACGGCTTTAGATTTTTCTTACTTCGCGCCGAGCGAGGGGAAGAACTGCAAGATTCCACCGATGCAATAAAGATAGATGCCGCTCGCCACGAATGCGATCACTGCCCATGTCGGCGTTTCAAAATGCATTAGCAGCGCATAACCGCCAAGCGCGCACCAGACGAACACGACGGCCAGATTGAGCGGCCGCAACCTCTTAACCCGCACCGGATGCAGGAAGTTGATCGGCAGGAATGTCAAGAACACCGAGACGGTGACGACTATCATGGCCGTGGTTGCGCTCGCATCCATGACGAACAGCGTGAAAACAACCATGTTCCACACCACCGGGAATCCCGAGAAGAAATATTCGTCCGTCTTCATGCCCATATCGGCATAATAGATGGCACTCGAGACCACGATCATGCCAGCCGCCACGAAGGATAACGGCTCGCCGATCATGCCACTCTGGTAAAGCGCAAAGGCTGGCAGAAGCACATAGGTGACATAGTCGATGATATTGTCGAGCGTATCGCCGGACCAGTTGGGCAGAACTTCCTTCACCCGCACCTTGCGGGCGATGGGTCCATCGATACCATCGACCAGAAGCGCAAGCCCCAGCCACCAGAACATATCGACAAAACGATGCTCGGCAGCGGCGACGACGCCGAGAAACGCCAGAAACGAACCGGATGCCGTGAGCATATGCACGGAAAAGGCGCGGATTTCCGCGTAGGGAACACGCTTGTAGTTGAAAATTTTCATGGTCAGCGTCTGCGCCCCGCTTTTCATCCGCCCTGTTCATTCCGGTATGCGGCCATTCACCACGCTTTGCAACCGGCTCAATCCGCTTATCCTAAGACTAATATAGTGGCGCAACCAACGAATGTTTGCGCCCGGATGTTCCGGCGTCCAAGTGGATTTACCTGCGCAAAGCCTCTATGATGCTGTGGAAATAACAACGGATCAGGACCATGAGACACTTCGATATCGCCATAACAGGTGCGGGACTTGCGGGCCAGATTGCCGCTATTGCGCTCGCCCGGGCCGGCCGCCACGTGGCGCTCGTTGCTCCTTCAAGCGACAGGAAGGATCAGCGCACCACCGCGCTGATGGATCAGTCCATCCGGTTCATGGACCGCCTCGGCCTTTGGTCACGCATCGCGCCTGCCGCCGCGCGCCTTTCCACCATGCAGATCATCGACGGCACCGACCGCCTGCTGCGCGCGCCGACGGTACAGTTCCGCTCCTCCGAAATCGGGCTGGATGCTTTCGGCTGGAATATTCCCAATGAGGCGCTGCTAGGCGTTCTCGCAGAGGCAGTCGAGCAGGAACACAATATTACCCGTCTCGACACTTTCGCCGAAACGATCGACATCGGTAACGACCGCATAACGGTGACGCTGGCGAATGGCGAAACGCTATCGGCCGATTTTCTGATCGGCGCCGATGGCAGGAAATCGATGGTGCGGGATGCGGCCGGTATCGGTGTCAAATCCTGGTCCTACCCGCAGACAGCCGTCGTCCTGAACTTTGGCCATAGCCGGCCGCATGGCAACGTCTCGACGGAATTCCACACGCCAACCGGACCTTTCACCCAGGTTCCCCTGCCCGGCAACCGTTCCAGCCTCGTCTGGGTCGTCACGCCACAGCAGGCCGAGGAACTGACGGCGCTGCCGCTGGAAGCCCTGAGCCTGAAGGTCGAGGAACGCATGCAATCCATGCTCGGCGCGGTTACCGTAGAGAACAGCGTGCAGGCATGGCCGCTGTCTTCCATGACGGCGCACCGCTTCGGCAAGGGCCGCGTGGCGCTGATCGGCGAGGCGGCGCATGGTTTTCCACCCATCGGCGCGCAGGGACTGAACCTCAGCCTGCGCGACATCATCGTGCTGACGGAACTGCTGGGCGCCGTCTCCGACCGGCCGATTGCGGCGGACGCCGGCAGCAGCTTCGACCGCAAACGGCGGGCGGATGTTTATAGCCGCACCCTGAGCGTCGATCTCCTGAACCGCTCGCTGCTTTCGGATTTCCTGCCGGTGCAGATGGCGCGCGCGGCGGGCCTGCATGTGCTCTCCGGCATCGGCACGCTCAGAAGCATGGTCATGCGCGAAGGCATCGAGCCGGGGCGCGGGCTGAAGGCCCTGCCCTCGCTGCTGTTCGGCAGCTTCAAAAAGGCTGGATGAAATACACCACACCGGTCAGCGTGAAGACCGACAGCATTGTCGAAATCAGGATCGTCGCCGACGCCCGCTCCTGCCAGACATGATATTGCTGGCCGATGACGAAGACATTCGTTGCGGTCGGTAGCGCAGCGAGCAGAACGGCGGAATAGATCCACACCGGCTCGAACCGCCCGAGCGACGACAGGACCAGATAGGCGGCAAGAGGATGCAGGATCAGCTTTGCCGGCACGATATAGCTGATTTCCACCGGCACCCGTTTCATTGGCCTGAGCGCCAGCGTTACGCCCATGGCAAACAGCGCGCAGGGGGCGGCCGATTGCGCCAGATAATCCACCAGCCGCTGCACCGCCTCCGGCGGTTGCCATGACAGCGAAGCGGCAAGAAATCCGGCAATTACCGAGACGATGAACGGATGAGTGATGACCTTGCGCGCCACATCCAGCGCAAGCCTCGCAGTCGATCGCTTGTCGCCCCCAGCCACCGCCATCATCGCCGGTGCGACGATGAAATGGGCAGCGTTTTCAAGGCAGACGATCAGCGCCACCGGCACTGCCGCCTTTTCGCCAAGCGCCAGCAGCGCAAGCCCCGGCCCCATGTAACCGATATTGCCGTAGCTCGCCGCGAAACTCTGGATCGTGGTTTCGGCGAAGCTGTTCTTGCGTATGAACCGGCCAATCAGGAACACCAGCAGAAAAATGCCATAGGTGCAGGCAAGGCTGGCGGCGACAAAATCCATCCGCGCCAGTTCCTCCACCGGGGTTTTCGACACCAGCTTGAAAAACAGCGCCGGCAGCGCCGCATAGATAATGAAGGTGTTCAGCCAGCCCATCGCCTCGACCGGCTGCTTCGTGATGCGCGCCGCGCCGTAACCGATGAAGATCAGGCCGAAAAACGGCAACAGCAATCCCACGATATCGGCCACGATATTTCCCCCGCCTATAATCTCCGCGGGAGGCTTAACCGATTTTCATCAGGATCGGAAAGGTCTCCTGGAACCAGATCGCCACATTGGTGATAAAACCGGACATGAAAGCGATACCGGTCAGCACCAGAAGTACACCCATCACCTTTTCTACAAGACCGAGATGGCGGCGGAAACGCGCAAGGAAACGCATGAAGGAGCCGGAAAAAGCTGCCGCAATCCAGAACGGCACCGCAAGACCGAGTGAATAGACGGCGAGCAGCATTGCACCGTCACCCACCGTGTCACGCGCGGCGGCAACGCCGAGAATGGCGCCCAGAACCGGGCCGATGCAGGGCGTCCAGCCAAAGGCGAAGGCAAGGCCCATGACATAAGCCCCGGAAAGCGTGGCGGGTTTCCCCGCCCCCTGAAACCGCGCCTCACGCGAAAACAGGCCGATACGGAAAACGCCGAGAAAGTTCAGGCCCATGAGGATAATGATGAAACCGCCGATCTTGGCGAGAATATCGATATTCTGCCGCAGCAACGTGCCGATCGTCGAAGCGCCTGCCCCCAGCGCCACGAAAACAGTGGCGAAACCGAGGGTGAAGAAGAAAGCCGAAAACATCACGGCTCTGCGAATCTCCGGCCGCGGCGCGGTCTCCTCCGTCTTGAACTGCTCGACGGAAACACCCGCCATATAACAGAGATAGGGCGGCACCAGCGGCAGCACACAGGGCGACAGAAACGAAAGAGCGCCGGCCAGGAGCGCGCTGAACAGGGAAATATCGGCAATCGACAAGAAGAACTCCGCATCCCGCAAAGCCGCGACGATTTTGAGGATTCGCCGCCACTTCACGCTTCATTTTCGCGCATGTCATTGCTGCAAAACGATTTCACCCGTTTGCGCGACACGCCTGAAGCCGGTTTTATCCCCAGCCGCCCCCTCTCTCCAATCACCTTTTTGGGGGTGCGACAAAAAAAACCAGATTGATTGTAGAAAGCGCTTTTTTTGGGTTGACCGAACGGATCGCTCTACATATGTTCCGCGCACTTCCGAAGGGCAAATCAGCCCCGACATGGGAGAGCGTAGCTCAGCCGGTAGAGCAACTGACTTTTAATCAGTAGGTCCAGGGTTCGAATCCCTGCGCTCTCACCACCTCAGATTTATTTTCCCAATAATTTACAAGAGTTTGTCGATACCGATAGCCAAGCGCCGTCGTGACTTGGAAATCTCCGCCAGCAGTTTCACGGCGCAGAAGTAACCGCGCTCGCCCCACCGTTCTTTTCCAATTCAGCCTCTGCGGCAAAACCCGATCATGCAGCCTGCGCGCGAACAGCCATGACAGCCGCGCTAGCGATGCGCATACACATACCGCGCAACATTGTCATAGAAGCTGGAGAGATAGGCCGGAATCCGTTTAATACGGGCGAACTTGCTGCCGCGATATTCGGCCCGGGTGCCGACCAGCGTGTCCGGGTCGCCGAACGGCAGGAAATCCTTGTCGGTTACATAAACTTCCGTGCCGTAGCCCCAGCCGCATTCCAGGGCGCGGTCGAAAGGCAGCGTCATAACCCTTGCCGTTTTGAGAAAGCGCGCCGCACCGCCCCGCGAAATGATGTAGCAGGCGGATGATCCCTGCGGACCGTAGATGCAGCGCCCAAGCGTATCGCCAAGCGCGCTGGTTTTCCGGCCCTTGAAACCGCTGCGGCGGTGGTTGGTCAGTTTGACGATTGCATTTTCAGGCATTACCGCAACCGTTGCCTTGACCCGTTCGAAAAACTCGGGGGTGAAGGCGACGTCGTCCTCAACGATCACCGCCACCGGCGCATCGGTGGCAAGGAATATCTCCAGTGCCTTTATATGGCTGGCATAGCAGCCATATTCACCGGCGAGCGCATGGCGACCGTTGCGTTGCTCGAAACCGCGCCGGTCGAAATCCGTCCATTTGGCGGGTGGAACAGTCTTGCCGTCGACGCCTTCCACCGGGCGCAGATCCAGCCCGAGGCCGGCAGCGCCCTCCAGCATCTTCTCAAGCCGCGCACGCGCCCGGGCAATAGAAATGATGTAGATGGGGAAAGTGGAAATCGGCAGCATTCAGAACACACCATGCGCATGAAGACGGGAGACCGTCTCCTACAGCAAGGCGCGTGCGACGTCCATTCGGACACCCAGAAGGCGCGATCTCGTCAGGTGGAATACAGGGATTTGCGGCAGCAGGCGGTTTCAGACCCGAAACACATGGGGCCGCTGGTTTTTACTTGCGCGCGGCTGTGCGACGGCAGCGCCAGTTCCAGTCTCTCGGCTCGCCCGTGTCCAAATGAACCGATTCGGTGTGGCAATAGGTGCCGACGCCACCGCGTTCAGGCAGGGAACGCAGATAGGTGGCAAGCTCCCATTTGGAGACGCCCTTGATCTGAATATCGGCGGCATCGCAGGTATAGTGCTTGGAACCCTGCCTCACGCCCTTTGGCGGACGATAGCCCGAAGTGACGATCGCCGGGCTGTTATAATGCCGCTCGATGTCCTTGATCATGCGGACCAGTTCCGGCTTGAAGCAGCCAACCTCGACGCGATCCGTCTGCAGGAAAAGACCGTTCGGGGAAACACGGGTCAGGCCGGAAAGCGACGCCAGCTTCATGAGGCCGGTCGGTTCGTCATCCTCATCTTCGAGATGCGCATCGTCGAATTCCTCAGACATCATCGAGCGACCCGAAAGCGCAATGCCCATCGTTCGGTCCGTTGCGCCCGATAGCGCCGCAACCTCGGTATTTGCAGCGGTGCCGTTCTCGATCATTTTCGGCAGCCGTTTTTTGGCGGCTCCGGCGAAAAATGCCGCAAGCGTTACGCCTGTGCCTTCGCTTTCCTGTTTCTCACCTGCGGGCACCACGTTTGTCGCGGGTTGCGCAGCGGCGGCGGCTGCAAGCTGTTGCGGCGCGGGTGTAGGAACAGGCTGGCGGTTTTCGCTGTGCTGTTCCGGCACCGGAACTGGCGCGGAGACAGGCTGCGGCTGGAGTTGCGGCTGCGCCGGCGCTGAATAAACGCTGCTGACGGCGGGAATGATCTTCTGCGATGGGGCGGCGACGGAACCGTCTGCCGCTACGGAAGGGGTTGCCGCACGAGCGGTGGAATAGATGCTGGATGTGCCGGCGGAAATTGCTGTTGGCTGCGTCGTCAGCCCGCCAATATCGGCGGCGGCACCATAACCCTGCGCCGGGCCACCCGGCGCCTGCGGCTGAGCCGGCACGGCGCCACCGGACGCCGATGCAACGGCAGGGTCCACATAATGCCCCGGCCGAGCGCCAGCCGCGGTCGCGGCGACGGCCGTTGCGGCCGTCTGTGACGGTTGTTGCGCGGCAATTTCCGGCTTCTTGGTATTGGCGGCCATCTCATCATCCGTCACCGCCGAAACGCAGCCGGAAAGCCCGAGCAACGAAACCGCAATAACGAGACGCTGACAGGAAACGCGTCCTTTCGCGCCCTCGACAGTTTTCATGAGTGGCCTCCGTATCTTGCATTTCCAACAGCAGCACGGGAACGGAATCGTGTGCTTTCCCAAAACGGAACGGGCCGTTTTGATTCGCGGAATATGCCTCATCCCATCAGGATAAGGCAAGAGCGCCCGAAAACGCCGCTGTTGGCCGGGAAAATCCCTTACCAGGAACCGGTATTCTGCATAGATATCCACGGTTCGGCTGGTGCGAGGCTTTCGCCCTTCTGCAGAATCTCGAAAGAAATACCGTCAGGCGAACGGACGAAGGCCATGTGCCCATCACGCGGCGGCCGGTTGATCACGATGCCATTCTGCTGGAGCCTGGCGCAGAAGTCGTAGATATTGTCGACCTCGTAAGCCAGATGGCCGAAATTGCGGCCGCCGGTGTAATCCTCGGTATCCCAATTATACGTGAGTTCGAGGCTCGGCGCCTTTTTTTCCCTGGCCACAGCAATGTCATCACGCGCGGCAAGAAAAACCAGAGTGAATCGGCCTTTTTCGTTTTCGATTCGGCGTATTTCCTCGAGACCCATGAGGTCGCAATAGAATTTCATTGATTCGCCAAGGTCTTTGACACGAACCATTGTGTGCAGATACCGCATTTTCTTCCTCTCCAATACACGGGTCCGGAGCCGTTAAACGCATGATCGCAAGCCCCGGACAAGGACGGCGACATAAAAGCAGCTGCGCAAATCAAAAACTAGGGCTTGCGTGGAACCGTTACCAAGATGTTAATCTGGTACACAGGAATCAGTTGACCGGTGTATGGCGCGTAATCGAGGGGTTGGCAGGATATGGCTGATAGGATGTCATCGAAAACGATAGTCGATGTCGAGGACCTTTCGGGCGATGCCGTGGACCTGACCGAAATTACCGGCGTCGTGAAATGGTTCGACGTCGCCAAGGGTTTCGGCTTCATCGTGCCCGATAACGGCACGCAGGATGTGCTGCTGCACGTCTCCTGCCTGCGTCGGGACGGATACCAGACCATTCTCGAAGGCACCCGCATCGTCGCCCTCATCCAGCGTCGTGACCGCGGCTTTCAGGCTTTCCGCATCCTGTCGATGGATCAATCGACCGCCGTTCACCCCTCGCAGCTGCCGCCGGTGCGCACCCATGTGCAGGTCACACCCTCAAGCGGGCTGGAGCGCGCCATCGTCAAGTGGTTCAACCGCACCAAGGGTTTCGGCTTCCTGACGCGTGGCGAAGGAACGGAAGACATTTTTGTGCATATGGAAACGCTGCGTCGTTTCGGCCTGACGGAACTGCGCCCGGGCCAGGTGGTGCTGGTGCGTTTCGGCGATGGCGACAAGGGTTTGATGGCGGCTGAAATTCACCCCGACAACCCGGTCTCAGTCGGGATGTCGCACTGATGGCCGGCCTGTTGCCTAAAATAATGAAGAGCGCCGTTATGGCGCTTCTTTTTTTCTCGCTCGCAGGCATTGTTCAGGCTCAGCAACAGACCTTCACGTCCGAGCCACTGACGATCGAAACCGCTTCAGGAAAAAACCACGATTTCACGGCGGAGCTGGCCCTTAGCAATGCCCAGCGCGAACAGGGGCTGATGTTCCGCAAAGCCATGCCGCTTGAAAGCGGCATGTTGTTCGATTTCGGCCAGGAACGCGACGTGGCCATGTGGATGCGCAACACGCTCATCCCGCTCGACATGCTGTTCATCGCCCGCGACGGGCGTATTACCCATATTCACGAAAACGCAGTTCCGCATTCGGAAGCGATCATCAGCTCCCGTGGTCCGGTTAAATTTGTGCTTGAACTGAATGGCGGCACCGCAAAACGTTATGGCATCAAGCCGGGCGATATGGTCCGCAGTGGGCAAATCGGCAACCGGAAATAATGTTGCCGCGTTATTGCATCTGAATAGTGCCGGACGATGTTTCGCCCGGCTGGTGCAATGTTCAGTAAACCGGCTCGATATGGCTCAGAATCCGGCAATTGGAGATCGAAGCGGCAAGGTTGATGGCGATATCGATCGCCTCGACCGAATCAGCCGTGCCTTCCAGATAGATCACGTCGTTTTCAACGCTTGCCGAAATACGCGACTTTTCGAGACCTGTTTCGAAGGCCAGAGCTGAGGTGATCGCCTGGCAAACACCCGCCATGCGGTCTCCGAAGAAGCTTTCCTGAATGCCTGACAAATTGAACATGTGGGTTCTCCTTCTTATGGACATTACAACGCGCCAATAGCGGTTTTGTTCATCTCCGGTTCATCATTCCGTTCATCTTCCATTCATCTTGGAAAATTGGAACCCCCCAATCGATCACATTTTAGGTGATCGGGAACCATTTCGTGAGGCGGGCATTACGCGCATGGGAATGAAAACCGCCATGAAGGCGCGGAAAACAGGGAGGAATGACATGCTGATTAACAGAACGGAGCCGTGTCACCATGCCTCGTGGATGAAGCCCGTTGCCATCCACCTGCCGCTGTGCGTAGCCGTGGAAATCTACAGCCCGTTGGTGGCGCTGGACATGCTGATGTACCGCTGGCCGGAAGAACATGGGCCGGAATATGAAGAAGCGCGAAGAAACTGCCTCGATGCGATCGCCGGCAGGTGCGACATCGAAAAAGCCCGGGAATCGTTTCTCGTCGCAAGCAGTCACGCACATATTCTGAACATCCACTAAAGTTCATGCCATGGTGACGATTGGGCCCTTCTCCGCGAAGGGCTTTTCTTTGCGGCACGCCAGATGCTTGAGCGCCGTTTCCCGCACCACATAGCCTGCCCGCCCTGCCGATGATGACATGTAACTGTCACCTAAACGTTATAATCGGCAAAGACGAATTCCATGGAATCGGTTGGCGGGGTGAACCGCCGGAAGCTAGGGAGTGGAACTGGCCAGCATGGAAACTGTCTTTGCCCTTTGCGCAATTCTGCTGCTTGCCTTCAATCTTCTCGGCATTGTTCTCGCCGGCTGGCGCCTGAGGCGGCGCGACACGGAAAACGCGCTTGTGCGACAAAAGCCGCCTGTCTCGATCGTGGTGCCCCTGCGCGGCGTGGAAAACTTCACGTCGCTGACGTTGTTGCGGGCATTTGAAATCGACTGGCCGGATTATGAATTGCTGTTCTGCGTTGCCGATGAATTCGATCCGGTAATCGACGAGGTGCGCCGGACGAGCGCCGCCTTCCCGGCGATCCCGGCGCAGGTGCTCCTCGGCGACGACCGTATCAGCGCCAATCCGAAGCTGAACAATTGCGTCAAGGGCTGGCGCGCCGCCCGGCATGAATGGGTCATCCTTGCCGATTCGAACGTGCTGATGCCGAAATCCTACATAGCGACCATGATGTCGGCCTGGCGGCCGGATAGCGGGCTGGTCTGCTCGCCGCCCCTCGGCTCACGTCCGGCGGGCTTCTGGGCGCATGTGGAATGCGCCTTCCTCAACGGTTCGCAGGGCCGTTGGCAATATGCCGCGGAAGCGATCGGCATCGGTTTCGCACAGGGCAAGTCGATGTTGTGGAACAAGCCCTTCCTGGAAGACCACGGCGGCATCCGGGCACTCGCCGCCGAAATCGCCGAAGACGCCGCTTCGACCAAACTGGTCCGAAACGCCGGCCGCAAGGTGCATCTGGTCTCGCCGCCTTTCGAACAGCCGCTCGGCCAGCGCCACCCCAGTGAAATCTGGTCGCGCCAGACCCGCTGGGCGCGACTGAGGCGTGTGACCTTCCCGCAATATTTCGCACCGGAAATCCTGACCGGCGCGCTTCCCCCGCTCCTCCTTGCGCTCGCTGCCGCTGCGATGATGGACATGAACCTCGCCATCACCGCTTTTGCCGTGCTTGCCATCATGTATGTCCCGGAACTGGTGCTCGCAGCCCTCAACCGCTGGCCGCTATCCCTCCATACGCTGCCCGCCATGATCGCCCGGGATATGATCATGTCCGTCGTCTGGGCCCGCAGCTGGATCGGCAGCGCAGTGGCCTGGCGCGGCAATGTCATGACAATCGGCACGGCCGAAAGCACATTGGCCGGACCATCCACAGACTGAACAGACGCTTGTTTGAAGGGGTTACGCCGTAAAGCTGATGTTTTGCTTTAAAATGGTCGGAGTGGAGAGATTCGAACTCCCGACCCTCTGGTCCCAAACCAGATGCGCTACCAGACTGCGCTACACTCCGCCGAGGCGATGGCTGGGGAATACACGGTTCACCTGAAGTCCGCAACAGGGAAATTCATCTTTGTTCAGCCATTGTCTCGATCAACAGAGCGCGGTGCCGGCGTGGGAAGATCGCCAGGGGAAAGCGAGGGGATAATCATCTTGACTCTCACGGGAAGTCAGTCCATTCCAAATTCAACGTTCCTGACACGATTTGGTTATTCTATTCAGGTACGTGAAGAATAATCCGGGGTGCCATGCCCCGCCGCCCAACCGGAGCAGTTTCGACATGTCTGCGAAGATTTACCGCCCTGCAAAAACCGCCATGCAATCCGGCACGGCGAAGACCAATGTCTGGGTTCTGGAATTCGACGCCGAAGTTCCGCGCAAGATCGACCCGATCATGGGCTACACCTCCAGTTCCGACATGAAGCAGCAGGTCAAGCTGACATTCGAGACGCAGGAACAGGCCGAAGCCTATGCACAGCGCAAGGGCATCGAATACCGCGTCATTCTGCCGAAGGAAGCGACCCGCAAGGTGGTTTCCTACACCGACAATTTCCGTTTCAACCGCACCCAGCCCTGGACGCACTGAAACACGACGACCAAAGTTTTTGCCGGAGCATCGATTGCCCGGTGTGACGGCCCCTTAGCTCAACTGGATAGAGCAACTGCCTTCTAAGCAGTAGGTCGCAGGTTCGAGTCCTGCAGGGGTCGCCACTTCTTCTCCTCAAACGGCTCGAAGCGTCTCGTATCCCTAGAAGACCCGGCATTCTCAGCAAGTGTGCGTATCTATACGTCTCAGCAGATATCGGTAAGTCTCTTGGCAAACATGGTACGATCCGTGGTACTAGAAGATCGATACCACGCTCACCATTAAAGCCGCTCCGAGAATGATTTGACCTCGCGCCAATTCGACAGATTGCCGTCGAGGATCAGCGCGCCGTTCTCCAGTTTCCCCACTTCGAGGCCGCGTGCCCAATCAATCTCGAAAACCTTAACACCGAAGCCGGGAGCAGGCTCACGAGCCACCGCCAAAATAATGTTCTCAGAGGCAGAAACCGGGATCTTGAACTGTCCTTGGACAAGAGTCGTGATGGTAATATCGTATTTCGCCCCGCGGATGATCGCGTGCATGTCTATCGACTTATCACGCGCCTCCCGGTCGTTGGGGCCGGGAAACGCCGCTTGACCACCGTCCATCTGAACGAAGCCGGCAATAACGTTTGCGGCACCCTGCTCCGCCATCACGTTCGCGCGCTGCTGAGCACCGGTCAACTTTGCAGGTGTTCCGGCCGCCAGCCAGCCTGCGTCGACCTTTAGAATTTCAGCGAGAGGTATGAGCAATTTCGCTCGCGGCACCGTCATGCCGGCGAACCACTTCCGGATGGTCTCCATGGAAACCTTGTGTCCGCGATGCTCGAACTGTTCTGAGAACCAGCGGAGACGACCTTCGTTGGGTGCCGGAACCTGGTAATTGCTGTCAGCAGCCTGTACCATTCGACGGGCAAACTCAGGATGCACCTGTTTGTCAGGTGTCCGGAAGGGAACGCTCACAGTGAATCCTTTCTAAACGGAATATCAAGACGCCAAGCGCCCCGATTCACCGTCATGAAATGTCACATCTAATGTGAAAGTCAAGG
This sequence comes from Agrobacterium sp. 22-210-1, assembly GCF_053522525.1. NCBI lineage: Bacteria > Pseudomonadati > Pseudomonadota > Alphaproteobacteria > Hyphomicrobiales > Rhizobiaceae > Agrobacterium > Agrobacterium sp. 22-210-1. The sequence continues at coordinate 862,044 of NZ_JBNWCI010000001.1, read as the reverse complement.
TTTCATTGTAAATGTTTGAATGATGTGGTCTTGCGTCGATTCCTTGCGACTAAGAACTGAGAGCGCTCTTTCGTCATATGTCCCGCGTGCAATTATCGGATAAATCAAGACTTGGCGCGTCTGACCGGGTCGCGGAAGGCGCATGTTCGCCTGCTGCCAAAGCTCGAGGGAGAATGTCAGACCATACCAGGCGGCGATATGCCCACCGTATTGAAGGTTGGTACCATGTCCGATCGACGCTGGATGTGCCAGCAGCTTCCGGATTTTTCCCTTGTTCCAGTCGCCGACGAGGTCACCCTTATAGTCATTGGCGACCACCGCATCAGGATACCGGGTCTTGATTTTATCCTTGTCGAATTTGAAGCTGTAGAAAATCAGCAGGTTTTCGCCATGCGCGGTGTCGACGAGTTCTTCCAATGCCGCCAGTTTGGCGTCATGAATTTCCACAACGCTACGATCTTCGCGATAGAGACTGCCGTTCGCAAATTGCAAGAGCTTGTTCGCGAGGACACCGCTCGAAACCGCCTCCACATCGTAAGGCTCGGTGTAAAGCGTTCTCTCGAAGTCTTTGTATTCTTCGAACGCTTTCGCCGGCATATCGACCGGCATCGGAATGAACTGAGGTTCCTCCGTCACTTTCTCCTGCGGGATCGTGACGATGAGATGGTCGATCTTCGAAAGGATCTTCTCCTCGGCTCCGGGCTTGATCGTCACGGCATGCGTGAGCCGGTCTTTGTCAAAATACTCTTTCTCGAAATCGGACTTGCTGCGGCCGAGGGCTTTCCCTTGGTCGAGCAGATATGACTGCGCCCATAGGTCTATAACACCCTGCGGTGCAGGCGTGCCGGTCAAAAGGAAAATCCGTTCGATCTTTCTGCGCGCCGTCGTCATGATCCCAAACCGGGTCATGTTGCCACCCTTTGAGGCGCGAACAGTCCCATCAGCACGCTTGGTCTTGGTGGCCTTAGTTCGCGCTTCACCTGCCTTGAATCGGCTGGACTCGTCGATGATGACCGTGTCCCAAATCCAGTTCTCGACCGTGCGAATATGCTTCGCCAACCATGACAGGTTCTCCGGATTGATGGTCGTAATCTCGGCACCCTGCGCGATTGCGGCGGCACGCTCGGAAGCGTCGCCCACGGCGATAGCGCAGGAGATGGCCTGCGTGTGCGCCCACGCCTTAACCTCGTCGTGCCACGTGTTCAGGGCCACGTAGCGTGGGGCAATGACAAGAACGTGCTGCACGTCGAAGCGGTTCAACAGGTAGGTCAATCCATCAAGCGTACCGCCAGTCTTACCAGAGCCCATGCCGCTGATGATCAGTTTGGCCTTTTCGGTGCGAACGATGCGGCTGATGGCCTGCTGGCCGGCACGCAAGGCTGAGCGGGTGCGGAGAGACATCAAAGACCGTCGAGCAAGTCCGATGCTGCGTTAGCCGGAGTGCTCCAGCCTGCTGACGACGATGGCAAGGGCGCTTGCCCCTGCGCGCGGCGACGTAATCCTTGCCAGTAAACGGAAACCCACTTCGCCTGGTGCTTGGCGTCATCAAGCGCCGTATGCGCAGTTCCCTCAAGCTTTTCGTCGAAAGTAACTATGCCGTCGGCGAGACGCTTGATCGTTCGACAATCACAAACGTTCCAGAATTTCCACGGAGCGGGGCGCTCAATGATCCGTCCGAACGCATATTCGAGGATCGAGATGTCGAACGAAGCGCCGTTGCCCCACGGCTTCACGTTATCGCCGTGCTTCAAACAGAACTCATGGAACTTCGTGAAAACGAGGTGTGACGGATGCTTGCCGCGAACGACCTTCTGGCGCGCTGCATCGCCCTGCCCGAGCCACCAGCGAATGGTCGAGCCCGACGCCTTGCCGTAGCGCATTGCGTCTTCGACATCGATCGCTGCATCGAAGGTCTCGCCGAGTTCACCGGTCTCAGGATTGAAGAAAACGGCGCCGATCGCAACGACAGGTGCGTTCACGGCGGTTCCAAGGGTTTCAAGGTCGATCATGAGGTCGGTGAATTTCATAGGAGGTCTCCTAGCAGGTCGGCGATCGCGGATTTGGGAGAGATCCCCCATTCAGCACACGTTTTAAGATATTCGTGGAGGTCAACTTCCATGCAGAGGTCGTCTCCGGATGCCAAAACCACCTCTGGAGGGTCTTCCGAGGAGAAAGCGCACCCACTCTCGGGATGAACGTAGTAAAAGCGGCTCACAGCAGGTCTCCGATCAATTCTGCCGTCACGCGGCGAGCATCCAAATGAGCAAAGAAGTCGGCACAGGCTTGGATGAAGACGCGCGTCGCTTCCGCGTCGACGGCGTTCCCGTAACCTTTGAGCATTCCTTGGCGCGACTTGCCTTCAAAGGCGCTGCCTGATCCCACACGGAAGGCAGACCCATCAACCAGCGGGAATGTGCAGGGCTCAACTGGCCGCCACTTTCCATCTCGGCAAAAGAGCCAATCAGCATCTCTCCAAAAGCCGTTAGTCGGGCCGGCCCGTTCAATTCGACCAACAAAGACACCTTCGTCCAGTCGACCAGCTCCTGCGGACCCAACCCGTGGCTGCGATCCCCGCCCCTCTTCCGGAAATTGTCCAGTGTCGGCGTCTGCCAAGCCGCCAATAGCGCCTGTTCGCAGTGATAGAGCGGCACCGTCGTCTGCCCGTGCTTCTCGAGACGCTCTCGTGCGATCTTCTCGATTACCTCCGGACGTCTCTCCCGCTCGGCTACGGTCGGTGTCGACCATCCGGTCAAGCTCGTCGCATCCGCAAGGTTCAGACCAAACCCCTTCGCCTGACGGGCCTCCGGTGTTTCGCCTTTGCCGTTGTTGGTCGTCGTCGTCGTCGTAGGCCAGCCGCTCAAGATCATCGAGTCTGCATACGGCTGCCGGCCGCTCTCGTTGCCCGCCTTCAACGCCTGCGCGATATCCTGCTCCGTCATCATCGACGCAGTCATGGTAGGCCAACCCGCCAAATTCGCCTGTCTCGGAAGCTGATCCAGTCGCTCTTTCCCGTTGTCCGGTCTCGGAGCTATATCCGCTCCTGAGTCCTTCCAATCCCTCGCTGAGGCGGTGGTCCAGCCCGATAGTGCCGCTGTCGTCGGAAGCGATAAACCTCCCGAGTTCTGCCTGTTGACTACGGCAATGTCCGGACCCGAAGTCCCGTCCGATGCGCGGTTGGTCGGCCAGCCGCATAGAGCCACGTCCGCCGACAGCGCCCCATTCGCTTGATTTGGCCCACCATTCGATCCATCGGTAGCGCGAGGGGTATTGAACCCGACCTGCGGCAGATCGAGTATCGTAGGCGCTGAAACGGAGTCTTTGCCGGATGTGCGGTGCGCCACTGCCCGCAGAGCAGGTATCAACCGCCCCGATGGCGTAGCTCGCCGCTTCCAGGTCAGTTTGTACAAGGTCGAGCCAACCGAGGCCGTCAGTGCTTGCAACCTGCTCTCCAAGAAAGACGTCAGGGCGGCACTCTCGGAGGAGATGGAGGACCGCAGGCCATAAATGCCGCTCGTCATCCATCCCTGCTCCTTTGCCTGCCGCGGAGAAAGGTTGGCAGGGGCAGCTTCCAGTCCAAACTGCAGTATCATCCGAGATGCCAGCGCGACGGAGGGAGTAACTCCACACTCCGATGCCAGCAAAAAGATGAACCTGTCGAAATCCTCTAAGGTCATCCCCACGCAAATCTTCGACGCTTCGTCGATCGACAATGCCCGGCGCAATGACTCCAAGGGCAATAAGGTTTTCGAGCCAGTCTGCGGCGTGTTCGTCGTTTTCGTTGTAGAGGGCATACGGCTTCGCACCCATGGCTCAAAGAATTCCTCTCGAAAGTTGAAACTGGCGGCAATGTAATGCCGCCAGCTCCGCCGGATCAGAAGTCGAAGTCGTCGTCAGAGGAGGACTTGGTCTCTTTTTCCGAGGAGGTCGAGGGACCGTTATCGAAGCTGTCGTCTTCCTCGAGATCGTCGAAGTCGTCGGCGTCGACGTAGATGCCGCCGCCCATGCGCTCGCCTTCTTCGTGAGAGCGGATAGCTTCTGCCGAAGCGAAGATGCCGCGAGAACCCTTGTCCGTGCCGAAGAACGAAACGATCACGTCCGCGTAGACGCCACCGTAGAAGATATCGAGAATTTCGGCTTCCTCGAAAACCTTGTCGGCTTTGATCTGCTCAACGGTGGCCTGATCGCGCAGTCCCCGCTTACGGCGATCAAGGAGCTTCGGACGCTTCTGGCCTCCGGAAGGACCGGACGCGGAAAATGCGTGGTTACCCTCGTAACCGGCATAAACTTTGCCCTCTTTGTTCTTGAACTTTTCACCCTTACGAAAGCAAACTCGCTTCGGGTTGTCTTCGAGAATATCCTTATAAGCGTCGGGGTTCTTCCACTGTTTTTCACCGGCAGCGCGGATCGCCGACATGATCTTTTTCTGGTTCTCCTCGTAGTGAGGGGAATCCTTTTCATTGATGATATTCAAGCCATGTTTCGGCTTCGCGTCGGGCTCGGTGCTCGTCTTCTTTTTATCCTTCAGCGAGTCGGTGAAGGACAGACGAACGCGCTTCAACTGGACGGTGCGACCGTCAGACTTTTCTTCAATTGCCATTTCTCGGTTTCCTTTTTCACGGTAGTTCGGTTGCAGCGGCTATAGTTAGTCGAGGTCATCAAATTGATCCGCAATCGGCGTGACCTCTAACGCCGGCTTTGGATGGTCTACGGGAACCAGTTTCGGTTTCCCGTCTGGTCGGTCGACCAGTTCCTGCAGAGCGTCCCACGGTTCGGGCATGCCCTTTTTTCGCGTGCCCGGCTTCATGAGCCTGTCGATATCGGTGAAACCGATAAGCTGCTTGGGCTTGTAAGCTTTCTCCCCCAGTGCGCCGACCAGAATGGCCTCTGCCTCCGCAGGCGCGGTGAAATACCTATTACCGAGGCCGCCATCGATGGCCTTGGAACCGGGGTCGGGGTCGCCGTCCAGCGCCGCCTGAAGTGACTGCTGGTGCAATTCGGTGAGCCAGGCACGTGCGGCCTTGGAATGATTGACGATGTAGAAGCGCAGCGCGCGAGGCATCTGCGCGGGATCCTTGAACTTGGGCTCAGGCTCGCTCGGATCGAGCAGCGCGCTGCCAAACATCTGCATGAGCCACTGATTGCGCGCCGCGCAACCGCGCTTCGTCTTGCGCACGGGGCACCAGCGGCAGCCCTTTGTCGACGGAACGAATTCCACGTCGCCGCGCTCGATCCGCGAGAATACCCGCTTCACTTCCTCGCCGAACTCCAGAAGCTCGTCGAGCGTGATTTCCCAAAACTTCATCCCGCCCGCGCGAGGTTGGTCGATGTTAAGAACAACATCCTCGACCTGCGGGCGACCAAGGTGCTCCCAAGCGCCGAGGGCGTAGAGACGGAGCTGCCTCGTGCCGACAACCTCGACTGGCTCCCCTGCCCCATCCTTGTAGTCGCTGACGCCGAGCATCTTTCGGTACAGGAATGCAGTGTCGCAGGTGCCAAACTGACCGGGCAGCCAATGCGACAGGTCAACTCGTATCTCAACGAGCGGATTGTTTGTGTGCTGGCGGATCCAGTCGATACCAGCAACGAGACGATCAGCCATATGGTCGTCAATCTTGAACGAATGACCGTCGGCTGTCAGCGTGGCGCCGACGAAATGATGCGGGTCGCATCCAAGATCAAGGCAATGCTCCCTGATCTCATGCATAACGGTCCCTTCGGCCGAATAGGCGGTGGAGTCCCTGCTCAGGTCAAGCGTCTCGCCCTCATAGGCCGAATAATCCTGCTCATCCTCATCGTCGACGACGGGCGCATCGCAATCTTCATCAAGATCGCTTTCGCTCAACTCACCCTTGGCGACCAAATGGTCGATCAGCGCGACCGAAGCCGTGCAGGTCATCCACCGATCCGCCGATGAGGGTGATAATCGAGCGTGCGCCTTCATGGCTCAGTCCATCCTGGCGCGGACGAAGCAATCCTTCGCCTCAAGAAGATGACGCAGGCCAGCGGATTTCTCCGGGCCGTCAGGAAGTTCTTCTTCCATCGCGCGTGCGAGAGACGCGCATTGACGCGAGACCTCCTTGAGACCCGGGTCGCGAAGATGCTCGAACGTGAAATACTTCATAATGGGGGAAGGCATGTCTTTCTCCTAAAGGCGTTTGGGGAGGAAGCGCAGAGGTGGGAGGCGGTGGGAACCTGGACCACTCTGTCGGGAGGAGGAGAACATTGCAGTCCTACTCTGCGCTTCCCGCCGAAACGCCCCCGACCGAAGTCGGAGAGCGTTGGCGCCGGATCAGTCCAGGAGGTCGTCTTCAGCCTTTTTCGGCGTCGTGAGATCACCCAACCCGGTGAGCTTCGCGATCTGCGATTTAAACAAATCGTGGGCATCAGCGCGGATGGTGCCGAACTTTCCGTCGCCGTCATTCACCTTGGGATCGCGAATTTTCTCGTGGTTGAGAAGCGCCTTGACCTTCGCCTTACGGGCGGCGCGCTCTTCTTGGCGCTCACTGCCACCGATGTAATCGGCTGCAAGCTGCGTCAGTGCTTCGATCGGGTCGACGCGGTCTTCGGGTTTGTCGCTGATGGCGCCCTTCTCGGCGGCGGGCTTTTCAGCCTCTTTGGTCTTCGTCGTGGTCTTGGGCCCGGTCGCGGCGGCTGCCGTGGTCTTTTCGATGGCGTCGGCGCGGAGATCGTGCAGTGCTTGGGTAATGACGGTCAGCTTGCTGACGGCAGCAGTCAGTTCGGAAATGGTTGCTTCTAAGCTCATTGATGTCTCCATGGGTTGGGCGGTCAATTACACTTCTGTCGTGCAATTTGAATTTTTATGGCACGATGAGGAGCGACTTGCAACACTTTGTTGGAATTATTTCTCACCTATGTTGAAATTTTGAAATCGGGCGACTAAGGTGCCACCATGTTTCATTAGAGGTTTGAATATGGATCAGCCTGCCAATACCAAAGAGCTATACGAGGGTGCGCTTTACAGCCTCCTGCGCGACAAGCTGCCGTCGGAATACGTCCACGACGGCAAGGTCAACACGCGCCTTTTAAGCGAAGCCACTGAAAACGCTCGCTTCACGATCTATCGCTGGTTCCATGAGAACAAGTTATCTCCGAAGGCGATCAAGTCGCTTCTGAAAGTTTCCGCTAAAGCCGATCGACCGGACGAAAAGGACCGACTCACTAAGAATGACCTGATTCCGTTCCTCCCCATCCCTTGATCGAACGGGACAGTAATCCATGCTCACCGAAAACCTCGCTCTCATCGACGCGGGCGCTGCGCTGCATTGGCTGCAACCTCGCGACAAGATGCCGATCGAAGATCATTGGTCCTCCGCACCGCGTTACTCGGCCGAGCAGCTTAGAAACAGCTATCGTCGGGGCAACAATGTCGGTTTGAGAACCGGAGAGCCGTCGCGGATCGACGGTTTATATCTTCAGGTCATCGACCTCGACATTCGTAAACCTGAAAAAGCCAGTGAAGCGTGGGCCGCTTTGGTCGAGATGATGCCGGCAGCGAAATCCCTGCCACGGGTTATCTCAGGCTCGGGAGGCGAAAGCCGTCACATCTATTTTCTCTCGACTGAGGCCCTCGCCAGCAAAAAGCTGCGCAAGTCTGACGGTTTCGAGATGATATTCGATCCGAAAAAGGGACGCGACGTAAAAAAGAACGACTGGGAAATCGACCTAAAAGGCACCGGCACCCAAGTCGCCATTCCTCCATCAATTCACCCTGACACCGGCAAACCTTATCGATGGGAACGCCCGCTCGATTTGGATTTTGCTGAGCTTATGGTCGCGAAAATCAGTGGTGCACGCGCTGCGGCAGCCGAACCCGATGACGACGACCTCTTCGCGATCGTTCGAGCAGACCCGCTCGACATCGACGATGAAGAAATTCAGGCCATCCTCGACGACCTCCCCGAAGACTGGGTTGAAGATCGCGACTACTGGCTAACCGTCGGCATGGCCTTTCATCACCAGTTTCGCGGCGAAGATGAGGGGTTTGAGGCGTGGTGCGACTGGTCCGAACAATCGGCCAAATTTGATCGCAAATATTCCGAGGTCAGGTGGAATTCCTTCAAGGGTAAACCCCACCCGGTCACCTTCCGCACGCTGATCCAGGCGGCAAACAGCAATCGCATGTCGCAGGATCTCGACCTCGACATTGAAACTGACTTTGACAAGCCAACCGTTGATCTGTCTGACCTTTTAGGCGACGCGCCCTCCCCAGTTCCCGCGAAAGCGGAGATTGTCGACGAGATCGACCCCAACTGGATGCAGCGCTTCCATCGGAACGAAGAAGGCGAGTTAAAAACGACCCTTCCGAACATCAATCTGATCGTTGAAAACGACCTGCGCGTCCGCGGAATCGCGCATTTCAACGAATTTGCGCAGGAAGTGGTGCTCCGGGCATCACCGAAACGCGCGAAAAAGAAGCGCGATGCGGCCTACGAGCCGGTCAATCTGGAAAGCTCGATCTGGAAGGTGAAAGACGACCTGAACGGCGACAACTGGACCGACAGCCACGATATCGCCATCAGGTCGCTGATCGAGACCAAAACGCAGCTTCAAGGTTACGGAATCAAAGTATCCGACCGCGATTTGCGCGGCGCGATCGACATGGCCGCCCACAAGCGGACGTTTCACCCGGTCAAGGAAGTCATCACGTCTGTGGAATGGGACGGGATACCGCGAGCAGAGACAATGTTCGTCGACTATCTTGGCTGCGAAGACAACACCTATAACCGACAAGCCGCCCTTCTCACCCTCGTCGGAGCCGTGGCGCGCATATTTCAGCCCGGCCACAAGTTCGACTTCGTCCCGATCCTCGAAGGCGTTCAGGGCAAGGGTAAATCCACTTTTATCGAAGTTCTTGGGCTCCAATGGTACGGTGAACTGACAGGTGATGTCGGCGATCCGAAGCAGATGATCGAGATCATGCAGGGCAAATGGATCCTCGAACTGGGCGAACTTTCCGCCATGCAGCGTTCCGAGGTCAACGACCTGAAGGCATTCGTCAGTCGCACGCACGACAAAGCCCGCCTGGCGTGGGAGAAGCGTGCCAAAGAGTTCGGCCGCCAGTGCATCTTCATCGGCTCAACCAACGACCGCGAATACCTTCGAGACCAGACCGGTGGCCGGCGCTTCTGGCCGATCGTCTGCAACCTTCCCGGCGACAAGCAGATCGACAATTTGAAATTCAGAGCCAACGTCATGCAGATTTGGGCGGAGGCAGTATCGATCTATCAGCAGATGTCGAAGGACTACGCCCATCTGCCCGCGCTGCCGCTTTACATGAAGCACGAGGCGGCGCAGATCGCCCTCGAGATGCAGGAAAGCCGGCGCGTCGAGACACCCGAAGAAGAACTGGCTGGCGTCATCACTGCGTGGCTGGACACTGCGCTCGGGGCTGAATTCGAAGACCTGGACGACGATATCCCCAAGGTTTACCGGAACGAAACCTGCATGTCCCAGGTCTGGCGCGAGATGATGGGACGCGATGGTGATATCCCCCATACCAGTGCAATCAAGATCGGCAAGGCTCTACAGCTCGTAGGTTGGGACCGGTCGAAGGGGCCGGTAAGCGGGCACGAATTGAACAAGAAATACGGAAAATGCCGCATATACACCCGACCGGAGCAGTTGGGATAAAATCGATCATCGTTTCAGTTGCATTTCACCCCGCTTCGGCGGGGTTTTTGCTGCAATAAGATATATCCTATTTCCGAGAAGATGGGTTACGTTCGAACTAACGCGAGATCGAATTGAACGCGAGTTTGAAGGAGTTCGATTTAGATCAAACCGGGCCGACGCGCTCTCACCTTCTCTCATACGGGTCTCAGATGTGAGATGCCCCTATGTGAGAGACATTGTTATTGATTTTCAACAGCTTACGAAGTGCTCTCACATATCTCACTAGATTCACCCCCATTCCCTATTCTTTTTCTTATTTACCCCTTTTCAGCATTTCCACTGGCTGGTGCTTCGCACCGTTTCCTCCCTCTATATCTATCTTACTTTACTTTTAGACTGAGAATTAGAGAGAGTGAGACTCCATTGAAATCATTACGTTTTTTCCGCTCACTCTAGCTCTCACTCAAAAATCCGACTGAGAACCGGTTTCCCTGATCGATTTCAACCCATTTTCCCGTCCGAATGTTACTATATTACGCCTCAAAAGTCGTTTCGTTGCCGAAATTTTCAAATTGCGCGTGAATCGCGGTCGGTGTCTCCCGCCCCCTCGGCGCCACCCCCAGGAAGGACCCAAAGCCACTATGTTACTGTTTTCATTGATTTTTTAACGATAATCGGTCCTATCACATCATGCGATACAGCCCATTTGCACCTTATCGAGACGCATTGAGACATGTTGCCCCGTAGCAGTGACGCGAGACGCATAGAGACAGTGACGCCATCTCAACAGACGCACGGACGCATTGAGACGCAGCAACATGTATCGTCGATGATGTAAGCAGGAAGACGGGCAGCAATGGCCCTTATTGTATCCGGCAGCGGTAAAGCGGGCTGAACAAACTAACTTTCACTTTTAATGTGAAACCCTCTTGCGGTTCGTATATTTCACGTTTAGATTGGAATTATCGAAACGGAGACGCATTCAAATGGGCAAGTGGTATAACCAAGGTTACCGAGACGCAAAGGATCACCGTCCAAAGGATCCGCCATACGCGCCCGGTAACAAGCACTATGATGCATACTGCGAAGGTTACGCAGACGGCGCTTTAGAGGTGTCGGAAGATGCGTAAGACCATTGTCCAACAGGACGGCGCGGACTTCTATTACCGCTTGCCCGGTTTCAAGCGCGTCCAATCCAGCACAGCACCCATGACAGTCAGTGATTTTGACGTGGTGGCAGCGGAGACGGCATGCACATGGTTCGTAGAACGGGAATGCCCTGCAATCGGCATAATCCCCGAGTTTGAATAAGGAGACGCACCACATGGAACGCTTCAGCAATCTGGCACGGGAATTCCCCGATTTTGACCTTTCCACCCTGCCCGCCATCCCCGACGACTGGCAGGATATCTCTTGGCACAATGATACGTGCCCTTCCTTTGAAGTGCTGCCGCAATGGCATGTTTACATAGACTACGCTGATACAGCGCTTCGGGAATTCCCCGACTCGCCCACGCGTTTCTCTCTGCAAGCGCTTCGGGCAGACGGCGAGTTTTTCACCTTGATTGATACGAACGATTGGCAGGCTGTGCTTGATCGTGTCGACCTGCAGAAACGCATTCCCTCTTTGGATGCAACGGACGCCACGACTATGGATAAAATCCGCCTTGCCCGCGAATTCGGCAGCAAGGTGCAAGAGGAATTGAGCCGTAGGGACTTCCGCGCCGTTCTCGAGTTGAACCGGAACGACTCCGCCGCCTGCCACACACATGACTTTTGCGACGCCAACATGTTTATGCTTGACGCGTTCAAAGTCACTTTCGAGCGGGGGCCGGCGTTCCTCACCAATCCCGACGACGCGGCAGATTTGGCCCTCTGGAATGACGCATGGCAGATTGCCAAGGCGGCAGAATTCTTCGCTTAGGTGTCGGCATGATCCATCCGCTTTTACTACCGTTCGCCCTCCCTGCCGCCCTGTTTACCGGACTCCATTTCGGCCAGCTCATAGCGCCGCTTTTTCTGTAACCACACTTTCAACTTAGAAGAGGAATTCGACCATGAACGAGTTATTATTATCGGCGTATCGCTTTCATAAGGCATGGCTCATCCCGAACGGCAAAGTCCGCTTTCCGGGCAAACCTGTTGCGGTAATTGCCTTGGAAAAGGCCCGCCGTGACGCTGTGAATTCGGTACGCCGTTATGCTTCAAGTCCATGGGCAAAGCCCGTCACCAACGGCAGCACGGAAAGCGGTTGCAGGTGGATTGAAAACCCCGCTGCCATGGGTCTCCGTTTCGTCGGATATTGCGACGTTATCCGCGACTCCATTCGCCATACGGGATGGTTCACAGACCCGCATCAAGACGGCAAGGTTCGCGGCTGCGTCTATCAGTTGCCCGGACGCGGCGGCAAGGCGCGCTTTGTGGCCGCCCATGACAATGAGGATAACGGCGCGGCAGATTGCGGCGGTCCTGCATATGTCGATTTTTCGACGGTTTACCGATCCAATTTCAAACACGAAATGTTCACAGCGCTGGAAACTATCAGCAAGCGTTATCAGACGCCCGCCATGCTGAAACCCGGTTATTGGGCTGAATCCGCGCACGAGACGGCAAAGAAAGAAGCCGCACGCGCCGCGAATGATTTCGCAGAATCGGAAGCTGAAAAGGAACGCGAATATCAAACCGCATGGCAGGCCGGTTCTCGGTATGCCGATTGCCTCCAGCAGCTGGCCGCAATCCGTGAATCTGTTCGCCAGACCATTCGCGACATAAAAGGTGCATGCGCCACGTTGCGCGCCCTGCCCGATGGCCTGAAAGCCCGGTTGCGTTCGTCCATCAAAGCGGAATTGAGGGAACGGGAAACCATTTTCAAGCGCATGGATAGCCTCAAAGGAGGCGAAGCGGACGCGCTCTATTTCTGGCCGGGCGACGAACGCCTTCAGGGAGCATTCAACGAAGGCGCCGGTTGCGTCGTCTTGCGCTAACTTTCACGTTTTAAGAGGAATTCGAAAAATGACCAAACCTGCAATCTATGACCAATTCGACAAGGCGTTTAACCGCGTTTCCGCTTACGTCATTCTGGACAAGAGCGGCGAATGTGTCGCGAAAGTGGTTTTTAAGTTTCCGGTAGACGGTGCTGGCCGTCTCTACGCCTATGTGCATTGGATGGGTATTCCTATGGTGCGCGGCCATGCGGGTGGATACGGCTATGACAAGCGTTCGGCTGCCGTGGCCGGTGCAATCGCTAAATTCAAGGAAAACGCAGTGGCCGCTGAAGCGGGTAGCAGCGATGAATTGGCCTATCAGATGTGCGAAAATTTCGGATTTATCAAAGCGCTAGAAAAAGACGGCGGCGAATACTGGGATACCCGACTCCGCAATGCCGGTTTTACCGTAATTCAGGCGGTTTAGGGAGAACGCCATGACAACCACTCTTGAAGCAATGCGCGCCGATAGCCCGGTTTCCGGTCACAGCGCTGAATGGCACTTTTTCCGCTCCTATGTCGGCGCGGCATTCTGGAGCACGACAATAACGCCCGCTGGCGAAGATTGTGAAGGTGACGCGCTCGATACAAACCACGATATCAGCGATCTGGCACCCGCCACGCTCGAATCCATGCTTGCCGATTGCGCCCGTTTCTATGACGCCAACAAAGAGCATATCCATTGCGACGGCGCGCCAGTTGCGGGGGATTTTGAAGGCTCGATTGCAGCACTTGAAGCCGCCATGGCAGGCCACGATTTTTGGCTAACCCGTTGCGGCCATGGTGCGGGATTTTGGAATGGCGATTGGCCGGAACCGGCTGCAAGCCCGCTCGATAAGGCAAGCAAGGAATTCGGCGAAGTTGATTTGATAGTCGGCGATGACGGGCAGATTTACGCCTAAAGTTTCACGTTTTAAGAGGAATTTATTCAATGGTGACTGACAATTACACCCGCGCCGCGTGGGCAAGCGGTTGCGTTCAAACCCACGCATTCGCCACACGCTCGCAAGGCGAAGACTCGGCAACACAAGCCCGCGACCTTGTCGGCAACGTCTGGCATTTCTTGCGGCTCGAATGCGGCATGACGCCCGAAGGCGCGACCGCTCAAATCGAAATGGCGCTCGATATGGCCCGGCAGGAATACCGGGAAGATAAGGATTGAGCCATGAAACAGGTAACTTGGAAAATCGATGCTTTCGCTATCACCTCATACGGCAATGGCCTTGCTTATGCCGTCGTCAATGAAACCGACGGGCGGGAATTCTTTCTGCAGGGCGACGACGCCAGCACGTGGCGCGACCAATATAACCTGGCGGACGAGTCGGGCGATGAAACAACGCTGCCCGCCTTCCTTCATCAAAGTATCAGCGACTACGCCACAGCGTGACGTTCCTTGAACGGCTGGCGCAATCCGGCCGTTGCGGGGATTTCACGATACGGAGTTACCCCATGACACGGGATGAATTCAAAGCTGCCCGCTCGATAGCACGCAAGGCAAAATGCTCTTTCAAGGTCCAACACAACGGCCGAACCTATTCTGTATCGAACGCCGGATGTGACCGGCTCGATTCTTCAGGATGCTTGGACAGGGTATTTTCTGCAAACCTAGCCATGGCGCTTAACCATGCGGCGGACGTTCGCAAACGGCTGAAACTGCCAAGGGCTTGCCGTGGGCTAGTGTCCATGGCCCGCGATTGGAGACTCGGCAAATGACCCACGCCATGTTCAACACGAAAACCGGCCGTTGCCGGAATCGCGCCGTGATAGAAAAACCAAAGGGCAAGGGCTGGAAACAGTATGTTTGCGTAAACGCGACCGCCGCCCCTTATCTCAAAGCCGGTGAAACCTACTGGCGTAGGAAGGCTCGAAACGGCTGGCTTGAAGATAATGGGCTGTCGCGGTTTGCTGCGTTTCGCTTTGAAGAGGTGAGCGCATGACCTATTCCCTCCCTATCGGACCAGGAGCACAGATTCCCTATCGATATTTGTCGCGCCATGTCGGCATTTTCGGCGCGACGGGCACGGGTAAAACCACGACGCTTGGAGCGATCGCGGAACGCTGCCCGTGTCCGGTTTTGGTGCTGGACGCTAAAGGCGATTTGGAATCGCTAGGCTCATCCCTCATATGCCCGCAAATGCGCATCGATGATTTGGGGGCGGAGTTGATCGCACGCGCCTTGAATCTGTCCGAAGCGCAAGCGGGCGCATTGGCTATTGCTCTTGCGTGGGCGGAAGATACCGGCCGCGCCGTCGCCACGTTGCAGGACTTGCGCCAGCTCCTGAACGACGCCACGCGGGCGAACCTTTCCGATTCCTATGGCCTGATATCGCCTGTTTCCGTTGCTGCCGTTCAACGTGCCATGTTGCGGCTCGAGCGCGGCGCGGCGTGGGCTTTCGGCAGTGCGCGGCACGATCCGCGGGACACGGCCGGCATAACCGTTTATGCGGCGTCAAACCTAACTCACTTGCCCGGCCTCTATGGTGCGTTTGTCGCGCACGTGTTGGATTCGCTCTATCGCGGCCTTGGCGAAATTGGCGACGCTGGCGCGCCTGGTCTTATGGTCATGATTGATGAGGCGCATTTGGTTTTTGACGGCGCAAGCCCGGCCATTGCGCAGCGGATAGAGCAAATCACGCGACTCATTCGATCCAAGGGAGTCGGCTTGATCTATGTGACGCAAGCGCCGTCTGACCTGCCGCACGTCATTAGCGGGCAATTGGCGACGCGGATCCAGCACGCTTTGCGCGGCGCGACTCCAGTACACCAAAAGGCCTTGAAGGCTGCCGCCGATACCATGCCGGGCAATATCACGGCTGCCGACATTGCAGGACTTGGAACCGGGCAAGCGATTGTCTCCGTTCCGAACGCCAGCGGCGCGCCTATGCCCGCATGCAAAGTTGCCGTGTCGCGTGGCTCCAAGCCGCTGCATAGCGTTGGCGTGGCCCGGCCTGCCGTCCAGCCTGCAACCGTACCGACGGTATCGAGCGAAGCGACCTATGCGCCGGAGCCTAGCCTATGGGAACGATTGCGCGGCAAATGGTATTTCATGCCGGTGTCGATTGGCGTTGTGTTGTACGGGCTTGCGGCGCTATCGAATGCTATGAGTTAGGAGCAGGAAATGGGCAGCAAATATTCCGGCATGACAGACGAACAATTGCGCGCTGAAGAGATGGTTTTGAAATGGCAATTGAATAGCGTTTGGCCTAGCTCAATTGAGGCCGCGAAAGCCCAAACTGAACGAACGTATGATGAAATGCGATTGATTCGTGATGAGAAACGCCGTCGCGCCACTGAGGCTAACGCGCCGAATGTCTAAATTCACCCGTTCCGCTTGAAGCCCGCCCATTGTGGCGGGTTTTTTGTTGCCTGCTGCCCTGCTGCCCTGCTGCCGACACGCACAAACGTAATGTTATAACATGTCAATCCAAAATCGACCGGTCAATCCTGACTTTCTACAGCGGCTGTATCCGAGCGCGCCGCACCACCCCTCGGAGAAAATCAGACCTCGGAGAAATCTCAATTCGTCGCGGAATCCAGACGATCGACGAGCGCTCGAAGTGCAATCCGTCTACCATCTTCCAATTTCGAAGCGCGGATCTCGTCGTATTGCGAGGACGTGAGGAAATTGTATTCAGAGTCCAGCTTCCGGATATCGGCAACGGAGCCGCGGAACGCGCGAGAAATCTTTGCAGAAGAACGCGCCAGGCTTTGACCCGTCACGCTGCTCAGCATGGCTGATGCAGAAACCATATCGGGAAGCTGCTCTGCCGGCACGCGGTCAACGACCAGTTTGCTGATCGACGAGACAGTTTCCTGCTCGTCGAAACCGGCCTTGATTAGGATGTTTGCGACCTTAGCCAACGCGGCCGGATCATATTTCTCTGCATCGACCGAAAGCTTGGTCACCGATACGAATGTATCAGCCGTGACCTGCGCCGCCATTGCAGAAGTGGAAAGAACCGTCGCCAGCAAGGCCCCTCGGAGAAATCTCATCACACCTACTCCCCTATCGATAAAAATCAGCGACACACTGTCCGATCGCCTTAGATGATCCGTTCAGCGAAAACTTGGCAGCATCGCCGTTTTTGAACTTCACGTGCACTGAGCTATGGGTTTTCAGCTTCTTGATGACGGCATCATAAGTCGCCGCACAAGCCCGGCAGTCTGACTTTATTTGGCCGTCCCACAGCGAGTAATCCTCAGGAGGCTCGCCATCAAACGTTAGCTGGACAGAGCAGTCTTTTGAGCTGTTGCCGGCAAGCGTAAAGGATATAGCGGTAGCATTCCTGTCAGCCCCCTCATCGCACGTCACGTATATCTGATTGCCGGCGCCACGGGTAATGACGGCCTCGGCGACGCCCATGCCCCATCCGGATTCCCATCGATCGTCGTTTCCGAACGCCGACGCGGCACCGGGAGCTGCGAGAAGTGCGACACCAAGTGCACCTCGGAGAAATCTCATCATACCTGTCCCCCTGCCCTCATAGAAATAGGGATAACGGCACCTCGAAGAAATATCAATTCGTGCATATGTTGGGATAAGAAACGTATCGAGCGGATCAAATTCCACGTGCGGAAACGCAAATGCAATTGTACGCGCTGTTACTAAATCGCCGTAACGGCTTCAGGTTGCATCACGTCATGTTGTCCATTCGCCACAACAATCGCATTTATCAGAGCTTCAACCTAGAGACGGATAACAATTGATAGAAATGCCCTGAAAAGCCTAGCTTTCTGCGCGATACATAATTGCGGGAGTATGCATTTTGAAATTGCACAACAATCAACAACAAGTTGACGGTGTCGTCATTTTGCATTACACAATTGACATGCAAATGAGCAAAAGCGTTTGCGGAACCATAATTGTCGGTTCCCGTTTGCTCATGAAATGCAAGGAGACGCATTATGGTAGCACTGCTGAAGGAAGATGGCGAGTTCACTCCCATGCCCGTCGTGCGCGACACCACCATGCTTAAGCAGTTGTTGGACTCTATGGAATCTAAAACGACCGCTCCATCAGGTCTCGTATCTGCTATTCGCACAGCTAGAACAAAGTACGCTGTCGTTTCTAAGTAAGCATTTATGTCGCAAATCGTTATCAATTTCGAGCCTCTCGATGGTCACCCGCGAGAGGCTTTCGCTTGCAAGTTTCGTCCAATCCAACATTTCTTTCGAAAACACGCTGAGGAAAATCATACTTCCTATACGCAGCGCGTTTTTGTAGCGTGCCAGGATGGCCAGAAGGAACCTCTCGGTTTTTATAGCCTTACCCTCATGACATTTCAGGCCGGCATGACCGAAGAAACTGAAAAACGTTACAAGGAACGTCACGTTCCGACCATCTACCTTGGTGCCATTGCACGTGACAAGAATCTCTCGGATCCAGGTTTTGGCGCCCTCTTAATAGAAGATGTGTTGAAGCGTTGCCTTCTCGTGCGCGAAAACGTGGGCGTCTATGCGTTAACACTGCACGCCGCTAACAAGGAAGTGGCAGCGATCTACGAAGCTTATGGCTTCATTCGATTTGCCAACGGTGAAAGCAAAGACGACATGCCTGCAATGTTCTTTCCGCTCGACAACGCTGCTGCGGCTCTAAGCGAAGCATGACCCGTTACCTCGCGTGGTAACCACCCCGGAGAAATCTCAATAAATTTCACTTTTGAGTTGACTTCCGTTTATTTCGTGCAATATTGCTCACTAAACGTGAAATTCAAAGGAGACGTGACCATGAACATTTTCGACAAGATCGTTGGCGAGCAGACGGCACGCGAAACCTCCCTCGGCGCTCCGCTTCGGGACCCGCTCGCAATCCAGCGTAGGCTATCTCACTTCGCGGCGCTTACGGGCAACAAGGGATTCCAGACCCCGAAGAAAACTCCGAAGGTCGACGCGCAGGGAATGACGCGCGGTGACCGGAAGCGTGCACGCCACGCCAAAGCTTTCGCGTCCTGACTTTCACTTTTTAAGAGGAATTCGAAATGAGCATGCTTCTCTACGCATTCGCAGCCAGCGTTCTCACCGCTTTCCTCTTTGGCGTGCTCACCGGCCGTTTCGAGAGGGATCAGTGATGAGCCTGAAACGCGATGTCCGCGACGCGCAGTTATTTCTCGAACGCGCAGCAGTCTGTTTCGACCGTCATCGGTACGCAGCGGATCGCATCAACGCTGCGATCGAAAGCACGGTGACTTTACTCCTCACCCTGTCCATCGCCTCGGCAGCCTCCATCATGGGGCTGCTATGAACCCGGAACCCAAAACCGCCGAGGAACTGCTGGCGCGCTACGCCGATGTGCGTCGGCGCATCTATGGCGCACCCAAGGTCGTCAACATAGCCGCCAAGCCGAAGTTGCCAACACCCATCGTCGAGCCCCCTCGCCTGATGACGACGAAGGAACGCATCCTCGCACTGTTCTGCAGGCGTACCGGGCTTTCTGCCGACCTCATAACGAGCGACCGCATGCAAAGGCACGTCGTCCTCGTGCGGCAGGCCTGCTGCTACTGGATGGTCCGCAGAACCACGTCGAGCCTTGTCGAGATCGGCGCCTACCTCGGCAGTCGCGACCACACCACCGTTCGTCATGCAATCCGCAGCTATCCCGCCAAGCGCGGGGCGACCGGCCGCAACCTCAGACCGGTGCGGAGCATACGATGACTTCCAACCGACAATTCAACCCAACAGGAGACAACATGAAGAAGCTTTTCATCGGAGCGGCGCTCGCGCTCGCTTGCATGTTCACCAGTCCGGCCGCCGCACTTACGCTTTGCACCGGCGCCGCCGACCAGCCCTATGCCGCAGCAGGTGAAATGATCCGCGCAGAAGCGAAAGGAGCAGGCCTGACCGTTGACGTTGTCAAAGACACGGGCGGCACCTGGGGCAATATCCAGCTCAGCCTTCAGGGCAAATGCGATGCCTTCGTTGGGCAGCCTGACGGATTGGCCTACCTCAAGCGCACCGAGCCGGCCAACGCTGCCAAGTTCGTTCCCATCGCCGATCTGCACCGTGAATACCTGCACGCGCTCTGCGGCAAGAAGTCAGGCGTCGACGACATCGGCGATCTCGAGAGCGACCCGAACAAGTATTCGATCGCACTCGGCGAACGTGGGTCTGGCGCTTGGCTCATCTGGCAGAACTTCATTTCGGAAGACGCTGATTACGCTCCGGTCCGTCAGACTGACGAGTCCGGTGACATTGCACTATCCTCGGTAAGCAACGAGCAGACGACCTGCATGCTGGTGCCCGCAGCACTCGGCAACACATTGGTTCGATCGGCTGACGAGTTCTACGGCGAAAGCTTGTCACTAGTCGGTGTCAACGACCGCGACTTCGATGATGCTGTCGATCCGCAGGGCAAGCCGCTCTACGCCTACGCCGAAATCCCGAGCAAGACCTACAAGAAGAACCTGCAGGGGTGGTTCTCCGACAAGTCGACGCTGACATGGCTGGCGAAGGTCTACGTCAACAAGGACGCTGTCGCGGACCAGGCCGAACTGAAGACATTCATCCGCTCGGTCATGAAGGCGCGCGGCGGGATCGTCTCCAATTTCGGGAGCTGACCGTGGTCATCGCCATCCTCAACAATCTTCCCGATCTCATCCTCGGATTCTGCTGGAGCAGCGTCCTCTTCTACGTCGGCCGGCGCTTCGAGCGCTGGATGGCGAAATGAGCCTCTTTGGTTTCCGGCAGGTCAGAGATGCCGGTTTCCCAACAGGTTCGCGGAGGTTGAAATGATCCCCGACAAGCAAGTCAAAGCGAAAGAACTCGACGAGGTGCCGCCAGGCTATCGCGGCCTCGGGCCGTGCCTCAATGAGACGCACCGAGCATACCTTTTCCAGTATTACGGCCACGAGGTCTGGATCCCGAAGAAGGTGCTCGTGAAGGCCGAAGGCGGCTTTTGGGCGCCAGCATGGTCGATCGAGAGCAGCAAGAAATTCAAATCAGGATCAATGGTGGACTATGACAAACAGAGACGAAATCTCGAAAGACGTGGATGAACTGCTGGCAGGCTGGTTCGACGGCGAGCGCTATGATGTCGACAAGGATGACATCGTCAAGCTGTTGTTGAAGCATAGTGCGCATGCTGCTGCGACCGCGCAGTCGCTACCCGCAACACATCGGCACAAGAAGCGCGGCACAAGAAGCGCGGCACGGAATACGTACTGATCGGCGTCGGCAGGATGCAGGCGGAAGACTGATTTGACTGGCCGGACAAAACGGTTGCCATGGAAGCCGTCGACATGCGCGAGGTCGCAATTTACCGCAGCGTTGCCGACGGTTCGCTGTGGGTGCGCCCTGTCGAAGAGTTCAACGACGGTCGGTTTGAACATCTCCCCGCAGCACCCGCAAAGCTGGACGATCGGATCCTCCACAAACACACAAACATCAGGAGCGGCGACTAATCCCTCGCCATCTTTCCGATGATCCAGTTGTTGTTTCCCTTGTTACCGCACTTCATGCAGCGCAGCTTCGGACGCAGGTGGGTCAGATACATACCGGACCCGAAACGCCTCACTAGTTCCTGGCGATCGAGCCACCCTTCCCGCTCGCATCGTGCGCACCGTCCGCCGAAGACGTACCACTCCGGATAGGCGGCGAGCGTTGGATAAAGGTCGCGGCTGACCGTCCCTTCGTAGATCACGCGAAAGGAGTCCGGAACAAGATTTACGCCGCGACGGTGTCTCATGTTCTTATTTTGTTCACGTTAAATGTGACAGTCAAGAGGACTCTCGGATGAGCCCACAGAAACAGTTCTGGTTTGCCGTCGGCCGTAGCCGCAAGACTTTCGAGGTGTTGGCACCGAGCGCTTACGCGGCCAAGAACATCATGTCCAAGTTCATCACCGATCCAAAGAATGGACTCGGTCGGAATACCCAGTTTGAGCGGTTGGACACCTGCCCTGTAAAACGGCCCCGGAAGCTCAATCCGAATGCATAGACTTTCACTTTTAGTGAGAATTTCTGTTGACGAGCTTTAATTTCACTTTTATCGTGCAATTCAGTTTGGGAGACATCGAAAATGACTGATCTGATCTCTGTGACAGTCGCGGACGGTAAATACACGGTTCGCCAAATTGAGCTCGGGAAGTGGGAATGTTTGCGCCACGGCGAACCATGGCCGGCCTACCCCAACGGCCCCGGCAATCTCGAAGTTGCTTTGGCGACAGAGCTGTACGATTTGCGCCAGCGCTTGCCGGAAGAACTCCTTAATTACCAGGCCCCGAATTGCACCGAGGCCGATGGGCACTTGCTTGGTGCCGTGTTGCAGGCCGGAGCACACATGCTCAACGACGACGGCACCGTCTACGCGTTCACAGAAGAACAGTTGCTCCGCTTCACAAAGTGCGCGCTCGAGCGCGATTTCACGCCGCTGTGGGACAAACCCGCAGAAGGTGGTGTGTAATGGCCGACGACACAAAGCAGATCATCATCGTCACCTTGGCTGTGACACTGGTGGTTTTGACCTTTGTCAACAGGTGCACCGCCGTCGTGACTCACGGCAGCGACAACCGGGTCAAACTCGCGTGCATCGAGCGCGGGAAAAACTGGTCGGAGGGCAACTGCTCATGATGACCGAAGCTGACATCGCTCGTAGTGCACGGGACATCTCCAGTCATTCTAAGCGAAGCCCCGCTTACCGCCAGTGGATATATGAGACCGCCGTTCCAATGCGGGATGAAGTCGCTCCTGGCACACCTCTGTCAGAGTTCCGCGGCGAGCTTCTCGAACGCTTCGTCGACGGCAGCATTCGCTGTTTAGTCGAGCAGACCAGTTTACGGGCAAACCAGCAATCGAGGTACGCGCGATGAGATTGGTTCTCACCTGCTCCGTCCTCGGCATTGCCGCCTGGTTCTTGCTGCTCTCGACACTTCGGATCCTTTTACTCATGGGGGTGCTGTGATGGCAGAAAGCCGCCCCAACACGCTCTGGCCCGTCGGCACGAAAGTCACTTACCTGAACGCCTACGGACTGGAGCCGGTCGACGGCGTCATTACCCGGCACTACGGCGAGACGAATGTCCTCGTCGAAGATGCTCGAGGTGTCCGGTACTTCGGCGCAACGTGGCGAATTTCCAGTCAGCCTCCCCGCGCGAAAACGCTCGTCGATCTGGATGACCTGATCGAATCTCCACCTGTCAAATCGAAGCCGGTCGATCTCGACGACCTGCTCGTGTGAGGAAAATCGCATGACTGACTACCCTGAAAGATGGTCGCAAGTCGAAGTCACGTTCGTCGACGGCTCTATCGAAACCTATGAAATCAAGGCCGGCTCGTCGTTCGGCAGGCATCTCGCAAAACAGGCTGGCGAGGACAATGTTCTGACGCTGCTCTGTGGCCCCAAGGTCCACTCATTTCCACTTGCCAGCGTCCGCTCGTGGACCCTCAGCGAACTCGAAGGGAAACCGGAATGACCGCTGCATCAAACCAGGGCGTGATCAAATCACTCGCCGTCGGTCGGTCCGACATCTACCGCATGGACCCGCGTGACCTGCATGTGAAGGTCGACTGGAACTGCCGCACCGTCAATTTCAATCCGGAAGACGCTGATGATTTGGCCTTGGCGGAATCCATTTCGCAGGTCGGCGTGAAGCAGCCGCTCACCGTCTACACGGAAGACGGCAAAGCGTTTATTTCCGACGGTCATCGCCGCCACGGCGCCACCGTGTACGCGATCCAGCATCTCGGAGCCGAAATCAAGAGCGTTCCGGTTCAGACGGAAGATCGCTATTCGAGCGAGGCTGATCGCGTTTTCAGCCAGATCGTCCGCAATTCCGGCAAACCTCTGACACCGATCGAACAGGCGCGCGTCTTCAAGCGTCTCATCGACCTCGGCTGGACGGAAAAAGACATCCAGCAGAAGACCGGGCTTGCTCGCCAGTGGATCGTCGAACTTCTCGAACTGCAGGCCGCACCGGCTGCCGTCACCAACCTGGTGGCCACAGGTCAAGTCGCCGCGACACTCGCCATGGCCACGTTGAAGAAGCACGGCGGCGACGGTGTTAAAGCCGCTGGCGATCTGACGCGTGCCGTCGACAAGGCGCAGGCCGAGGGGAAGAAGCGCGCCACCGCGAAACACTTGGATGCCGGCGATAAGCCGAAGAGCCTCAAGGACCGGCTGACGAAGTTGTTCGAGGGCGCTGAAATTTTCCACGTCGAGGAAGGTCCGTACACAATCAGCCTCACACCCGACCAGTACGCCGAGCTGCGCAGCGCGCTCGATCTTTAGGAGGCTTGCATCGTGGCAACCTGCACGAGGTGTCTCGAAGCTAAAGATGACGCTCTGTTTCCGAGATCTAAACGAACAAACGGTCGGGTGTATCGAGGTTCGTGGTGCAGAAGTTGTGTTGCGGCACACGAGAAGGCTCGCAGGCGTGCCCGCGGTGCGCTTGAACGCCAAACGTTTCAATGTTCCGAAACCACCAAAGAGTGCCGAATTTGTCGGATCGAGAAGCTTCACGAGCAATTCTATAGCTCAAAACGCGGGCTTGCCGGTGTCTCCGCTTATTGTCGAGACTGCACGAAACACCTTCGCAAGGGTCGGTACGCGACGTCCACCGCAAGGGTTCGCAAAAAATATCGAAAGTCACCAAAATGGAAATCGCAGCACCGAATTCACCAGTTCAATCGAAATCGCGTTCTGAAAGCCCATTCAGACGGGACTGTGACGCCAGCATTTCTCGAGCGATTGTACGGCGAAGAAACCTGCACCTACTGCCGGCGAAATACTCCTGAAAATTCGCGCACTGCTGATCACCGCATCCCACTTTCTAAAGGTGGAACCCACTCATCACAGAACCTCACGATGGCATGTCACGCCTGCAATTCCGCGAAGCGCGATATGACTGATATTGATTTTTTGGAGAAGCTCCGTGACCACAATCTCTGCTAAAACTATCTTGCGTTCGCGCAACGCTTCGGCACCCCATAAGGTGCTCTCGACGCTCTTGCTGCGTTATCCGCGCTTCATCCATGCTGAAATGTTGACCCATCGAGCGTTGAGCCGGAATGCCGCCAGCAGCCGCGCTATTCCGGTCAAGAAGATGATCGATGATATTCTCGCCGACACCGCCATGCCGATACACTGGGGTGCCGCGCAGAAGGGTATGCAGGCCGATCAGGAATGCGATGCTCCGATAGAGCTTTATGAGCATCAACAAGGTCCGGGAGAGCGCGAAGACGGTCTGTACGATTTTACGCGGATGCAAGCATGGTTCCGTGCTCGTGACAATGCGATCGAAATCGCCCGTGCTTTTGATGATGCCGGCTACCACAAGCAGGTGGTCAATCGCCTGCTCGAACCGTTCCTCCACATCACCGTCCTCGTATCCTCGACCGAGTGGAATAACTTCCTTGAATTGCGGGACCACCGCGATGCTGAACCGCACATCCAGATGCTCGCTCGCGAAGTACGGAAGTGCATAAACGACGAGTCGACAGTTCAGGATTTGCATCCGGGACAGTGGCATTTGCCGTTCATCAGCGAATGGGAGAAGTCTGAAATCGTCAAGGAAGCTACGGGCACAACGTGGCAAGAGCTGTGGGGTGAATCCGAAATCTCTGCGCTAATCAAACTCTCCGTCGCCCGTTGCGCCAGCACGTCTTACAAGACAACGGACGGATTCGACATGACGCTCGAACGCGCCACGGCGATCTACGACAAGCTGCACAGCAAGCCCTTCCACGCCAGCCCGTTCGAACATGTCGCACAGGCGGACGACCGTGGCGGTAATATTCAGATCAGCGAGTGGGATCACCCTTGGGAACACGGCAACTTCGTCGGCTTCCGCCAGCTTCGCCGTCAACTGGAGTTGCAGGCATGATCGACTTCCATCGCCAGAACCGAAACCTTCACATCATCCTCGATTGCGACGACGTGCTCTTAGACTGGCTCGGCGCGTTCAAACGGTTTGTTTCAGCCGTCGAGAACCGACCCATCGACGGATTGCCGGATTCGTGGGACATGAGCGGCTGGCTCGGCCTGACGCCGGCAGCCTCGCGCGAAATGGTCGCCGGTTTCAACAACAGCTCGCAGTTTGCCAATCTCGATGCCTGCCCTCACGCTATCGAAAACGTGACCGCCCTCAAGGAGATGGGTCACAGGTTGACAGTCCTTACCAGTTGCTCAGACAATCCCCTCGTCGTCGCCAGGCGGAGGATCAACCTCGATCTGATATTCGGCGACATCTTCGAGCAGGTGATCTGCCTTCCTCTCGGTGAGAGCAAAAAGAAGTGGCTTGGTATCCTTGAGCGCGGCGTCTGGATCGAAGATAACTACAACCATGCTGTCTCTGGACACGACTGCGGCCACAAGACCTTCATGGTTCGACGATCTCACAATCGATCCCATGAGACACCGGGCGACCCTCTCGTCACATGGATCGATGATCTGCGGCCAATCGTTTCACTTTTATCTTGACTTTCACTTTTAGGGTGCAATTATGAGGGAAAGCAAGGACACGACTTGGGAGTCTGCGTGTCAGGGGAAAGAGAAGTTCACCGGGAACGTCGTTGCCTCGGTTCGCAAGCGATATCCGAAAGCGTCACCCTACAAATGCAAATTCTGCGGCTTCTTCCATCTCGGGCGACGCAGCAACAAACGTAAGATGAGGAACCAGTGGAAATGACAGACTTAAACATCCTCGCCGCCGAAATCCACGCTTCCAATGCCCACTGGTGGCGTCACCCGGCAACAGGCGAGCGCCTCGATCGCAACAAGGGTGAAATGCTGATGCTCGTCGTCAGCGAACTTTCCGAAGCCATGGAAGGCGAGCGGAAAGACCTGCTGGATGACCACCTGCCCCACCGCAAAATGGCGGAAGTGGAACTGGCCGACGCCAAGATCAGACTCTTCGATTTCGCTGGCGGTTGCGGATACAAGCTCGTCCATCCGGAAGGACTCGCCATCGATATCAGCGACAACCGCGCCGAGGCGCTGTTCGCGATCACCCGCCTTGTCACAGGCGTCGGGAACCTGATCGATTCCAACTGGCACGTTCGCGTTGGCATCGAGATCACACGCGTCCTCGCAACGATCGACGCTTACGCTGCCAAATTCGGTTACGATGTCGACGGCGCAGTGACCGAAAAGCGCGCATACAATGCTGTTCGTGCCGATCACAAGAATGAGGCCAGGCTTGCTGCAAACGGCAAGAAGTGGTGATTTCCATGGCACTCATCGAGATCACCAAAGCCGCGAGCATCAACCCCCGATACGTTCAGAGCATCCTGTGCAAGTACGACGCTGGCTACGTCACCGTCCGCATGCATGATGGCGTCGAGCACGATGTTCAGCCCGTCCATAACGAATCCGCGTGGGAGGCGTATGACCGCGTCCGGACTTCCCTGGCGGAGGAGGCCCGACCATGAGCACGAAAGAAACAAACCCTAAAGACGGCATCGGCATCAAGAAGTGGCGCCAGTTCACCACCGTCCCGATGACCGTCATGTGTGAAGTCGGCGTCGCCATGCTGGAAGGCGCGGCCAAATACGGCCGGCATAACTACCGGGTTTCAGGCGTCAAAGCTTCGGTCTATGTCGACGCTGCGATGGGCCACATCATGCAGTGGTGGGAAGGCGAAGACATCGACGATGACAGCAAGCTGTCCCACATCACCAAGGCGATCAGCAGCCTCGTGGTTCTGCGCGACGCGATGATCCAGCAGCAGTTGAACGACGACCGGCCGCCAAAAGCGAACCTGGAAGCACTTCGTTTCGAGCTTCAGCGTGTTGTTGACGAGATGTTCGAGAAGTATCCTCAGGGCGTTGCCCCGTACACTGCTGCGTCGATGGACGAAACGAGCGACGAATTCAAGTGTCTCGGTTCGATGGAATACGTGGTTGCCACGTAACCCAACTTGACGCGTCATTATTTCACGTTTAGCGTGACTTTCAATAATTAGGAGTCGAAATGTCTATCGGACACAACAGCGGCGAGACTGTCGCTTCCGCAGAATTGCGTCAGATCATCGAGAGGATTGAGCGGCTCGAAGAGGAAAAGAAAGCGATCCAGGGTGACATCAAAGATGTCTACGGCGAGGCCAAGGGTCGCGGTTACGACACCAAAGCGATCCGCAAAATCATCGCCCGTCGAAAACGCGATGCTGACGAACTCGCCGAAGAGGAAATGATCCTCGACACCTACCTCGCCGCGCTCGGCATGATCACACTCGACCCCTGATCCCAACAACGGAGACGACAAATGAAACTTGGCGAACTGCGCGGTGCTATCCGCAAGACGAAGGGTAGCCCCTTCACCATCGTAACCATCGGCGGCGAGGCAATTACGCTCGTGCTGCAAAAGACCCCTCTTCTCGAAGAACTGGACCGTGTGTTTCCGGGTGGCAAGGCTGCTGAAACCGGTCTGATCTTCGACGCGGCCACCGGCAAGCTCGAAGGCTTCGACAGCGCAGGTGCGGCTGCCGAAGTCGTCGATGTAGCCGATCTCAGTATCTTGGATGCAGATATTGGCGTTCTCGAGGTCTCGAGTTCTAACGTCGACCCCGACGACCTGCTGGTGTGAACTATGGCCGCCAGCGACAACTACATCCAAGTTGCTTTCCTGCGCGGCCAACTCGACGCCGCCTATGAAGCGATCGCCGCCTTGTGGGCAATTTCTCAAGACGCATCGCAAACCGATACCCAACATATCGCCGATCTCGATCAGGCAATCTACGAGGCGGTCAAGCTGCTTCCGCCGAGCCACCGAACGCGCGACATGCCGGCTTTCGTTGCACCTCCCAAACCGTCTGAGGAAGAGTTGCTGGTATGATCGAGGAAATGTCTCTCGAGGAACTGATCGACCTCGCCATGTCGAACGGCGACTGGCACTCCATCCGCATCTTCAACAGCAAGATGGGTGGAAACGGCAACCTTGTCAGCATGGGTCGCGATCACAACAGCTTCGTTGTCGACGATCTCGTACCGGAGGCATCTCCGTCTGAGAAACTGCGCCGCATCCTGCTTCAGGTTCTGCGCCCCAAAACGACCGACGACACATCCGACGATCTTCTGGTCTGAAAGTATTCCTATGACAAGCATCGCGCTGCATCCCGGCGACAACCGCGCCTCGTTACGACGCCTGATTGCACAGGGCGTGCGCGTCCATTCTGTTGTGACAGACCCACCGTATGGACTGGTTTCGATCCAGAAGCGTTTCGGCAAGGAAGGTTCGGCCCCTGCCCGTCGTGAGAAGAACGATGGGAGCTTCGCGCGCCTGTCTGGCGGCTTCATGGGCCGCGCGTGGGATGGAACAGGTATCGAGCGTGATCCCGAGTTCTGGAAGCTGATTTACGACATCCTGTTACCGGGCGGCTATGTCTTCGCTTTCAGCGGGAGCCGCACCGGTCACTGGCAGGCCTGCGCCATGGAGATGGCCGGCTTCATCATGCACCCGATGCACGGATGGTGCTTTGGCAGCGGTTTCCCGAAGGCGCATGCAGCCGACAAGGCCATCGATAAACACTTAGGCGTCGAAGGACATTTCAACGCTGCTGGCAATCCGGTTAAGCGTATGATTCCCGGCGCAGACCAGAACCGGGACGGAAGCTGGATCAAGGACAACGGGCGGGAATATCAGCCCGGCACCTATGTCCCTGGTTCAGATGAAGCGGCGGTATGGGAAGGATGGGCTTACGGAACTCAAGCGCAGAAGCCAGCGCTCGAACCCATTTACCTTGGCCAGAAACCGTTCAGTGAAAAGAACGGCGCCGCAAACCTCCTGAAACACGGCGTTGGCGCCGTCAACATCGATGGTTGCCGCGTCGATTTCGCTGGCAGCGACGACGAAGAGGAATCGAAGAAAAAGAACCAGCACGCTGATTTCGGAAGCGGAGCTATGACGAACCTTGTCTACGGCAAGTTCGACAAGGATCGCGAGAATTACGACCCCGTCGGCAGACATCCCTCCAACCTGATACTCGACGGGTCTCCGGAAGTGGTCGAAATGTTTCCGGGCACCGGCGCTACATCCGCGGCACGCTTCTTCCACCAGTTCTCGCTCTGTGATGAGGACTACGAGTTCGCAAAGCTTGCTGGCCTGATCGGTGACGACCGTGGGGAGGCTCTCATCTACAACGGCAAAGCCGGTAAAGCTGATCGAGCCCACCACCTGCTGCCGGTCGATGAAAACGGTAAACCCGTTGGCGCTCACCCCACTGTAAAACCCATCGCCCTGATGCAAAACCTGATCCGGCACATCACCCCACCGGGCGGCATCGTGCTTGATCCATTTGCCGGCTCCGGAACCACAGCGGAGGCTGCCAGGCGCGAAGGTTTTGACTGTATCCTCATGGAAGCCGAAACTGAGTATGTCGAATTTTTGGGGCGCAGGTTTCCGGAGGTTAACGATTACAACCAAAAAATGTTGCTTTCAGATGAACTACTTGCTGAAAATTCGTTCACGGTATGTTCACATTCTAAAAGAAAAGGATTAAATTCCTACTTGTCAGATTTGATCGGTGAAAACGTCGACCTGAGCGACTTAATGTGAGAGTGGAACAATGAATGTAATGAGTTTTGAGCAGCTTCCTTTCGTCGCCTCTAACGAAGGCCGCCTGCACCCATGGACGCCGGTTCGCACCAATGATTATCAGGCCGACTGCGAAACGGGTCGCTTATATTTCACGCATCTCCATTCTGTGATGACTGCCACAGAAAATCCACTCCACCTTTCTCGCGTGTTACAGGCGCAGGTCGAGGCCGGTAAATGGGAAGGTGTTGAGATCGGTTTTGCTCAGGCTATGGCTGAGGCGTTGTCGTGAACGTCACGGGTTTTCCAGTTTTTTCAAATGCGCGTCTATCACTTTAGACGCAGGACGCAGCCAGGCAGCCTCGGGCGGCTTAGCTAACTCTGCCAAGTGTACATTAGCTTGGTTAAGAACGATTGCGACTACTGCCGCGCCTGCCGCGGTACCGAGCCCAACGGCAATTGTCGTTCCCATCGTTTTGACAGCTAATTTTGTAGGCTTGGCTAAGACTTCAGAGAAGCATACGGCAATGATGTTCAGGACTGTTCTTCCGACGCTTAGTCGCGATTTCGGTGTCGAAGCTCGATCGTTCCAGTCTGCAACCTGTCGCAGCGCCTCCGGCACACGGTCATCAACCTCCGGACGCCGCTCAAGTTCATTTGCCAGCTCCCTCGCTACTTGTGCGTAAGTTTTGCCGTCGTCAGGCGTAAAATTGGCTTCTGCCGCGTTGTCGGAAAAGCTTTGCCACTCCTCAAACTGCGACGCGTAGTTTGTAACGCCTTTGCTGAAGCTGGTGAGCAGCGCGAGTAGGGAGTCGGACAACTCATCGGATGCAGCGTTGACCTGCGCGTCGAACGAAGCACAGAGCATCCCAATTTCCACAACGCTGGAATTTTCCGTCAGTGCGTCTCGCAGTCTCTTAAATGAGCGAAACAATCTCGGATGGTTTGACTGAGATAGGTCTTCGTCCACATCTTCCGCCAAGACATTCAGCGCTTTCAACGCAGCCTCTATCATCGCGGCGGCGCCACTTTTAGGAGTGGTGTCTTGTGGCTGTAAGGTTAACCGATTGCCAGAGATTGTGAATTGGTACGGTGCAAGCGACTGCTCCGGTGGAATGTCTAGTATGTCAGTTTCGAGTGATTGGATTCGACTCGTCATCAAGCGTTTAGACGCGTCGCGAGCATCTCTGACTAACGAGGTCACTTGCGACGATAGAACCGGTTCGAACATCACTAGGATGTCTTCTAGAGCCTCGATAAGCCTCACATTTACATCGATAGCGGTTTCGTTGCCCGCAATTATCAATTGGTCAGAGATTTCAATCGCGCGTTCTAATTGGTACCCCAGGTCGCTGAATGCTTGCCTGTTGGCGGCGTCGAACGGCGTTAAGGAAAAGGAATTTATAGCATCAGAGAGCGCAGCGCTGATGGAGTGGACGAATGTCTGTCCTTGAAAGGGGAGATTGTCGTCCGCCAGGTCTGTCGAAGAAAATGTGATCTGATCATGTAAGTATTACTCTAGCACTAGAAGGCCGTTGAGGAAGTCACCCATCCGCGCTGCCACGGGAATTTCTGCTATTCGAAGGTCCCGTAAAACTGAGAAGCTCGGCAGCGCAATCAGCAGTTCAGTCTCCGCAATAGTTCGTCGAATGGCGCTCAGGAAATTGTTATTCGAGCTCGAGCCGAGTCTGCTCACAAGATCCTTAATTCTCGTAACGGCTTTCCGGAGCGACTTATCCTGAAGGCCATTTATCGCAACGCTGACGTCTTCGAGCGCGGATTGACAATCATTCAACACTTTGACGGCGGGATTTTTAAATTGCGCCAAGTTTCCGCTCCCCTTTTTGGTTGAGCGTAGAGATAACTCATAACTTGTAGTTTACAAGCCCGTCCTAGGTTCCGAAAGAAAATACCTCTTCGTTACATCTTGGGTGCCGTGCTGGGCCTCAAACGCCCCGGATATCTTCCAAAATGCAAAGCACCATCTGCTTCTTGTCGAGGTTATAGGCCTGCGCCACGGTGATGCGTTCAGAGAGCGTCGAGGAAAGCCGGGCATGTTTCTCCGCCGCCGCGATATCGCCCGCCATTGCCGCAGCCCGCGCTCGTGCCATCAGGTCTTCGGTCACATGCTCCATGAAGAACCCGAGGACGATGTCGCCGTCTTTCTGTGCCAGAACCTCCGCAAGCTTGTGCATCTGCTTGCGCGCGCCCGGCCCTTCGGCGCCCATGACCTCGGCAAAGGCCTCGACGATGTCCGAGCCGCCGTAATTCAGCAGCTTGAGCGCCTGCGCCACACTGCCCTTGGAGGCGGCAAGCAGGGCGTCGCGTTTTTCGCCGGATGGGCTGATGCCGAGATGATCGAGCGATTGCACCATGGCCGCGTCGAAAAGCGGCAGGAGCCTGAGCGGCATGCAGCGCGAGCGGATGGTTGGCAGCAATTTCCCCGGCGCGTGCGACAGGACGAGGAACATCGCCCGCTTTGGCGGCTCTTCCAGTATCTTCAAAATGGCATTCGCGGCGTTGCGGTTGAGATCGTCGGCGGGATCGATGATGACGATGCGCCAGTTGCCCGTGCCGGATGTCTGCGAAAAGAAGTGCCCTGCCCGCCGCACCTCGTCCACCGTAATGGCGGATTTCACACGGCCCGTCTTTTCGTCCACCGGGCGGGTCAGATGCAGCAGGTTATGCGAGGCGCCAGCGGTGATCTGCCGGCTGACCAGTGATTGCGGATCGGGATCGGCAAGGAAATCCGGCGCGGATGCAGGATCGGGATAGGTCAGCACATGATTGGCGAAACGAAAGGCGAGCGTCGCCTTGCCGATTCCCTCCGGGCCCTCGATCAGAATGGCGTGATGGCCTTTGCCGGAGCGATAAGATTGCGCAAGAAAGGCCTCCGCCTCCTCGTGCCCGAAAAGCCTCGTGTTCTGCTGCGGCGCAATCGCGCCGTCGAGAACGCCCTGAACCTCACTCATGCGCGGCGTCCGCAGCTTTTCCCGCACGCTCGAGCAAAGGCTCGACAAAGGACATGACATCCTCTGTCACCTTGTCCTGCGGCTGGTCGGCGTTCACGATCCGGCAACGACGCGGCTCGGCGAGCGCAATATCCAGATAGGCCTCACGACGCTTCTCGTGGGTCTCGATTTCCTCTTTTTCGAAGCGGTCCGGCGTGGCACCCTCATCCGCGCGCTTTCTGGCGCGGGCGAGACCCTTTTCGGCGGCGATGTCGAAGATCAGCGTCAGTTCCGGCACGACGCCGTCAATGGCGATGCGTTGCAGTGTCTCGATGAAATCCGGTTCCAGATTGCCGGTCGTGCCCTGATAGACACGCGAGGAATCAAGAAAGCGGTCGCAGAGCACGATCTCGCCGCGCGCAAGCGCTGGGCGAATGACCTCTTCGACATGGTCGTTGCGCGCCGCCGCAAACAGGATTGCTTCCATGCGCACCCCGAAGGACTCTGCCGCACCAGAGAGGAGAACATGCCGAACGGCCTCCGCACCCGGCGAGCCGCCCGGCTCACGCGTGACGACAACCTCGAAACCACGGCCGCGAAGCGCCTCGGCAAGCGTGCGAATCTGCGTCGACTTGCCCGCGCCTTCGCCGCCTTCGAAGCTGATAAACAATCCGGTCTTTTCGGCCAATGTGACTTCCCTGCGCGGTATCTCTCGAAATGCCTGTTTACAGCATCGAACCGAAAAGTGGGAAGCGCATTTACGAAAAACACGTGGTTCATCGCCCAGGTTCGCCGATCGATGGTTTGGCAGGAATATTGACTCTCCAAAACGAAAGAACATAATAGGAACATGCGAAAGGAAAACATTGATAGAAATTTCGAGCGATGGTGGAAATCGCGGTCGGAAACGATCGGCGGTGACAAAGAGATGTGCCGGGAAGCGTTCGCAGCCGGCTGCGATTTCGTTGAGCAAAAGAAGTTCAGACCGTACAGATTTCAAGCTGGACGCTGGCGCGTGACGGTGGAGGCCACTTCGTTTCGCGACGCAAAGACCATTGCCATTGCCATTGCCATTGCCAAGCTCAATCAGCGCGCCGAACGTCTTTCGACCTCTGTGCCCGCGGGAGGATGGAGGTTAGAGCGACTGACAGACGAGCCGCCAGTCTGAATCAGGTGCGGCGTGCCAGTTCGCGGTGAATTCGCAGTTCTTCGCGAATGCGATCCATCTCAGTCGCCATGTGTGAAAAGTGACGACCGGTCTCTTTCATCGTTTCGGTCATAAGAGTGAGTGCGTCGGTGTGCGCCTCGATCGCCTTGGTCGCGTTGTTCAGCGCAGTCGGATCAACGATAACGGCAGCAACCTGCGCCGAGCCTTGGGATTTCTCGGGAGCGGCTTTCGCGCCGGCAAGGATGCCGAGATGTCGCACGGCGAAGATGATCGCCAGCGTGGCGCCGAAGACAACGAGAGCGAGCGGAGGAAGCTCAGCCAATCTTTCCATTGCGAACCTCTCCCTGGTCATGCGCTGCACGATGGATATTGACCAACTCCCCGATGGCGAAGAGCGGATAGATGGCGATCCACGTACTGATGACCCCGGAAGATGCAAAAGCGTATGCGATGCCAGCCCAAACTAAACAACCGGCTCCGGCCGAAATCTGCCGGATCTGCGGTGTGACCGTCTTTCGGGCTCCGTTGATCACCAGCCCGATGATGCGGAGGCAGCCGATAACGAACATGATCCAGCCAAGGAAATTCTCTGACGGGACAATCTCATTGAAGCCCATGAAAGCTGGCTGATTGAAGGTTTGCGACGGAAGTAACAGGACCCACCCGAAGGCGATCAGATGACCCGCCATGAACCATTCCATCATCCGTGGCCCGAAGCGATGCTGTATCCTCACCCACATTCCGGTGCCATGATAACCAGGTTCCATGTTCACTCCCTGCCCTTATTTGCGGCAGGCAGCATCTTGGCTGCACTGGCGGTTGTTGGAGTAGATCGCCGGGCCGGCTGTCGGATCCTGTGACGCGAGGCGTGCAGCTTCAGCATCAGAGAAGCGTACATGTTGATATCCGCTACCGTTCATCGCAGGTGCTGTCTGGCAGCCCGCTATCACGCACGATAGCAAGGCAACGCTCGCGAGACGGAAGTTTCCGGAACGAAGCATCGTTCTTCTCCATTTTTGTGATGCGGTTGAGAGCTTCTTTCGCTGCCTCGGCCTTAGCGGCATCCCGCTCCCGAAGCTGCCCGTATGAGCATGCAGGCACAGCCATCAGCGCTGCGCCAACGACCGCGCCGATACCCAGTTTGAGATAGTCGGTAAATCCGAACATCAGCACGACCTCCATACGCCATCGGTGAGGAACCCGTGCCAGTGACCAACATGGTGAACGCTCGGTGTCAGGGTCGGCTTTTCCCGATCGCCATTCCACTCCCACGACGGCGACAGATGGGGACGGAAGTTCAGCGCGCCGGTTCGACCACATCCACAGGGACAGGAGTAAACCAGCCCCGCTACCTTCTGATTGCGATCGACGAAGAACTCGAAAGCGCCTGCCGTAGCTTTTACGTCCTCGATATCTTCGCAATAGGTGGCCGTTACCGGATCGGTTCTGACTTCCGCCATCACGCCATCCCCTGCACCTGCTCGGAGACTGCCTTGGCATCAGACTTCTTGCGCCAAAGCAGGAATGCGCCGGCAAGTCCGAACGCAAGAAGGATCAGAGCGAGGTTTTGCCATGGCATCGAGCCGACGGCTGCCAGACCGGAGGAAAGACCGCTACCCGTTACGACTGGCACGATGACTTCTTTCGACTTCCACCACGGAGCGTCGAGGCTCGGCGGCGTAACCGGTACCGGCTTTTCCTCGACGACCGGAGCAGCTTTGACCTCAACCACCTGCGATTTCGGTGACAGGTCAACGAGCATGAGGTGGATGGCAGCACGAGTCTGCGGACCATCGAGAGCGTCGAGCTTGCCCTTGTAGTAACCCGCCTTCTGCGCGGCGTTCTGCAGGCCGATGATGTCGTTGACCTTGAACCCGAGCACGACGAGGCCGAGACGCGTATAATAGTCGAGGCGATCTGCGAAACCGTTCAGGCCGCCATTGATGCGGCGGGTAATCATTTCGGGGTCGTTACGATCGGCGTAGCGATTGAGGCTCTTGCCGTCGGGGTTACCCTCGTCCCAGTACCAGATCGCCGACAGACCTTCCCACGGATCGGTGTTGATCAGGTCGGGATTTTTCACGAAGTCGGGCGGGTTGAAGCCTTTCCGTTTGCACCATTCGTAGAAGGCTCGGATGTTGCGGGCTCCGGTCACCTGGATCGGGCCGCGACCGCGGTTCTTGTAGCCGTCGCCGTCCTTCTGTGGCGTGTTGCCGAGGTCCGTTCGGGTATCGTAGCGTTCCTGTGCCGGCGTCGGGCCCCAAATCTCCCGGTCGTATCGGAATGACCCGCTTTCATGCATCAACTGGGAAAGGTAGGGAACCGTTCGGTGTGGAAGGTCCAAACCGGCACTTGGGCCGTATTTCGACAGCGCCATCATGACAGAATTCAGGTTGCTTTCGTCAACGCGCCCCTTTGCTGCGGCGCGGACCTGAGAGACGGACACTGCTGTCATGAATTAATCCTCGGGAACGGATGTGGACCCGATGAGAGATACACAACATCATGCCAAATTACAACTTTTATGAGGAATTTTGGGCATCAAAAGGAAGCTCTGCCTGATCGTTCAGCATGTCCTCAAGTTGCTTTTGAAGCGCGTCGCGCTGGCGGCTGGCCAGTTCCAGTTCGGAAGCTAGGGCATCACACGCATTCGCATGACGCTCGATTTCCGACTGCAGGAAGGTGTTCTGTCGTTTCAGTGAGTCGATGTAGGAAGCCATGAGAACCCTATTCTGCTGAAGGCCAGGAAATCGGTGTGATCTCGCTGAGGAATTCTTCGACGGTAGGCTGCTGCCGTTGCCCTGCCTGGACCCTGGCGAGTTCGTCGTAAGCGTATGACCAGACATCATCACGCCATGCGACGAAGGCCTGTGCTTCGGCTGCCCAGTTCGGCTTCGTTGACGCCGTATAAGAGGCCAATGTCACGCCGTCGCGAAACTGACGCTCACGTGCAGTGCTGTCGACAAAGTTCTGAATAGCGGATTCGTAGGCGGCAACGGTGGTGGCGTTCTTCTGTTCACGCGTAATAATTTGCGACGGATCAGGCTTCCACATCATCATTCTCCTCTTTTGGCAGTACGACCCGCCCATCGGGCGGGTTTACTATTGGCGCAGGGAAAAGAATATCGTGAGGTGGGTTCGGCCCATGTGGAAGGATGATAGTGATGTGTAACTCGCCGTCTACCCGCTCGACCGGGCCGGAGATCAATTCGCATGGGATCGTCTCCGCTGGAATTGTTGCTCCATCGGGCAAACTCGAGAAATCAAAACTTTCACCATTGATTGAGAGGATTTCACCTGCCTTGGTTACGGACAGTAGATCGTCACGTCTTTGTGGGGAAAGAGAAATAATCATTTAGAACCACCTTCCATGCGCTCCGATGTGCACATAATATTTATCACCGGGAACATTGCTACTAGTTGGATTTCCTGAAACTATAGTTGTTCCCGACGATCCTCTATTTGCAAGTCTTGTTCTCATTGCGTAACTTCTAACGGCGTTGTTCCAGAACTGAGTTTCCGCAAAAGATATTATCGGAAATTCACTGAATGCAGCGGGGTACGTCCAGTTTCCAGACATATCTGTGACGTCAAAGTAACTTAGCTCTAACTGTTGAAAACAGACTTGGATACCGTTCGCAAACCTACTGTAAATCCCGTTAGCATTCACTCCAGTCTCCAAGATAGCTCCAGTCGGGACGCCTGACGACTGCGACACAGTACCGAGGATGTTGTCTTTCGCGTAAGCGCCAACAGCCTTAAGTGCGGTCAGCGCGGCGGCATGTGTCAGTGCTTTGGCTTTACGACCTTCAGTTCCGTCGAACTGCATGAACGCCCCGTCAGCTACGGCTCCGACGGGACCGGCAACCTTTTCATCGAGCGCGTTCTGCTGTGCTGTGCTCACCGGCTTATTCAAGTCGGAGGTATTATCGACATTCTCAAGTCCGACATCAGCTTTCGTGAGCTGATCGATCGCTGTTGCCACGTCTTGTGCGGCGGCGAAGAAAGCAGGCAAGTGGCCACCGAGTCTGTCGGCGTTTGCGGCAGTTTCTGCCTCGGGTGCCACGCCGATAGCCGCATAGACGTCATCAGCATCCTGCGCCGACAGAAGCGTCTGAATGAATGCCGGATAGTTTCCATTGATAAAATCAGCAATCTGCTGCGCTGTGACCTTCCGACTGTTCCCTTCCTGAACGGTGTGAAACAACGCCGCCGCAAGCAGCGCTTCGATTGGCGATAATGCCCCAAGTTCTTTGTCGGCCATCAGGCGTCTCCTGAAAGTAGAATGCGTCCGCTCTCGTCGCCCGACATGCGGAGATATCCGCTCTCGTCACCGGACAACCCGATTGCGTCACGAGGTGTGATTTGGACCGCCAGCGTATGTGCCTGGAGGGAACGATAGCCATCGCGCTCGGCCGACACCGTGATCGTCGAATTGACGTTCGTGCCGAGTTCGCTGAGCGGGATGTTGAAACTATTGCCGGTCAAACCGGGGTAGCTGACGATCAGCGTCCCGGTCGTCGTGCGGACATCGATGCGCGTCGTCTGACCGTCTTCGCCGCCAACATCAGCCTCATTCCATTTGAGAGCCTGTGTCGACTCGAGGATGCGGTTGCGGTTCGACCACGTGACCGACAGTTCTGACGCAGCCCGCGCGTCTACCGCGCCAAAGCCGACACCGTTGATCTTCACGTTAGCAGGCCGGTTGGGGCGATACGGGCGTGGAGTGATCGAGATGTTCAGTTGCGGAGCATCGGCTAGCGGAAGAGCGCCTGCGGTCGTTCTGGTCAGCAGCCAGTAGGAAGTGCTCTCAAACACCGACCTCACAGTCGGGTCGACCATGATGGAGTCGGCCGGGATGATGAAGCAACGTGTTCCGACTGGCCATGGCTTCGGGACGGTGTCGAGCATACCGCGGTTCAATAGGTATCCGAGCGCATCTGCCGTCTGCACTGTGCAGATTTCGGTATTTTCGTCGTTTCCGGTTCCGATAAGAATGAAATCGCCAGCCGACGGAACGCCGCCGCGTAACCCAGGCAACGTGGTCAACTGGCTCTGCGACTCGGCAACGAGCGGAGTGGTGAGCGCAAAAGTGCCGAAGAATGGCCGCGTGCCGATCGACGAACGTTTGGTCGTACCGTTAACGTCGGTGACATAGGTTACGAGATCGTAGTTTACGTCATCATCGCTGTCGGCGCCGACGGTCACGGCAGCCAGAGCCTCCGGATATTCCAGTTCCGATGGATCGTTGAGCTTCAACGCGGCGGCTGCCATGAACGCAGGAGCCGTACCAATCTGGTAATAGGAGGCAGGTGTCGGCGGCTGAGACGGATTTACCCACGCGGTGTCATCAGACTCGAGGTAGCTGGCGAGATCGAGACCGAAGATGTCTTCGTAGAGATCGAGCGTAACAACATTGCTATCCTTCTGGACCTCCGAAACACGGAAGACGATCCGCTCGATGTCATATTCGGGCCACGATAGAACGACCACGTCACTGCTCACCGAGTCCCAAAACTGGCGAGTGACCTGCGCCTGACAGGTTGCGATCGGATTGACAGAGGCTGCAAGGTCGCGCTCGGCCACATACTGGGCGGCAGCCTTCGAGGTGAAGCCATAATAATTCCGCGAAGAGGTTACGATGCCGCCTTCTGCGGCGATGCC
Source organism: Agrobacterium sp. 22-210-1 (assembly GCF_053522525.1). Lineage (NCBI taxonomy): Bacteria > Pseudomonadati > Pseudomonadota > Alphaproteobacteria > Hyphomicrobiales > Rhizobiaceae > Agrobacterium > Agrobacterium sp. 22-210-1. The sequence goes on along the minus strand of NZ_JBNWCI010000001.1, from coordinate 822,185 downwards.
GGCGAGATCCTGAACGGTAATCGTCTCACTCTTGCCGGTTTCTGCATTCGTCATGGTGACGACGATTTCGTTCGCCAGTTCACCCCATGCCTTGCGCGCGAAGCTCGACAAATCGGCGTTGCTCGGGTCGATAACCGGAAGCAGGTCGACATCGTAATCGCCGCGTAAAGCCTTGATCGTGTGCTTGCCCGTCGACGGCTTGACGAAAACGGCGGCCTGCACATGGTTACAGACCTCACCAATGAACTGTTCAATTTCGCTCTGCCGCGTCCAGATGAGGCTCATGCCAAGGCGTTCGTTGTAGAACAGTTGCGCTGCGGCCTCGAACGACGCCTTGTCGATCACACCCGGAGACTCGCCCATCCCCCAGTCCTGGTTGGTGAGGCATTCGTAGATGATGTGCGCCGGATTGGCAGCGAACTGGGGATTTCCGAAAGAGTCGTTGTCGACCTGAATCAATGCGAGCGCTGGATTGAGACCAATCGGCGCGCGGCGCACACGGAATGAAAAGGCACGTAGATAAGGATTGTTTGCTGCTAGATAGAAGCCTCGCTTAAAGGCGGACGGCTGATTGTTCAACGCATTGACTAGACCTTGGTACGCACCTTCCCAAATGTCCGCGATACCCGTGAGAAATACACTGGAGAAACCGCGAAAGCCGGGGCAAGTTGCACTTGTAAGCCCAAGGCGCGCCGCAAGCGATTCTGGCATGACCTGCGTCGCCTTACCGGGCAACCACCACAAGAGGCCTTTGACGCCCCCTTCCTTTTTCACATCGCCGAAGAGTTCAGGCCGGTTCACGGCAACCGTGGTCTCGTCCACCAGCCCGCCACGCCAAAGCTCCTTGTCATTGTACTTCGCGGCAACAAGGGTAAGGCCATCACCGTAGGCGCAAATCCCCATGTGAATACCCATGGTGTATTCGAAGATTTCAACTTTGCCTTCGCCCTTGCCGCCCATTCCCATCAGGACGACCTCGCACGAATTGCCTCAAGCACGCGATCAAGCTGCGCATCGAAGCCCTTGCCGCGCAGTTGGGAAGCGGGCATGCCGTTCTTAAGAAAGTGACCGAAATCTCCGCCGCCCGCCACGAACGCCTTGCGCACCCCCTTCACGCAGAAAAAGGGTCGCATGTCGCTGATCGTGACAATGGGATCAAAATCGCTCAAGCGGAGACCTTTCTGCTGGTCGTCGCCTTGTCGCCCCACCACAGGATATTGGGAGCGACATCGAGTTCCCCGAACACAACCGGTATCGGCCGACTTTCAGCAGTCGGCTCGTCCATGTCCCGCAATTCGTCGGGCTGCGCAGTTGAGGCCTTCGGCATGAGAATGTAGCCGAGCACCTGCAATCCGATGCCAACGAGAAGCTGAAGGAACAATGCGAGGAAAGGAAAAGGCATGGCTCACTTTTCGCGCGTTTCACGTTTAGTGAGCAATTCTAGTAGAACTGGTTCTTTGTGGAAAGGGGATTTTCGAGCGGGATGAATGGTTGGCCGCCGTAGTTCTGAATATTGTTGTGCTGATTGCAGCCGCTCATTTGCCGATTGCACCCCCTGATTACAGAAAGTTGGGTGCCGGCAGCGAGCCCTCGGGCTATTCCGCGAACGACAATCACGCTTGTTCCGCTGTCGTTAATCACGTTCGCAATAGTACGCAGCTCTCGAACGCCGGTATCTGAGTTCACCCATTCGAGAAGACCCCCGATGTATAGGCCGAACTGCGCGCCCAACCACGCATTCACCATGACGCGGTTGCGAGTAACGCTTGTGACTGAACGGGTCACGGTCGCGGCGGCGCGACTTGCCCTGCACTGAGAACCGTAAAGGACATGGGGGCAGCCGATCTGATAATTTCGACGGAGTCCCGGTCGCTTCAAAGAGGTAGAAACAGGCTGGCAGGAAAGCTCGATCTCGTTCTTTTTGTAGGTGCTTCCGAGAATGCGGCCGAGCCATATCGCAGGGAAGTTCTCTTCGGTCACCGGATCGCCGACATGGCCCTCGAAAATTGTCAGGTTCACGACCTGCGAAGGCGGGTATGCCAAAAACAACTGGTCGATTTCACTGCCAAGTGACATAGAGATCGTGACATCTGATTTATCCAATGTGCCGTCGTGGCTGATGGCGCTGTTTTTGATCGGCCAAGGGTAGAACGGCAGAATGATGTCCTGGCCGAGATCATTTACGCCGATCTTCCGGTTGATGATCGTTTCACCGTTATTAAACCCGAAAGGGCCGATGTTGCCACCCTCGTCAGAATTCTCCGCACCCTGGATCAGATAGAGGGAGACTGGTGTGCCGCTGTACCGGCTACTTTCACGAACATCGAACGACATGTTTGTTTGACCTCTATTCCCGTGGCGATTTCAGCGCTTAAATGTTGATGCAATCAACGTGGTCACATCCACTGAGCCAATGAACGCCCCACCCGATACAGTTACCCTGAACGTGGTTGAAGCTTGGCTTGATGAAGGCGTGTAGAGAACAATGTCACTTCCAACATAACGGAACCCGCTGACATCGTTGGTGGAATTGAATATGCAGAAATTGCTGACTTCGCCGCCATTGGAAATATTCTGCGTGACTATCTGAGACTTGCCGTTAACAGTGCCTCCAGAAATTAGCCTGCTGGCGATATCAAGACGCACTGTTGGCGAACCGAAGCCGTGAAATACGGTCACGTCAAATGTTCCCGTGCCGCCTCGAGAACCCGCGTCAATTCTTGTCACCGCGCCGGTTTCGATATTCGACGAACCGACGACCAAGCGACTGATATTTGCATCGCCGATGTCGACGTACCCCAAAACGGCAGAAATAGCCGAAAGCGAACCAACACTCATCTTTGCGGCGGTGACTGCGCCTGCCGCGAGCTTGTCGGTCGAGATAATACCTGCCTGGAGGTGTCCCGCCTGAATTGCGTCAGCCGCGATGTGCTGCGCACGGATAGCGTTTGCTGCAATCTGATCAGCACCAATTGTACCCGTCTTGATTCCCTGCCCATCGATAATCGTGCGACCGTAATCGGTGCTGAGATTAAGCCCACCCCTATATGTCGCGAGAACGATGTTGTTCGATGCGAATGCAGTCGACGGCAACGTGGTCGATGATAGCGAGGACGCGCCCTTGGCCCAGTAGATATAGATCGTGGCGTCGGTCCACATCGCGCCGATGGGATTCTCCGAAATAGCAACCTCAACTGTGGTGCCGGCATCGTCCAGGTATGTGATCGTTCCTGCAGTCCAACTGACACGATTAGACGTTGGAGTGTTTCCAGAGAAGGCAATTCCGGTCGCTGTAACGCCTCTTGCTCCGATCTCGAGAACGTTTGCTCGCACCGAGTTGGTGGCGATATTGCCACCGTTGATCTTCGTAGTGTCGCCGCCCGATCGCCAGTCCGCGAGCGAGGTTCCGCCTGAGATAAGAATTTTACCGGGATCGATCTGCGTCAGCGCCTGATTGATGCGGCCAGCAGGATCATTAGCGTAACCTGCCACGTCACCAAGCGCATGCCCGCTGACTGTGATGGAGCCGGCAAGCGCTGTGCCCGCCATCAGCTTTGCTGCGCTCAGTTCGACAATATGCGCGTTCGTGATGATTGCATTAGCTATCTGAGCAGCACCAGTGATGACTGCCTGATCGGCAACCAATTGGTTTGCACCGATCGTCTGCGCCAGGATGGTGCCGCCATCGATGTAAGCTTTACCTTCGACCGACTGATAGTCGTTCCCGCCTCGATAGACGCCGAGCAGGACTGAATCCTTGGAATACATTGTAACGAGAGACGTGGTGACGGAGAACTTGTTGTCACCGAGCACGTAATAAACGTAGAGGGTCGGACCGGTGAAATCGACAAATCCGGACGGTATGTTCTGGCTGGTCGGGACACTGCCGTCGGTCCCAAAAGTAATTTGACCAGCCGTCCATGTCAGCCGGTTCCCGTTTGGTGTATTACCCGGCTTAAAAAGGATACCGACCAAGGTTACCTTAACTTCGCTCCGGATTTTGGAAGTCGTTGCAGAGGCCGGCGCTGACCATGGAGATTTATTCCCCGACGTGTCGACCGCTCGCACCCAGTACCAGCGCGTGATTTCCGGATCCTGCGCCGCGATGACAAAAGCGTTCGTCTGAGATGTATAAGAGGGAGTCGACTCGTCGGTGGGCGCCGGAAATTCTTCGAGTGCTTCGAATATCTCGTACCGGGCAAAGTCAGTTTCGTTATTCGCAACCCACTTCAACCATGTGTTATTGATCCCTCCGCTCGCGGTAAGACCCACAGGCATTGCAGGCGGAACCTCGTCGGCGACGGTCGTGTGGGTGAACTCGACGCTCGGCTCCGACTTGTTCCCCGACTTATCGATCGCAAAGACGCGACCGGTATATACCGTGTTCGGGATCATCGGGACCTGATACATGGTCGAACTGGTCTGGTAGCCGATCCAGCTTCCGAGCCCCTGTTTCAGTTGAAGCTCGTAATATGCGAAGTCTTCCTCGAGCGACGGAGCCCATGTCCCGATCAGCAGGTTGGACGGCGCCAACGTTGAATCGAGTTCGAAGTTCTTCGGCCGGGCTGGAGGGATTGTGTCGACCAGGGCGTCGAGGTCTTCGGGTGTGACAGAGCCGAGTGTGCCGTCGATCGCTCCTTGAAGCAGAAGGTTGAGTTTGGCACGAACGCTGGCACCGGATTCGCCATTCTTGATGGGTTCGACAGGACCGATAGGCATCTCAGTCCTCCCACACTGCGGAGTCGACCCACTGCCCGCGGTCGCGCCAATAGCCCGTCGCTAGAATCCAGTTGCTGCCGTAGGAACTTTCCGCAGCCAGGTTTTCGAGCGTGACAAACGAGAGGCTGATGTTCGCGACGATATTCGTCACCCATTCGATCGTCAGGCTGTCCTGCGCGAAACGGGAAACGAACATCCACGAAATCTGCTCGATCTCCGAGGCTGCAACCCCGATATCCTCATGAAACTCGACAAAGGTGTTACCGCCGCTGGTCGCCATCAGCGTAATCTCGCGAGGCAGAAGCTGCCCGGAGCGTGTCCGGATCAACACCGCCGCGTGGGCGCGGTCATCGTTGTAGGTGTCAAAGAAATCAGTTCCTGCGAACTGTATCACCTTGTCGGCCACATTCATCGCGGCAGGGAAATCACTTCCCCACGTAGGCACGTAAATCTCGCCCGCCCTGCCCTTGCAGCGCACAAAGATGTCGAGGATGGCCATCGCATCCGCGCGGCTCATCGCCATGTAGGTGGCCGTCAGCGTTCGGGAGACGAGAGGAACAGGCGTGAAGGTTTTCACGACGCCGCGCGAATAGTCGACATTCTCGAATTTGAGGTTGAACTGTACCTGCGGTCGATTGAGATAGTTCGGCTTTCGCAGGAGGACGTATCTACCGAACAGAATGGCGGCAGGACCGAAGGATTGGACACTGTCACCCTCGGCGCTTTCGTCAAACGGCAGAGCGTCCGGAGTTCGCACCACGGAACCCGGTTCGATGTCGAACTTGACGGGAGCGGTAGCGACCTGGTTGGTGTAGAGTGAAAGTGTGTTCGAATTGGCGAGTTGCGCAGGCAAATATGGAAGCAGGTAGGCACCTGCACCAACTGGCTTTTGCAGCGGGCTGACGAGGACGACCGTGTCGTTGTCCACGAAGTCGACCTGCACCTTGGCCGCCGTGCGCCCGGTCATCAGAACATAGGTTCCGTCGTTGACCAGCCAAACAGGCGTCGACTCGATCAAAAGGACCGTCGCGCCGGCCGCCGTGGTGGTCTTCACCAACGCAGGCTCCGCCGAGAAATCGGCAATCTCGACCTTGCCGTCACGCGCCCGGTTTACCGCGTCAGCGAAGCCGCGCATCCTCTCGCCGTCGAGAAGGATTGTGGCTTCGACTGAGCGTCGAGGCTGGATGCGCAAAGCCCGGCGTTGTTCACTTCCGTTTCGGGTGGTGAACACATCCGTCTTGAAATCGTAGGTATCCCGAATTCCGTTACGCCAGTTGGGCACGAAAGGGAGGAAGACTGCCATGGGTCGAACGATCCTCGTTTGTCGCGAATTTCTCACAATAAGAGTAATTTTGCAACGAACTATCGACCGAGAGCACCGTTGACCTTATTTGAATTGCGGGTCATCCAGTTGGTCAATATCCGTTCCCCCGCGACGCTCGAAAGGGCAGCTTCCAGCACCTCTTCGGCACTGAAGGCATTGACCACTTTCAGATTGACGGCTTTGCCACCGCCACCGTTCGCAGAATGACGGGGATCGTTCTCTGTCAGAACTTCCTCGCCCTCGAGAGCAACAATAGGAACCTCGCCCTGACGCAGTCCGTCGGTTACAATACCGCCACCGTGGTAGCGCTGCGCGCCCGCAAAGACCATCGGATTGACTCGGCGGGTTTGGGTGGTTTGACCCACGATGCCGCCACTGTGCTTGGCGCTGAACAGTCCGGAGAGAAGACCTCCGATTCCACCGCCTGCACCCCCGCCCGAAGACACGCCACCAGTCAATGCGTTGAACAAGGCCTGCTTGATAATCGCCTTCCCGATCTCGATCAGGAATTCGGAAATCCCTTGGAGCAGTGCGTTGAAGAATGCGTCGGCTGCGTTCTCACCGTTCGCAATGGCTTGAGCAAACGCGCTGAACGCATTGCTTCCGATATCGGCAAGTTTATCATTGATGTCCTCGGCCGTCGGAAGGAACTGCGTTTTCATGCGATCGGTCGACTGGCCAATCGTAATCTGCATGTTCTGCAACTGACTGATGGCATTGGCCGCACCCTCTCCACCCATAGCCTGCCAGAAGGCGATGGCGGATGCGATAGCCTCGTTGAGCTTCGTGTTCACGTTGTCCAGCTCGGTCGCTGTTGACACGAATAGCGATTGGTCGCCGCTCGATTGCGCAAGATCCATGCGCTCAAGCAACAGGGAACGCTGTTCGAGAAGTTCGTTCACTTCGCGATTGACGTTGCTCCGGTCAAATTCTTCCGCAGCCAGTCGCTCCGTTTCGGCGCGCTGCTCTTTCGTCAGTTGAAGTCCGGTTTCCCGCGCCCGGTTCTCCTCATCGCGAACTGCTTTGAGAATGGCTGCCTCGCGAGCGGACTTGGACATCAAGTCGAGTTCGAACTTCTGCTGCTCGACGCGCTTCTGGTAATCCGTCAGATATTCCTGCTGATCGAGCGCGCGATCCTTATCGAACTGCGCAAGTTTGGTCGCATGTTCAACGGTTCCCGCATACGCTGCGAGAAGCCCTTGCGCCCTCGCCTCGTGGCCGCCCATCTGCTCGCTGACCTTGTCGAGCACCGTACCAGGTGCGCCACCGTTCTTGGCGTCCGAGGCATTGATGTTTTTCGCATTGCCCGCGTTGATGGCCGCGTAAATCTGCAACAATCCGTCGCCAGCTTTCACGCCGGCATCTGCAAGGTACTTTCCAACTGCTTCGATCTGCTGCGAGATCGTGGATTCGGCAGTCACGCCATATCGGGCGGCCTGAGGTTCGCCCCACTGGATCAAACCACGGTGCTGACCGTTCTGCGTCGTGGGGCCTGCCTTCCAAGGGTCGAAGGTTCCACCTGTCTCGTAAGACATGGCAGTGAGCAAATCCTTCGCGCTGACGCCCATCTGCTCCGCGAGCTTGACAGTCGCCGCGATCAGTTCCTCCATCTGGCGGCCCTGCGGCGTCCCTCGTTCCGCCGTGTACTGCGCCTCGAAGTTTCGGTTCTGCGCATCGTAGAGCGCGCCAGCCTGCTGGCGGATCGCCTCGGTTTGCTCTTTCGTGAGACCGAGGAATTCCTGATTGAGCTTCTTCGCCTGCTCCAGAGCGTCGTTGCGCGCTTTCAGCAACTTCTCTTCGACAAACCGCTCGCGGTTGGTGAGCGTGACTGCAGACGCCTCCTCACGCATGCTGTCGAGACCCTTTTCAACGGCAGCATTGATGTCGGTCTGAGCCTTCCTCTGCGCTTCCGATTCTCTGCTCATAGCGGCAGTTTCGACGTTGCGCTCACGCTCGACCTTGGCAATCTCGCGCTGAAGGCCGAGCAAGTCACTAAGCTCGGCCTTCATCTCGGCAAGATTATCAACTCCGGTCATGCCCGCAGAACCGGTCGAGATGCCACCTTCGCGAAGTTTCTCTTCGAGAGCTATCGCCTGCCGCAGTTCAGAAATACGGTCGCCAACACTCTGGTCTTCGAACGCTCCCTGCACGGCCTTCGTGGCGATCCGGATATCACGGGTGAAGTTCTTCACGTCGCGACCGAAATAGTTGATCTCACGCGTTACGAACTGAATAATGCCGCTGTCCTCAAGCGCACCGACAAGCTCATCCCAAGCGGCACGCATCTCATCGACGGCTTTCGCCCAGTCGCTTGCCTCTTTCTTCGTTCCCTCAAGCTTGGTACGGAGGACATCCTGCGCCATGGCCAATGCGCCCGCGCGATTGCCATTCGCATCCATCGCCTTGATCTGCTCGTATTGCGACGCCGTGAGGAAGTTCAGTTCCTGATCCAGTGCGCGAACGTCGTCGACCGAGCCTCTGAACGCGGCAGAAACCCTCCTGCCAGCTTCGACCACGCCCTCTCCGGTCACAGCATCGAGGTTCTTGGCAAGCTCCGCGAGACCTGCGAACCGACCACCTGAGATGCCTTCGGACGCAAAACCGGCAACCAGCGAACGGGCGTCGTCGATCGAGACACCCATATCTTTGATCTTATCGGTAATCTCGGTCAGGCCCTCGGCGGTATAACGATAGCCGTCGGCCGAGAGAGCGAGTTTTTTCTGGAAGTATTCGACAGAATCGCCGGCTTCCTTGAGGCGCATCGCCGCAGAGATGAATGGAGCCAGAACGACGCCAAGCATTGCGAGCTGCGGAATAGACCGTGCGACGGTCACCATGACGTTGGGCCAGATCTGCGCGAACTGACCAGCCTGCTGTGCCAGCACCTGTAACGGCGCCTGCCCCATGGCCAGACCCGACACCACGTCGTTGACCTGATAGCCAAGGTTCGTCAATTGCCAAGGACGTAGACCATAGACCAGAATATCTTCGGGATCGCCGCCTGCTCGGGAGCCCTTTTTGGTCCCGCCTGCATTGGTAACGGAATCCATCCGGTCACCGAGCGAACCCTGCGCAGCGGCCGCCTTCTTCGACGCCGTCGTAAGCTTATTCAATTCTGCAGTCGTGTTGACGAGCGAAACGCTCTCGTTTGTAGACGCAACGGCACCGCGCTGCATCTCTGTCGCAAGCCGGCTGAAACTCGCGAAGCCTACGCGAGCCTCACCGTTGATTTGCTGGAGCGCCGCGCGTTTCTGTTGCAGCGCTCCCATGGCTTCGCGAGAGCGATCGCGCACCAGCTTGATCGTATCGCCGAGTTCCCGCAATTCCGCTGCGGACAAAGCCCCTGTGCGGGCAGCATTGGCCTGCACAGCACGGTAGCGATCGACCTCGCTGTTGAGACGCTTGTAATTCGCGACGGCGGTTTCGATCTCGCCTTTGGCAACCCCGATGACGGCACGCCGATTCTGAGCAGCAGCCGAAGCTGAAAGGCGCTTCTGCTGCTGCTCAAGATTCCTGAGAACTTTCGAATATTCATCGCGAGCCTTGACGGCAAATTCGACGACTCTTTCACGGCTCGCCATTCTTCAGCACCTTCAATTGCGACTGGAAAGCCTCTTGAGCTTTCTTGGTCGAAGCCTTCTTCACGCTCTGATTTGGAACTGTGGAGATCGCCATTTGCAGAAGGGCTGCTTCGCTTGCCATCTGAGCGTTGATCCTGTCGACCACGAAGCGAGCCTCTGCAAAAACCTTACTGACCGGGTAGAACCAGGCTGACGGGTGTCCGTGGTCGAGCAGCAAGCTCACCTGGCGGTGGACACCCTCTACCCAGTCTGTCAGGCTTTCGGGGATGTCAGGCTTGCCGCGCCCGCCATCGCCCGAACGACGATCTCCATGAGTTTTTCCAAGCCACCCTCCGCTACGAGAGTGAGATTGATGATCTTCTCGAGGGCATCGATCTGGACGCTGAGCGGCAAGTCCGCTGCCTTCGCCGCCGATTTCGGATTGCCGGTTCCGCAAGCAATGGTGATCGCGGCCAGCGGTGCGAAATCATCGGCCATGCTTAACGCGATCTCCTCGACGCTTCCCGTCAGCTCTCCACCGATCGCTTTCGTGTAAAGCTCCGAGCAGACGCTACGATGCTCTCGAATGATGCGGGTGATATGCGCAAGGGCGAGACCGCGAACTTCGAAGGACTGGGTCCCAACTTTCACGGTCTCGCTCGGCAGTATCAGTGTCTCCAACTGATCCATGTCGATCCCTTACGCTGCAGGCCGACTGTCGCGATACGCGAGCGCCTGATTGCCCTTCTTCATCACGCTGATCGACAACGGCAACTGTTGCCATTCGTTCGATTCCGGATCGAGGATCAAGTTTAGGTCACCATTCGGAGACAGGCGAACTCGGGGGAAGATCATGTCGGCGTTGGGACCGACCGGGTTGTTCGAGATGAACTTAAGGGCCCCTTCGACTTGTGTCTCACCTGCCGCGATCTGCTCCCGAGTCGATGCCGCAACGCCGTAGCTCACTTCAAGGTCGCCACCGATGGCAGCGCTACCGACGGGGATGTAAACCGTGCCGAGTTCCGCATCCAGGATGTAATCGTCGTCGACATCGAAGGTGACTGGTGTAGTCGCCGCGCCGTCAGTAGCGACAACAGTGGTGACTTTGCGAGCACCGGAAGGATTGGCGTCACTGAAGCCGAGCTGATACAGGTCACCTGCCTTCACATCAGCGAACAGTTCGACCTGGTTGGTGCCGGCCGTCACAGTGACGTTGGCGACATCGCCCATGAAGAAATATGCGACGTTTTCAGCCTTCATGTCATCGATCGTCACAGCGCCAGTAAGCGTAGACTCGATGGTGATTTCCTCATCCATCAGACGCAGGCCCTGCCGCGAGGAGTAGTGAGGAAGGGTCTCCGACTCGCGCGTGAGCGTGAATTCCGGGCAGTTCCCGAGTTCGCGGAACGGGCCGGGTGTCTGCGTGCCGGGCTTGTACTTTGCGAAAAGCAGCGAGCCCCTCGGGAGTGTAAGATTGCGGGATTGCATGTCCATGAATTGCTCTCCTTTTGAGTATTGCGACTATAACGTGATTTTATGCTACGCGAAAGGCGTCTCAAGGTTTTCGGCAAGGCCGAGGGTGACGGGTATGAGGAAGTAGGCCACGCTCGACACCTCGTCGTCCGGTGGGCGATGTACGGGCTGTCCAATCGACAGCGACATTACGCACGGCGCTTTGTTTCCAAGTCCGAGAATATCGAAGCGATTTGCCTTGGCACGCACCAGCGCCCTAATGATCTCGGCGGACAATCTGTAGGCCGGATCGAGCGGATGTTCGCGATCATCTTCGACGAAACCCTGGATGAGCACGCGGAACTGATTTGCCGCTGCGGGCGATGTCGAAGTACCGTTTACGGCGTCGGCCGGGCGCGGATCCTCAAGCAGCACGACCATGGGACGAGGATCGTTGTCACCGAACAGCGTCCGTCCGCGGAAAACACGTTCAGCAGCTCGGCCAGCGCTATCCACGAAATCGGACAGGTCAAATTCGCAGCCGTTCGCTGGATTGACCTGCTTCACACAGAGGCTCAATTGCTTCATGGCCCGCAGGCGAAAAGGATCAACCATTCAACAGCTCCAACTGTCTGAAAAACTCTTTTTCGAGAAATTCCAATGACTCAGGCGTCATCTCCTCATAAATACCGCCGCCATCGGAGGCCGATCGCAGCGCCTGGTCGACCGAGGGGCCATACAGAAGCCACAGGTTCTTTCCCAACGACCGGGGCTTGTATGCGCCCTTTGGCATCGACCCATCTGTTCGGACAGCGAGTCCGACGTTGTTGTTCTTCAGGCGCATGAGGAATGCCCGACGAATGGATCGGGTTTGCCCCGGCTTCACCGTCACATTGATCTTCCCGCCCTTGTGACGCTGCCCACCGGCCAGTGGTTTTTGCTTCGTGAAGCGGGCCAGCGACGTGGCCGAACCCCTACCCTCAATCACAGTCTCGAGCGCGTTACGTTTCGCCTTCGTCTTCACCCAAAGGCGCTTGCTGGAAGGAGAAACGTAAGATGCTGGAAATGCTACCTGGTCACGGGCAGCACGACCGAACTTGGTGCGGTCACGGGTCGCTGTCGTGTTAAGCGCGCGGACCAACGCCAATTCGGTCGTGTTCGTCATTTCGTCGACGAACGAAAGCTGATCGAATTCAATGGCAATTACTGCTGCGACCATGGCGGGATGCCCCTCCACGCGTCGCCCGAGGTGTCGGCCTGAGCGAGTAAGCTTGCCAGTTCCGCTTTCGTAGCGTTCCGGACTTCGACCCATACGAAACCCTCCCGTTCGGGGCGGCTCGGGCCGGTAATGTACGCCTCGGAATCGCTGAGAATGACGAAGGCGCTTGTCACCACATTGGTCACTTCCGCGACTTTGAAGATAACCCGGTCGACGATATCGACAATCTGCCCGGTTCCATCTTCAACTTGCGCCTCAAGAACAGCAGGCCGTTGGTGCAGCCGGATATTAACGGGCACGGGAATTCCCGCGGCGTGGGTGAGATACACCGCGGGAATCGAGAAGGTTTCATGGACTGGAAGCAGGAGGTCTCGCTTCCTTTCCCGCCAGTTCATCAGACGAGTGCTCCGCTTTCGCCTTCGCCAGCCGCAGGAGGCGTACCCTCGCCCGATGCAGGGGGTTCGGTTCCGGATGCCGAAGTCTTCGTCGGCGTCGCTTTTTGCCTTGCCCTTCCCCTGCCCGACTTGCCTTCGTCGGCGCCGGTCTCGTCACTGTCGAGATCGATTTCCTCGTCGGGGTTGGCAAGCTTGTAAAGCTTCATCTCGTCGGCAGTCGGCTTTCGAACTGCGCCGAGATGAAGCATGTCTTTGTAATCTGCGTTGGTGAATTTCTCGACCTTGCCGACGGGAAGCTCTTCGTCCTTCCGACGGATGCTGTGAAGCGTGAAACCGTATTCCATTATCTCAGTCTCCTGTTGATGGGAAAAAGCATCCCCTGCACGGGGATGCTGTATGCTCTATGAGCCGACGCCGCCCGCTGGTTACGGTGCGATGACGTTGGCCAAGAGAGTCGCGTTCGGGTTGATCGGAACGAACAGCGGAGCCGACTTGTGGGTGATGTATTCGACTTCCAAGTCGCCCGGCTGCTCCCAGTTCTTCGGGAAGATCGGGAGAGCTTCGTAGCCGGCTTTCTTGTCGATGATCCGGCCGAAAGCCCGAGTACCGCTGACAGCCTCGGCGGTGCTCGTGAAGAGAATCTGGTGATTGCCGATGTAGCGCGCTGCTGCACCGGTTTGCGGATCGATGTAGGTCGAATTGTCGACCCAAAGCTCGATCGACTGACCAGAACCGCCACCGATGGTCATTTCACCCACTTTGAACACCGGATCGCCGGAAACGAGGCCGCGTTCGTAGGTGATGTTCCCGCCCTTCAGGTTCAGGTCCAGGTGCGTCTTGAACTCCGCATCCTTACGCATGATGGCCCAAACCCCGCCGCCCATGGTCGCACGAACCGGGACGCCGCCGAAGTCTGCCGTCGCCATCCGGTCGATCACCAACTGGAAGAAGTCGACGATCGAAACACCGGCCTCGCCGAAACGGCTGCCGGCACCGAGCGTGATGGTGTGGTTCGGTGCGCGTTTGAAATCGACGAGCGTGGTCGGGTAGTTTTCACCAGAGATGGTGACCTTGCCGTCGCGAAGCGCGGTCGCTGCCATCCAGTTCCAGCGGCGATTGATGGCACGAACATGGCTCTCGGCGATGGCAGCGCGGATGAGCGTGAGGCGCTGCATCGGCGTGAGCTGCACGGGCATCTGAGACATGTTCGCGTCGATACCGACACGACGGCGAAGCGGCATGAGCGGGTCGACCTGGTCTTCCAGTTTGATGTACGCCGGCTTGAAGCGGAAAGCCGTACCGGTGTCTTCGTAGACCGACTCGCCGCGAGCGAGCGGCATGACGAACGGAGCGAGCTTGCGGCCCTGCACCGGCATCTTTTCGAAATCGATCCATTCGTCGTTGGAACGCAGTTCGTAGGGGAACCACTGAGTCCAGTAGAGCGGATCGGGCTTGATATCGCGGAACACGCCAAGGAAGCGGCTGGTGTCCCAGAGTTCGAGATGTTGGGTCTGAGCGACCATTGAAGCCTCCTGTTACGCGCGCTTGGCGACGATGATGGTGGTGGGAGTGGGCGCACCACGGAAGGCCGCCTGTTTCAGCGCATCCGTGCTGAAAGAGTCGTCCCATACGAGCGCGTCCTGGTTAAAGCAGCCGGAGTAGAACACCTGACCGTTGACGGCCGGGGAACCAGCGCCGCCGCGCGAGACGGCGTGGGCAAGTACGCCGATGGCCTGCACGTCATCGTCAGGGCTGGCGCTTCCGGTAACGGCCGGCACCAGTTCACCGGTTTCGTTCAGGCCGAGAACGGTGAACTGCGCGTAGTTCGCGTTCAGCGGAATCGGGAACGAATAGGCCGGCGCCAGTTCCGGGTGGGAACCTGCCAGCAGATGGTTCTGCAGGTAGGTGTCGAGTTCCTCGAACGCTGCGCGGCCGGGATCTGCATAGGGAGGCGTAATGTTTGCCATCGCGGTTTACTCCTTGTTGTCAGAGAAGCCGGCGAGGCCGTAGCCGCGGATCAGCGCTCGGTCCTTGTCGACATCGGTTGCCTGGGTGTCGTCATTGGTGTCGGCACCAGCAGCGATGTTCGGCTGCGTGCTGCCATCCATGGCGGCGGTGAACATGCCAGCGGGTGCACCTGCACCGGGCTGCGTGGTGGCAGCCGCATCGGGTTTCGCTTCTTCCGGCAGCGAGGCCAGAAACGCCGTCGCCTCATCAGCAGACATCGATGTCTTGAGGGCGGCATTCAGCGCGGCGTTGGGCCGTACCTTGCCAGCGTCGGAGCCGATGATCGCGTTGATGCGGGAAATCGCGTTGGCGGCGCCGGTCTTTTCACCTTCTGCGACACCTTCAGCACGTGCGGCAGCAACCGCAGCTTCGTGTTCGGCCTGTTTATTTTCGGCCATTGGTTCTTCTCCTTCTTGTGAGAACGTGGCCTCAAGGGCCGTTACAGCGTCGTCGAGAGTTCCGATGGCATCGGCCAATCCGATCTCGACGGCTTGACGAGCCATGAAGGTCTGCGCGTCGGTATCGTCGACCGCCTCTTCCTTCATGCCTCGACCCCTCGCCACCATGGCGACGAATTGTTCGTGGAGTTCATCCACCTCTGCTTTCCACTTTTTCCGGGCTTCCTCGGAGAGCGGTTCAAGGGAATTTCCCTGCGCTTTTCCGGGCTTGGAGCGGATCATGTTGACCTTGATGCCCGCGCTTTTCAGGTATTCCGAATATTCGAAATGAGTGATGATGACGCCGATTGAACCTACGCCCCCGGTGCGCGCGACGGTGATATGGCTGGTCGCGGCGGCGATGTTGTAAGCGGCGGAATAGGCGTGTTCAGCGGCGACCGCGCGGATCGGCTTGAGGTCTCGAGTCTCGAAGATGTAGTCGACAAGGTCCCAGTTGCCCGAGACCATGCCGCCACCGGAGTCGATGACCAGCACAATGGCTTTGACATCGCTATCGTCACGGCCACGTTTGATGGCCTGATAGATGTATTCGTAGCCGGTGATCCAGCTTCCGATCGTCCATGGGAAGTTATTGACGAGAACACCCTGCACAGGCACGTAGAGGATGCCGTTTTTGACGTTGTAGGGCCGGTAACGGGCTCGCCAGTCCTCTTCGCTGAGCCAGAAATCGTTGTCGTTTGCCGCAGCCTTATCGATCTCGACAAGATGGTCAGACGCCATGTGGGCACAGGCCTCAAGCCACGACCCACGGGTTTCGGCTACGAGGGCAGTGCTGTCCTGAAAACGTGCGAGAATTGCGTTCACGCCGCCTCTCCTTCCCTTGGTGTGGCGGACAGTGAGTTCTCCATGTCCTTGGTGTCAGTGCTGTCGTAGATCGATGGATTGCCGTAAAAGGTGTCCAGTTCGCGCTCGCGCTGGATCTGACGCGCGACGCGGCGATAGTCGCCACCGCTCATCTTCGCGATCTCAGCTTCCTTCGTTGAGAAGCCGCTTTTCACCTTGAGAACGGCAGCCTGAGTTTCCTTGAGCGGGTCGATCTGGCCCTGCCCGGCACCGATCCACTCGCAGGCGGAATAGGCTTCAGCGTTCAAACCCTCGTAGAAGAGCGGAACGTTCTTTCGCTTGAGGCACTCGATGTCGTTGTTGTTGATCGCTTCCTCGAGCCAGAGGCGGTAAATGAAGTTGGCAACGCCGTCGGCCGCGATTGCCTTCTTGGCGTTCATGCCCTTCTGCGTTTCGCCGATAGATGCTCGAGCCGACGAATAGTTCGTCTGCGTGAAATCACGCGAGAACTGCTCGTAGGAAAGCCCGAGCGCCGCTGCAATGTAGCGCAGAAGGCTCTGTTCGTACTTGTCACCAAGTGGCCCGGTCGCACCGGTGTTTTGTATCTTGAGCTTGGTGCCCGGCGCGAAGACGGGAATCTTCGCTCCGTCCATATGCAAGTTCGTTGCGTTCGAATTGTATGCCGCAATTGCATCGAGATACGCGGTCATCCACTCTACGGTGGCGTTACCCTTAGGGTCTTGCCCGCCGAGGGCTGCCAGCACATCGTCAGGGATTTCCGACTCGACCGAGGCCGCGTAGCTGGCAGCGACAACGGCGCGTTCCAGCTCTGTCCGTCGGAAATGCTTCGTCATTCTCATTTCGGACAGTGCCGAAACAATATCGGAAATGCCGCGAGACTGGTCGGGGCGATCCTGTTCATAGATGTGCAGGATCATCTGACGACCCCACCGGTTGCGGGCGGGAACCCGCGTCCAGCTCATCTCCGAGAGGTTGGAGAAATCGTGATAGGGGCCGTCGTTCGGATGAGAGTTCCGAATGTGATACGCAATCGGAGCACCCCGACGATCGCGCTCAACGCCATTGCGAATGCGTGACCAGTCCTGCATCAGCTTGTCCATCGGAGTGGAGAGGCGATCAGGATCGATCATCTGCACGGCGGAACGATACGGACGACCATCGGCCGGCATCCATTCGGCGCTTGCCAGAACTTCACCGCCGCCAAAGAACGTGCAGACACCAAGACGGACTTGCGCTGTAAAGGTATTGATGCGAGCGGCGTCTGGCCATTTTTGCTGGCTTTCGCCCCACAGCATAAACTTGGTCTCGACTTCCTCCTGGTACTCCTCTTCCCACTTCGCATCTTCCTTGCCCCACAACACTTTGGTCTCAGGGCGAGCGTTGAGTTGATAGCGGGAACCAACGATGGAATCGCGGTAGATGTCAGCGCCACCAGATACGAACGCATCGTTCCGAATGGTGTCGCGCGACCGGGCATCAAGGTTACTTTTTTCAGGAAGAATTTCAGCGTCGGCTGACCGGATCGCAGGCTGCCAACGAGCGAGCCTGTCGAGTTTCGATGAGCCATCATAAGCTACACCGCCCGATGCTGCCGCCGTAGCACCGGGCGGTTGCACCGCATCGGCAACCGCTGTGGAGACATCAGCAGCAGTACCGATCAGGTCTGAAAGATCAACAGCCGCCCTCATCCCCACGTCGGCCTCATGACACGATGCGGAGTTGTCGGCTGTCCAGCGATTTGAGCTTTGAGGTCTTCGATATACTGACGAAGGCGGGAGATGTTTGCCATCGTATAGCGGACGGACTCGCCGTTGCTATCACGAACCTCGGCGACGCCTTTGCCGGTCAATAGCTCGTGGAGGGCCTTTTGAGCCTCTCGTAACCAAACCTGCAATTCGGCGTTCGTCGCCATTTGTCACCCCGCAATGCGCTCTTGCAGGGTGAGTAATACCGCCGTTCATTCTTAATTACAATATTAAGTTGGAATTTTGTAAACCATTTCCGTGCATCGCCTATCGCAGGCGTCGTAATAACCGCAGCGGGCGAAAATGCATAAACAAAGCAATTTCAACCACGTTAACGAGCAAGTTCATCAAAGGCCTCCTTTCTTTTCAAGCGTTGTCGTTACGTGACAATTATGCACTCAAAAAGTGAAAGTCAATGCTATCGTGATTTTTATGCTAATTTTTTTGCAAGCTCCGCCAGTGCGTTGAGGCCTGTAGGTTTAGCCGGTGGAGGATCGTCATCGACCTCGCCGCCTGAAACCAGGTCGTTTCGATCCCATTCTTCCGCCCAAGAAGGTGGGTTTTCCCAGTCAATGCGGTCGAAACCAAAGTGCGTATACGGCACGTTTTTCTCGATCGGCCTAAGGGAAATACCCTCGGCGTAGTAGGTCAGGTCGAACGCTTCGTTGCGCTTCTTCCGCGTGTTCAACCACCCCTTGGCTGTTCGCGTTTCCGAAGTGAGCTGCACAAAATACCAGTCCTCGGCCCAGTCAGGGAATCGCAGCATGCCGCCCTCGACACCCTCCTCCGCAATTCGGCGTGACATAAGCAGCGAGACTGCATCCTTGAGCTTGTTCGAATTGAGCATCACCACGGGCACGTCACCCCGTGCGATGGCCAGCGGACCCTTCTGAGACGAATCTGGCCACTCAGTCCGCGCCAACGGTTTCGATTTGGACGCCTCACCCTTCACCAGAATGAAGCGGCGGTGCGAACCGTCCTGTTTTGCCTTCAACCGGCGCCAGAAATTATAAGCGTGGGCGGTAACGCCCTCCGCGCCACCGGAGTCGGAAGCAGTTGCGCGGATCGCCATGCGCCGGCCGCTTCCGTCGCCCAGTTCATAGGTCTTATTCATCACTTCTGGAATCAGTACGTCCCAGTCCTCGCCGAAGGCTGCGGGATCAATGGGCAGACGATCACCATTCGCGTTGCGGCGGTTCGACAGGCGAACTTTGAACATGTCGACGACGACACGATCACCGTTGGCCGTATATCCCAAAACCTGAACGACAAACGCGTTCTTCTGGATATCGACGGTGGCAACAAGATATCGCACCCCTTCCGGAACAAGCGGCTCCTCTGGTGTCGAGCCCCAGTCTTCACCTTTGGCTTTCAAGAGTTCGGGCGCGAAATCGGATAAGCGCGCCTGAGGGATGTAAAAGGTCCCTTGGTCCGTAGTCCTCGTCTTTCGCAACGCGCTGTCGTCGCCTGTTTCCTCAAGCTCCTTGAGAGCGTTCAGTTCGAGCATCACGAGGTCGCCCCACTCGCGATAACCGGCGGCCGGGCCCTTCAGCCAGAAGGAGGCAATCGTCGACCGCGTGACCCGCATACCGGGACGAATAACTGTTTTGCCGGCGAGACCGGGTTCGATCATCTCCCCTTCACGGATCCAGCGCCCATTGCGATTTAGTTCGTGTTTCTGATGCGGTTTAATGATGCAGCCGTGCGACGGACAAATCATAACCGTGGCGTCACGCGCTTCCATGGGGTCAGTGTGGCCACCCCAGTCGAGCAGTTTAAAATCCGGCTCAAACCACTCGTCGCACTGGGGGCAACACCACTGCCATCTGCGGCGGTCACCGCGATTATACAGCGCAAAGATGCCTCGGATTGGCGGCGCTTCGTGAGGCGTCTTGGGCATCCAGCGCGGATCTTGGATTTCCTTGTTCGGGTTCGGAGACGACTCAGCAACGGTCATACCGAAACGCTTAAAAGTCGTGGTTCGCATGGAGAGAAGGTCATAAAGATTACCCTCGCCACCGATATCGTCCTCGGAGCGGTCGTAGTCGATCGACGCTCCGATCCTCACTGTGATGCCGGAAAGGTTGGCTGGCGTGGGATAGGTAACCAGCACCCGCATCCCGCTTTTGAATGTTTTGTCGAACGTGTTGTCATACTGACGAGCCGTAAGCTGCTCGGCGCGAATTTGCGTAGAAGCCTTTAGGTAGCGACTTAAATCGCCGTTCGACCATTTTCTGGCATTCTCGCGGTCCATGTGGACCAGCAGCATATCGGTGGGATCAGTCTTCACCGTGTGACTGATCATGTTCAGGACCATCACCGTCTTACCGGTTCGCGCTGGCCCAAGGAAAACCATGCCCGTAAAATCAAGCGAGGTAGTTTCGTCCTGCGGTTCCCTCAGGTAGGGAGTACGGTCTTCTGACCACGGCTGGCTATGCCCGCCCCCGGTGCCAATTCTCGAATATTCCTTCGCTGCGTCCGTAACCGTCATGCGGTTCGCCGGTTTCATCTCGTCAAACGCAGACGCAACAATGTCCTCGAGCGTTTTGAAGCGAACGGAGCTTATCAACTCGTCGATTGTTGGCGGGCGGATTTGTCGAAGCGGAGAGTTCATGCGGCCAACAACCATTCTGTGAGATTGAAGTATTCCTCGCGCTCGCCTGTTGGGTCTTCCTCGCAGACGATCCCGCATTCAATGCGCATCGTTTTAAGGGGGCGGCCGACAGCGTCGGCAGGCAGTTCGTCGAGGAAAATTCGTTCACCTTTGTAACGAACTAGCCGGACGCCAAGGCGTCGAGATTGCTCAGCGCGAGCGGTGAAAATTTCAGGGAAGACGCGACGGACGAGGTTCCAATACGTAGGGCTGGTAGCCTTCACGCAGCCAATGCAATTGGCATTAGGAAAGCCAAGGCTGTATATGCGAGGCAGCGCTATTCGGAAGAAATGCAGCAGCGAAGCGCAATCGTCTTTTGTGTAATTCGCGTCAATCAGGACAGGTAAAACGTTCTCGCGCTCTGTCATTATAAAGCGCTCATGGCGTTCCCTTTCGTCAGCGGTGAAGCCGAAGACATGCCAATCAACTCTATTGTTTTGTTCGTAGTCCTGCCGGGCTTCTTTTTTCCCGTGAACGGTACAAGGTGCACCTTTTGGGAACACCATTGCTTTCCGTTTCTCCCATATGTCGACCGCTGAATTCGACGGATACTCAGGGTTTCCGTGAAGGATGATAGGCTGGCCCAGCCATCTTGAAACGTCAGTCTGAAACCGAAGATTATCTTCGTCTTCCTCAATAATCGGATTGTTCACGATCCGAACGTCGCAAATCGCGCTGTAGCGACGGATGGTCTCCCACGCCGCAACCGCGCTGGCGGCGCCGTTCGAGAACCAGACTACGATTGTATCGCCGGGAAGAGGTGAATTCACTCTTCATCTCCCGCAGGCCTGTCAGCATCGTCAATCATCCGACCGCTGCTATCCAGTTCGCTCTTGATGTGTGCGGTCATGGACAGGGTTTCGCGAGGCATCTCTACGAGAGTTTTACGAATTTCGTCGACAAGTCGATTTACTGCATCGACCAGCGCGCCGTACTGCTTGTTGCTGAGCAACTCCTTCTCGGGCAGGTCTTCGATCCACATCTTCACGTCCTGGCGGATCATCATGGCGACGCGACCGAGAACGAGCATTACGTCTTCCGTGTGCCAGAGGTCACCCGAAGCAAGCATCACTCGGTTCCGCTGATGAGCAGAGTCCCACCACATCTTGTTGACGTAAGGCGGCAAGCTGGCCGCGTTCTGTTGGGCGAACCAGTCCTCGATGCTCCCGCGCGGCGGCACGAGATAGGACATGGCAGTCATGAAATCGTAGAACGGCACCTGTTTGCCGCCGTGGGTAGCCCATTTCGCCACTGGGCACTTTTCGAGCCTCTTCTGAATTTGCTTCGGCTGTTTGCCGACGACGTTCGCGATGAACATCACGCCGACGGGCTTGCGGAACTCGGTGTAATGCGGGAGGTCTTCCTGCATCTGCTTCTGGAGCCGGGCCTCAGCCTCGGCCTTGGTAGGCCTGCCCCGCGGGCGGCCAGCCGGTTCTCCACCCATCAAATCGCTGAGATCGACCATGGCTCACACCAGCAGGTCTGAGAGATCGACATTCGGTCGTCGTGTCGTCTTTGCGATCCACTGCTCCACGTCTCGTCTATTCCACGCCGAAAACCGATGTGAGATCCGCGTCTGCGCGGGGAATGTGCCGGCCTTCACACGGCGATAAATCTCGGCGCGAGATAAGGTCGTTACCTTCGACACATCGCTCACCCTCATAAGACTGTCGTTCATTTGCGTCTCCATTCGTCTCTCACAAAGTGATATTCACTCTTTACGTGAAATTCAAGAGTCGTTATGAGTAATTTCATCGGCCGAACGCTGTTCGACGAAACCAGAGAGATGGAGGTCGCCATGCAATCGGCGGCTAAAGCCCGCCACCAGAACCCCGGCTCCGAGGGGCAAATCGGGCATCATCATTAAGCGAGACAAAGCTGCATGAGCGTGATTTTTACCGACATCGAGTGCTACCACGACTTCTTCTATATCGGCTTCAAGCGCGAGGAAGACGGCAAGCGTGTCGGCGTAGAGTTCAGTTCAAGATCACCGAGCTATGACCGCAGATATGTCCGATCGGTACTGAAGAAGCACACCACGGTTGGCTACCGGAGCTTATCATACGACGTTCCGATGATCTGGTACTCGTTGCAGGAGCACGTCACAAACGCGCATCTCAAACGCGCCAGCGACCGCCTGATCGAAGGTAACATCCAGTGGTGGGAAGCCGAAGAGTTCCTTGGTATCGACATCCCTTTCGAGGTCAAGAAATTACACATCGACCTCTCCGAGCCTCAGCCCAACGCATTCGCGAGCTTGAAGTCGCTCAACGGCCGGATGATGGGCAAACAATTACAAGACCTGCCCTTCCCGCCTGACATGCGTCTAACCCATGAGCAGATGGACATCGTCGCCAATTACTGCCTTCACTCCGACCTGGATGCCACCCACAATCTTTGGAACGCCCTGCGTGAACCAATGGAACTGCGACGCGCTTTGGGAGCGGTCTACAATCGCAATTTCATGTCCAAGTCGGACAGCCAGATCGGCGAAGCGATCGTAAAAACCCGCGTTGAAGAGATCACTGGCCGCAAGGTCAAGAAGGTTGAGACAAAGCCCGGAACCACTTTCAAATACCCGGTTCCCGACTGGGTGTCGTTCAGGACGCCAGCTCTACAGGAATTGCTCGAGCGGGTTCGCGAAACTGAATTCGTCGTCAAATCCGACGGCAAGACAGCATCGCCGAAATGGATGGCGACCGAAGCTGCTCAGATCAAGCTCGGAACGGAGACTTATCAGTTCGGCATCGGAGGCATTCATACCACCGAGTCTAACCGGGCAACCTTCTCGACTGACACCCACATTCTCATCGATGCCGACGTAGCTTCCCAGTATCCCGCAGCGATCCTCATGCTCGGCCTCTATCCGAGGTCACTGGGGCCGGAATTCCTCGAAGCCTACGATGCCATTCGCAGAGAGCGCCTGGCGGCAAAGAAACGCGCGAAGGAAATCGAGGAAGAACTACCTAAGGTCAATGATCCTGATCGCATTGCCGCCCTGAACCGGGAACTCGAAGAATGCAAGGTCAAGGACAAAGGCGGCAAAATCCAGTTGAACGGTGTCTACGGAAAGCTCGGCAGCAGATACAGCATTCTGTATGCACCACATCTGCTCCTGTCGGTGACATTGACCTGCCAGCTCGCCATTCTGATGCTGGTCGAACGCGCTCTGGAAGCCGGCATCAATGTAGTCAGCGGAAATACCGATGGCGTGCTCTTCCAGTGCCCACGCGAGATGTACGACGGGATGGTGAAAGACCGTCTGAAGCCATCGGTTCTACAGCAGGTTTGCGCCCAGTGGGAAGCCGACACCGGTTTCGACCTCGAATTCGGCGAGTACAAGGCCATCTACAACCAGTCCGTCAACAGCTACTTTGCGATCAAGATGGACGGCAAGCATAAGCGCAAGGGACCGCTCGGCAACCCTTGGAACCCTGACAAGTCTGATTTCGATCCGGTGCGCGGTCAGTTGATGAAAAACCCGCAGATGACGATTTGCTCCGACGCCGCCTTGGCCCGCATCAAGCACGGTACGCCGATCGAGGAGACCATCAGGGCCTGCCGTGACATCCGCCAGTTCGTCACCGTGATCAAGGCGGCCAACGGCGCCACATGGCGCGGGCAGTATCTCGGCAAGGCGATACGCTATTACTGGTCGACTGATGGGGATGCGATCTATGACACTGTACCTCACGAGACGACGGGCAATTTCAAGAAAATCCCGAAAACAGACGGCGCCGCAGAGTGCATGCGCCTGCCTGACGATTTTCCGGAAGACATCGATTATCGACGCTACATCGAGGAGACCGAGACCATCCTTAGCGATCTCGGTTTCTATGGCCCAAAGCCACCGAAGTTGAAGCGTATCCGCCTCACCAAAGCCAATCGCGAAACAGTCTTGCGCACATGGATGGTTGCAGCATGACGATCGGTATCTACTGCATCACCAATACTGTTGATGGAAAGCGGTATGTCGGTAAGTCCAAGAATATCGAAAAGCGTTGGCTCCGACATAAGAAGAATACGCAGAGCCGCCATCTTCGCAACGCCTTCGAAAAATATGGCCTTGACGTTTTCACCTTTGATATCATCGAAACTTTCGAAACGACCGACGAAAAACTCATAGCCGACAGAGAAGTGTTCTGGATGGATAAGTTCAAAACGCTGGATCGCGACTTTGGCTATAACCTCAAGCGAGATAGTTCCACCTGCATCACCGTATCGGCAGAGACCCGCATTCGTATGGCCGTCGCATGGCTTTTGAGGCCGCCTATCAGTGTCGAAACACGGGCAAGAATCGCAGCCTCGCAAAAAGGACTGAAACGATCACAGGAGATTCGGCAACGAATTTCGGCAGGAAAGACAGGCGTGAAATTTTCAGCCTCCCATCGTCAAAATATCAGTGCCGCGCAGGAAGGACGGCAACTGTCACCTGAACATAAGGCCAAGATTGGAGCAGCAGGACGTGGTCGCGTTCGCAGTGCAGAAACACGATCCAAGATATCCGCTGCGCTAATGGGACGCTCGGTGTCCTCTGACGTTAGAGCGCGGCTATCCGAGACGAGCAAAGGGAATCAACATGCTCTCGGACACAGGCACACCGCTGAAACAAAAGAACGTCTCTCACACCTACACAAAGGTAAAACACTGTCGTCAGAAACTAGGTGTAAAATTGCCACGGCTTCTACAGGTAGAAGGCACTCGCCTGAAACGAAGGAGAAACTGGCACAGTTGGCGAGAATACAGCACGCGTCTCGCCGCGCCGCTAACGTCCTTGCAACCTGGATCATCGCACCATGAAAGCACCAGTCGATTTTGATTTCACCGAACGAAAGCTAGAGGCAAACGAGGAGATGGATGCTGTCGCTTTTGCCGAAAATAATGGATGGGTTGTTAGAAAGCTTGCCTACATCGGCCGCGTAGGCTGCCCTGATCGCCTCTTTGCAGGACACGGCACCCTGCTGCTGATCGAGATGAAGAAACCCGCCGCCCGAAAGCGGAAGGATGGAGGGCTTTCAGCAGGACAAAGTGGTGAGAGAAAGCGGTTCGCGGAGGTCGGCGTCACCATCCACGTCTGTTATACCGCTGACGAAGTGAAGAGCATCCTGAAGAGCCACATGACTTCAGAGAAGCCCTTCGAGAAGGTTGTCTCGCTTCACGACCTTCTTTGACAGCGCAACCAGCTTCTCACTGTACCAGTTCATCATTTCAGTCCGCTCGGCGAGATAAAGTGCCGCATTATAGGCATCCCGACTCTCGTCTTCTTCAGAATGCGCCAACTGCATCTCGATCGCGTCCTTTCGCCAAAGACCCGACTCGTTTGCAATTGTAGAGAATGTGCTGCGGAACCCGTGGACCGTAGCCCGGCTGTGATAGCCAATTCGATACAGGCAATAGAGCAAAGTGTTGTTCGATAGTGGCTGAGCAACCTTGTCAGGGCTCGGAACGATCAAGTCGCTGTCGCCAGCAATCTCTTTCAACTCGCGCAGGATCTCGATGGCTCGGTCGGTCAACGGAACCAGGTGCTCCCTCTTCATTTTCATCCGCTCTTCCGGTATCCGCCAAATTCGCTTTCTAACATCAAACTCTGACCACGTGGCAAGCCGGAGTTCTTTGGAGCGGACGGCCGTATGAATGAGAAGTTCGAGGGCGAGCGAAGTCTGTTCTTCGCCCCCGTAATTTCGGAGGCGCTGGAAGAACTCGGGCAGTTCGTCTTCACGAATAGCTGCTCGGTGCACGGTCTTCGGTTTCGCCTTCATCGCGTCACTCACAGTGGCCGACGGATCTGTGGAGGTGATCCCTGAAGCGATAGCGTACCGAAACACCCCGCTCACATATTGTCGGACGCGGCGAGCGAGGTCGTGTTTTCCCTCCGCCTCAATGTCCTGAATAAGTTCCAAAATATCGCGCACCGCAATCTTGGTTATGTCCAACTCGCCGAGCCGCGGGAAAACCCGGTCTTCCAAACGATCCCAAATCCGCTCGGCATAGATGTGATTCCACCTCGCCTTCCGCGCATCCCACCAATTCCTTGAGACCACCTTGAACCTTCGCTCGGGATGATCTGCACTGGTCAGAGCGGGATCACGCCCGTAAGCCAAATGCTCCTTTGCTATCTCTCTCGACTGCCGTGCGTCGGCCAGCGACACCAATGGATAAGCTCCGATGGACAGTGTCTTCTGCTTTCCTGCGTACTCATAGTTCATCCGCCAAAGTTTCGATCCGTTCGGCCGAACAAGAAGATAAAGACGCCCGCCATCCGTTAGCTTATAATCCTTTTCAGCAGGCTTTGCGTTTCGGCATTTCAGGTCGGACAAAGGCATTAGCGTCTCCGTGTGTGTC
Organism: Agrobacterium sp. 22-210-1; assembly: GCF_053522525.1. Taxonomy (NCBI): domain Bacteria; kingdom Pseudomonadati; phylum Pseudomonadota; class Alphaproteobacteria; order Hyphomicrobiales; family Rhizobiaceae; genus Agrobacterium; species Agrobacterium sp. 22-210-1. The sequence continues at coordinate 795,507 of NZ_JBNWCI010000001.1, read as the reverse complement.
CATACGTCTCGGACAATTGTGGTATCAATTCGTGGTAATTACCAGCTAAATTATTGATACTACACACGTCGTGTGTCCTGCAGGGGTCGCCAAAACCAATAAACAGATATTTCCCTATCCATATTTTCCGACTGATTACGCGGGTTTGGTTTGTCCCTGCGCTGACTGATTGGGTCAACTCGCGGCATTTGAATTGGGCATGTTCGACTTTCCGCTCACAACACACGGTCTCGCGGTCACACTGCATTTCCGAAGAACAGTTTTCTCATGGCGATAGGCGTGATTTATTCTTCAGCGTCTCCAGGCGGTTAGGCTTTATAAAGGAAGCACAACCAGCCCCCGAAGCCGACAACCCGTTGGTTGTTCCTCCGCCTACGGCTAGAAATGACTGTTAGCGCTATTTGTTGGCGAAGTAGTACCCGTCGACCTTCTGTTCCCTGACGGCACCAAACAGATTGCTCCGCGCAATGTGAGCCTCAAGGTCGGGGTCGTATTCCCACGGCTGATCAATTAGGCACCAGTCGAGATGGAGGTATTCACCATCTTTAGACACGATGACCCCAACACCTTTCGCTGTTTTGCCGAGATACTTTGCGACGGCGGTGAGGTTCTGTAGTCCGGTTCTCCTCGCTTTTTCTCCATCGAGACCCGTCGTTGGCATTCCAGGGACCATCGGCGAAAACATGAAACTGCAATCGGTTGGTTGGAAATGAAACCTGTAGGGGCGCTCGAACTCTCCGTTCTGAGCTTGCGAGATGGCGAGGTCTAATCTCTGCTTCGCCGCCCTCCAGCCAGACCTCGGCAGCTTGGCGAACTCAAGCATTATGCGTGCATAATCGGAGCTGCCATCCGGGTTTTGGATATGGTCTGCGAGGCGATTCATCACAGGAGAGATATCAGCGTGATGGGAATCGTCAACGAGACGTGCCAGCGCCTTATGGGATAGCGGAGACGGAATCGCTTCGTCCGAGAGGTAGCCTGCGACGATGTCGGCCTCGATGACCTCCGTCCTCGTCTTCGAAAGCTCGATCAAGCTCATTTCTCGATACTGGAGATACCGACGAACTTCCTCGGGGACGGCTAGGGTTTGGACGATACCGCGGTAGTCCTCTCGCTCGAAAACGTGGATGAAGCCAGCTGTCTGACTAATATGGAAACGCAAGCTGCGGCAATCAGCCGGTAGTGCGGGCGATCCCGCATAGAGGATGATCTTCTCGATATGCCGGACGTTCTCCGCCGTAACGTCGTAACTTTGCCCGCGTTCATTCGTGATGGATATCGACTTATGTTCCCTGAGAAAACGGAGCGAGTCCTTGATCTGCTTAACGGCGGTTTTGAGGACTGCGTCTTTGAACCACCGCTTCTCAACGTCGGCATCATCCTTCGGTTCGGCCCGCTCTTTCATTTGGATGATGAAAGCCGTGTCCCCAAGCCATACGAAGCTATCGGCCAGTTCCAGTTCCTGACCAGGCTTTGGTGAGAACTGGTTCTGCGAGAACGTAAACTCTTTCCAGAAAGTGGAGCCGTTCAATTGCGCGGTAAATTCTTCGAGCGTCATGATGTGCCATATTATTGAACCAAGTATCACCTATAGGCGCGAGTTATATCGTGCGTCAAAGACGCGACGTCACAATATCATTTTGCAGACGCATAACCGCCCCAGTTGCTAAACCGTCTTTCAACCACTTTGGTTTAAACAGTTTCGCAAAATCGGATGGAGCGCATGGCCGACACATCAATCGAGTGGACTGACGCAACTTGGAATCCCGTGGCTGGATGCTCGATCATGAGTGCTGGCTGTACGAACTGCTACGCAATGCGAATGGCGGCTCGTCTCGAGGCAATGGGTCTGGAGAAGTACAAAGGTCTAACGCGCAAAAGTGGCGGTCGCGCGAAATGGACAGGCGATTTGTATCTGGATGAGTCAGCTCTTTTGATACCCGAGACTTGGGCGCGCCCACGCAATGTTTTTGTAAATTCAATGTCTGATCTATTTCATCCGGACGTCCCAGTCGCCTTCATTCGTAAGGTCTGGGATGCGATGGCGCGTTCCAAGCGGCACACTTTCCAAATATTGACGAAGCGCCCAGACCGAATGGCTGCCGTTTTGAATGAGGATTTTGATGTTCTCCCCAACGTCTGGCTTGGTGCGAGTGTAGAAGACAATCGAGTTTTACACCGCATTGATGATCTCCGCCGAGTGCCTGCCCGTATTAAGTTTGTGTCCTTTGAACCCTTGATCGGATCAGTATCCGGCGGTGACCTGCAGGGGATTCACTGGGCTATTGTCGGTGGAGAATCCGGCCCCCAAGCGCGGCCTATGGACCCGAAATGGATAGATGAAATTTTTTCCATGTGCGGGGCGGCAAGTACCGCGTTCTTCTTCAAACAATGGGGCGGGAAAAATAAAAAGGCGGCAGGTCGCATTTACCGTCAACGAACCTGGGATGAAATGCCCAGCTTTAGAATATGAGCTGCAATATCAGTTGCCAATTTCACCGCTGCCCTATTTGGGTTGGAGATTGCGAAGAAAAGAGATGCCATTGGTGCACCATTTGGATGGTGTAAACGCATAGGCCTCAAAACGTCGCCCTTGAATACGCTTTTCAGCCGAAGCCTCACCCACTCCTCGATGCGATCCACGGTCGCAATTCGTCGTTCATCGAGTCTGCCAAACATATCTGTTTGAGGGCCGACCTCATACCAGTCCTTTCTCCAGGCGTCCGTACCAAAAACGCGGTTCAGAGCTGTGATTTTTCCATCATCAAATCGGTCGGCATCCTTAGGGGCATTTCGGTACAAACCCGACAGCGGAAAAAAGTACCAGCAGTCCAACGCTTCCGTGTTCGCAACTGCTTCGACTGTTTCCCAAGCGACCTCCATGCCGTAAGGGTCGAGAAAGATTACACCTCGGAGCCTCTTCTCGTCTTGAAATCGTCCACAAATTCTCTGAACGATTTGGTTAGCGTCTCCCGCTCGAACCCACGCCCTGTTTCCCGGGTACTCACTGAGTACACTATTGAGAGCATCTATTTTTACGGGGTCTTTCTCGATTAAGACCACATGGTGGAATCCCGGTTTTGTCTCAAGGGCGATACGGGCACTTCCAGGGGTCGTGACTTCGATAACAGATTGCTCTCCATCACCCATAAACGGCAGAACAGCTCGTGTTTCAGTCCGGCTCCCAGTACCTGCAAAAGCATCGATATAGAGACGATAAAATTTCTTGTTTTGAAGAGCGATCGAATATGCTTCGAGATATCGCCGAAGACAGTCCAGTTTCCGCTCTGTCTCGGAACTTCCAAAATAATGCTTAGTTCCGCTCAAATCGTCCCTCGACATCAAGAATCACCTTCGCGATATTCGACATAGATTTCGCGAATGATCATGCTTAGTCAATGTTCAGAGGATGACGGAACCTAGCTCTTCACGAGACTACCCCACCATTACGGCGCTATAGTCATCCTGTACTATAGACCGTCGATATCCCGTGACTTCAACGGCCCTTCCTTTTCCAAGATATCGTCTAGGGATTTTCGCCCTGTTTGCCTGAACAACACCTCGAACTTGCCATCGGGGACAATGATGTATTGCGACGACGTGCGTGCCGCTTCCAGAAGGCTCGGCAGGTCGGCAGATGCTTCATCGATCGTCCAGGTTCGTGACATCGTCACCGTCTCTCCAATTTTCGAATTACGACTTCTATACTTCGACGTTTACGGAAAACCGGCACATGCCGGTTACGACCTTTGGTGATTCCGTTTACGTCCGAGGGTTTCGAAATGGCAGGCCCCATTTTTTTGCTGGATACGAACATCCTGAGCAATGCCGGTTTGCAACGACCTCCGCCAGGGTTGCGTGCCTGGATGAAAGCCATGGGAGCAGATTCACTCGCCATCTCGTTTCCCGCTATAGCAGAGTTGAGGCGGGGTGCCCATCTGGCCTTGAAACACGATCCACAAAAAGCGCAACGACTCCACAACTGGATTGATGACATCCTCTCCGTGGACTTCCAGTTCGCCGAACTCACAGCCAAAGCCGCCAATCTCTATGCAGAAATGACCACCGTCGGCCCCCTCCGACATCTATATGTGCCAAGTCCAGAGCAGAAGAAGGATAAGATCGGACACGATCTACTCTTCGCGGCTCTGTCTATCACCCATCAGATGCCGATCGCGTCGTTCAACGTGAAAGATTTCATCCTGATCGACAGGTACTTCCCGTTACCGGGTGTTTTTCACCCCGTTGACGTTCAATGGTACGTTCCATGCCACGCTGTGATACCCGACGACGATTATGGAATGACGCCGCCTTCATTGCCCGAGTTCGTATCCAGCGGTTTTGGCTTTATGAGGTAGACCGAAGCTCTCGCTCCTTTCTACGGCGGCTCTGACCACCGCGGCGGCCAAACTGCCCTCCCGCAAAAGACCGGCATGAAGATCGAGAAGGGCATCCCTATGTTCTTCGAGTAGGGATTTCGCCCGCCCAAACTCCGCCTGCAATGTCGCCTCGACTGATTTGCTGAGAGCCTTCCGGCGGTGACGGAATGCCGACAATTCACGTGGACTGTCGCCAGGTTCGACAGACAGCGTTTTCCCAAGACCCCACCTCGTTTCCATCATCGTCGCCAGATCAGTTGCGCGGTTGAGGTCCGCCGATGGATCGCCACCAGCACCACTACCGAATTCACCGAACAACACTTCTTCGGCTGCGATACCACCCAGAAGCGTGGCGATCTTGTTTCGAAAATACGTCGAAGTTTTTCGACTGAACAGCCGCTCCTCGAACGCCGTGTAACCCAGGGATCGTGATCGGCTATCAGTCTGAATGGCTTTCTCGATCGAGACCGACACCAACGGATCGGCCTCGAGCAGAACACCGAGAATAGCATGTCCGAGTTCGTGGGCAGCGACGCAGCGCTGTACCGCCATGGGGATCGGCACAACGGACGGCAAGGCTGCGATGAGATCAGTAAGAACCATCTGTCGTTTCGCGCGTCGCGCGTAGCGACGGGCGTCACGGACACACCGTTCGATATCGGCACCAGACCAGCCGTCGCTTGCCGATACCACGTCGTCCAACGCTTCGTCTGCAAGGTCTCCCCGGAGATAGAAACGGTAAATGTCATGGCGTGCCGCTTCATCCGGAAGAGGAATGGCGAAATGGCGTTCCAGGCGGCCTGCCCGAAGAAGCGCCGGATCGATAATCTCCGGGTTGTTCGTCGCACCGATCACGATAACGCCTTCGTGTGACTGTGCGCCGTCCAAAAGTTCCAGAAGGGCGTTGATCACCTGTCGATGGTAGTTGTCGTTGCTATTGCCTGTTCTGTCGTCGCGGCTGGTGAAACTATCGAATTCATCAATCAGAAGGATCGAGGGTGCCTGCCGCGCAGCCTCGGCAAACGCTTTGCGCATTGCCTTCAGCATATCGCCGAGGTGACCCGTCGCCTGCCATCTAGCTGCCGACCCGAGGATCAGGGGAACGTTACAGGTTCTTGCCAGAGCTGCCGCGTAGGATGTCTTCCCCGATCCTGGAGGGCCTGACAGCAGGACGCCGCGATCGACGGCGTCCCACCCAAGGTCAAATGCTTTCCATGCGGCCAGGTCTTCGGCAAGTTCGAGGCCCCAGGCTTTAGCCTCACCGTATCCAGACAAATCGTGCAAGGTTGGCCCCATCGACAAGGAGTCAGAAGTGCGCTTTCCTTTCTCGATGTGAGGATACCGACGGAGACGCCCGATGCTCGCAGCCACGGATCGTCCGCGCCGCCAACCGAGTTCGACCCGTTTGGGAGATTGTTTCGCCAAAAAATCGGCATCGGCATTCGTGATAGTCCCGAGCCTCATCCGCTGCGCCGCAATCCGATAATCGTTCGGAGCCGGTAGGGCCAAAGAGACCACGATATCAGCGACGATGCGGACTTCGTCAGACAGAAGCTCCTCGTCCTGGAGAAGAATAATCGCCCGCTTGAGTTCTCGAAGTTTTCTGAACGCCTGGAAATCGTCGGCAAGTTCAGTCTCTTCGCCGATGACGAGAACGTAGTTGTTGCCATGCTCGCCACCGACCGGAACAGTCCCTTCCAGCAAATATTTCGCTGCCATCTTGTGGGCATGAACATCAGCCTTAGGCGGCATGACGAAAGCTGCCACGAACGACGATCGCTTTTTCAGCAACTGGCGGATCGATCTCGACATTGCGATGATCGCTAGATGGGTCGGCAGGGTAAGCTCGTACTTCGAGCTATGGAACGGATCGCGATTGGCGATCAGGTTATCGCTATAAGACTGCATGTATGCCTCGGAACACTGGGAATGATGATGACGATTACGGGCGGTCAGGTCCGTATCCGCCGCACCATTGTCTCGGGTCCGAGTAATTCCGTATCGAGATCGACTTCGACGAAACCGCGCAAGATCATCTGGGACAGTCCGGCAACCGGCTTGGTTTCGGTAAAAACTGTCAGGCATTCGGCGATCGTCAGATTGCCGTGCTCTTCCAAGACGGCGAGTAACCGCAAACGGTCACCGAGCGCTAGAACCGTACCGCCATACCGAAGCAGGTCTTTGGCATTCTGAAGACGCGGGCCATCGTAGACTTCATCGGTGATCAGACGTCGATATCTGACGCCATAGTTTTGGGCTGCGGCCTCAATCCTGCCTACGTCGACCAGCATCACCCTGTCGGACGCATCGACTAACAAGCGCCCGCCATCATCGTCGAGAATACCAAAATCAGGGACGTGGACGCCACCACCGTAATCGAGCGAGAGTGGCATGCAGTGCCATGACGTGATTGATGGGTTGACGTCAAACAGGCAGGCAGCATCACGCGCCGCCTGTGATCGGAAGACTGGGGGGCCATCGCATTTAACGGTGGCCATTGGATAGAGCGTACGGATGGAAGCGGAATGACGGCTTGCGCGGAGCGACTTCGCGCGCTGTGCGATACCCATTTTCTAAAACCTCAACAAAACACAGTTGCTCGTCGCCGCGAATGTCACGGCGGGCGGAGATCAACCTATTCGTATGAGGCGGGTAAGATTTTTCATGCGTGAACAATTAGAGAACAGATTTGATAATGTCAACTTCCAGCAATGACTTAGGCGAAAATATAAGACGAAAGCACTTCAGAAGGTCGTAGTTTAAAGGCGTTGACAAAAATCCATACATCCAGCATTGTCGATATATGGAAAAAGATTCAGCAATTATGGCGCTCGCTGCCCTCGCACAATCCACCAGGATGGATACATTCCGGCTCCTTGTCAGGCATGAGCCAGATGGCGTACCGGCTGGCGAACTCGCACGACTTCTCGACATTCCGCAGAACACCATGTCCGCTCATCTTGCGACGCTGTCGCGTGCGGGCCTTGTGACTGGCGAACGCCAGAGCCGTTCGATCATCTACCGGGCCGATCTTCAGGGGCTGCGCGACCTAACCCTCTTCCTATTGAAAGACTGCTGCGGCGGCTCGACCGAACTGTGCGCGCCGCTGATCGCCGAACTGACGCCCTGCTGTGCTCCTGAGGTGAAGTTGTCATGAGCGACATCAGGTGTGAGCCAGTCCCGGGAAGCGATCCGGAACTGAGACTGGCGCTGTCGGCTTCCGGTCTTCCAACCGAAGACCTCGAAGACGCTGGGCGTTCGTTTTTCAGGGCGGTTTCCTCCGATGGCGGCACGGTTGGCTACGCTGGCATCGAGGCGTGCGGCGACGACGTGCTTCTCAGGTCGATAGTCATCTTGCCCGAGCATCGTGGCAAGGCGCTTGGAAAATCGCTGACCAGGGAAACCCTGAAGACCGTCGATGTAAGTTCGGCAGTCTTCCTGGCGACAACCTCCGCCGCACCGTTCTTCGAAAGCCTTGGCTTCGTCGTGGTTGAGCGGGCCGATGTTGCGCCTGCCGTCCTCGCAACCCGTCAGCTTTCGGGCATCTGCCCGGCATCGGCAACAATCATGCAATTCAACAGAGCTCCGACCTAAACCACGGAAAACGACCATGACCGACAAGACTTACAACGTGCTCTTCTTGTGCACGGGCAACTCCGCTCGTTCTATTCTCGCCGAATCCATCCTCAACAAGGAGGGCGGCGGACGCTTCAGGGCCTTCTCCGCGGGCAGCCAGCCCAAGGGCGAAGTCAATCCGCATGCCCTGAAGGAACTGGAAGCGATCGGCTATCCGGCGACTGGCTTCTCGTCGAAGAGCTGGGACGTTTTCGCACAGCCGGGCGCGCCCGAAATGGACTTCATCTTTACCGTTTGTGACAGCGCGCACGGGGAGGCTTGCCCGGTCTGGATCGGACATCCGATGACTGCACATTGGGGTGTCGAAGACCCCGCAGCCGTCGAGGGTTCCGAAGTCGAAATCCAGCGGGCGTTTGCACAGGCCGCGCGCTTCCTCAAGAACCGCATCATGGCCTTCATAAATCTGCCTCTGGCTTCCATCGATCGCCTGGCGCTCGAGCAGCACGTCCGCCAGATCGGTTCGCTCGAAGGCGCTTCCGCCAAGTCCGCAAAGGCCGAATGAGATGTCTACCTTCGAACGCTATCTGACCATCTGGGTGTTCCTCTGCATCGTCGTTGGCGTCGCCTTCGGCCATCTGATGCCCGATGTATTCCAGATCATTGGTGCGGCTGAGGTCGCGAAGGTGAACCTGCCCGTCGCCATCCTGATCTGGCTAATGATCATCCCAATGCTCATCAAGATCGATTTCCGCTCGTTGGCGCAGGTCAGCACGTACTGGCGGGGCATCGGCGTCACCCTGTTCATCAACTGGGCCATCAAACCGTTCTCCATGGCTCTGCTCGGCTGGCTGTTCGTGGGCTGGCTCTTCCGTCCGTATCTACCAGCCGACCAGATCGACTCCTATATCGCTGGCCTGATCATCCTCGCGGCCGCCCCCTGTACCGCGATGGTGTTCGTCTGGAGCAACCTGACGCGCGGCGAGCCACTGTTCACGCTGTCCCAGGTGGCCCTCAACGATGCGATCATGGTCGTCGCCTTCGCGCCGATCGTCGGGCTGTTACTTGGGCTGTCGGCGATCACAGTGCCGTGGGACACCCTCGTTCTGTCGGTCGTCCTCTATATCGTCGTCCCCGTCATCATCGCGCAGGTCCTGAGAGCGCGTCTGACCGCCGACGGCTCGACGAAGGCGCTGGACGCCATGTTGGCGAAGCTGCAGCCGCTTTCGCTTGTGGCACTGCTGGCGACGCTCGTTCTCCTCTTCGGCTTCCAGGGCGAGCAGATCATCGCGCAGCCGACGATCATCGCATTGCTGGCTGTTCCCATCCTCATCCAGGTCTATTTCAACTCGGGGCTGGCCTATCTCCTGAACCGGATGTCGGGCGAGCGCCATTGCGTCGCCGGGCCTTCGGCATTGATCGGGGCAAGCAACTTTTTCGAACTCGCGGTCGCGGCTGCCATCAGCCTCTTCGGCTTCCAGTCCGGCGCAGCGCTGGCGACGGTCGTCGGCGTGCTCATCGAGGTCCCCGTGATGCTCACGGTCGTTTGGGCCGTGAACCGCACCAAGGGCTGGTACGAGGCAGCTCCCGCTGTCTCCCGGAACACCATCACCGAAAGGACATGACAATGGACGCCACCATCTATCACAACCCCGCCTGCGGCACGTCCCGCAACACGTTGGAGATGATCCGCGCAGCCGGGATCGAACCGGCCGTCATCGAGTATCTCAACACGCCGCCGTCGCGCGACGAGTTGGCAAGGATGATCTCCGATGCTGGGCTGACAGTCCGACAGGCGATCCGCGAGAAGGACACGCCTTACGCTGAATTGGGTCTCGACGATCTGGAACTGACGGACAATGAGCTGCTCGACGCCATGCTGAAGAACCCTATCCTCATCAATCGTCCGTTCGTCGTGACACCGCTCGGCACCAGACTTGCACGACCCTCCGAGGTCGTACTCGACGTCCTGCCGAATGCCTTCAAGGGAGCGTTCTTCAAGGAAGACGGCGAGCAGGTCCTCGACCAGGAGGGAAAGCGCATTGTCTGAGACCCTTCCCGCTTTGCAGGAGCGGCATCTTCGCCAAACTGACCTCGACGCGTTGCGTCCAGCGTTTTCGACTCACAAGCCGCGTATCCTAATCCTCTACGGCTCGCTCCGGGAGGTGTCCTACAGTCGGCTGCTCGCGCATGAAGCCAGACGTCTGCTCGAGCGGTTGGGGTGCGAGGTGCGGATGTTTGATCCGCGGGGACTGCCGCTTCCCGACGAGGCTCCGGTCAGCCATCCGAAAGTGCAGGAGTTGCGCGAACTGTCGCAATGGTCGGAAGGCCAGGTCTGGGTTAGTCCCGAGCGCCACGGGGCGATGACGGGCATCATGAAGGCCCAGATCGACTGGATTCCCCTGTCGCTCGGATCGATCCGGCCGACGCAAGGCAAGACGCTGGCGATCGTAGAGGTCTCCGGTGGCAGCCAGTCCTTCAACGCCCTGAACCAGATGCGCGTGCTCGGCCGCTGGATGCGGATGATCACGATCCCGAACCAGTCGTCGGTCGCCAAGGCATACCAGGAGTTCGACGCCGACGGCCGGATGAAACCGTCGTCCTACTACGACCGCGTTGTCGACGTCTGCGAGGAGCTGGTGAAGTTCACGCTGCTAACACGGGATGGCTCGGCCTATCTGACGGACCGCTACAGCGAGCGGAAGGAGCAATCGGTCGAACTTGAAAAGCGGGTTGCCCTGAAGTCCATCTGAAGCCCTTCTATCGTAGGAGCGCAACGTGCGAATGTGGTGATCCTGCCAGCTTGGTAAGCAGGTGAACGACCAAGTTTATCGGCTTCTCAACTCCGTGGACCAAAGCCAATGTACCCGTTGCGCCGACGGAACGTGCACGTCACCCTGTAGAGGAGGATATGGGGGCGATATGCACGATTTCACCGATACGCAGGGTAATCCAGTGGATTTTATGCTGAGGGCGATGGCCCTCAGCGAGGAATGTGGCAACGTTCGCACGCTGGTCACCCAGATAAATCGTAACCATGCGACCATCATAACTACCGCGACTCAAGACCAATTAGAAACCTATCGTACACTACTCAGTCGAGCAGAGGCAGCCTCCGAGGCTGAAAGGATATATGGCTCCGGTAGTCAATTAAAACTCTCACATCCCCACATCAGGCAACTAATCATGAGTGGTCTCCTTGACGTACGCCAGACTATGGATTCCGACGTCCCCGCGCTGAACCTGGCTACGTGAGCGAAGCCGACGCGGTTTTCTGAATTATGGGCTTTGCCTCGCTATTGATCCTATAGTCTTCGTCGGCAGCTCCGATGGCTGCTTCTGGGGATGGGTAAATGCCAGGCAGCATGCCGAACGGCCCAAGGACGACAACACTCATATGGCCGCTGGAATATCGACGGGCGAATAACCTATAGCCTGGAGGCCCTCCAGGCGCAGGAATCCAGCTGAACGATTCCACGGGAACTTGGTCGGTTTCGTCAAGCTCCAGGAACTCAAGTACCTGGTCTTGAGAGAAAAAGGGATAGGGCCAAATTACCCCATCGTCTGCTTCCAGTGCAAAGCAGCCCGATCCGCGTTGGTTGAGGTAGATAATTCGGGGCATGTTATTCTTCTCCTTACAATCAAGGAGGCGATAGCATCCCCCAGTTGCCAAACAGCTAACTGGTTAGGAATGGCGAAAAGTGGCCACGGCGGCAACTCCCGGCATAGCGCGGCGCATTTGACGAAACCATCGGCGCGTTACGACCGTGTCGTCGATGTATGCGAAGAACTCGTGAAGTTCATCCTGCTGATGAGGGATTCTTCCGCATGCCTAACTGACCGCTACAACGGGTGGAAGAGCATGTGGCCAAACTTGAAAAGCGGGTCCACCTCAAGTTGATCTGACGAGAAACGTCGTCGGCTGTGACGCCAGAGATGAACGATCGACGGCAACAAGATCATTGCGAGCCGGGAATAGCTGCGATCCGGTGACCTACGAACATTCCTCCGTCATCCAGCAACGCGTTCGCGACGCACCGATGTGGCGACAGCGCCGAACGCCAGGATTCCGAACGTACCCAGCGCCGCGATGACGAAAAGGGAAATGGTTGTCCCGAAGTGGTTCATGGCGGCTGCGAACGCAAACGGGGCAGCCGCGCCAGTCGCCAACCTTGCCGCCGCCATCTTGCCCGTGATCGCGCCGTAGCCGGCAGACCCGAAGAGATAGAGCGGCAGGCTTCCCTGAGCGATGCTGTTGATCCCTGATCCAAGGCCAAGACAGATGGCGAAAGCAACCGCGCCGGGCAACCAGTCACCCGACATCCCGAGTATCACCGCGCCCGCGACCATGAGCGCCGCGGAGACAATCGCCAACGCAGGCGGCGACAGGCTCTTGCCGAAGACCATGTTGATCAGACGGCTCATGACCTGTGCCGGACCGAACAAGGAGCCGATCACGACCGCCGCACTGCCGAGTCCGATCGCGCCGAGCATAGGCACCATATGGGCGAGGATCGCGGCCAGGGAGAAACCCGAGAGCGAGAAGGCAAGAGAGACCAGCAGCATGCCACGGCGGCGCGCCTGGGGTTCGAGAGCGCCGACGACGACCTCGCGGGTTCTTGTCCCGTCGAGTTTGGAACCACGCCTTCCGTCACGCCTGATCCAGTAGTGCAGTGGCATGCAGACGAGAAGGTTCAGAGCGGCGAACACCAGATAGATTTCCCGCCAGGACAAGTATCCGGACAGTGTCGCCGAGATCGGCCAGAAAATGGTGGAGGCAAAGCCGCCGATGAGTGTCAGATAGGTGATGCTGCGTGACGCCGTCCGGGGTTCGCTTTCGACGAGCGTCGCAAAGGCTGCCTGATACTGGACCATCCCGGAGGACACCTCCAGTAGGACGATCGCAAGAGCGAAGAGCGATACGGACGGCGACCATGCACACAGCGCCAGAGTGAACGCCGCAAGGGCCGATCCCAGTGTCATCACGGTCGCAGCGCCGATCCCGTCCATGTGCCTGCCGATGAACGGAGCAGACAGGCCACCGATGAGCAGCGAGACCGAGAAGATGGCGAAAACCCGCTCCACGCTGATGCCGAAATCCTTGGCCATTCCGGGGGCGAGGATGCTGAAGGAATAGTAGAGAGTGCCGTAGCCGATGATTTGCGTGACACCGAGAGCGGAGACGATGCCCGCTGGAACCTTGGTCGAATGCAATGACGTATTCCTTGACAGCCTATGCTTCGTTTGAACAGCAACTGGCGGATCGCTCGACGGACCCACGAATGCCGGGATGTCCCGCGCAGCAGTCTTCCATCAGGAACGTCACTAGGTCGGCCAGTGTGTCGTAGCTTGCGCTGTAGAGGATCGAACGCGACTCTCGGCGCTGGACGATGAGACCGGAGCGCTCGAGTTCTTTGAGGTGGAACGAGACATTCGATGGCGAGACTCCCATTCGTTCGGCAATAGCGCCGGCGGCTAGACCTTCAGGGCCGGCGACGACTAGGGTCCTCACGATGGAGAGACGGGTTTCCTGTGCGAGTGCGGCGAACGAAGAGAGGGCTTGACGATCATCCATATTTCAATAATCCTTGAATCGTTGAAATCGAGGATATCCACAAATGAGCACGATCGACAATAGCCATTTCGACAAAACCGACATCTCGCTCGGGGAATTACTCGGCAGAGCGGCAGAGACACCGGACCTGCCATTGGTCTTCCTGTACGATGGCAAAACCGTGAAACCTGGCTATCACGTGACCGAGGTCAAAGCTGGCCAGTTCTCCGCGCTCGACTGCGGGGCCAATCCGGAAGCCTGGGCAGAAATCTTCGTACAGCTATGGGACGTCGAGGACGGCGAGCGGACCCACATGACGGCCGGGAAGTTCTCGGCCATCATCAGCAAGGTTTCCGAACACGTCCGTCTCGACGGCTCCGTCAAGCTAACCTTCGAGGTGAGCGACGGCATCCAACCTATGCAACTATTCTGCGCCGACGAACCTGTGGAGGCCGACGGCGTCCTCACTATCTCGCTAGTCCCGAGGCCTGCGAGTTGCAAACCGCGTGACCGCTGGGTGGCCGAGGAGACCGCGAGAACAACCGTCTGCTGTGGCACCGCAACCGTTACCGAATGCTGTTCACAATGAGGGTGCCATCGGAGACTGGCAATGTCATTGGTATCGGCGAATAGGCTCCGCATTCGCCAGCGCACTTACTCCCAAGCGCGAGGCAGACCGTTTTTATGCGAACCTGAATCCGAACAATCCTCCGCGATCGGTGTCGTCCAACCTGACGTCCATAATCTTTGACTTTACGTCGAAGTCGTCGTCGAAAGGCAGGCGATCAAACATGTCGGTGTTGAGCATGACTATGTACTGGCCACCGACCTCGTCAACGAGACCAGACCCAAGTTGGATGGCAGTGGCGATCTGTCTGCTATCTACAGGATCGAAGAGGTGGCTATCGTGGATGAGGAAACCTGGACCGCCGAGGCGTGCCGTTGTGAGTTTATAGAGCGCGTAGTCGAAACAGAAGATTTCCATGTTGGCGATACCGCCGCTCCGGGAGCCATCGATATTCACCCTGAAATGAGGTCCATTCACAGTAGCCTGAACCTCGAACGACGCCCCTCTGTCGGCGTAAAGGGCCTTCTTTGCCTCCATTACGGCCAGCACCATGGCGCTCACGGTTGCTTCACGGGTTCGCAGATCATTCTGCAGGCGGGCCAAAAGGTTACTCTCCTGGATTTTCCTCGCTGCGCGGCCGGCCTCAACCTCAAGAGCTTCTTCATACTGAGTCTGGAGTCGAGCATGTTTTTCGGACTTCTCGGCAGCTACCTTCTGCATGGCGGCCAGATCGCTGAACGCTCCCTTTCCCTTGAGGTCACGAAGGATTTCATCCCTACGCGCACGGGCAGTATTCATCTCGACGGTTACCGTGGAGATACGCCGACGGATCGCATCCAACTGAGAGGACAGGTGGAAGCGCCGATTGTCCGCCACCGACTGATGGAAATCGGCGATGTCCTCGAAGGATTTCACCACACTACCCGGCAGCTCCGTGCCTGCCGCTCGATACAACGCCGCGATTGCCTCTCCGTCTCCGGGTTTTTCCGCTTCAAGGCTTTCCTCGATAAAATCGAGCGAACTCTTGAGCGAAGCTGCTTCGACGCTGAGTTTTTCGAGCAAGTTTTTGGCTTGCGATGCCTCCGTGATCATTTCCTCGTAGTGTTCCGCAACCTGGAAGGAGGCAATCCTCGCTCGTTGGACTTCGGCTTCGTGTGCTGCAAGTGTCATCGCTGACTGAATTGCCGATGACGTATCCAGATTTTCAGAACGTCGCGCCTTTATCCTCTTCCTCTGAGCAGCCAGATCGCGCTTTTCCGCGCGCTCCAGTTCAAAATCCCGCGCGAGAAGCCAATCCAGGCCAAGTAGATAGGAGAGAGCGATCTGTGCACTGCCATCTGTCTGGTTTTTAGCAGCAAATTTCTCTGGATATTGAAAGCCGATGTCGTCGCGACGCCGGGCAAAGTATGGAAACATCGATCGGAATGTGGGCGCGTGCGGCAGGTTGAAAGGAGTCCCGACAGTGCTCGCAGGAAGTCCGAAAACGATATGACCCAACCAGTCACACCATGCTTGGTTTGTTGCCGTCGCATTACCCAGTAGATCGCCCTCGTAGACCAGACCGCGCACGTCACTTGCAACTACCTGAACGCTCTTGGGATCGGAAACTCGCCGTTCGACGCGAAATGTTATCCCATTGATGTCAAACTCGCCCCAGAACGAGTGTTCGTGCAGTGCTTGGGCCTTGACCACGGAGTTACGGATTGAGCCGCCGAGGAGAAAATGGATCAGTTCCAGGACGCTAGATTTCCCCGAACTGTTGCGGGTCTTAGTCTCTTCCGAATTTGTCTCCTGTTCGGCGAGGAGGATATTCAGACCCCTGTGAAAATTGAGAGTTTTGAACCCATCGATCGAACTGCCGAGAGCGGTAATCATTGCTTGGCTCCAGACACAATCGCCAGAAGTCCGTTGCGCATATCGAGCGTGCCGATAGCATACAGGAGGGTTATGGCGAGCAAAAACCAATCGTACGTTAGGGGCGCGGCATGAGGTGTTCTCGACGCGGTGACGCGTTCCCAAACTTCGCTGACTGATCGCGGCGTTTCAGTAAGGACTTTGATGATCTCAGCTCCGACGACGATCAATGAACGATCCGCGGTAAGATATTTAGTCGGCAAGATCATAAATTTCGTCCTGATTGGCTTCCTGCCGAGTTTCTTCAAAAATGACGCACGATTCAAAAAGGTCCGCGAGAATTGTCATAGCTGCAAATTCCCTTAGATCGTCGTCGAGATTTCTGACGTTTCCGGCCAACAATGCTTTCATGGTGTTTAGAATTTGACTCGATGTCATCCCCTCATGCTTCAATTCTTCGTACCGGAGACGAAAAAAAGAAGGGAGCAACAAACTTTGCTTTTCTCCACCGAGGCGACGCATAACCGCTCTCGAAATTGGGGAGAACATCAGAAAATATTCAAATTGATACGTCCAATGTCTGGAGATGTTGTTCAGCGTGAGCTTATCTCGCGGCACCCGGGAACGACTTGTGTAGGTCTCCATAATCGGCTTGATTTCCTCCATCAACGCCGAAATGAGGTTGTTAACCGCGGCAGGAAGGCGGGCCAGCATCAAATCATCTTGAGCACGCACGCCGAGAACCGCAGCGCGATCCTCCTCGGTCATTTTTTTCAGCAGTTGTCGAAAGCTATGCAAGCCGAAGAAGCCGGCTTCAACGTTGACCTTTGTCGCACGCGTCTTGATCTGTTCGAGAGTGTCTACTAGCGGCCGAGAAACGCCATCAACCAGATTGTGGGCGAAAAACCACCTCTCCATCGAGGGGGTGGTCTCACACGCGCGATTGAAGTCTGCGGTCATTTTTTTGCAGACCCGGGCGGCATTGATAACATGACCGTTTTCAGCACCATAACACTGGAAAACGTCGTTCCCAAGTGCACCATCCATGCCCCCGTCGCCCTGTGAGCCGTGGGGTTTGACAGGGGTGAAACCATCCCCGTGCACTCGTAGCATGAAGTCATTGAACAGCGCTTGAAATCCGTCGCCGTGGCTCATCCTAAGCTTTGCGCCGAGCAGGAATTCCCAGTATCCGCCCCTATCTACCTCCATAATCCAAGACCCCGAATCGTCACCCATAACTGTGACCATAGGTTGTCATGGAATGGTTTGCACATCGTTATCGAGGTGAAACAAGGTCAAATAAGAGCTGGACGCGCTTGTGCCTTGTCGGAGGAATCTGTGAAAGTTGCCGACAAGTCCCTCTAAGAGATTAAAAATGAAGATTTCTTTGCAGGCTCCCATTAACCAAGATCAACGATGTGCACCAATCCGGGGCACAAAATGCCCCAATCCGGCTCTGATACTCTATGCAACGCCGAAAAAATCGGTATTGGGAAATCGCTGACCCAAGGAGCCAGGCATGAACGAGATAGGCATACGAGCAAAGTGACCATTCGGACGGATCGTCCCGTCTGGAAGCACCGTATGTCGTCATCGTGTTCGAGCCTAAGGAGGGCTTCATGCATTTTGCACGTCAGGTTTCCAAACATATCGCGCTTCATAAGGCAGGTCTCGGCTTCCTGAGCATGCCTCCGATCCAGCCTCGCACCTTCGGTTATGCCAACCGCAAGGCTGAAAACGGCACGTCCGATTCGGGGGACTCTGGCATAACGCGGCATCATCGTCGGAACGACGACTGAAACCAAGTTCTGGAACGAGCCGGTAGCCGAACGTGCCGTGCGCAAGCCTCCGGCTACGCACGCCAAGACTTTGCGCGGCTTCTCGATCTTCAAGGAAACGGTAGTCTATCACGAGAGCGACCTCGAGCGCCGAGTGTCTAAGGTCATCCAGCTCCGCAAGGACGTGAAGGCCATCTACTCCCAGTTCCCGGTGCTGCTGTATCGCGATGCCGACGGAGTGTGGCGAGAGCATATCTGTGACTTCTGCGTGGTTTTCGACGACGGCGAGATTGTAGCCGTCGCGGTGAAACACGCCCGCAAGTCGGATGCGATGGCGGACCTGCTGAAGCGTATCAAGGCGGAAGGCTTTCTCCGGAAGAACCGGAACGGCTCGACGACGCTTGGCGCAGTCCACGACATCCGTCTCATGACCGAACGGGAGGCGACATACGGTGCTTATGAAAACGCCGAACGCATCCTGCGCGCCCGTCGCATGCGTGTTGACGCCGAATACGACCGAGCCTTTGAAGCCGTCCAGAAGTTTCATGGCCCCTTTCGCTTCGGTGAACTTCTCCGCGGGTGCGAGAACAGGGCGGCTCGTCGCACGGCGCTCCTGTTGCTGATCGATGAGTGTGTCCTTCTGACGGAGACACCCGGCCGGATCGACGATCTGACCATGCTGATGGTCCGCCGATAACCCCAACCCATCACCCCGACTTCCGATCGCCCTACAAGGAGCCTGCGATGCTGACCGACTTCCAGAGACCGAGCCTCTTCCGCCACGCCATCGTCAGAATGCGTCACGCCGATCGCTTCACCGATGACGACGTTAACTGGAAACCCAAGAAACGAGACGAGGACGGATGGACCTTTAGCAACGAAGCGAACGTCAGCGACGAACGCTTCATGTTGCACGGTGAGGTCTATTCGAAACTCGCCGGCGGCGTTGCCAAAATCCGCTATGGCTACAACGATCCTGAAAACCAGCGTCTGCGCGCGATTTTCGGCGACAACACGTTCTCAGACATTGTCGGCAAGCGCCGTGACCTCGCGTTGTTTCGCGAAAAGCTCATCAAGCGCTTCGATGCAGAATGGCTGACTCTCGGCAAAAAGCCGCGATGGTCGAAGGAGATGTTCGAGGCCAAGCTCAGAGCCTGGCGCAGAGAAATCATCGCCGAGATGCTAGGTCTCGATGAAGAGGATACAGACGTCCGCGCCGACGCGATGGTCGAAGTAAAGACCTTTCCGACACCGTCGGTGAAGACGTTCCGCCGCGACTACAAGCGTTATCACGCCTGCGGCGGCGAAGTCCTCGGGATCGTCCACCGCCATCACGGTCCTGGCCTGCACCTTCGCAAGGTTGACGCGGATTCAACGGCGTTCGCCCACAAGCAAGCCCTCAATTACATGACGGACCGTAAGCCCACAATGGCGCAGGTCTACCGTGACTATCTGGCAGCACTGGAGAAGGTGAATGCGGAGCGCACCACGCCGCTACTGAAGGTCACACGTCACAAGTTCGAGACGATGATTTCGAAATTCGACGAGTTCGACAAATGGGACGGCCGCCACGGTCGTGCCTCGACGCTAAAGCGCTTCGGGATGTCGAAGAGAGGTGGAATCCCCGCGTTGTTCGTCGGCGAGCGCATCGAGATCGACTTCTGGAACGTCGATCTCATGGCCCTCTTCGTTGAAACCGGGATGTGGGACATCCTTCCGCCATCGTACAAAGAGGCGATGGTCGGTAAGCGCATCTGGTTTGTGGCGGCGATCGATGTTGCCACACGCTACATCCTTGCGTTCAGGGCGAGCGTCAACCCGAACGCCGTTTCGGCAGCGGCCGCCATCCGTATGATCATGTCCGACAAGCGGCACATTTCCGACTTCGTCGGGGCGGAGACGCCGTGGATCGGGATGGTTCAGCCACGTAACATCTTCAGCGACAATGGCACGGAATTCGCCAACGCGCTTGTCGAAGGCATCATGCGCGCGGCGAAGATCACGTTTAACCGGCCGCAGGCGGGCAATCCTAAAGCTCGCCCCTTCATCGAGAGCCTGTTCCACTCCATCGGCCCGCTGATCGCGTCGTTCTTCGACGGCAGAACGTTCGGGTCGATCGCCGAGAAGGGTGATTACAACCCGGAACATCAGATCAGCCTGCAGATCGACGAGATGATCCAGCTCTTCACCTTGGCGATCTGCGACATCTACCACAACAAGCCGCACAGTGGCCTTGGTGGGGCGTCTCCGCATAACGCCTGGGTCCGGGCGACCCAAGAACACGACATCGAGTTCCCGAGCCAAGACCCCGAATTCATGCTGCATGTCTTCGGCACGAAGTTCAAACGCCGCATCGGGCAATACGGCATCCCATTCATGGGCATCCCGTACGCCAACGAGGAACTGGACCGCCAGCGCAAGAAGTACGGACAGATGGAATTCGAGATCAAGGTTGATCCCGAAAACCTCGAACACATCGCGGTCCGCGGCGACAAGGGCTGGTTCGTCGTCGAGAACAAGGTCGGTATCGCGCGCAACCTGACGCTGGCCGAGTGGATTGTCGCCCGCGCTGACCTGCGGACGCAACACGCCGCGGAGGCGGAGGCAGGTCTGGCGGCGATGTACCGTACCATCAATCGTCTCGCCGAGAGCGGCAGGGCAGCGGCGCTGCGTGCGAACCTGACCCCGCGCAACATGACGGCCGAACACTATGAGGCCCTCGAGGCCGAACTGTTCGGCGCGTGGGTCGCCGTGAAGGCGGCGGACACGCCGACCCTTACGCAGGCCTTCGCGCTTCCCGCGGACCCTCTCCGCGAGGGATCGGTATCCGATTCCCGCCTGATCCCCGAATTCCACGCCGAACGCGAACGCGATGCGCGGAAGAAGAAGCGTGCCGCCGCCGTCGACCAGACGCCGACCGAGACGCCCACGCCCACCGAAACCACTGACAACTACTACGAGGAGTACTGAGTATGGAAAACGCTACGAACGTCATCGCTTTCGACGCGATCACCGACAAGAAGGCTGAAGTCTACAGCGGCTACATCGAACACGCACGCGACACGCGGTTGGGAACGATGCTGCGCGACCTGGTCGAGAACGTGGAGGCTTGCCGCCGTGGCGTGGGATCGCGCCGGCGTGCGTTGTTCCTCATCGGGGCCTCGGGCAGCGGTAAGTCCTTCGCATTGCGCCATCACTTCAGCCGCATCCCGGAATTCCAGCCTTGGAAGAACGAGTTCGGCGAGACTGTCCGGCCGCTGCTGAGCATCGAGGCACCGAAGCCGTGCACGACGAAAGACTTCGCCATGGCGATTCTGGATGCGATCGGAGTGCCGTCGAAGGCCAAGATGACGGAGGGCCAGCTCTTCGCGACCGTGAAGGCTCAATTGCGCGAGCGCGGGATCATCTATCTTCACGTGGACGAAGCCCAGCACTTGCTGCGCCACAGCAGCAGCCGCGCGATCCTCGACCTCCAGGATCGCCTCAAGAGCCTGATGCAGATCGAGGACTGGCCGTTGCACACGATCTATTCCGGTATGCCGGAGCTCGCGGAACTGCTTACGGGGGATCAGCAGTTGGCCAACCGTTCGATGGTCATGCGCTTCATTCCTCTGAGCCTGCCCGGCGACAAGGCCAGCATCGCGCAGGTGTTGGCCGACATCGTGGAAGGCAAGTGCGGACTTAACCTAACCGATGAGCTCCGCGCCGACGACTTCCTCGGCCGCCTGTGCGCCGCCAACAGCGGGTGCTACGGGAAGATCATCGAGGCAGTCCAGGCGGCGTGCTTCCTCGTCATGCATAAGGGAAAGGGTACGGTGGATCGCCGCGCCTTCGCCCACAACTACCAGCGTGACAGTGGTTGCCTTCCGAGCGATAACGTGTTCACCGCCGCGCGCTGGAGCGAAATCGATCCCGGCAACGCGCTGGCCGACTTGGCTACCGCTGGCAAGGGACGCAAGTAATGGTTCTGCCCGTAACGCTTCTCCATCATGACGACGAGGCGGCGATCGATCTGGTCGCTCGTCTTGCTACCGCCAACGGATACCCGTCTCTGCGGGAGTTTCTCGCGCATACGGATACCACGGCCAACGCCATCGTTCATGGCGAGACGGATGCCCTGTCGCTGGTGAGCGAGTGGGCTGCGGTGCCAGTCGCTACGCTGGGGAAACTGGCGGTGAAGGCGTCTGGCCCTGGCGGCACCTGGAAGATGGGCTGTGCGACCCTCAGCAAGGACATGCGTCCGGGCCGAATGCATCGCTTCTGCGCCCAATGCGTGCTGGATGACCGAGAAAGGGAGGCTGGACGTTTGGTGTCACGCGCCTATCGCCGTGCGTGGTGGACTATTCGCGGGATCGAAGGATGTCCAGTTCACGGCTGCCGACTGACGGAAGTGGCAGTTGACGCCGCCGAGGACGTCCACGACTTCCCGCAATTCGTGAATGCCAATGTCGGATTGATCGAGGACGCCGCGGCGGGTTCTGTGCCGAGCCGCCAGCCTCGGCTGGATTCGTATCTGCGAGACCAAGTGTTCCTGGATCGCGGGGACGGCTTCCTCAACAGGCTCGACGCGCACGTCGCTGTCGAGCTCTCTCGATATCTCGGTGACTTCCTGGTCCTTCACGACATCAAGGCGTGGATGCACGACGAGACCGACCTTCGCGAATGGGGATTCAATCTCGCAGTAGCGGGCGAAAGTGAAATCCGTCGCGTCATCGGGAACGTCATCGATGATAAGCGCCCGAAAACGCAGTATGTCGAGTTGGTTCTCGGGCCGATGGTGAGGTGGCTGCGTCGCAATCTCGTCAAGGAAGCGTATGGACCTGTGATCGATCTCATGCAGGATATCCTCGAGCGCAACATGCCATTCGGTGAGGGGCAGACCATCTTCAAGCCCGTTCGGACCAGACACTTTCACAGTGTGAGCTCCGCGCACGCCGAGTATGGTCTTCCCCACGATCGGATCAGGGCCTTGATGAAGGCAAACGACCCTGACTTTCGTGACGGCCTCTCTGACGCGTCCACATACTTCGATGCTGCCGCCTTGCGGCCGATCCTGGAAGCGGCGCGCGACACGCTGAACAGCAGGGAGGCAGGAGACGTGTTGGGTGTCAGCGAAGAAATGGTACACGGTCTTTTGAGCGTCGGTGTCCTGACGCAAGTCGAGAAGCGGGCCGACGGCGAGCGAGCCTTTGTAAGAATCGAGATGAGGGCGTTGGAAGCTCTGGTTCAATCTCTCGAGAGCAAATCTACCGTTGTAGCCTTTACGGAGGGTTTGGTGTCGCTTGCCTCAGCGGCTCCTGCATTTCGTCAGCCGTTCAACCGACTTGTGGAAATGGTCTTGGACGGGGGTGTCGAGGCGTTTATCGTTTCCGGCGACGGACCAGTCTTCGAACGGGTCCATATTGCGTCACCGACACCCGCGTCTGCAGAGGCCCGAAAAGAGCAGAAAAAAGGCACCCCCCTGGCCGGAGGCGACGACGAACTGATGCGGCTCAAGGAGGCTGAACTTGCGCTCGGCACAACGACCATCACGGTCGCGGACCTCATCAAGCGCGGCTACCTCCGCCAGCAAACCGTCCGCCGGAAAACGGGGCATGTTGTGAAGTTCATTGAGCGGCAGTCCCTGGCAGAGTTCCATGCGGCGCATGCTTCCCTGACGGAGATCGCCAAATCTCGCCAAGGTTACAGGGCCGCGATCAAGGTTGAATTGGAGAACGCCGGCATCGCGCCGATCTTCGAACCCGAGGGCTTCATTGCACGCTTTTACAGAAGATCAGACCTTACCCAGATTGGGTAAGGTCGACCCAAAATCTGGTAAACAACCAGCTTTCGAACCCGCTCCGGCGGGTTTTTCTTTGGCTTGCTTCTGAATGTGCCCAAATCAAATGCCGCGGGATGCTCAGATCAGTTTGAAAGCCCTGAAAAACATGCAATGAATTCAATGCTTGATTACTCGAAGGGGACAAACCAAGACCGCGTAATCACCGACTGTACGGCTTTTGCCCTTCATCAGTCCTTGCTCCCCTGAACGCCTTCTCAAAGCGATCGTCAGGCGTGGAGATTCGGCCCAAACACGGCAACATCAACCATTTCCTCATGGCATATATAAGAACTATAATATTTTATAAATGTACAATATACAAAAAATAGAGATTTATTAACCATAATTCATGACACTATATCCAAATAAAAACGCCGATTCTCTTATTATTTTATTTATTATATTTGGATATATGCATGAAAATCCGTGGTTATTATCGTTTTATTCAAGAATCAACCATTGCGCGCACCAATATTCTCGTGATCGCGCTGGCTGTTCTGACGCTTGCCGTCGATTTTGGAGACACGCCAGCGCTGGCTGCGGAAGCCACCGGCTATAAAACGATGGAACCGGATGCGAGTTATCAGGCGCTGGACGTCCGCGGCGTCAGTGCGGATGGCAGGGTTGTCATCGGTTGGTCGACTACGCCAGATGGCGAAAGGGCTTTCGCCTGGACAGCAGGCTCGCCGAACATCCGGCCACTGGGCGACCTGTCGGCTGCCGCCCTCGCGACAAACATGGATGGCCAAATCATTGTCGGGATTGCCGAAGCCGGGACTTCGATGCGTCCTTTTCTTTGGAAGGAAGCATCGCAGACGATGCATATCATCGATGTTGGAACCGCCGGGTACAGCTATGCTTCCGGGGTCAGCGCAGACGGTACCGTTGTCGCCGGCTCCACTGAAACCATCGATGGTTATCGCCCCTTCCGCTGGAGCGAAACGACGGGGATGACACTGCTGGACCCGCTTTTGGCTGGGGAAGCACAAGCAGGGGCAATCAGTGCCGATGGCGGGTCTATTGTCGGCTGGACGAGATCAGCCGTTGCGGTAGGCGCGTTTCGGTGGAGAGAAGCAACCGGGATGCAAAGCCTCGGCACGCTCCCTGGCGGCATTCACTCCAGCGCCAGCGCCGTGAGCGCCAACGGCGATGTCGTCGTTGGCACAGCGACAACCGCAGACGGATATCGCCGCGCATTTCGCTGGACGGAAACGGCGGGCATGGCGGATATCGGCGTGCTCCCGGGTGGCACCAATTCCAATGCCAACGGCGTCAACGCCGATGGCTCGGTTATAGTCGGCTTTTCAAGTCGCGTTAGTGGCGATCATGGGTTTCGCTGGTCAGAGGCGACCGGCATGATATCCATAGAAGAATGGCTGAGAAACAGCGGCGTGACCATCGCGGATGATTTTGTCCGCGACGCAAAAGGCGTGAGCGGCGACGGTAACGTCATCGTAGGAAACACGGTAAGCGGCGGCATCTTCCTGGCGCGCATCGTGCCTCCGGAGCAAACCCGCCCTGCGCCAGCCACGGACGAGAATTCGGAGCCTGTGGCTAACCCGTCGACAACAACGGACAATGGCGTCGCGCCGACGCAAACCGACACCGGAACCGATAGCAGCGCAACAGCCGGCATGAACACAACCGGCGCCGGGATTTCGCCCCCGACACCAGCCACAAGCACAACGAACCAGTCGACAGCCTCAGGGGCCGATGAAACCGTCGCCACGTCCCCTGCTCCCGCCGTGGCCGAATCCGGCATCATCGACCTCACGCAATATGCCCATAGCCTTGCCGGCCTTCCGCTGGTCCAGCACGGCCTCGACATTACCGGCACGATCCTCAATGGCGCGCATGGCGATCCGATGCGTAACCTGCTCACACCCGGCCAGCACTCCCTTATGGTCACCTCCGACACCGGTTATGACAATGGCTCGTCCTCCAGGGGCGGGATTTTTGCATCCGACATCACCTATGCCCAAGGCTTCGAAGGCGATATCACCGCACGTTTCGCGGCAGGCGGGCTTTACAACAGACAGGATCTCGAAGCCGGCGGCCACTTCAACCAGACGGGTTTTTATATCGCGCCGGAAGTAACCGCCTCCGTTGCCGGGCCGATCCATGCGACATTCGGCGCGTTCTACGCTCCGCAACATCTTTCCATTCAGCGCGGCTATAGGAACGGCGACGTAATGGACTATTCGCGCGGCAAGACGGATGTGGAAAACTGGGGCGCAAAATTCAGGCTCGACTGGAAGGATGCCTTCACCCTCAGCGATGCGGTCGTCACGCCCTATGCCAGCCTCACCTGGGTCAAGGCGCGCATGGAAGCCTATTTTGAAAGCGGCGGCAGCTTCCCGGCAAGTTTCGACGCCATCTCAGACCAAGCAACGGTGATGCGCGTCGGTCTCGATGGGGTTGTTCCGCTGAGCGGGCAATCAAGATTGCTGACACGCGCGGAAGTAGCTTACCGTTTCGAGGACAAGTCGGCGCCCATCACCGGCGACATGATCGGCCTGTCCGGCTTCCGCTTCGAAGGACAGGATATCGATCAGTTCTGGCTGCGTGGCGGATTTGGCGCAGAAGTCGACATCGCCGGGGGCACCGCATCCCTCACCCTCAACGCCACTACCAAGGGCGACGATCCTACCGTGTGGGTCAAATCAGCCTGGAAGGTCGTGTTTTAGATAAGCGAAACGCAGAGCTGCTTCCCTGTTCCGCGCAAAACCTGCACAGGGGATGCGATGAACGCAGCGCATCCAGCTACCCCTGCCCGAACAGCGTGAAGTAACCCCAGACAGCTGCGAAAAATACGATGACAGCCACAATCGTCAGCGCCTTTTTTGCTTTCGGCCCAAGCGGTTCGCGCGGTTTTTTCGGCGGAACCGGTTTGCGGAACTTCACCACATTGTCGTTCATTCTATCATCGTCCTGAATTTCGCTGCGAAGCCTCCGCTTTATAGCTGGCATCGGCCTTTCCAGAATTATCTCTAACAGACCAGAACTATCATAAATATTACCAAGTTTTCACTTCACCCTTAGGGCAAGCTATGTCACTTCCCACAATCAGAGGAATATAAATAGCAATGAACCGAGCGGAAAACACGGGGTGGCAACAATCCCCTGTCGTGTTTTGAATTTTGCGGGTAACGAGAATGAATGACGCCAACAGCCAAGGCCGTGACACGGAAAACAACCAGCCCGATCTGCGGGAGATTCTGGGTACGAACAGATCCGGCCGCAAGAAGAAGTCGCGCCGGTATCTCTATGCCGCAGCGGCTATCGTGTTGATCGGCGGCGGACTTGGCTATTATTACCAGTCCCGTGCAGCAGGCGTTGCCTATAACTACACCACGGAAGCAGCACGTCAGGGCGATCTTTCCGTCATCGTCACCTCCACCGGTTCGGTTCAGCCGACGGATCAGGTCGATATATCGAGCGAATTGTCCGGAACGGTGCGCAAGGTCAACGTCACTTACAATACCCCGGTAAAATCCGGCGACATCCTTGCCGAACTCGACACCAACAAGCTGGAAGCCGACGTGCAGAGCGCCCGCGCCAAGCTTGCCTCCGCCAAGGCCAATGTGCTGAAGGCGCGCGCCGATCTCGGCTCGGCAAAAACCTCCATGGAGCGGCTGAGATCGCTTGTGCAGAACCGGGTCTCCAGCCAGCAGGATCTGGACGCTGCGCAGTTCACCCACGATGCCGCCGCCGCCACGCTTGAGGTGAACGAGGCGACCGTGCTTTCAGCCGAGGCAGACCTCAGGCTCGCAGAAGTCAATCTCGGCAAGGCCAAGATCGTCTCGCCCATAGATGGCGTCATCCTCACCCGCAGCGTCGATCCCGGCGCCACCGTCGCCTCCTCGCTGAATGCTCCTGTTCTCTTCACCATCGCCGGCGATCTGCGGCATATGGAGTTGCAGGTGTCGGTGGATGAGGCCGATGTCGGCAAGGTCGAAACCGGACAGAAAGCGACCTTCAATGTCGATGCCTATCCCGACCGCAGCTTCCCGGCCGAGATCGAAACCGTGCGCTTCGCTTCGGAAACCGTGTCCAATGTGGTGACTTACAAGGGCATATTGACTGTCGACAATCAGGAGCTGTTGCTGCGCCCCGGCATGACGGCGACGGCCAATATCATCGTCGAGGAAATCAAGGATACGCTGCTGGTGCCGAATTCGGCGCTTCGTTATACGCCGCCGCGCGAATCCGCCTCCCGTGGCGGCGGGTTGATGAGCCTGTTCCGCCCGCCCCGCATGGGTCGGTCACAGAACCGCGACGCCGGTCAGGCCGCGACAGGCAAAAGAACGGTCTGGGTGCTGCGCAACAACAATCCGGTCTCCGTCGCCATCGAAACCGGTTCCACCGACGGCCAGCACACCGTGGTAAAATCGGGCGAGCTGAAAGCCGATGATCTGGTGATTACCGACGCAACGGCCCGCAACGCCGGCTGACGGAGGAAAACCTGATGCAACAGCCGCCGCTCATCGAATTCCGCAACGTCGTCAAGCAATATGGCCGCGGCGAAGCAACCATCCGCGCGCTCGATGGCGTCAGCCTGTCGATCCACGAGAGGGAATTCGTCGCCATCATGGGTCCATCAGGCTCGGGCAAATCCACATCGATGAACATCATCGGCTGTCTGGACGTGCCAACGGCTGGCGAATATCTGTTTCAGGGCGTGCCGACCAGCGGCTTCGACAATGAGCACCTGACGCTGCTGCGCCGCCACATGCTGGGTTTCGTGTTTCAGGGCTTCAACCTTCTGTCACGCACCTCGGCGGTGGAAAATGTCGAGCTGCCGCTGGTCTATCGCGGCATGAAAGCGTCTGAACGGCGCGCCCGCGCCATGGAGGCGCTGGCACAAGTCGGTTTGACGGGCCGCGAGGATCACACCACCCAGGAGCTTTCCGGCGGCCAGCAGCAGCGTGTGGCCATCGCACGGGCCATCGTCACCCGCCCTGCCCTGCTTCTGGCCGACGAGCCGACCGGCAATCTCGATACGAAAACCAGCACCGAGATCATGGAACTGATAACCGCGCTCAATCGGGACAGGGGCATCACGGTCGTCATGGTCACGCATGAAGAGGATATTGCCGCCCATGCGGGGCGCCTGCTGCGCTTCGTTGACGGGCATCTCGCCTCCGATAGTGCGGCGGACAAAAAGGAGAGCTCCGATGTTCTTTGAAACGTCGCGTCTGGCGCTGCGCGCCATCAGCCGCAACCTTTTGCGCTCCTTCCTCACCGTGCTCGGCGTCGTCATCGGCGTGGCCGCCGTCATCGCCATGGTCACCATCGGCAACGGCACGACAGAACAGGTAAAATCGGAATTGTCGCGGCTCGGCACCAACATGCTGTTCGTGCGCCCCGGCCAGTTCGGCCCCGGCCGCGCCAGCACCGAGGCGAAACGTTTCGACGACCGCGATGTCGAAGCCATCCGCAACCAGATATCAGGCATTCGCGCCGTTGCGCCGCAAAACCGCAGCTCGGCCGCGACGGTCATCTTCGGCGGCAAGAACCATCAGACAAGCGTCATCGGCACCACCAACGATTATCTGATCGCGCAGGACTGGACCATCGCGCTCGGCCGCGATTTCCAGCCGGCCGAAGATCGCGGCGGCCAGATCGGCTGCATCATCGGCGAAACGGTGCGGCAGGAACTTTTCGGCGCGGAAAACCCGGTGGGGCAGACGGTCCGCGTCAGCAACATCTCCTGTCCGGTCATTGGCGTTCTGGCCCGAAAAGGCCAGTCCGGCCTCGGCGACGATCAGGACGACACCATCATCATGCCGCTGAAAATCCACCAGCGGCGCATCGGCGGCACCACCACCATTTCCTCGATCATGGTTTCGGCGCAGGACGGCGTTTCGACTGCCAAGGTGCAGAGTGACCTGCAGAACCTGCTGCGCGAACGCCGCCGCATCAACATCGGCCGCGAGGATGATTTCACCGTCAACGACATGACACAGATCGCCTCGGCCATGACCGGCACAACGACGCTGCTGACCGGTCTCTTAGGCGCGGTCGCGGCCGTCAGCCTGCTGGTCGGCGGTATCGGCATCATGAACATCATGCTGGTGTCTGTGACGGAACGCACCCGCGAGATCGGCATTCGTCTCGCCATCGGCGCGCTGGAAAAACAGGTGCTGACACAGTTTCTGGTGGAAGCCGTCATGCTGTCGGCCTTCGGCGGCCTCGTCGGCATCCTCACCGGCCTCGGCCTCGCTTACGCCGTCGTCAGCTATCTCACCGTGCCCTTCGTCACCAGCCCGTCGATCATCTTCCTCGCCTTCGCCTTTTCGGCGGCCATCGGGGTGATTTTCGGCTATTTCCCGGCACGACGGGCAGCGAGCCTGAGCCCGATCGAGGCGCTGCGGCATGAATGAAGGGTCGAGTTCAAGCCGCAACCGGCTTTGCGTGCGAAGAACCCTTCCCAGGCATCGACCCGATCCGCTTTAATCGCTGGCCGGGGAGTGCGCACTATCCACCCACTCTTCAAGCGCGCGCTCTACGTCGTACTGATAGGACGGCAGATTTTCCTTCTCGCTGATGGCGCGGAGATACACTTCCACGGCATTCCGTTGCAGCGGGGTCAGTAAGGAAAACGTCTCCTGGCGTCCGCACAAATAGGGTACGAATTCGTGCCTGTAGTCGCCATCGAGATCAGCGATCATATAGGCGGGCAGATGAAATCGCATTCCTTCAGCATCAAGGAAGGCGGGACTGCCGGAATGTCTGTTGAGGTCCTTCAGCGGGATCGCGGCCCAATCATTCTCCTCATCGCCAGCGCGACATGCGGCGCGAATCTCATTGCTCGCATAATCGTCAAGCGCCTGCGCCTCGGAGAGGCCGACGCCGCCGCCCAGCGTAACACCCGCGAATGCCTCTCGCACCGCAGCTTTCGCATTCGCAATATTATCGGATTCCGACCTCATCACATAGTCTGCCTGTTCAATGAGGGGCTCCCCCACTCCCGTCACCATGCACTGTCGGCCAGTCTCCACCCTCGGTCCGTTCGAGCGGGGGACTATTCAACGCGTCACCCCTGGATGCCGCAGATCCCTTTATCTCCTCCCAGTAAAACACAAGGCAAACAATACCGGCAATCAGCGTCAGGCCAGCCACGACGCTGGAGACGATCAGCCCTATCGTCCAGATATCAATCGAGGCGCTACTGATGTCCATCCCGGTTCACTCCCCACGATCAATCCTGCCAGCGGTCCGAAACGCCTTCCAGCATGGGCGGCAGGCGGTTTCGCACCTCCCGCCAAACCTCGCAGAATATCCGATATCCTTGCTGATCTTGCGTCAGGGCGTCAATCGGATAGGCTCGCCCTCGAGTTTACCGGATGGAGTTTGGATGTTCAAATCGGTATCGGACAGCGCCGCTGCCGCAGACGGCGGTTCGCTCGCCCTCTTCGTCGAACGGATTGACGGACAGACGGAGCTGTTTGTGATCAATCGCTCCCTCGCGTCACGCGGGACGCCCGATTATAACAAGATCACTTCGAGCCTTCGGCCGCTTGCCGAGGGGGATTGCGCAATGATCGCAGCGGTTCTCGAACCGCTTTTGACAACGACACCATCGATTCATCCGCTGGCGGATTTTATCGATACGCTGAAACAGCAGTCATGATCCTTCGAAAGCTGATTTGCGCGGGGCGCAGTCTGCGGAAAAAGAATCTGAAACCTCTCATCCGTCATCCTCGGGTTTGACCCGAGGATCTACAAACGTCTCAAGGGATTTGACGGGGATGGATCCTCGGGTCAAGCCCGAGGATGACGTCGCGTTTGTGGGAGCGCTGTGTGCATAAGAAAGGTCTGTCTCTCCATCGCAGAGATAGCGTAACCAATCAAACGCTAGCCTCTGCCTCACGCTGCTTCGCCAGCGCCGCCAGATCGGCAGGCTTCAGCTCGACCGATTCACCGCAGCCGCAGGCGGATGTCTGGTTCGGATTGTTGAAGGTGAAGCCAGAGCGCATCTTGGTCACTTCGAAATCCATCTGCGTGCCAAGCAGATAAAGCACAGCGGACGGCTGAACCCAGACCCTGGCGCCTTCGAATTCAACCAGATCGTCCTTCGCATCCGGCTCGGTCACGAGGTCGATGGTATATTCCATGCCCGCGCAGCCACCCTTTTTGATGCCGACACGCACGCCCCTGGCGTCCGGGCCGGAATTTTCGACGATTGCTTTAACACGCGAGGCGGCAGCCCCTGTCATGGTCATGATCGCAAAGCCCATGGGCTTAATTCTCCTTCGACAATCGAGTTCAAGGCTCGATGCTTATGGAATTCAATTTAAGTGCACCCGACAATGTCATCAAGAGATGACACCTGTGAAAATCGCGTCAGACTTAATACCAGCCGACGGCGACCTGCGCTTCTTCGGACATACGGTCCGGTGTCCAAGGCGGATCGAAGGTCATTTCGACGGTAACGCCGGAAACACCCTCGACGGCACCAACCGCGTTTTCCACCCAGCCCGGCATTTCACCGGCCACCGGGCAACCGGGTGCTGTCAGCGTCATGACGATCTTGACCATCCGGTCATCCTCTATGTCGATCTTGTAAATCAGACCGAGTTCGAAAATATCGGCCGGAATTTCCGGGTCGTAGACGGTCTTCAGCGCCGAGATCACGTCGTCGCTGAGACGCGCCAGTTCGTCAGGCGGAATGGAAGACGGCTTCGCCGTTTCTTCGGTCGCATCGGGTGTCTTTGCAGTGGCTTCCGCAGTCATGGTCTGATCCTCAATCCTGATCTCTTTATGCCGATATCAGGCGAAAAATTTGCGCGCATAGTCCAGCGCCTCAACAAGAGAGTCTACTTCGGCGCGGGTATTGTAAAGGCCGAACGATGCCCGGCATGTGGAGGTGACGCCGAACCGTTTCAAGAGCGGCATGGCGCAATGGGTGCCGGCCCGCACGGCAACGCCACGCCGGTCGATCACCATCGAGACATCATGGGCATGGATGCCCGCAAGCTCGAAGGAGAAGATGCCGCCCTTGTCAGGCGCATTGCCGATGATGCGCAGCGAATTGATGTCGCGCAACCGTTCGGCAGCGTAAGCCGCAAGATCGGCCTCATGCGCGGCAATCGCGGCGCGGCCGAGATTGTCCATGTAATCAAGCGCGTAACCGAGACCGATCGCCTGCACGATGGGTGGCGTGCCGGCTTCGAAACGGTGCGGCGGCTCGTTATAGGTGACATTGTCCTCGGAAACATCGAGGATCATCTCGCCGCCGCCCTGGAACGGTCGCATCTCCCGCAGGCGGTCAGCCTTGCCATAGAGCACACCGATGCCGGAGGGACCGTAAAGCTTGTGGCCGGTCATCACGTACCAGTCGCAATCGATATCACGCACATCGACCGGCATGTGAACCGCACCCTGCGAACCATCGATCAACACCGGAATGCCGCGTTCGTGGGCAATGCGGCAGATTTCCTTGACCGGCACGATGGTACCGAGCGCATTCGACATATGGGTGATGGCAACGAGCTTGGTACGCTCCGTCAGGCTCTTCTCGAAAGCCTCGATATGGAACGCGCCGTCATCGTCCACAGGCACCCAGACGAGCTTCGCACCCTGACGCTCGCGAATGAAATGCCAAGGCACGATGTTGGAATGATGCTCCATGATCGAGATGACGATCTCGTCGCCCTCGCCGATAACAGGCATGCCATAACCGTAAGCGACCGTGTTGATCGCTTCCGTTGAGGATTTGGTGAAGACGATTTCGTCCACCGAACCGGCATTCAGGAAACGACGCACCTTTTCGCGCGCCGCCTCATAGGCGTCGGTTGCGGCATTGGAGAGGAAATGCAGGCCGCGATGCACATTCGCATACTCATTGGCATAGGCATGCGAAACGGCGTCGATCACCACCTGCGGTTTTTGAGCGGACGCGCCGTTGTCGAGATAGACCAGCGGCTTGCCATAGACCTCGCGCGACAGGATCGGGAAATCCTTGCGCACGGCTTCAATGTCATAAGGGGCCGCCAATGCGGCGCGTTCGCTCTCAGGCATGATGTTCCAGCCAGCCGGAGATGATCGTCTCCAGCGCCTCTACCAGATTTTCTTCTTCCAGTTCCTCGACGATCTCGGCGACGAAGGCGTTGACGAGCATCGCCCGCGCCTTTGCCCGCGGCACGCCGCGCGCCATCAGGTAATAGAGATGGTTGTCGCTGATATCGGCAACCGTCGCGCCATGGCCGCACTGAACGTCGTCAGCGAAGATTTCCAGTTCCGGCTTTGCCGAGAACTCGCCATCGTCGGACATCAGCAGCGTATTGCACGCCATCTTCGCATCGGTTTTCTGGGCATCGGGCGCCACCCGGATCATGCCCTGGAAAATCCCCTTGGCACGGTCGAACACCACGTTGCGGAATACTTCCGTCGAGGTCGTGTTCGGCACGTTGTGGCCGAGAACCATCGTCACGTCGGTATGGGTTTCGCCACCCAGAAGGTTGACGCCGCGAACGATGAGGTCCGTGCCCTCACCTTCCACATCGATGCGCAGTTCCTGACGCACCAGCTTGCCGCCGGCATTGACAATGAACAGGCGAATCTTGGCATCCGCACCGATTTTCATACGCAGCTGGCCAAGATGGATATCGGCAGCGCCCTGTTGCTGCAGGATGATCCAGGTCACTTCCGCGCCATCCTCGACCACGATGTCGCTGACGGAGGAAACGAAGGCTGCATCTGAAGTCACCGAAAGGTGACGCTCGATGACGGTCGCCTTGGAGCCCTTGCCGAAACGGACCGGGAAGCGGCTGTGAACCTGGCCTGCGCCATGGACCGCCTGCAATTCGATCGGCTTCTCGATATCGGCATCATCAGGAATCTCGAGCACCAGACCATCGCGCACGAAGCTGCCATTGATGCGGCCAATCGCGTCATCCTTGCTGGCTTCCGCAAGGCCGGCGGCGGCGGAGCCGTCGAGCAGGCTTTCGGCAAAGCGCGAAATACGGACGTCATCGATCTTGCCGATATCGGCGGTGCCGTGCTGCACATAGGCAACCAGCGAACCGGCAACTGTCGGCACCTGCTTCTCGATAACAGGCGCGGGCCGGTCTTCAGGAACGGCGCGCAGCAGGCTCTTCAGATCGGTATAGTGCCACGCCTCGATACGGCGGGTCGGAAGACCACCGGTCTTCAGATCGTCGAACAGCACGTCACGGGCGGCAACAACAGCGCCATTGCCCGGCAATTCGCTGAACTTGGCGGTGTAAGCGTCGACCAGCGCGGTTTCCGCTGGCGTCAGCCGGTTGGTAGCTTGAATGTTCATGGACATCACCTCCTGGCCCGACTTAGGCCGCTTCACCGATGATGTCGGCGTAACCGTTGTTTTCCAGCTCAAGCGCCAGAGCCTTGTCACCCGAGCGGATGATCTTGCCCTTGTAGAGAACGTGAACGCTGTCAGGCACGATGTAATCAAGCAGGCGCTGATAGTGGGTGATGACGACGGTGGCGCGATCCGGCGACTTCAGCGCGTTGACGCCGTCAGCCACGATCTTCAGCGCGTCGATATCGAGACCGCTATCGGTTTCATCGAGAACACAGAGCTTCGGCTCCAGGAGCGCCATCTGCAGGATTTCGGCGCGCTTCTTCTCGCCGCCGGAGAAGCCGACATTGAGCGGACGCTTCAGCATTTCCATGTCGATCTTCAGGTCGCCAGCGGCTTCCTTGACGCGGCGGATGAAGTCCGGCGTCGTCAGTTCGGACTCGCCGCGCGCCTTGCGCTGCTCGTTCATCGCAACCTTGAGGAACTGCATGGTGGCGACACCGGGAATTTCGACCGGATACTGGAAGGCAAGGAAGATGCCCTTGGCCGCGCGCTCAGCCGCGTCCAGCTCCAGAATGCTTTCGCCGTTATAAAGAATGTCACCGGAGGTGACTTCATAATCTTCGCGGCCCGACAGGATGTAGGACAGCGTCGACTTGCCGGAACCGTTCGGGCCCATGATGGCGGCGACTTCACCAGCGGCAACCTTCAGGTTGAGACCCTTGATGATTTCGGTTTCGGTATCGGCGATCTTTGCGTGCAGGTCGATGATTTCAAGCATGGTTTTGTTCCTGTTCATGGTGCGGTTTCAAGGACCGCCTCGAAGACCCTGTTTGTGGGTCGCTCTCAATTCTCACATCCGTCAACCTCGGGCTCGTCCCGAGGATCTAATCCGTCAATTTTCGTTGCCCGTAGCGACTGAAGCAAACTCCTCAGGCAGCTTCCAGTACCCACAACCCATGAGTACATGAAGGCTGACATCCGGCTCGGCAAATTTCTGCACCGACAATTCAACATGAAGCGAATCGTTGGGCGCAAAACCGTATGCGGAAGCCATGGTTACGAGGGGCTGAAACATGTCCAACCCCAGCGGAGATGCGTAGGCCACGATATCTTTCTTTTTAAGATCACCCTTGATTGCCTTCACAACTTCGAGTTCTGCGCGAATCATCCGGGCATTCATTCCCTCAGAAAAGGTCAGTCCCGAGTCCCCGATCGTTAGTGATCTGACACGCGCATCCACGACGATTTCCGCCGACTTCAGACGCTCGTCCTGACTGGGGCACCGCTGCATGGCCATCGCCGACTCCATGGAGACGAAAAACAGCAGAGATGCCGCAGCCATTCTCACTGCGATCGAAGGTCTCACCCCACGCTTCCTTCCAGCGAAATGCCGATCAGCTTCTGCGCTTCCACGGCAAATTCCATCGGCAGTTCCTGAATAACTTCCTTGACGAAGCCGTTGACGATCAGCGCGATGGCCGCTTCTTCCGGGATGCCGCGCTGCAGGCAATAGAACAGCTGGTCTTCCGAAATCTTCGACGTCGTCGCCTCGTGCTCGAAGTGAGCGGAGGAGTTCTTCGCCTCGATATAGGGCACGGTATGCGCGCCGCACTTGTCGCCGATCAGGAGCGAGTCACACTGCGTGAAGTTACGCGTGTTGGTCGCCTTGCGGTGAGCCGAGACCTGGCCGCGATAGACGTTTTCCGAGAAACCGGCGGCGATGCCCTTGGCGATGATGCGGCTCGACGTGTTCTTGCCGAGATGGATCATCTTGGTGCCGCTGTCGATCTGCTGATGGCCGTTGGAAACAGCGATCGAATAGAACTCGCCACGGCTGTCGTCACCGCGCAGAATGCAGGACGGGTATTTCCAGGTGATGGCCGAGCCGGTTTCCACCTGCGTCCACGAAATCTTGGAACGGTCGCCACGGCAATCGCCGCGCTTGGTCACGAAGTTGTAGATGCCGCCCTTGCCTTCCTTGTCGCCCGGATACCAGTTCTGGACGGTGGAATATTTGATTTCGGCATCGTCGAGCGCCACCAGTTCGACGACGGCGGCGTGAAGCTGGTTCTCGTCGCGCTGCGGTGCCGTGCAGCCTTCCAGATAGGAGACGTAAGCACCCTCTTCGGCGATGATCAGCGTGCGCTCGAACTGGCCGGTGTTCTTTTCGTTGATGCGGAAATAGGTGGAAAGCTCCATCGGGCAACGCACGCCCTTCGGCACGAAGACGAAGGAACCGTCTGTGAAGACAGCCGAATTCAGCGTCGCGTAGAAATTATCCGTCGTCGGCACGACCGAGCCGAGATATTTCTTCACCAGCTCCGGATGCTCGCGCACGGCTTCCGAAATCGACATGAAGATGACGCCGGCCTTGGCCAGTTCCGCCTTGAAGGTGGTGACGACCGAAACGCTGTCGAACACGGCATCCACCGCCACCTGGCGCTTTTCAACACCGGCGAGGATTTCCTGTTCCTTCAGCGGAATGCCGAGCTTTTCATAGACCTTCAGAAGCTCCGGATCGACCTCGTCCAGAGACTTGGGGCCGGGCGTGCTTTTCGGCGCAGCATAATAATAGAGATCGTTGAAATCGATCTTGGGATAGCTGACGCGCGCCCAGGTCGGCTCTTCCATCGTCAGCCAGCGCTTGTAAGCCTCAAGACGCCATTCCAGCATCCATTCCGGCTCCTGCTTTTTGGCCGAGATGAAACGGATCACCTCTTCCGAAAGGCCCTTCGGGGCCTTGTCGACTTCGATATTGGTTTCGAAGCCGTATTTATACTGGTCCACATCGATCTGGCGTACCTGATCGATCGTTTCCTGAACCGCTGCCATGTCGTTCTCCAATCTCGCCGGAGCCAAGGTCCGGTGGCTTGTCAACGTATCAAGGCGGAAAGCCGCCTTATTCATCTTCGGGCAAATCGTTCCGAGCCGTCAGCCGGGGCGGAGCTTATACCCATGTAGGTGCGGGATGGCGCTTTTCACACATCCCGGCAAGCGGAAATTTGCGATTCCGCAATTCTTTGCCGCATTTTACGCGGCCTGACCGGAAAGCTTGCGCCGCCCGGCAATTTTCGTGAACGCCGCAAGCGTCCGTTCTATGTCCGCCTCGTCGGTCGCATGGCCAAGAGAAATCCTGAGCGCGCCGAGCTTGGGGTCACGCCCCATCGCGCTCAGCACATGGCTTTCCCCCACCTTGCC
This sequence comes from Agrobacterium sp. 22-210-1, assembly GCF_053522525.1. Lineage (NCBI taxonomy): Bacteria > Pseudomonadati > Pseudomonadota > Alphaproteobacteria > Hyphomicrobiales > Rhizobiaceae > Agrobacterium > Agrobacterium sp. 22-210-1. The sequence goes on along the minus strand of NZ_JBNWCI010000001.1, from coordinate 757,492 downwards.
GGATGAGCAGGCCGAACCGGCCGACAGCGCAATGCCCTCAATATCGAATGCGATCTGCCCCGTTTCCGCCTTCAGGCCCGGAAGGGTGAAAAAGGTCGTGTTACCGACGCGTGCGACATCCTCGCCGTGAATGATCACGTCAGGCGCGCTCGCCCGCATGCCGTCTTCCAGCCGCGCCCGCAGAGTGGCAAGACGCGCCGCTTCAATCTCGAGATTTCGGGCCGCCACAGCAGCAGCGGCACCGAAACCAATAACCGAGAGGGTATTTTCCGTGCCGGAACGATGTCCCTTTTCCTGCCCGCCGCCATGGATCAGCGGCTTCGGCATCATCACCTCGCCGCGCGACACCAGCGCGCCCGCACCCTTGGGACCACCGAGCTTGTGGGACGAGACAACAAGAAAATCGGCATCGAGCGCATTGATATCGAGCGGGACACGACCTGCCGCCTGCACGGCGTCGACCACCATCAATCCGCCCGCCGCATGCACCAGCCGCGCCGCTTCCGCCACCGGCTGAATGATGCCGGTCTCATTGTTCACCAACATGCAGGCAACCATCGGCAGGCCGGTGGAAGCATCATGCGAAGATAGAAGCGCCTCTAGTGCGGCAAGATCGATGACACCCGCTGACGTAACGGGAATTTCCGTAACGTCAGCCTTGCCAAACCGGCCGCCTTCACGAAAAGCAGGGTGCTCGATAGCGGAGACGTAAAGACGGCCATAACGCACGGGAGCGCGCCCCATCTTGAATTCAGGCGTCAGCACCAGATTGGCGGCTTCCGTCGCACCGCTGGTGAAGGTAACGTGGGCGGCCTGCGCACCGGCAAGCGCTGCAACCTCGCGGCGGGCGGTCTCGATGGCGGCGCGGGCCGCACGCCCTTCCCGATGAACGGAAGACGGGTTGCCCGAAAGGTCGAGCGCCGACACAAGAACATCACGCACGGCGGGCAAAAGCGGCGCCGTGGCGTTCCAGTCCATATATGTGCGCGTCAAAACCGTCATGGCGGTGAGGCTTTATCCAATCTTCAATGCGTAAAAACGCATTTTTCTTGAAATTACAGTTGCGCTTGCCTTATGACACGACCCGAGTGCTTAAGCACACGCAAAGTTTCGAATTATTCTAAACTGCGTTCTAGAAAAGATGACAGAGTTCGTCAAGTCTTCTCATAGGCAGAATGCGGTTGGAGAATGAAAAAACACGACCGGAGTACCAATGCCCGAAGTCATCTTTAACGGCCCTGCGGGTCGCCTCGAAGGCCGTTATCAACCCTCCAAGGAAAAGAGCGCGCCGATAGCGATCATCCTTCATCCGCACCCGCAGTTTGGCGGCACGATGAACAACCAGATCGTTTATCAGCTCTTCTATCTTTTCCAGAAGCGCGGTTTCACGACGCTCCGGTTCAATTTCCGCTCCATCGGCCGCAGCCAGGGCGAGTTCGACCATGGCGCCGGCGAACTTTCCGATGCCGCTTCCGCCCTCGACTGGGTGCAGAGCCTGCATCCCGATTCGAAAAGCTGCTGGGTTGCCGGTTATTCCTTCGGCGCCTGGATCGGCATGCAGCTGCTGATGCGCCGTCCGGAAATCGAAGGTTTCATGTCGATTGCGCCGCAGCCCAATACCTACGACTTCTCCTTCCTGGCTCCCTGCCCGTCCTCCGGCCTCATCATCAATGGTGATTCCGACAAGGTCGCACCTGAGAAGGACGTCAACGGCCTCGTCGAAAAGCTGAAGACCCAGAAGGGCATTCTCATCACCCACCGCACGCTTCCCGGCGCCAACCACTTCTTTAATGGCAAGGTGGATGAGCTGATGGGCGAATGCGAGGACTACCTCGACCGCCGCCTGAACGGCGAACTGGTTCCGGAACCGGCGGCGAAACGCATTCGGTGATTTTGAGCGTATTTTCAGGTCGGTCTTGATCTGGCTGCAATGATCGATGGCGGGTGTGGTTTACCCCCCTCTGCCCTGCCGGGCATCTCCCCCTCAAGGGGGGAGATCGAATCGTAGCACAGCCTTTCGGCCATCTTGAACGTCCCAGCTGAGACGAAGAGTAAGCCTCATGCCGATCTCCCCCCTTGAGGGGGAGATACCCGGCAGGGCAGAGGGGGGTAAACCACACCCACCGTCATCCCTTATGCCGCACCAAAACCCCACCCGTCACCGGCTCCTTCACCCCCGTCGTACCGGGATAGGTCAGCGACAGACCTTTAAGCGATCGCACTGCCAGATAGGCCCAGGCCTCCGCCTCCATCGCCCCGCCATCGAAACCCGCCTCTTCCGCCGCAATCACGCGCGCCCCAACCTTTGCGGCAAGGTCCGCGAATTCTTCCATGATCACCGGGTTCAACCGACCGCCACCACAAACGACATAGGTCTTTGCCGCCTCCGGCAAATAGCTCGCCGACTTCAGAATGGCAGCCCCCGTCAGATGCGCCAGCGTCCGCGCGCCATCCGCCAGGGAAACCTCACCCTTTATCGGCGGCACGAAATCGCCGCGATCGAGCGAGCGGCGGATATTGGCTGAAAAAAACGGGCTTTCCATATAACGCGCCACCAGCGAGGCAACGACGCTGCCGCCCGCCGCCGTCCTGCCGCCCTTGTCGAAGGCTTTGCCGGTATGGGCCTCGATCCACTGGTCGATCAGCATATTGCCGGGGCCGCTGTCGAAGGCGGCAAGTCGCCCCGCCTCGCCAATATAAGTCAGATTGGAGATACCGCCGATATTGACGAAAACGGCGGGCGTTTCGAACCCGTCAGGAAGATTGGCGGAAAGCGCCATGTGATAGGCCGGGATCAGCGGCGCGCCCTGCCCGCCATGCACCATATCGTTGGCGCGCATGTCATAGACCACATCGATGCCGGTTTCGGAGGCCAGCATTGGTCCGTCACCGATCTGCACGGTCAGTGCCTCATCCGGCCGGTGCAGCACGGTCTGGCCATGAAAACCAATGACGTCGATATCGCCGGCTTCAAGCCGGTGACGGTGCAGGAAGGACTTCACCGCCGCCGCATGGGCAAGCGTCAGCTTGCGCTCGGCCTCCGCCAGATCGCCCGGACGCTCACGCCGTTCGCGGATGGCCTTGGCTGTCGTGAGCGCCTTCTGCCAGATGGCGCGCAGGCCCGGATCGTAGGGAAAATAACCGCTCGGCCCGTGCCGTACCACGCTTTCGCCATCCGTGCGTAACAGGGCGATATCGATGCCGTCCATCGATGTGCCGCTCATCAGCCCGATCGCCGTTTTGATCTCGCCCACCTGCCGCTCCCCTGCAATATCGAATCATGATGATGTGAATCCCGATATTCATGGCCGAAACGGGTGCACATTTCAAAAAACAATGATAAAGCCGCGACGTTCATTGGCTGCTTACAGCATTGTGGAGCGTCCTTTGCGCGTCCGAAAGGACGTGCGGCGCTCCAGCGACGGCAAAGATCAAACCAGAAAGTAAAAGGTTATGTCCAGGTTCAAGTCCGATTTCCTCCGCACGCTCGATGAGCGCGGCTTCATTCACCAGATCTCCGATGAGGCAGGTCTCGACGAACTGTTCGCCAAGGAAACCGTGACCGCCTATATCGGCTATGACCCGACGGCTTCGAGTTTGCATGTCGGCCACCTCACCCAGATCATGATGCTGCATTGGATGCAGAAGACCGGCCACCAGCCGATCTCGCTGATGGGCGGCGGCACCGGCATGGTCGGCGATCCCTCCTTCAAGGAAGAGGCCCGCAAGCTGATGACGATCGACATGATCGAGGACAACATTACCTCGCTCAAGCACGTCTTCGCCAATTACCTCGATTACGACCGTGCCAATCACCCGGCGCTGATGATCAACAATGCCGACTGGCTGCGTGGACTTAACTACCTCGAATTCCTGCGCGATGTCGGCCGCCATTTCTCGGTCAACCGCATGCTGTCCTTCGACAGCGTGAAGACGCGCCTCGACCGCGAGCAGTCGCTGTCCTTCCTCGAATTCAACTACATGATCCTGCAGGCCTACGACTACGTGGAGCTGAACCAGCGCACCGGTTGCCGGCTGCAGATGGGCGGCTCGGACCAGTGGGGCAACATCATCAACGGCATCGACCTAGGTCACCGTATGGGGACACCGCAGCTCTATGCGCTGACCTCGCCGCTTCTGACCACTTCCTCGGGTGCGAAGATGGGCAAGTCCGCCTCCGGCGCCGTGTGGCTCAACAAGGACCTGCTGCCGGTTTATGATTTCTGGCAATACTGGCGCAACACCGAAGACGCCGATGTCGTCCGCTTCGCCAAGCTCTTCACCACCCTGCCGATGGATGAGATCGCCCGCATTGCGGCGCTTGGCGGCTCGGAAATCAACGAAGCGAAGAAAATCCTCGCAACCGAAGTGACGGCGATCCTGCATGGCCGTGCTGCTGCGGAAGAAGCTGCTGAAACAGCGCGCAAAACTTTCGAGGAAGGCGCACTGGCTGAAAACCTGCCCTCCATCGAGGTGCCGGCATCCGAACTCGAAGCCGGCCTTGGCGTCCTCTCCCTCATCGTCCGCGCCGGCCTTGCCGGCTCGAACGGCGAAGCCCGCCGCCACGTTCAGGGCGGCGCGGTTAAGATCAACGACCAGGGCGTTTCCGATGAGCGCCAGATGATCGGCACCGGTGAAGTGACCGGCGACGGCGTCATCAAGCTGTCGGTCGGCAAGAAGAAGCATGTTCTGGTGCGCCCGGCCTGAAAAACCCACGCAAAACCTGTTATCGAGGGCCGCGAAAGCGGCCCTTTTTATTGGAACTCGAAGATCTGACGGAAAACACCCGGCGCGATCAGCGACAGCGGGTTGATCGTCAGCTTCGGCTGGTCCGTCTGGCCGGACAGTTTGAAAGTAATGCCGAGCAGACCCCGGTCGCGGCCGTTGCCGAGGAAGATGCCTATGAAAGGCAACTCGCCAAACAGCCGGTTCAGGCCATAAGCGGGCATGAAGGTGCCGGTCATGTCCATGCGGCCGCTCTGGTCCTTGAGCAACCCCTGGAAGGTCGCGCCGATCTGTTCACCGCGCACCACGCCGTTTTCCACCGCAACCGAGCCATTAACGTAGACGACCCGGGCAAAACCGCGCTGGAACTTCTCAGAACTGACATCGATATTGCGGCGAACCGCGTTGTTGAGGCTTCTGCCGTCTTCACCAGCGGGGGTGGCAACGATATCCTGCAATTTCGCTTCGTTCACCACGGCGAAATTGCGCAGGTCCAGCGAACCGCTCCAGTCGCTGCCATTGGCGGTCGTCAGCGCCAGATTGAGAAGGCCGCCGCGGATACGGCTGTAGATATTGGCGAAACGGGCCAGCGAACCGGCATCGCTGCTGGTCAGCGTCACGGTTCCCGTCGCGCCGCGATTGGTGGTCTGCGCCACCACCGCCTGGCCGTTGCCGGTGACACCGCGAAAATCGATCGAACGCACCTTGCCGTCACGCACGCTGATATCGGAACTGACATTGCCGAGGATTTCGTCGTTGAAACCATAGACCTTGTCGAACTGTGTCTTGATGGCAAGCGATGGTTGCGAACGCGATGTGCCGTCACCGCCGCCGGAAGAACTGCGCAGTTTCGAAAGGAACGGCCGGACATCCGCGGATTTTCCCGAGGCATTGATGATATAGCCGTTTTTGGAGGCCGCGACGGAAACGGCGTAATTGTCGGCGGGCGACAGCTGCACTCGGCTGAGATCGGCTGAAATCAACCCGTTCTTGCTGAAGGCGATATCGCCGGCGGCGCCGAAACCGTCCCCGTCGAGGGAAAAATCACTGATCGTCGTGCGGCCATCCACCGTCTCGGTGGTGAAGGCGGCTTTTGCCGGAATGCCGATGCCCTTGCTCCAGCCAAGCCCCGGCAGAATGATCGACGCCCTGGTCAGATCGAGCCGGATGTCCTGCCGTTTCGGGTCTGCGCCATCGACTTCCATCACCGTCGTGCCGCCAAGAACCGAGGACAGTTCCGGCGCAAGCTTGGCAACCTGTGTCTCGTTCAGGGTCGCCTTCAACGACAGCGTCGAGGGGACATCGCCATTCTTGCGCACCGGCTCCGTCATCTCGATATCCATCGGCACGTCGTCCACACGGCCCTTGCCCTGAAGCTTGAGCTGGCGGTCGTTCAAAGCCATGAAACCGTCAAGCGCCGTCACCTTGTGGCCGGCAAAGGGCTTCGTCAGCGACAGGTTCTTCAGGTCCAGATCAGCCGTCCACATCGGCGGAGGCGGGTTCTGGCTGGACAGCAGTCCGACGGTCAGTTTTGCACTGGCCTTCACGTCACCGGTGAAATCCTCCGGTTTGAACTGCGTATCCTTCAACGCATTGATCGGCTTCAGTGTCGCAAGCTCGGCAACGGCATCCGCAGAGCCGGCCACATTCAACTCGACATTTCCAAGCAGCGGCTTGTCATAAACGTTGGAGATCAGAAACCGGCTGTTCTCCAGCGCAAGCGACCGGTTGGAGGGAAAATAGGATGTCGCCCGCTCGATGTCGACGGTCATGCCGCCGCCGACCAGGTTGAAATGTGCATCGACATCCCGAAGCGGCGGAATATCGCCCGTGGTGTTCAGCCGCGTATCGTCAATATCGAAGCGGATCTGCATTTCGCTCTCGCCGAGCACCAGCGGGCAGCCGGGACCGCACATCCGCCCCTGCGGAATGAATATCGCAATCGAGCCATTGGTGACCGTGCCGCCATAAAGGTTGGTTACCACCCAGTCACGCGGCTTGTGCGCCATCCAGAACGGCCAGAGCTGCTTGACCGCCGTGGCCTCCATCTTCGGAATCTGGCCGCCAAAGCTGATTTCCGGCGAGCCCTCACCGAAGCGGACTTTCAGCGAGCCCGCCATGTCTCCAAGCGGGCCAGTAACGTAAAGCGAGGGAACGTCGAGTTGCTTTGTCGCCGCCGTATATTGCCCATCCGCCTTCAGGCTGAAGGGAACCGGCTCCTCGCCAGAGGCTTCGGCCGAAGCAATCCCGTTGTCGACCCGGAGCGAAAGACCGAAACCTTCCTCCGTATCGCGAATTTCACCGGTAACCGGTATGATCGTACGTCCCAGCTCCAGCCGCGAATTGGCGATTACCAGGGTACTTTTTTCGAAATCATAACGCGCATTGACGCTGCCGGCCGTGAAAGGCTGGGCCTCGCCACCAATCAGAAGCGTTCCGTTGCCCATGCCGACCGAAGCTTCCAGCTGGGGCTCCTGCCCTTCCGCAGCACGCCGGGCGACAATGCTGACACCGGTCTTGACATTCAGCCCCTCGTGCAGATTGCCCTGCGGATCGAATTTTTCCAGAAACGGCCCGATATCGAAACCGTCGATCCGCGCCTGAAAACCGTCGATCACGCCGCCGGATCCGGATGTCGTCAGCGATAGGCTGGCGATCTCACCGTTAAACAGCGTCTCGCCATCAAGCGAATATCCACCCTGCTGGTCGGGTGTGAGCGACAGTTCGCGTATCTCGATGGTACGTGGTTTTCCAAGCTCACCGGGCGGCAGATGAACCGAAACACTGGAAATATCGATTTCCTCTGTGCCGCTGCTCAGGAAAGCCTGGGCGAGCTTGTCGAGCTGTCCGAAGGCGGCCTGCAATTGCTGCGGTACGGCGTCAAGCTTGATACTGGAAAGATCAAAACCGTTACCCTTGGGCAAAAGCGCCGTGTCGAGCTCCATACCATCGGCTTCGAGGCTTTGTACCGAGATGCGGCCGGTCAGCAGCGCAAGCGGATCAAGCGCCATGCCGATCGCCCGGGCCCTGCTCAGATGCTGGCCGGAGTCCTTCTCGACGATGTCCACATCCTCGGCCACCAGCGCCAGCCGCAGCCCGGTGGAGAACCTTATGGCCGAAGAGCCGATCCGGGCGCTGTAATGTGGCCCAAGCGCCCTCTCCAGCGCCTGTTGCGCCTGGCTGGAGAGCGTCTTGTCGATCGATCCCGTCTCGACGGAAAGAATAATGCCGCCGATGGACAGGAACGCCAGCACAAAGAGAGCCGCGAAAATCTTGATAAGAGCGCGCGCCATGGAACGCGGCGCTGGGCAATGCACGATGATGGGATCTTCGGCCTGTGCCGAAGGGAGATCATGCAGGGCAATGATATCGCGCCTGCCGAACTTGACCTTTTCACCCCTGACTTCAGCCATACGCCCGTGCTTGCCCCTGAATAGCTTTTGTTTCGCCGCAACACCGGAGCGGGATGGCGAAAAGTGTAAGCGGTTTTCGTCCGGAACCCCGCTCCAAATTCTTTAACCCAGATGACGATTCAGATTACAGGTGAATTCGACCTGAAATCTCAATCGTGATCTGGACGACGCGCGGTTTCGCTATATATCGAATGTGGCGACTTTCACTCAACATCCCGGCGAAAGAAAGGTAGATTATGACAGACTTGACGATTGGCAGCCCGGCTCCCGACTTTACTTTGCCCCGCAACGGTGAAGGGACGGTGACATTGTCCAAACTTCAAGGCAAGGCCGTCATTCTCTATTTCTACCCTAAGGACGATACTTCAGGCTGCACCGCAGAAGCGATCGACTTCAGCGCTCTCGGCGCAGAATTCGAGGCCGCCAACGCCGTCGTCATCGGCATTTCGCCCGATAGCGTCAAAAGCCACGACAAATTTGCCGCAAAACACGCGCTTTCCGTCATGCTGGCCTCCGACGAAGACCGCAAGGCTCTCGAAGCCTACGGGGTTTGGAAGGAAAAAAGCATGTATGGCAAGAAATACATGGGTGTCGAACGCACCACTGTCCTCGTCGCACCGGATGGCACAATCGCGGAAATCTGGAACAAGGTGAAGGTTGCGGGCCACGCGCAGGCCGTTCTTGAGGCTGCAAAGAAGCTCTGAAAAAACGGATCCGATGTGACGCCCCCGTTCAAAATCATCTCGCTGCGCGGCGGGGCGACGGATGCTGTTGCGAGCGCCGATCTCGACCGTAAAACCGCGCTGGCACAGGAAACGGCGACACGGTGGTTCGAGCGTCGCCTGTCGTTGCGCTCGCCGCTCGATCCGCCCTTGCCCGAACGTCCGGGCAGACCGGAAAAGCCGGAGCTCGTGCCGCCGACCGCCGTCGAGCGCCGTTCGCTTTACACGGTGAAGGGCCGCATCGCCCTGCTGCACGCCATCGCCCATATCGAACTCAACGCCGTCGATCTCGCGCTCGACATCGTCGCGCGTTATGCGAGCGAACCGGTGCCGCATTCCTTTTTCGACGGCTGGATGCAGGTCGCCTTCGAGGAGGCGAAACATTTCCGGCTGGTGCGCGACCGGCTCAGAAGCCTCGGAGCGGATTATGGCGATCTGCCGGCCCATGACGGGCTCTGGCAGGCGGCGCATTCCACCCGCAACGACCTGACCGCCCGGCTGGCGGTCGTGCCGCTCATTCTGGAAGCGCGCGGACTGGACGTCACACCTTCCCTGCAGGCCAGAATGCGGGAGACCGGCGATCTCGAAAGCGCTGCCGTTCTCGATGTTATCTATAACGACGAAAAGGGCCACGTCGCCATCGGCGCCAAATGGTTCCGGTTCCTCTGCGCCCGTGAAAAGAAGGATCCGGCCGCAACCTTCAAACAACTGGTGCGTGCCAATTTCCGCGGCCCCCTGAAACCGCCCTTCAACGACCTCGCCCGCGCCGAGGCCGGCCTGACGCCGTCCTTCTACCGCTCGCTGACATCCGTCAGCCACAGCTAAAACCGCACCAGGCAACTCTGCATAAGCGCAGATAGATGCTTCCGGCAAAACTTCGTTAACCTTAACGAATTATGATTTCCTGTGAGAAATCGGCCAGTCCGGAGAGAGATTTTGACTGATACAGCGGAAAACCGGGTATTCGGCAAAAAGCGGCCGCAGCACGTCCTCATTCTGGCGAGCGGCGAGAAAGTTCGGCATATGACCATTCGGCCGTGGATGGCCGCTCTTGCCGGCTGCACCATTGGCCTGTTTTCGCTCGGCTATCTCGGCGCTACCGGCTACCTCATTTTGCGTGACGACCTGATCGGTGCGACCATGGCGCGCCAGACCCGCATGCAGAACGATTATGAAGACCGTATCGCAGCACTGAGGGCTCAGGTGGACCGGGTCACCTCCCGACAATTGCTTGACCAGCAGGTCGTTGAAAAGAAAGTGGAAAAGCTGCTGGAACAGCAGGCGGCGCTGACCTCCAGGCACGGGCGCATGAGCGAGTTGCTGGAGCGCGCCGAAAATTCCGGCGTCGCAGCAACACCCGCCGTGCCCTCTTCCCTTTCGAACGCCATGGCGCCGGAAAAGCGCGCGGAGCTGACGGGCGGCCTGTCAGCAATTGAAAAGCTGATGGCGCCGCGCGCGCCGCAGCCGGAAAAGCCAGCCGCACCCGACAGACGCGCCGCTTACGTGCCTCAATCCGGCGAAACACCCTCGGACCGGGCCGATCGGGTGTTTTCCAAAGTGACCATTTCGCTGAAGGATATCGAGCGCCAGCAGATATCGCGCATCGCCAGATTGACCAACGATGCCGAAGACAAGGCAAGCGCGATGCAGGACATCATCCGGCAGGCCGGATTGAAGATCGAAGAAAGCGGCGCGGACGATATCGGCGGCCCCTATGCGGCTCCCCAGCGCAGCGAAACCGATCCGTTCAACCTGTCGCTGACCAATCTTGACAATGCGCTGAACCGGCTGGATATCGTCAAGGAAAGTGCAACCGCCCTGCCCTTCGGCAACCCGGCTCCCGGAAGAACGATCACCAGCCGGTTCGGCAATCGCATGGATCCGTTTCTCGGACGGCCGGCTTTGCACACCGGCATCGATTTTCGCGCCGAAACCGGCGCCGACGTCAAAGCCACCGGCGCAGGCAAGGTGACGGTGGCGGAAAATTCCGGCGGTTACGGCAATATGGTCGAGATCGATCACGGTCAGGGCGTCTCGACGCGATTCGGCCATCTCTCCGCGATCCTCGTCAGGGCCGGTGACAAGGTGGAGGCCGGCGACATCATCGGCCGCGCCGGCAGCACCGGTCGTTCAACCGGCCCCCATGTGCATTACGAGGTGCGCCGCAACGATACGCCGGTCGATCCGATGCGGTTCCTGATCGCCGGCGCCGAGCTTAAAACCTATTTGAAATGACAGGCCAAATTTAACGCTTTTTTTGCGCTTTTTACGATAAATCGCATGAAACTGCGCCACAGGCTGAAAAGCCTCGTCAGAACCGCGACGTTTCGCGTGCTTTTCCCGTTGTTTCCTTGACTTTCCGGCAATTTGGGCATATCCCCGCGCCAAGTCTTTGCAAGTGTCGCAGCGGCACGCAGGTGTTCTTACCGAACCAGAACGGAAAAAGTTCTTCCTTTGACAACATTCTCTGATCTTGGCCTGAGCCAAAAAGTTCTTTCCGCTATTGCAGATGCCGGCTACACGACGCCGACACCCATTCAGGCCGGCGCCATTCCGCCCGCGCTGGAAAAGCGTGATATCTGCGGTATCGCACAGACCGGCACGGGCAAAACCGCGTCCTTCGTGCTGCCGATGCTGACCCTGCTTGAAAAGGGTCGCGCACGCGCCAGAATGCCGCGCACGCTGATCCTTGAGCCCACCCGTGAGCTTGCGGCGCAGGTGGCTGAGAATTTCGAGAAATACGGCAAGAATCACAAGCTGAACGTCGCCCTGCTTATCGGCGGCGTTTCGTTCGAAGATCAGGATCGCAAGCTCGAGCGTGGCGCCGATGTTCTCATCTGCACCCCCGGCCGTCTTCTTGACCATTGCGAGCGCGGCAAGCTGTTGATGACCGGCGTTGAAATCCTCGTCATCGACGAAGCCGACCGCATGCTGGACATGGGCTTCATTCCCGATATCGAACGTATCGTGAAGATGATTCCCTTTACCCGGCAAACGCTGTTCTTTTCGGCCACCATGCCGCCGGAAATCCAGAAGCTGGCCGACCGCTTCCTTCAGAACCCCGAACGCATCGAGGTCGCCAAGCCCTCCTCCACGGCGAAAACCGTTACGCAGAACATCGTCGCTGCGCATAACAAGGACTATGAGAAGCGCGCTGTCCTGCGCGATCTCGTCCGCGCCGAAGAGGCCGAACTCAAAAACGCGATCATTTTCTGCAATCGCAAGAAGGATGTCGCCGACCTGTTCCGTTCGCTCGACCGTCACGGCTTTTCCGTCGGCGCGCTGCATGGCGACATGGACCAGCGTTCGCGCACGACGATGCTGCAGAACTTCAGGGACGGCAATCTGACGCTGCTCGTCGCCTCTGACGTTGCGGCGCGCGGACTTGATATCCCCGATGTCAGCCACGTCTTCAACTTCGACGTTCCCATTCATGCCGAAGACTATGTCCACCGCATCGGCCGTACCGGCCGTGCGGGCCGTTCGGGCAAGGCCTTCACCATCGTCACCAGAAACGACGCAAAATATCTCGACGCGATCGAAAAGCTGATCGGCGAAAAGATCGAGTGGCTGAATGGCGACCTCTCCACGCTGCCCGCGCCCATGGAAAGCTTTGAAAGCAATTCCGGCCGCCGGGGTAACAAGGAACGGGGCGGCAGGGGTCGCGACAGGAACCGTCGCGATGCGGCTCCGGTCGAAAACATCAATCAGGATGCACAATCCGCTGCGGTTACCGAGATCGTGGCTCACGGAGACGACAAGGTGAAAGCAGAACGCAGACCGGAAAAGACCCCGCGCAATTCCGACCGCAACAGCCGTAATCCGCTGCACGCCAATGACGACAACCGCGAGCGCCGCCGCCACTATCGCGACCATGATGATGGCCCGACCCCAGTCGGCTTCGGCGACGACATTCCCGCCTTCATGCTGATCGTGGCCAACGCCAAGGGCTGAGGCCAGTACAAATATGACGCCGACAATCAAACCAGGGCTTGATTTTCCGGGTGTCGGCGTGGGCCTTGCCATATTGCGCGATGGCCAGCTGCTTCTCTGCCGGCGCTTGAAAGCGCCGGAAGCCGGATACTGGAGTATTCCGGGCGGCAAGGTTGATCACCTCGAATCCTCCCTCGCCGCCGCAAGGCGAGAGGCCGAAGAAGAGACCGGGCTGACAATCGGCGATGTCGAATTTCTCTGTCACAGTGAATATATCGATACCGAAGAGCGGCACCATTGGGTGTCGCTGATCTTCGTCGCCCGCGATACGCGTGGCGAGCCGGCACTGACCGAACCGGACAAGCTTTCCGATATAGGCTGGTTTTATCCCGACAATCTTCCCGCACCCATTTCCGCCTTCGCGAAGGACGCGCTGGCCGCCCTGAAATAAATCCGAACAAGGGACCGGCAAGTGCGACATTGCCGCAGACCGGGCGTCTTCCACTCTGAAACGGGGGCGTCAAAAAAGGGGGCGAAGCCTCGCCTGCCTACAATGAAGGCAACCTGGCAGAGCGATTTCTTTTCCGTAAATATAATAATAAGAGAATAGCTTTGCGTGAAGCTTTTCAGATTCAATTTTAAATTGCTTAAATTAGCTCCATGTAAAAAACCGCCCCAGTTTCCCGAAGCGGTTTATACGTAATGAAAATAATAGAATATAGAATGTAATATAGTCTGGCAGTGCTTATAATCGGAACACTTTCCGAGGCTGGTTACAGCCAATTTCAGTCGTCCCCTGAAACACGTATATCTAAGCTAAACATTTACTTTCCGTCAAGCAAATCTTCTCGCAAATGCGAAAAAAGACACTAAGAAAAATCGACGTTGGGCGAAAAGCATGGATTTTTTCTTTAAATATCAATAATTTAAATATATGAAAATAAAATGTGCACTTTTCGCGGCTGCACTTTAAAGGGCAAAACAGCGCACAGGCCGTTGCTAAACTGTGCTTATACGCATCGCATGTTACAGTTTTATAAAGTAAAAATCCTCTGAACAGGCGATGGAGTTACTTCTCCTTTCACGCATTTCAAGAGCGACTTGCCGATCCGCAAAAATGAATCCGCAATGAAGACAGTAGCGCACAATTATATTGAATGGCAGCAACTACAACGTGTCTTGAGGCCCTGTTTCCTTGAATCGAACAATTGGCGATCAAATCCGCCGTCTCGCGCACCGCGATATGCGATTATGCTGGGGTTCAGGCGATTTTTCCTTTGGAAAACCGTTTGTTGCCGATAAACATCAAGCGGGACAACAGGATTTCGCTCACGTCATGCTTTCACTTCGCCTGCTAACGATCATCGCCGGTTTTGCCTTTGCGGGCTCAGCAAGCGCGGCGTCGATCGGCATTGTTGCTCCGCAAAACGGGCCATATGAGCTTCTGGGGCAGCAGGTGCGGCAGGGCGCGAAGGCCGCTGCCGCCAAACTTGGGCTTGATGTCGTCGAAATCCATGAAAGCTGCGAGGATGGCAGCGGCGGCGCCATCGCCGATGGCCTTGTGGCCGCCAAAGTCAGCGCCGCGATCGGCTTCCTGTGCACCGAAACGCTCCAGGATGTTCTGCCGCCACTGAAAGCGGCCGCCATCCCGGTCATCACGCTCTCCAGCCGCGCACCTATCCTGATGGAAGATGCGTTGAAATACGGCTGGCCGCTTTTCCGCCTCGCCCCATCGGACAGGGCCGAATCGGAAAGGGCAGCGGAAATCATCCTGCGCGACTGGAAAGGACATTCCATCGGACTTGTGGATGACGGCACGATCTACAGCCGCGAACTGGTCGACAGGATTCGCTCGAAGCTGGAGGAAAACGGGCTGAAACCCACCTTCACCGACACGATGCGCCCCAACCAGGAACAACAGGTGGCGCTGGTGCGCCGGCTGGCGCGAACCGGCATCACTCATGTCTTCATCGGCGCGGAACGCAACGACGTCGCCATTATCGCCCGCGACGCCGCCTCGGAGAACTCCCCCCTCACCATTATGGGCGGCGACGCCATGAATGCGGCCAACGCGCCGGTAGCACTTACGGCAAATGTGCTCGCCATCACCCGCCCGGCCTACGACACATTGCCATCGGCTCAGGCCGTCACCGGTGAATTGCGCGCCGCCGGCATCGAACCGGAAGGCTATGTCCTGCCCGCCTATGCGGCAGCGGAACTGACGGCAGCGCTCACGGAGGCGGCGCAGGCGCAGTCCAAACCCACGCCGGAAATATTGACGACCGGCACCGTCTTCAAAACCGTGATCGGCGATCTGAGCTTTAATCCCTCGCACGAACTTGCGGATAATCCCTACCGCCTGCAGCGCTGGAACGGCCAGCGCTTCGAACCGGCGGACAAGGCCGAAAAACAATAGGCAGAGCCAGTGCGGCGGGAAATTTGAGGAAGCGGGTCTGAAAACCGCCGGCAACAGCGCGGCGGGCCGTTTCAAACCCGGATACTTGATGCTAAAGGCAGCTTACGCAACGCGTCGAGAGGAGTTTGCCCCATGTCCCTGCCTATCCGGATAGCCCCGTCGATCCTGGCTGCCAATTTCGCCAAGCTCGGACAGGAGGTCGCCGATGTCACGGAAGCGGGTGCCGACTGGATCCATCTCGACGTCATGGACGGTCATTTCGTGCCCAACATCTCGTTCGGGCCTGACGTCATCAAGGCACTTCGCCCGCACAGCAACGCCTTTTTCGATTGCCACCTGATGATCGCCCCCGTCGATCCCTATCTCGAAGCCTTCGCCAAGGCCGGTTGCGACAGCATCACCGTGCATGCGGAGGCCGGACCGCATCTGCATCGCTCGCTGCAGACCATCCGCACACTCGGCCGGAAGACCGGCGTGACCCTCAATCCCGCCACGCCGCTTTCCGTCATCGAAAACGTGCTTGATGATGTTGATCTCATCCTGATCATGAGCGTCAATCCCGGCTTCGGCGGCCAGAAATTCATCCCCGCCATGCTCGACAAGATCCGCGCGGCAAAGGCGATGATCGGCGACCGGCCGATCGAGCTTGAAGTGGATGGCGGCGTAACGGCGGAGACAGCCGGTGCAATCATTGCCGCCGGCGCCAATGCATTGGTGGCAGGCTCAGCGGTCTTCAAGGGCGATGGCGTCGAGGACTACCGCAAGACGGTGTCATTGTTGCGTACGGCGGCGGAGGCCGGAAGGTCCTGACCCACGGAGCGAACACGCCGGAGGCCGGACTACGGGGCGTTTGGATGAGGGCTTGATGGACAGCGACAGGCAGGATTTCCGCAATACAGTATCGGCATCGCTGTTTCCGCTCCTCGCTCCGCTCGTCTGGGCCGCCTGTTCGGCGGCCACCGCCGCCCTCGGTCTCTATCTCAGAAACCGGCTGGAAACCGACCACGCCGCTGATATCGGGATATTGTTCTTCTGCGGCGGTCTTCTCGGCTGGCCGCTGGCCATGGTGGCGCTGCGCTTCCTGCCCGCTTCTGCCAGCCTGACGCTGCGCTTTGCGCTAAGCTGTCTCGCCATCGCATTCTTCACTCTGGCGGTCGCGGCGATATTTTTCGCTTTCCAGTACCGCATCTTTTATGCGCAGTGGCACGCGCCATTCTTTTCCCGCATCTGGTTTTTTCAGCAGATTTTCACCTCGCTCGGCGCGATCTACCAATTTTGCATTCTCGGCCTCGGCCTCTATTTTCCGTTTGCAGCCGTTCCGCTGGCGCTGGCGGGCGCAATCCTTTGCCGACGGGCGTATCGAGCGACATAGCCATGTAGCTTTAGATTGAGATTACCGGAACACTTTGCTAAACGGGCAGCAAAACTCCCACAAAGCCAAGTTCCTCCACCAAGCCAAGCCTCTCTACGAAGAAAGTCATTGCCATGATCCCTCGTTACTCCCGGCCGGAAATGGTCGCCATCTGGTCGCCGGAAACAAAGTTCCGCATCTGGTTCGAGATCGAGGCATATGCCTGTGACGCACTGGCAGACCTCGGCGTCATTCCGAAATCGGCGGCCCAGACGATCTGGGAAAAGGGCGGCAGCGCCACCTTCGACGTCGCCCGCATCGACGAGATCGAAGCCGTCACCAAGCATGACGTCATCGCGTTCCTGACCCACCTTGCCGAGTTCGTCGGTCCCGACAGCCGTTTCGTGCATCAGGGCATGACCTCCTCCGACGTGCTCGACACCACGCTCAACATCCAGCTCGTGCGCGCCGCCGATCTGCTGCTCGCCGATATGGACCGGGTACTCGCAGCACTGGAGACCCGCGCCTTCGAGCACAAGAATACGGTGCGCATCGGCCGCAGCCACGGCATTCATGCCGAGCCGACCACCATGGGCCTGACCTTTGCCCGCTTTTATGCCGAGATGCACCGCAACCGCGAGCGCCTCGTCAATGCTCGTGCGGAAATCGCCACGGGCGCGATCTCCGGCGCCGTCGGCACCTTCGCCAACATCGACCCACGCGTCGAGGAGCATGTCTGCGAAAAGCTCGGCCTCATCCCCGAGCCGGTCTCCACGCAGGTCATCCCGCGTGACCGCCACGCCATGTTCTTTGCCGTTCTCGGCGTCATCGCCTCGTCGATCGAAAACGTCGCCATCGAAATCCGCCACATGCAGCGCACCGAGGTTCTGGAAGCCGAAGAGTTCTTCTCTCCCGGCCAGAAGGGTTCCTCGGCCATGCCGCACAAGCGCAACCCGGTTCTGACCGAAAACCTGACCGGCCTTGCCCGTCTGGTGCGCATGTCGGTCGTCCCGGCCATGGAAAACGTGGCGCTCTGGCATGAGCGCGATATCAGCCACTCCTCCGTGGAGCGCGCCATCGGTCCCGACACGACCGTCACGCTGGATTTCGCGCTGAACCGCCTGGCCGGCGTCATCGAAAAGCTGGTGATCTACCCGGACAACATGCTGAAGAACATGAACAAGTTCCGTGGCCTCGTGCATTCGCAGCGCGTGCTGCTGGCGCTGACGCAGGCCGGTGTTTCCCGCGAGGACGCCTACCGTCTGGTACAGCGCAACGCCATGAAGGTCTGGGAACAGGGTGCGGATTTCCTTGAAGAACTGCTGGGTGACGAGGAAGTGCGCGCCGCCCTTCCCGAAGCAACCATCCGCGAGAAATTCGACCTCGGTTACCACACCAAGCATGTCGACACGATCTTCGCGCGCGTCTTCGGCAAGGCGTAAGGCAGGGTCTCCAAAGTTAATGCCGCCGCGGCCTTGATCGCGGCGGCATCACAACACAGATATGGGCGCATGAAAGTTTCAGAAGCAGATATCCTCATGGTACCGGGCTACACCAATTCCGGCCCCGACCACTGGCAGACCCGCTGGGAGCGCAAGCTTTCCACCGCGCGCCGTGTCGAGCAGGCGGAATGGACAAAACCGGTGAGGCACGATTGGGTGGCGCGGCTGGTCGAAGAGGTCAACACCTCGACCAAGCCCGTGGTCATCGTTGCCCATTCGCTGGGTGTGCCGACCGTCATCCATGCGTTGCCGGAAATCGGCAAGAAGGTTGCCGGCGCGCTTCTGGTTGCGCCGCCGGATGTCGCCAATCCGGATATCCGGCCGAAACATCTGATGACCTTCGGGCCTTATCCGCGCGATCCGCTGCCATTTCCGACAATCACCATCGCCAGCCGCAACGATCCCTTCGGCACCTACGAACATGCCGATGACATTGCCGCTGCCTGGGGTTCGCTGCTGATCGATGCCGGCATGTCCGGCCATATCAACGCCGAGTCCGGCCATGGCCCGTGGCCGGAGGGCGGCATGGTCTTCGCCCAGTTCCTGAGCCGACTGAAGGCGAACGAACCCTGACAGGAGGTTCGGGCAAGACCCGTCCCGCCACTTGCCAGTCGCACCGGCCGGTTTCCGGCCGGACAACCTTCCGGCCCGACACAAGAATTGAAGGGAAGATATGCGAGCTGCATTGTAGAATGCACTCTTTTCCTTTATGGGACCGCTCAAAGACAGAAACGTAACGCCACCAGAATCGGCGTCAACCAAGAGACCTGCCATTATGAACCGTCGCCGCCGTATTTACGAAGGCAAGGCCAAGATCCTCTACGAAGGTCCGGAGCCAGGCACGCTTATCCAGTTCTTCAAGGACGATGCGACTGCCTTCAACAAGAAGAAGCACGAAGTCATCGACGGCAAGGGTGTGCTGAACAACCGTATCTGCGAATATGTCTTCACGCATCTGAACAAGATCGGCATTCCCACCCACTTCATCCGCCGCCTCAACATGCGCGAGCAGTTGATCAAGGAAGTGGAGATGATCCCGCTCGAGATCGTCGTGCGCAACGTCGCCGCCGGCTCGCTCTCCAAGCGCCTCGGTATCGACGAAGGCGTGGTCCTGCCGCGCTCCATCATCGAGTTTTATTACAAGTCGGATGAGCTGGAAGACCCGATGGTCTCCGAAGAGCACATCACGGCCTTCGGCTGGGCCAACCCCGCCGAGCTTGACGACATCATGGCGCTTGCCATCCGCGTCAACGACTTCCTGTCCGGCCTCTTCCTCGGCGTCGGCATCCAACTCGTCGATTTCAAGATCGAATGCGGCCGGCTGTTCGAAGGCGACATGATGCGCATCATTCTCGCCGACGAGATTTCGCCAGACAGCTGCCGCCTGTGGGACATCGAGACCCAGAAAAAGATGGACAAGGATCTGTTCCGCCGTGACATGGGCGGGCTGGTGGAAGCCTATTCCGAAGTGGCGCGCCGTCTCGGCATCATCAATGAAAACGAACCGATCCGCGGCACCGGCCCAGTCCTGGTAAAGTAATATCGGCCTCGTGACGTAATATTGGCCTCTTAAGGTAAAATCAGGAGAAGATCAGGTGATCAAGGCACGGGTGACTGTTACGCTGAAGAACGGCGTTCTCGATCCGCAGGGCAAGGCAATCGAAGGCGCGCTCGGCAGCCTCGGTTTCGGTGGCGTCGGCCATGTCCGTCAGGGCAAGGTCTTCGATCTGGAACTGGAAGGCGCCGACAAGGCCAAGGCCGAGACCGACCTGAAGGCAATGTGCGAAAAGCTTCTGGCCAATACGGTCATCGAAAACTACGCTATCGCCATCCTCTAGATCGTTTTGGCTTTTTCTTCGAATCGCCAAACCGATCTATCTCTTTGATTTTGCGCGTTGTCCGGACGTAAAAGCGTTTCCGCTTTTACTGGAAACGCTCTAAGCCGCAGGAGCCGTCCCGATGAAATCCGCTGTCGTCCAACTTCCCGGCCTCAACCGCGACCGCGACATGATCGCCGCGCTGACGAAAATCTCCGGAAGCGCGCCCGTCACCATCTGGCAGACGGAAACGGATATTCCGGACGTCGACCTGATCGTCATCCCGGGCGGTTTTTCCTATGGTGACTATCTGCGTTGCGGCGCGATTGCCGCCCGCATGCCGGTCATGCAGGCCATTCGCGAAAAGGCGGAAAAGGGCGTCAAGGTTCTCGGCGTCTGCAACGGTTTCCAGATATTGGTCGAAGCGGGCATGCTGCCGGGCGCACTGATGCGCAACGCCTCGCTGAAATTCGTCTGCCGCGAAGTGAAGCTCGAAGTCACCAATAACGACACCGAATTCACCCGCGCTTATGACAAGGGCCAGATTCTGCGCTGCCCCGTTGCCCACCATGACGGAAACTATTTCCTCGATACGGATGAGCTGAAGTCCGTGGAAGACAACGGTCAGGTCGTGTTCCGTTATGCTGATGGCACCAACCCCAACGGCTCGCTGAACGACATCGCCGGCGTCATCAACGCCAGGGGCAATGTTCTCGGCATGATGCCGCATCCGGAAAACCTCATCGAAGCCGCCCATGGCGGCAATGACGGGCGTGGCCTCTTTGCGTCGGCGCTCGGCGTCATCGCAGCCTGATAGACCGGGCGGGCTTCGAGCCCGCCTTTTTTAATGCCGGCTTCCGGCTAAGTTTCGGCTTCTCTTCTGGATGACCTGATGCCTCGTCTTCTTCGCCACAATGCCTATAAAGCCACCGCATTGCTGCTCGCGGCAGCCGCGCTCGCCGCCTGCCAGCCGAAATCGCAACCGGCTGCCTCCGTCTCCCGTGCTGCCCTGCCAACGATGGAACGGATTGCTCTTGGCGCAAATGCCTGCTGGTTCAAATCGGGTGATGCGGCATTCAAGGCCTATCGTCTGGCCCCGGAACTCAATTCTTTCTCCGGCCGTCCACGCATCCTGCTCGTGCCGCGCAACAGCCCGGAATCCCGCCCCATGCTGGTCGTCCAGGCAGAAGGCAATCCGGCAAAGCTCGACGCGTTCGGACCCGTCATGAACGAAGCCATCTCCGGCCGCATTGCAGCCGACGTCAAGCGCTGGGCGAATGGCGGCAAAGGCTGCTGATCTAGAGACGTCTACTTTAAAGACGTCAGTCTCGGCCCATGACGGGGGCCGTTTGCCTGCATTCCCGCGCAAATCCAATAAAAAACCCGCCAACGCCGGTTGGGATTGGCGTGGCGGGCTGCCGAATGGCTTGATGGCGCCGGGGAAAGAAGGCACCGCTCTTCGACAAAATTATAAAGACCGCGACGGCCAGGAGAAAAGCTGCGATTTCGCGGCCTCCTTCAAGGCCTCGTCCCGCGTAACGCCGATATCCTCCAGAAGATCGTCGGGCAATTCCCGCAAAGCGAGCCGTCCCCGTCGTTTCTGAAACCAAAGAGCCATGCCCGCAATCAGGCGACCAATAAGCGTGCGGGCGATCTTGGCCGGAAAGGGCGCCGGTGCGACCATGTCGCCGGCATCGCGGAACACGCGTTCCCGTTCGTAACCATCAGGATAAAGCGTATCCGCTGTCGAAAGGTATTGATCCATCTTGCGCATATTGCACCTATTGTCTCCGTGCGTTTGTCTTGATTGACTACAATCAATAAATACAATTGACTTGACGATAGATACAATGCATAAATTGTCACCATGACAAATTGGCTTCCCAATATCACCGAGGGCGACGGCCCGATTTATCTTCGCCTCGCCGACAGTATCGAAGGCGCGATTTCCGACGGCACCCTGCAGGCCGGCTCGAAATTGCCGCCGCAGCGCAATCTTGCCTATGATCTGGGTGTTACAATCGGCACAATCGGTCGGGCCTATGCGCTCATCCACGAGCGCGGCCTCGTCAGCGGCGAAGTGGGCCGCGGCACCTATGTCAATGAACGCAAGACCCCCGCCCCGTCTTTACCCATGGAACCGGCAGCGGCGGCCTTCGGCAGCACGCGTCACGCCATCGACACCAGCGCCGAATTCCGGCTGAACACGACAGCCGCACCGGATGTCGGCCAAAGCCCGTTGATCGCCCGGCACATCGAGGCGGTCACCAGAGAACACACCTACGACATCACCAATTATGCCCGCTCCTTCCCCGACAGCTGGTGCATGGCGGGTGTCCGCTGGCTTTCCCAGAACGGCTGGTCGCCGAAGCCGGAAAACATCGTCTCGACCCTCGGCGCCCATGCGGCGGTGATGAGCGTGATCACGGCAATGACGGCGCCGGGCGACCGCATCGTCTTCGAACCGCTGACCTATTCCCATATCAGTCGCAGCGCCGCCCTTGCCGGACGGCGGGTGACACTGGTGGAAGCGGACGAAAAGGGAATTGTCCCTGACGATTTCGAGCGCGTTTGCGCCCAGCAGCACCCGAAAATGATCTTCCTGATGTCAGCCGGCCAGAACCCGACCTGCGCCACCCTGCCGGAAGAACGCCGCCGCGCCATTGCCGATATTGCCCGCCGATACGGGGTATGGATCGTCGAGGACAATCTTTATGGCGCGATGACCCGCGAGGCGATCCCGCTGATTGCCGAATTCGCACCCGACATCACCTTCGTGGTCGGCGGCCTGTCGAAATCCGTCGCCGCCGGTGTCCGGGGCGGTTGGGTGGCCTGCCCGGCGCAATATTCCTCGCGTATCCGGATTTCCCATTCGATGATGACGGGTGGCCTGCCCTTTATGCTGGCGGAGTTGAATGCCCGCCTCGTCAACAGCGGCGACGCGCATGATATCCGCAAAGACTGCATTGCCGAATTGAATGGGCGCGAAGCGATCGCCCGGCGCGTCTTTGCCGGGCTGGACTTCAACTCCCTGCCCGATATCGCCTTCATGTGGCTGCGGCTGCCTGAACCCTGGCTTTCCGGCACCTTCCGCAATGCGGCGATGAAAGAAGGCGTGCTGATCGACGACGAGGACGAATTCAAAGCCGGGCGGGCGGAAAAGGTCTTCCACCGTGTCCGCATCAGCTTTTCCGGGCCTTCCAGCCGTGAGGAACTGACACACGGCTTCAGCATTCTTCGTCACCTGCTCGACAATGGTTCAGCCGGCTATGAAAGCGTGGCCTGATCCCTGCGCTGGCCCTGCGGGTACCGCCCGCAGGTCGCCAATATCGGCACAAACCGCCAATTAGCAGGCAAAGCGGCGCATTTTCCTGTCGCACCATTGAGCCTCTTGCGCTAAAGAACCGGAAACTTTCCTCGGCTCGAACCGCGTGAGACCTATGTCGATTCCAAACTCCATCAAGATCACCCCGGAACTCGTTGCATCCCACGGGCTGAAGCCCGACGAATACCAGCGTATCCTCGACCTGATCGGACGGGAGCCGAGCTTTACCGAGCTTGGCATCTTCTCGGCCATGTGGAACGAGCACTGCTCCTACAAGTCATCCAAGAAGTGGCTGAAGACCCTGCCGACAACAGGACCGCGCGTTATCCAAGGCCCCGGCGAAAATGCCGGCGTGGTGGATATCGACGATGGCGACTGCGTCGTTTTCAAGATGGAGAGCCACAACCACCCGTCCTATATCGAACCCTATCAGGGTGCGGCGACCGGCGTCGGCGGCATCCTGCGTGACGTCTTCACCATGGGCGCGCGCCCGATCGCGGCCATGAATGCGCTCCGCTTCGGCGCTCCCGATCATCCGAAGACCCGCCACCTCGTGGCCGGCGTCGTCGCCGGTGTCGGCGGTTACGGCAACTCCTTTGGTGTGCCGACGGTTGGCGGTGAAGTGGAATTCGACCCGCGTTATAACGGCAATATCCTCGTCAACGCCTTCGCAGCCGGCCTTGCCAAGTCCAATGCGATCTTCCTTTCGGAAGCCAAGGGCGTCGGCCTGCCGGTCGTTTATCTCGGCGCAAAAACGGGCCGCGACGGCGTCGGCGGCGCGACCATGGCGTCCGCGGAATTCGACGAATCCATCGAAGAAAAGCGCCCGACCGTTCAGGTCGGTGACCCCTTCACTGAAAAGTGCCTGCTGGAAGCCTGCCTTGAGCTGATGAAGACCGGTGCGGTCATCGCCATTCAGGACATGGGTGCGGCCGGCCTCACCTGCTCCGCCGTTGAAATGGGCGCCAAGGGCGATCTCGGCATCGAGCTTGACTTGAACGCCGTGCCGGTGCGCGAAGAACGCATGACAGCTTATGAAATGATGCTGTCGGAAAGCCAGGAGCGCATGCTCATGGTTCTCGAGCCCTCCAAGGAAGAAGTCGCCAAGGCGATCTTCGTCAAATGGGGTCTGGATTTCGCCATCGTCGGCAAGACGACGGACGACCTGCGCTTCCGCGTGCTGCATAATGGCGAAGAAGTCGCCAACCTGCCAATCAAGGAACTGGGCGACGAAGCCCCCGAATATGACCGCCCGTGGACACCGGCCAAGGTGCCGGCAGCACTTTCGGAAACCGACATTCCGGCAGCCGATATTGCCGACGCGCTTGTGTCGCTTCTCGGTTCAGCCAACAACTCCTCGCGCCGCTGGGTTTATGAGCAATATGACACGTTGATCCAGGGCAATTCCCTGCAGCTTCCGGGCGGCGATGCCGGCGTGGTGCGTGTCGAAGGCCATGACAAGAAGGCGCTCGCCTTCTCCTCCGACGTAACCCCGCGTTATGTCGAGGCCGATCCATTCGAAGGCGGCAAGCAGGCGGTTGCCGAATGCTGGCGCAACATCACTGCCACAGGCGCTCTGCCGCTGGCGGCAACCGATAACCTCAATTTCGGCAATCCGGAAAAGCCCGAGATCATGAGCCAGCTGGTCCATGCCATCAAGGGCATCGGCGAAGCCTGCCGCGTGCTGGAATTCCCCATCGTTTCGGGCAACGTCTCGCTTTATAACGAGACCAATGGCCAGGCGATCCTGCCCACCCCCACCATCGGCGGCGTCGGCCTGCTGAAAGACTGGGGCCGCATGGCGCGCATCCGTTTCGCTGCCGAGGGCGACGTGGTGCTTCTGGTCGGCGCACCTGCCGGTCTCGGCACGCATATCGCCCAGTCGGTTTACATGCGCGACATCCATAACCGTATCGATGGCCCGGCACCGCATGTCGATCTGGCTGCCGAGAAGAAAAACGGCGATTTCGTCCGCGGCGTCATCACCGATGGTCTGGCCACCGCCGTTCACGATTGCTCCTCGGGCGGCCTTGCTCTTGCTGTCGGCGAAATGGCGATTTCCTCCGGTATCGGCGCGACGATCGATGCGGTCGAAGGCCACAATCCGGTCCTCACCTTCTACGGTGAAGATCAGGGCCGTTACGTCCTCACCGTCAAGAAAAGCGATCTCGACAAGGTGCAGGCGGCTGCCAAGGCGGCAGGCGTTTCCTGCCCGGTCATCGGCGTTACCGGCGGCTCCACCGTAAAGCTGGGCACGGCGCGCGCTGTCGAGATTAAAGAATTGCACTTGGCCTATGAATCGTGGTTCCCTCAATTCATGGACGGCGAAACTTTGCTCGCCGCAGAATGAATTAAGGAGAAACACCATGCCCATGAAACCCGGCGACATTGAAGACATGATTAAGGCGGGAATTCCCGGGGCAAAGGTCACGATCCGCGATCTGGCCGGTGACGGCGACCATTATGCGGCGGAAGTCGTTGCGGAAGCATTCAAGGGCAAGACCCGCGTGCAGCAGCACCAGATGGTCTATGACGCGCTGAAGGGCAATATGGGCGGCGTTCTGCATGCCCTTGCCCTGCAGACCTCGGCTCCCGAATGATTGCGCCCGTGAAAACGGTTCCTGCAAACGGCAGGCTCTGTCCCATCTGCGGGATAGCGTGAAAGCTTCGGAATAAATCAAAGGCCCGCAT
Organism: Agrobacterium sp. 22-210-1; assembly: GCF_053522525.1. Lineage (NCBI taxonomy): Bacteria > Pseudomonadati > Pseudomonadota > Alphaproteobacteria > Hyphomicrobiales > Rhizobiaceae > Agrobacterium > Agrobacterium sp. 22-210-1. Next base: position 731,597 of record NZ_JBNWCI010000001.1, on the reverse strand, counting down.
GATACTCTCACGCGGGCCTTTTTTCATTCTGGCAAAGGGCGGTCGCCGCTTACAAGGCAGGCGGCGTCTGCGAATCCAGATCCGCAAAAGAGGCGGCCGGCAAAGGCCCCGCCGTCAGCAGCGTAAAATCGTAACCGGACTTGCGGTCAGGCCCCAGCACATATTGCCGGTGCATGCGCAGGAAGTTGCGCTTGTTCTTCTTGTAGCGCTCCGGCGAAAGCGAGTGCTTGAAACGGATCGGCACGATTTTCGGCTGCGGCGCATCCGCGTGACCGGTCAGGGCCACGGTGTTGCACCGGTAAAGATGGATAGGGTCGGTCAGGCACTGGATATCGAACCATGTCACCTTCTGGTGACGAGCGATCATTCCGACGCTCTGGCGAAGCCTGTCCGCACTCGACAGGAACGCACATTGCAGCGCCGCCCCGCCCAAGGTCGCAAAAGACAGTGTCCGGCCATCCAGCGCATCCGGTTTCAGCTCCAGCACCCGGCCGATAGTGGCGAGTGCGAGACTGGCGCCCATGCTGTGCGAAACCACCAGAACCTCGTCTGAAGGCTGTTCCAGCGCCGTCAGGACAAGCGCTGCCCTCTCCTCGATCCAGTCGCGGGCAATCGGCTCATCGCGGCCGACTGCAAGCGCGAACCGCCAGTCCGCATAAAGATGCAGGGTGTGAAACCGCTCGGCAAACGGCAGGAACGCCTTCACGAAAAACAGGGCGGCAGCGGGAAGGCTGATGGCGAACAGCCAGAGCGGCAAGGCGAAAAGCCATGGCGAAAGGGCAATAGCGGCAGCAAGCGCACCGCCGGCAAGCATCAGCAGGAACGGAAAGATGAAGAACAGGCCAAAACGCCAGGCATGGCGAAAGTAGCGCGCCGCGCCCCCTTCACCGACGATGCCCGCCCCGGCCTTGAATCCGAGCCAGATCTGCCGCCAGACCGGTTCATCCCGCAGCTCGGAGATGACCCCATTATGATCGTAGACAAAAATCTCCGAACGCGTCCGCCAGTCGCCCGCCGAGGCCTCGACCGTGAATGTTTCGCCTCCCGGCGCATTCTCCAGCGGCCCCACCGCATAATCGACATCCCAGGTCTTGCCGGCAAGCGCCGCCGCCCGCTGGTAACGCAGATGATGGGCCGCCGCATCGAGCGGATCGAAACCGGGAAAATAAAGAACAAGTCGTGACTTGACGGCTGGCATGCATGAACCTTCGGCCGGAGCATTTCCAGTAAAAGCTGAATCGCTTTTACGTCAGGACAATGCGCAAAAACAAAGAGATAGTGCGCTTTTGCGTCTCTGAGAAAAGCAAAACCGCGCTAGAGGCACCCGAAAGGATCGCTTGATACAGTGGGCGATGCACGTATAGTAAAAATCGCGACGGAAATATGATTTATTTAGCGGTGAGGGAAATTTGTCTGGCATCGTCGATCAAGTGCTCAACGGCGTCGTCAAGGGCGCGCTGTCTGAAATCCTCACCAAGACCGGTATCCGCAAAACCCGGCGCACGCGCCGGACGAAAAGCACCGGCTCACTCGCCGGCGGCATTGTCGGCTCCGTTCTGGAAGCAGCGCTCAACGCCGCCGTCAAACCCAGGCCGGCCAAGAAGCAGGTGAGCAAAAGACGAACCGCCGCCGCCCGCAGCCGGCAGAAATATCGATGATCCGCCACGAGCGACTTTGCCTGTTTTTCGCCTGCGCCATCCTGTTTCTTTCCGCACCACGCATGGGCTTCACCGACGACACAAGTGACAAAGAGATCAAAATTGGCATCGCCGTGCTGCTTCATGATGCTGATCCGATAGCTGGCACTGCGTTTTGCAAAATCGGTCGAACCTGCCGTCTGCTTAAACAGGAAGAGCCTAAATTAATTGTCGATCTCAAAATCGACCACCAAAACGACAGACTGGTGGGTGAAATGCAGGTGGATTGCGAACGAGATTGTTCGCTAGCGACCGGTCGCTCAGTCATGACACTCCAGAACCAGAAAGAACTCGATCTTTTCGCCGACGAGACAGGCATATTAGTCCCGCTCGTCTCCAGACCGCGAAAGACAATCGGTAAAATACTTCTGATCTATCCCGACACGTGAACCGCTGCGACGTGGATGTGAAATTTCGATCCCTTTCCAATGATGCCACACCCGCAGTTTTTTACGCTTCCCGGGTGGAAATCGCGCCGTGACATGTTATCTAGGAACAAACAGAAAGCAGCGGCCTTGAACCGCATGTGAAAGGAATAGGCCTATGAGCGGCATTAACGACATGATCGACAGCGAAGTGAAGAGCAACGACATCGTTCTTTTCATGAAGGGCACCCCGCAATTTCCGCAGTGCGGTTTTTCCGGCCAGGTGGTACAGATCCTCGATTATCTCGGCGTCGACTACAAGGGCATCAACGTGCTTGCCGATGCCGATATCCGTCAGGGCATCAAGGACTATTCCAACTGGCCGACCATCCCGCAGCTTTACGTCAAGGGCGAATTCGTCGGCGGCTGTGACATCGTAAGAGAGATGTTCCAGTCCGGCGAACTGCAGAACCACTTCCAAGAACAGGGTATCAGCGTCCGCGGCGCGGCCTGATTTCGGCCGGTTCATCCGGCCCACCCTGATTGTCAGAAATTTATGCCAGGCGTTGCTTCATGCAACGCCTTTGCCGTTCTTTTTGGGGCAATCCTGTGACAGAACTTTCACAATCCACCGCTTCGCGCGCAGGCTCGATGGGGCGCACGGAATTCATTGCGCTTGCAGCCATGCTGATGGCGCTGAACGCGCTCGCCATCGACATCATGCTGCCCGGTCTTCAGGAAATCGGCGCATCGCTGGGCGTCGTTAATGAAAACCACCGCCAATACGTGATTTCCACCTATCTTCTCGGCTTCGGTGTCGCCCAGCTTCTGTATGGGCCGATTTCGGACCGTTTCGGACGCCGCAAGCCGATGCTGGTCGGGCTGGCGATCTACATCGTTTCAGCCCTTGCCGTGGTCTTCGTGCCGTCATTCTCCGGCCTTTTGCTGCTGCGCTTCATTCAGGGCATCGGTTCGGCGGCGACACGCGTCATCACCATCTCGATCGTGCGTGACATCTATGGCGGCCGTCAGATGGCGGAAGTCATGTCGCTGATCATGATGGTCTTCATGGTCGTTCCGGTCATCGCGCCCGGCACCGGCCAGATCGTGCTGTTTTTCGGCAACTGGCACCTGATCTTCGCCTTTATGGCGGGAATTGCCGCGGTTGTAACGGCCTGGATGTATTTCCGCCTGCCGGAAACCCTGCATCCGGATGATGTCAGGCCTTTCACCGCCCGCTCGGTGCTTGGCGGCTTCAAGATCGTGCTCACCAACCGTATCGCGCTCTGTTATACGCTTTCGAGCACCTTCATCTTCGGCGCGCTGTTTGGCTTCATCAACTCGGCTGAACAGGTCTATAAGGGCATTTATGGCCTCGGCGCATGGTTTGCGGCGGCCTTTGCCGGCGTTGCCCTGTTCATGGCCTTCTCGTCCTTCATCAATGCAAGGCTGGTCGGCAGGTTCGGCATGCGCAAGCTGTCGCACGGATCGCTGCTCGGCTTCATCGCCATCACCTTCATCTGGCTGGTGGTGCAGGTGCTTGGACCGGAGCCGATGCCCTTTGCCATCTTCATCGTGTTCTTTGCGCTTGCCATGTTCCAGTTCGGCTGGATCGGCTCGAACTTCAACTCGCTCGCCATGGAACCACTCGGCCATGTCGCCGGCACCGCCTCCTCCGTCATCGGTTTCATGGGAACCGTCGGCGGTTCGCTGATCGGCGCCGGCATCGGCCAGGCTTTCGACGGCACGGCGCTGCCGATGGTGGCCGGCTTCTTCGTCGTCTCCATCATCGGTCTGATCTTCGTGCTGATCGGCGAAAAGGGCATGCTGTTTCAGGCGCACAACAAGCCGACACGGTAAAGGCGGTTAGAAAAATAAAAGGGCGCGGAATTTTGTTCCGCGCCCTTTTTTATTTGTCTGCCAATTGCACTTCGCTTTCAACGTCGTCCGTTCTCCGCTCTCGGCGTCATCCTCGGGCTTGACCCGAGGATCCATCGCCTCAACCACCTGTGGATCCTCGGGTCAAGCCCGAGGATGACGGATGTCAGACCGGTAAACTCCATCTAACCGCAACGTGGTCGCGCAACTCACACCGTAAAAATCTTCTCGCGCAGCAATTCCCAGGTCTCCTGATCCGGAGCCAGCAGCAGCCCGCCATCCACATGGCGCGGCAGATAGGGCGAACCATCCAGACGGGCGGCATAGGCGCCCGATTCCTGCGAGATCAACGTCCCAGCCAGATGGTCCCAGGGCATAAGCTTGTTATACATCAGGAAATGCATGTGGCCGCCGCAGAACAGGCGGTATTCGTGCGCGGCGCAGCGATAGCTGGTGAACAGCCGCACATCCGCAAGGTTCATGAGAATCTTGCGCCGGGTCTCCACGTCGAAATATCCGGTATTGGCGATGCCGACCATCTGCGACAGGTGGGGCGCCGTCACGACCGACATCTGCGTCTGCGAACCATCTGCCCCACAAAGCCACGCGCCGGAACCCTTTTCGGCAATCGCCCAATCATTGCCCATCGGATCGAAGATCAGGCCGGCGACGGTTTCGCCCTTGGAGATGACACTCATCATCACGCCGAACAGCGGCAAGCCGGACGCGAAATTATAGGTGCCGTCGATCGGATCGACCACCACGGCAAGATCGGCATCGGCAAGCTTGCCGAGCAGCGAAGCATCAGCCGCCACAGCCTCTTCGCCGATGAACAGCGCATCAGGCATGATGTCCTGCACGCGGGCGCGGATCAGCCGCTCGGCAGCCTCGTCGGCCTCGGTGACGAGATCGATCGCTTCGGTCTTTATTCTGACGTCGCCTTCGCCCAGATTACGGAACCGCGGCAGGATTTCCACTGCTGCCGCCTCCTGAAGCGCGTTGGCAAGAGAGGCGATGTCGAGTTCGAGAGCCATGGGCGATATCCTTCCTTGTGATGTACTTGCTATAAGGCGACGATTTCCCGTCGCAGCATCTTCCAGCTTTCCTTGTCGGGAGCCGACAGGATGCCGCCCGCCGTCTGTCCCGGCCGGTAGGGCGTATTGTCGAAACGGGCCGTGTAACCACCCGCTTCCTGATGAACGAGCACACCGGCAAGATGATCCCACGGCATCAGCTTTTCATGGCCGATGAAATGCAGCTTGCCGGCCGAGGCAAGCCAATATTCATGGGCAGAACAATTCAGCGAAAATGCCATCTTGATCTTCGCCATATTGGCGGCGATGACAGGACGGCGATCCTCGTGGCTGTGACCCCAGGAAAAAATGCCAACCATCTCGGATAGCGGCGCGGGATCCGCGACCTTGAGCTTGGCCTGCGAGCCGTTCTTGCGGTGGAGATAAGCCCCCTCGCCCTTCAGCGCAACAATGGTATCGCCCATGACGGGATCATGGATGATGCCCGCCACCGTCTCACCCTTGACGGTGACCGCAAGCAGCGTGCCGAAAGCGGGAAAGCCGGAAGCGTAATTGAAGGTACCGTCGATGGGATCGATCACGAAGGCAAGCGGCGCATCGGCAAGGGCGGGAATGACTGATGGGTCCGCCTCATACGTTTCTTCGCCGACGATGTGGGCCTTCGGAAACCGCTGCAGGAGAGCGGCAGTAATCGCCTTTTCCGCCAGAATATCGGCCTCGGTGACAAGGTCGACGGCGGATGTCTTTTCGGAGATCGCGCCTGCGCTCAAATTGCGGAAGCGGGGCAGAATTTCCTGTGCGCCGGCAGCGGCGACGGTGGAAACGAGGAAGTCGATATCTTTATCGGAAAGGCTCATGGCGCGGGGCACTTCTTCATCAGGGAGGGCTGGCCTCCCTACGCTCTTCAGGTGACGCCCCGGTGACAGCAAGCGCCGAAAAATCAAAAAGCTTGGGATCAAGCAGATGCGACGGATTAACATGGGCAAGCGCCCGCAGCATCACGTCCTTGCGGCCCGGCATGCGCCTTTCGATGTCGGCCAACATCTCTTTCATGGCATTGCGCTGAAGCCCGTCCTGAGAGCCGCAGAGGTCGCAGGGAATGATTGGGAATTCCATCGCCGCCGCAAATTTCGCCATATCATCCTCGGCGCAATAGGCAAGCGGGCGCATGACCATCAGGTCGCCCTCGTCATTCATCAGCTTCGCCGGCATGCCGGCAAGACGACCGCCATGGAAGAAGTTCATGAAAAAGGTCTCGAGAATATCCTCGCGGTGGTGACCGAGCAGCAGCGCATCACAGCCCTCCTCCCGCGCGATGCGGTAGAGATTGCCGCGCCTGAGCCGCGAACAGAGCGAACAGTAGGTGCCGCCGGAAGGCACCTTTTCTTTCACCACCGAATAGGTATCGCGATATTCGATGCGATGGGCAACGCCGATCTTCGCCAGATACTCCGGCAGCACATGCTTCGGAAAATTCGGCTGGCCCTGATCGAGATTGCAGGCCACCAGCTCCACTGGCAAAAGGCCGCGCCATTTGAGATCAAGCAGCAGCGCGAGCAGCCCATAGCTGTCCTTGCCGCCGGAAAGGCCGACCAGCCAGCGCTTCTGACCGTTCAGCATGCCGAAATCTTCAAACGCCTGGCGCACATTGCGCAGCAGCCGCTTGCGCAGCTTGTTGAACGAGACCGAACGTGGCGCGTTGTCGAACAGGGGATGCGAGCCGCCGTTTTCCTCGGACGCGTCCTGATCCGCCCCAATCTGGTCGGCGCCAACCTGATCTACAAAGTCATCGATCTTGGTGAGAATGTTCATCATCAGCTCGCTCCGGCACGACTGCCGTTCTTAGTGCAGGCAATGCCCCCATCTGCCGGCAATATCAAGCCCCGAATACCGACCAGCCGGTTTTCGTCGTCAGCAATTCCAGCGCCTGTGACCCGAGCGCCGAATTGCCGACCTTGTTGAGACCCGGCGACCAGACCGCAATCGAAGCATTGCCAGGCGCCACCGCCATGATGCCGCCGCCGACGCCGCTCTTGCCCGGCAGGCCGACATGATAAGCGAAATCGCCCGATCCGTCATAATGGCCACAGGTCAGCATCAGCGCATTGATGCGCCGTGCGCGGCGGTCGGAGACCACGGTGTGACCCGTCAGCGGGTTGCGGCCGCGATTGGCAAGGAACAGCCCGGCGCGCGAAAGCTGCGCGCAGGTCATCGAGAGTGCGCACTGATGGAAATAAACGCCGAGCGTATGTTCCACCGGGTGGTGCAGATTGCCGAAGGAGCGCATGAAATTGGCGAGTGCGAAATTGCGGAAACCCGTCGCCTGCTCGGATTTCGCCACCGTGTCGTCGATGCTGATCGTATCATCATCCGCGAGATAGCGCACGAAGCGCAGAAGCTCACCGATTGCCTCACGCGGCTGGTGGCCGGAAAGAACGATATCGGTCACCACGATCGCGCCGGCATTCACGAAGGGATTGCGCGGAATACCGTGCTCATGTTCCAGCTGGACGATGGAGTTGAAGGAAGAGCCTGAAGGTTCGCGCCCCACCCGGTTCCACACCGTCTCACCGGCCTTGCCGAGCGCCAGCGTCAGCATGAAGACCTTGGAGATGCTCTGGATCGAAAACGGCGTGAGCGCATTGCCGGCCGTATAGGTGGTTCCATCGACGGTGGTGATGGCAATGCCGAACTGGTTGGGATCGACCTTGGCGAGTTCGGGAATGTAATCCGCAACCTTCCCCTCACCCAGCCGCGGCAGCATGCTGTCGTAAATGGAATCGACGATCGCCTGAATATCCTGCATGCAAAGCCTTCCCCAGCAAACAAAAAAGCCGCCCCGAGGGGCGGCTTTCTCAATACTGAAACGCGTCGATTAACGCGAGTAGAATTCGACGACCAGATGCGGTTCCATGACGACCGGGTACGGAACGTCGGAAAGCGAAGGAACGCGTGCGTAGGTCGCAACCATCTTGTTGTGGTCGACTTCGATGTAATCAGGAACGTCACGCTCAGCGAGCTGAACGGCTTCGAGAACCGTAACCAGCTGCTTGGACTTCTGACGAACTTCGATAACGTCGCCAGCCTTGCAACGGTAAGAACCGATGTTGACGCGAACGCCGTTAACCGTGACGTGGCCATGGTTGATGAACTGGCGCGATGCGAAAACGGTCGGAACGAACTTGGCGCGGTAGACGATGGCGTCCAGACGCGACTCGAGCAGGCCGATCAGGTTTTCAGAAGTATCACCCTTGCGACGGTTTGCTTCGTCGAAGGTGGCGCGGAACTGCTTTTCGCGCAGTTCGCCGTAGTAGCCCTTGAGCTTCTGCTTGGCGCGCAGCTGCGTGCCGAAGTCGCTCATCTTGCCCTTGCGGCGCTGGCCGTGCTGGCCCGGGCCGTATTCGCGGCGGTTTACCGGGGACTTCGGACGACCCCAGATGTTTTCGCCCATGCGGCGGTCGATTTTGTACTTGGCCGATTCGCGCTTGCTCATCGTATTTCCTTCTCAAAAGGTTATGCCGGTCTGTTACCAAACCGGTTTAAGGAAACACGCCCTCCTCTGAAGCCCGTTTCAGGGCCTCTGACAGGCTTCTCACATGCAAATGGAGAAACCACGGGACATGTCGGTGATATTGACCGCCGAACGTCAGCCTTTAAACTGCAAGGCAGTCAACAAAACACACCGGACATCACTGCCCGGCGTTGGGGCGGCTTCTATAGTCGTTTTACAAATTTGTCAAACAGCGCCTGCCGATTTTTTTTACGAGCTTGCCCTTGAAAACATCGAGGGGCCACCCATTTACCCATCGTGATCAGAACTCGGGCCCCTCTGACGTGTTACCGGACAACACGTGATGTCGAGTTTCTTTAGGTTGGGGCCCACGTATATTCTTGACACACGTTCCCCATCCGCAAAGCCAACCTCGTCCGGCTAAAGGTTGACTGATGGAGTTTCTCCTCAACGATTTTCTCGGCACCCCCACATGGATGTGGGCGGTCTTCATTTCTCTTGTCCTTGGCCTCTTGGCGCTCGATCTGGGCGTGCTGCACAAGAATTCCAAGGAAATCGGCATTCGCGAAAGCCTGCTGATGTCAGGCTTCTACATCGCCATCGGCTTGGCCTTCGGCGGCTGGATCTGGTATCAGTCCGGCCAGCAGTCGGCGATGGAATATGTCACCGGCTTCGTGGTCGAAAAAAGCCTGGCGATGGACAATATCTTCATCATCGCCATGATCTTCTCCTATTTCGCCATTCCCCGCCAATATCAGCACCGCGTGCTGCTTTGGGGTATCCTCGGCGTCATCATCCTGCGCGGCATCATGATTGCCGGTGGTGCTGCCATCGTCGAAAACTTCCACTGGGTGCTTTATCTCTTTGCGGCCTTCCTCGTCTTCACGGGCCTCAAGATGCTGTTCTCGTCCGACCATGACGAGGCCGATATCGGCAATAACCGCATCCTGAAATTCCTGCGCAGCCGCCTTCCGGTGACGGAGAAGCTGCATGGCGAGAAGTTCTTCGTCAAGGAAACGGATGCAGCCACTGGCAAGCTGAAAACCTTCGTGACGCCGCTCTTCCTGGCGCTCATCATGGTTGAAATCGCCGACCTGATCTTCGCGGTCGATTCGATCCCGGCGATCTTCGCGATCACCACCGATCCGTTTATCGTCTACACCTCGAATATCTTTGCGATCCTTGGCCTGCGCGCCCTCTATTTTGCGCTCGCCGCCCTGATCCACCGCTTCGCTTATCTGAAATATGCGCTGGCTGCGGTTCTGGTTTTCGTCGGTTCGAAGATTTTCGTGGCGGATATGCTCGGCATCGCCAAGATCCCGCCCGCCGTCTCGCTGGGTGTCACGGTCGCCATCCTCGCAACCGGCATCGTCGGTTCGCTGATTGCGACGCGAAAGGAAGCAAAGGCCATCGAGTAAATATACGCGCGAAGGAGGCAAGAAAGCTGCCTCCTTCGTTACATTTTGAAGAATTAGTCCTCTAATGTGCTGCTCTATTGAGATAAAATATTATCGCGATGCCTAGCATAATTTCTCGCCAATGCTTAGAAATAACCAGGCAAAATTTCTTAAATATTTAAAATACTTTATAAATTTTAGAAGCAGGTAAATATGGAAAGAGATGTAGCAAAATCGCTGATAGATTTAGCCGTATCTATCGACCCAATTCTGGGTGAAATGTTCTTATGCATAGAAAAGATATCCGACGAAAACACCAAAATAAATCTCAAAAAATCGGTAGGTGATTTAATGGGATATATTGCGAGAGACCTGATATTTCCGTTGGTTGAAAAACATCCTGATTTGAATCCGGATCATAGGCTAAGTGATATTTAGTCGAGAATTGCGATCATGTAGGCAGCGGCTTTAATTCTATTATATCCCTCCGAGACATGCGGTTTTATTTCACAATTTATAAGTATCACTCATATGACCTTTGAACCCGTTGATCAGGCAATTTCCGAAAAGAAGCTTTGGCGAGCGAAAGAAATCCTTCAAGGAAGGCTCAGCCATCCCGAAGTCGATCTGGCGCTCTTTCAAAAATACGGCGAAGTGCTGCTCGAAATGAACGATCTCGTTGAAGCGGGACGCATGTTATTCTGCTCAGGCGCGCGCGACGAGCGTTTCAAGGAAGCGATCGGTATATTCCTGTCGAGAAGCAACCGGCGTGAACCGCAACGCTTTCTGGCGCAATTGCCTTCTTCAATGAGACGACAGCGGCATCTGGCGGAATTTATCGCTTCGCCGGAATTCGAACGCGGCGGATGGACAGCGGCGCAGCTCTCCCGGGTCGCTCCCATACAGACGGATATCAGCACCCGCCCCTATCAACGGCCGCACCGATTGGCCTCGGCACTGGTCATAGCCGTTCTTGTTTGCGTACTGGCTTTAAGCTTAGTCGGTATCTACACGACAATCCGCTTCGCCGTGCGGATTCTGGCGGAATAGCAACTACTCCGCCGCAAGCCTTGCATCATCCTCAGCCGCATCCGCATCGCCGGGTGCGGTTTTTGCGTCGAGATCGGGGAAAGCCACGATGCGCTTGCCGGAGAAATCGGCATGCACCACCACAAGCTCCTTCTCCTCGAAATAACCGAGCAGACGGCGAGCGCGGCGGGCGGAATGCGTGCCGTACGCACGGGCAATGCGGGCATCCGACGGGCAAGGCTCTTCACCCAGCGCCGCCTTGACGAGCAGCAGGAAGACGCCCTGCAGATCATCAGAAACCGACGTCGACAATTCCAGCGCCTTCTCCCAGCCTTCGCTTGCCGCCATCGCCGCATCAACGCCGGAGCGGGCGATCGCCACCTGCCGGCGGAATTCCGGCAGCGTCATCGGCGTGCCGGGAATACGGCGCATACGGGCGCGCACCAGAAAATCCTGATAAAGCACGGCATCCGTGCGATAGGCCGATTGCGGATCGTCGAGAATTTCAACGAGCACGGCCCCGATCTTTTCCTCGCGCTCCTCCGGCGTCAGTTCCGGCTGACCTGCACGCGGAGACTGCTCCGGTGAAGGGCCAACGGCAGCGGGCGTGGAACGGGAAAGCTCTGCCAGAATATCCGTGGTCGGACGCGGTGCCGGCGGCGTGCGGCGCACCGCGTGGCGGGTAAACTCCTCCGGATCCGGCGTGAAGATCAGGTCCTCCACATCCTGCGGAGCATCCGGCAGCGGCATCAGCTTCGGTGACGACGAGCGCGCCGAGGTTTCCACCGCACCGATGACGATGGGCAGCGGGCGGCGCGACAGCGCAGGCCCGAGCGCCACGAAGTTGCCTCGCTGCAGATCGCGGAACATTTCCGCCTGCCGCCGGTCCATGCCGAGCAGATCGGCAGCACGCGCCATGTCGATATCGAGGAAGGTGCGGCCCATGAGGAAGTTCGAGGCTTCCGCCGCCACGTTCTTGGCGAGCTTCGCCAGACGCTGGGTGGCGATGACGCCGGCAAGCCCGCGTTTACGGCCACGGCACATCAGATTGGTCATGGCGCCCAGCGACGCCTTGCGGGCATCTTCCGTCACTTCGCCGGCAACGGAGGGCGCAAACATTTGCGCCTCATCCACCACCACAAGCACGGGATACCAGAATTCGCGATCGGCATCGAACAGGCCGTTGAGGAATGCGGCTGCGGCCCGCATCTGCTGTTCGACATCAAGGCCTTCCAGCGTCAGCACGCAGGAAACGCGGTGCTGGCGAATGCGGTTGGCGATACCTGCAAGTTCCGCTTCGGTGCGCTCGCCATCCACCACCACATGGCCGAACCTGTCGGAAAGCGTGACGAAATCACCCTCGGGATCGATGATGACCTGCTGCACCCATTGCGCCGATTGCTCCAGCAGCCGGCGCAGGAGATGCGACTTGCCGGAACCGGAATTGCCCTGCACAAGCAAACGTGTCGCAAGCAATTCCTCTATATCGAGCTTGGCCTGCTGCCCGCCCGATAGGGTTCCCATGTCGATGCCGACCTGCAATGTTCCGTTCCTCGTGCTGCATCTGATCCGGCCGATTCCCCTGGCGGCGGCCGAACATGCTCTTTACCAAAAAATCGCCGGTTGCGTCTGTCCCATGCCGATAATGCACAGGCAATTGCACTGCCTCTAGGCAGCCCCGGATGATACCCGCAAAAATGAAAGCCGCCTGCCGAACACATTCAGCATCAGCCCGATGATGACCAATGCGGCGCCGACCACTTCGAAGACCGTGATATGCTCGGCAAAAGCGAGATAGGCGCTGATGAAACCGACAATCGGCACCAGCAGCGAAAACGGCGCCACCGTCCCGGCCGGATAACGCAGAAGCAGGTAACTCCAGATACCCGCACCGACGATCGTCGCACCATAGGCCATGTAGATCACCACTAAAGCCATCGTCGGCGTCGCATTGATCAGGCCTTCCGCAATCGCATCCGGTCCCTCCACCACCAGCGAAAGCAGGACCAACGGCAGAACTGGCACAAGGCTCGTCCATGCCACAAAGGAAACCGCATTCACCTGGCCAATGCGACGGTTGACGATGTTGCCGCAGGCCCAGGCAATGGCCGAACCGACCCCCATCAGCAGCGGCACCAGCGCTGCCGCCGTCATGCGCTCCAAACCGATGACCGCCAGCCCGCCAAACGCGATGATTGCCCCGAGGATCTGTGAAGGCAACGGCCGCTCGCCGAGAAACACCACGGCAAGCGCAAGCGTGAAGAAGGCCTGCGACTGCATGACGAGCGAAGCAAGCCCCGCCGGCAGGCCGAGCTTGATGGCCGGGTAAAGCAGGCCGAATTGCACGAAGCCCATCGCCATGCCGTAAACGATCATATGCCGCCAGCGCACATTGGGCTTCGGCAGGAAGAACACCAGGGGCACGGCGGCAAAGAAATAACGCACACCCGTCAGAAACAGAGGCGGCATGTCGGCAACGCCGACCTTGATGGCGACGAAGTTGAAGCCCCACAAAAACACGGTGATCAGGGCGAGAAGTATATGCGGCAATGCCATTTTGTTATGTCCGAATTTCAGGCGATCGAGAGGTGCCTTACGGCGCGACCGCCCTCTTCCAGCCAAAGGCAATGAGACCGGCGCCGATCAGGAGACCACCGCCCGTGCGGTTGACAATGCGCTGAACCTTCGGCTTGCGGATCGTGTTGCGGGCGGCACTTGCCAGAAGTCCATAAAGGGCGGCGTTGACGGTGGCAAGCACCAGGAATGTCGCTTCGAAAATCAGCACCTGTGGCCAGAAGGGCAATGTCGGCACCAGAAACTGCGGCAGGAACGCCACGAAAAACACGATGCTTTTCGGGTTCAGCGCCGTCACGATATAGGCATGCAGGAAGATTTTAAGCGGCCTTTCGCGGCCCGTCACACCAGTTCCTTCCGCACCCTCGCCGGCAACCGGTGAACGCCACAGCTTGATGCCGAGATAGATAAGGTAAGCCGCACCGATCCATTTCAGGCCGGTGAAAAGTGCCGCCGATGTGGCAAGCAGCGCTCCAAGCCCCAGCATCGAGGCCGTCATGGCGGTGAAATCACCAAGCGCGACACCTGTCACCGTCGCGGTGCTGGCCTTGCGGCCATGACCGAGCGCGTAAGAAATCACCAGCAGGATCGTCGGTCCCGGAATGGCGAGCATGATGGCGGATGCGGCCACGAAGGCCAGCCAGTTCTCCAGCGGCATGATGAAATCTCCCTTCACTCAATGCGGTGAGCAAGCCATGGAAACCGAGAGGTATCAAGCCCAAACTTCGAAGATTATGCCGCCCTGTCATCCAGCGGACGAACGGGCGGCTGCTCGCGTTTCATCGCCTGCGCAAGATCGTAATTCGACTGCATGGCAAGCCATGCACGGGCTGTGCTGACGCCTGCCCGCTCCAGCCGCACCGCAAGGTCAGGACTGACGCCCGCCCGTGCGTTGAGGACGCGCGAAAGCGCCACACGGGACATGCCGAGCCTTTCAGCGGCTTCTTTCACGGAAAGCTGAAGCGCGGTAATGACCTCCTCCCGCAAAAGCTCACCGGGGTGAACAGGAAACTTCATCATTGGAACAAACTCCTTTCACTCAGTATACGACGTCATCCTCAGCCTTGTGCCACTGCTGTCCGGTTTAAATTTCTGGATGCTTTATATGACACGGACGTTGATGGCGAACTTTGCGCATCATCTCAACGTCATCCTTGGGCTTGTCCCAAGGATCTAAACACGTCAACAAAATCAGGACGTTGCAGATTCTCGGGACAGGCCCGAGGATGACGTCGGAGTGCTTGGCGAGGTTTGCCATTCATACGGATGACAACCATAGTCATAACGCCTAAAAATCAACGTGATAGGTGGCGCTCAAAAGTTTGAACCGGACAGTAGTGGGACAGGCCCAAACATGACAGAAAGAAGTCGATCGCTACAATAAACATCCATCCGCTGTCACTCCTTTCAGCCTATGATGCCATAGAACGATAAAGATACGACCTCTCCAACATTTCGTCGCCAGAGAGGCCGCCACCATCAAAACCGCGGCGCCCAGTAAGGCGGCGCCCAGTCCCGACGCATCTTCCGCTTAGAGGGCTCGAGGCCGATATCGTCCAGCATACGTTCGGGTAGATCGGCGATATCCGTCGGCGGCGCACGCGGCACCATGGCCGCGACAAGAACCGCCTTTAAGGTTTTCCAGACGCCGAAGGTGACGAACAAACGGTCGACCGCATCCGGCAGCGCATATGCTACCAATGGTTGATTTTTCTGCATGGGAAATCCATCCCGGCGCGGCGAAGCGGCCGGGTCCTTTATCGATGGAAAGCGACATGCCGGAACGACGGGCGCAACACTCAGGCCACGCGAACGCACAATTTCAGATGTCGAACGAAGTGAAAATGCCAAACGGCAAGGAAATCAGGCAATAAGCCTTATCGGAGGTTGATGCCTCGGAACATGTAACCACCGATGACCATGCCGGAAATGCCAGACATGCCGTTAAGGCGCATATTAAAATTGTCAGTCATTCCACGCCTCCTTTAATAGCGGTTACAGACAAGGAGCATCTTACACGAGACGTCAGGCGCGACAAGTGGCCGCAATCTCGAATTGTAAAAGTCACACAGGATAGATGCAAAAATGCAACAGGCGCTAAGGCAGCAAACTCAGACCGCCGAAACGCTGAGACCGAACCCTTGCATCAACCGCCGTGTGGCAAAATCCGGCTTGCCGGATGTGAAGACGGCAAAGTCGAAACCATCGGGGTGTTCCGCATCCTGCGGCAGCGGCACCAGATGGCGCGCCCGCCTCGCAATCGCTTCTGCCGGATCAAGCCAGTCCACCGGCCATGGAGCGAGCCGGCGAAACACGTTGGCCATGAAGGGGTAATGGGTGCAGGCGAGAACGACGATATCGGTGCGCTTGCCGTCACTATCAATGAAGCACGGCTCGATTTCGGCCAGGACCGCCTCGTCCGAAACCGGCTCACCCCTGATCCAGCTTTCCGCCATGCGCGCCAGATTTTCAGAGCCCACGAGACGGACATGGCACTGTGTGGCGAAGGATTGGATGAGATCGCGCGTATAGGCACGCTTGACGGTGCCCGGCGTCGCCAGCACGGAGACGAGGCCGGAGCGGGTGCGTTCCGCAGCCGGCTTGATGGCGGGAACGGTGCCGACGAAAGTCATGTCCGGAAACCGCGCCCGAAGATCGGCCCCGGCGAGCGTGAAGGCGGTATTGCAGGCGATGATGCAGACTTCCGGACTATAATCCTGCAGCAGCGTTTCGAAGAGCGAGAGAATACGCGTCTTCAGCGCTTCCTCTTCCCAGCCGCCATAGGGAAAACCCGCATCGTCGGCCACATAGATGAAGCCGCGCTCGGGCATCAGCACGCGCGCTTCGCGCAGCACCGTCAGCCCGCCAATGCCGGAATCAAACACCAGCACCGGTTTCAGCACATCGGCCGTGGCCTCACTCGTCTTCAGCATTCTCCCCGGTCCTCTCCGAATTGGCGCCTTCGGCCGACGGCGCCGCCCGGCCTGACTGCTTTGGCCACTGCCGGGGGAAACGGTCGAGCGAATTGATCACGCCGCGGAAAACGCTGATTTCCTGCTCGGAGAAACCCCGTCTCGACAGCACGGCACGCAGATTGTCGACCATTTTCGGCTTTTTTTCAGCAGGATGGAAATAACCACGCGCATCCAGCGCTTCCTCGATATGTTCGAACAGGCCGAAAACCTGTTCCTTGGTCGAAGGTCGCTGCTCGACGGACTGGAAAAGCGTTTCATCCAGGTCGTCCATGCCTGATTTCATCCATTCATAGGACATCAGCAGCACGGCCTGCGCAATGTTGAGCGAGGCAAAGGCGGGGTTTACCGGGAAGGTCACGATCTCGTCGGCCAGCGCCACCTCCTCATTGGTCAGCCCCCAGCGCTCCCGCCCGAACAGGATGCCGGTCTTTTCGCCGGCCTTGAATTTTGCCCTGAGCGTATCGGCGGCGGTCACCGGCGCGCGCACCGGCTTGAAACCGTAACGCTCGCGCGCCGTCGTGGCATAAACGAAATTGAGATCCTTGACCGCCTCTTCCAGCGTCTCGAACACCCTGGTGCCGTCGATGACGTGATCGGCCTTGGAAGCGGCAGCACGCGCCTTCTCGCTCGGCCAGCCATCACGCGGATTGACCAGACGCAATTCGGAAAGGCCGAAATTGGCCATTGCCCGCGCCACCATGCCGATATTTTCGCCGAGCTGCGGTTCGACCAGAATGATCGCCGGGCCTTCCGCCAGAAGTTCAAGCTCGCTGTTAGTGCCTGCCATCGTCATTTTCCAGTCTAGGATCGTCGCCCGTGTATGAGGTCAGGGCGTTAAACGGCGCCTCACTGACACAGATCGGCGGCAAAATCAAAGCCGTAGCGTATGCAAGCAGGACATCGGGCTGCAGAGACAAAGACCCAAAACCTGAACGGCGTCATCCTCGGGCTTGACCCGAGGATCCATAACCCGTTGAAATCATGGATCCTCGGGTCAAGCCCGAGGATGACGCCGAGTGTGAAGAAGCGTCATCGTCAAATTCGACCGGCGGCAACCGCCTTCACTCCCCCTTGATGATATTCGCCATTTCTTCGCGCAGCGAATCCCTACCCTCATCGCCGACCCGGTGAATGTCGCTGATCACCGGCCGTCCGTCTTCCTCGATGACATCGAAATGAACTTCATCGACGGTCGCCTTCATCTCCGCCTCATCCATGCAGGCCCAGAGCTTGAATTTCGCCGTCACATCAGTCACGCCGTCCTTCACCGCGCCCGGCGTCACCGAAACATCCGCCAGCGGGCAGCCGTCCTGCGAGTTCGTCACCACATCGTAACCGAAGGGATCGCCAGTCTCACCGCTTTCCGCCTCATAAGCCGGCTTCTTGGATGCTTCGCGATATTGGGTCACGAAGTCCTTGCTGAACAGGCTGGTCAGCATGTCCTCGTCGAAAATATATTTCCAGTTTTCGGCGTCGCCGGACCAGTTCTTGACGGTAATATCCATCACCTTCTGGACGGGGTCGGCAGGCCCGGCGGCGAGCGCGCTGTGCGAAAAGAGGACGGCGGCAGTCAGAAGCAGAATATTCCGCATGATGTGATCCCGGGATAGGCCCGACAGGCGGGCGAAGCGATTCGCCTGACTGTATTCCGGCATTATGGTTTGGCAATGCGCAATCCACTGTTGCGCTGCGCCAAAAAAGCGCCCCCCATGGCTTTGCCTCAGACGCTCGCGATGCTATAGCCGCACCGGATATTTTTCCGGATACCGGCGTCATCAGGCGCCACAGCTTCGAAGGTGAGGAATTCATGGCAAAGATCAAGGTAGCCAATCCAGTCGTTGATCTCGACGGCGACGAAATGACCCGTATCATCTGGCAGCTGATCAAGGACAAGCTGATACTGCCATACCTCGATCTCGATATCGAATATTACGACCTCTCGGTTGAAAACCGCGATGCCACCAACGACCAGGTCACGGTCGATGCGGCACACGCCATCAAGAAGCACGGCGTCGGCATCAAGTGCGCCACCATCACCCCGGATGAAGCCCGCGTCGAGGAATTCGGCCTGAAGCAGATGTGGAAGAGCCCGAACGGCACGATCCGCAACATTCTGGGCGGCGTCATCTTCCGCGAGCCGATCATCTGCAAGAACGTTCCGCGCCTCGTTCCCGGCTGGACCAAGCCGATCGTCGTCGGCCGCCACGCTTTCGGCGACCAGTACAAGGCAACCGATTTCAAGTTCCCCGGCAAGGGCAAGCTGACGATCAAGTTCGTCGGTGAAGACGGTCAGGTCATCGAGAAGGACGTCTTCGACGCCCCGAGCGCCGGTGTTGCACTGGCCATGTACAACCTTGACGAATCCATCCGCGAATTCGCCCGCGCATCCATGATGTACGGCCTGATGCGCAAATGGCCGGTTTACCTGTCCACCAAGAACACCATCCTCAAGGCCTATGACGGTCGCTTCAAGGATATCTTCGAAGAAGTTTACCAGGCCGAGTTCAAGGCGAAGTTCGACGAAGTCGGCATCATCTATGAGCACCGCCTGATCGACGATATGGTCGCTTCCGCGCTCAAGTGGTCCGGCGGTTACGTCTGGGCCTGCAAGAACTATGATGGCGACGTTCAGTCCGACACGGTTGCGCAGGGCTTCGGCTCGCTCGGCCTGATGACCTCGGTTCTCCTGTCGCCGGATGGCCGCACGGTCGAAGCCGAAGCGGCACATGGCACGGTGACGCGCCACTACCGCCAGCACCAGAAGGGTCAGGAAACCTCGACCAACTCGATCGCTTCGATCTTCGCCTGGACCCGTGGCCTCGCCCACCGCGCCAAGCTGGACGACAATGCGGAACTGGCAAAGTTCGCGACAACGCTCGAAACCGTCTGCGTCGACACCGTCGAAAGCGGCTTCATGACCAAGGATCTGGCCCTGCTCATCGGCCCGGACCAGCCCTGGCTCTCCACCACCGCTTTCCTCGACAAGATCGACGAGAACCTCAAGAAGGCGATGGCGGCTTAAGCCTCTTCACTCAGTGACATTAAAACCCGGCCTCAGCGCCGGGTTTTTTTGCGCCATAAAGCTGAAACGTCAGCGCCGCGGCACGGGCAGAAAAAAGGTGGAAAAAACTGGAAAACCGGGTCGAAACGCCCGGTTTTCTTTTTTTGTTCACAGTATCTTGATTAGATGTTGCACTAGGCGCAGACTTCGATTCTGCGCCGTGCCGTGGCCAGCACAACAATAAGACAAAGCTGAAACAGCATCTACTTACAGATAACTTGCCCGGCGCAGTCAAAACCTACCGCAGCGTCAGTACGATCTTCAAGGAGCGTGAGAATGATGCTGCGGATTATAAAAACACACCGCGCCAGTGAGGGACCCGCCGGGTTTCCCCACGAGGCTGCGGCGATTTTGCTTGGGGAGGCAGGACTATGAGTGAGTTGATCTTCTATACCAATCCCATGTCGCGCGGACGCATCGCGCGCTGGATGCTTGAAGAAGTGGGTGTTCCTTATAAAACGGAAATATTGAGTTTCGAAACCTCGATGAAATCGCCCGCCTATCGGCTGATAAACCCGATGGCCAAGGTGCCGGCCATCAAACATGGCGATACCATCGTCACCGAGGCGGCGGCGATCTGCGCTTATCTGGCCGACGCCTTTCCCGGCGCCAACCTCGCACCGACACCGAAGGCACGCGGCCTTTATTACCGGTGGATGTTTTTCGCCGCTGGCCCGCTGGAAATGGCGGCCAGCATGAAGGCGATGGGTTTTGAAGTGCCGAAGGAAAAACTGCGCATGGCGGGCTGTGGCAGCTATGCGGATGTGATGAACACGCTTGAACGGGCGGTCAGCGAAAACCGTTTCATTGCCGGCGATCTCTTCACCGCAGCCGATGTTTATGTCGGCGCCCATATCGGCTGGGGGCTACATTTCGGCACGATCGAAAAACGCCCGGCCTTTATCGACTACATGGCGCATCTCACCGAACGCCCGGCCTTCAAGCGCGCTGCCCAGCTTGATGAAGACGCGGCGAAAGATTTGCAGGCGACAGGATAATCGGCCGCGATATTGCAAAGAACGAACCACGGCCCGTCCGAAAATCGCCCACAGGGTCGATCTTTGCGGCGGGTCTATTCATCGGATTGGCCGAGCGGTTCTCCGACCTCGATTGCATGCCCGTCCGGATCATAAAAGCGGAATACTCTCTGTCCCCAGGCCTGCCTCTGAACCGGATGGATAAGCTCGACATACGGTGCGATATTTTGAAAAGCCGCATCCACATCTGCGTGCTCGAAATACAGCAGCAGGTTTCGCCTGCCATAGGGCTCTTCCATGCCTGATGGTGCTTGCCAGACAGTCTCCTCAAGCGACCGCCCCTCATGGATGGCAAAGCCGCCCTCAAAGAGAACGAAATTCCCGAAGTCCCGCAATATTTGGAGGCTCAGCCGATCACGATAAAACGCCTTCGAGCGGTCTATATCGCGCACGAAAGGGATGGGATTTACAAAGCGCATCGCATGCCCTCCTCCCCGTCTTCAGCGCTCGATGGTCCATGCCATCTCTCGCAAGCCTCAGCGTAGAATTAAAAAAGGCGGGGTAAAACCCCGCCCCTTCCTCAATCTTTCCAGATCAGGCCGCCAGTGCCGCGGCCACCGCTTCGATGGCCTCCTGCGCCTTGGCGCCATCCGGGCCGCCGGCCTGTGCCATATCCGGGCGTCCGCCGCCTCCCTTACCGCCAAGCGCGGCCGAAGCGGTGCGGACGATATCGACGGCACTGAAACGGGCCGTCAGATCTTCGGTAACGGCAGCAACGGCGCTTGCCTTGCCATCGTCAGAAACCGCAATCAGCAGCACAACGCCAGAGCCAAGATTGGCCTTGGCCTCATCGGCAAGACCCTTGAGATCCTTGGCATCGATGCCGGACAGGGATTTCGCAAGGAAATTGACGCCCGCGACCTGCTGGACATCGTTTGCGCCCGCATCCGACGAACCACCGCCCATGGCGAGCTTCTTGCGGGCATCGGCAAGCTCACGCTCCAGCTTTTTGCGCTCGTCAAGCAGCCCTTCAACGCGCGACAGCACGTCGCCCGGCTGAACCTTCAGCGATGAAGCCAATGCCTTCACCCGCTCATCCTGCTCGGCGAGATAGGCAAGCGCGCCCTGACCCGTTACGGCTTCAAGACGGCGCACGCCCGCACCAACGGCGCTTTCGCCGAGAATGCGGATGAGACCGATCTGGCCGGTGGCTGCCACATGGGTGCCGCCGCAAAGCTCGACCGAATAGGGACGGTTGGCCTTCGCGCCATGAACGCCGGTGCCCATCGACACCACGCGAACTTCGTCGCCATATTTTTCACCGAACAGCGCCATGGCGCCCTCGGCAATGGCGTCATCGACGCTCATCAGGCGGGTGACAACAGGCGAGTTCTGCAACACGATCTCGTTCGCCATATCCTCAACGACCTTCAACTCCTCGGCCGACATCGGTTTGGGATGCGAAACGTCAAAGCGCAGGCGCTCGGGCGCGACCAGCGAACCCTTCTGGGCGACATGGGTGCCGAGCACTTCGCGCAG
This sequence comes from Agrobacterium sp. 22-210-1, assembly GCF_053522525.1. Lineage (NCBI taxonomy): Bacteria > Pseudomonadati > Pseudomonadota > Alphaproteobacteria > Hyphomicrobiales > Rhizobiaceae > Agrobacterium > Agrobacterium sp. 22-210-1. Next base: position 709,560 of record NZ_JBNWCI010000001.1, on the reverse strand, counting down.
CGCCTCATGCAGCAGGTGCGTGGCGGAATGGTTGGCGCGCAGACGCGAACGGCGATCATGATCGACGGTCAGCTGCACGGCATCGCCGAGCTTCAGGCCGCCCTTGGAGACGGTGCCGGAATGCACGAACAGGCCTTCGCCCTTCTTCTGGGTTTCGGAAACCGTGAAGGCGCCATTTTCGCCGGTAATCACGCCCGTATCGCCCATCTGGCCGCCGGACTCACCATAAAACGGTGTCTGGTTAACGACGATCTGGACCGCTTCTCCATCGGCGGCATTGTCCACCGCCTTGCCGTCCTTGACGATCGCCTGAATGACGCCTTCGGCGGTTTCCGTGTCATAACCGAGGAATTCGGTCGCGCCGAATTTTTCCTTCAGCTCGAACCAGACGGTCTCTGTCGCCTTGTCGCCGGAACCGGCCCAGTGCGAACGGGCTTCCGCCTTCTGTCGTTGCATGGCATCGGTGAAGCCTGAAATATCGACGCCGATTTCGCGGGCGCGCAGTGCATCCTGCGTCAGGTCGAGCGGGAAACCATAGGTGTCATAAAGCTTGAAGGCCGTTTCACCATCAAGCATGTCACCCTTGTGCAGCGTCGACGTGGCGTCGGAGAGCAGCGACAGGCCGCGCTCCAGCGTCTTGCGGAAACGGGTTTCCTCAAGCTTGAGCGTTTCGGAAATCAGCGCCTCGGCGCGGACCAGTTCCGGATAGGCACGGCCCATCTGTTGCACCAGCGCCGGCAAAAGCTTGTAGATCAGCGGCTCGCGCGAGCCCAGAAGCTCGGCATGGCGCATGGCGCGGCGCATGATGCGGCGCAGGACATAACCGCGGCCTTCATTGGACGGCAGAACGCCATCGGCGATGAGGAAAGCGGACGAGCGCAGGTGATCGGCGATGACGCGATGGCTGGCGCGCTTTTCGCCTTCGGCCGGAACACCGGTCGCTTCGACGGAAGCGGCGATCAATGCACGGAACAGGTCCGTATCGTAATTGTCGTGTTTGCCTTGCAGCAGCGCCGAAATGCGCTCGAGGCCCATGCCGGTGTCGATCGACGGGCGCGGCAGGTCGATGCGCTCTTCCTTCGTCAGCTGCTCATATTGCATGAAGACGAGGTTCCAGATTTCGATGAACCGGTCGCCATCCTCTTCCGGCGAGCCGGGCGGGCCGCCCCAGATATGATCGCCATGATCGTAGAAGATTTCCGAACAGGGACCGCAGGGACCGGTATCGCCCATCGCCCAGAAATTGTCGCTGGTCGGAATGCGGATGATGCGGTCGTCGGAAAAACCGGCGATCTTCTTCCAGAGATTAAAGGCCTCGTCATCGGTGTGATAGACCGTGACCAGCAGCCGATTGCGGTCGATGCCGAATTCCTTGGTGATCAGGTTCCAGGCATGGGTGATCGCCTCTTCCTTGAAATAATCGCCGAAGGAAAAATTGCCGAGCATTTCGAAGAAGGTATGGTGACGGGCGGTATAACCGACATTGTCGAGGTCGTTATGCTTGCCGCCGGCACGCACGCATTTCTGCGCCGAAGCGGCGGTGGAATATGGACGGCTTTCAAGACCGGTGAAGACGTTCTTGAACTGCACCATGCCGGCATTGGTGAACATCAATGTCGGATCGTTGCGCGGCACCAGCGGGCTGGAGGGCACGATCTCGTGTCCATTCTTTTTGAAGTAGTCGAGAAAGGTCGACCGAATTTCATTTACACCGCTCATGCCCACACACCGCTCACAGCTGGAGTCCATCATTGCCATCACAAATGATGGCTATATTGCAAAATCAATGGCTTTTATCGTCCGTATCCTGCCCTGTCCAGCCATGCAGGCAAACCAAGGCGCATCGGCAAACAAAAAGGGCCAGGCGAGGGAAAATCGCACGGCCCATTTCGTTTCGATCAGCTCATTTCGGCAAAGTGGCCAGACACTCTATGCCCGGCCCCTTTTTTGAGGTGTCAGCCCTCGTCGCCGTCACCGTCGCTATCGCCGGCATCCGGGCCGCCATTCTGCAGGAAGCGGTCAGCGATCAGACCGGCATTCTGGCGCAGCGCCAGCTCGATCTCATTGGCCGTTTCCGGATTGTCGCGCAGGAAGGTCTTGGCGTTCTCACGCCCCTGCCCCAGACGCTGGCTGTTATAAGAGAACCATGCGCCGGATTTCTCGACGATACCGGCCTTCACGCCGAGATCGACAAGCTCGCCGGTCTTGGAAACGCCTTCGCCATACATGATGTCGAATTCCACCTGCTTGAAGGGCGGCGCCATCTTGTTCTTGACGACCTTCACACGCGTCTGGTTGCCGACCACCTCTTCGCGCTCCTTGACGGCGCCGATGCGGCGAATGTCAAGGCGTACGGAGGCGTAGAACTTCAGCGCGTTACCGCCCGTCGTCGTTTCCGGCGAACCGAACATGACGCCGATCTTCATGCGGATCTGGTTGATGAAGATCACCATGCACTTCGATTTGGAGATCGAAGCGGTCAGCTTGCGCAGCGCCTGGCTCATCAGACGCGCCTGAAGACCCGGCAGGCTGTCGCCCATCTCGCCTTCGATTTCCGCCCGCGGCGTCAGTGCCGCGACCGAATCGACGACCAGAACGTCGACCGCGCCGGAACGAACCAGCGTATCGGTGATCTCCAGCGCCTGCTCGCCCGTATCCGGCTGCGAAATCAGCAGGCTCTGCAAATCCACACCCAGCTTGCGGGCATAGACCGGATCGAGCGCATGTTCGGCATCCACGAAGGCGCAGATGCCGCCCTTCTTCTGGGCTTCCGCAATGGTCTGCAACGCCAGCGTCGTTTTACCCGAGCTTTCCGGACCATAAATTTCAACGATGCGCCCCTTCGGCAGACCGCCGATGCCGAGCGCGATATCCAGGCTGAGCGAACCCGTCGAAACGGTTTCCACTTCAACCACATTTTCATTGGAACCGAGCTTCATGATCGATCCCTTGCCGAACGACCGTTCGATCTGGGAGAGCGCCGCTTCCAGTGCCTTGCTTTTATCCACGGATTTATCCTCTACGAGACGCAAAGAATTTTGTGCCATCTGAACCACCTTTAGGTTATTGAAGCCGCACAGGCAATGAAGCAGTATGGAAATGGTATGTACTCCATTTGTTCTCATTTCGCAAGGCGCGGCCAGCATATTGAAAACAAATAGCGATAAGTGGTTTGTTCTATCTTTGTTTTTCGGCTCCGGCCTATCGCCGCAAACGGGAAGTGACAGGCAAACGAACACGGGGGTCGGCCGAATCGTCCGGCCTTTCCATCCGCCAAAGAGGGAAACGCAAGCGTGAAGAAAATACTCGTTCTGGGCGGCGCGCATATCGACAGGCGCGGCATGATCGAGACTGAGACGGCGCCCGGCGCCAGCAATCCCGGCTCCTGGATGGAGGAGGCAGGCGGCGGCGGTTTTAACGCGGCGCGCAATCTTGCCCGGCTCGGTTTTGCCGTCCGCATCATCGCGCCACGCGGCGGCGACGTGACAGGCGAAGCGGTGGCGGAGGCCGCAAAATATGCCGGCGTCGAAGATACGCCCTTTATTTTCCTCGACCGCCGCACGCCAAGCTACACCGCCATTCTGGAGCGTGACGGCAATCTGGTCATCGCCCTTGCCGATATGGACCTCTACAAGCTCTTTACCCCGCGCCGCCTGAAAGTGCGTGCCGTGCGCGAGGCGATCACGGCAAGCGACTTTCTGCTCTGCGACGCCAATCTGCCTGATGACACGCTGACGGCCCTCGGCCTCGTCGCCCGCGCCTGCGAAAAGCCGCTGGCTGCCATCGCCATTTCCCCCGCCAAGGCGGTGAAACTGAAAGGCGCGCTTGCCGATATCGACATTCTCTTCATGAACGAGGCGGAGGCACGAGCACTAACCGGAGAGACGGCGGCGAATGTCCGCGACTGGCCCGGCATTCTGCGCAAGGCCGGGCTTGCCGGCGGCGTCGTCACCCGCGGCGCAAGCGAGGTCGTGGCTTTCGATGCGACGCAAACCGTAACGCTCAACCCGCCCCTTATCCGCGAGGTAAAGGACGTGACCGGCGCCGGCGACGCCATGGCCTCCGGTTATCTTGCCGCGATCGCCGAGGGAAAGACCATCGCGGAAGCGCTGAGACAGGGCGCGGCCGCAGCGGCCATCACCGTGCAATCGCCCTTCGCCACCTCGCAGGATTTATCAAAAGACAGTGTCGATGCCATGTTGGGACTTGTTCCCGCAGCTGAAATACTGGCATGAACCCGCTTTCAAGAATTGGAACAGAATAAATGACCCGCCCCATCTCCCCGCTCCTGCCCATCGTTTATTCACGGGAAGTCGCCGCCGCCAAGCAGCGCGGTGCGCCGATCGTGGCACTTGAATCGACCATCATCACCCATGGCATGCCCTATCCCGGCAATATCGAGATGGCCGAAAGCGTCGAACAGATCATTCGCGACCAGGGCGCCGTTCCGGCGACCATCGCCGTCATTCACGGCACCCTGCACATCGGCCTCGAAAAGGACCAGCTGGAGGCGCTCGCCCAGACCACTGACGCCATGAAGGTCTCGCGCGCCGATATCGCCTTCGCAATTGCCGAGCGCCGCACCGGCGCCACCACGGTTGCCGCCACCATGATTGCCGCTGCCCGCGCCGGCATCCGCGTTTTCGCCACCGGCGGCATCGGCGGTGTGCACAAGGGCGCGGAGGAGACGTTCGACATCTCCGCCGATCTGACCGAACTTGCCAAGACCGGCGTCATCGTCGTCTGCGCCGGCGCCAAGGCGATCCTCGACATCCCAAAGACGCTCGAGGTTCTCGAAACCAACGGCGTGCCTGTCGTCACCTTCGGCTCGGAAGAATTCCCCGCCTTCTGGTCGCGCTCCTCCGGCCTGGCGAGCCCGCTTTCGCTGAACAGCCCGGCGGCAATCGCCAATTTCCAGGTGACCCGCGAACAGCTCGGCATCGATGGCGGCATGCTGATCGCCAACCCCGTGCCGGAAGAAGACGAAATCCCCCGCGAAGAAATGGAAATCTACATCAACCGCGCCATCTCCCATGCGGAGCGCGACGAGGTCACCGGCAAGGAAGTTACCCCCTACCTGCTCGGCGACATCTTCCGACTGACGGATGGCCGCAGCCTGGAAACCAATATCGCGCTGGTGCGTAATAATGCCCAGCTGGCCGCGGAGATCGCGGTGGCGCTGAACTGAAGAGCATTCAGTTTTCTCAGTCATCCTCGGGCTTGACCCGAGGATCCACGTTGCGACAACAGGAATGGATCCTCGCCTCAAGGGCGAGGATGACGGTGCGAAAGTAGCAAGCTCGAAACCAACAAAAAGCCCGGAAAGCTTGCGCTCTCCGGGCCTTCGTTTTTCTGCAGGAACCCGATCAGTTCTGGGCGACCGGCTTCACCAGCGGCGTCACGCGGCGGATGGTGACGCGGCGGTTCTGCTGTTCCGGACCGAGTGTCTGGACCTTCAGGTAACGCTCGCCATAACCCTGCGTCGCGAGGTTTTCCGGCGGAATGCCGTAGACATCGGTCAGCACGTTGGCAACGGAAGCGGCGCGCTCGTCGGAAAGAACGAGGTTGCTTTCATCGGAGCCGACGGCATCGGTATGGCCTTCGATCAGGAAGGTTTCCGCCGGGTTCTTTTCCAGCGCCTTGTTGATCGCATCGGCCACCTTGCGCAGTGAGCGAGCCTGCGCCATCGGAATGTCGGCGCTGCCGGTGGCAAAGGTGATCGTATCGAGGTCGATACGGCGCACCTTGTCGCGGATACGGGCCGAATAGCGCACTTCATCCAGCGAATAGACACGCTCCACGGGTTCGACCGGCGGCTGCTCGAGGAAGCGGTAATAATCGCGGTCCGGATCGCTCGACGTGTCGATGATGTAGTCACGAACGGGAATACGCAGGCGCATCGGCGGCAGGTCGAGGCCCGGATCACGATAGACATAATCGCGGTCTGGATCGTCCATCAGCTCGGGCGCATAGAACAGCACATATTCCCGGCCGCGATCATCGATGCGCGAGCGCTGGATCACGTCGCCATAACGATTGCGGATCGTCACCACCTGCGTACCGTCACGGCGCTCGACGGTTTCGCGGACACGACCGCCCTGCAGACGCTCGTAATAGGGCTCGCCGCCATCACGGATGAAGCGCTGGTTGTCATCGCCACGCACGACGACACGATCGCCGAATTGCAGGATGATCGGCGCATCACGATCACGGTCACGCGGGCGGCCCTCACGTGGCTGCCACTCGCGCACGCCTTCCGGCCGCTCATATTGCGGACGGCGGTCGATGCGCTCACCCTGCTGGGAGGTGATCGCCTCCATTTTCACGGGCGGCGGCGGGGTCTTGCCTTCAGCGGCACCGGCGCGCTGCGCCTCGGCGTCCGAGGTAGGCACCTTCACCTCACCGGCCTGTTCACGCTCGCGGCGGCGTTGCTCTCGGGCCTGATTGTTGCCGGAGCGCTCCACTTCCTTATCGCTGTCGAGAACGGCCGCACCCTTGTCGACCGGCAGGATGACGGTGTCGGCGGTCTTGGACGGGTCCTTGGCAACCGCCTTGGCCTTGTCCAATTCTTCCTTCGTCATGGGCGGTGCTTCCGTCTGCGGAACAGCAACCTGGTTGGGAACGGGCTCACCGGCAGGCGCCTGTCCGGTCGTGGTGCCGCTTGGCGGCGGGGGCGTCGGCGTGCCCGGCAGCGGCGCTGCAGGCTCGGTTTTGCCCTGACCTTCGGCAGGTTTTTCGGAAGGCTGCTGGCCGGGTGCGGGGTTGGGCTGCGCCTCCGGCGCCGGCGGACGTGCGGGTGTCGGCGCTTCCGTCGGAACAGGCGCTTCCTTCGCGGCAGGTTCTGGAGCGTCAGGTTTTTTCTCCGGAACAGCCTTTTCGGCCGGTTCGGATTTCTGTTCCGGAGCCTTTTCTTCTACCTGCGGCTTTTTCTCACGCGGTTTGGCGGGCTGCTCGGCATTGTCTGGACGCGCGGCAGGCTGCTCGGCGGCAGGCTCTTTAGCGCGCTCCTTGCGCGGACGCGCCTCGCCCTCACCCGCAGGCTGTTCCGCGCGCTCAGGTTTACGTGGGCGCTCCTTCGGCTGCTGTTCGGCCGGCGCTGCCTCGGGTGCAGCTTCAGGAGCGGCCTCCGGGCGCTGGCGTGCGGGGCGCTGCTCGCCTTCCCCTTGAGGCTCCTGTGCCCGCTCCGGTTTGCGTGGGCGTTCCTGCGGCTGTTCGGCAGGCGCCGGCTCAGGGCGGGCTTCGCGCTGCTGCGGCTCACGCTGAGGTTCCGGCTGTGCTTCACGCTTGGGTTCGGGCTTGGGTTCCGGCTGCGCTTCACGTTGCGGCTCGGGGCGCGGTTCGGCGGGTGCTGCTTCGGGCTTCGGCTCGGGGGCCTGCTTCGGCGGCTCGGCCTGCGGCTGCGCTTCTTCGGCTTGCTGGCGCTGTTTGCGCAGAAGCTCTTCCGGGTTCTGCTCTTCGGCGACCTGGCCTTCCGGTTGCGCCTGCGCCAGAATAAGCGGGCTCTGCAACTTGGGCATCTGCGTCTGCGTCCGCGCGGCTCCGGCAAAACCGGCAGCAGCGGGCTCCACCGCAATCGCCAGCGACATGAGGGGGAAAACCACCCCCGTCAGCAATCTGTTCTTCTTCAGCATCGGTGCTTCCTCATCTGCCATTATTGGTCGCTTGTGTCGCGACATCTTGAACCGGCTGCGCATGCAGGCGCTGGTCAACGCCTTGCACACGCTTCGGTTCCCATGATGGACAAAGCCTTGTGTACCGGAAATGAACAGATCAAGGCGTTTTCGTGAAAGCTCTGCGGCGCAATCGAGGTGACTAATATTGCAGTTGCATTTTTTGACCAACCGGATGAATAATTGCCCCGGCGCTGAAGGCCACGGAAAACAAAAAACATTCCGTCGCGCCTTGCGCTTATGGCGTCCGCACTGAAAACAACAACAGACTGCGGATGAACGACCAAAAGAGAGGATCGAAATGCCTATTTCCACCCGTCTGCTCGCAGCCGCATCGATTGCCGCCATCTCGCTGTTTTCAGGCGCAGCCCTTGCGCAGGACAAGATCGTCATCGGCACCGAAGGCGCCTATCCGCCCTTCAACAATCTTGAAGCCGACGGCACGCTGACCGGCTTCGACATCGACATCGCCAAGGCGATGTGCGAACAAATGAAGGCTGAGTGCACCTTCGTCACCAATGACTGGGACGGCATCATTCCCGCCCTTCAGGCCAAGAAGTTCGACGCCATCATCGCGTCCATGTCGATCACGCCCGAGCGTCTCGAGAAGGTCGACTTCTCCAAGAAATATTACAACACCCCGCCGGCCATCGCCGTGCCGAAGGATTCGCCGATCAAGTCCCTCGACGACCTGAAGGGCAAGTCGCTCGGCGCACAGGGTTCCACCACCCACTCCAACTACGCCGAAAAGCACTTCCCGGATGCCGACGTGAAGATGTATCCGACCGCCGATGAATATAAGCTCGATATCGCCAATGGCCGTATCGACGCCGTCATCGACGATATCGTCGTGCTTTCGGAATGGCTGAAGACGGATGCCGGCGCCTGCTGCAAGATCCTGACGCCGCTCAAGGTCGATGTCGAGATCAACGGCAATGGCGCAGGCGTTGCGGTGCGCAAGGGTGACACGGCGCTCGCCGATAAATTCACGGCTGCCATCGCCGGTATCCGCGCCAGCGGCAAGTACCAGGAGATCAATAAAAAATACTTCGATTTCGACGTTTACGGCGAGTAAGCCTGCTCGATCTGTTGAAATCTGGTGGCGGAAGGCTTGCCCTTCCGCCATTTTTGTTTGAAAACGTCACCATAACAATCACGGCGGCTTAAGACCGCGGGGGAAAACTGGCATGAGCGGAGCATTTTCCGCCATAGGTGCGTTCTGGACCTATGTCTCGACACTTCTCGACCCCTTCTGCGGTCCGGTCGGTCTCTTCTCGCTTTTCGGAAACAGCACCCTTGTTGCGTGTGGTGATGCAGGCTGGGGCGATGAAATCGCCTTCGGCGTCAAGGTCACCATCTCGCTGGCGCTTGCGACATTGCCCGTCGGCCTGCTGATCGGCTTCCTCATTGCGCTTGCGGCGCAATCGGAGGAGAAGTCGCTACGGCTGGCGACCGGCATCTACACAACCATCTTCCGTGGCCTGCCGGAACTGCTGACGCTCTTCATCGTCTATTACGGCATTCAGATGCTGCTGCAATCAGCAGCGGGTTATGTCGGCATCACCGGCCCCGTCGAGATCAACGCCTTCGTGGCCGGCATGGTCGCGCTATCAGTCGTGTTCTCATCCTATGCCTCCGAAGTGCTGCTCTCCGCCTTCAAGGCCATTCCCAGGGGCCAATATGAGGCGGGCCATGCGCTTGGCCTGTCACGCGGCCGCACCATGGTGCTCATCATCATTCCGCAACTGGTCAGGATCGCCCTGCCCGGCATGACCAACCTCTGGGTCATCCTGCTCAAAGACACGTCCTACGTCTCGATCATCGGACTTGCCGATATCATCCGTCAGACCGGCATCGCCGCACGTGTCAGCAAGGAAGCATTCTTCTTCTACGGCATCGCCTGCCTGCTCTACCTCATTCTCGCACTTCTCTCCTCCATCGGGATCGGCTTCATCGATCGCTGGTCACGCAAGTCGGAGGCACGCCGATGAGCCATATCCAGGAACTCATTCCGCCGCGCCCGGCGCCAGCCATAGCCGACAAGCCGCTCAACATATCGCGCATCGTCGGCATCGGCGTCATCACGCTCTGGCTGCTGCTCGCCGCCGGCTTGATCTTCGCGATGATCGAAGGGTGGGACTGGGCGAAATTCGAACGTTACGGGCCGCGTTACATTGACGGCCTCATCACCACCATCACGCTGGTCGGCAGTTCGATCATTCTCGGCGCAATCCTCTCGGTGCCGATCGCCTTTGCGCGTATGTCGAAAAACCGCGTCCTCGGCTCGCTGGCCTATGCCTATGTCTACGTCTTCCGCAGCACGCCGCTTCTGGCCCAGCTTTTCCTGATCTATTACGGCCTCGGCAGCTTCCGCCCGCAATTGGAGACGGTCGGGCTGTGGTGGTTCTTCCGGGAAGCCTGGTATTGCGGCCTCCTGTCGCTGACCCTCAATACCGCCGCCTATCAGGCCGAAATCCTGCGCGGCGCAATCCGCAGCGTGCCGCTCGGCCAGCATGAGGGCGCCGCCTCGCTCGGCATTTCGAAATTCATCACCTTCCGCAAGATCATCCTGCCGCAGGCACTCATCGTCGCGCTGCGTCCTTACGGAAACGAGATCATCCTGATGATTAAAGGCTCGGCAGTCGTCTCCATCGTCACGGTTTTCGACCTGATGGGACAGACCCGCTACGCCTTTTCCCGCACCTTCGATTATCAGGCTTATCTTTGGGCGGCGATCTTCTACCTGACAATCGTCGAGACGCTGAGACATGTCTGGGCCTGGCTGGAAGCCCGCCTGACGCGCCACCTCAAGCGTTAGGCCGAAGCTTGGCAGCACTCATCAACTGAGGCTGCCAACATTTTGAAAAATATAACTATTTTGTGACAACTTATGGCTTTGGCAAGGTTGGATTAACCCTGTCGTGTTCCCATGTCAGATACAGCTGCAACGCTGTGATCGGCAATCATGGAAACGGGAACCGCCGTCATGAACAAGGACATGGAAATGATGCTGAGAGGCTACGGCCTCACCACCGCCCAGATATTTTACCGCATGCCGGACCATCCGCTGGTTCTGCAGACCTATGTCTGGCAGGACTACGATCTCGCCCCGGATTTCCCCGAAATGCACGGTTTCCTCAAATTCTGGCAGGAAAAGCTCGACGGACCGTTACACTCCGTCCGCTACGTGCACCGGCAGGTAATCTCGGCGCAGGAATGGCGCGCGCTTAAAGGGGAGTTCATCCTCCACTGAAAACTGTTCCCACATAAACGTTGCGCCAACCACCGTTGCGGCTTACAGCAAACGTCAACCGAAGACGTTATGGATACCGCACGATGACGAAAAACCAGAAAATCGACGAAGAGGCGCTTGCCGAGGCCTATAACCGCGCACTGACGCTTGAAAAAGCCGGCGATGTGGACGCGGCGGTAAAAGCCTATCAGGACGTTCTGGCGATCGACCCGGAAGATCACGGTGGTGCCGCCGTGCGTATCGCCGCCATGGGCCGGGGCGAAACGCCGCCGAAAGCGCCCGACGCCTACGTTGAAACCCTGTTCGATCAGCACGCCGAGGCCTTCGAGGATATTCTTGTCGAACAGCTGGGATACGCCGTGCCGATGATGGTGCGCCAGCGGCTGCAGACGCTAAACCTCGGCCCGTTCAAGCGGCTGCTCGATCTCGGCTGCGGCACCGGCCTCACCGGCGAAGCGCTGCGTGACATGGCTGATGACATTACCGGCATCGACATTTCCGAAAACATGGTCGAAATCGCCCATGAGAAGGACCTCTACGAGACGCTTTACGTCGCCGAAGCCGAGGATTTCCTTGAGGATAATGACGACGAACCCTTCGATATCATCACCGCAACCGACGTGCTGCCCTATCTCGGCGCGCTGGAGCCGCTGTTTTTCGGCGCCGCCGAAAACCTCAATGCCGGCGGCCTGCTGATCTTCTCCTCGGAAACCCTGGACGAAGAGACCCTGGCCGGACGCCCCTATATGGTTGGCCCGCACCACCGTTTCGCCCATGCGGAAAACTATGTCCGCGAAAGGCTTGTGGCGACCGGTTTCGATATCCTCGAAGTCACCGATATCAACGTCCGCATGCAGGACGGCAACCCGACACCGGGCCATCTGGTGATTGCCAAGCTCAAGGGCTGATAACTCGGCATTTCGGCATATTTCTTCTCCCCGGCGGGGAGAAGAAACAAGTGGCACCCGCCCGCCCTAATGCGGAGCCCTGCCTTGCTGAATCAATATCTCATCAAGATCACCCAGACCGTTGAAGAGATTCGACTTTCCGTCGCAACAACCGGCAAATAAAAAAGCCCTCCCCGGCAACCGGAAAGGGCATTGCTCAAAAACCGGATGAGCGGCGCGTCACTCCTCGCCGGATTTCGGATTATCCAGCAGCATGTAATCGAGCGGCAGTTCCGTCGTATATTTGATCTGCTCCATCGCAAAAGCAGACGACACGTCACGAATTTCGATCTTGGCGATCATCCGCTTGTAGAAGGCGTCATAGGCAGCAATGTCAGGCACAACGACACGCAGGAGATAATCGACATCGCCGCTCATGCGGTAAAATTCGACGACCTCCGGAAATTCGGAAACCACCTCGGAGAAACGCTTCAGCCATTCGATGGAATGGGAGGCGGTGCGGATGGAGACGAAAACCGTGACCTTGGTGTTGACCTTGACCGGATCAAGCAGCGCCACGCGCCGGCGGATAACGCCGTCCTCCTCCATCTTCTGGATACGCCGCCAACAGGGCGTCGTGGAAAGTCCGACCTTTTTCGCCAGATCAGCGACGGCCAGCGTGGAATCCTCTTGCAGAATGCGCAAAATCTTACGGTCAAGGCGATCCAATGCGTCTATCCTCCTGAATTAATTTCCTTTCAATACACTAATTTTCGCAGAAAAACAGAAAATTGTTTCACTAAAGCCGCATTTCCACATGTTGCCGCAGAACCGGGAGCAGCTCTTGCGTGAACCACGGGTTCTTTTTCAGCCAGCCGGTATTGCGCCAGCTGGGGTGCGGCAGAGGTAAAGTGCCGGGGCCGAAATTGGCATGCAGGTAGCCGCGCCAGTCCTTGACGGTCTCGGTCATGGTTTTGCGCCGCCTCTCACCCAGGTGAAAAGCCTGCGCATATTGGCCGACGGCAAGGATCAGCTCCACCTGCGGCATCGCCGCCATCACCCGCTCACGCCATGCAGGCGCACATTCACGCCGTGGCGGCAGGTCGCTGCCCTTGTCATCGTAGCCCGGAAAACAGAAGCCCATGGGCACGATGGTGAAGCGGTCGGGATCATAAAAGGTCTCGCGGTCGACATTCAGCCATTGCCGAAGCCTGTCACCGGAAGCGTCGTTAAAGGGAAGTCCCGTCTCATGCACACGCAGCCCCGGCGCCTGCCCCGCAATCAGGATACGGGCCTTCTTCGACATGACAACCACCGGCCGCGGTTCATGCGGCAGGCGATCGGCCATGCCCCTGACAGGCGCGTCACGACAGATGCGGCAGCGGCCAATCTCACCGCGCAACTCATCCAGCCCATCATCAAACCTCGGCATGGATTGATCCATCTCAGCCATGCGACCATCCCAGAAGATGGCGGATGACGGTCAGGAACCCCGCCGCCGGTGTCTCGATATCCGCTGCGCGGTGCTCACGCCGCCATTCGGAGGGCTTTTCGAATTCGCCCGCCCAGATGCCCCGCGCATCCCGGCGCGCCGCCGCCTGTTCGCCTGAAAACTGGAAATAACCGGAGGCAACGGCAAAACCCGCCGACACCATTTCCGCCGAGACATCCCTGCCGCCGGCCGCGCAATAGACAAGCAGCCGCCCGTAGCGGTCCCTCGAACTGCCGGAACAGGAAAAATTCTGCGCCACGACCAGCCGTTGCAGCACACGGCGCGCCTCCTCCCCGCAGGGCCAGGTTTCAGCGCCGCGCCGGCATGTCTGCGACAGTTCGGGCGCATCGATACCGAGCAGGCGAAACCGTTCTTCACCCTTTGAAAGCGTATCGCCGTCGATCACGAAGAAACGGCCGCTATAGGTCTCGCTGTTGATCTGGTCGAGCTTGGCGGCGATGAGGATGCCGAGAAAAATCGCGGCAAGAAACAGCCCGCCGTCGCGGAACGCCGAAAAACCTCTGCGCCTGCCTCCGTTTCGTCCCATGTAACAACAAACCCTTGTCAGAAATGGCAAACAAATCCTTTCACGGCAGCATCTTCTTAAGATTTTGCACGTAGTCTGCAAGGGTTCATGTCACCTGCGTTGTAACAATGAGTAAAAGCGTCAGCACGTCCACCGACAAGATCATCGTCGACCGCTCGAAAAAACACCGCAACAAAGCGGTTTTCGACACGGTGAAGACGACGCGTGAACGCCTGCAGCAGGGTGCCGGCGGAACCGAAGCCTATGAACGCGAAATGCTGACCATGCACATCGCCGAGACCCTTCAGGGCGCGATGTTCATGCCGCTTTTCATCGTGCTCGCCTCCGTCATCGGTCTTTATATCACCCGCGACATCGGGCTGATCATCTGGTCGCTGATTGCGCTCAGCTTCCACGCCATGGCCTTGGTGCTGGCCAAGAGGGCGGCGAAGCAGGAGATCACGCCCGAAAATCTCCAGCACTGGAAAAATCTGTTCCTCGGCATGCAGATCCTCATCGGCTGCGCATGGGCCATGTTCGCACTGGCCGAACCGGCGCGCAACGACCCGACGCTTGTTCTCTTCTTCAAGGGCGCAACGCTGCTGATCGCGCTTTCGCTGACCGCCATGGCCAATTTCATGCTGCGGCGGGCGACTTTCATGACCTTCCTGCCGGTGATGGCGGCGCTGTGCGTCACCTCGGCCATCTCGCGTGATCCATTCGATGTCGGCCTTGCGCTGATGTTTGGCATGGCGATCCTCTTCTGTCATCGCATCACCAGCCGGCTCTACCAGACCAGCGTCAAGCTCCTCTCCTCCCAGACGGAAAAGGACGACCTGATCGCCGAACTCGAAGTCGCCAACTCGGTTTCGGATGAGGCGCGACGCCGCGCCGAAGAGGCTAATCTGGCCAAATCGCGCTTTCTCGCCTCCATGTCGCATGAGCTGCGCACCCCGCTTAACGCCATTCTCGGCTTTTCCGAGGTCATGGCGTCAGAAGTGCTCGGCCCGCTCAACAACCCGCTCTACAAGGAATATTCCGGCGATATCCATCGCTCCGGCCAGCACCTGCTCGATCTCATCAACGAAATCCTCGACCTGTCGCGCATCGAGGCCGGTCGCTATGATCTCAATGAGGAATCCATCTCGATGCTGGAAATAGCCGAGGATTGCATCGGCATGATCCAGCTGCGGGCCCGCGCCAAGACGATCAGGATTTCACAGCAGTTCGAAAGCAGCCTGCCGCAGGTCTGGGCCGATGAAAAATCCATCCGCCAGGTTATTCTCAACCTTCTCTCCAATGCCGTGAAATTCACGCCGCAGGGCGGCGAAATTCTCGTGAAAGCCGGCTGGACGGCGGGCGGCGGACAATATGTGTCTATCAAGGACAATGGGCCGGGTATTCCCGAAGATGAAATCCCCGTGGTGCTGTCGGCCTTCGGTCAGGGATCGATCGCCATCAAGAGCGCCGAACAGGGAACCGGGCTTGGCCTGCCCATCGTTCAGGCCATTCTTGCCAAACATGACGGCCAGTTCATCCTGAAATCGAAGCTGCGCGAAGGCACAGAGGGCATCGCCATCCTGCCGGCAAAACGCGTGCTGCAGAGCCTGCCGGCCGTGGAGGAAACCCACGCCATCCAGCCGCGCCGACGGTCCTTCGCCTGATCCCGGTTCCCAGCCGCTTAGAAGAACAGCGTCGTCACCAGCGAATAAAGCACGAAAAATCCGTTCGCCATCAAAAGGCAGAAGACGGCGAAGGAACCGAGATCCTTGGCATGTCGTCCGACCGAGGAAATTTCCGGCGAGATGCGGTCCACCAGTTCCTCGATCGCGGTATTGAGCGCCTCGACCGCAAACAGCAGAAGCATCAGCACCGTGAAGACGAGAAGATGCGCAAATGGCGCGCCGACGACCAGAAGCAGGGCAAGCCCGACGCCGAAGGCCAGAACCTCATGCCGGAACGCCGCTTCCTGCCACAGCCGGCCCAGCCCCTGCACGGAATAGCGGGCCGCGGCGAATAGATGCCGCCAGCCCTTTTCCTTGCGGAAGGCGGGCTCGGGTTGCTTCTTGTGCGGCGTCGCGTCCATCTTTGACCTCAATGATCGGTATGGGGGCTGATGTGGGTATCCACACCCGCCGCTTCAAAGGTCGCCATGCCGGAATGGCAGGCAGCCGCTGCCTTGACGATACCGGCTGCCAGAGCCGCACCCGTGCCTTCGCCCAGCCGCATGCCAAGCGCCAGAAGCGGCGTCTTGCCAAGCTTTTCGACGGCGGCCAGATGGCCGGGCTCACCCGAGACATGGCCGATCAGGCAGTGATCGAGCGCCGAAGAATTGGCCGCCTTTAGGAGAGCGGCAGCCGCTGTTGCCACATAACCATCGATCAACACGGGAATACGCTGCACGCGCGCGGCGAGAATGGCACCGGCAATTGCCGCAATCTCGCGTCCGCCGAGACGGCGCATGATTTCCAGCGGATCGGACAGATGGTCCTTGTGGAACTCGACAGCGGCCTTCACCGCCGCGATCTTGCGGGCCATGACCTCGCCTTCCGAACCGGTGCCCGGGCCGGTCCATTCTTCCGCGGTGCCGCCATAGAGCGCCAGATTGATCGCCGCCGCAATCGTGGTGTTGCCGATGCCCATTTCACCGACGCAGAGAAGATCGGTGCCGCCGGCAATCGCCTCCATGCCGAAGGCCATGGTGGCGGCGCAGTCGCGCTCCGAAAGGGCCGGCTCGCAGGTGATGTCGCCGGTCGGATAATCAAGCGCCAGATCGAAAATCTTCAGGCCGAGATCATTAGCGACGCAGATCTGGTTGATCGCCGCGCCACCGGCTGCAAAATTCTCCACCATCTGCTGGGTTACGGATGTCGGATAGGGCGTGACGCCGTGACGGGTGACACCATGATTGCCGGCGAAAATCGCCACCAGCGGACGGGTGACGGCGGGCGAACGGCCGGACCATGCAGCCAGCCACATGGCGATTTCTTCGAGGCGGCCAAGCGAACCGGCAGGCTTGGTCAGCTGCGCATTGCGCTCCTTGGCAGCCACGAGCGCATGCGTATCCGGGCCGGGAAGCTCACGCAACAGCGCGCGAAAATCATCGAAGGGCAATCCGCTCATGCTCATGGTGTCGGTCTCTTTCGTAGCCGGGTTGGCTGTCGCATCGGCTCATGCGTCCGGAACTTGTGTTTTCCGGCAAATCGGTCTTTGTTGCGCCTCTCATAATCGCGGATGCGCCGCGGAACAACCGGAAATGCAAGTGCAGCAACGGAGAGAGCATGAAGGCCCGGGATTTTATAACAGATGTCATGCATTCCGTTGCCTTTCTCAGCCGCCTGCCGGTTCCTTCGCGGTTTTTCGAAAATGCCGATGGCGTGTCGATGCGCCGCACCGCCCGCGCCTTTCCCGCCGCCGGCCTGCTGATCGCCCTGCCCGCGGCTTTTCTGGTGGTGATTTTCGCCGCCTTCGATGCCTCGCCACAGCTCACGGGCTGGCTCGCCATCGCCCTCACGGCGCTTCTGACAGGAGCACTGCACGAAGACGGGCTGGCCGATATGGCCGATGGTTTCGGCGCAGGCAAGGACAAGGCGCGCACGCTTGAGATCATGAAGGACAGCCGCATCGGCAGCTATGGCACCATCGCCATGGTACTGTCCTTTGCCCTGCGTGCCACGGCGCTCGCATCGCTGATCGAGACACTTCCCGCAAAAACTGCCGCCGCCGGCCTGATCGCCGCACTTGTCCTGAGCCGCGCCCTGATGGTGTGGCACTGGCAGGCCCTGCCCGCCGCCAAAACCTCCGGCATCGCCGCCGGCGCCGGCCAGCCCGGAGACAGCGAGCGCAATATCGCCCTGGCGATCGGGCTGCTGGTCTTCATTCTCTTCACGCTGCACGCTTTGCCCATTCTGTCGATTGCACTTGTGCTCGCCGCAGCCATTCTGGCGACGGTGCTGTTCGGCCGTCTGTGCGACAGGAAGATCGGCGGCCACACCGGCGATACGATCGGCGCCTGCCAGCAGATCACGGAGATCGTTACTCTCGTCGCCCTTGCCCTTGCGGCGTAACGGCCTGATATAGACCATCATGGAAACACCCTGCATCCATATCTGCCGCCTCAACGCGACCAGCAGCCTCTGCATTGGCTGCGGCCGCACGCTGGATGAAATCGGCGGCTGGGCAGGCTATAGCGACGAGAAGCGTCGAACGATCATGCAGGCGCTGCCGCAAAGACTGGAAAATTTGAGCGAGACCACCGGGGAGACGCATACCGCATGAACAGGCTGACCATCGTTCTCCTTCTCCTCGCCGTGGGCCTCGGCCTGCTTCTCATCAATCACGATGGTGGCCGCACACTCGGCATCGATAATGATCAATTCGCACAGGCTCTCTATCTCGTGCCCATTGCCGGCCTCCTGTCGGTCGGCATCCTGGCCGGAAGACGGGGCGGCTTCGGCACCGTCATCCGCCAGCTTGCCGTCTGGCTTGTCATCATCCTCGGCCTCGTCTCGCTTTATCTCTATCGCTACGACCTGCAATCCTTCGGTGATCGCCTTTTGGGCGGCCTGATGCCGGGCCGCGCCGTGGTGGTAACGACATCGGGCGGCGAACAGGAGATCGTGCTGCACAAATCGATGAGCGGCCATTTCGAGGCGAATGTCGGCGTCGATGGCAAGACCATCCACATGCTGGTCGATACCGGCGCAAGCTCCGTGGTTCTGGCCAATGCCGACGCCGCCGAAATCGGTATCGACACGGGCAGCCTGCGCTATACCGTACCGGTCATGACCGCAAATGGCCGCACGGCAGCAGCCCCCGTCACCCTGTCGGAAATCGGCATCGGCCCGATCGTGCGCCGCAACATCCCTGCCCTCGTCGCGCAGGATGGCCAACTGGGCCAAAGCCTGCTCGGCATGAGCTTCCTGTCGACGCTCGGTTCGCTACAGATGCAGACGGACGAGTTACGGTTGC
Organism: Agrobacterium sp. 22-210-1; assembly: GCF_053522525.1. NCBI lineage: Bacteria > Pseudomonadati > Pseudomonadota > Alphaproteobacteria > Hyphomicrobiales > Rhizobiaceae > Agrobacterium > Agrobacterium sp. 22-210-1. The sequence continues at coordinate 690,761 of NZ_JBNWCI010000001.1, read as the reverse complement.
GGGATCGATAAACCCCAGGCATCAGTGAGCGCCGCCGCGGCACTCCGCTTTCGTCATCGGCCGCGGAAAGGAAATACCCCGTTTTAGGGCCAATCGGGATGTTCTTTTCGCACCGACCGGTCGTCGCAGGGCATTGCCCCTTGATTCCTTCCCATTTGATAATTTATGTTGGTGCTGTTCTCAGGGCGGGGTGCAATTCCCCACCGGCGGTATCGGGATTTTTCCCGGAGCCCGCGAGCGCTTCCGGTCTCCAAAGCCGGAAGGTCAGCAGATCCGGTGAGAGGCCGGAGCCGACGGTATAGTCCGGATGGAAGAGGACAAGGCATAGGACGCCCGCGCGTGAGCGGGCTTCGCATTGCATTGTTCGCCCAAGGGATATTTGGCGCTTCTTGAAGCGCGAAAATGCCGCAAAACGGCATAACCCCTTGAAAGGCTTGAAATAGAATGACCATTGCTAAAATTGAAGACGCGATCGAAGCCATTTCCCGTGGCGAGATGGTGATTGTGGTTGACGATGAAGACCGCGAAAACGAAGGCGATATCATCGCCGCTTCCGACAGCATCACTCCGCAGCAGATCGCTTTCATGATGAACCATGCGCGCGGGCTGGTGTGCGTCGCCATGCCGGGCGAACGTCTGGATGCGCTCGACATTCCGCTGATGGTGTCGCGCAACACCGAATCCCTCAAGACGGCCTTCACCGTCTCGGTGGACTATATTCCCGGCACCACGACAGGCATTTCCGCCGCTGACCGGGCAGAGACCGTGCGTGCGCTGGTTTCAGAGGGTTCGCGCCCGGAAGACTTCGCCCGTCCCGGCCATATCTTTCCGCTGCGCGCCAATCCGCAAGGCGTCCTTGGCCGCACCGGCCATACGGAAGCAGCCGTGGACCTCTGCCGCCTTGCCGGCAAATACCCCTCCGGCACCATCTGCGAAGTCGCCAATGACGACGGCACCATGGCCCGCCTGCCCCAGCTCGAAGTCTTCGCCGAACGCCACGGCCTGCTCGTCGTGACGATCAAGGACCTCGTTGCTTACCTCAAGGGCGAGGTTGTCGAGGATGTGGTGCAGAAGCAGGTCGCTTGATCTGCGCTTGCTTGTACTTTGAATACGAAAACGCCCGGCAAGAGCCGGGCGTGAAATTCTTGATTGAGGCGCTAAAACCTCTCTCCTGCGTCATCCTCGGGCTTGACCCGAGGATCCACAACCCAGCCGCCCATGGATCCTCGGGTCAAGCCCGAGGATGACGTGGAGTGTGGTGAACCGCCGATTGAAGCGGTCGTTTATGTCTATTGGACAAAGAACCTCAGCACTTCCACACCAAACCTTACCAGCAGCAGAAACCACCATCCACCAGCAGGTCCACGCCCGTCACGAAGCTCGCGGCGTCAGACAGCAGGAAGATCGCCGGGCCGACCATTTCATCGACGCCTGCCATGCGCTGCATCGGCGTCTGCTCTTCGAAGAGCTTGGTCTGGTGCACCATTTCCGGCCGCGTGTTCATTGGCGTCGCCGTGTAACCCGGCGAGATGGTGTTGACGCGGATGCCGCGCCCCACCCACTCCATCGCCATGGATTTCGACATGTGGATGACGCCGGCCTTCGAGGCGTTGTAATGGCATTGCATCAGCCCGCGATTGACGATGACGCCAGACATGGAGGCGATATTGACGATCGAACCACGGCCGTTCTTCAGCATGGCATTGGCTTCCGCCTGGCAGGAGAGGAAAACGCCCTTCAGGTTGATGTCCATCATCGTCTGGAACTGGCTTTCCTCCATCTCCTCGGCCGGATTGGCGTTGGCGATGCCGGCGGCATTGACCGCGAGCGACAGCGCACCAAGTTCTGCCTCAGTGCGGGCAACCGCATCGATCAGCGCTTCTTTGCTGGTCACATCAGCGGCGATCTGGATCGACCTGCGCCCGGCCTTGGCGATGAAATCCGCCGTCTGCGCCAGACCGTCATCGGTGCGACGGTCGAGCAGCGCGACATCGGCGCCGGACTGGGCAAGCCCCATGGCGATCCGCTGGCCGATGCCGGAACCGGCGCCGGTGACAAGCGCCACCTGGCCGGAAAGATCGAACAGTTTCGGCGCGTTGAGGGTGATGGTGGACATCGCTATTTCCTTCTTCAGATGGTCGCCAGTTCCATGACCGAGACGTCGTTTGCTTCGTCGCGGTTGAGGATGCCGGCCTGTTTTCCCTGCGCAAGCACGAGGATGCGGTTCGAAACGCCCAGCACCTCTTCCAGATCGGAGCTGACGACGATGACGGCGACGCCGTCTTTCGCCAGACCGACGATAATATCGTAGATGCCCGCCCGTGCGCCGACATCGATGCCGCGTGTCGGCTCGTCCAGCACCACCACACGCGGATTGCGGGCAAGCCATTTGGCAATGACCACCTTCTGCTGGTTGCCACCGGAAAGATCCGATGCCGGCTGTTCGCTGCGGCCCTTGACGCCGAATTTGGCGATGGCTTCCCTGGTAAAGGCGCGCTTGATGCGTGGCGTGATCCAGCCGGTGCCAACGCGGTCGAGATTGGCATAGATCAGGTTTTCACCGATCTCGTGCTCCACCACCAGCCCCTGCAATTTGCGGTCTTCCGGCACCATGACGATGCCCCTGGCGATGGCATCCGCCGGGCTTTTCAGCGTCAGCACCTTGCCATCCAACAGAACCTCACCCGCACTCGTCGGATCGGCACCGGAAATAGCCCGCACCAGTTCGGTGCGTCCCGCGCCGATCAGCCCGGCAATGCCGAGGATTTCACCGGCGCGAACGCCGAAGCTGATGTTGCGGAAAGCATTGTCCGCGCCGGTCAGCCCCTTGACCTCCAGCACCATCTTGTCCTGCGGTTCCGGCAACGCCGGGAACAGGCGCTCCAGCGAGCGGCCGACCATGCTTTCGACAATGGTGCGCACCGGCGTCGCGCTATCGGCAAATTCATGCACCCGTTCGCCGTCGCGCAACACGACGATGCGGTCGGTGATCTGTTTGATCTCTTCCATGCGGTGGGAAATATAGATGATGCCCACGCCCTCGGCGCGCAGCTTGCGCACCTGCTCGAACAGCGCCTGCGTTTCCGCACCGCCAAGTGCCGCCGTCGGCTCGTCGAGGATCAGGAGCTTGGCGTCGAGCGCCAGCGCCTTGGCGATTTCGATCAACTGCTGGTTCGCAGTCGAGAGACCGGCCACCTTGCGGGTCGCGGGAATGTGCAGGTTGAGGCGCGCCAGCTGCTGCTGTGCTCTGCGCACCATCTCGGCGCGGTCGACAACGCCATTCTTCATCGGCCAGCGGCCAATGAAGACATTTTCGGCAATGGAAAGTTCCGGCAGAAGCTTCAGCTCCTGATGGATCAGAACGACACCCTTGTCGATCGCTTCACGCGGGGACGACGGCGCATAGGGCTGCCCAAGCCATGTCATCTTGCCTTCGGACGGCTCACGCGAACCGGCGATGATGCCTGACAGCGTGGATTTGCCCGCACCGTTTTCACCCAGCAAGGCCACCACTTCGCCCGGATAGACGTCGAGATCGACGGCTTTCAGAACCTCAAGCGGACCGTAACGTTTGCTGATGCCACGGAGCGAAAGAACCGGCTCGCGCATGACGGGACCTCCCAGGACACGTCAGCAGCGGGAATGCCCGAAGCCTTGCGTCCGAAATAACCTAAAGACAAACCAATGAATGCCCCGCGCATCAGATTGGACGCGCGGGGCAACGGGATCAGGGGTGGTTGGCGATGAAGCCTTCGACATTTTCCTTGGTCGTCAGCGTCGCATCGGAGAGCTGCACGGCCGGAACCTTCTCGCCGCCGACGATCTTGACGGCCATCTCGACAGCCATGCGGCCCATCTTCTGGGTCTGCTGCGTCGCGGTTACGTCGAAGACGCCGTTCTTCAGCGCCTCAAGGGCTGCCGTATCACCATCGAAGCCGCCAACGACGATTTTCTGCGAAGGGTTGGCAACCTTGATAGCCTGTGCCGCGCCGAGCGCCAGACCGTCGGCCTGCGCAAAGACGATGGAAACGTCAGGATTGGCCTGCAGCATGTTCTGCATGATCTGGAAGCCTTCGTCCTGGCTCCACATGTTGGACCACTGTTCGGCAACGATCTTCACGCCGGAATTGGCGTTTACCGATTCCATGCAGCCCTTGGTGCGGTCCACTTCCGGTGTCGTGCCCTTCTGGCCATGGATGATGACCATCTTGCCCGAACCGCCGGCCTGCTTGATGATGTAATCGCAAACCGACTTGGCGGAAGCGACGGAATCGGTGGCGAGGAAGGTATCGCCCGGCGCGCCATCGGCATTGCGGTCGATGTTGATGACCGGAACGCCGGCGGCTTTCGCAAGCTTCACCGGAACGGTCGCGGCAGCGGCACCGGCCGGAATATAGATCAGCGCATCGATATTCTGGGTCAGCAGATCCTGAATCTGGTTCACCTGCGTCGGGCCGTCACCCTTGGCATCAACGGTGACGACGGCAATGCCGCGCGTCTTGGCTTCGGCTTCGACGGCCTGCTTGATCTGGTTGAAGAAGTTCGCCTGCAGATTGGCGACGGCAAGGCCGATCTTCTTGACTTCGGCGGCATTGGCCTGGCCGAGCGACAGGGCGAGAAGGGCAGCGGATGTCAGCAGAATGCGTGAAAATTTCATGATTATTCCTCCATTTGTTGATTGTTGACCTTTGGGCAGATCGAACCTCCTCCCCTCCGGCCGTTTTTCACGCCTCCCATGCCGGGAGGGTCGTTTATTGCGCGGACGGCTCAGCACCATCCGCAGGCAAATTCAGCTTCTGCGGCGGCGCAAAGTTTCAGCACCCACGGCCAGCACGATGACGACACCGATGATGACCTGCTGGAGAAAGGGAGAAACGTTGAGCAGGTTGAGGCCGTTGCGCAGCACGCCGATGATCAGCACGCCGATCAGCGTTCCGCCAATGCCGCCCGCACCGCCCGAAAGCGAGGTTCCACCGATGACGACGGCCGCAATCGTATCCAGCTCGTAACCGAAGCCGCTGGAGGGCTGTACCGAGTCGAGACGTGCGGCGAGAACGATACCGGCAAGACCGGCGAGAACCGCGCAGGCGACATAAACGCAGATCGTCACCAACGGCACGTTGATGCCGGCAAGACGCGCCACTTCCGGGTTGCCACCCACCGCATAAACGGTGCGGCCTTCCGAACGGAAACGCAGGAACGCCCAGGAAATCAGCACCACGACCAGCATCAAAAGCACGGTTGCGGTCAGCACGCCGAAATGGCGCTCAATCGCCAGCATCATGAACCAGTCAGGAAAACCGACGATCTGCTGGCCGTCGGTGATCATGTTGGCAAGTCCGCGCGCCACCGACATCATTGCCAGCGTGGCAATAAAGGCAGGCACCCGGAAAGCGGTGACGAGAATACCAACCACAAGGCCGCAGGCGGCAGAGGCGACAAGCGCCAGCACGATGGCCATGCCCATCGGCATTCCCGCGACATTAGCCGTCCAGCCCATGATCATCATCGACAGCGCCAGAACCGAACCAACAGACAGATCGATGCCGCCGAGCAGGATCACGAAGGTCATGCCAACGGCCATGATGCCGAGAACGGTGATCTGGTCGAGAATGTTCAGACCGTTTCTGAGCGACAGGAAGTTCTCGCTGGCGAAAGTCAGAAACACACAGAGCAGCAGCAGGCCCAAAAGAGGTCCGGTCGCACCACTCAGCCAGGCAAGCGGGCTCCTGGTGTGTGTGACCCCCTCATTGCGTTCAATCGCGGACATGGCTCCTCCCGGTGACTGTCTTGCATTTTTTAAACCGATTAGAATAATTATTCATCATCGGTGAAACATGCATAAGCCAGTTCTGAGAAGCTTGTCAATAGGCTTGGATGGCGAGGCAGGCCTTGCGCAAGATGGGAGAGCTGGAGACTTGCGCCTCCCCACCTCATTCCTGTGCTCGTCACAGGAATCCAGCCGACGCGCGTCTGCGCGGCGGGAAGAGCCCTTTCAGCCCAAGGACTTGGGCTGACTGGATTCCTGTGACAAGCACAGGAATGAGGGCGGTGGAGATGCTCTTCACCATGAATGCGAATGTATCGGCAGAAATAACCAGCACGGATTGAAACAAGAGAATCCGCAATTCCGGCTTGACAGAAACGCCATCTCTGCAATTATATAAATAGCTGTATAAATATTCACACGCATGTTTTGAAGAGGATTCCATGCAGTCCCAGGAGCTAGAGCGCATTGCGCGCCAGATTCGCCTTCGCGACGTACAGGCTGTTTTCGAAGCGGGTGCGGGCCATGTCGGCGGCGAAATGTCCGCTATCGACATCATGACGGCCCTTTATTTCCGCGTATTGCGCATCTGGCCGGATGATTCGAAGAACCCTGCGCGCGATCGTTTCGTGCTTTCGAAGGGCCACACGGCCTGCGCGCTTTATGTGACATTGGCCAAGCGCGGCTTCATCCCGGAAGAGGAAATCTCGACCTTCCTGCAGCCGAATTCGCGCCTCAACGGCCACCCGAACTGTAACAAGGTGCCGGGTGTCGAAACCAATACCGGCCCGCTCGGCCATGGATTGCCCGTCGCCGTCGGCATGGCGAAGGCGGCCAAGCTTTCCGGCGCGGACTACCACACCTATGTCATGACCGGCGACGGCGAGATGCAGGAAGGCTCCAACTGGGAAGCCATCATGTCCGCCGCGCAATTCGGCCTGAACAATCTGACGCTGATCGTCGACCACAACCGTTTCCAGCAGGGTGCCGCGCTTTCGGAAACCAACGATGTCGCGCCGCTTCGCCCGAAGCTCGAGGCTTTCGGCTGGGAAGTCAGCGAAATCAACGGCAACGCCATGGCGGAAGTCGTGCCGGCGCTGGAGCATCGCGGCAATCGCCCGCATTGCATCGTCGCCCACACAAACAAGGGTCACGGCATTTCCTTCATGCAGGACCGCGTCGACTGGCACCATAAGGTTCCGAGCAGGGAACAATATGAAATCGCCGTCAAAGAACTTTCGGAGACATTGTGATGAACGCGCCCGTAACCGCCGCCAAACTGTATGACTGCCGCGACGCCTTCGCTGAAACGCTGGAGGCGCTGGCCGCCGGCAATGACAGGGTCGTCGCCGTCTGCAACGATTCGGTCGGCTCCTCGAAGCTCGGCGGCTTCAAGTCGAAATTCCCCGAGCGCCTCGTCAATGTCGGTATTGCCGAACAGAACATGGTCGGCGTCGGCGCCGGCCTTGCCAATGGCGGCCAGCTGCCCTTCGTCTGCGGTGCATCCTGCTTCCTCACCGGTCGCGCGCTGGAGCAGATCAAGGCCGACCTCGCCTATTCCAACGCCAATGTGAAGCTGATCGGCATTTCGTCGGGCATGGCCTATGGCGAACTCGGCCCGACGCACCATTCCATCGAGGACTTTGCCTGGACCCGCGTTCTGCCGAACCTGCCGGTCATCGCCCCCTGCGACCGCATCGAAACGGCCGCCGCCGTCAAATGGGCGGCGGACTATGCCGGCCCTTGCTTCCTGCGCCTGTCACGCGTCGGCGTGCCGGATCTGCTGCCGGAAGGCCATGTCTTCGAACTCGGCCGCGCCAATCTTCTGCGCGAGGGTTCCGATCTGACGCTGATCGCCAATGGCACGCTGACCCACCGCATCGTCAAGGCCGCTGACATTCTGGCAAGCCGCGGCATCAAGGCCCGCGTGCTGAACATGGCGACCGTGCGCCCCATCGATGAGGCGGCCATCGTCGCCGCAGCGACCGAAACCGGCGCGATCCTGACGGCAGAGGAACATTCGATCTTCGGCGGCCTTGGGTCTGCCGTTGCCGAAGTTGTGGTCGATCAGGCCCCCGTGCCGATGAAGCGCCTCGGCGTTCCCGGCGTCTTTGCTCACACCGGTTCCGCCGAATGGTTGCTCGATGAATTCGGCATGGCGCCGGCGGCCATTGCGGATGCGGCCGAAGCGCTGATCAAGAGAAAATAAAGTCTCCTCCCAGAGTCGTCGCGCGTCTTCGGATGCGCGGCGACACCCTTTCTGCAATATCCTCGTTTAATCGCCGCAAGGCGAAACGAAAAAACTGCCGACGAAAGACTCACGTGATGCGCGCCATTCTGTCCATTGATCAGGGCACCACCAATTCCAAGGCCATTCTCGTCTCGGAAAGCGGAGAGCTGCTGGCGCGCGGCTCATCACCGGTCGGCATCGCCTATCCGCAGCCCGGCTGGGTGGAACAGGAACCGCAACGCATCTGGGCCTCGGTCCGCGAGGCAATCTCCGCTTGCCTTGCCGCCTCGCCCTCTGACGTCGATGTCGCGGCCATCGCCATCTCCAACCAGCGCGAATCCGTGACCATCTGGGACGGCGAAACCGGCGAGCCGCTCGGCCCCGTGCTCAGCTGGCAATGCCGCCGCACGGCGCAGGACTGCGCCGAACTGATCGAGAAGGGCCATTCCGAGCGCGTCATGGCGCTGACCGGCCTGCCGATCGACCCGATGTTTCCGGGCGCAAAAATGCGCTGGCTTCTGGAGCGCGCGCCGAAGGGCCGCAGGCTCCGCCTCGGCACCATCGATAGCTGGTTGATCCATTGTTTCACCGGCGGCAAGGTCCATGCCTGCGATGCCTCCAACGCCGCCCGCAGCCAGGTGCTCGATCTCAACCGGCAGGTCTGGAGCGATGAGCTTTGCGATCTCTTCGGCATCGATATCAACGCTCTGCCGGACCTGCGCGACAGCAGCGGCGATTTTGGCGTCACATCAGGCGTTCCCGGCATCAAGGACGGCACGCCGATTCTTGCCGCCATCGGCGACAGCCACGCAGCCCTCTTCGGCCACGGCGCCTTCAACCCCGGTGATGGCAAGGTGACGTTCGGCACCGGCTCGTCAGTCATGACGACCCTGCCGCATTTCATCGTGCCCGAACGCGGCATCACGACCACCGCTGCATGGCGGCTCGGCGGCAAACCGACCTTCGCCTTTGAAGGCAATATTCTCGTTTCGGCAGCCTCCCTGCCCTGGATGACCGACATTCTCGGCCTGCCGGATGTCGCGGCCCTCGTAGAGCTTGCCGCCACGGCAGAACCCGAAGGTCCGGGTTTCGTACCGGCATTCGTTGGCCTCGGCGCGCCCTATTGGGACACGCATGCCCGCGCCTTGTTCTCCCAGATAAATTTCAGCACCACCCGTGCCCAGATGGCCCGCGCCGTCACCGATTCCATCGCCTTTCAGGTCCATGACGTCTTTGCCGCCATGCGCGCGCAGTCGCCTTCCGGCTTCGGGCGACTATTCGTGGATGGTGGGCCGAGCCAGAACCGTTTCCTGATGCAATGCGTCGCCGATATGCTGGAACACCCCGTCATCCAACGCGACGCGCCGGAAGCTTCCGCACTGGGTGCAGCCTATCTCGCCGGCCTCGCCCTCGGTGTCTGGAGCGATCTCGATGCAATCGCGGCGTTGAACAGCAACGGCAACACCATCGCGCCGTCCGCGAGCGAAAACAGCCAACGGCTCAGCGTCTGGCGCGACGCGATTGCCCGCTCGACCTTGCCTGTAACCTCGGGTAATGGTGAATAAAAATTCACCCTGGAGGGCTTATGGGCAGGCTAAACGAACTTCGAATGATTTCCCGCGTGGCGCAGATGTATTTCAGCGAGCACAAAAGGCAGGCGGAAATCGCACAGCATCTCAATCTCTCGCAGGCAACCGTCTCGCGCATGTTGAAGCGTGCCGAGGCGGAAGGGATCGTCCGCACCAGCATCATTCCACCGCCCGGCACCTATAGCGATCTGGAAGCGCAGCTGCGCGAACGTTTCGACCTGCCGGAGGCCATCGTCGTCGATTGCAGCGAGGATCGCGATGGCGCGATCATGGCCCGCATCGGCGAGGCAGCGGCGCATTTTCTTGAGGTGACGCTGTCGCAGAACGAGATCATCGGCGTCTCCAGCTGGAGCCAGACGATCTTCAAGATGGTGGAAAACATCCATCCGCTTAAAGGTGCCAAGGCGCGCTATATCGTCCAGACGCTGGGCGGCATGGGCGATCCTTCCGTGCAGACGCATGCGACCCAGATCACCACCCGGCTGGCCCGGTTGACGGAAGCCGAACCGAAACTGCTGCCGGTGCCGGGCGTCGCCACCTCGCGCGAAGCCAAGCTTTTGATGCTCGCCGATCCCTTCGTGCGCGAAACCATCGATCTCTTCGGGTCCATCACGCTCGCCATTGTCGGCGTCGGTGCCGTCGAACCATCGGAGCTTCTTGCCCGGTCCGGCAACATCTTTTCCGCCAAGGAACTGGCCGATCTGGCCCAGGCGGGTGCGGTGGGCGACATCTCGCTGCGCTTCTTCGACAAGGACGGCAAGCCGGTGAAGACGCCGCTCGACGACCGGGTCATCGGCCTGCCGCTGGAAAACCTCTCCAATGTCGATCGCGTCATTGCACTCGCAGGCGGCTCGAAAAAGACCGAGGCGATTGCAGGCGCGCTCAGAACCGGTGTGATCGACGTGCTCGTCACCGATAAATTCACCGCCGAACGACTGGTCGGCAAAGAAACATAGCCAAAATCCCATAAAGGAGGAGACATGAGGCGCTTTGAAGGTCAATCCGTATTCGTGACCGGAGGCAACAAGGGCATCGGATACGGCATAGCTCGCCGTTTTGCCGAGGAAGGCGCTAAAGTCGCCATCGCCTCTGTCGACAAGGACACGCATGACGCCGCCAGAAAACTGGCGGACGAAACCGGCACCGTAACCCATGGCGTCATCCTCGACGTGCGCGATGCGGCAGCGGTGCGCGACGCCTATAGCGCAGCCGAAGAGGCGATCGGCGCGCTTTCCATCTCCGTCCAGAATGCCGGCGTCATCACCATTTCCAAGATCGAGGAACTGACGCAGGAACAGTGGGATTTCAATCTCGACGTCAATACCAAGGGCGCGTTCCTGTGCTGCCAGGAGGCGATCCGCCGCTTCCGCGCCAGCGGCACCAAAGGCCGCCTCGTCAACACTGCTTCCGGCCAGGCGCGTCAGGGCTTCATCTATACCCCGCATTACGCCGCCTCGAAGTTCGGCGTTATCGGCCTGACGCAAAGCCTTGCCAAGGAACTGGCGCCGGAAGGCATCACCGTCAACGCCATTTGCCCCGGCATCATCCACACCGAAATGTGGGATTATAACGACCGCGTCTGGGGCCAGATGCTCGGCGATTACAAGCCCGGCGAACTGATGGCCGAATGGGTGCGCAACATCCCCATGCGCCGCGCGGGAACGCCCGCCGAAGTGGCCGCACTGGTGGCGTTTCTGGCTTCCGACGATGCGGCCTATATCACCGGCCAGACGATCAATGTCGATGGTGGGTTGATCATGTCTTGAGGGGCCTTGCGACCTCTCTCTTCCGTCATCCTCGGGCTTGACCCGAGGATCCATCCCCGCGCAACAATGGATCCTCGGGTCAAGCCCGAGGATGACGGCACTGTAGAGAAGTCTTCAGTGACAGGCAGTAATCCGCAATGTCAGTTGCGCAGCCGGTAGCCCGTCTTGAACATCCAGCCGACAACACCGAGGCACAGCGCCAGAAACAGCGTGATCATCGCAAGGCTGATGACGGGATTGACGTCGGCGATCTCGTAAAAACTCCAGCGGAAACCGCTGATGAGATAAAGCACCGGATTGAAGTGGCTGACCGTTTGCCAGAAGGGCGGCAGCATGTCGATGGAATAGAAGCTGCCGCCGAGGAACGTCAGCGGCGGCACCACCAGCATGGGGATGAGGTTCAGCTGCTCGAAATTCGTCGCCCAGATGCCGATGATGAAGCCAAACAGGCTGAAACTGATAGCCGTCAGCACGAAAAACAGCACCATCATGAACGGATGGGCAATGTGGATATCCACGAAGAAGGTGGCCGTGATCAGAATAATCGTGCCGATCATCAGCCCCTTGGTCGCCGCCGCCCCGACATAACCGGCAACGATTTCCGTCATCGAGACGGGCGCGGACAATATCTCATAGACCGTTCCGGTGAACTTCGGGAAATAGATGCCGAAGGAGCCGTTGCTGATGCATTGGGTCAGAAGCGTCAGCATGATCAGGCCGGGCGTTATGAAAGCGCCATAGGAAACGCCGCCAACTTCCTGAATCCGCGAGCCGATCGCAGTTCCGAACACGATGAAATAAAGCGATGTTGAGATGACCGGCGAAATCACGCTCTGCAACAGTGTGCGCCGCGTGCGCGCCATTTCGAACAGATAGATGGACTTGATGGCTTCGAAATTCATTTCTGGCCTCCCACCAGCGAAACGAAGATATCCTCAAGCGAACTCTGCCGCGTGGAAATATCCTTGAAATGGATGTTGGCGGCGGAAAGAGCGCCCAGAAGATCGGCGATGCGGCCCTGCTCGCCGTTGTCCTCGATTTCATAGGTGAGCGTACAACGATCATCCGAAAGCGTCAGGCCGAAGGGCGCGAGACTGTCGGGCAAGGTTTCCACCGGCTGCGCGAGTTCAAGGAAAAGCTGCTTGCGTCCGAGTTTCTTCATCAGCGCCGTCTTTTCTTCCACCAGCAACAGCTCGCCGCCATTGATGACGCCAACACGGTCGGCGATCTCTTCCGCCTCCTCGATGTAATGCGTGGTCAAAATGATGGTGACGCCCTTGGTGCGCAGCTCGGAAACGACATTCCACATGTCGCGGCGCAGGGTCACGTCGACGCCGGCGGTCGGCTCGTCGAGGAACAGTACCTTCGGTTCGTGCGCAAGCGCCTTGGCGATCAGCACGCGCCGTTTCATGCCGCCGGAAAGCTCCCGCAGCATGTTGTCTTTCTTGTCCCACAAGGACAGGGACCTCAGAACGCTTTCGATCAGTTGCGGGTTCTTCTTTTGCCCGTGCAGGCCACGCGAGAAGCTTACCGTGTTCCATACGGTCTCGAACATATCCGTCGTCAGCTCCTGCGGCACGAGGCCGATCAGGGCGCGGGTCTGGCGAAAATCCTTCACCACATCATGCCCGCCGACAAAAACGGAACCTTCGCCCGGATTGACGAGACCACAAACGATGGAGATCAACGTCGTCTTGCCGGCACCGTTCGGACCCAAAAGAGCGAGAATTTCTCCCTCTCTGATATCAAGGCTGACGCCTTTGAGCGCCTGAAAGCCATTTGCGTAGGATTTGGTCAGATTCCGTATCGAAACAATGGCATTCATCGCGAATCTTTCGAAAAAACCGAGTAAGATGCACGCCATATAGGCCGTGAAACGCGCAAATGCCAGCCCGGAGGCCTGAACACTGCGTTCGGCAATCGAGGAAAATCAGCCGTAAACGCTGTAGAAAAACTGCGCCGCGACGAAGACCAGAAACACCCCGAAAGCCCGCTCCAGCTGCTTTTTGCTGAGCGCATGCGCCAGCCGCGCACCATAGGGCGCAACCACGAGAGTAATGGGGATCAGGAGCACCACGGCGATCCAGTTGATGAAGCCGGTTGAAAACGGCGGCAGGCCCGCATCCCCCCAACCGGCCCAGATGTAACCCAGCAGCCCCGGCAGCGAAATCAGCACACCAACGCCGGAGGACGTGGCAACCGCCTGATGGATGGATCGCCCGTAAAGCGTCATGAAGGTATTGTTCATCACCCCGCCGCCCACACCCATCAGGCCGGAAAAAAGCCCGATACCGGTGCCCACCAGAAAACGGCCCGGATTTTTCGGCAGGTCGGAGCCGAGTTGCCAGCTCGCCCGGTTGAAAACCATCCGGAAGGCGAGCGCCAGCGCGATGAAGGCGAAGATCAGCCGCAGCGCAACACTGGAGGCATAGGCGGCCACGACGGATGCGACGATGGTGCCAAGCGGCACGGCGACGATCCAGCCCTTCAGGAGATCGATATCGACCGCGCCTTTCTGGCGATGGGTCAGAAACGAGCGGATGGAGGTCGGCACGATGATGGCAAGCGACGTACCAAGCGAAAGATGCATGCGCACCGCCTCCGGCACATCCAGAAGCCCGAAGACGTGGTAAAAGACCGGCACCAGAACCGCGCCGCCGCCGATGCCGAACAGCCCGGCGAGAAGGCCGGCTACAACACCCGCCGCCGCAAGTGCGGCGGCAAACACCATTATCTCTGAAACAGGGGGCATCAAAACAGGCTCCCGGGCGCCGTTGTCACAAACATGTGACCCTCATAGCGTATCAGAAAGACGCGGCAAGCCATGTTGGCCGCAGGTCAGTACGGCGCGGTGTCTTTTGCCGCGCATCCGCACCGGATCGACCACTCTATGGGATCGCTTCCCATTTTATGCTCTTGCAAAGACGCCGATATCCCCCCGATAAGGCAGTCTTTTTCACCGGCCTTCGGGCCGGTTTTTTTTGCGCATGTGACAGGGGCGTATGTGTTGGGAGATGGATGCCAACGCCCTCCCTCCGTCATTCCGGCTCATCCTCGGGCTTCGGGGACGGGAATGACGGAAAATACACGGCGTCACAACAAACGCCGATCTGCCCAGCGAATATCGTCCCGCACCACCAGGCAGGTCTTACCGAGCGTCCTGGATGTTAGCTTTCAGGGGGTTGTCCATTGACAACGGGTCGAGGGTGCGTGGGGCTTCACCCCCCTCTGTCCTGCCGGGCATCTCCCCCTCAAGGGGGGAGATCGATCTGCGGCAAGGTCTCGCCCATCTCAGCGCCGGCGAATGAAGCGGTGGTAGCGCCGCTTGCCGATCTCCCCCCTTGAGGGGGAGATGCCCGGCAGGGCAGAGGGGGGTAAGCCCCACGCACCTCCGGTCCGTTGTCAATGGACAACCTCCTGAAAGCTCACACCTAGAGCATCGGAACGAAAACTGTATTGTGGTTTTTACAAAATCCGATGCTCAAACAAAAACTGAGAGCGACGGGACCGATTTCGATTTATCTCTCACCGCTCTAATCACAATGCCTGTAACCGGATTTGCGGGTGCGCAGATCGAAGTGAAAATGGTTCCAATGGTTGGGATCGCTGCCTGGCCCGAGAACGGTCGAGAAATATTTGCAGCTATCGGACCTCACCGCCTTCAGCAGAGCCTTTTCACGGAAGGCGAAGAAGTTCTTGCTGCGAACGTCGATTTCCTTGCCGTTCTTGAGCGTGATCGTACCGATATCGATGGCGTTGCCGCGCGCATGTTCCGACCACGGGTTGCTGGAGCGCGAATTCATCTTGCGGCAGGAGTAACCACCCATCGGCGTGATGCGGCCGACGCCCGAGAGATAACGGAAGCGCGAGGATGGCACGAGTTCGAACTTCACCCATTTGGCGAAGGCAAGCGTGACCTGGCAATTGAGCTTCACCGCCGGGCGGATGGCGACGCCGCTGGCAAGTCCGCTGAGTTCGATCGGATAATCGATGCCGCAGGTCGGACCGTCGGCGATACGCGCAACATCGCGGAAAGCGACGCCGAGACGACGCAGCTGGGAGCGACAGGCAACCTCGGAGGAAGGCATGACGCCGGGCGGCATGGTCGACCGGTTGCTTTGTCCGCCGCGCGCCATCGGATCGTTCGGCATCAACATGGCAACCTCCTCCACCGGTTGGCGGCGAGAAGACGAGCCAAGGGATGGCGGCGGTATCAACCGTGATTGACCGGCGCTCTGCTGCCGGCGAGGAGGAGAGACGGCCACCGGATTGTCGGTGCCGATACCATCCACCACCGGCTGTTGCGAGACGCCCTCGGCAATATCGGCATCCTGCTCTTCCGCAAGCCCGCGAACCGGTTCCACGCCCAGCATGGAATCCATGTTCACCCCACCCTCGCCTTCGGCAATCTGGCCGCCGGCCATCGGCTGCGAGGACATGGCCTGGTTTTGCATCGTCTGAGTTGGCATCGTCTGAGTTGGCAAGGGCTGCGTCGTGGCGCTGTGACCGCTCGCGGCCATACGCGCCTGATGCTGGGTATCGAGTGTGGAATAACCCTGTCCGCCCTGCGGTGATTGCAAAAGGGGATCCTGCGAAGCGTAAGGCTCCGGCATCGGCTGCGACACGGCTGCGGGATAATCGGTGGCCTGCCCGGCCCGCTCGGCCTGATAGACGGCGCCCGGCGGCGCGCTGTAACCCTGCTGCCGCGACGACCTTATGGCGCTGACACGCGTGGTGCCATCGACCTCGGCCGGCGGCACGAGGCCTTCCGCCGAACACGACACCATGACCGTGGAAATCATCAGCAACGTCACAAGACGACGCGGAAGGGAAACATACGCCATACGAGAACCTGTACCTTCAGCGGCCGCAAACGCGGCAATACAGGTCAAATTTTAAAGAAATGAGGTAAACGAAACCTTATTGGTTGCGGGAAATAACGAACCGGCCAGTTTTGGGGTCATCTGATGCAAAAGCCCGGCCAAGCGGCATCCGTGGAGAAGAGAAAGTTCGAAGAACTCTCCGCCGTAATGCTCGGGCCTGTCCCGAGCATCTGCAACCGTTTGATTTTACGAGGCGTGGTTGGATCCTCGGGACGAGCCCGAGAATGACGTCGAGTGTGGATAAAGGTCCGTCAACAAGCGAAGGGCGCAGCCAAAGCCGCGCCCTCCGATTAATCCCAAGCGGATCAACTCACGCCGCCCGAGAAACCTCGCGCCCTGCCCCCTGTCCAAGTTCGAAACGGGAAAGCAGCGAGCGCAGCTGCTGGCTTTCCTCGGCGAGCGTCTGGCTGGCCGCCGTCGTCTCCTCCACCATGGCGGCATTCTGCTGCGTCATCTGGTCCATGTGGTTGACGGAGGTATTGATCTCCTGCAGGCCGGTCGCCTGCTCCCGCGCCGCCGTGGCGATGGAATTCACATGGCCTTCGACGCGGTTGACCAGCGCCACGATCTCCTCCAGCGCATCGCCCGTGGAGCGCACGAGCGCGACCCCGCCGCCGACCTCTTCCGCCGAACGGTTGATAAGGGTCTTGATCTCCTTGGCCGCATTGGCGGAGCGTTGCGCCAGTTCGCGCACCTCCTGCGCCACCACGGCGAAGCCACGCCCCGCTTCGCCAGCGCGAGCGGCTTCCACCCCGGCATTCAGCGCCAAAAGGTTGGTCTGGAAGGCGATTTCGTCGATGACCGAGATGATCTGCCCGATCCGTTTCGAGGAATCCTCGATACGGCCCATGGCATCGACGGCGTTGCGAACGATCTCGCCTGAGCGGCCGGCGCTGGTTTTCGTGTCCTGTACCATCTGCCGCGCCTCATTCGCGCGCTCGGAGGCGGTGCGCACCGTGGCGGTGATCTCGTCAAGAGCCGCTGCCGTCTCCTCCAGCGCCGCCGCCTGCTGTTCGGTCCGGCGCGAAAGATTGCCGGTGGCGCCGCTGATGTCAGAGGCGCTGTCATTGACGACATGGCCGGTTCTGGCAATGGCTTCAATGGCGCCGTGCAAAGCGCCGACGGCACGGTTGAAATCCATGCGCAGTTTTTCGTAATCCGCGCCGATATCGGCAAGCTCGACGGTCAGATCGCCATTCGCAAGCGCTTCCAGCGAATTGCCGAGCTGGCTCATGGCATAGGCCTGACGTTCGGATGCGGAGCGCAGAACCGTCTCATTGCCTCGCCGCGCCTCTTCCAGTGCCCGCTGCTGGTCAGCCTCCCGGGCCTGCAGGGCGCTGCGCTCATTGACGCTGTCACGCAAGACCAAAAGCGTCTTCGCAATTGCACCGATTTCGTTGCGGCGGTCAGCGAACTGGATTTCGGCCGTGCCGTCACCATCGGCGATCCGCTTCATGCTTTGGCGGATAAGGTCGATCGGTCGCGTCACGCTGCGTACGACGGCTGCCGCGACGCCGATGACCAGAAGGCCGGACAGAACGCACAGACCGATGTTGAAATAGGCATCGCTCCAGAACACCGCCTCAAGATCGTCCACATAAACACCAGTGCCGACAATCCATCCCCAGGGCGCGAAACCGGCGACATGGGAGAACTTCTCCACCGGATCCGGCGCGCCGGGCTTCGGCCAATAATAATCAACAAAGCCCTGACCTCCCGCCTTCACCGTGTTCACGAATTCGACGAACAGCGCCTTGCCGTTCGGATCCTTGTTGGCGGTAAGATCGGTGCCGTTCATTTCAGGCTTGATCGGATGCATCACCATTTTGGGATGCATGTCGTTGATCCAGAAATAACCGCTGCCATTGCCATAACGCATCGCCGCAATTGTCGTTTTGGCCTGCTGCTGCGCGGCTTCCCGTGTCAGGCTGCCGCTCTGCTCCAGACGATAATATTGCTCGAGAATGGCAACGGCGGTTTCGTTCATCGCCGCAAGCCCGGCTTTGCGCTCGCGCTCCATCTCGTGGAAGGTTTCAAAAAGGCTGAATGTCAGCGCCGCGGTCAATATTGCCAGAAACAATGCGACAAGCGCATAAAGACGCATAGATATCGTAACGTTTTTCATATTCCCCCCAACGCCGAAGATGGCATTCCCATCAGCCGATGTTAAAGTTGAAAAATTTATTATCATTAAATACGCATCTTATACGTTAGTATTATTCCCGACCGTCTCATCGAACCCCGCCAATACTCTCCGCAGCCACTCAAAAGCGGCATGGCTGTCCGAAATTCGACAAGCGTGCCCATGGCTTTAAAGGGCTCGTTAACTCTGGCGTCCTATCCTCCTTTGCCAAATATACGGTATGGGAAGCACGCGATGGCACGGCCGAATTTCCGCTTTACGCACTACGACCTGAAGGAATTGCGGGCTGGGACGACCATTGAAGTATCCCTGTCGGCCGTCAACAATGTGCGGCTGATGACAGGCGCGAATTTTCAGCGTTTCACCGAACTGCTCGACTTCAAATATCTCGGCGGCGTCGCGAAAAAATCACCGATCCGCATCGCCATTCCAGAAACGATGCACTGGCACCTGGTGATCGACGCCGAGGGGCATAGTGGCCTGGCGGAGTCCGCGGTAAAGATGCTGCCGGCGCAGCCGCAGGTCGCGCCGCAGCGCAAAGCGTCCTGATTTCTTTAAAGCATTTCCGCTTTTCTCCGAAATGCGAAACGCTCTAGCATTTTTACGCATTTTACGGGCGTAAAAGCGCCACGCATTTTGACGGAAATTCCCTAGTAAACAAAGAGATAGCGCGGATTTACGACTCTTTTTGCCAAGCACATGATTCTGTTTGTGAAGAACGCCGCCTACCGCGCGCCACGCTCACGGCGCAGCTTTGCCCACCAGTCGAGACGTTTGCGAATTTCCCGCTCGAAACCCCTGTCGGGCGGATCGTAAAAGGTCGTGCGACCCATTTTTTCCGGGAAATAATCCTGTCCCGAAAAAGCGTCCGGCTCGTCATGGTCATAACGGTAGCCGTCACCGTAGCCCTCGCCCTTCATCAGCTTCGTCGGCGCATTGAGAATGTGTTTCGGCGGCACCAGCGAGCCGTTTTCCTTGGCCGCCCGCATCGCCGATTTGAAGGCGGTGTAAACGGCGTTGGATTTCGGTGCGGTGGCGAGATAGACGCAGGCCTGCGCCAGCGCCAGCTCACCCTCCGGTGAACCGAGATAATCATAGGCATCCTTGGCGGCATTACAGACCGCCAGCGCTTGCGGATCGGCAAGGCCGATATCTTCCACCGCCATGCGCACCAGCCGACGCCCGAGATAAAGCGGGTCCTCGCCGGCATCGAACATGCGGGCGAGATAATAAAGCGCCGCATCCGGGTCCGAGCCGCGAACCGACTTATGCAGCGCCGAAATGAGGTTGTAGTGACCGTCCTGGCTCTTGTCGTAAACCGGGGCGCGTCGCTGCACGATGCGTGTCAGCCCTTCGGTATCGAAAGTCTCATCCTTGCGCGCCGCCCGCCAGACCTCTTCGGCAAGCGTCAGCACGGCACGACCGTCGCCATCCGCCATGCGGATCAGGCTCGCCCGCGCCTCCTCCGTCAATGGCAGGGGTTTGCTCTCCGCCTCCTCGGCCCGCTTCAGAAGTTCACTGAGACTATCCTCATCATGCGAACCAAATGTCAGCACCCGTGCCCGCGACAAAAGAGCGGCATTGAGTTCGAAGGACGGGTTTTCGGTGGTTGCCCCCACCAGAATGATGGTGCCATCCTCCATGACCGGCAGAAAGCTATCCTGCTGGGCGCGGTTGAAACGGTGTATCTCGTCAACGAACAACAGCGTCTGCCGGCCGTTCATCCGGCGGGTGCGCGCCGCCTCGAATACCTTCTTCAGATCAGCGACACCGGAAAAGATCGCCGAGATCTGCTCGAAAGCCAGCCCCGCCTCGCCGGAGAGCAGGCGGGCAACCGTGGTCTTGCCGGTTCCGGGCGGCCCCCAGAAGATCATCGACCCCAGGGAGCCGCTGTCGATCATGCGGCGCAGAACGCCCTCCTCACCCGTCAGATGCGGCTGCCCGCTCACCTCGGCCAGCGTCTTTGGACGCAGGCGGTCGGCAAGAGGCCGCCGATTGGCGACCTCGACAGGCACTTGCGGGGCGAAGAGGTCATCACTCATCGCAGGAACTGCCGGATGCGCTGCCCGTCGCGCAGGATCTCCACCCGCCAGAAACCGGGATTGTCATCCAGCGCCTTCTCGACCGCAGCCGTGGAGCCGATATCCGCGCCGTTCAGCGACAGGATGACATCCTTCGGCTGGAAACCGACGCGATAGGCTGGCGAACCGCGCTTCACGTCGGTAATGACCACGCCTGTCACCTGCGAAGGCATGCGCAACTCATCGGCAAGCTTCGGCGAAAGATTGGCGACGGTGGCGCCGGCAAAGGGGTTGCGGCCCTCGATCAGGCGCTCATCAGGCGGCGCGGTTTCCGGCGCCGTGTCGAGTGCGATGGTCAGCTTCTTTTCTTTGCCCTTGTCCATCACGGTAAGCTCGGCGGATTTACCGATGCCCGCCGTCGTCAGGCGATAACCAAGAGCGTCGGGATGCTCGACCTCGAAACCATCAACGGCAGTGACGACCTGTCCCGGCTCGATACCCGCCTTCTCCGCCGGGCCATCCTTGACGACACTGACGACGAGCGCACCACGGGCGCGATGCAGGCCTAGCGCCTCCGCGACATCAGACGTAACGGGATCGAAAGTCGCACCAATATAGGGGCGCTGAAAGTTTGCATCCCCACGCTCAGCCGCAGCGACGAATACGCGGACGAGGTTGGCCGGAATGGCAAAGCCGATGCCGTTAGACCCACCGCCCTTGGAGAAGATCGCGGTGTTGATGCCGATCAACTCACCGGCCATGTTCATCAGCGCACCGCCGGAATTGCCGGGGTTGATGGAAGCATCTGTCTGGATGAAGAAGCCGAAATCGCCCTGCGTCACCTGGTTGCGCGCCAGACCCGAAACGATGCCGCTCGTCACCGTCTGACCCACACCGAAGGGGTTGCCGATGGCCAGCACCAGATCACCGACCTCGATGGCATCCGAATTGCCGAGCGACAGCACCGGAAACTGCTCCTTGGCATCGATCTGCAGAATGGCAAGATCGATACGGTCGTCCTTCATCAGCACCTTGGAGGAAAACTCGCGTCCATCGGCCAGCGCCACCTTGATGTCGTCGGCACCATCGATGACGTGGTTGTTGGTCACGACAAGACCGCCGGCGGTAACGATCACGCCCGATCCGAGCGACGACTGCTTTTCCGTGCGGTTCGGCATCTGCTGGCCGAAGAACTGTTCGAAGAACGGGTCGCCGGCAAAAGGCGACAGACGTCGCTGCACGACGCGCTCGGCATAGACGTTCACCACAGCACCCGCGGTGCGCTTGACCAGCGGCGCGAAGGAAAGCTGCATTTCCGTGTGGCTTGCCGGCACGGTCTTGTTGTCTTGCGCCTGAGCGCCCGCAGGCAGGAGAATGAGCGCGGCGAGAAAGCCGGTGGACAGATACTTCAACACGCTTCGCATGTGATTCCTCATCGTCATCAGTATGATGGAGTTATAACGCCAAAGCCTGTAAAGCAAAGAGCGGCAAGATGATGGCCAGCCTTTTCCCTGTGCAGGCCGGTTCCGGCAATTGGAACCACCGACGCCCCTTTTTGGTTTCATCCGCATCGATTGTCCTTGAAAGAAACGATCCATGCATCTGAAAAAGACTTTTTTCGCCTGCGGCCTCCTTTGCGCCTCCACTCTCGGCTCGCCCGTTTCGGCAGCCAGCTTCGATTGCACCAAGACCGATCTGGCGGCGGATGAAAAGGCGATCTGCGACAACCGCGCCCTGAACGACCAGGACGTGAAGATGGCCACCACCTTCGACATCCTTACCCAGCTGATGGCCATGGGCGCCCGCGACACGCTGCGCGACGAGCAAAGCCAATGGCTGAAGAAACGCCAGGAATGCGCGGCGGATATCGCCTGCCTGACGGGCGCTTATGACGAGCGGATGAAGAAGCTCGGCGAAGCCTTCCAGAGCATCAACAGACCTCTTTGAGCAATGCAGCGACAATTACGCTGCACGGATAATGTTCTCCACGAGACCGTGCAGCTGATCGCGATAACCGGTTCTGGCCGAAGGCGCATCCTCACGCGAGGTCATGACCACGGACAGGCGCTTGGCGGGAACGATGTAGAGCATCTGCCCGCCATAACCCCAGGCGTAATAGACCGTTTCCCCCGCCATCTCCTTGATGAACCAGCAATAGCCATAACCATCGCCATTGAAGACGGAAGTGGTGCGCTGTTGCCAGGATTGGTCGATCCACCCCTGCGATATCAGCCGCTCACCATCGGGCGTCACGCCGCCTCGCCGGTAAAGCTCTCCAAAGGCAAGCAGCGAGCGCGCCGTCATCGCCATCTGGTTGCCTCCGAGATAGATGCCCTGCGGATCACGCTCCCAGCCGCCAATGGCAAATCCATTGAGCGGCCGGAACCAGTCCCGCGCCAGAGAGAGGGTCGAGCGGCCGGAGGCCTTGGTCAATATAGCCGAAAGCAGATGCGTGGAACCGGTGGAATAAAGCATGCCACCGTCAGGTTCTCCGGCAAAACCGGACCCCAGCGCCATGCGCACCCAGTTGCGGCTGGCAACCCAGCGCCCATAATTCGGACCGGACATGCGCTCCAGACCGGATTGCATCGAAAGCAGGTTGCCGATGGTGACCCTCTCCAGCCGCGGATCGGGGTTTTGCGGAAACTCACTGCGCAGGATGGTCGCAATCGGCTGATCGGCACCCGACAGTATCTTCCGGTCAATCGCCATGCCGACCAGCGCCGAAATGACCGATTTCGATGCCGACTTGATGTTGGCGGAGCCGTTAAGGCTCGCGCCATGATAGGCGCGGCTGGCGACCTCAGCCCCGTCAATACTGACGATGACGGCCTTGAGACTCGAAAGCGCATCCGCGTCCCTCAGCAATGGATCAAAACGGGCGGTATTGCCGGAGCTTTGCGCGCGGGCACGCGGGGCGAAAGGCAGCGAGGCAATGAGGGCGAGTGCGGTTCGTCTTTTCATGCTGATGAAGTTAGGCATCGCTACGCTACGGAAAAGAGCCGATGGACGAACATCACTCCAATGTGACTAAGATGAAGGCTGGCACCCGGTTGGATAGTTTCGAATTTTATTATGAAAACAGCACGTTGCGTAGACTTGGAGAATCATCCTCTGAGGCAGTTGAATCAGTTTGCGAACCCCGACGTGGCATTCGCCGGAAGGGCATTAAAAAACCGCCCCGGAAGGCGGCAAACTTGAGGATAGCAATCTTGCCTCACATGCCACGTCATCCTCGGGCTTGTCCCGAGGATCCATCCACGTCGCACAAAATCGAAGGGTTGCAGATGCTCGGGACAAGCCCGAGCATGACGGCCGAGAGGTATTCGCGTGTCAAAACCCTGCAGGCTTACTCCGGCAAAATCCGCACCGCGCCCTTGTCCGCGCTCGACGCAAAGGCCGCATAGGCCTTCAACGCCGTCGTGACATTGCGCTTGCGCGGTGCCGCCGGTTTCCAGCCCAGCTCTTCCTGCTCGGCGCGGCGCGCTGCCAGTTCGGCATCCGTGACCTTGAGGTTGATGGTGCGGTTCGGAATATCGATCTCGATCAGGTCTCCCTGGCGAACGAGGCCGATGGCGCCGCCCTGCGCCGCTTCCGGCGAGGCATGGCCGATGGAGAGGCCTGACGTGCCGCCGGAAAAACGACCGTCGGTGATCAGCGCGCAGGCTTTGCCGAGACCCTTGGATTTCAGGTAGCTGGTCGGATAGAGCATTTCCTGCATACCCGGTCCGCCCTTCGGCCCTTCGTAACGGATGACGACGACGTCGCCCGCCTTGACCTCATTGCCCAGAATGCCCTTCACCGCCGCGTCCTGGCTTTCGTAAACGACTGCCGAACCGTTGAATTTCAGGATGGATTCATCAACACCCGCCGTCTTCACAATGCAGCCGTCAAGCGCGATATTGCCGTAAAGCACGGCGAGACCACCATCCTTGGAGAATGGCTTTTCGACCGAGCGGATGACGCCGTTGTCGCTGTCGGTATCCAGATCGTCCCAGCGCGAGGACTGGCTGAAGGCAACCTGTGTCGGCACGCCGCCGGGGGCCGCCTTGAAGAATTCACGAACCGTCTCGCTGTTGGTGCGGGTAATATCCCAGCGATCGATGGCATCGCCAAGCGTCGCCTCGTGTACGGTATAGGTATCGCGGTTGATGAGACCCCCACGCTCCAGCTCACCGAGAATGCGCATGATGCCGCCGGCGCGGTGAACGTCTTCCATGTGCACGTCCTGCTTGGCAGGCGCAACCTTGGAAAGGCAGGGAACCTTGCGGGAAAGACGGTCGATGTCCTCCATGCCGAAATCGACGCCGCCCTCATGCGCGGCAGCCAGAATATGCAGAACCGTGTTCGTGGAGCCGCCCATGGCGATATCCAGCGACATGGCGTTCTCAAACGCCGCCTTGTTGGCAATGGTGCGCGGCAGAACGGTTGCATCGTCCTGCTCATAATAACGGCGGGCCAGATCGACGATCAGATGGCCGGCCTCGACGAAAAGGCGCTTGCGATCCGAGTGGGTGGCAAGCGTCGAACCGTTGCCGGGCAGCGACAGACCCAGCGCCTCGGTCAGACAGTTCATCGAATTGGCGGTAAACATACCGGAACAGGAACCGCAGGTCGGGCAAGCGGAACGTTCGATGATCTTGACGTCCTCATCGGAAATCTTGTCGTCGGCAGCAGCCACCATGGCGTCGACCAGATCGAGCGCAACCGTCTTGCCATGCAGAACCACCTTGCCCGCTTCCATCGGGCCGCCGGACACGAAGACCGCGGGAATGTTGAGGCGCATCGCCGCATTCAGCATGCCGGGCGTGATCTTGTCGCAGTTGGAAATGCACACCATCGCATCGGCGCAATGGGCATTGACCATATATTCCACCGAATCCGCGATGATCTCGCGCGACGGCAGCGAATACAGCATGCCGTCATGGCCCATGGCGATGCCGTCATCCACCGCGATAGTGTTGAATTCCTTGGCCACGCCACCCGCCGCCTCGATTTCGCGGGCGACAAGCTGGCCGAGATCTTTCAGATGCACATGGCCCGGCACGAACTGCGTGAAAGAGTTGACCACCGCGATGATCGGCTTGCCGAAATCGCTGTCCTTCATGCCGGTGGCGCGCCAAAGGCCGCGCGCGCCCGCCATGTTGCGGCCGTGGGTTGTCGTTCTGGAGCGATAGGCTGGCATGGTGTTTTCCTCGATCTCTCGGACAGAAGAGCCGTCTTCCGCAGCGCGGTCAAAACGGCCCCTGCCCTATTTTGCGGTTTTTCTAGCGCAAACCGCAAGCCCTGTCACTGTCACCTTCGGGCAAAACAGTACGGTTCGGTACGGTACGCTTCATCTACAGCCGCCAATCTGGCACTGGCTCATCACAAATGCGCGATTTTCACTGTGCGGCCGTTGTTTTTCCGCACCGCGCTGAAACATATCTGTGCAGTGGTCGTATTGGCTATCATAATCGATTTATCGCCGATGCACCCGGCTTTTGTGGAGGTTGAAATGCCCGCCTATCGCCCGCCCCTCATCTCGGCTAGTGAAATCACGCCGAAGAATATTTACCTGTCCCGACGCGGCTTTCTCGGCACGGCGGCTGGACTTGCGGCAATTGGGCTTACGGGTCGCGACGCGATCGCCGCACCTCTTTCCGCAAAACCCGGTGCCTACAAGCTGGATGAAAAGCTCACCCCGCTCGACGCCGTCACCAGCTACAATAATTTCTACGAATTCGGCGTCGGAAAATCCGACCCGAAGGAAAATTCCGGCAAGTTCAAGCCTACCCCTTGGACGGTAAAGGTAGACGGCCTCGTCTCCAAACCGCAGGAATTCGGCATTGAAGAGCTGATGAAATATCCGCTGGAGGAGCGCACCTATCGCATGCGCTGCGTCGAAGGCTGGTCGATGGTCATTCCTTGGATCGGCTTCCCGCTCGCCGCCCTGCTCGACAAGGTGGAGCCGCTTGGCAGCGCGAAATATGTCGCTTTCGAAACCGTGGTGCGGCCGGACGAAATGCCGGGACAAAGTGGTCTGTTCCAGCCTCTTTCCTGGCCCTATGTCGAGGGGCTTCGCCTCGATGAAGCACGCCATCCGCTGACCATTCTCGCTGTCGGCCTTTACGGAGAAACGCTGCCGAACCAGAACGGCGCGCCGATCCGCCTCGTTGTCCCGTGGAAATATGGTTTCAAGGGCATCAAATCCATCGTGCGCATTTCGCTCGTTGAGAAACAGCCGGAAACGACGTGGAAGAACTCCAATGCCCGCGAATATGGCTTTTATTCCAATGTGAACCCGAAGGTTGACCACCCACGATGGAGCCAGGCGACGGAACAACGGATCGGCGAAGGCGGCTTCTTCGGCACCCAGAACCGCCCTACCCTGATGTTCAACGGTTATGACGAGGTGGCAAGCCTTTATACCGGAATGGACCTGAAAGCGAATTATTGACCATGGCCTTCGCCCTTCCGCTTCCATCGCTGCCAAAGCGTTACCAGCCGGCGGCCATCTGGTCGCTTTACGTGATCGGCCTCTGTCCGGGCCTCTGGTATTTCTATCTCGCCGCAACCGGCGGCCTCGGCTTTAATCCGGTCAAGGATTTCGAGCACCTGCTCGGCATCTGGGCGCTGCGCTTTCTCTGCCTTGGCCTGCTGGTGACGCCGCTGCGCGACCTCTTCAACATCAACCTCATCGCCTATCGCCGGGCGCTGGGCTTGATCGCCTTTTATTACGTGCTGGCGCATTTCACCGTCTATCTGGTGCTGGATCGCGGCCTGATCGTCAGCTCCATCGCCGGAGATATTCTCAAACGCCCCTATATCATGCTCGGCATGGCCGGGCTTGTCATGCTCTTGCCCCTTGCGCTCACCTCCAACCGCTGGTCGATCCGCAAGCTCGGCAGCCGCTGGAACACGTTGCACAAGCTCGTTTATCTCGTACTCATCGTCGGCGTGCTGCATTTTGTGCTGGCGCGAAAGTCGATCACGTTGGAACCGGTGTTTTATATCAGCACTATGGTGATCCTGCTCGGCTATCGGCTGGTGCGGCCCTCGATCATGTCGATGAAGAGAGCCAAACGCGCGAGACCCGTCCGGCCATAATGGCGGCAGCACCAATTCCAGCGATATAACAGACTATATTCCACAGCGAAAAAACACGGCCGAGCAGCAAGGCGCCGGCCGTCGTCGCACGAAACGCATCCAGCGCCGGGAAATGAACAAGCCGGATGAGTTCCACGAGAACAACGGCAAGAATGGCGATGTGGACCTCATAGCCATGCCAGCGGGATGGAAAGAAGGCTGCCAGCAGCAGATAGACCATCGCCCCCCAAAGCACGGATCCGCCATATTTTACCGCCACGAACGGCAGTCCCACGTCGTAACCGAAAGCCCGCAGGCAAAGGCCACAGACGACCACCGTCATCGCCCCCGCCAGAAACCCGCTGCGGGCGAAATAAGATGGGGATACGTGTGGCAGGCCCATACGGGTTCCTTCGGGTTTTCGTATGAAAGGTGACGAACTGAGATCGGGGACGGAAATGAGCACAGGAACAAGCCCGGCCGCAAGCCGCCTCTCCGTCTTGGACAATCTGCTCTGCGATACCTATCCCTGGGGCGAACTCAAGGGCATCAGGCGTTTTATCGTCGAGTTTCTGTATTTCGGCATCAAAGAAGCCCGCGCCTGCATGTTCGCCGGCTTGTTCTTCCTCTCCATCTTTGTGGTGCCGCATGGCGGAGTACTCGGCATTCCCCGTTATGACGTGCTGCTGATCATTGCACTCGGCATCCAGTTCTTCATGATCTGGAGCAGGCTCGAAACGCTTGACGAGGCCAAGGCCATCCTGTTGTTCCATATCGTCGGCTTCGCACTGGAGGTGTTCAAGACATCGAGCGCCATCCAGTCATGGTCCTATCCGGATTTCGCCTATAGCAAAGTTTTCGGCGTACCGCTGTTTTCCGGCTTCATGTATGCCGCGGTCGGCAGCTACATCATTCAGGCGTGGCGGCTGCTGGATGTGCGCATTCGCCACTATCCCACCTACTGGATGGCGACCCTGATCGGCATCGCCATCTACGCCAACTTCTTCACCCACCACTTCATCGGCGACTACCGCTGGTACATCGCCGCCTGCGCCATCGGCCTCTACTCCCGCGCAACGGTGATTTACCGCCCCTATGACCGCGACCGAAAGATGCCATTGCTTCTCTCATTCGTCCTCATAGGATTTTTCGTCTGGCTGGCGGAAAATATCTCCACCTTCTTCGGCATATGGAAATATCCCGACCAGCTCGGCGCCTGGTCCGTCGTTCATATCGGGAAATGGAGCTCGTGGTCCCTGCTGGTCATCATGACCTTCACGATTGTCGCACACCTCAAACACATCAAGGCTCGTATTTACATTCCGGAGTGAAGAGGGAGCCAAAGACGTTCGGAAATCTCTTGTCATAAATGTCATCGAGACACTTGCTACGACGATATGGTCGGAGAAACGATGAGCTTCTCTGCGAGAGAGGCAAGACGACATCATGAAGAAGAGCATTACACCCGCGCCCGTTTTCCTGAAATTTACAGGCTACATGATCCAAGACTTCGAAATGTTCGAGAGCTTGGATGGCGTCTTACTTTTAGGTTTGTATCACTTAACCAAAAAGGAGCGGAATGAACTAAATACCTTCTTGGCGTCCCTGTTGCGCTCTGACGTTTCAGATAGCTTGATTGAAGATCTTTGGAACACGTCCAATGCTGAATTTGGTGCCGGAGGCAAGGGAATTAGATGGCTTCTCAATCGGACCGTCGAGTTGATAGAAGGTGACGACGGCACTGACGGTTACTATCTGCGTCGCTCATGACTATTCCTTTGGAAAACAAAAAAGCCGGGCGATCTCTCGCCCGGCTTTTTTTAACGCACGACGCCTGAACGGCGTCAAACCTTATGCGGCTTCGGCAGCAGCAGCTTCTGCAGCAACGCGAGCCTTGTCGGCTGCGCCCTTGGCATCAACGTCGCGCTCGACGAATTCAACGACGGCGAGAGCCGCGTTGTCGCCCTGGCGGTAGCCGGCCTTCATGATACGCAGGTAGCCGCCGTTGCGGGTTGCGTAACGCGAAGCGATCGCGTCGAACAGCTTGCGAACGGCGTCCTGATCCTTGATCTGCGAGATCGCCTGACGACGAGCGTGCAGGTCGCCGCGCTTGCCGAGGGTCACGAGACGCTCGACGATCGGACGGATTTCCTTCGCCTTCGGAAGGGTGGTGACGATCTGCTCATGGGTGATGAGCGAAGCAGCCATGTTGGCAAACATTGCCTTGCGGTGGCTGGCGGTTCTATTGAGCTTGCGGCCTGAATTTCCGTGGCGCATTGCTATTCTCCTTTAGTGCAGGTTTCCTGTGCGGACCTGCCGTTTCCTGGCACATGCAGATGACTTATCTGCTGTTTGACGGGGAAAGGCAGTCTTTAAAGGGTCTGCCTTTTTGATTGTTAGTACTGGTCTTCGTAACGCTTTGCGAGATCTTCGATGTTCTCTGGCGGCCATGCCGGCACTTCCATGCCGAGGTGCAGACCCATGGAAGCGAGAACTTCCTTGATTTCGTTCAGCGACTTGCGACCGAAGTTCGGCGTGCGAAGCATTTCGGCCTCGGTCTTCTGGATCAGGTCGCCGATATAAACGATGTTGTCGTTCTTCAGGCAGTTTGCCGAACGAACCGACAGCTCGAGCTCATCGACCTTCTTGAGAAGCGCCGGGTTGAACGCGAGTTCGGTAACCGATTCTTCTTCTGCTTCCTTCTGCGGCTCGTCGAAGTTGACGAAGACGCCCAGCTGGTCCTGAAGAATGCGAGCGGCGAAGGCAACGGCGTCTTCGCCGGAAACCGAACCGTTGGTCTCGATCGTCATAATCAGCTTGTCATAGTCGAGAACCTGGCCTTCACGGGTGTTTTCCACCTTGTAGGACACTTTCTTGACCGGAGAATAGAGGCTGTCCACCGGAATGAGGCCGATCGGGGCATCTTCCGCGCGGTTGCGCTCAGCCGGTACGTAACCCTTGCCGTTGTTGACGGTGAATTCCATGCGGATTTCAGCGCCATCATCAAGCGTGCAGATCACGTGGTCTGGGTTCAGGATCTCGATGTCGCCAACCGTCTGGATATCACCAGCGGTAACGGCACCCGGGCCCTGCTTGCGCACGACCATGCGCTTGGAATCGTCGCCATCCATCTTGATGGCGATTTCCTTGATGTTGAGCACGATATCCGTCACATCTTCCCGAACGCCGGGGATGGAGGAGAATTCATGCAGGACACCGTCGATCTGCACGGCCGTCACAGCGGCGCCACGCAGAGAAGACAACAGAACGCGACGCAGCGCGTTGCCGAGGGTAAGACCGAAACCACGTTCCAGCGGCTCGGCAACCAGTGTTGCCTTGGTGCGGCTGGACGAGGTGAACTCGACCTTGTTCGGCTTGATAAGTTCCTGCCAGTTCTTCTGAATCATCTTTAAACCTTCCGTTCGCCGCCACCATCCAATCGTGACGGACCGAGCATGAAAACACCGAGAGGAACCTAATTCAGTGGTTCATCAGTGGGTTCTTGAGCGCAAGTCCGTCGATCGAAATCGACGCGCACACGCCAGATACACGAAAATTCCGCCTGACCTGAGGACAAGGCGGAATTTCCGAACCACGGTCGCGTCAGACGCGGCGCTTCTTGCGCGGACGGCAACCATTGTGCGGGATCGGCGTCACGTCGCGAATGGAAGTGATCATGAAACCGGCAGCCTGCAGAGCGCGAAGTGCCGATTCACGACCGGAACCCGGACCGCAAACTTCAACTTCAAGCGACTTCATGCCGTGTTCCTGAGCCTTCTTCGCGCAATCTTCAGCAGCGATCTGGGCAGCGAACGGGGTCGACTTGCGCGAACCCTTGAAGCCCTTGGCACCAGCGGACGACCAGGCAATAGCATTGCCCTGTGCGTCGGTGATGGTGATCATCGTGTTGTTGAAGGTCGAGTTGACGTGCGCAACGC
Source organism: Agrobacterium sp. 22-210-1 (assembly GCF_053522525.1). NCBI lineage: Bacteria > Pseudomonadati > Pseudomonadota > Alphaproteobacteria > Hyphomicrobiales > Rhizobiaceae > Agrobacterium > Agrobacterium sp. 22-210-1. The sequence continues at coordinate 659,356 of NZ_JBNWCI010000001.1, read as the reverse complement.
CCGACGTGATATTTTTGCGTTCGCGACGACGGACGCGTGCGGCTTCCTTGGCCATGTTATACCTTTCATTGATCTCTTCACCGCCGTAACACCAGCGGCTACACCGGCAATCAGCCCGTATTCGAGCTTTTCGCCAAACTCAGAAAGGCTGGCGCGGACTGCACCAGCCTCCCCTTTCCGGAGAACCGGAAAATTACTTCTTCTTACCAGCGATAGCCTTCGCCGGACCCTTGCGGGTGCGGGCGTTGGTGTGCGTGCGCTGACCGCGGACCGGAAGGCCACGACGGTGACGCAGGCCGCGGTAGCAGCCGAGATCCATCAAACGCTTGATGTTCATCGACGTGTCGCGACGAAGATCACCCTCGACCTGATAGTCGCGGTCGATGGCTTCGCGGATCTGAAGAACTTCAGCATCCGTCAGCTGATGAACGCGCTTGTCAGCCGGAAGACCGACCTTGTCCATGATTTCCTGCGCGAATTTCGGACCAATCCCGTGAATGTAGGTCAGCGCAATAACAACGCGCTTCGCAGTCGGGATGTTGACGCCAGCGATACGTGCCACGTCTTTTCTCCTTGGTTCCAGTTGCCATCCGGCAAGTGGTGATTCCAGTCGAGCGACCAACAGGGCCGCCAGTTCAAAATTGATGTCCGTGACAGGTCAAAACGACCGAACCCGGATCTCCCTTCCCTGAGGGAAATCCGCGCCAGTCGCTTGGGATGTCGCGAGTTGGCGCGGTGTTTAACGGAATCAGCGCAAAAAAGCAACCGGCTCCGCCAAGATTCTTTTGCTATCCAAAGGACGAGCTAAATCATGAGAGCGGCAAATCGGGCGAAAATCGCCGGCAGATTTTGCCACCCCGCCCCAGCCGTCAGACTGAAGCTTTCTCGAGGACGTTTTCAATAGCCTCGGTCACGGCATCGACATCCGCCATGCCATCCAGCGTCACAAGCTCACCCTGTTCGCTGTAATAGTTCGACAGGGGCGCGGTCTTCTCGCGATATTCCGTCAGCCGCTTGCGGAAGGCTTCCGGATTGTCATCCGAACGAACCGTACCGCCGGCGGCGATGGTTTCTGCGACGCGGTTTTCGATTCGGCGAATCAACGCCTCTTCGTCCACCTTCAGTTCAATGACGGCATCTAGGGCAAGATTCTTCTTGCGCATGTTCTCGGCAAGCGCCTTGGCCTGCGGAACGGTGCGCGGATAGCCGTCGAGAATAAAGCCCTTGGCACAGTCAGGCGCCTCGATGCGTTCGGAAACGATCTGATTGACGATATCGTCGGACACCAGCCCGCCGGCGTCCATGACGGCCTTGGCGCGCTTGCCGATTTCGGTGCCCGCGCTAACCGCAGCGCGAAGCATGTCACCGGTGGAAAGCTGCGGGATCCCGTACTTGTCAGTCAGCCGCTTGGCCTGGGTTCCCTTGCCCGCACCCGGCGGACCCAAAAATATCAGTCTCATCGTCCCCTCTTTCCTCCACGCAACTTCGACTTCTTGATCAGCCCTTCATATTGCTGCGCGATCAGGTGACCCTGAATTTGCGCAACCGTGTCCAGAGTTACACTGACAACGATCAAAAGCGAAGTACCACCAAGGGCTAATGGAATGCCCGTGCGTGCGATAAGTGTCTCAGGAAGGATACACACGAAGACCAGATAAATCGCGCCGACCACCGTGATGCGGGTCAGGACGTAATCGATGTACTCCGCGGTGCGGTCACCCGGACGAATGCCCGGAATGAAGCCACCGTGCTTCTTGAGGTTATCGGCCGTGTCCTTCGGATTGAAGACGATAGCCGTGTAGAAAAACGCGAAAAACGCGATCAGCAGGCCGTAGAGCGCCATGAACAACGGCTGCCCATGCTGCAGCGACGCGATGATCGCGGTCGCCCAGGACGGCAGATTGGTGTTTCCGGCAAAACCGGCAGCCGTCGCCGGCAGAAGCAGCAGCGACGATGCGAAGATCGCGGGAATGACGCCGGCCGTATTGAGCTTCAGCGGCAGATGCGAGGTATCGCCCTGGAACATCCGGTTGCCAACCTGTCGCTTCGGATATTGTATCAGCAGGCGACGCTGGGCGCGCTCCACAAAGACGATAAGCGCGATGACGCCGATGGCGACGAGGACGACCATAAGGATAAGCGGGGTCGAAAGCGCACCGGTGCGGCCGAGTTCCAGCGTGCCGGCAAGCGCCTTGGGCAGACCTGCGGCAATACCTGCAAAGATGATCAGCGAAATACCGTTGCCGATACCACGCGAGGTAATCTGTTCACCGAGCCACATCAGGAACATCGTGCCGCCAAGCAGCGTGATGACAGTGGAAACGCGGAAGAACCAGCCCGGATCGACCACGAGGCCGTTGCCGCTTTCAAGGCCGACCGCAATGCCATAGGCCTGCAGCGTGCCGAGCAGCACCGTACCGTAGCGGGTGTACTGGTTGATGATCTTGCGGCCGGCTTCGCCTTCCTTCTTCAACGCTTCGAGCGAGGGCACGACCGAGGTCATGAGCTGCACGATGATCGAAGCGGAGATGTAAGGCATGATGCCGAGGGCGAAGATCGCCATACGCTCGACAGCACCACCCGCAAACATGTTGAAAAGACCGAGAATGCCGTTGGCCTGGCCCTGGAAGGCCTGCGCATAGGCTTCTGGGTTCAGGCCCGGAAGCGGAATATGGGTGCCAAGACGGTAGACGAGAAGTGCGGCAAGAGTAAACCAGAGACGCTTTTTCAGATCCTCCGCCTTAGCGAAGGTCGAAAAATTCAGGTTCGAAGCCAGTTGTTCCGCTGCGGAAGCCATAAATTTCTCCGAATGACCCTTGCCAGCCGACGAAACCGGCCGATGCGGAAAGGTCTAAAAGATACCGGTTCAAAAACCGGGCTTCGGACGAACACGGCTTTGCGCCGCCATCATGCCTCACCCTGTTTTTTTATGTCCTATCCCCTCCCCTACGGAAGTTCAAGAACTGTGAGGCTCTCCCTGCAGCACTTTATGCCGCAAGCGGCGCGCATAACAGCTGCACCGCGAAGAGTTTGCCATGATGCATCTCTAAATCGATTTAGATCGAAAGCAACATTGGCCAGGGAGCGCAGACGCCCGGAGCACGAAGCCCCGGGCGCCTGAAGTCTATATATTACTCGGAAGCTTCGGCTGCAACCACGAGAAGCTTGATCGAGCCGCCGGCCTTCTCAATCTTTTCGAGTGCAGGCTTGGAAGCGCCGGCAACTTCGAAGGCAACCTTGGCCTTCAGCTCGCCGTCGGCGAGGATGCGGACACCGTCCTTGACGCGGCGGATAACGCCGGCTGCCTTGAGAGCAGCGGCATCGATCGTTGCGGAAGCGTCGAGCTTCTTGGCGTCGATGGCGGTCTGGATGCGGCCGAGCGACACAACAGCATATTCGGAACCGAAGATGTTGTTAAAGCCGCGCTTCGGCAGACGACGGTAGATAGGCATCTGACCGCCTTCGAAGCCGTTGATGGCGACGCCCGAACGAGCCTTCTGACCCTTCACACCGCGACCACCGGTCTTGCCCTTGCCAGAACCGATACCGCGACCTACGCGGATACGATCCTTGGAGGAGCCTTCGTTGTCTCTGATTTCATTGAGTTTCATGATAGGTTACTCCGTCTCACTTCTCGTCAACGACGCGAACGAGATGCTGGACCGCACGGATCATGCCACGAACCGCCGGAGTATCTTCCAGGGTGCGCTGACGATGCATCTTGTTGAGACCCAGACCGACCAGCGTCTGACGCTGGATTGCCGGGCGGCGAATAGGGCTGCCGATCTGTTCGACCGTGACAGTCTTCTTGGCTTCAGTAGTTTTCTTGGCCATGATCCAGCTCCTTATTCTTCAGAAGCGTTGCCGGACGCGGCGCGGCGAGCCTGAAGGGTCGCAAACTTCAGACCACGCTGTGCAGCGATGTCCTTCGGATGAACCTGATGCTTCAGAGCGTCGAACGTTGCGCGAACCATGTTGTATGGGTTCGACGAACCGGTCGACTTCGCAACGACGTCATGAACGCCCAGCGTTTCGAAAACAGCGCGCATCGGACCACCGGCGATGATACCGGTACCGGCCTTGGCCGAACGCAGCAGAACCTTGCCGGCGCCATGACGGCCATTGACGTCGTGATGCAGCGTGCGACCATCGCGCAGCGGAACGAAGATCAGATCGCGCTTTGCGCTTTCAGTTGCCTTGCGGATCGCTTCCGGAACTTCACGAGCCTTGCCGTGGCCGAAGCCGACGCGGCCCTTCTGGTCGCCGACGACGACGAGAGCGGCGAAGCCGAAGCGACGGCCACCCTTAACAACCTTTGCAACGCGGTTGATCGCGACCAGCTTGTCGACGAATTCGCTATCGCGCTCTTCGCGGTTCTGGCGATCTTCGCGAGAACCTCTTTTATCCTGTGCCATTGTCCTTGTCCTTTTTCTTTTACGGGTGGAACGGCAAACGAAAAGACCAGCGGCCCCGATGAGGAGATCCGCATGGCCCGGTGAAATTCCGCCCGGATCGTTGTCCGGGCGGAAAAAAATCAGAAGTTCAGACCGCCTTCGCGGGCAGCATCTGCCAGGGCCTTGACACGGCCATGATAGATGAACGCGCCTCGGTCGAATACAACATCCTTGACGCCAGCCTTGACGCCGCGCTCGGCAACCAGCTTGCCCACGACAGATGCCGCAGCAACGTCGGCGCCGGTCTTGAGCGAGCCGCGCAGATCAGCTTCGAGCGTGGAGGCAGACGCAAGCGTCTTGCCAGCAACATCATCGATGATCTGGGCGTAGATGTTCTTCGACGAGCGATGAACCGACAGGCGCGGGCGGCCGTTGGCAACCGCCTTGATCTGGCGGCGCACACGGCTCGCGCGACGTGCAAGTGCTTCTTTCCTGCTAGCCATTTCGCGTGATCCTTACTTCTTCTTGCCTTCTTTGCGGACGATACGCTCTTCAGCGTACTTCACGCCCTTGCCCTTGTAGGGCTCGGGACCACGGTATTCGCGGATTTCCGCGGCTACCTGACCGACCTGCTGCTTGTTGATACCGGAAACGATGATTTCCGTCGGCTTCGGCACGGCAATGGTGATGCCGACCGGCGGCTCATAAACCACGTCGTGGGAGAAACCGAGCGCCAGCTGCAGGTTCTTGCCCTGCAGGGCGGCACGATAACCAACGCCGTTGATTTCGAGCTTGCGTTCGTAACCGTCCTTAACACCCTTGAAGATGTTCTCGATCATCGTGCGGGACATGCCCCACTTCGAACGAGCTTCCTTGGTGCCATTGGCGGGCGTTACGGAAACGCCGTTATCTTCGAGTTTCAGCTGAATATCGTCGTTTGCGACGAAAAACAGTTCACCCTTCGGGCCCTTCGCAGTGACCTTCTGGCCGTCGACATTGGCCGTCACACCTGCGGGAACCGGAACGGGCTTTTTACCGATACGAGACATTGTTCAATCCTGTCTGTTCGTTATGGAGATCCGTGCTCGATCTTAGAAGACCGAGCAAAGAACCTCGCCACCAACGTTCTGTTCGCGAGCCTGGTGATCGGCCATCACACCCTTCGGGGTCGAAAGGATGGTGATGCCGAGGCCGTTCGCGACCTGCGGAATGGACTTTACCGAGACATAAACCCGGCGGCCCGGCTTGGAAACGCGGCCGATCTCACGGATCACGGACGCGCCTTCGTAGTACTTCAGTTCGATGGTGAATTCGGACTTGCCGTTTTCGAAATCGACCTTGGAATAACCGCGAATGTAGCCTTCAGCCTGCAGCACGTCGAGAACGCGTGCGCGGAGGCTGGAAGCAGGCGTGCTGACCGCAGACTTGCGGCGAGCGGCACCATTGCGGATGCGGGTGAGCATATCACCCAAAGGATCAGTCATGGTCATGTGCCCGTCTCCTTACCAGCTCGACTTGACAATGCCCGGCACCTTGCCGGAATTGCCCAGCTCACGAAGCGCGATACGCGACATCTTGAGCTTGCGATAGAACGCGCGCGGACGGCCCGTTACTTCGCAGCGGTTGCGGATACGCGTCTTCGAGCCGTCACGCGGCAGCGAAGCGAGCTTCAGAGTGGCCTTGAACCGGTCTTCGATCGGAAGGGACTGGTTCATTACGATCGCCTTGAGTGCAGCACGCTTGGTGGCCTGCTGGGCGACCGACTTGCGGCGGCGCTTGTTCTTTTCAACTGCGCTTGTTTTCGCCATATCGGAGTTCCTTTTCTACGCTCGTCGTTACGGTTAGTGACGGAACGGGAAGTTGAACTCTGTAAGCAGAGCCCGAGCTTCGTCGTCCGACGTCGCCGTCGTGCAAACGATGATGTCCATGCCCCACATCTGATCAACCTTATCGTAGTTGATCTCAGGGAACACAATGTGTTCCTTGATGCCCATGGCGAAGTTGCCACGGCCGTCAAAGCTCTTGGGGTTCAGACCCCGGAAGTCGCGAACGCGCGGCAGCGCGATGTTGATCAGACGATCAAGGAATTCATACATGCGTGCGCCACGAAGGGTAACCTTCGCACCGATCGGCATGCCTTCGCGAAGCTTGAAACCAGCGATCGAATTACGAGCGCGGGTAACGACCGGCTTCTGGCCGGCGATTGCAGCCAGGTCACCGGCAGCAATGGTAGGCTTCTTGGAATCGGCAGTCGCTTCACCAACACCCATGTTGATCACGATCTTTTCAAGCTTCGGGATCATCATCACGTTGGCGTAGGAGAACTTCTCCTGCATGGCGTCGCGGATGCGCGACACGTATTCCGTCTTGAGACGCGGCTCGTACTTGTCAGCCATCGATCACTTCTCCCGAACGCTTGGCCACGCGGACCTTCTTGCCTTCTACAACAGAAAAGCCAACGCGGGTCGGCTTGCCATCCTTATCGGCGATGGCAATGTTGGAGATGTGCAAGGATGCTTCCTTGTTGATAATGCCGGCTTCCTGGCCCTGGGTCTGGCGCTGGTGACGCTTCACCATGTTTACGCCACGCACAACAGCCCGGTCTTCCTTCGGCAAAACCTGGATTACTTCGCCGGTACGGCCCTTGTCCTTACCGGTCAATACGACAACCTTGTCGCCTTTACGAATTTTCTGCATCGCAATTGCTCCTTACAGTACTTCCGGAGCCAGCGAGATGATCTTCATATGGTTCTTGGCGCGAAGTTCGCGCGGAACCGGTCCGAAGATACGGGTGCCGATGGGCTCTTTCTTGTTGTCGATAAGAACGGCTGCGTTGTTATCGAAACGGATGACGCTGCCGTCAGCGCGACGGATGTCCTTGGCGGTGCGCACGACAACCGCCTTCATCACATCGCCCTTCTTGACGCGGCCGCGCGGAATAGCTTCCTTGATGGAAACGACAATAATGTCGCCAACAGAAGCATATTTGCGCTTCGAGCCGCCCAGCACCTTGATGCACATGACACGACGTGCGCCGGAATTATCCGCCACGTCGAGGTTTGTTTGCATCTGAATCATGTCAGGTCGCCTTCTTGTTGTTACCGGAACGGTTGGGCAAACTCTCCCGAGCAAGCCCCCTGCTCCAGCTTATGAATATCTCTTTTTTTGCGCGGAAATGTCGTGACAGGGTGGTTTCCCGAAGGACCTTCCGTGCGCATCAAAGCAAAAGACGCTCGATTCACGAGCGTCCTTGCGCTGCTTCATACAGGAATTCGCGCCAAGTACAAGATGCCTGGCGCGATTCTGATGAAATTAAGCCTGGGCGGCGACGACCGTCCAGCGCTTGTCCTTGGAGATCGGTGCGCATTCCTCGATGGAAACGACATCGCCGACCTTGTATTGATTGTTTTCGTCGTGCGCCTTGTACTTCTTCGAACGACGAACGGTCTTTTGCATGAGCGGGTGAGCGAATCGACGCTCAACCCGGACCACGACAGTCTTCTCGTTCTTGTCGGACACTACGACGCCCTGCAGAATGCGTTTCGGCATATTATTTTTCCTTAGGCCTTGGCTTCTGCCGCCTTCTGGCGGGCAATGGTTTTAACGCGGGCGATGTCCTTGCGGACTTCGTTGATGCGCGAGGACTTCTCCAGCTGGCCGGTCGCCTTCTGGAAGCGCAGGTTGAACTGCTCCTTCTTCAGATCGGCGAGCTTGTCCTTGAGCTGGTCGGCGCTGAGGCCGCGAACTTCATCGGCTTTCATGTGCCTTGCTCCTTACTCTGCGATGCGCTGTACGAAGCGCGTCTTGACCGAGAGCTTGGCAGCGCCGAGACGAAGCGCCTCACGGGCGATCTCCTCGGTAACACCGTCGATCTCGAACATCATACGACCGGGCTTGACCTTGCATGCCCAGTATTCGACCGAACCCTTGCCCTTACCCATACGAACTTCGGTCGGCTTTGCCGTTACCGGAACGTCGGGGAATACGCGGATCCACACACGACCTGCGCGCTTCATGTAACGCGTGATCGCGCGGCGGGCCGCTTCGATCTCGCGTGCATTCACGCGGTTCGGTTCCTGCGACTTCAAGCCGAATTCACCGAATGCCAGGTCAAAGCCGCCCTTGGCGACGCCCTTGATGCGTCCCTTGAACTGCTTACGGTACTTAGTACGCTTTGGCTGCAACATTTTCTTACTTCTCCGAGCTTATCTTTCGCCAGCGTCAATCAAGCGTTTTCGCGACGACGATCGGGACGATCGCCACGCTCACGGCTTGCAGGGCCCTGCGCATCGCCTTCGAGACCGCGACGCTCAGAAGCCATCGGATCGTGCTCAAGGATTTCGCCCTTGAAGATCCAGACCTTGATGCCGCAGATGCCGAATGCGGTTTCAGCTTCAGCTGTGCCGTAGTCGATGTCCGCACGCAGCGTGTGCAGCGGAACGCGACCTTCGCGGTACCATTCGGTACGAGCGATTTCAGCACCGCCGAGACGGCCGCCGCAGGTGATCTTGATGCCTTCGGCGCCAAGACGCATGGCAGACTGAACCGAGCGCTTCATTGCACGGCGGAAAGCCACGCGACGCTCGAGCTGCTGGGCGATCGACTGGGCAACGAGAGTTGCGTCGATTTCCGGCTTGCGCACTTCAACGATGTTGAGGTGCGTTTCGGAGTTGGTCATCTCGGAAAGCTTCTTGCGAAGCTTCTCGATGTCCGCGCCCTTCTTGCCGATGATGAGACCCGGACGAGCCGAGTGGATCGTAACGCGGCACTTCTTGTGCGGACGCTCGATGACCACCTTGGCGATACCGGCCTGCTTGAGTTCCTTGATCAGGTATGCCCGGATCTTCAGGTCTTCATGCAGCAGCTTGCCGTATTCCGCGGTGTCAGCGTACCAGCGGCTATCCCAAGTACGGTTGATGCCGAGGCGGAAGCCGATTGGATTGATTTTCTGACCCATTATGCGGCCTCCCCTTTTTCCTCAACTTCACGAACAACGATCGTGAGGTGAGCGAACGGCTTTTCAATGCGGGACGCACGACCACGGCCACGAGCGTGGAAACGCTTCATGGTGATGGACTTGCCAACATAGGCCTCGGCGACGACGAGAGCGTCGACGTCGAGGTCATGGTTGTTTTCCGCATTGGCAATTGCAGATTCCAGCGTCTTCTTGACGGTGCCTGCAATGCGCTTGCGGGAGAATTCGAGCTCGGCGAGAGCGCGATCAACCTTCTTGCCACGGATAAGAGCGGCAACCAGGTTCAGTTTCTGGGGGCTGACGCGGAGCGTACGGGCAATGGCCTGAGCCTCATTGTCCTTCAGCCGGCGTTCGGTCTTAGCCTTCGCCATGATTACTTCCTCTTTGCCTTCTTGTCCGCGCCGTGACCGTAATAGGTACGGGTCGGAGAGAATTCACCGAACTTGTGTCCGACCATGTCTTCGTTGACCGAGACGGGCACATGCTTGCTGCCGTTATAAACGCCGAAGGTCAGACCGACGAACTGCGGCAGGATCGTGGAGCGACGGCTCCAGATCTTGATTACTTCATTACGTCCGCTCTCGCGCACCTTCTCAGCCTTGGTGAGAAGATAGCCGTCAACAAACGGACCTTTCCATACTGAACGAGCCATTAGTGACTACCTCTCTTACTTCTTACGCTGATGGCGCGAGCGCATGATGAACTTGTCGGTCGACTTGTTCGAACGGGTGCGCTTGCCCTTCGTGGGCTTGCCCCACGGAGTAACCGGGTGACGACCACCCGATGTGCGACCTTCACCACCACCGTGCGGGTGGTCGACCGGGTTCATGACGACGCCGCGAACGTGCGGACGCTTGCCACGCCAACGCGAACGACCAGCCTTGCCGTCGTTGATGTTGCCGTGATCCGAGTTCGAAACAGCACCGATCGATGCGAGGCACGAGCCATGCACCAGACGCTGTTCGCCCGAGTTGAGACGCAGGATGGCCATACCGGCATCGCGGCCGACGAGCTGGACATACGTACCGGCGGAGCGGGCGATCTGACCGCCTTTACCCGGCTTCATCTCGACGTTGTGGATGATCGAACCGACCGGAATGTACTGAAGCGGCATGGTGTTGCCGGGCTTCACGTCCACTGCCTTGTCGGAGGCGATCACCTTGTCACCAGCAGCGAGACGCTGTGGCGCGAGAATGTAAGCCTGTTCGCCGTCGGTATACGTAACCAGCGCGATGAACGCGGTGCGGTTGGGGTCGTATTCCAAACGTTCAACGGTGCCTTCAACGTCGAATTTACGACGCTTGAAATCCACCAGACGGTAGGTCCGCTTGTGACCGCCACCCTGGAACCGGACGGTGATCCGGCCCTGGTTGTTGCGGCCACCCTTGGAGCTGAGGCCCTGGGTCAGAGCCTTTACCGGCTTACCCTTGTAGAGCGAAGCGCGGTCCACGATAACCAGCTGGCGCTGGCTTGGCGTGGTCGGATTGAAACTTTTCAATGCCATTTTATTGTTCCCTTTTGGGTCTTTGCCCGCTTGGGCCTAACCTTTAGAGTCCGGTGGACACGTCGATGGATTGACCTTCGGCGAGCGTAACGACGGCTTTCTTGACGTCTTTCAGCTTACCGGCGAACCCACGGAAACGACGGGTCTTACCCTTGCGGATAAGCGTGTTCACAGCCGTGACTTTGACGCCGAAGAGAGCTTCCACGGCAGCCTTGATTTCAGGCTTGGAAGCGCTTTTGGCGACGTTGAATACGACCTGGTTCTGTTCGGAGACCAGCGTCGACTTTTCCGTGATCGAAGGAGATACGATCACATCGTAGTGGCGAAGATCCGTCATTTGAACCGCTCCTCCAGAGCCTCTACAGCAGCCTTGGAAAGCACCAGCTTGCCACGGCGCAGGATGTCGTAAACATTGATGCCCTGTACCGGCAGAACGTCCACATTCGGGATATTCTGGGCTGCGAGCTTGAAGTTGCCATCAAGTTCAGCGCCACCGATAACGAGAGCGTTGGTCAGGCCAAGCGAAGCGAAGCTGCCCAGCAGAGCCTTGGTCTTTGCTTCAGATGCAACGAGCTGATCAACGATGATCAGTTCTTCAGCCTTCAGCTTTGCAGACAGGGCGTGACGCAGAGCGAGCGCACGAACCTTCTTGGGAAGGTCATGGGCGTGGCTGCGAACGACCGGGCCGTGGGCCTTGCCGCCGCCGCGGAACTGCGGTGCGCGAGCCGAATGGTGACGAGCGCGGCCCGTACCCTTCTGCTTGTACATCTTGGCACCGGTGCGGGAAACTTCCGACCGGTTCTTGGTCTTGTGGGTTCCCTGCTGCTTCTTAGCAAGCTGCCAGCGAACCATGCGGGCCAGAATGTCCTGGCGGGGGTCGAGGCCGAAGATCTCATCCGACAGAGAAACCTTGCCGGCGTCTTTTCCCTCGAGGGTCTTGACGTTCAATTCCATGATAAGGCTCCCTTACTTCGCAGCCGACTTGACGGCGTCGCGGACGATGATCCAGGAACCCTTCGAACCGGGAACTGCACCCTTCACGAGGATGAGGCCACGGTCTTCGTCAGTCGAAACGACTTCGAGGTTCTGGGTCGTAACGCGTGTCTGGCCCATATGACCAGCCATGCGCTTGCCCTTCCAGACGCGGCCCGGATCCTGGTTGTTACCGGTCGAACCGTGTGCACGGTGCGATACGGAGTTACCGTGCGAAGCGCGGCCACCACCGAAGTTGTGACGCTTCATAGCACCGGCAAAACCTTTACCGATTGTGGTTCCAGTGACGTCCACCAGCTGGCCGTTCTGAAAATGAGTTGCGGTCAGTGTTGCACCGATGTCGATCAGGTTCTCGGGGGAAACCCGGAACTCGACGAGCTTGGCTTTCGGTTCGACATTGGCAGCGGCAAAATGACCGCGAAGCGCCTTCGTCGTGTTCTTGACCTTGGACTGGCCGGCACCGAGCTGAACTGCGGTGTAGCCATTCTTGTCTTCCGTGCGCTGGGCAACGACTTGTACGTTATCCAGTCGCAATACTGTTACGGGGATATGTTCACCTGCGTCGTTATAGACGCGTGTCATACCCACTTTCTGTGCAATCACACCTGAACGCATTGGTTCATCCTCTTGCGAGCCTTGAAGGGAAAACCCTCTCTGGCCTTTGTTAAGGAGTGCCCTTCGACATCTCACGATGTTTCCGGTCTCCGGTTTGGAAGTCGTTGGATTGCTCCACGTACCTTCCTTGTTATTTCAGCCCTCACCTTGGATGGATCGGGCCGGGTCTTAGAGCTTGATTTCCACGTCAACGCCAGCAGCGAGGTCGAGCTTCATAAGAGCATCGACAGTCTGCGGGGTGGGGTCAACGATATCGAGAAGACGCTTGTGCGTCCGCATTTCGAACTGTTCACGGCTTTTCTTGTCAACGTGAGGAGAGCGGTTGACGGTAAACTTTTCGATGCGGGTGGGGAGTGGAACCGGGCCGCGAACGCTGGCGCCGGTGCGCTTTGCGGTCGACACGATTTCACGGGTAGAGGCATCGAGGATCCGGTGATCGAACGCCTTGAGGCGGATACGGATATTCTGGCCGGTCATTCGTCTTGTCCTTGTTCTTTGTTATTCGTTTCCGCACGCGGAAACACATGAACTTCTATTGATCGTGGCGCCGCAGATTTTCAAAAATCGAGAGGGATGCGCCTCGCACCCCAATCATTTCAGTAGTCTGTATTGCTAAAACACCGCGTTTCGCAAATGCTTGCGAATCCAGCGGTGAGTGTGAGTGCGCGTTTACGCGCTTTCACCGAATTTTTCAAGCACTAAAAATGCAACGCCGCCAGGCTTTTTATTAAAAGCCCGACGGCGGTGTTTGTGACACCGCCGTCGGAGCGAATTTTAAAAGTCGAAATTACTCGACGATCGAAGCCACGATGCCGGCGCCGACGGTACGGCCGCCTTCGCGGATAGCGAAGCGCAGCTTTTCTTCCATCGCGATCGGAACGATCAGCTCGACTTCAACCGTGACGTTGTCGCCAGGCATAACCATTTCCGTGCCTTCCGGCAGAGAAACGATGCCGGTCACGTCCGTCGTGCGGAAGTAGAACTGCGGGCGGTAGTTCGTGAAGAACGGCGTATGACGGCCGCCTTCTTCCTTCGTCAGGATGTAGGCTTCTGCCATGAACTTCTTGTGCGGCTTGACCGAACCCGGCTTGCACAGGATCTGGCCACGCTCAACGCCGTCACGGGTAACGCCGCGAACGAGAGCACCGATGTTGTCGCCAGCCTGGCCCTGGTCGAGCAGCTTGCGGAACATTTCAACGCCGGTAACCGTCGTCTTCGAGGTCGGACGAATGCCGACGATTTCGACTTCTTCACCAACCTTGACGATACCGCGCTCAACGCGACCCGTCACAACCGTACCACGGCCGGAGATCGAGAACACGTCTTCGATCGGCATCAGGAACGGCTGGTCGATCGGACGCTCAGGGGTCGGGATGTAGGCGTCAACAGCGGCCATCAGCTCGCGGATCGCGTCTTCACCGATCTTCTTGTCGGAATCTTCAAGAGCAGCAAGTGCCGAACCCTTGATGATCGGGATATCGTCGCCCGGGAAGTCGTAGGACGACAGAAGTTCGCGAACTTCAAGCTCGACGAGCTCCAGAAGCTCGGCGTCGTCAACCTGGTCGACCTTGTTGAGGAACACGACGATTGCCGGAACGCCAACCTGACGGGCAAGCAGGATGTGCTCGCGGGTCTGCGGCATCGGGCCGTCAGCAGCCGAGCAAACCAGGATCGCGCCGTCCATCTGGGCAGCACCGGTGATCATGTTCTTCACGTAGTCGGCGTGGCCGGGGCAGTCGACGTGCGCGTAGTGACGGGCAGGCGTCTCATATTCAACGTGTGCCGTCGAAATCGTGATACCACGGGCCTTTTCTTCAGGCGCGGCGTCGATCTGGTCATACGCCTTGAATTCGCCGAAGAACTTCGTGATCGCGGCCGTCAGCGACGTCTTGCCATGGTCAACGTGACCGATCGTGCCAATGTTGACGTGCGGCTTATTGCGCTCAAACTTGCTCTTTGCCATTAGTGGCTCTCCATTCTTGTCCCTTGACGGGAATAATCTTCAAATCTGGTGGGGCGTACCCCGATCACTTCTGACCGGAGTACTTTGCCTGGATTTCCTGCGCCACGTTCGACGGAACCGGCGAGTAGTGGTCGAACGTCATCGAGTACTGAGCGCGGCCTTGGCTCATGGAGCGCAGGTTGTCGACGTACTTGAACATGTTCGCGAGCGGAACATGCGCGTTGATGACGATGGTGATACCACGGCTTTCCTGGCCCTGGATCTGACCACGACGGGAGTTCAGGTCGCCGATAACGTCGCCGACATAGTCTTCCGGCGTTACGACTTCGACCTTCATCATCGGCTCGAGAAGCTGTGCACCAGCCTTCTTGGCTGCTTCACGGAAGCAGGCACGCGATGCGATTTCGAAGGCGAGAACCGACGAGTCGACGTCGTGGAATGCACCGTCGATCAGCGTCGCCTTGACGCCGAGCATCGGGAAGCCAGCCAGCGGACCGGAAGACAGAACGCTTTCGATACCCTTCTGAACGCCCGGGATGTATTCCTTCGGAACAGCACCACCGACGATCTTGGATTCGAACTTGAAGTCTTCGCCTTCAGGGTTCGGTTCGAAGATGATCTTGACGCGAGCGAACTGACCGGTACCACCGGACTGCTTCTTGTGCGTGTAGTCTTCTTCGTGCTGACGCGTGATCGTTTCGCGATAGGCAACCTGCGGCGCGCCGACGGTGGCTTCAACCTTGAACTCGCGACGCATACGGTCAACGAGAATGTCGAGGTGAAGTTCGCCCATGCCCGCGATGATCGTCTGACCGGACTCTTCGTCGGTCTTGACGCGGAACGAAGGATCTTCAGCAGCCAGACGGTTGAGCGCGAGGCCCATCTTTTCCTGGTCGCCCTTGGTCTTCGGCTCGATCGCGATCTGGATGACCGGCTCGGGGAATTCCATGCGCTCGAGGATAACCGGCTTCAGCGGATCGCAAAGCGTATCGCCAGTGGTGGTTTCCTTGAGACCGGCCAGAGCAACGATGTCGCCGGCAAAGGCTTCTTCGATGTCTTCGCGCGAGTTGGAGTGCATCTGCAGCATACGGCCGACGCGCTCACGCTTGTCCTTGACCGTGTTGATGACAGACGTACCCTTTTCGAGCTTGCCCGAGTAGATACGCGCAAACGTCAGCGAACCGACGAAGGGGTCGTTCATGATCTTGAACGCGAGCATGGAAAGCGGCTCGCTGTCGTCGGCATGACGCTCGATCTCGGCTTCGGTCTTGAAGTCGATGCCCTTGATCGCCGGAATGTCCAGCGGCGAAGGCAGATAGTCGACGACGGCGTCGAGAAGCGGCTGAACGCCCTTGTTCTTGAACGCGGTACCGCAGAACATCGGGTGGAACTTCACGTCGATGGTGCCGCGGCGAACCAGTGCACGGATCTGCTCGTTGTCAGGCATGATGCCGTTCAGGTAGTTTTCCATCGCTTCTTCGTCGATCTCGACAACGGTCTCGATCAGCTTTTCGCGATATTCGTCAGCCTTGGCCTTCATGTCATCAGGAATTTCGACGACGTCCCACTGAGCGCCGAGCGATTCGTCGCGCCAGATGAGTGCGTTCATCTCGATCAGATCGATAACGCCCTTGAACTCGGTCTCAGCGCCGATCGGCAGCTGCATGACGACGGCAATGGCGCCGAGACGGGTCTTGATCATTTCTACCGAGCGGTAGAAGTCAGCACCGGTCTTGTCCATCTTGTTGCAGAAGATCATGCGCGGAACATGATACTTCTCGGCCTGGCGCCAGACGGTTTCCGTCTGCGGCTCCACACCGGCGTTGGCGTCGAGCAGCGCGATGGCGCCGTCGAGAACGCGCAGCGAACGCTCGACTTCAATGGTGAAGTCAACGTGGCCGGGGGTGTCGATGATGTTGAAACGGCGCATCTTGCCGTCACGGCCCTTCCAGAAGGTCGTGGTGGCAGCAGACGTGATGGTGATACCACGCTCCTGCTCCTGCTCCATCCAGTCCATCGTGGCTGCGCCATCGTGAACTTCACCGATCTTGTGCGACTTACCGGTGTAATAAAGGATACGCTCGGTGGTCGTCGTCTTGCCGGCGTCGATATGCGCCATGATACCGAAATTGCGGTAGTCTTCGATTTTATATTCGCGAGCCATAATGGACTGCCTTTCGATATGCGACCGGTTAAGATTACCAGCGGTAATGCGAGAATGCGCGGTTGGCGTCAGCCATCTTGTGCGTGTCTTCGCGCTTCTTGACAGCCGAACCACGGTTGTTCGCAGCGTCCATGAGTTCGCCGGAAAGGCGATCGACCATGGTCGTTTCGTTGCGCTTGCGCGCAGCGGTGATCAGCCAGCGGATGGCCAGAGCCTGACGGCGCTCGGGGCGAACATCGACCGGAACCTGGTAGGTAGCACCACCAACGCGGCGCGAACGCACTTCAACATGCGGAGCAACGTTGTCGAGGGCGGAGTGGAACACGCCGAGCGGCTCCTGCTTCGTCTTGCCCTGAACGACGTCGAACGCGCCGTAAACGATGCTTTCTGCGACCGACTTCTTGCCGTGAAGCATGATGGCGTTCATGAACTTGGTAACGATCAGATCGCCGAACTTCGGATCCGGGTTGATCTCACGCTTTTCTGCACTATGGCGACGGGACATATTCTTTGTCTCTCAATGTTATTGACGCTTTACCACGCGGAGAACCTCGCGCAGCGCCGGAATTTGTTTAAACCCGAATTACTTCGGACGCTTCGCACCGTACTTGGAGCGGCGCTGCTTGCGGTTCTTGACGCCCTGGGTATCGAGAACACCGCGGATGATGTGGTAACGCACGCCCGGCAAGTCCTTTACGCGGCCGCCGCGGATCATGACCACGGAGTGTTCCTGAAGGTTGTGACCTTCGCCCGGAATGTAACCGATGACTTCGAAGCCGTTGGTGAGGCGGATCTTGGCAACCTTACGCAGAGCCGAGTTCGGCTTCTTCGGGGTCGTCGTGTAAACGCGGGTGCAAACACCACGCTTCTGCGGGTTTTCCTGAAGAGCAGGAACCTTGTTGCGCTTTACCTGTGCCTGGCGAGGCTTGCGGATCAGCTGGTTTACGGTAGGCATATAACCATCCCTTGCAAAAACTACTTTAGCCACCCGAACGGGTGGCGGCTATGCCGTTGCCGGCGACGACGCACGTATATATCCTCATGCGCAAAACGTGGCCCGATCCGTTTTCACGGATGGACCACCAAGAGCAGAGGACACCTCAACGAGGCGTCTTGCATGCAACATTCGTGTCTTCTACGTGCAATGGAGTCTTGTTTGAGATGATGTTCGGAAAAAAGGTTTCCGAACGGCCAGCACCCACAGAGGCTCCGATGGCGGGCGTACTACTGTTTTAGCCAGCTTTCGTCAAGGCCGAATCCGCATTTTGCGCCCGCGCCCGCGGCCACAAAGCCCGCAGGCGGGCCATTTCCCCCTCCTTCTAACAGAAGTCACAGTCGGCAACAGTGATTTTGCGCTCCGGCCTTTGGCTTTTCATAAAATCCGTCTATTGATTCCCTCAAGCGGCCAGACTTGGCCCGCCACGCGCAAGGCCCGCTCCGGTCGACCCGCGTACATAGCAACGACAGATCAAGGAACCGCGTCATGAGCACCCTCCCCGACAACGACAACGGACGCGACGAGCCGATGGTCTTCATCGTCATCGGCAAGGCTTACGAGACCGATAACTCCGAGGGCATCGACATCCACGTCATCCTTCGGGCGCCGGACGACGATACCGCCGTGCGTGAAACACTGAACGCGCTTTCCGAGGAAGGCTTCATCGAGGCCGACCTCGACCAGATCGGCATGCTGACCGAAATCCCGGATGAAGAGCCGCACGCTTCCGCCTATCAGGGCGCACTGGAAGGCGAAGTGGCGATCATCCGCTTCGCCTGAGGCGCTGCCATGACGGTGAGACGCATCGTCACCAATATCGCGACACCCGACCTTGAACGGGCGGGTGTCTTTTATGGCGATATTCTCGGCATGACAATCGCCATGGATCACGGCTGGATCGTGACCTATGCAAGCCCGGTTGAAACACCTGCCCAGATCAGCTTTGCCCGCGAAGGAGGCTCCGGAACGGCGGTCCCCGACATCTCCATCGAGGTCGACAATTTCGACGAGGTTCACGCCCGCATAGTTAAAGCCGGGCTGCCGGTCGAATACGGGCCGGCCATCGAAACATGGGGCGTGCGCCGCCTGTTCCTGCGCGATCCCTTTGGCAGACTGACCAATATATTAAGTCACTTATAGATTATATACTTCAAACTCGTTAGTATTACTTCGTTTCCCGTTGAACATCATGAAGATATTAGCTTAAATAACCCCGACATAAAATTCCGGTGGCGGGTTGGACAATATATCTTCGGCAGACATTATTGATGACATTTACGAGGCGGCGCTTTTTCCCGACCGCTGGGCGAAGGTCATCGCCACAATCGGTCAACGGCTGGATTTCTGGGGCGGCGCCCTCACCTGGGGCAAGGGTGAGGAAGAAGCCTGGCTTTTCACTCCCAATTTCCAGGAATTGATGCAGGCCTTCATGGAGGGCGGCTGGAACCACCGCAATGACCGCCTCACCCGCGCGGTTCGCGAGGGACAATTTTCCTTCGTGCATGATTTCGATGTCTTCACCCACGATGAATGGGCCGGGCTACCGATCGTGCGCGACTTCCTGATGCCACGTGGATTGGGATATGGGGCGGCAACCCAGGTCGCTCCACCTGACCATCCGGAAATGACGGTACTTTTCGAACGCAAGCTCGACAGCGGCGTCATCGGCCCGGAGACGATGGCCGCGCTCGGCAGGCTGAGGCCGCATATAGCCCGCAGCCTCACACTTGCAACCCGGCTGCAGCGCCAGAGGGCCGATGCGATGACACTCGGTCTCAATGCCATTGGCGCGCCGGCGGCGGTGCTGCAGGCAAGCGGGCGTGTCCTTTCCGCCAACGGCCTGTTTCAGACGCTCCAGAAGTGCATATCCACCCGCGCCCGCGACAGGATCTCCATTTCCGACGAAAGAGTAAACCGACTGCTCTACAAGGCGCTGGCCGGGCGTGGCGTCAGCTCTTTCCCCATGCCGACCAGCGAGGAGCGGGCCTGCATCCTTCACGTCATCCCGCTGCGCAAGGATGCACTGGACCTCTCCCCGAACGGCAGCGCCATCGTTCTGATATCGCAACCCGTAGGCGCCGTCGCGGACGCGACCTTGCTTCTGAAAGGGCTTTATGACCTCACCAGGGCCGAAGCCCGCGTTGCTCTGGAAATCATGAAGGGGCTTTCGCTTCCCTCGGTGGCGAAGCAATTGCAGATTTCCCACGAGACGGTCCGCAGCAACGCCAAGTCGATCTATGCGAAGACCGGCAGCACCGGCCAGACCGATCTCGTCCGCCGGCTTTCCGTTCTGACGCGCTACAACATCGGCGAGCAGGGCTGAACCTGCCGCACGGCTTGAAGCCCTCGGCCACACCGATCTGAATATCAACCAGCCCCCGCATCCGCAGCAGTGACCCGCCGAAACGAAAAAACGCCCGGATTGCTCCGGGCGTTTTTATGAACCGTGGCAGGGCTTCGTAAAGCCCCTGCCCTTTCGGCTTCGTTCGCCTTATTCGGCGGCCGGAACCTGATCCGTCATGTCCTGCAGCATCTGGTTTGCAGAACCTGCACCCGTACCCTTGCGGCGTTCCTCGAGAATGAGGTCGTCGCGCGAGGTAGCGATGCGGCGGATCTGCGTCATGGTGCCGCCGGTACCGGCCGGGATGAGACGGCCGACGATGACGTTTTCCTTGAGGCCCTGCAGCGTGTCCGTCTTGCCGGCAATCGCAGCTTCCGTGAGAACCTTGGTGGTTTCCTGGAAGGATGCGGCCGAGATGAAGGACGGCGTCTGCAGCGAAGCCTTGGTGATGCCGAGCAGGACAGGATCGCCGTAAGCCGGCTTCTTGCCCTCCTCGATCAGGCGGTCGTTCATGTCGTCCAGCTCGATACGGTCGACGTTGTCGCCGACGATGTACTGGCTGTCGCCGGCATCGGTGATCTCAACCTTCTGCAGCATCTGGCGAACGATCACCTCGATGTGCTTGTCGTTGATCACAACGCCCTGCAGTCGGTAGACTTCCTGGATTTCGTTCACGAGGTAGGAAGCCAGAGCCTCTACGCCCTTGATCGCCAGAATGTCGTGCGGTGCCGGGTTGCCGTCGAGAATGTATTCGCCCTTCTCGATGTAGTCGCCTTCCTGAAGATGGAAGGGCTTGCCCTTCGGGATCAGGTATTCGACCGGCTCAACGCCGTCTTCCGCAGGCTCGATCATCACGCGACGCTTGTTCTTGTAGTCGCGACCGAGGCGGATCGTACCGTCGATCTCGGCGATGACGGCGTGATCCTTCGGACGACGTGCTTCGAACAGTTCGGCAACACGCGGCAGACCACCGGTGATGTCCTTCGTCTTGGCGCTTTCCAGCGGCGAACGTGCAAGCACGTCACCCTGGGAGACCTTCGAACCCGGCTCGACCGACAGGATGGCGTCCACGGACAGCTGGAAGCGGGCTTCGCCACCACGGGCAAGCTTCGCAACAGCGCCGGAAGCGTCCTTGATGACGATCGCGGGCTTGAGGTCCGAACCGCGCGGCGTCGAACGCCAGTCAATGACCTGACGCTTGGTGATGCCGGTGGATTCGTCGGTGGCTTCCAGAACGGAAAGACCGTCGACGAGGTCCTCGAAGTGAACGGTGCCTTCCACTTCCGTCATCATCGGACGGGTGTAGGGGTCCCATTCTGCCAGACGCTGGCCACGCTTTACCTTGTCGCCATCATCCACGAAGATCTTCGAGCCGTAAGCGACGCGCTGCGACGAACGTTCCGCACCGCGCTCATCGAGAATGGTGACGGCCATGTTACGGCCCATCGCGATGAGAGTGCCTTCCGAGTTGCGCAGGATGTTACGGTTCTTGATCGCAATCGTGCCCTCGTAAGAGGCTTCAAGGAACGACTGGTCGACCACGTTCGCCGTACCGCCAAGGTGGAAGGTACGCATGGTGAGCTGCGTGCCCGGTTCACCGATCGACTGTGCGGCGATAACGCCAACGGCTTCGCCCATGTTGACAGGCGTACCGCGTGCAAGGTCACGACCGTAGCAGACGCCGCAAACGCCAACCTGCACTTCGCAGGTCAGAGCCGAGCGGATGCGCACGGACTGGATGCCCGCCTTTTCGATGACGGCCACATCGGCCTCATCGATGAGCGTGCCAGCCTTGACGAGGTTCTCGCCGGAAACCGGATGATCGATATCATCAAGAGCCGTACGGCCGAGGATACGTGCGCCAAGCGAGGCAACGACCTGACCGGCATCGACGATGGCGGTCATGGTGAGGCCCTTGTCGGTGCCGCAATCGGTGGAAACGACGATGCAATCCTGCGCGACGTCAACCAGACGACGGGTAAGGTAACCCGAGTTCGCCGTCTTCAAGGCGGTGTCTGCAAGACCCTTACGGGCACCGTGGGTCGAGTTGAAGTACTCGTTAACGGTCAGGCCTTCCTTGAAGTTCGAGATGATCGGCGTCTCGATGATTTCACCCGAGGGCTTGGCCATCAGGCCGCGCATGCCGCCCAGCTGACGCATCTGGTTCGGAGAACCACGCGCGCCCGAGTGGGACATCATGTAGATGGAGTTCATCGGCTTCTGGCGGCCCGTTTCCGGATCGAACTCGACAGCCTTGATGCGCGCCATCATTTCTTCGGCGACCTTCTCGGTTGCCTTGCCCCAGGCGTCGACAACCTTGTTGTACTTTTCGCCCTGGGTGATGAGACCATCATTATACTGCTGTTCGTATTCCTTCACCAAGGCTTCGGTGTCGCCAACGATCTTCACCTTGCTGTCCGGAATGACCATGTCGTCCTTGCCGAACGAAATGCCGGCGCGGCAGGCGTGGCTGAAACCGAGCTGCATGATGCGGTCGCAGAAGATGACCGTGTCTTTCTGGCCGCAATGACGGTAGACCGTGTCGATCATCTTGGAGATGTTCTTCTTGGTCATTTCCTGGTTGCAGACGTCGAAAGGCACGTTGACGTTCTTCGGCAGAAGTTCGCCAATCAGCATACGGCCAGGGGTCGTTTCATGGATCTTCGAAACCGGCTTGCCATCGGCGTCCACGGTCTTGAAGCGGCCACGAATCTTGGCATGCAGCGTCACGACCTTGTTTTCAAGCGCGTGATGCAGCTCACCGATGTCGGAGAAAGCCATGCCTTCGCCCGGCTCGTTCTGGTTCATGATCGACAGGTAATAGAGGCCGAGAACCATGTCCTGCGACGGAACGATGATCGGGTGACCGTTCGCCGGATGCAGGATGTTGTTGGTCGACATCATCAGCACGCGGGCTTCCAGCTGGGCTTCCAGCGAAAGCGGCACGTGAACAGCCATCTGGTCACCGTCGAAGTCGGCGTTGAAGGCCGTGCAGACGAGCGGGTGCAACTGGATGGCCTTGCCTTCGACCAGCATCGGTTCGAAAGCTTGGATACCCAGACGGTGCAGCGTCGGTGCGCGGTTCAGAAGAACCGGATGCTCGCGGATGACCTCGTCGAGGATATCCCAGACTTCCGGCTTTTCCTTTTCAACCAGCTTCTTGGCCTGCTTGACGGTCGAGGAGTAACCCTTGGCGTCGAGACGGGCGTAGATGAACGGCTTGAACAGTTCGAGCGCCATCTTCTTCGGCAGGCCGCACTGGTGCAGCTTCAGTTCCGGACCGGTCACGATGACCGAACGACCGGAATAGTCGACGCGCTTGCCGAGAAGGTTCTGGCGGAAGCGGCCCTGCTTGCCCTTGAGCATGTCGGAGAGCGACTTCAGCGGGCGCTTGTTGGCACCCGTGATGACGCGGCCGCGACGGCCGTTGTCGAACAGCGCATCGACGGATTCCTGCAACATACGCTTTTCGTTGCGGATGATGATGCCAGGCGCACGAAGCTCGATCAGGCGCTTCAGACGGTTGTTACGGTTGATGACGCGGCGATAGAGATCGTTGAGGTCGGACGTCGCAAAACGGCCGCCATCCAGCGGAACCAGCGGGCGCAGGTCCGGCGGAATAACCGGAACGACCTTCATGATCATCCATTCAGGACGGTTACCCGACTCCATGAAGTTCTCGACGATCTTCAGGCGCTTCATCAGCTTCTTCTGCTTGAGATCAGACGTGGTCTCAGCAAGTTCGGCACGCAGGTCGCCGGCGATCTTTTCGAGGTTCATCGAAGCCAGCATCTCGTAGATGGCTTCAGCGCCGATCATGGCGGTGAACTGGTCTTCGCCGAACTCGTCGACGGCGATCATGTACTCTTCTTCAGACAGAAGCTGGTTCTGCTTCAGCGAAGTGAGGCCAGGCTCGGTGACGATGTAGTTCTCGAAATAGAGAACGCGTTCGACATCCTTCAGCGTCATGTCGAGCAGGGTCGAGATACGCGAGGGAAGCGACTTCAGGAACCAGATGTGGGCAACCGGCGCTGCGAGCTCGATATGGCCCATGCGCTCACGGCGAACGCGCGACAGCGTCACTTCGACGCCGCACTTTTCGCAGATGATGCCCTTGTACTTCATGCGCTTGTACTTGCCGCACAGGCACTCGTAGTCCTTGATCGGTCCGAAGATACGCGCGCAGAAAAGGCCGTCGCGTTCCGGCTTGAACGTACGGTAGTTGATGGTTTCCGGCTTCTTGATCTCGCCGTAGGACCACGACAGGATTTTTTCCGGCGAAGCAATCGAAATCCGGATGGAATCGAAATGCTGCGCAGGCACCTGAGGATTGAAAAGATTCATGACCTCTTGGTTCATGCCTTGTCTCCTTGAGAGGCTAGCTGCTGCCCCTGTTTGCATCCGGACCGGCTTCTTCCCGGGTCACCGTCCAGAGCTTTAAATACGGATTAACCGCACAATGCGGCGAAAGTGTCCCACGCCAGCCGGGCTGACGGGAAACCGGCGGGCGCCCGGAAGGCGCCCGCCTCTCTCATTTTTATTCCGCCGCGTCGGGCAGCTGGTCGTCGGGCTGGTTCTCGATCTTCGAGTTTTCCAGCTCAACCGAAAGACCGAGCGACCGCATTTCCTTGACGAGAACGTTAAAGCTCTCCGGAATACCGGCCTCGAAGGTATCGTCGCCACGGACGATCGCTTCGTAGACCTTGGTGCGGCCGGCCACGTCGTCCGACTTGACGGTCAGCATTTCCTGCAGCGTGTAGGCCGCGCCGTATGCTTCCAGAGCCCAGACTTCCATTTCCCCGAAGCGCTGTCCGCCGAACTGCGCCTTGCCGCCCAGCGGCTGCTGGGTAACGAGCGAGTAAGGACCGATCGAGCGAGCGTGGATCTTGTCGTCGACAAGGTGGTTCAGCTTGATCATGTACATGTAGCCGACGGTGACCTTGCGGTCGAACGGCTCACCGGTACGACCGTCGTAAAGGACGGACTGACCGGATTCATGCAGACCTGCCTTCTTCAGCATCGCGGCGACGTCAGGCTCATGCGCACCGTCGAAGACCGGGGTCGCGATGGAAACACCGCGCTTGGCTTCTTCGGCAAGCTTCACCAGCGAGTCGTCATCGAAGCGCTGAACCTCGTCATTGGCTTCAGACGCGTAGATTTCCGTCAGCTCGCTGCGAAGCTCGCTGATGTCCATCGTCTTGCGATACTCTTCGAGCATCTCGCCGATCTTCTTGCCCATACCTGCGCATGCCCATGCGAGGTGGGTTTCGAGGATCTGGCCGACGTTCATGCGCGAAGGCACGCCGAGCGGGTTCAAGCAGATGTCGACATGCGTGCCGTCTTCAAGGAACGGCATGTCTTCGACCGGAACGATACGCGAGACGACGCCCTTGTTACCATGACGGCCGGCCATCTTGTCACCCGGCTGGATCTTGCGCTTAACAGCAACGAAGACCTTGACCATCTTCATGACGCCCGGAGGCATTTCGTCGCCGCGCTGGACCTTTTCGACCTTGTCCATGAAGCGCTGTTCAAGGCGTGACTTGGACTCGTCGTACTGGCCGCGAAGCGCTTCCAGTTCGGACTGAGCCTTCTCGTCCTCGACCGCGAACATCCACCACTGCGAGCGGGGATATTCGGAGACGACGGCGTTGGAAAGTTCGACGCCCTTCTTGAAGCCCTTCGGACCGGCGATGGAAACGTGGCCACGCAGCATGTCGATCAGGCGACCGTAGACGTTACGGTCAAGAATTGCCTGCTCGTCGTCGCGGTCCTTCGCCAAGCGCTCGATCTCTTCGCGCTCGATAGCCATCGCGCGCTCGTCCTTCTCCACACCGTGACGGTTGAAGACGCGGACTTCCACGACGGTACCAAACGTGCCCGGAGGCATGCGCATGGAGGTGTCGCGAACGTCGGAGGCCTTTTCACCGAAGATGGCGCGCAGAAGCTTTTCTTCCGGCGTCATCGGGCTTTCGCCCTTCGGCGTGATCTTGCCGACGAGGATGTCGCCCGGCTGAACTTCCGCACCGATGTAAACGATACCGGCTTCGTCGAGGTTCTTCAGCGCTTCTTCCGAAACGTTCGGAATGTCGCGCGTGATTTCTTCCGGACCAAGCTTCGTGTCACGCGCCATCACTTCGAATTCTTCGATGTGGATGGAGGTGAACACGTCGTCGGAAACGATACGTTCCGACATCAGGATCGAGTCTTCGTAGTTGTAGCCGTTCCATGGCATGAACGCGACGAGCGCGTTACGGCCAAGCGCCAGATCGCCGAGGTCGGTCGACGGACCGTCCGCGATGATGTCACCCTTGGAGATGGCGTCACCGACGGAGACCAGCGGACGCTGGTTGACGCAGGTGTTCTGGTTCGAACGCTGGAACTTCTGCAGACGGTAGATATCGACGCCCGACTTGCCCGCATCGAGGTCTTCCGTAGCGCGGATAACGATACGCGTCGCATCCACCTGATCGACGATACCGCCGCGGCGAGCCGCGATGGCAGCGCCGGAGTCGCGAGCAACGACCGGTTCCATGCCCGTGCCGACGAACGGCGCTTCCGCCCGCAGAAGCGGAACGGCCTGACGCTGCATGTTCGAGCCCATGAGAGCGCGGTTGGCGTCGTCGTTTTCCAGGAACGGAATGAGAGCCGCAGCGACCGAAACGAGCTGTTTCGGCGAAACGTCCATAAGGTTGATGTTGTCGCGCGGTGCGAGCATAACTTCGCCCGAGTGACGGCAAACAACGAACTCTTCAACGAAGGCGCCTTCGCCATCGAGTTCGGCATTGGCCTGTGCGACGTAATACTTGGCCTCTTCCATCGCGGAGAGATAGATCACGTCGGTCGTTACCTTGCCGTCGGTGATCTTGCGGTACGGGCTTTCGATGAAGCCGTACTTGTTCACACGGGCAAAGGTTGCAAGCGAGTTGATCAGACCGATATTCGGTCCCTCAGGCGTTTCGATCGGGCAAATACGGCCGTAGTGGGTCGGATGAACGTCGCGGACTTCAAAGCCGGCGCGCTCACGGGTCAGACCGCCCGGTCCAAGAGCCGAAAGACGGCGCTTGTGGGTGATTTCCGAAAGCGGGTTCACCTGGTCCATGAACTGCGACAGCTGCGAGGAACCGAAGAATTCGCGAACGGCGGCGGCTGCCGGCTTCGCATTGATCAGGTCCTGCGGCATCACGGTGTCGATTTCGATCGAGGACATACGTTCCTTGATCGCACGTTCCATGCGCAGAAGGCCCAGACGATACTGGTTTTCCATCAGCTCGCCGACAGAACGAACACGGCGGTTGCCGAGGTTGTCGATGTCGTCGATTTCGCCCTTGCCGTCGCGCAGTTCGACCAGCATCTTGACGACGGCGAGGATGTCTTCCTTGCGCAGCGTACGCACGGTGTCTTCCGCGTCGAGGTCGAGGCGCATGTTCATCTTCACGCGGCCAACAGCCGAGAGATCGTAACGTTCAGCATCGAAGAACAGCGAGTTGAACATCGCTTCGGCCGAATCCATGGTCGGCGGCTCACCCGGACGCATGACGCGGTAGATGTCGAACAGCGCTTCCTGGCGGTTCTGGTTCTTGTCCGCAGACAGCGTGTTGCGGATATAGGCGCCAACATTGACGTGGTCGATGTTGAGAACCGGAATCTCGTCAAAGCCGGACTGCAGGATGAGGCCGAGCGTCTTCTCGTCGATTTCGTCGCCGGCTTCGAGATAGATCTCACCCGTCGAATAGTTGACGATGTCTTCGGCAAGGAAGTTGCCGTAGAGGTCTTCGTCAGTCGCCTTAAGCGCCTTCAGGCCCTTGTCGACGAGCTGGCGGATAAGGCGCGGGGTCAGCTTCTTGCCACCTTCGACAACAACTTCGCCGGTATCGGCGTCGATCATGTCGGTGATGACCTTGGCGTTCTTCAGCGCTTCAGGCTGGAACGGAATGCGCCAGCCATCGCCGGAGCGCTCGTAGGAAGCCTTGGTGTAGAAGGTCGACAGGATTTCTTCGCCATCCATGCCGAGCGCCATCAGGAGCGAGGTCACAGGCAGCTTGCGGCGACGGTCGATACGCGCATAAACGATGTCCTTGGCGTCGAACTCGATGTCGAGCCAGGAACCGCGATACGGGATGACGCGGGCAGCGAACAAAAGCTTGCCGGAAGAATGGCTCTTGCCCTTGTCGTGGTCGAAGAACACGCCCGGCGAACGATGCATCTGCGAAACGATGACGCGCTCGGTGCCGTTGACGATGAACGTACCGTTATTGGTCATGAGCGGCATGTCGCCCATGTAAACGGACTGTTCCTTGATGTCCTTGATGGACTTCGCGCCAGTATCCTCGTCGATATCGAACACGATGAGGCGCAGCGTCACTTTCAGCGGCGCTGCATAGGTCAGATCGCGCTGACGGCATTCCTCGACGTCGAACTTCGGCGCTTCGAATTCGTAGGATACGAATTCGAGCATGGATGCGCCCGAAAAATCGGTGATCGGGAATACGGATTTGAATACGGCATTCAATCCCTCGTCGGGACGGCCACCCTTGGGCTCGTCAACCATGAGAAACTGGTCATACGAAGCCTTCTGAACCTCGATGAGGTTCGGCATTTCCGCTACTTCTGGAATTTTGCCGAAAAACTTGCGTACGCGCCTGCGACCGTTAAACGAAAGGGTCTGAGCCATCGTCGCTCCTTTAAAATTGCATCCGGGCCTGCAACGGACGGGAACCGATGGCCAGTCGACCCCGTCAAGCAATGGGTATCATCAATCTCGTTCCACATCCCGGATCGATCAGGCCGGATTGCCTAGATGAGCCGGTTCGGAACCATTCTCTTGAAGAACCCATTACCCAAAAGCCATTTTCACGCGGCTTTTGGGTAATAAGGTTTAAAACGATGACAGACGGGGAAGGCTGAGACAGCCTCCCCCGCAAGCAATCGCAAGATTACTTAACGTCAACCTTGGCGCCTGCGTCCTCAAGCTTCTTCTTGAGATCAGCAGCTTCAGCCTTGGAAACGGCTTCCTTGACAGCCTTCGGAGCGCCTTCAACGAGGTCCTTGGCTTCCTTCAGGCCGAGGCCCGTGATAGCGCGAACTTCCTTGATGACGTTGATCTTGTTGGCGCCAGCGTCAACCAGGATCACGTCGAATTCAGTCTTTTCTTCTTCAGCGGCAGCAGCAACGCCAGCACCGCCAGCAGCAGCAACAGCTACCGGAGCAGCAGCGGAAACGCCCCACTTTTCTTCAAGAAGCTTCGACAGTTCTGCAGCTTCCAGAACGGTCAGGGTGGAGAGGTCTTCAACGATCTTTGCGAGATCAGCCATTTTGATAGTTCCTTTTGTTCAGTTCGAACCAGTTTGAATAATTACAGCGAAAAACCGCCTTAAGCGGCTTCGTCCTTCTTGGCGTAAGCCGAAAACACGCGTGCAAGCTGGCTTGCAGGTGCGGCAACAACCGTAGCGACGCGAGTTGCCGGGGCATTGAGAAGGCCCAGCAGCTTTGCGCGCAGCTCGTCCAGCGAAGGCAGGGTCGCAAGCGACTTGACTGCTTCGGCGTTGAGCGTGGTTGCGCCCATGGAACCGCCGAGAACAACGACTTTATCGTTGGCCTTTGCGAAGTCCATGACGACTTTCGGAGCGATCATCGGGTCGACGCTGTATGCAATCAGCGTCTGGCCCTTGAAGAGATTTGTCATCCCTTCCGACTCCGTGCCCTGAAGAGCGATCTTGGCCAGGCGGTTCTTCGCGACCTTGACGGTGCCTCCGGCAGCGCGCATTTTCGAACGGAAGTCGTTCATCTGCGCAACGGTGACACCAGCATAGTGGGCCACGACAACCGAACCGGAAGCCTTGAAGACTTCGTTCAGCTCCGTGACGAATTCGCGTTTTTCCGCTCTTTCCACTGTCTGTCTCCAGTAGACGGGACCACATGATTGTGAACCCGTCGGGTTTGCCTTTGCCCCAGGGGACCTTTTTACAAAGATCCCGAGCGACGCTCGAGGATCCTGTCCCCCGCTCTGTCGCCGCAAACGGCTTCAGGCACAGGCACACCAGGTTCGAACCGGACAGTCAGACATCCTCAGATGTCTCAAATCCAGCCTCACCCGTCTCATGCAGGTTGAATGATTAAGGCCAGATCCCGAAAGACATGGCCACCCGCAATCTCGGACAGGAGTTCCGGGTTTCCCCGGAAATCTCCGGCTCCCTGAGAGCCGGAAATTCTTTTAGTCACACGCCCGAAGGACGCGCGAGAATTGATTAAGCCGTAACCGACGAAGGGTCGATCTTGACGCCCGGACCCATGGTCGAGGAGATGGCAACGCGCTTGACGTAGTTGCCCTTGGCACCCGTCGGCTTTGCCTTGACGACCGCATCGGCGAAAGCCTTGATGTTTTCTTCAAGAGCCTTGGCGTCGAACGAAGCCTTGCCGATGCCGGCATGCACGATACCAGCCTTTTCGACGCGGAACTCGACAGCGCCGCCCTTGGACGCCTTGACGGCGCCGGCAACATCCATCGTCACCGTACCGACCTTCGGGTTCGGCATCATGCCGCGCGGGCCGAGTACCTTGCCGAGACGGCCGACGAGCGGCATCATGTCCGGGGTCGCGATGCAACGATCGAAGTCGATCTTGCCGCCCTGAACGATTTCAACCAGTTCTTCCGCGCCGACAACGTCAGCGCCGGCAGCCGTGGCTTCATCAGCCTTGACGCCACGGGCGAAAACGGCGACGCGAACGTCACGGCCGGTGCCGTTCGGCAGGTTGACAACGCCACGAACCATCTGGTCCGCATGGCGCGGGTCAACGCCGAGGTTCATCGAAACTTCAACGGTTTCGTCGAACTTGGCAACCGCACGTTCCTTGACCATCGAAATGGCGTCGGTGAGAACGTAGAGCTTGTTGGGATCCACGCCTTCGCGGATCTTCTGAATGCGCTTTGCTACCTTGGCCATGATCAACCTACCACTTCCAGGCCCATGGCGCGGGCGGAGCCCTCAACCATTGCCATTGCGCCTTCGATATCGGCTGCGTTCAGATCCTTCATCTTGGCTTCAGCGATCGTCTTGACCTGAGCCTTGGTGATGGAGCCGACCTTGGCGCCCTTGCCAGGCGTCTTGGAACCGGAGGTGATCTTAGCTTCCTTCTTCAACCAATAGGTCATCGGCGGCTGCTTCATGACGAAGGTGAAGGACTTGTCCTGGTAATAGGTGATGACGACCGGGATCGGCATACCCTTTTCCATTTCCTGCGTGGCGGCATTGAACGCCTTGCAGAATTCCATGATGTTAATGCCACGCTGACCAAGTGCCGGACCGATCGGCGGGGACGGATTGGCCGACCCAGCCTTTACCTGCAACTTGAGCTGGCCTGCAACTTTCTTAGCCATATCTCTCTGCCTTTCAATTCAAACCGGTTACCCGGCTTCTCTCTAGCCGGATCGCTCCGGCGGCTGCGGTTGCGTGGTGCGGCGCCCTGCCCCGGCTTAAGAGCCAGATTGCCTTCCACGCGCTTGGGGCTTCACCCCTCCAATCAGACCTTCTCGACCTGATTGTATTCCAGCTCGACCGGCGTAGCGCGGCCGAAAATCGAAACTTCCACCTTCAGGCGCGAACGCTCTTCGTCGACATCCTGAACCACGCCGTTGAACGACGCGAACGGACCGTCGGAAACGCGAACCTGCTCGCCGATCTCGAACGAAACCGAAGACTTCGGACGCTCGACACCTTCCTGAACCTGACCGAGAATACGATCGGCTTCATAATCGGGAATCGGAACAGGCTTATTGTCCGAACCGAGGAAACCGGTAACCTTCGGCGTGTTCTTGATGAGGTGATAGGCCTCATCCGTCAGGTTGGCGCGCACCAGCACGTAACCCGGAAAGAACTTGCGCTCGCTATCAACCTTACGGCCGCGACGCACCTCGACAACCTTTTCGGTCGGCACGAGGATTTTCTCGAAAAGATGATCAAGGCCCTTCTGGCGAGCCTTTTCCTCGATCGACTCGGCGACCTTCTTTTCGAAATTCGAATATGCGTGAACGATATACCAGCGTGCTGCCATTTTTATTCTCCGTTCAATCCTTTGACCGTGCCGTTACCGGCCTACGTTCAGCACGAGGCTGAGCAGCCAGCCGATGAGCTGGTCCGCAGCAAAGAAGAACAGAGCCGCAAAAATGACCATCACCAGCACCATAGCCGTCGAAATCATGGTCTCGCGGCGCGACGGCCAAGTAATTTTTGACGCTTCGGCGCGAACCTGCTGCAGAAACGTAAACGGATTGGTTTTGGATGCCATTGACTGCCCACGCAATTACGGCGCGTAAAGCCGAACTAATCAGCCCCACGCACCGCGTGTCTGTTTTGACCTACATAAACACCGATTCCACTTTTAACAAGAGGAAATCGACATTCCGCGAAATTCGCCGGAAATCCGGCACCCATCTGCCATGCAGCGAAGATCGCGCTTGCGAATGGAAAGTGGCAGGGGCAGTAAGGCTCGAACTTACGACCTGCGGTTTTGGAGACCGCCGCTCTACCAACTGAGCTATACCCCTTCATCACCGTAACCGGCCGCGAAAATCGCTTGGCCAGTTCGATATGCGTTCCTTTAAGGCCCTGAAAAAAGAATGGCAAGCGCTTTTTGCCGGCTTTCAGAAGTTTATACCGCCCCTCGCGCTGTCGTCGGGCCATAACCCCTGAGCCTTCGGCACCCCACACCCCACACATCCGCGATCGAACAGGCGTTACGCCCACAAATGAAGCCCTGCCCGCACAAGAGGGCTAGGACTCAGGCATCTTATCCGTCGCCGCCACGCTTTGTTTTTCACGATGTTTGCGCCTTTGATGAGCCACGCGCCGATCGACGGAACGGCGCCATTTTCTGAGCGTCGCCACCGAGAAAAATCGATTCGCACCCTTTAATACCCCTGCCAGACCGCCAGCAGACTTGCTGCCATAATTGCTGCGGCCGAAACCGGAGTGATTGACGTGCGTATCCGCCAGCCATGCCATGATTGCACCAAGGTCTTTATAATAGAGACTGATTTCCGCTTCGGTGGCAAATCCGGCATAGCCATGGGGCAGTTTCTGGTAATCGGCGAAACGCTTCAGGGTCGGATTGAACGTGAAGCTATGCCAGACCCGATGCGCAGCGGGCGGTATCTTCCAGTAGCCAATGTCATTCGATATTTTGGAAAGCCGGCGAACATCTTCCGGCATGTCCTCGTGCGTCCTTAGCTGGACGAGGGCAACCTGCGGGTCTCGCCTGAGTATCTCCAGCCCCCTCGCCACGGTCCCCGGCACCGGAAAGGTCCAATCATCTTCAAGATGCAAAATATAGGACGTGCTGACCTCAGCATAGGCCTTGTCTATCGAGCGATGCTGACCGAGATTGACGCCGTTTAAAATTACCCGCACCGGCTGGTCGGGATATCTTGCCGGAAGATCAAGGACCGACTCGTCACCGGAATCCTCGATGATGATAAACTCGCGCAGCGGGTAATCGTTCGTCGCGAAAAATGCGTCAACCGTCGCAATAAGCAGATCCGGGCGTCGGCAACTCGTCAGCACTACAGTAAGATCAGACATCTTATAATCTTGAATTTAGACAGCATTTACGCGGAATGGAATCTCCCGCCCGAATAGAAAATAATGATGCCTGGGCTCGGAACACCGAGCCGAAAATGAGCTGCAATAAACATGCAATAAAAATGTCATCTATTACGCCTCCACCCAGATGCGCAGGCATTATAGTTATGAGATCAAGTAACCATAACACCCCGGCAGATACGCCTAAAAAAAATTACTTATATTTTCAAGTTCACGTCGGCCAAAATCGAATTTTTCAACAAAAAAAAGCGGCGACACCAATGGTGCCGCCGCTTTCTGAAATCATACATGCATCACCGGTATTTCTACCGGCAATTATTACTCGACGATCGAAGCAACGATGCCGGCGCCGACGGTACGGCCGCCTTCGCGGATAGCGAAGCGCAGCTTTTCTTCCATCGCGATCGGAACGATCAGCTCGACTTCAACCGTGACATTGTCGCCAGGCATAACCATTTCCGTGCCTTCCGGCAGTGAAA
Source organism: Agrobacterium sp. 22-210-1 (assembly GCF_053522525.1). NCBI lineage: Bacteria > Pseudomonadati > Pseudomonadota > Alphaproteobacteria > Hyphomicrobiales > Rhizobiaceae > Agrobacterium > Agrobacterium sp. 22-210-1. The sequence continues at coordinate 625,333 of NZ_JBNWCI010000001.1, read as the reverse complement.
CGATGCCAGTCACATCCGTCGTGCGGAAGTAGAACTGCGGGCGGTAGTTCGTGAAGAACGGCGTATGACGGCCGCCTTCTTCCTTCGTCAGGATGTAGGCTTCTGCCATGAACTTCTTGTGCGGCTTGACCGAACCCGGCTTGCACAGGATCTGGCCACGCTCAACGCCGTCACGGGTAACGCCGCGAACGAGAGCACCGATGTTGTCGCCAGCCTGGCCCTGATCGAGCAGCTTGCGGAACATTTCAACGCCGGTAACCGTCGTCTTCGAGGTCGGACGAATGCCGACGATTTCGACTTCTTCACCAACCTTGACGATACCGCGCTCAACGCGACCCGTCACAACCGTACCACGGCCGGAGATCGAGAACACGTCTTCGATCGGCATCAGGAACGGCTGGTCGATCGGACGCTCAGGCGTCGGGATGTAGGCGTCAACAGCGGCCATCAGCTCGCGGATCGCGTCTTCACCGATCTTCTTGTCAGAATCTTCAAGAGCAGCAAGTGCCGAACCCTTGATGATCGGAATATCGTCGCCCGGGAAGTCGTAGGACGACAGAAGTTCGCGAACTTCAAGCTCGACGAGCTCGAGAAGCTCGGCGTCGTCAACCTGGTCGACCTTGTTGAGGAACACGACGATTGCCGGAACGCCAACCTGACGGGCAAGCAGGATGTGCTCGCGGGTCTGCGGCATCGGGCCGTCGGCAGCCGAGCAAACCAGGATCGCGCCGTCCATCTGGGCAGCACCGGTGATCATGTTCTTCACGTAGTCGGCGTGGCCGGGGCAGTCGACGTGCGCGTAGTGACGGGCAGGCGTCTCATATTCAACGTGTGCCGTCGAAATCGTGATACCACGGGCCTTTTCTTCAGGCGCGGCGTCGATCTGGTCATACGCCTTGAATTCGCCGAAGAACTTCGTGATCGCGGCCGTCAGCGACGTCTTGCCATGGTCAACGTGACCGATCGTGCCAATGTTGACGTGCGGCTTATTGCGCTCAAACTTGCTCTTTGCCATGTGAATTGCTTCCTGTGAACGTGAAGTAGTTTCCCCGGCGAACCGGTTTGGTGTCGCCGTTTAAGGCTTTGTAAGCGAATGCGCAAGACTTAATTGTGAAAGCGCCTGCGCACGCGCTTCAAGCGTGCCCCGAGGCCCGCATATGGTGTGTTGTTTGCGACATTTAAACCCTTGGAAGGATGACATCGACGCAAGCCGCGGCGAGCGCCTTTCTGCTATTCTCGATCACTAATTAAGATATTTCCATCACAACTTCTTTACCTGCACCGCCATGATGGCTTAAGGACAGTCCATCGCCGGGGGGAGACGGGCGATCGCAATGCGGCGCCGGGCGCGCCATCCCATGCATATCTCGATCCGTCGCTTCCCCCGCGGCCTTTCTATCCGTTTCAGGACCATCCCATGGAAATCTTCACAGCCGCCGGTTTCACGGCATTCTTACAGGTCATTGCGATCGATCTCGTTCTGGCGGGCGACAATGCCATCGTCATCGGCCTTGCCGCTGCGGGGCTTCCCGCCCATCTTCGCCGCAAGGCAATCCTGGTGGGCATCATCGCCGCCACCGTTCTGCGCATCGCCTTTGCCGCCGTCACCGTGCAGCTTCTCGCCATTGTCGGCCTGCAATTGTTCGGCGGCCTGCTGCTCGCCTGGGTATGCTGGAAGATGTGGTCCGAACTGCGCGAGGCCGCCGGCTCCATCGAAGACGAGGTGACCGACGAAGAAGCCGACCTGACCAAAGGCCACAAGACCTTCTTTCAGGCCGCAACCCAGATCGTCATCGCCGATGTCTCCATGTCGCTGGACAACGTTCTGGCTGTTGCCGGCGCCGCACAGGAACATGTGACGGTACTGGTGATCGGCCTCATCGTCTCGATCGCTCTCATGGGGCTTGCCGCCAACTTCGTCGCCAAGCTGCTGCACCGCTATCGCTGGATTTCCTATCTCGGCCTGATTGTCATCATCTATGTGGCACTTAACATGCTCTATCACGGCGTGATCGAAGTCTTGCCCTATATCAAGGCCTATCTGGGCTGAGCCGCCCCGCAGCAACGCCATTTGAAAGGCCCGGAAACGTAAAGGTTTCCGGGCCTTTTTTACGAGCTGACGAGCACGGCGAACTTCTTCAAAAAACCATTTCGACCAACCGGCAGGCACACCTCAAGAATCATCAGGTTCAACCGCTGCAACATCCGGGCAAGGCAGGGAAATCGTAATTTCTTGCCTATGGATTCTGGCAATTGAGGTCAGCCACAAGCAAGCCCAGGGAGCTAGTAATAAGTCATAATAATAAAAAGAAAGGTAAAGCTGCCAATGGCTTATGACTGGAGCGGCGGTCGTACCCGCCGCCTTCGAAGGATGAAACTCGGCGTTGTCGCAAGCTCCCTCATCCTTCTCGCGCTGCTGGCGTCGCTCGTTCTCGTCTGAACGCGCCGCAAGCGCAGACCAACACTGACCGGCGGCATGGCAAGGTTTCATAACCGCCCTGCCGCCGCTCCTTTAAGGGCAGCCGTCGGCGATCAGGACTTCTTCTTTTCCACGCAATGAACCGGCTTCTTCATCTCGGGATCGGCCATTAGATCGTATAGATCGGCCTCATCGCCCTTCGACCACCAGACATGGACGCCGCCCTGATATCTGGCCCCTGAGCCTGAAATGACATTTGCGGCAACGATGACGCCATCCTTCAGTCCCAGCCGCACGAGGCTGATGTCGCCGGCATTGAAATAGACTGCCTCCACCGTGTCGGCGGCGCATTGATAGACAGTCTCGACCTTCTCGATCGTCGTGTCCTTCGGAAGCGGAATCATCAGATCATCCGCCAGGGCGGCGGAAGCGACCGGCGACGACAAGATTGCAAGACACGTGACGGCGATGGATTTTTTCATGATGACCCTTTCCTGATCCGGTCGAAACATAAGGTCACGACAGCAAAGCCAAAATTGGGCGGACCATTCCTGGCCTTTTGGAATTTGCGGCAACATGAATGACGGGAGACATATCGCAGCTTATCGACGACGCGCGTCTACCCGCCCGTCAGTTCGTGCCGGAAGACACCCCCGGTGCCCTTATCGATACATCCAATAAGCGACACCAAGAATCACCGCCCACATCATCAATGATATGGCCAGCACCGCGAGATAGTTTCGAAATCGTCTGGTCATCCGCCCACATTGCCGGTCGGCCGTCACGGGACAGCTCTCACCGTTGAATTGCTGGATGCGGGTCGAACCGCAGGATCAACTCTTTCTACCAAGATACTGAATCACGGACTATTCACAGATTTTACCCGCCCGAAAACGGGGTTGCCCAAGGGCCCGGATGTCCCTCCCCGCCACGCCTGACCATTGGGGGCATTGCCCCACCTCTGTCCCGTCTGGCGATGGACGGCGCGTGAACACAACCCCGCCATTGCCGGCAGGGTTTGCAAAAGAGATAAAGGCGCACAACTCCGGAGAAAGTTCAAACACGCCCTCCCCGGCTGAAACGGTATCCCGCCTGCCGATATGATTTTGGAATCAGTCTGATGGTCGGGCGACGGCAGTCCGCCGCCGCCCTGCCCCATATCAGCTCTTCAGCGCCGTGTTACACAGGCTCCAGTAGCCGCCGCCCTTCTGGATCCACTTCAGATCGCCGAGCGTGCCGTCATCCTTGTTCTTGTGATAGGAGTCGACACAGGTCTTCAGGCGAGCCTTGCCGGGCGTCTCGCTTGAATATTTCTTATCGACAGCACTCGGGAAAGCGACACCCTTCGGGGCCTTTGTCGTCGCTTTTGCGGGTTCCTTGTCTGTGGTGGCCGCGACCTGCTTATCGTCAGCCGCATCCTCGGCCGCCGCCTCACTGCCGCAGAACTTGGCGCGATAGTCGTTCCACTTGACGTCCTTGGCCGACCCGTCGGCTTTCGCCGCCTGATATTTCACGCTGCACTCCTTCATGGTGAGTGCGGCTGCGGGGGAGACGAACGCTGCCGATGCCAGCAGCGCAAAGGATGAGAGAATGACAACCCTGTTAAACATTGAAGACTCCCGTTTGCATGATTGCCGGCCGACTATCCGACCGGATTTTCCGCTTGTCAACGAGCAGTGCGGGAAGGACGCAAAGTCGAATTGACGGGAAATGAAACCTGCTCACGCGACACGGCATCGTCCTGGTGAAGACGGCGTCATGCCGCCTCACATTTTGCGCGTGGACGCGTAATGCCCAACAGCCCCGGAAGCAGCCGGTCCAATCCCGCCGCTCCACCTTTCCGCCAGTCTCGAAGAATCACGTATTCGTGTGACGTCAACCCTCTCACGGAACGAATTTCCTAAATTTTCGTTAGCATCCCAAACGAATAACGAGGATTTATCGATGTTGAGGATGCCGAAGACTATCTCCGCACTCGCTCTTGGCGTCGCATTATCTGGCGCTTCCGTCATACCAGCCCATGCGCTGAGCCTCATACAGCCGGCCTATGAACCGCCGGAACAGGCGCAGAATTCGAACCAGCACAGCTACCCCGCATCCGCCTTCGCCGCGGGAAAGGGTGAGGAAGCCACCTCCAATGGTTACGCCCTGTCGCAGGCGGAGATAAACCATGTCAAATGGTGTGCGGCGCGATACACGTCCTACCATCCGACCGACAACAGCTATATGGCACCTGCGGGTACACGCACGCAGTGTCTTTCCCCCTATTGATCCGACTTAGAGAACAGCGATTTTAAATGGTGGGTGGCACCCAACACGTTTGCGGCAAACGCATATCTGTCTGATCACTCGTCTTCCGGTATGAAGCCGCCGATCTGGCGCTTCCAGAGCCGCGCAAACAGCCCGTCCCGCTCGACCAGTTCCTCCGGCCGCCCCTCTTCGACGATTCGGCCGTGATCCAGCACGATGATCCGATCCATTCTCGCAATGGTCGACAGGCGGTGCGCGATCGCGATCACCGTTTTGCCTTCCATCACCAGGTTGAGCTTTTCCTGAATGGCGGCTTCGGATTCGCTATCCAGCGCGGATGTCGCTTCGTCGAGGATCAGAATGGGTGCATCTTTCAAAAGCATGCGGGCAATGGCGACCCGCTGGCGCTGTCCGCCGGAAAGCTTGATGCCGCGGTCCCCGACAAACGCCTGATATCCCTTGCGCCCTTCGCTATCAGCGAGGTCAGCAATAAAACCATCCGCCTTCGCAACTTTCGCCACCTGCTCGATATCCTCGAGCGTCGCCTCCGGTCGGCCGTAGCGAATATTGTCGCCAACCGACCGGTGCAGCAACGCCACATCCTGGGCAATCACCCCGATATTGCGGCGCAGGCTCGTCTGCGAGACATCGCGGATATCCTGACCGTCGATGCGAATGGCACCACCCTGAATGTCGTAAAACCGCAGGAGCAGATTGACCAGCGTCGTTTTTCCCGCGCCGGAAAGGCCCACGAGCCCGACCTTCTCTCCCCCGCGCACCGTCAGCGACAGGTCGTCAATCACCGGCTTTCCAGCCTTGTAGGCAAAGCGGATATGGTCGAAATCGATGTTCCCATTCGGAACGCTGAGCTCGGCAGCACCGGCCCTGTCGGTGATGGTCGGCGGCGTCGTCATGACAGGCATGGCGTCCTTGATGGTGCCGATCGCCTGGAATATCTGCTGGCCCATTTGCAGGAAGGTGAATGTGTGACCCGACAGCCGCTGCAATATATAGACGGCGCCGACAAATTCTCCGACCGTGATGAAGCCCTTCACCAGACCGGAAAAACCCACCGACAGGATTGCCAGCCATAACGCCATGTTGAGCGCCACGACAACCAGTTCGGACGCGCGGTAGACACGCTGCTCCCTGTGCTGCGTCTGCACCGCCTTGTTCAGGATACGGCGGATTGCGCCCGCCTCGCTGTCTTCAGCGGCAAATTGCTTGATCATCTGCATATTGCTGTAGAGATCGGTGATCGCACCCGAGACAAGGCTCTTCTGCTTGGCCGAACGACGCGACCGCTCCGTGAAGACGGGAGCCAGTTTAACGGCGAGCCCCACATTCAGCACGATCCAGATGAACACCGGCAGCGCCAGCTGCCAGGATAGTGTGGCCAGCAGAACCAGAGAGCCGACCATCTGCAGCAGGAAGCGCGGTCCGGTCTGGAAGGCATTGATGATCTGCTGCTGAACCGCCGACGAGACCTGTGAAAGACGCGAAGCGACCTGCCCGGCATAAAGCTCATGGAAAAATGCGAGATCCTGCCGCTCCACGGCCTTGTGGCCCTGCCACTGGATGGCCGCCGGCATCGCAATGCCGAGCGTGTGCGAATTGAGCGTATTGAGAAGAAACGACGCTATCGGCATGGCAGGGAAGATCAGCAGCCCGAGGACTGCGAGCAGCCGCCATTCATGACGCAGGAAAACCTCCGCGCCCTGCGCCGTCACGCCATCGACGATGACGGACAATCCCCAGATGATGGAGAGGTTGATGGCTTCCACCGCCATGGACGACAAGGCGAGAGCAATGAGGACGCCACGAAACATCGAAATGAAATGCAGCAGCACCGCCACGGGGCCTTTCGACGGCAACGGGCGGAAGGGAATCTCGAGTGGCCGTATCAATGTCTCGAAAGGGCGAAAAATCGTATCTGAAATCGACATGGGCCTCTCGGATCACAGCTTGGTATCGACGGGGAGGAATCAGTTACGCGCCCGGCATGGAACCATGACCGGCCTTTGACCTCAATTACAAAGAATGGCGGACGCCGCCTTCGCGGCAAAGCGCTCAAACATGGCGTCAAATCTACAGATGACGCCATGACGGCCTGGTGGCCGAGATTCCGATGCAGATATCGGCAGGCTCGACAGGTAAGATGATTGCGGGCGAACACCGTTTCGCTTCGGCACAGGCGAGGCAAAACGCTGTGAAATCAGCGCTTAATCGACGTCATGGATTTTTTTGGGAGAATAGCTGGAGCGGGTAGCGGGAATCGAACCCGCGTATTCAGCTTGGAAGGCTGCTGCTCTACCATTGAGCTATACCCGCGGTGGTGATTTCGATCCGTGCAGAATGGTGGAGGGAGTTGGATTTGAACCAACGTAGGCGTAGCCAACGGATTTACAGTCCGTCCCCTTTAACCACTCGGGCATCCCTCCAGCGTTCTGCTAGGATCGAGCTACCAAGCTCTTTAAGATTTCGCTGCGGCGAAGCGCCGTTGCGTCGTCTGTGGCGCGTATATGACGGCCTCGTTCGTTTCTGTCAACACGCCCTTTCACGAATTTTCGGGAAAAAATTCAAACATCTTTACAGCCCTGTGGATTATCGCGGGGGCTGGTGTGCGCCTCTTTGCGGAGATATAAGGCGCCATGAGCAAAGACGATCCCAACAACAAATCCACCCGCGATACGCACTACGCCACCCTGCGCCGCGCCGTACGCGACGCCAAGCGCGAAAGGGGCGAAATCCCCACTCCGCCGCAGCAGCGGCGCAGGAACCGCGATGCGGACGACTGGAAGCCCCCGCAGCTTGCGCCGGATCAGGTGCATCTTTACGGCCTGCATACCGTGCGTGCCGCTCTCGCCAATCCCGAACGGCAGATCGTCAAGCTCTCCGTCACCCAGAATGCTCTTGCGCGTCTGGATATCGGCGAGGCGGACGCCCAGCCCTTCCCGGTCGAGATGGTTTCCCCGCAGGATATCGACAAGGTGCTCGGCCCCGAGGCGATCCATCAGGGCGTGATGCTGGAAACGAAGCCACTGCCGGTCAAGAGGCTCGGCGCGCTGAAGGACAGCCCGCTCGTCCTCGTGCTCGATCAGGTCACCGATCCACACAATGTCGGCGCCATCATGCGCTCGGCGGTCGCCTTCAACGCCGGCGCCGTCATCACCACAATGCGCCATAGCCCGACCGAGTCAGGCGTATTGGCAAAATCCGCCTCAGGCGCGCTGGAACTCATTCCCTATATCCAGGTCACCAATCTGGCCGATGCTCTGGGCGAGCTGCACAAGCTCGGCTTCTTTTCGGTTGGGCTGGATTCGGAAGGTCCCGCCCCCATCGAACAGACCTTCAGCGGCGCAAAAGTCGCGCTGGTGCTGGGAGCCGAAGGCAAGGGCCTGCGCCAGAAGACTCGCGAAACGGTCTCGGCGCTCGCCCGTCTCGATATGCCCGGCGAGATCAAATCGCTTAATGTGTCGAATGCGGCGGCCATCGCCCTTTACGCAACGCAGCAATTTCTGGGCAAAGCGTCGGCCTGACGCTTTCCCTTCCTTGCGAAATCCCAAAGCGCAACGCATGCTGCGCTTTTTCGCAAGGAGCAAATTTCAACATGACCGAGCAGACCATCAAACCGACCGGCGAGCTGACGCTCAGGACACTTGCCATGCCGGCCGACGCCAATCCCGCCGGTGATATTTTCGGCGGCTGGGTCATGTCGCAGATGGACTTGGCGAGCGGCATCCGCGCAGCGGAACGCTCGCGCTGTCGCGTGGTCACGGCCGCGGTCAAGGAAATGGCCTTCGAACTGCCGGTGAAGATCGGCGATACTTTGTCCATCTATACCGATATTGCCCGCGTCGGCCGCACCTCCATCACATTGACGGTTGAGGCCTGGGCACAGCGTTCGCGTTTCGACAAGTTGGAAAAGGTCACCGCCGGCACCTTCATCATGGTGGCGATGGACGAAAACGGGCAGCCGACGCCCATTCCCCCGGCGGAGTAGGCACGATGGAGGCCGCCGTCAACGCCGCGGAAGCCTATTCGCACATCCGTGCCGTCATGGGCATGGTGGTCGGCCTCAGCCTCGCCCGCCTGCTGACCGGCCTTGCCGGTTTCGTGCAACATCCAAAGAAGGAACGCATCTATCCGCTGCATCTCGGCTGGGTGGCGTTCCTGTTTCTGATGCTGGTGCATTTCTGGTGGTGGGAGCACCGGCTTTCCGCCACCGGCCACGTGCTGGGCTTCGGCGCCTTCCTGTTCCTTATCCTGTTCTGCTCGCTGTTTTATTTCCTCTGCGTGCTGCTGTTTCCCACCGACATGAAGGAATATAAAGGATATGAGGACTACTTCTTTTCCCGCAAAAGCTGGTTCTTCGGTTTTCTGGCAGCGCTTTTCGTCACCGATGTCGGTGACACGCTTCTGAAGGGACAGGACTACCTCGCCGCGCTCGGCCCGGAATATCTCATCCGTACAACCATTTACGTCGTTCTTTTCACGTCCGCCGCCTTCATCGGCAACCGCCGCTTCCACCGGTTCCTGGTGGTCTTCGCGCTGATCTATCAGATCGCCTGGATTTTCCGCACCTACGACCTGTTGGCCTGAAGACCGCAACGCCCTGATGCCGTCATTGTGTCGCGGTGACATTTAGCCGCGACTATGGCATTCCGGCCGTATGGGACATATTCGCAGTATCATGCAGGACAGAAGCTCGGCGGGCGCCATCGCCACGCTGGCCGTCCTGCTTTTCCTTCTGCAGGGTCTCGCCAATGGCCTGACCAGCGGCAACATGGCCATGGTCGCGCTTGCGGCGGATGAGGTCATCTGTTCCAGCCACATGCCGGAAGGGCCCGCAAAGCAGGACCCGGCGGGCAAAATTGCCGCCGACTGCTGCGGAACGCTGTGCCGGCTGGCATCGGCCACCATAGCCACCCTTCCGGTTACGCCTGTCGAACGCGCGGACAGGGTCGTTACGGCGGACGAAGTTGCCTTTTTGAACTTCGACGCGGCATTGCCGCCCTCGCCGCCGAACCTGGAATCACGCCCACGCGCACCGCCCACCCCTCCGCAGAACTGAAACAATCCCGGCCTGCCGGAAATCACTCTTCTTGCGGAGACATCCATGTCCGTTACGACCTCTTTCGAGGGCGAGCGCGCGCCTGCGCATTCCTCGTCCATCAATCTTTACCGCGCCGTGTGGCGCTGGCATTTCTATGCCGGTCTCTTCGTCCTGCCCTTCATGATATCGCTCGCCGTCACCGGTGCCCTTTATCTCTTCCGGGACGAATTCGATAACCTCATCCATTCGGATTTGAAGCGGATAGAGATGGTTCAAGACGCACCGAAAGCGCTTCCTTCCGAAATTGTTGCCGCTGCACTTGCTGCGGTTCCAGGCACTGCCGTCAAATATACGACACCCGCCGATCCGGGTGCCTCGACGGAAATCACCGTCAATACGGCGAATGGCAAGCGCGCCGTCTACGTCAATCCTCATACGGCTGAGGTTGCCGGCTCCCTGCCGGATCGCGGCACCGTCATGTGGACGATCCGCTATCTCCACAGCCTGAAATATTTCGGCACCTATGCCCGCTATCTGATCGAGATCGCCGCCGGCTGGTCGATCCTTCTCGTCGCCACCGGCATCTATCTCTGGTGGCCGCGAAAACAGACGGGCGGTGTCGTCACGGTGCGCGGCACGCCGAAAAAGCGGGTCTTCTGGCGCGATACCCATGCCGTCACCGGCATCTTCGTCGGCTTTTTCATCGTCTTCCTCGCCGTCACCGGCATGCCCTGGTCGGGCGTGTGGGGCGCAAAGGTAAATGAATGGGCGAATGGCAGCAATTTCGGATATCCGGCCGGCGTGCGCACCGATGTTCCGATGTCCGGTGACCATCTCGATCACGTGGCCAAAACAAGCTGGTCGCTGGAGCAGGCAAAAATCCCCGAATCCATTGCGTCCGCCATCGACCAACCGATCGGGATCGATGCGGCCATTGCGCGTTTCGACAGCTTGGGCCTCGCTGCCGGTTACGCCGTCGCCCTTCCCACCAAATCGTCCGGTGTCTATAGCGGCTCCGCCTATCCTGACGATCTGACGAAGCAACGCGTCGTCCACCTCGACCAATATAGCGGTGAGCCGCTGATCGATATGAGCTACGCCGATTACGGCCCGCTCGGCAAGGCGCTGGAATGGGGCATCAACGTGCATCTGGGCCAGCAATATGGCCTCGCCAATCAGATCGTCCTCGTGATGGCCTGCATCTGCATCGTGCTGCTTGCCATGTCAGCCGGCATCATGTGGTGGAAACGCCGCCCGAAAGGCTCGCTCGGGGTACCACCTTTGCCGCAGGAAAAACGTGCGCTGCGCGGCCTCATTGCCCTGCTCGCCATTGGCGGCCTCATGTTCCCGCTGGTGGGTGCAAGCCTGCTGGTGATGCTGGCGCTGGATCTGATAGTACAGTCTCGCCAGAGACGGCGGGCCGTTTAAAAAGGCGTGCTCTAAAATGGAAACAGCCGGGCGAAAATCCCGGCTGTCACCCTCGATATCAAGGAAAGCCCGACTTAGAACATCGTATTGTTGTTCGCCGCCGTTTCCGGCACCGGCTGGATCACGTCCCAATGTTCGGTGATCTTGCCATCGGTGACACGGAAGATATCGACGATAGCCCTGCCGCGATCGCTTTCATTTTCCGTCGAATGGATGTGCAGATAGACCAGATCGCCATCCGTGGCGCTGCGAACGATACGCGCTTTCGACTGCGGATTCTCCTTGAAGAAGCCGGTGAAGTAGTTGACGAACGGCGCCTTGCCGTCCGGCACCATCGGGTTATGCTGCTTGTAGCTGTCGACGAGGACGGCGGCGCCTTTGTCTACCTCATGCTTGTTGAAGACCGTGTCATAAAACTCGATCACCAGTTTGCGGTTGGCTTCTTCCTGCGCGAAATCCCGTCTTGCGGTTTGCGCAAGTACAGGCGCGGCCGCCAAAGCGGGCACGAGGGCGAAAGCGGCGATGGCAAGACGGCGTGTTACGAAATTCATGGATGATACCTCTCAATAACCGACGGTGAAACGCTGGCGGGAATGCTGCGGCTTCTCGATTTCATCGACAAGCGCGATCGCATAGTCTTCGAAGGAAATACGGCTGCCCTCATCGTTGCTGAGCAGGCTATCCTTGCCGATGCGGAATTTTCCGGTTCTTTCCCCCGGTACGAATTCGGCTGAAGGCGACAGGAAGGTCCAGTCGAGCTGTTTTTCCTGTTTCAGCAGATCAAGAAACTCCGCGCCCTTGGTAGCCTCAGCCTTGTAGGCGGCCGGGAAATCCGGCAAGTCAACCACGCGCTGGCCGGGCGCGATTTCAAGGCTGCCGGCACCGCCGACCACGAGATAACGCTGAACACCGGAAGCGCGCACGGCCTCGATGAGCTTCAAGGGATCGCTGGCAGTGAAGTGCACCGAGCTTATCACAGCATCGTGACCCTTCAGCAGCTCCGAAAGCGCTGCCTGATCGAAAACATCGCCCTTCTTGGCCACCACATTCGGCAGGCTGGCGATCTTTTCAGGAGCGCGGGCAATCGCCGTTACCTGATGCCCCCGGTCGGAAAGTTCCTTCAAAATGCGGGAGCCGGCATTGCCGGAAGCGCCGACGAGCGCGATTTTAGCCATGGCTTCTGTCCTTTCGTCACTATCGTTGTAGGTCTAAATAATAGACCGCGAAAGAGAGCTATGATATCGCAACCATAGCCGCAAGAAGTCAGCGGCGGCTGATCTGGTCACATGGCGATGACCTTGAAGGGTGAAAAAGGGCAAGGGGTAAGAACAGTGACGGATACGCAAACAAAGGAAATCTTCACCTTCGAGCAACCCTGCCCGATCCGTGACGTACTGGATCGCATCGGCGATCAGTGGAGCCTGCTGGTTCTGGAAGCGCTACAGGGCGGCGTGCTTCGCTTCAACGAACTGAACCGCAGGATCGACGATATTTCCAAGCAGATGCTGTCGCGCACGCTGAAGCGGCTGGAAGAGGATGGCTTCATCCGCCGCACGCTTTATGCCGAGGTGCCGCCGCGCGTGGAATATGAACTGACCAATCTCGGCCGTTCGTTTCTGGTGCCGATGCAATTGCTGGTGCAGTGGGCGGACGAGAACCATGTCCGCATCTGCAAGGCCCGCCTGCAATATTCCGAAAACGACAATCGCGGCTGACCGGGAGCAGGCCGCGCCTATCCCAGCCGATAAACCTTGCAGACCAGCCCTTCCGGCTGACGATAGGTCGTGAAGCCCATGGCCTCATAATAACGCTGCCCGAGCATGTTGTCCGCGCCGATGCTGGCATCGATATTCTGAAGGCCCCGCGCCTCCGCCACCCTGCACGTTGCCGCAAAGAGGGCGGATCCCACGCCTCTTCGCACCGCCTGCGGGCTGACATGGGTGCCGATAATGCCCCAGCCTTGCGCCACGTCATAGGGATTGTCCTCCCGCGCATAACGCAGTGACTGGAAGCCCAGAATACGTCCGTCCTCATCCTCGGCAACCGAGCATTCGATACGGTCGGCGTGCTGGATGTAATTCTCCAGCACCGCCGTGATATCCGTCGGTGCTTTTCTGAGGCCGGCCGAGAATATCTCGTTCTGAACCGCCGCCATTCCCATTGCATCGTCAACTTGTGCAGGCCGTATTTTCATCGGTACATCACCTCATATCCGCTGCGACTGGTTCCGGACCGGCAGAGCGCCAGCCTCTCCCGTCCGTCTTCAGGACCGGAAAATGAAGGATGCACCGAAAGCGATCAGCGCAAAACCGATCACATGATTGATGGTGATGCTTTCCTTCAGCCAGAAGATCGAAAACAGCGCGAAGACCGCAAGCGTGATGACCTCTTGAATGGTCTTGAGCTGCGCGGTGGAATAGACCTCCGAACCGATGCGGTTCGCGGGAACGGCAAGCACATATTCGAAGAAGGCGATGCCCCAGCTGGCGACAATCGCCAGAAAGAGCGCGCTGCCCTTGTGCTTCAGGTGGCCGTACCAGGCGAAGGTCATGAAAACATTGGAGGCGATAAGCATCAGGACAGGCCAGATATGGGCAGGGCTGATTGAGAACGGCATGATGGGTCCTGGAAAAAAGGGAAGGATGTCAGGAAATGCGGCAGGAGGAGGCAGTCAGAAGGGAACCCTCATTCTGCCCGTATGGATTTGCTCTAGCGCATCCGCCTGAAAACCGGAATCGATTTTCTACGGATTTGAGCAAAGCTGTTTTCAGCCGCTACGCAACGCATCCGGCCGAATTTTGTTCCACTCGCTTCGTTTCCTTTTTGTACTCATTTTTTCACCGCATCCCCTTCCCTTTATGCGTGACTCCCTCCATATTTCGCGCATGGCCAGATCACCGAAAAAGTCCACCTCCTCGCCCCCGGGCTTCGAGGAAGCTCCGCAATCGTCATTCGAAGGTGCGCCGCTCAGCGGCAGCGTCGCCGATTGGGTGAAACAGCTTGAGGCGGAAGCCGAGGCGGGCTCGGTGGAAACCCAGCGCGAAATCGCCTCGAAAGCGGGCAAGCACCGCAAGAAGATCGAAATCGAGGCCCGCAAGGAAGCGGAAAAGGCAGCCTCCAGGACGGCGAAGAACACCACCGCGTCCAAAACTGCGCGCGGCGTATCCATCGGCGCGTCGAGCGATCCGAAAACCCGCGCCGCCGCCGGCCTCAATCCGGTGGCCGGCATGGACGTGTCGCTGGAAGAAGCCGCCAATCTCGCCCCGGGCGCCGTCACCGCCACGGTGGATGCGCTGTCGAAGCTAATCGAGAGCGGCAATCCGCTGTTCAAGGACGGCAAGCTATGGACGCCGCACCGCCCGGCCCGGCCGCCGAAATCGGAAGGCGGCGTCGCGATCCGCATGGCTTCGGACTACCTGCCCGCCGGTGACCAGCCGACCGCCATTGCCGATCTTGTTGAAGGCATCGATTCCGGTGAGCGCAGCCAGGTGCTGCTCGGCGTCACGGGATCGGGCAAGACCTTCACCATGGCCAAGGTCATTGAAGCGACGCAGCGCCCGGCCGTCATCCTTGCCCCCAACAAGACGCTGGCCGCGCAGCTCTATTCGGAGTTCAAGAACTTCTTCCCCGACAATGCGGTGGAATATTTCGTCTCCTACTACGATTATTACCAGCCGGAAGCCTATGTGCCGCGCTCCGACACCTTCATCGAGAAGGAATCTTCGATCAACGAACAGATCGACCGGATGCGCCACTCCGCTACCCGCTCGCTGCTGGAACGCGATGACTGCATCATCGTCGCCTCGGTCTCCTGCATCTACGGTATCGGTTCGGTCGAGACCTATACGGCGATGACCTTCCAGATGCAGGTGGGCGACCGGCTGGACCAGCGCCAGCTTCTGGCCGACCTCGTGGCCCAGCAATACAAACGCCGCGACATGGATTTCCAGCGCGGTTCTTTCCGTGTGCGCGGCGATACCATCGAAATCTTCCCGGCCCACCTTGAGGACGCCGCCTGGCGCATCTCGATGTTCGGCGACGAGATTGATTCCATCACCGAATTCGACCCGCTGACCGGCCAGAAAACCGGCGACCTGCAATCCGTCAAGATTTACGCCAATTCGCACTATGTCACGCCGCGTCCGACGCTGAACGGCGCGATCAAGTCGATCAAGGAAGAACTGAAGGGCCGCCTCGCCGAGCTGGAAAAGGCTGGACGCCTGCTGGAAGCCCAGCGGCTGGAACAGCGCACCCGCTACGACATCGAGATGCTGGAAGCGACCGGCTCCTGCGCCGGCATCGAGAACTATTCGCGTTACCTTACCGGCCGCAATCCCGGTGAACCGCCGCCGACCCTGTTCGAGTATATTCCTGATAACGCCCTCCTTTTCATCGACGAAAGCCACGTTTCCGTCAGCCAGATCGGCGGCATGTATCGCGGCGACTTCAGACGCAAGGCGACGCTGGCCGAATATGGCTTCCGCCTGCCCTCCTGCATGGACAACCGGCCGCTGCGCTTCGAGGAATGGGATGCGATGCGCCCGCTCACCGTGGCGGTGTCCGCCACACCCGGCTCATGGGAGATGGAACAGGCCGGCGGCGTCTTTGCCGAACAGGTCATCCGCCCGACCGGCCTCATCGATCCGCCGGTGGAAGTGCGCTCGGCCCGCAGCCAGGTCGACGACGTTCTCGGCGAAATTCGCGAGACCGCCGCCAAGGGCTATCGCACGCTCTGCACCGTGCTGACCAAACGCATGGCCGAGGACCTGACCGAATATCTGCACGAACAGGGTGTTCGCGTCCGTTACATGCACTCTGACATCGACACGCTGGAGCGTATCGAAATCATCCGCGACCTGCGCCTCGGCGCTTTCGACGTGCTTGTCGGTATCAACCTGCTGCGCGAAGGCCTCGACATTCCCGAATGCGGTTTCGTGGCCATCCTCGATGCCGACAAGGAAGGCTTCCTGCGCTCGGAAACCTCGCTGATCCAAACCATCGGCCGCGCCGCGCGTAACGTCGACGGCAAGGTCATCCTTTATGCCGACAATATCACCGGCTCGATGAAACGGGCGATGGAGGAAACCTCCCGCCGCCGCGAAAAGCAGATGGCCTATAACGCCGAACACGGTATCACGCCGGAATCGGTCAAGGCGAAGATCTCCGATATTCTTGATTCAGTTTATGAGCGCGACCATGTAAGGGCCGATATTTCTGGCACTTCCGGCAAGGGCTTCGCCGATGGCGGCCATCTGGTCGGCAACAATCTGCAGGCCCATCTCAACGCGCTGGAAAAATCCATGCGCGATGCCGCCGCCGACCTCGATTTCGAAAAGGCCGCCCGCCTGCGCGACGAAATCAAGCGCCTCAAGGCCGCCGAATTGGCCACCATGGACGACCCCATGGCCAAGGAAGAAGCCCGCGCTGTTGAAGGCGGCGGAAAAAACAACAGACGCAGCCGCTTGCCGATCTCATCCCCAGAGGGGGGCGAGCCACACGCCGCAACCTCCCTCTTCGCCAAACCCGCACTGGACGAGATGGGTCCGGGTTCGGACGCTGGAAAGCCGCTGTTCCGCAGAAACTCGCTGGACGAAATGACAGTGGGCAGAACCGAAAAACCCGTACGCGGCGCCCTGCCCGACAAGCCGGAAACCGAGCCCGGCAAACGTTTCTCACCGCTGCTGGAAGGCCAGCCGGAGCATACGACGGACGATCCAAGACCGCTTGTACGGGGCAAGATCGGCGCTGGTTCCTACGAGGATGCCGGTGAGCAGAAGCGCAAAAGCCGGACGAAGGGAAAGACCGGCCGTCCCGGCCGCTGATGCGCAACGACCAATCAGGCGGGGGCGATAAATTTGCCCCCGCTTCAGCGTTGTGCCTGGTAGAACAGCTTCCGATCATGGCCGGAGCGCTTCCAATATAGGTTCGCGGCCGCTTTACGCCCGGAAATGCGTAAAAAAGACAAAGCACGTCCGGCGAATCCGTTTAACCGGATACGTTCTAACCTTCACAACTGCTGACCCGCGTCGCAATCTGTGCCGCCCCAAACACCTTCACCAGATCCGCATCGAGGGACATCGGGATGTAGTCCTCATTTTCCGCAGGCCTGATATAAGTCGAGAAATAGATCGGCCCATTCGGCAGGACGCCGGCGACGCAGACCCGCAATATCTCTATCTCCGTGCTGCCGCGGATGCGCGGCCCCTCAATGCGCGAGCGGCGCACTTTCTCCTGTAATGCGGTGAGCCTTGCAATATCCTCAGGCTTTATTCTCCACACGCTGGTGCCCCATCCGGCCCGGTGTTTTACGTTGAACCGTGCGCGGTCAGCCTCAGCCATGTTTTCTTCGATCAGCCCAAATGTTTCGACAGTCTTGTCCTTCACCCCATCGGTGGTGCTACGGATGATCATAACCGCATCGCCGGCGCGTAATGAAAGGAAGGTGGGAAGCTGCAAGCCCACCCGGACATGCTCGAAATTCATCGTCAGAAAATCGAGCCGCATCAGCTTGGGAATACTGGAAATCGGCGTGGTCATGCAGCCGGAGAGGAAAACGAGCAAAATAAGCAATGGTTTGAAACGCGATAATGTCAATGTCATCATGAAACCCTGGAGACTGTGGCGCGATATGAACGGCTGCCGCATCCAGGTTTCCGAAGCTGAAGCCATAAGACCGCCCGCAAACTTGCAAGGAGAGCATTACCGCAACATTATGCCCAGACCACGCGGTTCCCGCGAATGTTGATTATCTTCTGGAAATGGCGGCAGGGAGAACGGCATGCATCGAAAAAATCTGGCGGCCTTCTGCCTTTTGCTTTCCTGGGGACCAGCCTTCTCCGGCCAGATCGAGGATGCCACTTTCCACAGCGCCGCCCTCAACGTGCCGCTTCCCGTCAACATCTACCGCCCGGACGGCACGCCGCCCGAAAACGGCTGGCCGGTGCTTTATCTCCTGCATGGCCATGATGGCGATCAGAACAGCTGGCGTGATCTCGGCAATATCGAAAAGACGCTCGACACGCTCATCGAAGCAGGCGCCATCCGTCCGTTGGTGGTCGTAATGCCCGGTGTCGAAAACAGCTGGTACGTCGATTCCGCCGCCGTCGGTGGTCCCGGCGACTATGAAACGGCCCTGACCGGCGATCTGCGCCACCAGATCGAAAAAAACCTGCCGGTGCGCAAGGATCGTGAAGGCCGCGCCATTGCCGGCCTCTCCATGGGCGGTTTCGGCGCGTTGCATCTCGCCTATGGCCACGAAGACCTCTATGGCGCCGTCGCCAGCCTGTCTGGCGCAATCTGGCAGAACGTGCCCGCCTCCGATCTCGACAAGACGCCCGCCGAACTGAAGCTCATTCAGGACAGCGCCTTCTTCCATCGCATCGACCCCACCACCGTCACCAGCGGCATTGTGCTGCCTTCCACCGGCGATCATTTTTCCGGCGCCTTCGGCACACCTTTCGATGCAAGGCTCTTTAATGAAAAAAACGTCTTCACCCTCGTCGCGCAGCACGTCGCCGAAAGCCAGGATCTTCCCGCCACCTATCTGACCGTCGGCGACGATGACGGCTTCTTCCTCTGGCGCGGCGCCATCGCCCTGTATGAGACGCTACAGGCCGACAAGCGCAAATCCGAACTGCGGGTGACCGATGGCGATCACGTCTGGTCTGTGTGGAAGGTTTCGATCATCGACGCGCTGAAATTCATCGACAGCGAATGGGACAAGGCAGCGGATGTCGCGCAAGATTGAGGAACCCGCCTGTCTTCTTACTGCCGGATCAGCCTGATCATTTCCCAGCCCGCTTTTTTCCGGTTTTCACCGACGCGTTCAACGCCACGGCAGCCCGGATCAACGTTATCAGCGCTTCCTCATCCACCACATCCCCTTCGTGAAAATCGATTGCCCGCCGCATATTGCCCTCAAGGCTCGAATTGAACAGACCCGTCGGGTCAGCGAGTGAAGCACCCTTGGCGAAGGTCATCTTCACGGCGTTCCTGTAGGTTTCACCGGTGCACAGAATGCCCGCATGCGACCAGACTGGCACACCGCGCCATTTCACCTCTTCGATCACCTCCGGATCGGCCTTTTTGATCAGCGCTCGGACATGCGCGAGCGTATCGCCGCGCCAGTCGCCTAGTTCCGCAATTTTCCGGTCGATGAAGGCCGATGGTGCTATATCCCCCGCATCTTTCTCCGCTGTCGTTTTGGCCATGACACTCTCCCGATTTCACTGCGCCGCGGCTGCCGGCCCGCCTCGCGACTGTTTCGTCTTTCAGCATAGACCAAATTTTCATGTCCTCCCACGCGGAACCAAATTCCCGTTTCACCGTTTCCTCCCCGAACGCAACGTTCAGCATACAAAGGGAAGAAACATCATGAAAATCAAGGTCATCGCGCTCGCTGCCGCGGCAGTGCTCTCTTCTTCCGTGGCTTTTGCCCAGACGGCCACCACCGCCCCCGCTGCCGGCGCGGATGCCGCTTTGTCCGGCCCGGGCATCACCATGGGCACCAAGGCCAACGGCCCGCTGAAGTTCGTTAATGTCCAGAAGACCGACCTCACCGCCTCCCAGCTCGACGGTCTCGACATCTACAATGCCCAGAACGAAAACATCGGCGAAATCGAAGATGTCGTCATCGGCGACGGCAAGTCGGTGATCGGCCTTGTGGCCAGCGTCGGCGGTTTCCTCGGCATAGACAAGAGCTACGTGGTGCTCGACCCGGCCTCCGTCGCGGTTCACAACGACAACGGCACCTGGAAGGCCTATGTCGACACCACCAAGGAAGCGCTGCAAAATGCGCCGAAGCTCGACTACGACAAGCTGGACGACTGATTACCCCTGCAGTCGCAAGCTTGCCCCCGCGATCCGTCATCGCGGGGGTTTTTCATGCGGCATATTCCGGCCAGGCATCTGGCAATCCCATCGCACAGACCCTTGCCTGACAGCCCGCCTCTCGCCTATCTTCGGCTCGCAAATCACCAAGGATCCATGCGTGCCCGCCAAGACCATATCCGCCCTCGCCACCAGCACCGTCATGATGTTGCTAAGCGCCGTTCCGCTGTCCGCACAATCCACCGGCTGGAAACCCGCAGAGCAGATAAAAACCTATGCCATCAGCGGTAATACCGGCGGTGCACTATACCAGTCGATCGGCGAACGCGGCCCGACCGCCGGCGTGCAGGCGATCGCCCACACGACCTTCAAGCTAACCTGGCGGCGGGATTATCGTCCGCAGCCAGACGGCGCCTGTGTGCTGGCCACCGCAAGGCCCAATCTCACCATCATCTACACCTGGCCGAAAGCACCGGCGCAATTGCCACCCGCCGTTGCCGCCAGCTGGAAAACCTTCATTTCCGGCGTCGAAACCCATGAACGTGTCCATGGCGAACATATTCTCGACATGGTGCAGAAGATCGAAGCCTTCAGCACTGGCCTCCGGGCAGAAAACGATCCGAAATGCCAGAAGGTGCGCGTTGTCCTGCAGCAACGGCTGGGCGAGCTTTCCAACGAGCAGCGCCAGCGCGGCCGTGATTTCGACCGCGACGAGCTTTCCCCCGGCGGGCGGGTGCACAAGCTCATTCTCGCACTGGTCAACGGTCCCTGAAGAGCGATTATTCCGCCGCCTCGCCTTTCAGCAGCGGCTCGGAAAGCACCATGGTCTCCAGCTCATAGGAATAGCCCTCAAGCATCGTATAGGCCTGCTCGATTGCCTCGATCTGGGCTTCCGCATTGCGGATGGCTTCGGCGATCGACTGGCTGCGGGCGCGCAGCATGGAACTCAGCACATCAGTCTCCGGCTTGCGGCCAAGACGATCCATATGTTTGCGAACCCGCGTGCGGTGCCGTTCAAGTTCCAGAATATGGAAGCGGCTTTTGAGAATATCGTCGGTCAGCTTGCGGCGCATGGCGGCCACGGGATCAAAACTTCCGGGCTCGCGCTCATCCAGAATGAACTCGTTGACCAGCGTTTCAAGCATCAGCAGGCCCTTCAAGTCCTTGGCATCGGCAAGCTGCGGGTCGTAACCTGTGTCATCGAACACCTTGCGGCGCACCGGATCCTTCAAAAGCTCGTAGGCCGTTTGCAGGCGGGCGAATTGATCCGCGTCGCCACCGCTGTCGGGATGGGCTGCCTTGGCAACCTTGCGATAAGCCGACTTGACCGCCGCCTCGTCGGCATCGCGCTCCACGCCAAGCAAAACATAGGGATCGATCACAAAAACACCTTCAAACGCAAACTGTTACCCGCATGCCTGATACCACCGTCACAAGACCTGCGGGCGGATCATAGGCCAAATCCACCCCGCGCGGCACCCCGCACCGGCGGTTAAACCGGCAAAGCCCACATAAAAGCCTCATGACACTCCGCAGGATGACCGGCGGAAAAGCCCTTGATGCCGAAATTTGTCGGACCCAAGGCGACTATAATGACAGGCGGGACAAAATTGTGGAAAGCGGCAGCAAAACATGCCGCCACTCAGCACGACGCCTTTGTGGCAGGCCACCGTAAAACACTTTTGCGAAGGCGTAACAGGCACGTTTTCAGGAGGTTATGGTGGAAACTCACCAACGGGTGTAAGCTCTGCTTTTGGATCTGAAGGGAGGGATGATCCGATGCCGCAAACCATTACCCAGACCGTCACGGACTATGTGCACGCCATGGCCTATGCCGATGAGGGCCTGATGCGTGACGTTTTTGATCCCCGCGCCAGCATCGTCGGCACCTTCGAGGGCGAGACCGAATGGCTGTCTCTGGAGGACTTCGTTGACCAGATGCGAAAAACCGAACGCGGCCTTCCCGATCACGACCCCACGTTCGAAATCATCGGCATCGACAAGGAGGGCGACAGCGCCTCGGTGAAGCTGACGACAAGTTTCGATGGGATGGATTTTTACGAATACCTGTCCCTGCTGGAACACGAAGGCAACTGGTCGATCGTGCACAAGCTTTACCACATCAAGCGGTAGATACGGTCCGGAAGAGCAACAGAAGTGCGGGTGGGGACAGGTTCAAGCTAGTGAAAATACTGGTGCCCCCGACAAGGTTCGAACTCGTGACCCCCTGATTACAAATCATAATCTACTGCCCGGAGAATATGGGGTTTTGCCTTACATGTTGCGTCTGTGTCGCGTCAAGATAAAAAGAAGTCGGCTGCGTTCGCCAGTTCTGAGCCGTCGTCATCGCGCGGGAAAAGGTGTCCGTACGTATCCATCGTCATTGCGATAGTAGAATGCCCCATGCGCTCTTGAACCAGCTTTGGAGGCAGGCCGAGCCCTCCATCTTCACGCCGATTTATACACCACGACGCGAACCAGTGGCGTAGGCAATGAAGGCCGGAGTATTTCGGCGCCAGCACGGGCTTTCCGTCCTCATCGAGTTCGCCACTATCAGTTACAATTCCGGCTTTCACCCACAGTGGATGGATGCCCCGGCGCAAGATATTCTTCAAGCTTTCAACCTTCCCTAAGCCGTTCGGGAAAACTAAATCGTGGACCGCGATCGGATTGCCATCGGCGTCAGTTTTACCGGTGTCGCGGCGTGGGCATGCAAGTTTCCATTCTTTGAGGGCATTGATCACAAGCGCGGGGGCCGGCACAGTCCGTTCTCCCGCAACAGATTTCGGCCGGCCGATATCGTTGAAACGATCCGCGCGCTGGTGAACCCGAACCTGCTTTTTTTCGAAATCAATATCTTGCCATCTAAGACCGCGCAGTTCCGACGCCCTGAGGCCGCAGAACGCGGCCGTCAGAATAAACGCCCGCCATCGGCCCTCTGTCACGCTCAGCAGCGCTTTCACGTCTTCTCGCGTTGGAATATCTACGCCGACCTTCAATCGGCCCTTCTGACGCTTCTCATGGCGGTTTGCGCTCTTTCCGCGCCTGGCTTGCATTTCGCGGGCTGCATTCCTGATAACGAGGCCGCGTTCCTGCGCATCCGCCAACAATGTGCCGAGCGTCATCATCACCCGCTTGATCATCGAGGGAGATCGGCCCTCCTCGCGCAACTTATCCTCAAACGAGCGCAGACGCGCGGTATTCAGCGTGTTGAGTTTGCTCTCACCGATGAACGGGACGATATGGAGCCGGAGAGTTCTCTCATAATCCTCGATTGATGATCGCTCCAATCCGGCGGCCGTTGCGGACACTATCCATAGCTTCCCCGCTTCCGCGACTGTCACCGTGGCCTTATCCGCCACGTGGACACCTTCGCGCACTTCGACCGATGCCGTTGTAGCGAATGCATCGGCCTCCTTTTTCAGACGGAACGTTTTGAGCCTTCGCTTGCCTGTTGTATCAACGTAATCCGCAACCCAAGCAGACTTTTTCTCGCCCTTGGGTGTGGTCCATTCCCGCTTGCGGACGCTCATTCCTTCCCGCCCCCGGCTACGTCTGCTTCTCGATCGCGGCGCGCGTCAGCTTTAGCCAGAGCACGAACGAAATCTCGCACTCGCTCTTTTGCTTCCTCCTGATCAGGTTCGCCGTTGGGGTCGAATTTCCATATCGCCGTGTATTCCTCGACTGTGCGCCGCAAAGACGCGAGTTGCGCTCGCATCTCTCGCATCGATTTATTTAATTCCGCAGGGTCGAAGCCTTCCGCGTCGAAGATATCGAGCGGCCTTTGATCCGGTACAAAGGTTCCGGCCGCGATCGCTTCCAGTTTTTGCTGCAAATTGCCCTGCGTTGGAAGGCTACCTCGCAGCCTCAATACGATTTCAGCGGTTAACGATCTGCCGTTCTCCAAAGCAGCTTTTTCAAGCTCCTCTTTCAAGTCCGCCGGCATTCTCAGGTTCACTTGTGGTTCGTTTCTAGCCATGGCTGAAATAAAGCACGGTGCTTATTGACTTGCAATAAAGCACTGTGCTTTATTAAGCACCGTGCTTAACAAGAGGTAACAGCTATGGCCCGAAAAGACCCCACGTTAATGATCAGGCTTCCCAACGACTTAAAGGAACGTATCCGCGTTTCCGCTGAGAAAAACCGGCGGACGCTGACAGGTGAAGTCACCTTTCAACTCGAAAAAATTTTCTCGGAAAACAGCGGCGAAAAAGAACGGGCTGCCTGAGAAGGCATAGCCGATGCGGCTGCAACCGCATCGGCCCGTTCACGAAACCGCAAACATCAAGGAGTTCGACATGTCTAACAAAAATATCGACACTGCGAAAGCTGCCCCCGAGGAGTTTTTCGCCGCAATGACGCTCCCCGACCTGGAGAGCGCGCTTTCCGCTCTCGTATCAATGCGCACAACGGCGGGGCTCACATCCAACCTCGCCAACCATATGAAGCGCGATGAGCTTGAGGACTTCGCGGACGCTCTCAGCGAGGCCCTTGGCGATCAGATCGAGGCCATCGAAACGGAATTGCTCGGCCGCTCCCCGCTTGATGCGGCGGATATTGCCGATCGAGACGAACTTATCGCCGTCGCCGCGAACGCGCTGCGCCCGGGAGAGCATGGAGCCGATCTCCGGATCGGGAGGGTTTCCAATGGCTGAGGCAGCAAAAGCAGATAGTCTTGACCTTGTGTGGGGCGCCGACGCTATTGCGAAAGTGATCGGCAGGACAAAGACACAGACCTATCATTTGCTCGCCACGGGCTCTGTACCCGCAAAGAGCATACAGGGCCGATGGGTTGCCTCCCGCAGCAAACTTCGGCAGCATTTCGAGGGCGACGCCAGTGAGCAAAATTGACCATTCCAAGCGCGCGCGGGCCGACCGCGCGCGCCGCCATGGGGCCGAGGCCGTAGACGATCTTGGCCCAATATTCCCGACGAACGAAAACGAGGCCGGCGAAAAGCCGGCCTTCGAAAGCTGCCATCCGCAGCGAGGCGGAGAAGGCGGTTGCGAAAATCACGCGCACTATCACATGCACGGGCTGCGGTCACTCGGCCGATGTCGTCTTGCCGGCGTCAGCGGCCGGCAAGCGGCTACGCTGCTCGGTCTGCCAGATGGCCGCAGGTTGAGGAGCGGCAAAGATGCGAAGTAAGACATTCATTGCAAGTCGCGAAAACACAGATCACGCGCGGAAGATCATCCGCCTTGATTATCAGGATGGAGCCGGCACACCCTCACGCCGACATAAGGAGTGGACGCCCGAAGAAATGTTCGCCCTGTCCGTGCGCAAGGCCCTCAAAGGCCTCGCGCGGCATCGGCGGGCGCAAGGGAAGTCTGTTGGACACCTTCCGGCTTGGATAACCGTCGCAGCCGACATTTCGGCCGCGCTACACGTCACTGTGACGGATAGAACGGTCGAGGCCGTCTGTGTCTCCATTGGTATTGATCTAAGGGATGGCACTCAGCAGATTATCGCGCCGATAGCAGCCCGCGCGGCGGCGGCGCGCCGCGCAGCGGGATCGCAGCCTTTCAAAATGATGGACGGCGAGGCGGTGGGGCTATTTGTTGAATTGACCTCGGACGAGCGCACGCTCCTCGGTATCCGGAACATCGGTTCTATCGATGAAAATAAGGATGATAGGCGCAAACGTCTCGATCGAGAAAGACAGCGCAGGAAGCGTGAGGCAGGGGGCGCGACGCCGCGCCCCCAATCTGCGGCGCAATCCAAACCTTGGGAAGATAAAGGCATCAGCCGTTCCACATACCATCGACGGAAAGCGAAATGGGACGAAAACGTCACGCTATCCGTATATAAGGGGAATGTGGACGAAACAGTCTCAAATTCCGGAAAAGCGGACGAAATAGTCTCACTCTTTGCTGACGAAACAGTCTCACCCTCCGTCTCCATGGGGAAAGCGGACGAAATAGTCTCAAAACGCGAGGGTGAGGTATGAGCGACCGCAACCAACTCGACCTATTCGATGTGTCGAGGCCCGCAGCTAAGATTTTTGCTTTTCCGCTTTCGCGGCAGGTTGGCCGAGCCCGGATCATCGCAGAGCGTATTTTCAATGGACCTCACAATAAGGCTCAATCGGCTTACAATCGTGCAACGCGTCAACTGGTTTCCGAGCTCAGCGAGTTCGGTTTTGACAGCGATGCGATAGATGCCGAGTTGAGCGCATTTACCGAGGTAGTGAACGCCGAAATTTCGATCTTGCTCAATAGTGAGCATCGAGGTGTTCGATGAATTCATGCGAGGAAAAAGCATTTCCTGTCCCGATGGCGGAAGCCGAAATTATCAGCCTGAAAGAGGCGCGGCGAAGATCGGGGAAGGACATCAAGACAATCAAGCGCTGGTGTATCAGTCATGGCATCGGCCGTCAGCCAGGCAACTGCGGCCCATGGCAAATTTCTGGCCCCGCCCTCGAAATGTACCTCAACGGCGACATGGAAGCGCTTGAAATTTTCCGCACGGGAGATCGATTGCATCCGAGGCTGATAAAACATTTTTCTCGTCTCGTTCTCCCGCCGGTCCCGCCCGGCGAGATGAATGTCGCGCGCAAAAGGGCGGCCGTGTCCAGCCGTGCCACCTTATCCCGATCTGCTGAAAATGGTGAATTGGCTCCGTAACCCGGAGCCAATCGATGCAATTCTCTCCCGCACAGCTAAAGAAACTTCCCTCGAAAGCCCGAGAAAAGGCCATCAAGCTTGGTGAGCGGTCGGAATATCATCTTGGGGCAGTCAGACAGGTCTACGCGCAGAAGGATGACCTTCATAAGCGGGCCAATGACATCGTTATCGAGCGCTCCGAGTTCGTCGCCCGCCTCGGCGGTCAGAAACTCAGCACCGACGCCGAGAAGGGATTTAACGAGCGCAAGGCAGCGGTCAGCGTCCAGATCAAACAACTCGCGGACGAAATTCCCAAGTTTCGCGATGCTTGGGAGGAGTTCGATAATCTCCTCCGTAAGTGCGCCGCCGTTATCGATGATCACAGTGGATTGTTTGAGCCAGCGAAGCCAACCACGCGGCCGCGGTCAATCGATGAAACGCGTGGGCGGATTGCGGCGCTCAAGAAGCAACATGCCGATGTTTCTATCGCTCCCATCCCACGCGATCAGTACATTGCCGCTGTCAAAGTGGCGCTGGATAAAGCGGCGAAGGCAGGCGAGACCTTTTTCGATCCCCGTGTCCATTCCGGCGATCCTTTCCGCCTCGCCTCAGTGATCGACAATGACGGGCGATCTTCGGGCATAGGAGCCGGAGCACTTCTACTGGCAATCTTCCGTGACGAGGTTCTCGCCAAGCTCGAAGCGATGATCCTGCCGGATAGTCCGGATACGCTGACGGAAGAACAGCGAGCCAAAAAACTCGCCAAGATCGACGCCGATTTGCTTCAAGCGGAGCGCGAGGAGGAGGCGTTCATTGAGGCCGCCGACGCGGACGGATGGCGCATCGCCCGCCGAGCGGACGCGAACCCTCTCGCGATCCTCGGTATCGAGGCCTGACATGCTGACTGTTCCACTCTCTCGACCATTGTTGCTGGATGGGTCCGTTTCGGTCGGTCGAATTGTTGTTCGCAAACCGTCTGACGGCTGCCTTAAGAGCATGCGGAATTCGAGAAGTTCCGTCGCAGGCTTCACCTATTCGCAAGTAATCTGGTTCGCCTGCCGCATGACTTGCTACGGCGAAGTTGCGCTTCGGAACCTCAGTGCCGCCGATTTTGCCGAACTCTCGCGCGCGATCGAGGAAATCTATCAAGCCTGCCAAGGCGAAATCTTTCTCGAAAGCGAGAACGGTAAGGCGATCCTTGATCAAGGCAACGGGGAGCGTCCCGATGCAGCGAATTGATCTCTCTCGCCCAATTCAGCTTGCCGGTCGCGAGATCACTTTCATTGAAATCCGGACGCCAGGTCGCGCCGCCTTCGATCGGATAACTGCCGTTGCCGATCCGACGCTTGATGAGGCGATCCGACATGTCTCCCGCCTGTCGGGAGCCTCAGAGGCGACGATAAGAAAACTTCACCCTGCCGATCTGCGGCGCGTCCTCGGCGCGGTCGAGGAAGAGATTGCCGCCATGCGGAAGGCTATGCGCGTCAGAAAAGCCCAATCCAAAAACGGAGAAATGAAATGATGCAGGACACCCAAACCCCTGTCGCAACTTGGCGAACCGTTGAGCACAAGCTCATTCACCCCGTTGCCGGGCCTGATGGCAATATTTCCTCGGTCGTTTTGAAAGAACCTGACATCGAGGCGCTCGAAAAGATCGATGATCTCGGCATCATCGAAGGAAAGCCGATGAAGGTCGCGCAGATCAGGGGCATCATCGGCGCTGTCTCCGGCCTTCCTGATGAGGCGCTCAAGCGCATCCATCGCGACGATTTCGCCGCCCTCGGAGAGCTTGCCGTCCCTTTATTGGCGGCGCCGGAGAAGGAGAAGGGCAAGGATTGAACCTTGCCGTCATCCTTCTTTGGGCACGCGCCCGTGGCGGCCTCGATCGAGTTGCGGCCGAAATCTCGGCCGTCCTCAGCACTCCTTTCCCAACAGTTAGATCAACCCGCATCTCGCTCATCATGCGAATGCATAAGGAGGTTGAGCGCATAAAGCGCTCCTCGATGTTATGGCAGCAAGTTCGCTAACCTCCTCTCTGGTCGTTCGTCTCATCGATCAGGTTACGGCTCCGGCCCGGGCAGCGTCAAAATCGCTGCTCGGGTTGAACCAAGCCGCCAACGCTGGTCTCGGTAACCGATTGTCGGTGGCAATGGCGCAGAACAACGCAGCGCTTGACCGTGCCCGAGGCGGTCTCGCAGATGCGGCGATCGGCTTCTATGCTCTCAAATCCGCAATACAAGCGCCGCTAACGGCCGCCATGGACTTCGAAAGCGCGATGGCTGACATCGCCAAGGTTTCCGGCTTTGACGATGCCGGGCTCGCGGCCTATGCAAAGCAGCTTCGAAATCTCGCAAAAAACGAGATACCTATGGCCGTAAGCGATCTGGCCGCGCTCTCTGCGGCTGCGGCTCAGGCTGGCGTACCGGACGAGGATTTGTACGATTTCACTCGCTTGACGGCACAGGCCGCCGTCGCGTGGGAAGTAACGGGCGGCCAAGCTGGCGAAGCCCTCGCAAAAATCCGCACGGCCCTCAATCTGACGAACGCGCAGACGGCCGCCTATGCCGACGCGATCAACTATGTTTCGGACAGCCTGGCAACGAATGCACCCGAGCTCATCGATTTTACGAAGCGGGTCGCAGTGCAGGGGGAGTTCTTTGGTTTCGCGAAAGAGCAGTCGGTTGCATTCGGCGCCGCGATGATCTCCGCCGGCTTCAATGCCGACGTAGCGGCTACCTCGTTCCGCAACATGGGCCGCGCGCTCACCAAGGGGGCCAGCGCCACAAAAGCGCAGCGCGGAGCGTATGAGACGCTTGGCCTAGACGCCAAGAAGGTTGCCAAGGCGATGCAGAAAGACGCTGTTGGCACAACCATGAAAGTTATCGAGAAGCTCGGCCAGCTTCCCGAGCATATGCAGGCCGCTGTAATGTCCGGTCTGTTCGGGGATGAGGCCGCCGCACTCGTTCCGCTTCTCAAAAACACAGAGCTCCTCCGAAAAGCTCTGTCGCTGACTGCCGATGAGCAAAAATACCTTAACAGCGTCGGCAAGGAGTTCGAGAAGCGCGCCGCCACGTCGGCTTACAAGTGGCAGATGTTCAAATCTCAAATTTCGGACATAGCGATGACGATCGGTGGGGCGCTGTTGCCGGCACTCAACCAGACCATGAAAGCACTCGGCCCGGTCCTGCTCAAATTGTCGGACTGGTCGGAAGCGCACCCCGAACTTATCCGCAACCTCGTTGCGGCAACAACTGCTGTTGTCGGCTTCAAGGTTGCCGTTGCGAGCCTCAAATTCCTTGGCCTCATGGGCCGAGGCGGCGCGCTCTCGATGCTCGCCCTCGGTTACAACACTGTCGGCAAGGCGGCGATTTTTGCCGGCAGAGGTATCAAGGCTATGGCCTTCGGGCCGATCATCGCCGGTATCTCGGCCGCCCGCCGAGGCCTTGTAGGCTTTGCCGCCTCTGCGGCGATCCTCGGGCCAAGCGGGGCGGCTGCCATCGCTTTCAAGAGCTTGGGGAAAGGGGTTCTCTCTATCTTGAACCCCCTCAACCTTGTGCGTCGATCGGCATTCCTGTTGCGCGGCGCTTTGATGTTTACAGGCGTCGGGGCCGTCATCGCCGGCATCGCTGCGGCCGGGACGCTCATCTATAACAATTGGGATGGTTTGGTCTCGTTCTTCCAAGGCGTGGGAAAGGGCTTCATGGAAGCCCTCGAACCGGTTCGCCCCATCATGGAGCCGATCGCCGGCTTTGCTGAGCGGATATATTCGGCCGTAAGCAACATGCTCGGGCCGATCAAAGCCACAAACACCGAATGGCGTGCGTGGGGCGAAACTGTCGGCGGCGTTGTCGGCGGTGCCGTCCGTACTGTTGTCGAGGCGATCAATGATTTGATCGCGAAGATACAAAACGCGGTGCAGTGGGCGCAGAACCTCGGAACCTCGATCAAGAATGCCCTGACATGGGGAGGCGGCGAGGCCGAGGGCGGCGCCAGTGGCGGCGCTGGCGGAACGCCCGAATATGACAGCATGGGCAATGTTACCGGCCATCGAAAGAACGGCGGTCCTGTCTGGCCCGGCGGTTCCTTTATCGTCGGTGACGGGGACGAGCCAGAGGTTTTCAGACCTAAGACGGCCGGAACGATCACGCCGGCAAGCAAAGCTGGCGGCGTCCGCGACATCAAAATCATTAACCACATCAACGGCGTGACAAATCCCGAGGAGGTTGCGCGCGAGGTCGAAAAGCGAATTCGAAACAGCCTCCGCGACCAGATGCACGGCGCGTTCTCAAATTCCGGAGTTAGATAATGTCCGATAATTTTCTCCCCATGATCGCGGATCGCATCCTTAACCGGCCGCTTTTGGTGCATCCGGACAAGGCGGCAACCATCCTTCATGTGCTTGAGGGCCGCATCACGCTCGGCCGCAGCGCCGATCAGGTGGACGCAAGCCGGTTCGTCGGAACGACGGCGCGCGGCGACGGGACCGGCCGCCGGTTCACCCGGGCGGCTGGCAAAACGGCGATTATCACGGTTGATGGATCGCTCGTTAACCGCGGGGCTTGGGTCGGTGCAAGTTCGGGCTTGACCTCGTATGAGGGTATTGCTGCGCAGCTTGACGAGATCGCCGCCGAGGTTAAGGCCGGGCGGCTCGAAAACCTCGTCATCGACATGAACAGCTATGGCGGTGAAGCTACCGGCATGGCGGCCGTTGCGGCGAAAATCCGAAACCTGCGGAAATCGATGCACGTCGTTGCTGTCGTAAACGACGTGGCGGCGAGCGCAGCTTACGGCATCGTGAGCGCGGCCGATGAGATCGTAATTTCCCCAACCTCCCTTGTTGGCTCGATCGGTGTCCTGATGATGCATATGGATCGGTCGCGCGAAATGGACGCCAAGGGCATCAATGTCACCTTCATCCACGCTGGCGCGAAAAAGGTGGATGGCAATCCTTTTGCGCCTTTGCCTGAGAACGTCCGCGCAGACATGCAAAAGGACGTTCTGGCTTTCTACGATCAGTTTCTTGAGACTGTAGAAGCCGGGCGCGGCAAGGCGCGATTGAGCGCCAAGAAAGCGCGCGAAACCGAGGCGGATGTCTTTATCGGAAAGGAAGCGATCGCCGCCGGGCTGGCGGATCGAATGGCCTCTCTCGATGAGGTTCTAGCCGAATTATCCCGCCCCGCTCGGGCTGCGGGCAAACCCCCACAGAGGACATTAACGATGGACAGAGAAGACTTGCCCTCGGCTCATGCCGAGGCTGAAAAATCCGCATCTGCAATCTTGCTGGCTGCGACGAACGAGCGCGAGCGCATCAAGGCCATTCTCGCGCTGCCCGAGGCGAAGGCTCGGCCGGCAACTGCTCATGGCCTGGCGTTCACTGCCGGCATTTCAGTCGATACGGCAAAAACGGCGCTGGCGGCCATGCCTGAAGAAGTTGCACCGGCCGCAGACGCCAACCCGGCGCCGAATGCGCGGAGAATTCCATCGATCGCAGAGCGAGCCCTCGAACAGCGCGAGGTAGGCCCGACCGGCAGGCCCGAGGGCGCAACACCCGACACCATAAAGGCGGGTTGGGCCAGCGCCGCCAACAAAATCAATTCCCGTTACGAATAAAGGAAAAAAGCAATGTTGGACATTTTCAATCAGGACGCTTTCAGCGTCACCTCTCTGACGGACGCGCTTCGCGACGTGAAGCCGCGCCCCTCTCGCATCGAGAACATGGGTCTTTTTCGAGGAAGCGGCGTTCGCACTTTGACAATCGCAATTGAGCGAATTGGCGATATTCTGCAACTTGTTGCCCCCACGCCTCGCGGCGGCCCGGGCGAAACGCGCGATATGCCCAAGCGTTCTGTCGAAAACCTGTCCATTCCACATTTTCAGCGTGATTGGGCAGTTTACGCCGATCAGGTTCAGGGCGTGAGGGCGTTCGGCAGCGAAACCGCTCTGCGCCAGGTACAAGACGTTGTGATGGAGGAAATGTCGGCCAACCTTGCCGACCTCGATCTTACCGATGAATATTCCCGCATCGGCGCGATCCAAGGCATTGTCACCTATAAGGGTGGGCAGACGCTCGATCTGTTCACAAAATTCGGCGTTGCGCAGTCGGACGAAATCAACTTCGATCTCGACAACGCCAACCCCGCTGATGGCGCTCTCCGAGAGAAATGCGCCAACGTAATCACGGCGACACGGAAAATCGTTGGCAGTCTCGTCTTTGAACACGTTCACGCTTTTGTGGGGGAGGATTTTTTCAAGTCGCTTCTACGGCATCCGGAAGTTCGCGAGACATACAAGGGATGGGATCAAAACCGCATTCTCCGCGAGAGCTATGTCGGAAAAAATCGCTCGTCCAATCCGATTTTCGAGTTCGGCGGGATCGTTTGGGAAAACTACGGCGCCCTTGAGGATAGCGGCGACGGCGCGTTGATTGGCATCCATAAGGACAAGGCTCGCTTTTTCCCTGTCGGCGTTTCCGATCTTTTCCGCACTTATTGGGCGCCGGCCGATTACAACGATACCGTCAACACTGTTGGCCTGCGGACTTACGCGAAGCAATGGCCGATGCCCAATGACAAGGGCATTTTTGGCGAAACGCAGCGCAACGTTTTGCACATCTGCACCCGCCCGGCAGCACTCATGCGCGGACGCCGGGCGTAATTTCGCAACATGTGGCGGCGCCGGCCTGGTGTCGGCGCCCCGTGTCCTTCAACGCGAGATTTAGATCATGAAAAAAGCCATCGCTGAAATTTGGGTTGACGGCGTGAACGTGACGGATCGGATATCTCCGCTCCTGATCAGTCTGAGCGTTTCCGACCGGGCGGGAATGTCGAGTGATAGCGCCTCGATCGAGCTTGACGACACCAACGGGCGCGCAATTCTGCCGTCCGGTAAAGCGGCAGTTTCCATCAAGCTCGGATGGGAAGGGGAAGGCGTTGCAGAGGTTTTTCGAGGCACGGTTGACGGTTCCCCGCGTGCAAACGGCGGCCGCAGCGGCCGAACGATCTCGATCACAGCAAAGAGCATGGATGTGCGCAGCAAGGCTAAGCAGGGCCAGCGCAGGCATTTCGATGATGAAACAATAGAGAAAGCCTTGCAGGAAACCGGGCGCGAGGCCGGTATCACCGTTGCCGTCGATCCCTCCTTTGCGTCAATCACGCGCGATTACATCGGTCTAGACAATGAGAGCTTCGCAGAATTTGGCGAGCGTATCGCGCGCGAGGTGGGCGGGACATTCAAGATCGTTGGCGATCGAGCGATACTCGCCAAGCGAAACGGAGGCGTAAACGCCGCCGGCGCGGCGCTTGCGACCGTTCGGGCGGTATGGGGTGAAAACCTGCACGATTACGACATCGCGCCGATCGCCGGCCGCTTTTTGGAGAAATCCGCTCAAACACGCTGGTATGATCCAAAAGCGGCCGCACACAAGTTAAAGGACGCTGAGACCGAGACCGAGGACGCGACGACAACGTACTACGACCGATTTGACGCGAGCGATGAGAGTAGCGCTCAGCAGAGATCATCCGCCCTTGCGGCCGAACTGGATAGGGAGAGCGGCGAGGGAACGGTAACGATCGAGGGGAACATCGGCGCGCAGCCCGAGGGCTCATGCGTGGTTGCCAAGTGCCGGCCCGGGATCGATGGCACATATCGGATCAAGGGCGTAACTCACAATTATTCTCGCTCAGGATGGATCACGCGCCTTGAGCTCGGCCAGCCGAAAGGCGACGCCGGGAAGGACAAGCGCGGGAAGGCATCGAGCGGCGGCGATGACGATGATTTCTCTCTCCCGGCCGATAGTGAACTCGGCTGAATGTCGCGGTTTTGCACGCGGCGGGCAGGTGGACAAACATCGTAATGCGTAACGTGACGCCGTGACATCATGTGACATGTCGTTGATGCCCGATCTAGGGCGGGACGCTCTCAAGCGTCCCTCAACCTCTCCCCCCCTTCAAGGGACCGTACGGCGGGGGCGCCTTACGCGGGTACGATTACCCCCGGCTCCTGCCTATTTTTTTGGTTTTCGTTTTTCCATTTGGAGTTGGAGAAAATGGCATCAAAATCGACCAATCCCACTATCGAATGCGACGGCCAATCGCTGATCTCGCTTGAGGCCGCCGGGAAGCTGCTCGGCCTGAGCGCGGAGCGCATTCGCCTTCTCGTAAAGGATGGTTTTATCGAACGGCCGGCACCTGGTCGCGTCACCCTCGGGAGTGTGGCGCGCGGATATGCCCGCTATTGGCAAGAGAAGGCTTCACAGCAAACCAAAACCTCGGAGGATCAGCGCGTAAAGAGAGCCCGCGCCGAGGAAATTGAACAGCGTATTGCCGAGCGAAACCGCCGGCTTGTTCCCGCCGAAGAAGCTATCGCGGCGATTGATCACATCGTCGGGGCATGCGTTGAGACCTTCAACGCGCTGCCTGCGATGATCACGCGTGACATCCCAGAGCGAAAGCGAATTGAAACCGTTGTCAGAAACGCGCAGCACGGAGTTGCGCGGCGATTAGGGGAAGCTGCGGACCTTGTTAGAAAAGGTGGGACGCTTCCCGGTTCCGAATAGCGAAGCCATCGCGTCGGCCCTCCCCGGTTGGAAATGGAAATGGAAAAATTGAAATCAGAAAAACAGCGAGAAGCCGGGGGGCGGTTGACCCGCATAGGGGGCCTCCCGGGTACGGTCCCTAAAATGTTTCAGGCGTACCTTTCCAGCATCCTTTTGTGGAATATAAGTTCCTTATCAAGAACCTCAATGCAGTCTTCGAGATAGGCGCGTGCCGAGGCAATACACAGGTTAAACGCGAAATAGACGATCGCTTCGACATGTTTAGGGGGAGAGACATCGATGTCGGGACCGAAATTGCTGAGATATTGATCAATGTCTGCAACGGCCTTTTTCGCGTTGACCCGCCACATGTGCGCGATGTTTTTTTCCAACCAAGCAAAGTCGTCACCGGCAATCACGTCCCTTACCGACTGAATTTGCTTCCGGAGTTCCTCTGGGCCTGCGTATTTCATCCCATCTTTTCGTTCGTATCCTCTCACTTCGGAAAGCAAACGAGAGGAAACTCCCCGTAGATCAGCCGCGGCCACCTGGTCTCGTTTTATCGAGACCCATAGCGTGTCTTTCCCGAGCATCCGTTGCAACTCAACCTGCTTAAATACGAACCATGCTGCCGGGATTGCTGCGATTAATGCCGCCCATGATCCCGTCGCGCTCAGCCACTCGCGGAAACAGTCAGTTTCATCTTTGGCGCATGCGACAGCTTGCAGATTTGGTGATTGCCACACCACGGCAACGAAAAAGACGGAAGCAAGGCCGAAGGCAGCAAGCCAGCCAGTCCAATAACCGAGTTCTTCATGTCTGTTTTTCATGCTGCCCGTCGCCC
Source organism: Agrobacterium sp. 22-210-1 (assembly GCF_053522525.1). NCBI lineage: Bacteria > Pseudomonadati > Pseudomonadota > Alphaproteobacteria > Hyphomicrobiales > Rhizobiaceae > Agrobacterium > Agrobacterium sp. 22-210-1. Next base: position 589,371 of record NZ_JBNWCI010000001.1, on the reverse strand, counting down.
CATCAAGTCCTAGTGCGGCGCCGGCGGCGCCACCGCTTCAACCCGAGCATAATTCCGATTTCCTCATTAGAAAATGCCCGCTTCGCCTTGAGGGCCTTCCACTCGGCCTCCCTCTCGGGCGGCACGTCGTAACCACGACGGGCCGCGTTACTGAGGCGCTGCATTTCCTCGCGCCTTGTCTTGAAGCGCTCCCGGCCCCGCTCATCGCGGGCCGAGGCAAAATCGGGATCGGCATGAAGCTGGCGAAGTAAGTGAGCACCGGGCGTATCTTTGGGCTTGCGGCGCGGGCGGTTCAACGGAGGAATGCCTCCATTTCGCTCTTTGCGACCGTCCGGCGAGCGTCTATGTATTCAGCCAGATCATGCACGTGAATGCCCTTGGCGGCCTTCTGGCTCGGCTCGATGGAAATTAGCGGGAGCTTGATCTCTCCGCGCATCGCCTTACGCACGAAATGATTGACCGTTAGGTGAGGAAAGTAATCACGGCACACCAGTTCGACAGGGACAATCGCTCGCCCGTCGTATTGCGCCATTAGCAGAAAAACAGTCTTCACCGCTAAACCTCGCTTGAAAAGCTCTTTCGATATCCCGCAAACTTCGCGTTGATTAGATCGATGCCGAATTTAATCGCCGGAGCTTCGACATCAATTGAAACATCCTCAGTAATCGTTCCCTTTGCCGCAACCAGAGCTTTTTGGTGAAGCTCATCAAGCCACGAAAGATCATCTACACCTTTCGTCTGCGCAAGCGCTTCTATTGCGTCGTCTAGAGCATTACTCACGGCGCCGAGAGCCGTAGACAGGAACAGGGTTCCGTTCTTCGCCTCGAAAGATAAATTCGTTTCCATTCGCGCTCTCACTTGTTGCATTTCATGTTGCGTCGAGTAGCCGCAACTCCCTGAAAATCAGTAAAAACCCATACAAATCAATGCAACAGGGACGCGACAAGAAAAATCAAAAATCGGGAAGTTTTGACGGTCCAATGCGTTGAAAACATTAGACAAATACTGGTGCCCCCGGCAGGGTTCGAACCCGCGACCCCCTGATTACAAATCAGGTGCTCTACCAACTGAGCTACAAGGGCAATCCAGTGCCTTGCCAACTATCAGATTCTGATCTGGTGTAAAGCAAAAACTGATGACACGGCATCAGCGAATATCTTTTCCACATCACATGCGCTTAACGTCTCGAAGACCATCATCGCGGCAAAAGCCCGGAAAATAAGCGAAGTATTTACGCAGCGCCGGTAAGATGGCGATGAAACATAACCATTGCAGCGAGAAATACGCCTCAGATGCGCGCGAGCATACAGAAAATACAGCTGACAGGCACGATCGTCATCGCCGCGAGTTCAATTCTGCTGGCCACTCTCGCCGCGGTGCCGAGTGTCTCCAATTATCTGCGTTACCGCGCCAATGCCGCCCAGCTCACCCGTTTCGAAACAGCACTTCAGTCCGCATGGCTGATCTCGGCCGAGCGCGGCCCTGCAAACAATCTGATGGGCGCACCCGTCCCCGATCCGAAACTGGTCGAGGGGCTTGCAGCTGCGCGCAAGGCGACGGATGACAAGCTGTCGGAGCTTGAAGTTTCCTTCACCGAGGAAATCAAGACGCAGCCCGAACTGGCGAAATCACTGGCTGAAACCCGCCAGAAGCTCGCCCAATCCCGCGAAGCGGTGGATCGCGTTGCCGCGCTCCCTTCTTCCACGCGCAGCCAGAGCGCCATGTCCAACGCGATTCTATCGATGTTCAAGGCAGCCGATAGCGTCAACCTGCTGCGCGGCAAGGCGGCACGCGCCGTCATCAAGGTCACGCCCGACGTGGCGATCGACATCGCGATGACCGGCACTGCCGGCGTAATGCGCGACAGGATTGGCCGACTCGGCTCCTATGTAGTGATGAGTCTGCGCGCAAACCGGCAGGATAAGCTGGGGTATCGCGCCAAGTTCGATAATGAAATGCAGGGCCTTCTGTCGCTGAAAGCCTCGCTGATCAACTACACCGCCGCCTACCTGTCGACGCCGGGACTGGACAAGGCGTTTCAGGATATGGAGACCTATTATTTCGGTCAGGCACTGCGTTACGCGCAGAATACGATCGTGATAGCCATGCCCTCCGCCCAGCCGAGCATTCTTGAATTCTCCAGGAACTATATTGCCGGCATGCGCTCGTCCGATACGCTGCGCGACCTCATTCTCTCCGAAACGCGGGCAAGACTCGAAAAAAGGAAGAACGAGGCTCTGGTCTTTGGTGGAGCATCCCTTCTTCTCGCCGCCATCGCGGTTCTGGTTCTGCTGCGGCTCACTTCCGTCTATAGAACGGCGCTGTTCCAGCCCATGCAATCCGTCCGGGCGCAGATCGCCGCGATCGCCGCCGGTGACCTTTCCGAAACCCGTTGTGAAGACAGGGTTGCCCCGGAAGTCAAGAAGATGTTCGAGGAACTTGATTTCCTGCGCGAGCAGCTTCGCCAGAAGGGCGAAATGGAGAACCAGCAGCGCGCGCTGGCCGAGCAGCTACGCACGCTCTCTGAAACCGATTCCTTGACGGGCGTCTTCAATCGCCGTGCGCTGGAAAAGGCCGTTCGTGCCATATTGAGCGGCGAGGAACAGTATCAGTCGCTCGGCGTGATGATTGTCGATATTGACCACTTCAAATCGATCAACGATCGTTATGGCCACGCCATGGGCGACCTCGCGCTGCAAAAGACGGCGGGGCTTTTGCGCAGCGCATTGCGCAAGAACGATATTCTGGCCCGTTACGGCGGTGAGGAATTCGTCGTCGTGCTGCAGGATGTCAGCCATGCCACCGCGACGGCAACCGCCGACCGCCTTCGCCGCCTGATCGAAGCCCAGGTGATTGATGAGCAAAGCGGCTTGTCGCTGACCGCAAGCTTTGGCGTTGTGTGGCAGGAAGCGCGGGCGATAAGCAGCTGGGACGAGTTGATCGCGATCGCCGACGACCGGCTTTATGAAGCCAAACGCGCCGGCCGCAACCGCGTCTGGGCCACTTATTTCCCAAAGGTCGCCAACGGATAGATGCTGGCATGGATCGGCAAACTACCGGCGGTTCTAGATCAAATCCAGCGTCATCACCACCGGGCAGTGATCGGAAGCCTTGGGGCGATCCCAGCCGGTGCGCGGATAACGCTCCACTTCCTGCCCCGGCGGAAAGATGGTGCGATACGGCTGGCCCGCCCGGATGATTTCAGGAGCCCTAGTCGCGTTGATTTCAGCCAGGCGCGGTGAAAGCCAGATATAATCCAGCTGGCACAGGTGCTGCTCCTGCGGCCCGCGGGAATGATAGAGCGTCCAGCGATCCATGACATCACGGCGCAGCATCGGATTGGTAACGAAATCATCGGCGGTGAAGACATCGAGCGCGCTCCGCGCTTCCTCAATGGGCGTGAAGCCGTAGCCGTTGCGCCGGTCACCGGAAATCGCCACACGCTCCTGATAATCGTTCATATCGCCGCAAATGGCGAAATTCTTGTTACGTGTATTGCCGACACCCCAGCGATTTTCGATGATACGGCGCACGGCCATGGCTTCCGCCTCGCGGATCGGCATGGTGGCGAGCCGCGCATCGACCGGGTCGCGGGAATTGGTCATGGATTTGAAATGCGTGACGTAAAGCGTCAGCGGCTTGCCGCCGATCCGGAGGTCTATTTCCAGGCAATCCCGTTTGAAAATCTTGTCGTCGATCTGGTTAGTCGCAGCCAGCGCCGGATTGAAGAGATCGAGATTGCGATAGGTCAGCGCCGCATGGCTCTTGATGTCGACCACCTCGATTTTGTCACCATCACGGGTCTGCTCGCGCATGACGACGGCGACATCGATGCCGCGGCTGTCATTGCCCTCGACCAGATATTTCTGCAGGTAGCCATTGCCGACCATGCGGTAAAGATAGCCATATTCGAAGGCCTGCAACGCGGCCATGTTATCGACCTCCTGCAGGCAGAGAATATCCGCATCCGCGTCAGCTATGGTGAGCGCCGAAAGCTGGCGCGTATCGTCGGTGGAGGAGACTGTCCGCGCGCTTTCAAGCGCCTGATAGGTCGCCTCGTCCCTGATATCGAACAGCTGGATCGCCCTGTCGCGCCGTGTCTGGTTGCGAAACCCGGTGAAATCAAAACGGGTAAGAAGATTTTCGATATTGAAGGTGGCAAGCCGAAGCGACATGTTTCATTCCTGTTGCTGGAATAGGAGCTTAGCCGCTCCTGCCCCGCCTCGCCAATAGTTTAAAGACGCCAGGCCGCACGAATGGCAACCGGCAAACGGTCTCCGATGGCAACCGCCTCCCGCGAATAGGCCCTGAGCGCCTGCCCATCCGGCAGGTCAAGACGGAGAGCATAACGCTCCCCCTCGTAAAGGACCGAAGTGACGGTGCAACTGACACCCTCAGCGTCCCGCACCACATCCTGTGGCCGCACAAGAAAATCCGCCTGCGGCAAGTGCCTGCCGCTCTCCATCGCCGCCCGAAGCGCCGTCCAGTCAAGATCGCGCGAAACCCCTTCTGCTATAGGCAGGGTCAGGATCGCGCCCTGCCCCACCAGCGAACCGACCAGCCGTCCCTCCGGCCGCGCATAAAGCTCTGCCGGTGGCGCCACCTGCAGCAACCTGCCTTGCGACATGACGGCCACATCCGTCGCGAGCGCCATGGCCTCGGCCTGATCATGGGTGACATAGATCATCGTCGCGCCGGAGCGGATATGGAACTCGCGAAACGTTTCCTCCATCTCCTGACGCAGATGCCGGTCGAGATTGGCGAGCGGTTCGTCGAGCAGCACCACATCAGGCTCGGTAACGAGGCAACGGGCCAGCGCCACGCGTTGCCGCTGGCCACCGGACAATTCAGCGGGGCGGCGATCCGCGAAACTTTCGAGACGCACGGCCGCCAGCGCCTGGCGCACCTTCTCGCGATATTTCTCACCGGAAATGCCGCGCACCTTGAGGGGATAACCGACATTGTCGGCAACCGACATATGCGGCCACAAGGCATAGGACTGGAACACCATCGCCATGTTGCGCCGCTCCGGCGGCACCATGCTGCCCCCATCGGCCAGCACGCGCTCCCCAAGCAGGATGGAACCGTCGGTCGGCTGTTCGAAACCGGCGATCATGCGCAGCACCGTCGTCTTGCCGCAGCCGGAAGGCCCGAGCAAGGCGAGAAAGCCGCCGTCGCGTACGGTGAGCGACACGTCATCGACGGCGGGCTTCGATCCGGCTCCGAAATTTTTCGACAGGCGGTTGAGAATCAGTTTCGCCAAGGAACCACTCCTTTCGGCAGATAGCGCCCCAGAATTTCGAGCAGAGCCATGAGGAAAATCACCATGATGACGACAAGCACCGAAAGTGCCGAAGCAAGATCGAAGCTGCCGCTGTCATCGAGATTGTAGATGAGCACACCGAGTGTCTGCGTGCCGGCCGACCACAGCAGTGCCGAGACCGTCAACTCGTTGCAGGCGATCAGGAAAACGAGAATGACTGAAGCGCCCGCCGCCGGCCCGACCAGCGGCAGGATGATATCCGTAAGCCGCCGCCAGAAACCGGCGCCGGACAGCCTTGCGGCCTCTTCCAGCGACGGATCGAATTGCAGGAAGGCGCTGACCATGGGTTTCAGGCTGACGGCAAAGAAGGAGGAGAAATAGGCGAGCAGGATGATCCAGATCGTGCCGTAAAGCGTGATGCCTAACAACGGAATGGGAGCCGCAAAAAGCAGCACGAAGGACACCGAGATAACCACGCCTGGCAATGCATAGGGAATATCCACCAGCGCCGAGAGCAGGAACATGAAACGGCTTTTGCCCCGCACCAGAAAATAGGCGGTCAGCACCGTAACCGCCAATAGGCAAAGCGATGTGGCGGTTGCTAAAAACAGCGAATTGCGGAAGGCGGTACGGGTTACGCTCTGGCGATAAAGCAGCTCCTCATAGGCATGCAGCGTCGCGGTCTTGAGGCTGAGCGGCACGCCATAGGCGGGAGCAAGCGAGCTTGCCATCAGCGCGGCGAGCGGCGCAACCAGCATGAAGAACAGCACCAGCCATAGGGCAAGCTCCACCGGTATCCGCCAGCGCGCCAGCCCGAAGGTCGCGGCCTTGCCGGAAAGGCCGATGATCCGATAATCCCTGCCCTTCATCGCCCGTTCCTGAAGAGCAAGCCCGGCGACCGAGATGATGGCGATCATGGTGGAGAGAATGGCGATATCGCCGAATGTGCTGGTGCCGAAACTGGCGAAACGGCTGTAAATCAGCGTCGGCAGGGTAAAGATCGAGCCAGGTATGCCGAGGATTGCCGGAATGCCGAAATTGCCGACATTGGACACGAAGGAAATCGCCGCCCCGGCGATCAATCCCGGCGTGGAGAGCGGCAGGATGATATCAAACAGCACACGCCGCGGCGAAGCACCGGAAAGCTTGGCGGCCTCGATGCCATCCTGCGGCAGCGCAAGCAGACCGGCGCGCAGCGACAGATAAACGAGCGGCGCGTGCTGCACGCCGAGCAGCAGCGCGATGCCCGCAATCGAATAAAGCGGCTGCGGCGATCCCATCGGCGGCGCAAGGCCGATGGCCTTCAACAACGTACTCGACGGACCGGTCATGCCGATCCACGACAGCGCCGTCACCTGCGGCGGGATCATCATCGGCAGCATGAACAGGAAGCTTAAAATCGACTTGCCGCGAATGTCGCAGAGCGTCAGCGAAAGCGCGAAGGCGCCGCCAATCGCCAGCGAGATCAGCATACCGAAAAACGAGGTGGAAAGCGTGTTCAGCGCCGCATCCCAAAGGGCTGGATCAGCGAGAAGCCGCCATATGTCACCATTGAGTGATGAGATGATGCCGGTATAGGCCAGCCGCCCGAGCGGCAGGGCGCTGAGCGCAAAAACAACGCTGACCACAAAAGGAAACAGCCAGCGCGGCTGGCTGCTTCCATAGGCACTTGAACGGGACATGCCGCACTATCAGCCCTTGGAGCCGAAAATATCGGAGAAGGTCTTCAGGTCCTGCTCGGAGTTCTTCAGCGCATCAGCGGCGCTGAGCGGCAGAACCTTGATCTTGTCGCGGGCCGGGAAGCCTTCCGGCATGCCGGCATCGGCACGAACAGGGATGTAACCGAGCTTGACGAAGCCCTGCTGGCCCTTTTCAGAAAGCACGTAATCGACGAACTTCTTGGCCGCTTCCTCGTGCTTGGTGCCCTTGATGATCGCGACCGGTTCGGTGACGGCCGAAACGCCCTCTTCCGGGAAGACGAACTCGACCGGTGCGCCCTTGGCCTTCTCGCGGATCGGCATGTAATCGACGACCACGCCATATGCCTTTTCGCCCGAAGCGACCGACTTCAGAACCGCACCGTTGCCGCCGCCGGCAATGGCTTCATTGGCCTTCAGCTGCTTGTAATAGTCCCAGCCGAGACCATCGGCGGCAGCGAGCGTCTGCGCATGGATCAGCGCCGCACCCGAGGTCAGCGGGCTTGGCATCGTCACGAGACCCTTGGCTTCAGCCTTGGCCAGATCCTTCCAGCTCGTCGGCTTCATTGCGGCAGCGGTGTTGTACATGATGCCTGTTGTGATGAGCTTGGTGGAATAATAAAAGCCGTCCGCATCATAAAGCGAAGCGTCGATGTTCTTGGCTTCGGCAGACTTGTGGGCCAGCAACTGGCCAGCCTGCTTCATGCGCTCGAGCGTCACGGTATCGGCGATCAACAGCACGTCGGCAACCGGATTGCCGGCGCTGATCTCGGCCATCAGCTTCGCCATGATCTTCGGCGTTCCGTCACGCACCCATTCGACTTCGAGACCCGGATTGGCGGCCTTGAAACCATCAACGGTCGCCTGCGCGTCCTCGTTCGGCTGGCTGGTATAGAGCACCAGATCGGCAGCATTGGCAGCGGTGGCGATGAAGCCGAGCGATACGATGGCGGTGAAAGCGGAGAGCAGCGTTTTCATGGGTCCAGTCCCTGTTGTTGGTGGGACCGCTAAAACATGATTGCATAACATGTATGTGACAGGCAGGATTTTTGGGGGATGATCTTTTGGGGCCGTCGGGATTGAGAGGAACAATGCTCCCTGGTAATCGCGGCTTACCCCCCTCTGCCCTGCCGGGCATCTCCCCCACAAGGAGGGAGATCGGCAAGAGGCTCTCTCACAACTTCATTCTCAAACCTTGAGATGGGCGATACCTCGCCACGGGTCGATCTCCCCCCTTGTGGGGGAGATGCCCGGCAGGACAGAGGGGGGTAACGCCACAACCTCCACCGCTACCGAAAGCCCCGCGCCCTCAGATCGCCGGAAGCACTTCGCCCGTTTCCGCCTGTGCCGTCGTAATCAACCGGCCAAGCCGCTTCATACCCTCTTCGATCATCGCCTCGTTGGCGCAGGAGAAGCTGATGCGCAGCGTGTTCGTACCCGAGCCATCCGCAAAGAAAGCACGGCCGGGAACGAAGGCCACCTTTTCCGTGGCGATGGATTTCGCCAGCAGCGCGGCCCCATCCATACCCTCAGGCAGCGTCACCCAGATGAACATGCCGCCTTCCGGCTTTGTCCAGTGTGTACCCTTCGGCATGTACTTGTCGAGCGCGGCCAGCATCGCATTACGGCGGGCGCTATAGGCGGCCTTGATCTTGGCGACTTGGCTGTCGAAGCCACGCGAGGCAACGCGTTCGATGGCGATCTGGTTGATGGTCGAAGAATGCAGGTCGGCGGCCTGCTTCATCAGCACCAGCTTGCGGATCACAGGCGCGGAAGCGACGATGTAACCGACACGAAGGCCTGGCGCGAGCGTCTTCGAAAAGCTGCCGCAATAGATGGTGCGGGTGTTCTCGATGCCGCCCGAACGGGCGATGTCGAGCGCCATGATCGGCGGAACAGCCTCGCCATCGTAACGCAGCGACTGGTAGGCGGCGTCTTCGATGACGGCGATATCCAGCTCGTCTGCCAGCGCCAGAACCTTCTCGCGGCCGGCCAGATCAACGGTTTCGCCGGTGGGGTTGGAGAAATCGGCCGAGAGATAGGCGAACTTGACCGCACCGCCATGCTTGGCGGCGGTTTCGCGATAAGCCTCGGGCGTACGGTTGCCGCCGGGATTGAGCTGATCGTAATTCGGCTCATAGGCGTTGAAGGCGGAGAGCGCGCCGAGATAGGTCGGCCAGGTGACCAGTGCCGTATCCTTCGGCGACAGGAACAGCTTGCCGAGATAATCGAGACCCTGCTGCGAGCCGGAAACGATGAAGACGTTGTCGGCGGTGCAGTCGATGCCGATGTCGGCCATCTCGCCCGCCAGCCATTCGCGCAGCGGCTTGTAACCCTCGCTCACCGAATATTGCAGCGCTGCATTGACCTGCGCACCGGAAAAAATTTCCGCATAAGCCTGCTGGAATTCCTCTGCGGGAAAAAGAGCCGGGTCCGGAATGCCACCGGCAAAGGAAATGATATCGGGCTGCTCGAGCAGCTTCAGCAGCTCGCGGATTTCAGACGCTTTCATGCGCGAAGAGCGCGTGGCGAAAATTTGTTCCCAATCAAGCATGGGTACGTTTCCTCTTGTGTCGTTTTTATGCGTGCATCTTTACAGAAATGTCGATATGTCAGCAATACTGACTTATCAGTTTTTCGAATTATTTCTGCCTCCCTGCACGGTGTCCGCCACAGCCTCGCATTCGCGGCCGTTTTTCCGGACAAAGCCAGATACACCCTCCGGTAAAGCTTAACAATCTTCCGTTTGAGATTGACGCCACACCCATTTCCGGCTGGATTGCGCGGCAGTGCCGCAAATGGCGTGACCATGATGGGAGTTCGAACACATGTTGAAAAATATCGACCCGGCGCTGAATGCCGATGTTCTGCACGCGCTGCGCGCCATGGGTCACGGCGATACGCTGGTGATATCGGACACCAATTTCCCGTCCGATTCGGTTGCCCGCCACACCACGATCGGCAAGGTGCTGCATATCGACAATGTCTCGGCCGCCCGCGCCATGAAGGCAATCCTGTCAGTGCTGCCGCTCGACACGCCGTTGCAGCCCTCGGTCGGGCGCATGGAAGTGATGGGCGCGCCCGATCAGCTGGAGCCGGTGCAGGCCGAGGTGCAGAAGGAAATCGACGCGGCGGAAGGAAAATCCGCGCCGATGTACGGTATCGAGCGTTTCGCTTTTTACGAAAAAGCCAAACAGGCCTATTGCGTCATCACCACTGGCGAGACGCGGTTTTACGGCTGCTTTCTGCTGACGAAGGGCGTTATCCCTCCACATGCCGGGAAGAGCGATGGCGAGAAATAAAGTACCCAAGATAGACAGAGATCTCTGCAAACACGCATACACTGATGCCGTTGAGGCCATCAGCCGATTAGCATCATATGCAACATCTCGAAGTTTGAAGATTTTAGACCATGGCGAATATTACAGCGTCGCGGAAAATTTATGCAGAAAAGACTTGCTGATCTTATGCATATCCGCGAGGCGATTTGCTGAAATCACCCAAACCGTCCCGATCCTAAAATCGAAAAACGTCCGGATATCAGACGAGACGCCAGCCAACAGTGAGAAAGTCCGCGTAGACAGCGCTTGGAATATAATAGGAAACGTTATTCACGGAAACGAAATCACTGTATTTAAGGATTTTGGAACCATGGAGTACGTTGCCGGACGTATTGATCTGAATAAATGGCTCGATATAAGAGAAGAAATCGATGCTGCCATCTCAATAAAATCGGATAAATTCGATAGGAAATACTTTGCTCTAACTGACCTTCTGGTCGCGATCAACACTTATATTGAAAGTGTTTCAGACAGTGTAGAGGGCATATTTCTAGGGTCCGCTTATGAATTATAAAAAGGCCGGAGCTTTCGCTCCGGCCTCCATATCTCCTACCAAACAATGAAGCCTAGTTGACAGCCTTGTCGACCAGCTTGTTCTTGCCGATCCAGGGCATCATGCCGCGCAGCTTGGCGCCGACTTCTTCGATCTGGTGGGCGTCGTTGTTGCGACGAATGCCCTTGAAGCGGGCGCCGCCGGCCTTCCATTCCTGCATCCACTCGGAGGTGAACTTGCCGGTCTGGATGTCGTGCAGGACGCGCTTCATTTCAGCCTTGGTGTCGGCGGTGATGATGCGCGGGCCGGTGACGTATTCGCCCCACTCGGCCGTGTTGGAGATCGAGTAGTTCATGTTGGCGATGCCGCCTTCATAGATAAGGTCGACGATCAGCTTCACTTCGTGCAGGCACTCGAAATAGGCCATTTCCGGTGCGTAACCGGCTTCGACCAGCGTTTCGAAACCGGCGCGGATGAGCTCGACGAGACCGCCGCACAGAACGACCTGTTCGCCGAAGAGGTCGGTTTCGCACTCTTCCTTGAAGTTGGTTTCGATGATGCCCGAACGACCGCCGCCAACGCCGCAGGCGTAGGAGAGAGCGAGTTCAAGCGCATTGCCGGAAGCGTTCTGGTGAACGGCAACGAGGCAGGGAACGCCGCCGCCCTTCTGGTATTCGCCGCGAACCGTGTGGCCAGGGCCCTTCGGTGCGATCATGACGACGTCGAGCGACGCCTTCGGCTCGATGAGGCCGAAGTGAACGTTGAGGCCGTGTGCGAAAGCAATCGCTGCGCCGTCGCGGATGTTGCCGGCGATGTCGGCCTTGTAGATGTCGGCCTGGAGTTCGTCCGGGGTCGCCATCATCAGGAGGTCGCCCCACTTGGCAGCTTCGGCAACGGTCATGACCTTGAAGCCGTCGGCTTCGGCCTTCTTGACGGTCGGCGAACCGGCCTTCAGAGCGATGACGACGTTCTTGGCGCCGGAATCCTTGAGGTTCAGCGCATGGGCGCGGCCCTGGGAGCCGTAACCGACGATGACGACATTCTTGGACTTGATGAGATTGAGATCGGCATCACGATCATAATAAACGCGCATTTTATGGTCCTTCCCTAATGCTTGTCTCTCAGTTGTCTGAACCGGAATGTCAGGCGGGTTTGCCGCTGAGTTCCGAATGTACCTTTTCCGTGCCGTAGAGGGTCAGAAAGGCGACGACTGCCTTCTTCGCCCGGCCGGAAAAATCCTTGTCCGGCGCCTCGCCCAGCAGCATGCGCACATGCAGATCCGAAACGATGAGGCCGTAAAAACTGCGATATGCCTCTTCGGCATCATCGAAACGCAGGTAGCCGGAACGGCGGCCCGCCTCGATCAGCCCGCGGGCGCGACGGTCGATCTGGCGACGGCCGCGTTCGAGAAGCAGATCGCCGAGCTTGGAACCGTCGCGGCTCGCCTGCCCTATCGCCAGACGGTTGAGCGCCAGCGACACATCGCCCGCCAGAACATCCAGCAGATCATGCGCGAAAACTTCGAGATGATCGGCCAGCTGCGGCGCGGAGACGCGGTCGCCCGCCTTCTCGAAGGTGCGCACCTTGCTCTGCTGAAAGGTGATCATCGCCGCCAGCAGACCGTCCCGGTCGCCAAACCATTTATAGAGGCTTTCCTTGGAACAGTTGGCCGCGCGCGCCAGACCGGATGTCGTCAGCGCTTTCTCTCCGCCCTCGACCAGAAGACGCAATGCCTGGTCCAGAACGGCGTTCTGGCGCGGCGAAAATTCCTGCGCTGTGATCGGGTCGGAAGCCAAGTCTTTTCCACTCCAGAGGCTCGATTAATGTACCGTACGGTACGGTTCGAGCGCCATTTAAGCGGAGGCTGCGTTAGGGTCAAGCGGATTCTTCAGGGGAGGATGAGAATTGACGTGCTGCCCCGGAGTATGACTGCAAGCTTGAGGTGAGCCTCCAGGGAATTTTGCGTGGGTAGCGGACCGAGGTGGGTGGGATTTACCCCCCCTCTGCCCTGCCGGGCATCTCCCCCTCAAGGGGGGAGATCGACTCGTGGTTTGGTCTCGCCCATCTCAACGTTTGCAAATGGAGCGACGGTAGGGCCTCCTGCCGATCTCCCCCCTTGAGGGGGAGATGCCCGGCAGGGCAGAGGGGGGTAAGCCCCACGCACCTCAGTCCGCTGTTAATGAACCACTGTCCCAAAGAACGACTCTACCCAGCCGCGCTGATCTCCCGCGAAGCATCGATATCCCGCGACGGCGATAGCCCATAGAAGCGGCTATATTCACGGCTGAACTGCGATGGGCTCTGATATCCGACGCGATGGCCGGCGGTGCCCGCATCCAGCCGCTCCAGCAGCATCAGCCGCCGCGCCTCGTGCAGGCGCAGCTGCTTCTGGTACTGGACCGGTGTCATGGCCGTGATCGTCTTGAAGTGATGGTGGAAGGACGACACGCTCATGCCGATATGTTCGGCAAGGTCCTCGATGCGCAACTGGCGTGCGAAGTTCTCGCGCAGCCAGGCGATGGCCCGGGCGATGCGGTTGCCATGGCTGCCGGCCGCGATGATGTTCATCAATTGCCCGCCCGCCGGCCCGGTCAGGATGCGGTAAAGGATTTCCTGTTCGATCAGCGGCGCCATGGCGTCAATGTCGGCTGGACGATCGAGCAAACGCAACAGGCGGATAGCCGCATCGAGAAGTTCCGGCGTTGCCGTATTGACGACGATGCCGCGCTGAGCATTCGCCGGCTCAGCGGGCGGATCGATGGGCACGCGGCGCATGAGATCGAGCAGCTTTTCACTGTCGATGGCAAGCGCGATGCAGAAATGCGGAACCTCCCTGCTCGCCTCCACCACCCGCCATGCAACCGGCAGGTCAAGCGAGGTCAGGAGATAGTCACCCGCGCCATAATTGATGGTGTCCGTTCCCAGCTGAACGCTTTTCGACCCCTGGATCACCATGGCAAGACACGGGCGATAGCTGCCGTGGCATGGCGCACTCGGCGTCGTGCGCCGGCTGATGCCGAGAGATCCGATCGCCGTCTGCACCTCGCCCTCGCTGGTGGCGTGCCGCGCGGCAATGGAGGCGATCTCCTGATAGACATTGAACGGCAAGGACATAGGGGAAATCCCTTAACTGAAGGAAGAGATACGTCTGATGCCTTTTATCTAGAAAGCCTCTGCGTCTGCGCAAAGAGCGTGCCCGCATATTTTTGCAGGATCGTGCAAAAAGGCTGGAGGATCGCTCTAACGCCCTGTCGCGCTTCCATCGCATATTCCGTCGTCCCCAACCCCCGAAAGGATATTCAGATGGCTATTGCTAGAGGTTACGCTGCGACCGATGCGTCGAAGCCGCTTACCCCGTTCACCTTCGAACGCCGCGAGCCGAACGATGACGACGTCGTCATCGATATCAAATATGCCGGCATCTGCCACTCGGACATCCACACCGTCCGCAACGAATGGAAGAATGCCGTCTACCCCATCGTTCCCGGCCATGAAATCGCCGGCGTCGTGAAAGCCGTCGGCTCCAAGGTCACGAAGTTCAAGGTCGGCGACCATGTCGGCGTCGGCTGCTTCGTCGATTCCTGCGTCGGTTGCGCCACCCGCGATCTCGACAACGAGCATTATATGCCCGGCCTCGTCCAGACCTATAACGACGTCGATCCGTTCACGAAAACCGCAACCCATGGCGGTTATTCCGACTCCATCGTCGTCAAGGAAGGTTATGTCCTGTCGATCCCGGACAACCTGCCGCTCGACGCTTCCGCGCCGCTTCTGTGCGCCGGCATCACGCTCTATTCGCCGCTGCGCCGCTGGAATGCCGGTCCCGGCCAGAAGGTCGCGATTGTCGGCATGGGCGGCCTCGGCCATATGGGCGTCAAGCTCGGTGCAGCCATGGGTGCGGATATCACCGTTCTCTCCCAGACGCTGTCGAAGAAGGAAGACGGCCTGAAGCTCGGCGCGAAGGAATATTACGCCACCAGCGACGCCTCGACCTTCGAGAAGCTGGCCGGCACTTTCGACCTGATCATCTGCACGGCCGGCGTCGCCATCGACTGGAATGCCTATCTCGGCCTCCTGAAGCCCAAGGGCAGCATGGTCGTCGTCGGCGCACCGGAACATCCGATCCCGGTCCACGCCTTCGCGCTCATTTTCGGTGCGAAGAACCTGTCGGGTTCGATGATCGGTTCGATCAAGGAAACCCAGGAAATGCTGGATTTCTGCGGCGAGCACAACATCGTCTCGGAGATCGAGACGATCAACATCCAGGACGTCAACGAAGCCTATGAGCGCGTGCTGAAGAGCGACGTGCGTTACCGCTTCGTCATCGATATGGCGTCGCTCGACGCTTAAGCGTTGGATCGGGCAAACACGCCACATCCACACGCCGTCACCCCGGACCAGATCCGGGGTCCAGCCAGCCCAAGTCCTTGGGCTGAAAAACTCTTCTCGCCGCGCAGACGCGCGTCGACTGGATGCCGGATCAAGTCCGGCATGACGGAGGAGTAGTTTGGGGCAGCTGTCAGAACATAAGGGCGGGAAGCACATGCTTCCCGCCCTTTCTTGTTGCCCACCCCGCCTTCAGGCCTCGTCCTTCAGCGTCTCTTTCTGGGTAATCAGCCGCGCGCTATGCTGCCCGCTCAGATAAATCCACAGCCAGCTCCATGCCACGGCAAGCCGCGAACGTGTTCCGATCAGGAAGTAGATATGGGCAAGGCCCCAAATCCACCACGCCAGCACGCCCTTCAGCTTGAACCTGCCGAAATCGATCACCGCCGCACGTTTGCCGATGGTGGCGAGATTGCCCTGATGGCTGTAGCGGAAGGGTGCAGGCGATGGTTTGCCGTCCAGCCGCGCCCTGATGACCTTTGCAACATAAGCGCCCTGCTGCTTTGCCGCAGGCGCAATGCCCGGCACCGGCTTGCCGTTTTCCTGATTGACGGCGGCCGTATCGCCGATGACGAAGATGTCAGCATCGTCTTCCAGGTTGAGATGCGGCCCGACAATCGCGCGTCCCGCCCGGTCGGCAGCGGCATCCAGCCACTTCGCGGCGGGAGACGCCTGCACGCCGGCGGCCCAGACAACGGTGCGGCAGGCATAATAGGTCTCGCCCACCGTCACGCCCTCATCGGTGCAGGCCGTCACCGGCGTACCAAGCAGAACCTCGACGCCGAGCTTTTCAAGCG
This sequence comes from Agrobacterium sp. 22-210-1, assembly GCF_053522525.1. Taxonomy (NCBI): domain Bacteria; kingdom Pseudomonadati; phylum Pseudomonadota; class Alphaproteobacteria; order Hyphomicrobiales; family Rhizobiaceae; genus Agrobacterium; species Agrobacterium sp. 22-210-1. The sequence goes on along the minus strand of NZ_JBNWCI010000001.1, from coordinate 573,394 downwards.
CTTCCTTGGCATAGGCGGAAAGATCCTCAGTGAAAACCGGCAGGACGCGGGGTCCGGCCTCGACAAGCAGTACGCGGGTCTGCCGGGTGTCGACATTGCGGAATTCCGGCGGCAGCGCCTTGTGGGCCAGTTCAGCAATCATGCCTGCCATTTCCACGCCCGTCGGCCCTGCGCCGATAATGACGAAGGTCAGCAGCGCCTGCCGTTCCTCTTCGCTGGTGGCGAGTTCGGCCCGCTCAAAAGCCAGAAGCAGACGGCGACGGATTGTCGTCGCATCTTCAAGCGTCTTGAGGCCGGGGGCGGAACGCTCCCACTCGTCGCGGCCGAAATAGGCGTGGCGGGCGCCGGTTGCCAGCACCAGCGTATCGAAACCGATCACCTGACCCGAACTTAAATGCACGGTCCGCGCCGCCCGGTCTATGCCGGTCACCTCCGCAAGCAGGGTCGTCACCTCCTTGCGGTCGCGGTATAGATGACGGATCGGCCAGGCGATTTCAGATGTCGCGAGAGCTGTCGTTGCAACCTGATAAAGCAATGGCTGGAACAGGTGATGGTTGCGGCGATCGATCAATGTAATGCGGACAGGGGCCCCCTCCAGCCCATGTACCAGTTGCAAACCGCCGAAGCCTCCACCCACGACGACAACATGATGTTCTTGCATATGTCTCTGCCTTCAAAAGCTCGCGCACGGAGCATGCGCAGGCAAAGCATAGGCGAAAAAATTGACTTTGGTTATGAAATAGGCTGACCGCAGGCCTGACAAAAACGCCGGACTGTTTCAGCCATGCCATATTCCAGCGCATCCGCCGTCAGCCCGTGGCCGATGGAAACCTCGGCCAGATAAGGAATGCGTTTCATCAGCATGGGCAGATTTGCGACAGTCAGATCGTGGCCTGCATTGACAGCAAGTCCGAGCGCTCTCGCATGATCCGCCGTCTGTCCGAGCTTTTCGAGAAGCGCGCCACCCTTTTGCGGATCGTCAAAGCAGCCGCCATAGGGGCCGGTGTAAAGTTCGATACGCGCCGCACCTGTCGCAGCCGCCAGTTCCACCGGCTCGCGTTCCCCGTCACCATCGGCAAACAGCGAAACCCGCATGCCACCGGCCTTCAGGCGTCCAACCACTTCCTTCAGGAAAACGCCGTGCTTCCGGAAATCCCAGCCATGGTCGGATGTCGCCTGCGAGGGATCGTCAGGCACAAGCGTTACCTGCTCCGGCTGGGTCTTTTCGCAAAGAACGAGAAAATCTTCGGTCGGATAGCCTTCGATGTTAAATTCAGCCTTGGGGAAGCTGTCATCGATCAGAGCGCGTAGCACCGGCAGGTCTGAAAAGCGGATATGGCGCTGATCGGGACGAGGGTGTACAGTCAGGCCGCTTGCACCCGCAGCGAGTGCCAGTTGCCCGAAATGCGCGACATCCGGCCACGGAAGATCGCGGCGGTTCCGCAGCATGGCGATTGCATTGAGATTGACGGAAAGTTTTGCGGGCATGGCGTCGGGCTCCGGTTCGGAATCTGCATCCTGTTTCACGCAGGTTGACGCCGACCGCAAGGAGGCCGATAAAATTTTTTGGAACACGGGAACGAAAACACACAATACACGTTACGGTTCTTATGTAGCATTTGGCATGATGTCTTGATCAGAAGACAGACCGTTGCGGGGGAACAAGCAACGGAGGTCTTTTAAAAGCAGGCACGCCGCCAAAGAGCGCAAAGGGGGAAACAATGCAGGATGGCCGTATGCCGTTTGAACACGGCGACGAGGACAAACCCAATCTAAGGCTCAGCAGCTTTTTACCTGACATAAGCCTGCCCTCTTCCCTGCCCGCCGAACCGGTACCCATTGCCGATATGGCCAATATCTTTGGAGTGACCCACCGAACGCTTCATTTTTACGAAGAAAAGGCGCTGCTCACCTCGAAGCGCATCGGCCAGATGCGGGTCTACACCCACCGCAACGTCCAGCGCATGGCCGTCATCAATGTCTGCCGCGAAGTCGGCATTTCGGTTGCCGCCATTACCGAGATCATGGAAAAACTCGTCCGCTCCCTGTCGCAGGAAGAGGCGGACGACATATTCCACGTCGCGCTGAGACAGCGGAAGAGAGAGTTGACGGCCGAGCTTTCCACCCTTCAGCGTCAGGCACAGCAGATCGAGGAATTGCTCGTCATCGATAGCGATGCGGACGGCTTCGACGGTGCTGAACGCGGTCCGGCAAAGGACATAGCCCTCACCGATACCGAACGGAAATGTCTGGAACTGATGGCGGAAGGTTATGCCCCGGTGCGGCTCGCCCGGGCTCTTGGCCTTTCGGGCAGCGATCTCAATGCGCTTGAGGCGAAGATCATCGGCAAGTTCAGTGCCAGCAACCGCTTTCAGGCGGTCGCCAAGGCGGTCCTGCTGGGTGTTATCCGCGCATAAAAGCCTGTCGAGGAAAAGTGCATAGCGATTTTCCCCCCGGGCAATGCGCAGACAAGGAGATTGAGCCAATGCTCTATCTCAACGAACGATCGTAAGCGTCTCGGCCGCGCGGGTAATGGCGGTGTAAAGCCAGCGTTCGCGTGAATCCCGAAATGCATAGCTCTCGTCGAAAAGAACCACATTGTTCCATTGCGAACCCTGCGCCTTGTGCACGGTCAGCGCATAACCGAAATCGAACTCGTCGTAACGCTTGCGGGTAGACCACGGTATTTCGGTCTCGACATCCTCGAAAGCCGCCTTCAGCAATTTGATCTTGGCTGCGCCGCGATCCATATCGTCGTCTTCCGGCCGGATCATCAGGTTGATGCCGGGCTTCACCGTCTCGCGCGACGAACTCATCACCTGCCAGAGCGAGCCGTTCAGCAGGCCCTTGGCCGGATCATTCCGGAGGCAGACCAGCTTGTCACCCGATTGCGGATAATCCGCCGAAAAGCCCTTCAGTTCGCGAAGTCGCTGATTGTAACGGCGGCGCGTGCGATTGGTGCCGACCAGCACCTGATCGGCTTCCAGCACCAGCGATTGCGTCACTTCTGACTTCGAGATCACCTGCGCGGAACCATAATCGCCGCGCATGATCTCGCGGCCCTCGCGCACATCCATGGCAAGATGGATGATGGGATTGTCCTTGGCCTGACGGTGGATTTCCGAGAGAAGATAATCCGGCTCCTGCTCGGTGAAGAAACCGCCGCCCGATACCGGCGGCAACTGCCCCGGATCGCCAAGCACGAGGATCGGCGTGCCGAAACTCATCAAATCCTTGCCAAGCTGTTCATCCACCATCGAACATTCGTCGATGATGATCAGCGCCGCCTTGGCAAGCGGGCTCTGGCGGTTGATGGAAAACATCGGCGCCACCGAGGTCTTGCCGGTCTCCTCGTCTTCCACCGTTTCTTCACCGCGCGGGCGATAGATCAGCGAATGGATGGTACGGGCATTGGTTGCCCCGCGCGAGCGCAACACCTGCGCCGCCTTGCCGGTGAAGGCCGCAAACAGCACTTCGCCATCGACATTTTCCGCGAAATGTTTGGCAAGCGTCGTCTTGCCCGTTCCGGCATAACCGAACAGCCGGAAAACCGGCGTCCGGCCTTCCTTCAGCCAGCGGGAAACAGCCTTGAGCGCTTCGTCCTGTTGCGGTGAAAATAACATGCGCCCTCATCGCAGGATTCGAGCCTCATGCGCAACAGAAAAAGAACGAAAGATGAATCGCGCCCCCAGAATGCGGCAATAAAACACGGCTGGTTTTTAAATCACGACGGGTATCATGCCGCGTATGAAGATATTGATTCTCGGCGCGACAGGTTTCATCGGTTCGGAGGTAGTGCGTAGCCTCCACGGCAGAGGTCACGCCGTCACCGGGCTGGCACGCTCCGTCGGACGCGCCAAAGACAAGTGGCCTTTCGCGAACTGGATTGCCGCCGATCTCGCCCGCATGACGCACCCAGGGAATTGGGATGCGCTGGTCAGGGATCATGACGCCATCGTCAATTGCGCTGGCGCGCTTCAGGACGGTCTTTCGGACGACCTTGCCGCGACACAGGAAAAAGCCATGCTGGCGCTATACGAGGCTGCGGCGCAGGCGGGCGGCAAGCTGCTCATCCAGATATCGGCCCGCACGGCGGGAGCCGCAGCCGACCTGCCCTTTCTCGCGACCAAACGCCACGCGGACGCGGCACTGGCCGCAAGCGGCCTGTCTTACGTCATTCTTCGCCCTGCCCTGGTTGTCGGGCGCAATGCCCATGGCGGCACGGCACTGGTGCGCGCGCTTGCCAGCTTTCCGCTCATGCTGCCACTCGTGAACGGCACGATGCCGGTCCGCACGGTCGCGGTCGAGGAGGTGGCGGCAGCCGTCAACGCGGCGATCGATGGTGAAATTCCGGCGGGCAGCGATCTCGAACTTGCTGCCGGGGAAGCACTGACATTGCGGGACGTGGTCGTCACCCACCGGCAGTGGCTCGGCCTGTCTCCTGCCCCTGTCATAAACCTTCCCGCGGCCTTCATGCGTCCCGTCAGCCTTGTGGCGGATGCCGCGGGCGCGCTCGGCTGGCGCTCGCCGCTGCGTTCAACCGCCATGACGGTCATGTCGGAAGGCATTGTGACGGAGGGTGAGGCGCGACCGAGGACGTTGTCGCTCAAGACCCTGACGCAGACGCTGGCCGCCCACCCCTCCGGCGTGCAGGACCTGTGGTTTGCCAGATCATATCTGCTCAAACCGCTGGTCATCCTCTGCCTGTCTTTATTCTGGCTGCTGTCAGGCATCGTGCCGCTGCTGAACATCAACGGAGCGGCGACGCATTTTCTGCCCTTCATGCCGCAGTCACTGGCCGTGACCCTCACACTCGCCACCTGCCTCATCGATATCGCCCTCAGCGTTACCGTCCTGTTTCGCCCGCTCGCCAGAAAGGCGCTCATCGGCATGCTGCTCGTCAGCGCGGCTTACCTCGCCGGTGGCAGCCTGCTGGAACCGGGCCTGTGGCTCGATCCGCTCGGCCCCTTCGTCAAGGTCCTGCCTTCCATCGCCCTGACGCTTGGCGCCCTCGCCACGCTGGATGAACGCTGATGACGCTCGAGGAACTGCTGCGGCTCGCCCATGTCATCGGCGCAACGGTGCTGTTCGGCACCGGCGCAGGCATCGCATTTTTCATGGTCATGACGCGGCGAACGGCAAACCCGGCGCTGATCGCCCATGTGGCGGGCACCGTCGTTATCGCCGATACGATCTTCACCACTACAGCGGCGATCATCCAGCCGGTTACCGGCTATTTTCTGGCGCGCATCATCGGCTGGCCGCTGACCGAAGGCTGGATCGCCCTTTCGCTTGGCCTTTATGTCTTCACCGGCATTTTCTGGCTGCCGGTGGTGTGGATACAGATTCAGCTGCGCAATATCGCCCGAGACTGCGCCGCCACGGGACACGCCCTGCCGGCGCAATGGTTCCGCCTTTACCGCATCTGGTTCGCCTGCGGTTTCCCCGCTTTCTTCGCGGTCCTCGGCATCATCTGGCTGATGCTCAACAAGCCGGATATTCCTCTATTCGGCTGATACCGTTCAATGGGCCGCCTGCTTTTCGACAAGCTGCGCCAGCTGCTCCGCAACCGTGTTCCAACCGTCGAAGAACCCCATCTCCGCGTGCTTATCGCGATCCCCGGGGTTTCTGTGCATGGCATAGGCCACATATTCCATACCTTCGGGATGATCGCGGAATTGCATGACGGCGGTGAGAAACGGTTGGGCGGAGGGGCGAAAGCCCGCCGTCAGGGCATCAGTGAAAACCAGACGCTCCCCATCATCCACCGCCAGAAAACAGCCGCTGATATGGTCGCCGAATATCGTGCCATCCTCGCTGTAGCGCGTCTCGAACGCGCCGCCGGGATAAAGCTCCATTTTTTCCACCCGGCACTGGCCGGGATGCGGCACCCACCATTGTTCAAGGCTGGTCTTGTCCACCCACGCATTCCAGACAAGCCGGCGCGGCGCCCTTATGATACGTGAAATCTTCAGGTCGAGATCGGGATTGAAAGTCTCGGTCATTGGTCATTCTCCCCTTTGCTTGACGCTCTATCCTGTTGCGCCATGACGAATTGTTCGAGCCGGTCCGTGCGGCCTTCCCAGATGGCGCGCTGTTGCGACAGCCAGCCATCGAGCATGGAAAACCGCTGTTTCTCCAACGCGCAGAACCGCACTCGGCCCTGCTTGCGGGTCACGATCAGCCCGGCCTCTTCCAGCTGGCGAATGTGTTTCATGAACGACGGCAAAGCCATGTCGAAAGGTTCGGCCAGCGTTCCGATGCTCGCCTCCCCACCGCCCAACCTCAGGATCACCGCCCTGCGGGTCGGATCGGCAAGAGACTGGAAGATATCGTCGAGCGCGTCTGAATAGTTTTCCATAAGGCTAACTATCACGATAAAATACTTAGCTCAATGGATAAGTTTTAAAATTGCAAAAATCGTGTCGCGACAGGGAATAAACCCGCCGGCTGCGGTGTCTCTTGATCTGTTGGCGGCAAAGCCCGCCCGAACCAAGGAGGATATGTCCATGAAGATCCGCTTTATCGTTCCCGCCCTCATTCTGGCGTTTGCCGGAACGGCCTATGCAGCCCCGGCGGTCGAAACGGTCAAGACTGACAAAGGCAATGTACTTGCCGGCGAAAAAGGCATGACGCTCTACACTTTCAAGAACGACAAGAAGGGCGTATCCAATTGTTATGACAAATGCGCGGTGAACTGGCCGCCGTTTTTCGCAGCCATGGGCGACAAGGCCGAGGGGGCCTATACGACCGTGACGCGCAAGGACGGCAAGATGCAATGGGCCAAGGACGGCATGCCGCTCTATTACTGGGCCAAGGACATGAAAAAAGGCGACGCCACCGGTGACGGTATGAACGGTGTATGGGATGCCGCAAAACCCTGATGGCACGAATGGCAAAACGCGGGGGAGCCTCTCCCCCGCAGCCGGCACCTTCGAAGCGGAGGTTCTGGCGCTGATACCCATGCTGCGCCGTTATTCCCGCAGCCTTTCCCGCTCGGATGCAGATGGCGAAGACCTTTTGCAGGACTGCGTGGAAAAAGCGCTTATCAATAAAAGGCAATGGCGCGGAACGGGTTTGAAATCATGGGCTTACACGATAATGACGAATCTTTATCGCAACCGCCACCGCGCTGAGAAACGCCACCCGTCAGAGAGCCTCGACGGCCATGAGACCATCGCCGTCACCGATCAGCTGTCCGATACGCTGGAGAACGATCGGCTGCACGGCGCGCTCGCCCTTCTTTCACCCGACATGCGGGCGGTTTTGATGCTGGTGACGGTGGAAGGCTACAGCTATCAGGAGGCGGCCGAAACGCTATCGATCCCGCTCGGCACCGTCATGTCCAGACTGTCCCGCGCCCGCGAAACCCTTCGCCAGCAGCTGGCGGCGGACAATATCATTCCCCTGCGGAGACCACGATGAAACGGCCCGATGCCATAACCGAAGACGACCTGCACGCCTATGTCGACGGGCTTCTTTCCGACGACGACCGCGCGGCTGTCGAGGCGTGGCTCGCAGAAAGACCTGAAGAGCAGGCCCGCGTGCAGGATTGGAAACAGCAGGCCGAGATTCTTCGCAATGCCTTCGCTTCCTATGCCGCCGCCCATCCGCACGACGCATCGATGCTCAGCCCACCGAAACCGGACCGTACATGGCGACTGAGACCGGCGCTCCTCAAAACGGCAGCAGCCCTCATGATCTTCGCGGCGGGCGCCGCGGCCGGCAGGCTTCTGCCGCCATCCGTCTCCACACCGCAGGATGTGACGCTGGCGTCGCTGACGACGGATATTCCGGCACAGGCAAAATCCGCCTATCTCATCTATGCGAGCGAAGTGCGCCACCCCGTCGAGGTTGGCGCGGGAGAGCAGCAGCATCTCGCGACATGGCTCGGTAAGCGGCTCGGCTATCCCTTTGCGATCCCTGATCTTTCCAAGATCGGATACGACCTCGTCGGCGGGCGCCTCATTCCCGTCAGCGGCAAGCCGGGCGCGATGCTGATGTATCAGGACAAGACCGGCCGCCGGGTGACGGTATTGATCGGCCACAACGAGGAAAACCGCACAACCAGTTTCCGCATGGCCAGCGCCGACGGCATCGAGACTTTCTACTGGATCGACAACGAACTGGGCTACGCCGTGTCGGCCGAACTCACACGCGACGAGGTGCAGGCGATCGCCGAGGAATGTTATCGGCAATTCCCGACGTAAAGACTGTTATTTCAGCATCGGCCAGAGACTGATGACGAGCAGCACGGCCATGGTGATGTTGAACCATTTGAGCCGGATCGGCACGGACAGCCAGTCGCGCAGCGCGGAGCCGAAACCCGCCCAGGTGGACACGCTGGGAAGATTGACGGCGGCGAAGGCCACGCCAACCACCAGAACGGTGACGAAGTATTGCGCCTCGTTGGTATAGGTCGCCATCGCCGTCACCGCCATCACCCAGGCCTTCGGATTGACCCACTGAAAGGCTGCGGCGGCAAGGAAGCCCATTGGCTGCGATGCGGCGGCCCCTTCATTCAGGCTGCGGGAAGTGCCGATCTTCCACGCGATCCAGACGAGATAAAGCCCGCCGGCGAATTTTAGCCCGGTGTAGAGCAACGGCACCGAATGCAGCACCGCACCAAGGCCGAAACCGACCCCGATCAAAAGCGACAGGAACCCCACGCCGATACCCAGCATATGCGGGATGGTGCGGCGGAACCCGAAATTCACGCCTGACGTAAACAACATCATATTGTTCGGGCCGGGCGTGATGGAGGTGGTGAAGGCAAACAGCACCAGTGCAGCGAAGGTTTCAACAGTCATGATCTCTCCTGTGAAGGAGACCCTAGCCACCCGACCACTATCAAACCAGCCCGGCAGACCGATGGCCGGGGTCAATTTTTTTGATGGATCGATCCCTCCCGTGCCGGGTTTGAGAAGTCGGCACAAGGGGTTATTCTCCCCCGACAACCGCTGGAGCGAAACAATGTATGACGATATTCCTTCCGTTACCCTGCCATCCGGAAAAGAGGTTCCAGCCCTTGGCCTTGGCACCTGGAACATGGGAGAAAACAGATCGTCCGCGCCTCAGGAGGTCGAGAGCATCCGCAAGGCGATCGATCTCGGCATGACGCTGGTCGATACTGCCGAAATGTATGCCGATGGCCGATCCGAAGAGGTGGTCGGCACGGCAATTGCCGGCCGCCGTGACGACGTGTTTCTGGTCAGCAAGGTATACCCGTGGAACGCCAGCGCTAAAGGCACGGTGGAGGCCTGCGAGCGCAGCCTTGCAAGGCTCGGCACCGATCATATCAATCTCTATCTGCTGCACTGGCGCGGCGAGCACCCGCTGAACGAAACCGTGGCGGCTTTCGAAAGACTGAAGAGCGACGGCAAGATAGATGACTGGGGCGTCTCCAATTTCGATACCGACGACATGGAAGAGCTTTTCGCCGTGCCCGATGGCAAAAACTGCGCCGCCAATCAGGTCCTTTACAACCTGTCGCGGCGCGGCCCCGAGTTTTCGCTGTTGCCATGGTGCCAGGAGCGCGGTGTACCGCTGATGGCCTATTCCCCCATAGAGCAGGGCCGCATCCTGAAAAACCACGAACTCATCCGCATCGCCAAGGCCTATCAGGCGACCCCGGCGCAACTGGCGCTGGCCTTCCTGCTGGAAAGAGACGGCGTCATCGCCATCCCGAAATCCGCCAGCGCCTCCCGTGTGGAAGAAAATCGCGGCGCGACCGATCTTGAAATAAGTGACGAAGACTGGACCGCCCTCGACGCCGCCTTCCCGCCGCCAACGCGCAAGACGGCACTGGAAATGCTCTGACGCAGCAATGGGTTAAGAGACTTTTCGGAATCGGGCGCTGAGGCGGTTGAATCAGAACGTGAGAACCGGGGCCACCGCGCTACAGCTCCCCCTTGAACGGCGCGGACCAGCCGCGCCATTCAGGCCTGATGTAGTTTATGAGCCTATGCGCTGCTCATACTCTTTTCTCAGTTTCAGCCATGCATCCCAGAAGGGTCCAGGTTCCTTATCCTGAAGGCGGTCAGCGAGAATATCGAGATGTGCGTGCCAGCCGGAGCTGACATCGAGCTTGCTCTTCCGATCCGAAAGCCGGCTATGAATAAGCGTCAGAAGCACCTCCCTGCCGAGGGACTGGAGTTCGATCGACACTTCTGCACCCTCACCCCAACTGAAGACGAGGCGATGCGGCACAACAACAGTGATGATGCGTGACGCCATCTTTTCCTCTTCGGAAAAGCCTTCCGGACGGTGGCCGGGTGGATTGGAAAGCTCGTCATTGCGCCAGACCAGTTCAAAGGGTGCATCGGGCGCCAGCCGCATTTCGCCTGATGCCAGCCAGCGGCGGCGAAGATCGCTTTGTGTCAGATAGGCCCACACCCGCTCAATCGGTCCCGGCAACAGCCGTTCGATCTTCAGGGTCGCAGGCTCCACGAGCCGGCCATAGGCGTCAGGTATTGCGATATCAGCCATTGTCATTTCCTCCATTTGCAGGGGTTTTCCCCTGATCATCCTCCCGGAGCATCTGCTCAAGAATATCGAGACGACTGTTCCAGAACTGCCGGTAGAAGCCCAGCCATTCATGCGCCTGCGCCAGGGGTTCCGGCGCAAGACGGCACACATGGGTACGCCCTTTCACCTCACGGCGGATAAGCCCGGCATTCTCCAGTGCCTTGATGTGCTTGGAGGCTGCGGCAAGCGAAATATCGAATGGCTCGGCCAACTGGCTTACCGTTCGTTCGCCAAAAGAAAGGTCCCGCAGCATCGTGCGCCGCGTCGCGTCGCCAAGAGCATGAAAGACAGTGTCGAGTTGTGGAACAGATAATTCAACCATGTTGTTGAATATAGCGCACCAATCCGAAAAGTCAACCATATGGTTGAATATAGATTCCCTGCGCGAAAACCCATAAAAAAACCCGCGGCGAACCGCGGGCTTCGATGGTCAGAATACATATTGTGAATGCAGAGACTACATCCCCTGCGAGCCACGGTTCATCGCGGCAATACCCGTGCGGCAGATCTCGATCAGGCCGAGCGGCTTGATGATGGCGACGAACTGGTCGATCTTAGACGACTTGCCGGTGATTTCGAAGATGAAATGCTCAACAGTCGCGTCCACCACTTTGGCCTGAAACGCATCGGCAAGGCGCAGTGCTTCTGCGCGCACTTCACCCGTGCCGGCGACCTTGATCAGCGCCACTTCGCGCTCGATCGGCCGCTCCTGCCCCAGTTCGCGGGCGCGGACGGTGAGGTCGAGAACCCGATGAACCGGCACGATGCGTTCCAGCTGCGCCTTGATCTGCTCCAGCACGATGGGGGTGCCGCGCGTCACGATGGTGATGCGCGACAGATGCGCTTCATGTTCCGTTTCCGAAACCGTCAGGCTTTCGATGTTGTAGCCCCGGCCAGAAAACAGGCCAATGACCCGGGCAAGGACGCCCGGCTCGTTGCTGACGAGAACCGACAGCGTATGATTTTCGACGGCAGCCGTTTCCTTCTGGATGAAATAGGCGGAGCCGGTGGGTTGTAGGTGTGCGTTCATGTCCTTTTCCTCTCCCGGCTCAGACTAGCTGACGGCCCTTGGCATCAATGGCGTTGGCAACCGCTTCATCCGTCGCCTCATCCGGCAACAACATCTCGTTATGGGCTTTACCAGACGGGATCATCGGGAAGCAATTGGCAAGATTGGCGACGCGGCAATCGAAGATGACAGGCTTGTTGACCGCGATCATCTCGGCGATCTTGTCGTCCAGCTCCTTCGGGTCGTCGCAATACATACCGACCGCGCCATAGGCTTCCGCCAACTTGACGAAATCAGGCATGGCTTCGGTATAGGAGTTCGACAGACGATTGCCGTGCAGCAATTGCTGCCACTGCCGCACCATGCCCATATACTGGTTGTTGAGGATGAAAATCTTCACCGGCAGACCGTACTGGATGGCGCAGGACATTTCCTGGATACACATCTGGATCGAGGCGTCACCGGCGATATCGATGACCAGCGCTTCCGGATGCGCGACCTGCACGCCGATGGCCGCCGGCAGGCCGTAACCCATGGTGCCGAGACCGCCCGAGGTCATCCAGTGATTGGGCTCCTCGAAGCCGAAGAACTGCGCCGCCCACATCTGGTGCTGGCCGACTTCGGTGGTGATATAGGTGTCGCGTCCCTTCGATGCCTCATAAAGCCGCTGCAAGGCATATTGCGGCATGATGACATCTTTGGAGTTCTTATAGGCGAAGGAATTGCGCGCACGCCAGCGCTCGATCTGCGACCACCAGTCCGCCGTCTGGGCTTTCTCCGGCTTCTTCGGCAAAGCGCGCCACAGGCGAACCATATCTTCCAGCACATGGCCGACATCACCGATAACAGGCACATCGACGCGTACGGTCTTGTTGATCGAGGACGGATCGATGTCGATATGGATTTTTTTCGAATTCGGCGAAAACGCGTTGATGCGTCCGGTAATCCGGTCGTCAAAACGCGCGCCGACGCAGACCATGACGTCGCAATCATGCATCGTCATGTTGGCTTCGTAAGAACCGTGCATGCCCAGCATGCCGAGCCAGTTCTTGCCGGAAGCCGGATAAGCGCCGAGACCCATCAGGGTCGAGGTGATCGGGAAACCGGTCAGCTCGACCAGTTCGCGCAGCAGCCGGGTCGCTTCCGGGCCGGAGTTGATGACGCCGCCGCCGGTGTAGAAAACCGGCTTTTTCGCCTTGGACATCAGTTCGATGGCAGCGTTAATGGCATTGAGGTCACCCTGGACCTTCGGCTTATAGCTTTTTTGCTGAACGGCAGCGGAAGGCGGTGTGTAGGTGCCGGTGGCGAACTGGATATCCTTCGGAATATCGACAACAACGGGACCGGGACGACCCGTCTGCGCGATGCGGAAGGCTTCATGGATGATGCCCGCCAGCTCATTGACGTCCTTTACCAGCCAATTGTGCTTGGTGCAGGGGCGCGTGATGCCGACGGTATCGCATTCCTGAAACGCATCCGAACCGATCAGCGATGTCGGAACCTGGCCGGAAAGGCAGACGAGCGGAATGGAATCCATCAGCGCATCCTGCAGCGGCGTCACCGCATTGGTGGCGCCGGGACCGGACGTGACGAGCATGACGCCGACCTTGCCGGTGGAGCGGGCATAACCTTCGGCCGCATGGCCGGCGCCCTGCTCATGGCGCACGAGAATGTGCTGAATGTCTTCCTGCTGGAAAATCTCGTCATAAATCGGAAGAACGGCACCGCCGGGATAACCGAAGATGTGCTCGACGCCATTGTCCTTCAGCGCCTTGAGAACAATCTCCGCACCTGTCATGCGATTGCTGTTTTCCGTATTGTCCTTATCCGTCATTGCCTGTTTCCATCCCGCTTTGGCTTTGGATATCGAGGAGCCCGAGGGCCTGTTTGAAGACATAAAAAAAGGCCCCTTAAGGAGCCTCGTTCAGCGCATGGGTGCTTTCGCCGGATGGTTACACCATCCTGCCCATGCGCCGTCCCACCACGATAAGTACGTTAAGATTTTTCATGGGCCGGAGTGTTAGCCACAAAAGCCCCAGCCGTCAACGCATATTGCGGAAAAAATCGGCGACCGCTTCTTTTATTACGCAAAAGCGCCAATCGACGAAATTTTCGAACGCAATTGATACACCTGTTGTTAAATATAATCTTTTATTATCGAGGGCGCAGGTACTGCCCGAACCACCGCGATCATCCGCATGTCCCGGGATAAGATGTGAATAATAACGAGTTTCATAGAGCGTCCGGCGTGGACGAAACCGAACGGCGATCCGCTCTGCAACCGGCAGACCGCATGCTTGGCCGCGTCATCGCCTGCGACGGCGCCCATGCCACCATCGCCGCGGAAACGGAGCCGGGCTCGACCGATGTTGCGCAACTCTGGTCCGTCGGACGCCTGATCTCCATCGAAATGGGAACGAGCCGTGTCGCGGCACTGGTCTTCGCCATGCGCACCGATGAAAGACAATGGTCCTCGGACAGGTCGAACAGGTTGCTGATCGACGTGGAACTGATGGGAGAGGTTTATCGCACCGACGACGGCAGCGAACGGTTTTCCAGCGGCATTTCCCGTTATCCCTATCTCGGCGCCGTGGCCCATCGCATCCGCACCGGCGACCTTGCCAAGATCTACGACAGCAGCAAGCGTGACAGCTGCATCATCGGCAAACTGACACAGGATGATACGATCGGCGCGGCCATCAATATTCCGCAGATGCTTTCGAAGCATTTCGCCGTCGTCGGTTCTACCGGGGTCGGCAAGACGACTGCGGTTTCACTGCTCTTGAACAAGGCGATCGCGACGGACCCGAAACTGCGCGTCCTCATTCTCGATCCGCACAACGAATTTGCAGCCGCTTTTCCCGATCATTCGGTTGTCATCGATACCGATACGCTCGACCTTCCCTTCTGGCTGATGCGCCTTGAGGAATTCGCGGAAGTGGTTTTCCGTGGCCGCAAGCCTGTGCCGGAAGAGATGGACGTTCTGCGTGACGTCATACCCGAGGCAAAAAAGGCATTTCGCGGTACGGATGGTTCCGCCGTCCGCCGCACCTCCGACAAGAGCGCGATCACACCGGATTCGCCGGTGCCCTATCGCATGGCCGATCTTCTGGCTTCTATCGATGAGCGTATCGGACGGCTGGAAGGGCGCGGCGAAAAGCCGGCGCTGCGCTCCCTGAAAGGCCGTATCCTCTCGGCCATCAACGATCCGCGCTACAACTTCATGTTCTCCAGCAATACGATCAGCGACACCATCCTGGAGACGGTGGCGCATATTTTCCGTATTCCCGGGGAAGGCAAGCCGATTTCAGTGTTCCAGCTCTCGGGCATTCCCTCCGAGGTGGTGAACTCGGTGGTCTCCGTTCTCTGCCGCATGTCGTTCGAGCTGGCGGTGCTGGCGCGCGGGTCGCTGCATATGCTTGTGGTTTGTGAAGAAGCCCACCGTTATGTTCCGGCTGACCCCGAGCGCGGCTTTTTCCCGACCCGACAGTCGATCGCCCAGATCGCCAAGGAAGGCCGCAAATACGGCATTTCGCTCGGCGTCATCAGCCAGCGGCCAAGCGAGCTGGATCAGACCATCCTGTCGCAATGCTCGACCGTTTTCGCCATGCGGCTGTCAAACGAGATCGACCAGAAGATCATTCTGTCGGCCGTACCCAACGCCTCGGCCTCCACCACCAGCTTTCTTTCTTCCATTGGCAATGGTGAAGCCATCGCCTTCGGCGAGGCGGTGGGTGTGCCGATGCGCATGCGTTTCGACCGTGTGCCGGCGATCAAATTGCCGAAGGCAAGCGGCACGGTCAGCCACGCGCCCCACGAAACACCGGACACCGTCGACCTCAACAGCATCGTCACCCGCATGCGGGCCACAGCGAGGCCGGTCATCACCGGCTTCCAGCAAAGCGTCGAAGCGGCCTTTTCCGATCTGCCGGAATCGCCCGTGGTGCCCGGAGAAGCAGACGACATCGATCGCTGGAAGCGAGAATTGGGAACACCCGCAACGGAGGGCTATGAGCCTTACCGCCCGGACATGTTGCCCGGACGCACATCGCCACCGCCACAAAACCCGGAGAGGATGGACAGCGCCTCTGGTGCAGTCAACGACTTGCGCCGAGCCGGTTTCCAGATGCAGACGCAAAGTGGTCCCCCGCCGGCCGATACGCGCCCTTCGCTGCGCGAGAGCCTCCTGAAAAAACCACTGGGCAGTCTTTATCGCAAGGACTGACGCCAGCCTTCAAGGCTGGATGCGAGTCCAGTCCTCCCCCATCTGGTTGCGGAACCAGGTCATCTGCCGTTTGGCATATTGGCGGGTCGCAGCGGCCGATTTTTCGATCACCTCCGCCTCGCTCATGCGCCCGGCCAGCATATCGGCGATCTGAGAAACGCCGATCGCCTTCATCGCCGTCGCGTCGGGCGCAAGCTTGAGAGCCAGAAGCGCCTCCACCTCCTCCACCGCGCCGCTTTCCATCATGGCCTCGAAACGCCGGTTGATGCGGTCATGCAGCACAGGCCTGTTGGGCAAGACGACGAATTTCTGCGCCCGGTCAGGATCGACGATCACCGGGCCGTTGGCCTTCTGGTAATCCCGGATCGATTTTCCGGTCGCCTCGATCACTTCCAGCGCCCGGACGATACGCTGGCCGTCTCCCGGCTGCAGGCCCTCAGCCATCACGGGATCGCGTCGCGACAATTCCGTGTGGAGAACCGCCGGCCCTTCTTCAATCAGCCGACCGCGCAGCCTGTCGCGGATTTCCTCCGGGATGGCAGGCATGTCCGACAATCCCCCGGTCAGCGCCTTGAAATAAAGCCCCGTGCCGCCGACGATGACGGGAAAACGCGCCTGCCCACGCAGATCCGAAAGCAGGACGGAAAGATCCCGCAGCCATTCACCCGTGGAATAGAGGCTGCTTGCCGGCACATGGCCGTAAAGCAGATGCGGCACGCCCTGCATTTCTTCTTCCGAAGGCCGGGCGGTCAGCACCCGCAGCGTGTCATAAACCTGCATGCTGTCGGCATTGATGACGACGCCATTCCGCTCCCGTGCCAGACGAAGCGCAAGCGCGGACTTGCCGCTTGCCGTCGGGCCGGTTATCAGGATCGCATCAAAATTCTCATCAAGGTTTTTCATCATGGCTCTCGTTGCCACGCTTATCGCCAATCCGTCAAATCCTGTTCTGACACCGGCCCTCGGCGAAACCGCCGCAAAGGCCGTCAACGCATCCGGCCTTTATTGGCTGGCCGATGGCATTGCCTGCGATATCGCACTGCCCGAAGGAACGGACATGGAGGCGGCGGATCGTCTCCTGCGAATGGCAATCGTCGATCGGAAAATCGACATCGTCATCCAGGAACAGGATAAGCGCCGCAAGAAGCTCCTGATCGCCGATATGGATTCGACCATGATCGGCCAGGAATGCATCGACGAGCTGGCCGCCGAAGTCGGCCTGAAGGACAAGGTGTCCACCATCACCGCCCGCGCCATGAATGGCGAGATCGCTTTTGAGCCGGCACTCCGGGAACGCGTGGCGCTGCTGAAGGGCTTGCCGGTCTCGGTGGTTGACGACGTCATCGAAAAGCGCATCACGCTGACATCAGGCGGCAAGGAACTGATCGCCACCATGAAGGCGAAGGGCTACTACACTGCCCTCGTTTCCGGTGGCTTCACGGTCTTCACCGGCCGGGTCGCGGCCATGCTCGGTTTCGATGAGAACCGCGCCAATCTGCTCGGCGAAGCCAATGGCGAGCTTGACGGCACCGTTGCCGAACCCATCCTCGGCAAACAGGCCAAGGTGGACGCACTGAATGACATTGCCGCAAAGCTCGGCATCTCGCCGGAAGAGGCAATGGCGGTCGGCGATGGCGCGAACGATCTCGGCATGCTGCATCTGGCCGGCGCAGGTGTTGCCCTGCACGCCAAGCCCGCCGTCGCGGCTGAAGCGCAGATGCGCATCGACCACGGCGATCTCACCGCGCTGCTTTACATTCAGGGCTACCGCAAGACGGATTTTGTCACTCCATGATCATCCGCGAAACACCAAGGCTCATTCTGCGCGAGTGGAAGGAGAGCGACCGCGACCTGTTCCGGGAAATCAATGCCGACGAAAAGGTCATGGAGTTCTTCCCCTTCCGCCGCAGCCATGCGGAAGCGGATGCGGTTCTGGAAACAATCAACGGCATGATCCGTGGCAGCGGTTATGGCTTCTACGCCATGGAGCTGCGCGAAACCGGCGAAGTCATGGGTTTCTGCGGCATATCGCCCGTCATGAACCTCGATCCGCCCTTCCCGATTGGTACCATGGAGATCGGCTGGCGGCTGGCCACCCGTTACTGGGGCCACGGTTATGTCACCGAAGCCGCACAATCGCTGCTCGTCATGGCCTTTGATGAAAAGGAGACGCCGGAAATTGTCTCCTTCGCCGTCCACGACAATCACCGCTCGACCCGCGTGATGGAGCGCATCGGCCTGAAGCGTGACCCGTCACGCGATTTCGATCATCCACGCGTGCCTGATGACACCCATCCGCATCTGCGTCCGCATGTGACCTATGCGCTGACGCTGGCGGAATGGCGGGAACGGCAGTCGCAATAACGCCCTCCCCGCCAGCCTCGAACTTTACTTCACCGCGGCATTGCCGCCATCGGCAAACAGCGCCGCCCCGGCGACAAAACTCGACATCGGGCTTGCCAGGAAAAGTGCGGCCTGCGCCAGTTCTTCCGGCTCGGCGATGCGTTTCATCGCATGCAGGCCTGCAGCCCATTCCTTCTGGGCCGCATCTCCGGCCATGGGTGTGTCGACCCCGCCGGGAAGCAGCCCATTGGCGCGAATGCCCTGCACGGCATAATCTGCGGTAATGCCTTTCACCAGCCCCATCAGCGCCGCCTTCGACGCACCATAGGCCGTCATGCCCGGTATGCCGGCACTGGTGCCGACGAAGCTGGAGATAAAGACGATCGAGCCACCGCCCCGCTTCAGCATCAACGGAATCTGGTGACGCGCCCCAAGATATGCGGAAGTGAGATTGGCTGTGAGCACGTAATCCCATTCCTCGGCGGAAATCTCCGCCAGCGGCTTCATGGCTCCGACCGCGCCTGCATTGTTGACGGCGATATCGAGACCGCCGAAAATGCTCACGGCCGCATCCGCCAGCCGGGAATGGGTTTCCTCAAGATTGACATCGCCAACAACGGCATGGACACGGCCGCCGGTCTCGCGAATCCCGGCGGCAACCTCTTCCAGCGCAGCAGCACCCCGCGCATTGATGACGACGGCTGCCCCTTGCGAGGCAAACAGCCTCGCCGTCGCCCGGCCGATGCCGGATGACGCTCCAGTGATGATGGCAACCTTGTTTTCGAGTAATTTCATATCCTTGACCTCCGTTGATGGAGACCAAGGATTAGAGAGAGGCCGGGACCACAACCACCCGATTCCTGCCGAACCGGTGGAAAGCGCTTTACTCCAGCGGCAGCGCCACCACGCGCAGATTGCCCTGCGCATCTGCAACCATCATATGCGCATTCTTGCGGCCTTCGGATTTCAGGCCGTTGATCCGCACCAGCACGTCACCGGGAACTTCCATGAAGTCCTGCCCGACTTCGACGATGATGTCGCCCGGTTTCATGCCCTTCTGTTCGGCCGGCGAACCCGTATCGACGCTTGCGACCAGCACACCTTCAACGCTTTCGGCAATGCCCTTTTCCGTGCGCAGCTCATTGCTGAGGACGACCAGGTTCATGCCAAGCACGCTCTGCGGCGCTTCACGCACTTCCGGCGTCTGGTCCTGCGCCTGATCGTCGGTGCCGCCATCATCATCAGGCGCAACCACGCCGCCATCGCCATCTTCGGCCTGCGGGTCTTCGGTCGCGGCCTTTTCTTCGGTCGTATCCTGCAACTGGCCGAGCTTGACCTTGACGGTCTCCTCCTTGCCGTCGCGCAGGATCACCACATCGACTTCCTTGCCAACCGGGCTTTCCGCCACGATCCGCAAGAGATCACGCATTTCATGAATGTCCTTGCCGTCGAATTTCAGCACGACATCGCCGGCCTGGATAGGGCCGTTCTCTACCGGGCCGCCCTTGGCGACGCCGGAGATAAGCGCACCCTTGGCACTTTCCATGCCAAGGCTTGCCGCCACATCATCCGTGACGGGCTGAACGCGAACGCCGAGCCAGCCGCGACGGGTCTCGCCGAATTCGATCAGCTGCTGGACGATATTCTGCGCAAGTTCCGTCGGAACGGCGAAACCGATACCGATCGAACCACCACTCGGGGAAATGATCGCGGTGTTGATGCCGATCACCTCGCCCTTCATGTTGAAGAGCGGACCACCCGAATTGCCCTTGTTGATCGCCGCATCCGTCTGGATGAAATTGTCATAGGGGCCGGCATTGATATTGCGGCCACGCGCGGAAATGACGCCGACAGTCAGCGAACCGCCAAGGCCGAAGGGGTTGCCGATGGCCATTACCCAGTCGCCGATGCGCATGCTGCGCGAATCGCCGAACTTGACGGCCTTCAGCGGCGTTTTCGGCTCTACCTTCAAGACCGAAAGGTCGGTCTTGGTATCGGTGCCAACAAGCGTTGCCTTTAGCTTCGAGCCATTCGGGAAAATCACCTCGATGGCATCAGCACCCTCGATGACGTGGTTGTTGGTGACGACATAACCGGCGGGATCAATGACGAAACCGGAACCCAGTGAATTGACCTTTTCACCGCCCTCCGGCTTCTGGCTGTCGAAATAATCCTTGAAGAATTCCTGGAAGGGCGACCCCTCCGGGAGCTTTGGCGGAACAGGTCCCTTGCCCTCGGTCTTGACGTTCTGCGACGTCGAAATATTCACCACCGCATCCAGAAGCGGCTCGGCAAGATCGGCCACCGATTCCGGCCCATGGCTCTGCGCTCTCGCAGCAACCGGTGCCGAAAGGCTACCCGCCACAAGCGCGATGCCCGCGACTGCGGCAATGCTGTTGCGAAAAGGCGAAAGAAGGGTCACGGCCATAAGCGTCCTCGCGTTTCAGATAGTCTCGCCTTGCATATATCGACAAAGCATAAGGCGGAATGATGAAGTGTAAAAATACCTTTTCGTGAACAGGCAGTTGATGCCTTGCCCCTGCCCACAGCATTGGCACGAAACGGGAGTGAAAAGAAAGGGCCGGCCAAAACCAGTCCTCAAATTAGCAACAACGGCTGCTCGGCCCTCTCCTCCGTCATCCTCGGCTCGTGCCTGAGGATGACGTCGTGCGGGGCCTGTCAAAAAGAAAGGGCCGGTAAAACCGGCCCTTTCAAACTCTTTTGATCCGATATCAGTTCGCCGGCGCGGGCGCTGCGGGTGCGGCCGGAGCCGCAGACGGAGCACCGTTGATGTCGTTGAAGTAACGGAAGAAGGTCGAGTCCGGGGACAGGACCAGCGTCGTACCGGTGCCGTTCAGCGAATTGGAATAGGCCGCCATGGAGCGATAGAACTCGAAGAAGTTCGGATCGCGCTGGAAAGCTTCGCCGAATATGCGGTTACGGTTGGCATCACCTTCACCGCGCAGTACTTCAGACTGACGACGCGCATCGGACTCGAACTCGACGACCTGACGGTCGGCGATAGCGCGGCGGCGCTGGGCTTCTTCATTACCGCGGGCGCGGATGAGTTCAGCTTCAGCCAGACGTTCCGACTTCATGCGCTCGAAGGTCTGCTGCGACACTTCCTGCGTCAGATCGGTACGGCGGATGCGGACATCCACGATGCTGATGCCGAGCGATTCCGCATCAGGGCGCAGATCGTCACGCACTTCCTGCATCATCGATGCGCGTGCATCAGAAAGTGCCGATTCAAAGCCGCGAAGACCGTAGACCCGGCGCAAAGATGCGTCGAGACGGGTGCGAAGACGCGATTCGGCCGACATCTGGTCACCCGAGACCGTCTGGCGGAACCGGCGTGCATCCGTGATGCGATAGACGACGAAGGCGTCTACTTCATAGAACTTGCCGCCCGAAACCTGAACACGGATATTGTCGTGATCGAAGCGCAACGCCCGGTTCTCGACATATTGCACCCGGTCGGCATCCATGAACGCGAAGGGCAGCTTGAAATAGAGGCCCGGCGCGGTTTTTACATCCTGGATCTGACCGAAGCGCACGACGATTGCCTGCTGGCGCTCGTTGACGACGAAGATCGATGAATAGCCAAGGAAAAGCACGGCGGCGAGACCGACGAGAATGGCAGTAAGACGGTTACCCATATCAGTTGCCTCCCTGCTGTGCTGCGCCTGTATTGCCGCGCATGATCTCGTTCAGAGGCAGATAAGGCACCACGCCCTGCTTTTCGTCGATGATGACCTTGTTGGAGCCCTTCAGGACCTGTTCCATGGTTTCAAGGAACATGCGCTGGCGGGTCACATCAGGTGCTGTGCGATACTGATCATAGATGGAGATGAAGCGCTGCGCCTCACCCTCGGCCTCGTTGACGACACGCGACTTGTAAGCGTTCGCCTCTTCAACGATCTGTGCCGCCTGACCGCGTGCCGCACCCAATTTCTGGTTGGCATACTGGTTGGCTTCCTGAACGAAGCGATCTTCATCCTGCTCGGCGCGCTGCACTTCATCAAAGGCATCGGCCACTTCGCGCGGCGGCGCCGCATCTTCGATGGCGACCGCATTGATGGAAATGCCGGCGCCATAACCGTCCATGGTGGACTGGATGATGCTGCGTACATCGCCCGCAATGGCCTGACGGTTATCGCGGAAAATATCCTGCGCCGGACGACGGCCGACCACTTCGCGCATGGCGCTTTCGGAAACCTGCTGCAGCGTCTCGGCTGGGCTGTCGACGTTGAAGAGATAGGATTTCGGATCAGAGACCGTATAGAGCACCGAGAACTGCACGTTGACGATGTTCTGGTCGCCGGTCAGCATCACGCCGCTCGATGAGGACGACGAGGCGCGCGAGCCGATATTCTGCTGTTGTTCGGTGACCTTGACGATCTCAACCGTCTCGATCGGCCACAGATGGAAATGCAGGCCGGGCATCGAGATTTCGTCCTTGGGACGTCCGAAACGCAGCTCAACGCCACGCTCATCCGGCTGGACGGTATAGATGGACTGGATGCCGAGGAAAACGAGGACGACAAGAACGAGAATCGCAACCGCGCCACCGTTGAAGCCACCCGGCAGGACATTCTTGAAACGGTCCTGACTGCGCCGGATGATCTCTTCCAGATCAGGTGGGCCGCCATTGTTGCCGCCACCGCCGCCGCGAGGCCGGTTAGGCCCCTGTCCCCACGGGCCGCCACCGCCACCCTGGTTGTTTCCTCCACCGCCGCCGCCCCAAGGGCCGCCGCCGCCATTCTGATTGCTCCAGGGCATCAATACCTCTTTATAAAAGCCTCTCCCGGTTCCGTTCGAAAGCGATTGCTCGCGTGCGGCGGGAATATCGACCCGTTATAAGAAGGAGAAGCGTCCGTTTCAACGCAGAGGTGGTAACTAAATACCCAATCGCGGTAAATAGTTCACTTTGACGCGGCTCTTCGCAAATAAGTGGTGAACAGAACCGGATAATTGTCCCGTTCCCCTGCGGGAACGGCATTCTCGTCCGTTTTTTCAAAGACGTCAGGATCGATATCCGGAAAAAAAGTGTCGCCATCGAGCTTTACCGCCACATGGGTGACGGAAAGTTGATCGGCAAACGGCATCGACTGACGGTAAATTTCCCCGCCGCCGGCCACGAAAACCTCATCCACGCCCAGTTCCGCGGCCTTGTCTTTGGCAAGCTTCAAAGCCTCTTCCAGCGACGAGACGACATCCACCCCATCCGGCCTGTAATCGGCATTGCGGCTGACGATGATATGCGGCCGGCCCGGCAAGGGGCGCTCGCCGACAGACAAAAAAGTCTTGCGGCCCATGATGAGCGGCTTGCCCATCGTCATCGCCTTGAAGCGCTTGAGATCGGTGGAGAGCTTCCACGGCATGTCGAGGTCACGGCCGATGACGCCGTTTTCCGAGACGGCAACGATGATGGTGACACGCGCCTCGCTCATACCGCGATCGGTGCCTTGATGCTTGAATCGGCCTCGTAATTCTCAAGCGTAAAGTCTTCGAACTTAAAGCCGAAAAGGTCCTTCACATCAGGATTGAGGCGCATTGTCGGCAGGGCTTTCGGGGTGCGGGTCATCTGCAGCCGCGCCTGATCGAAATGGTTGGCGTAGATATGCGCGTCGCCGAGCGTGTGGACAAAATCTCCCGGTTTCAGACCGGTCACCTGCGCCACCATCAGCGTCAACAGCGCATAGGATGCAATGTTGAACGGCACGCCGAGGAAGATATCAGCCGAGCGCTGGTAAAGCTGGCAGGACAACTTGCCATCCGAGACATAGAACTGGAACAGGCAATGGCAGGGCGGCAGCGCCATTTCGTCCACCAGCGCCGGGTTCCAGGCTGAAACGATGTGGCGGCGGGAATTGGGATTGGTTTTCAGCGCCTCGATCAAAAGCGCGATCTGGTCGATATGACGGCCATCCGGTGCCGGCCACGAGCGCCATTGCGCACCATAGACGGGGCCGAGATCACCATTTTCATCGGCCCACTCATCCCAGATGGAAACGCCATTCTCCTTGAGATAGGCGATATTGGTGTCGCCCTTCAGGAACCACAGCAGTTCGTGGATGATGGAGCGCAGATGCAGCTTCTTGGTGGTGAGGACCGGAAAGCCTTGCGAAAGATCGAAACGCATCTGGTAACCGAAGACCGAGCGCGTGCCGGTGCCGGTGCGGTCTCCACGGTCGGAGCCGGTGTCCATCACATGCCGGAGAAGATCGAGATATTGTTTCATGCGTTCTGCCGCCGATTCCCTGATATCAGGAGAATATAATAGCACAGGGCGGCAGAACCAATCACCTAATGCGGGCTTATCCCCGCCTCAAATCAAAGCGACTGGAGTTTGCCCAGTTCCTTGGCCACCAGATAATAGAAGGTCACGCGCGACTTGGAGCGGTCCGCAGCCATGGCTTTCGCAGTGGCGTCGATCGCCTTGTCGGCGCTATCGTCGGTCACGCCGAGCTTCTTGCCGCACCAGCTTGCCTTGACGCGCGCAAGCTCTTCCGGATCGGAAGCGGACACCAGCGATGAATCCCGGTTGCGCAACGCAATGCCGAGATGCTTGACGATTTTGCCAACGATGGCTTCGTCGGCTGCCGCATCGTATTTCTTCACATCTGCGAGATAGTCGGTCATATCAACTCCTTCGTGTGTCCCCGGCGCCACGTTGCTTCTGGTGACCGGTTGCACGGAGAATGTGACAGCAATCTCTCGTCGTCAAGAATTGTCTAAATTGTCAACGTCAAACACGAAACCTTTTCATGGAATTGTCATAGCCCCCCTTTTCTCCGCCGGGCGAAACGCCTATATGAGCTTTGCCGGGGCAACCCGGCTATGGCGATAAACGGTCGGTGTAATAAACCTATTGGACCCGGGGGCGGTACCCGGCGCCTCCACCAAAAACCGGCGGACTTCTTTTAAGGGAAGGCCGGCTTTTGATGGGGGCGAAATAGGATCGACAAGGGCGTAAAGATCGAACTTTTGCTCGGCATGATACCGCCGTTATCGGGTCACAAGTGTAGTTGCAAACGACAACAACGCTAAGGAATACGCTCTCGCTGCCTAATGGCGGTGCGGGAATTCCGCTCTAAGTCCTTACGGTTAGCCCCGTAAGGCGGGGTTCGGAGGTACCTGGCAACAGAAACCTCCACCTTCTCCATTTTGCCTGAATTGGTTATATGATAGCTGACTTGCGAACGGCATCGGCTTTTCCGTTGCTGCCGTTCGGGACATTGCGTATACTTGGGTAACGCGCAGCCGTCTGGATCGAGTTCGATCTCCGGTTCAGGATTGCGCAAAGATTCAAAGTGTTACAGCGTCCTTGGCGCGCAAGGCGCGCAGCGCATTAAAAGACGTTCGAATAAGGGAAAGACAGGACCGCATGGGGCAGGATCATATCCGTTACGACATTCTCGCACAGGATGCCCTTCGCGGCGTTATTCGTAAGGTTTTGGGTGAAGTGGCCGCAACCGGCCGCCTGCCCGGCGACCATCATTTCTTCATCACATTCCTGACCGGCGCGCCGGGCGTGCGGATTTCCCAGCACCTCAAGTCGAAATATGCCGAGCAGATGACCATCGTTATCCAGCACCAGTTCTGGGATATGAAGGTAACGGAAACCGGCTTCGAAATCGGTCTGTCCTTCTCCGATACGCCTGAAAAGCTGGTTATCCCTTATAACGCCATTCGCGGTTTCTACGATCCTTCCGTCAATTTCGAACTTGAGTTCGACGTGCCTCTGGCCGATGAAGAAGAGATGGAAGAGGCCGAAATCACCGCCTATCCCGTTTCCAACGAGGCAAAGCCCGCTTCCACCTCCGAGGCCCCCAAGGCAGGCGAGGAAAAGAAGGAAGGCTCCGTCGTTTCGCTGGATGCCTTCCGCAAGAAGCAATAACGGCCTTTCTTCCGCCACCCGAAACCCAAGGAGACATATCCGCATGGCCGCCGATATCGTCAATCTGCGTCAGTTTCGGAAGCAGAAAGCCCGCAACGAAAAGGAAAAACAGGCGGAACAGAACCGCCTGTCCTTCGGTCGCAGCAAGACCGAGAAAAATCTGACATCGGCCCTCAATGAGAAAGCTGAAAAGGCGCTAGATCAAGGGCGGCTCGAAAAGGGTGATGGCGGGGCCGACAGGGACTGACGATCGGACCTGCCGCAGCGAACTCCCCGCAAAATCGGAAATCAATCGCAAAACAGAGGCTTGCCGGCGAAACATGATTCAGATTTCCAGCCGGAGGCCGATCTGATGATCCGCAAGCACTCAGCAACATTACACGGCCACCGCACCAGCATTTCACTTGAAGATGCCTTCTGGGAAGAACTGAAGATGATTGCCGAAAAGCGCAAGATCAGCTTCGCTGCCCTGCTCGCGGAAATTGATGACAACCGGCCCGTCGACAGCAATCTGTCCTCGTCTTTGCGCGTTTATGTGCTGAACTGGCTGAAGACCCGGTAATCTTTCCGTCCAGCCAACGACATGGGCGCCGCCCCTGATCTGCCGGCCCACAGACTACAAACATTCGGGCCGAAAAACTCGTAACGTCGCGAAAGCATTCATTAAACATTAGCAGCCTAATCTGCGCTGCAAGGCATTCCCGTATTGCGTAGCCTTGTTTTCAGTCTTTGTTTCATAACTTTCCAATCCACACATCCGCCACGAGGCGACCCATGGTTTCTGCCGTTTCGGGAACAAGCATTGCTGTTTCCGTCCTATCTTCTTCATCCACCTCCTCTTCAAGCGTTTCCGAGCTGAAATCGCAGATTGCCGAAAAACAGTCGGAGTTGGCCCAGACCACCGAAGCGAAAGCCCAGGAGGAACTGAAGAGCGCCATCGCCTCGCTCAAGGCTCAGCTTGAGGCTCTCGAAAACAGCGCCGACAAATCGGCAGCTTCAGGCGGCAGCGCGGATAAGCCCAGCCTGTCGGGAGAGAGCAGCAGGATTGGCACGAAAAACTTCGATGCCGACACGCCCTTCGGCGAACGAGAGAGCTGGATTTAATCGGCTGCCGGGTAACTCTGGAAAGACCGCCAAAAACACGGGTATCCAGACCGCACCAACATTTGTCCTGAGACGATGTCACCAGCCGTTACCTGACACCCCTCCTCTGACTTGACCCGAAGTTTCGCAACCGGGCGCGACGATGGCCATAGATCCCGGGAAAGGGAAGGAACCCGTTTTAGGGTGCCAGCCTCCACATCCTGCAAATCTGAAGGCGATCCACCTCCACTTTTCAAACAAGCTATGGATTGGCCGGCGCGTTTTCCGGCGCCAGGTCGCGGATCGCATTTTCCGTCGGTGGCACGACCAGAATCGGCGCCGATTGCCGCTCGGGCACGGGTTGCTGCTGTTGCTGCAGCAACCGCTCCTGCTGTTCTTTCTCCTGGCGAAGACGCTCCTCGGCCGCAGCCTTCAGCCGCGCCTCCTCTTCCGCCTTCGCTTTGGCTTCCGCTTCTGCCCGTTCCTTTTCAGCCTGCCGCTCAGCCGCCTGGGAGCGGTAAAGCGCCACTTCGCGGCGCAGGCGCTGCTTTTCAAGAACGCTGGCCTGCATGGCCTCCACCCGACGGCGCTCCTTTTCGAAAGCCCTGAGCGACAGGTAATTGCTGAGTGTCGAAACATCGATCGTCAAAGCCGGTGCCGCCAGCGGGCCATTATAATTCAGGCGTAGAGACGGCTCGGCTCCGGCAACCGCTTCGGTACCGGGATTAAAGAGAAGATCGAGATCGCCATTCAAGGTCGATGCGGCAATATCCACCGTCGCATCACCGGCAAGCGTCACCGGATCAATCCCGGCGCGCAAATTCTGGAAATGAAGCGCACCACCATTCAGCGAGAACGGCAGGGCCACATCGCCAAGCCCGATTTCACCCTGCCACAGGTTCTGGTCCACCAGCGGCCGAACTTTGGGCGCATCGATAGGCTGCTGCAAACCATCCGCCGCCTGCAGGATCGGCGGCAGCGCGGCGGGATTGAGCCCCTTCAGCACCAGCCCGCCGGCACGGATTTCACCTGAACCACCCGCCGACTTCAGAATTTCGCCGACACTCTTGCCGGTCGATTCAGCCGTCAGGTCGATGGCAATTCGGCCGGTCGCCACAGGCCCATTGGCGTTCGCCCACAGGATAGGCTCCGGATTGGCGTCGGTCACCGCGATCTTGGTGCGGAAAATCCCGGCCCCTTCACCCGTGGACATGGCAAGCCGGCCGGTCAATTTGCCGCCCATGAAGCCGCCCGTGACCTCATCGAGCGAAAGACTGCCCGAATCATGCGTCACCTTGGCCGCCAGCCCCGTGATCGTGCCGAAGGGACCCGCTTCGAAGTTTTCCGCCTTCAGCGACAGTGAGGCCTTGAGCTGTGGGAAAGCCGCCATGGCCAAAGGCTTGGCATTGAGCGCGCCATTTTCCGGGTCAATCACCGGGCCGTAGATCGCATCACCCAACCAGGCGAGATCGGCGGTCCTGACCGACAGATCACCGCTGACGGGATAAGGCGCGGCGCGCTGAACCGCGAGATCGCCGGAGAAGGGATTGCCACCCACCTGCCCGCCAACCGAGGAAAAAGCGATCTTCTGCGCATCGACCGCCACTTTCGCATTGGCCTTCACAGCCATGCCACCGCCGAGTTGCGGCAACCCTACCGCATTCATGATGAGATATGGCTCGATATCAGCACTTTCGAGCGCCACATCCGCGCTGCCCTCACCGAAATTGGCGGCAGCAACGGCAAAGGAGCCACTCATCGAAAAATGCGTACGCTCCGTTGAGAAGCGGATATCGGTCTGGGCCGGCGAGCCGAGCGTGCCATTGAGCTTGACGGACAGAAGCCCCTCGCCATCCGCATCGAACGGCAGCGGATCAAGCCCCGCCTGCCCGAACAGGATCGCCGTCGACTGGTTTTTCAACACCGCTTCCAGCGACATCGCCGTATCATCGGTGATCGACAGGAAATCCGGCATCTTGGCAACGGCCGACAGGCGGCTGCCATTGACGGTGCCTGACACGGCCACATTGGCCCCGCCATTTTCACTGTTCACCGAAACATCTACGGCAAGATCGGAATTGGCGTACCAGGGCGCGCTGGCGGCCAGACGGCTGAGGAAGGGGTGGTTGGGCAATTTCTGCTGCAACATGGTAAAGAACGGCTGCATATCCGGAGCATGCAGGTTTACCGTGCCCTTGCCCGCATATTTCAGCAACGAACCCTGCAACTGCCCTCTGGCCTTGACCTCAGCGCCGGCAATATCGCCGGCCGTCATGTTTTCAAGCGTCAGAACACCACCGGCCATGGTGAAGGCGGTCTCGACATGATTTGCGGTCACGCCGGCCATGTTGAACCGGTCGGCCTTGAACTTGGCGTCGATGCGATGATCGAGAACCGAGCTTCCGACCTGATCGCCCAGCGCCAGACTACCGAGCGCCTTCAGCGCATCGAGATCGATTTCATTGCCGGCAAGATCGATGGAGAGATTGGAAGTCTTGCCATCCGAGCGCCGCTCCAGCTCGCCCTTCAGCGAAGCGTCGCCGATGGCAAGCTCGAGATTGTTGAAACGCTGGTTGAGCGTCGTCAGCGAGACATCGGCGGAAAAACCGGCCGCATTCAGCTGCCGTATCGCCGGATCGACCGAGCCGGAAAGCCAGTTCGCCAGCCCCGACGGCTGGTTGGATGCAACAAGCAGATTGCCGTTGAAGGCCGGGCCGCCAAGCAATGTCAGCGAGCCCTTGGCTTCCAGCTGCGTCCTGCCCGGCAGCGTCGCAACCGCATTCACCACCTGCCAGCCGCTGCCATCAGGGCGCACATCCAGCCTGATGTCACGGATGGTCGTATCGTCGGAAACCAGCGCGGGAAGGCTGATGCTGGCCTTGCCCGGCACCTGCGGCACCGGAATGCGCGCCACCATGGCCGCAAAGGCCTCGATGCGCTGGCGCACAGAGACGGTGGGCTGGCGCGAGGTCTTGCCCGTTTGTACGACGGGTGGCGCAAAGCGGGCGACATCGATCTGCTGGCCATCCGCCGTCAGCAGGAATTCCGGCTTCGCACCGGTATCCAGCGTCGCCTCGCCGGTCACGACGTAAGGGTTTTCGCTGCCGCCGAGTTCCATGCGGTAGCTCGATATGCGCACGCTTTCATTGGTCAGTTCGAAACTGCCGCGTGTACGCGGCGAGGAAAACAGCGACTGTCCGGCCTGTTTCTGCTTTTCATCTTCCCGGAAGCTGAAAGCAAAGGAACCGCTATAGGCAGGCTTTCCCGCCGTTGCAGCAATCGCGCCGTCCAGATCGACCTCGACCGGATGTTCATCCGGCACCACCCGCACCCTGAGCCCCATGCGGCCAGCGGCATAATCGGGTTCGCTGCTGGAGAGGGAGAAAGAGCCCGGATGCCCGTCAACGGCAGCACGCCCTTCCGCCTTCCACGGCCCGGCCAGCGAATTGGCGGACATGTCGGCGTTAAGGCCGGTCACCACACGGTTGCGGCCGGATTGCTCATCGATGAATTCGATCTGCCCGCCTTCGATCTGCACGCTTTCCAGAACCACGGTGCGGGCGGGAATTTCCGCCCGGCTGCCACGCATCCAGTCCAGCGTGCCGTCCTTCAAAAGCCTGATCTTGGCCTTGGGCTCCTCTATGCGCATGTCGAAGATGCGCGCCTCGCCGGAAAGGAAAGGCGCAAGCTCGGCATCCATGGAAAAACGCGCAACCTGGATGAGCGGCGAACCATCCGCATCCGTTCCGGCGCGCACATCATGCAGCGTTACCGAAGGGAACGGCAGGATACGCGCCTCGACCCGGCCGTGCACCACCACCTTCTTGCCCAGAATGCGGCTCGCCTGATCTTCAAAATCGCGACGGAAATCCGTCCAGTCGACGAAATAGGGAATGAGCAGCGCCGAAAACAGCACCAAGGCCAGCAGTCCGCCCAGAAAAACCAGAATACGCCCGAGCACTGACCTGCATCTCCCTTCGCGAACGCTGCAAACCTATTCTTTTCTGCCTTAACGGCAAGCAGCCTTTTGTACCAATCAAATGTGAGAATGATCAGACAAGCCGGAACAACTTGCCCGGATTGAAAATGTTATCCGGATCGAGCGACGTTTTGATGGCACGCATCACATCCAGCGCATTTCCTGCTTCTTCGGCCAGAAAACTCATCTTGCCTTGACCGATGCCATGTTCGCCGGTGCAGGTGCCCTCCATGGCGATCGCCCGGCGGTTGAGGCGGGCGACAAAAGCCTCGGTTTTCGCGACGCTTTCGGCATCCTTGCCATCGAACAGAATAAGGACATGAAAATTCCCGTCGCCAGCATGGCCGACGATTGGCGCCAGAAACCCGTTTTCAGCAATATCCTGCTGCGTTTCCACCACGCAATCTGCAAGGCGCGAAATCGGCACGCAGACATCGGTGGAAAGCCCGTCAAGATGCGGCGCAAGCGCCCGCGACGCCCAATAGGCATCATGCCTTGCCTTCCACAACTTGTTGCGCTCGGCAGCATCGCCCGTCCAGCGGAAATCGACGCTGCCGCATTCGGCCGCGATTTCGGCAAATTGCTGCGATTGCAGCGCCGCCGTTTCCTCCGTGCCGTGGAACTCCACGAACAGCGTCGGTTTCTCCGCGTAATTCAGGCCGGAATAGGCGTTGCAGGCGCGCACCTGCACCTCATCAAGCAATTCGATGCGGGCAACCGGAACGCCCATCTGGATCGTCATGATGACAGCGTCGCAGGCTGCCTTGATGCTATCGAAGGTGCAGACCCCGCCGGCGATCTTTTCCGGAATGCCCTGCAGCCGCAGCGTGACCGAGGTGATGACGCCGAGCGTCCCCTCCGCACCGACGAAAAGCCGCGTCAGATCATAACCGGCGGACGATTTGCGCGCACGGCGCGCCGTGCGGATTTCCTCGCCATTGGCGACGACGGCGGTGACGGCCAGAACATTATCCTTCATCGTGCCGTAGCGCACGGCATTGGTGCCTGATGCACGCGTCGAGGCCATGCCGCCGATCGAGGCATTGGCGCCCGGATCGATCGGGAAAAACAGGCCGGTATCGCGCAGATGGACATTCAGGTCCTCGCGCGTCACGCCCGGCTCCACCGTCACGTCAAGATCTTCGGCATTCACCTCAATGATGCGATTCATCCGGCTGAAATCGATGCAGATTCCACCGTTGGGCGCATTGACCTGACCTTCCAGCGAAGACCCCGTTCCGAACGGAATGACCGGCACCTTATATTGCGCGCAGACCTTCACCACGGCCTTCACATCATCGGCGCTCTCGGCAAAGACAACGCCGTCAGGCGCCTGCAGGGTCAGATAGGTGGTGGTGTGGCCGTGCTGCTCGCGAAACGCCTGGCCGGTCTGGAGCCTGTCGCCAAGCTGCTGCTTCAGCACCGCGAGCGCAGATGCAATACCCTCTTCGTTCCGCTTTCCCGCCACCACATCTTTCAGCGCCATCATCCATCTCCACCGCAACATCTGCCCGTAACGGAGCAGATCCGTTACGAAATTCCGTCAGGTGGTATGGGGTAAGGTTAACGCTTTGTCCAGCATCGCAATTGCGCCGGACGGTAATTGGCGGCAACCGTTTTTTATTCCGCCGCCAGAAGCGGTTTGTCTTCCTCCAGCGCCTTGCGGCGGGCGGCAAGTTCCAGTTCGCGGTGGAGGCGGATTTCCTCATCTGCCTGCGGTTTGGCGAAGCGGGCGATCAGCAGATAGGAAACCGGGGTGATGTAAAGCGTCACCAGCGTCGCAAAACCGAGGCCGCCGACGATGACCCAGCCGAGCGCGATGCGGGCTTCCGCACCCGCCCCTTGCGCCAGCACCAAAGGCACACCGCCGAGAATGGTGGCGATCATCGTCATCATGACGGGGCGCAGGCGGATGCTGGTGGCCTTCTCGATGGCCTCGCGCACGGTAGCGCCCTGATCCCGCAGGTGATTGGCGAATTCGACGATCAGAATGCCGTTCTTGGCCATGACGCCGACAAGCAGCACGAGGCCGATCTGGCTATAGACGTTGAGGCTGGACCCGGTGACCAGCAGCGCGATGACCGCGCAGGCAAGGCCAAGCGGCACCGTCGACATGATGATGACCGAACTCAGCACACTTTCGAACTGCGCAGCCAGCACGAGGAAGATGATGGCGATAGCGAAACCGAAGGTCAGCAACATGCCGCTCGAATTTTCCTCAAGCGTCGCCGCTTCACCGAGCGGCAGCAGGCGGGCGCCGGGCGGCATTACCGATTGCGACAGCTCATTCACCTTTTGAAGGGCCTCACCAAGCGAAACGCCATCCTTGAGGTTGGCGGTGAAGCCGACGGAGGCAAGCTGCTGCTCGCGGTTCAGCTGCGGGGCAACCGCATTTTCCTTGAGTGTGGCAATGACCGACATCGGCACGATCTTGCCGTCGCCCGTTTTCAGGAAGACGTTTTCAAGATCGGTCGGATCGTTGATCGGCCGGGTAGACGATAGCAGCCGTACGGGGATCGCATCGCCATCCACGAAGACGTCGACGATCGAGCGCCCTTCCAGCAGCGACTGCATGGCGCGTGACAGGCCGGTAATGTCGATCCCGAGATCCGACGCACGCTCGCGGTCGATGGAGACGGAGATCTGCGCCTGATTGGGTTCATTGTCGAAGCGCGGCGTGTCGAACAGGCCGCTTTCCTCCATCGAAAGCAGCAATTTCTGCGTCGCCGCCGTCAGCGCCGCATAGTTGCTGCCGACCATCGCCATCTGCAACCCATTGCCGGCGCCGCGAATTCTGAGGCTGTTCGGCTGCATCGCATTGCCGCGCAGCGCGGGCACCCTGTTGGCGGCGGAGGTGACATCTGCGGCGATCTGGTTCTGCGTCCTCTCACGATCTGCCCAGGGGGCGAGCGTCAGCACCATGAAGCCGGTATTGGACGAACCGTTCATGCCGGTGATGGAGTAGATATTGCGGATTTCGCCACTGTCGCGCAGCGGCTGCAGGTTTTCCTCGATCCGCTGCAACTGGTCGCGCGTATATTCAAGGCTGACACCCTGCGGCGCTGTCACCCGCATCATGATCGAGGCGCGGTCCTCGCGCGGCGTCAGCTCATTCTGGATCATGCCGAAGGCGATCCACGACAGGCCGGAGAAGATCAACGCCACGACGATGACGATCAGCGGATTGTTGAGGCAGGCGGAAAGCGTCGACTTATAGGTGGAGGCAAAGACATTACCGAACCAGGCAAGCGGTCCCGTCGGTTCCTTCAGCCCCTCCTTCAGCATGCGCGAAGCCAGCATCGGGCAAAGCGTCAAGGCCACGATCGAGGACAAGCCCACCGCGAAGGCCAGCACGAAGCCGAATTCGCGGAACAGGCCGCCAAGCTGGCCCGGCAGGAAGGAAAGCGGAATGAACACGGCGGCAAGCGTCGCCGTCGTTGCGATAACCGCGAAGAACACTTCCTGCGTGCCGAGAACGGCAGCGGCCCGCGGCCCCATGCCTTCCGTGCGGCGGCGCACGATGTTTTCAAGCACCACGATGGCGTCATCAACCACCAGGCCGGTCGCCAGAACGATGGCGAGCAACGTCAGAATATTGACCGAGAAGCCGACCATATAGATCGCGACAATGGTGCCGATCAGCGCCACCGGCATGGTGATTGCCGGAATGAGTGTGGCGCGCCAGTCGCGCAGGAACAGGTAAAGCACCACGACGACGATAAGCGCGGAGAGTCCAAGTGCCAGCTCAACCTCGTGCAGCGCGCCTTCGATGAAGACGGCGTCATCGCTGGTGATGACGACACGCGTACCATCAGGCAGGTTGGCCGACATGGCATCGACAGCGGCCTTCACGCCCGTGGAAATACTGAGCGTGTTCGACTGCGCCTGGCGGATGACGCCGAGACCGACGCCCTGCACGCCATTGGAACGCAGCGAGGTGGATTCATCATCCGCCCCCAGCATGACGGTCGCGACGTCCCTGAGGCGAATATTGTTCTTGATCAAAAGATTGGAAAAATCTTCGGGCTTCGTCAGGCTGGCCGTGGCGCGCACGACGATATCCTGCGTCGTGCTTTTCAGCGATCCCGCCGGCACGTCGAGGGCCGCACTCGCCAGCGCGTTGGAAACATCGGTGACGGTCAAACCACGGCTTGCCAGCGCCGCCTGATTGAGATCGACGCGAAAAACCTTTTCCTGATCGCCGTAAAGCTCCACATCGGCAACGCCGTCAACGGCGGCCAGACGGTCGATGATTTCGTCATCCACCAGCTTGGTCAGGTCTTCCATGCTGAGCGTGGTCGAGGTGACGGCAAGGCGCATGATCGGCTGGCTGTCGGAATCCGCCTTGATGATCTGCGGTTCGTCGGCATCGTCAGGCAGCTGATTGGTGACGCGGCCGATGGCGTCGCGCACGTCGTTGGCGGCGACAGCCAGATCGACATTGTCGCCGAATTCCAGCGTCACGCGGCTTGTGCCGAATTGCGAATTGGAAGAGATGGACTTGACGCCGCTGACACGTGCCACCGCACCTTCGATGGTCTGCGTCACTTCCTGGTCAATTGTTTCCGGCGCCGCCCCGTCATAGGTGGTCCTGACGCTGATGATCGGCCGGTCGACATCCGGCAATTCGCGCACTTCGACGCCAACCAGCGCGGCAAGGCCGGCGACGACCAGCAGCGTGTTGAGAACCGCCGCCAGAATGGGCCTGCGGACGAACAATGCCGTAAAGGCGAGCTTGGAATCCTTAACCGAAGGCGGCGGTGTCGTCATTGGCTGGCAACCTCCTCGGGCTTCGGCTGATTGCCGACGCGGACCACGCCGCCTTCTCTCACACGTTGCAGACCCTCGATCACGACGGGCTCACCCTCCGCCAGTTCCGCCTTGACGAGAACGGCATCGGGGTTGCGCTGCACGATCTGCACCCGCACCTTGTTCGACTTGTTGTCGGTAACGCGCCAGACATAGGAGCCTTCCGCATCCCACTGCACGGCAAGCGGGTCGACCGAAGCATAGGTTTCCCCGGCAAAACGCATGGTGACGCCGAAGGACATGCCGGCCCTCAGCTCGTCTTTCTCATTGCCGAACTTCGCCCGGATGCGGATCGTGCGGCTTGCCTCGTCAACACGGTTATCGACGGCCTCGATCTCACCCTTGAAAGTCTCGCCGGGCCGGGAAATCGACGTCGCCTCCACCGGCATGCCGACCTTGATCGCGGTTGCGAAGCGCTCGGGAGCCCAGAAATTGACAAGAATTTCGGAACGGTCGTCAATGCTGACGATGGTCGATTGCGTGGTGACGTTGTCGCCGATATTGGCGGCAACGATGCCGGCCACACCTTCGATCGGCGCGACGATGTCGCGACGCTTGAGATTGAGTTCGGCCGTGCTCAGCGCAAGCTTGGCAGCCTCTTCGGCAATCTGCGCATCCAGCACGTCAAGGCGGGAAACGGATTTCAGGTTCTTGTAGGAATTGGATTTTTCAACCGCGCTGCGCAGCGTGACCTGCGCCTTGTCACGCTCGATCACCTGCTCCTCATCGTCGAGCCGCGCGAGCACCTGCCCCTTCACGACGCGGGCACCGGAGGAGGTGCGGATTTCCGAAAGCGTGCCGGAGGCCTGCGGCATGACGACGACCGACTGGATCGCCTCGCCATTGCCAATGGCATTCAGCCGGTCATTGACCGTACCTTTTTTGACGGGAGCCATGACCACCAGAGTGGCATTGCCGTTGCGACGCGCGCCGCCAGCATTCTGGCCCGCTGGCGTGCCGGAGGTTCCGGCACCGGATGCGGCAACCTCGATCGCACCGGCCGGCATTTTGCCAAGCCCGATGGCAGCGAGAACATTGCGGGCTTCGGGCGAATAAAAGCCCCAGAGACAGAGCCCCGCTCCCACCACGGCAACACTGACACCCACCTGTTTCCAGACCCGCATATATTTCTCCGGTTGATCCGCGCAGTAAAATGGAGTTCCAAACCGAACGCCGTTGGAACGTGCAAAGTATTCCCGCTTGCCTTGACGAAGGCAACGCACAAAACCGTTCCTTACATAATTGTAATTTGTGATGAATTTTCGTCGGGACGCATCGCGCAACCGTTTCTGTCGCAAATCTCCGCCGATCGGTTACTCTAAAAGCCGAAAACCATTCCCGGAGGAAGCCATGAGCACGGTGACGAAAGCCGAAAATCCCGAAGCCGACCCACGCGTCAAAGCAGTGTTCGATGATATCCGCACCACCCGCAAATCGGATTTCATCAACAATATGTGGCTATACCTCGCCTTCGATCCCGATCTACTGGAAAACACCTGGGCCGAGGTCAAGGCGGTGATGGCGACGCCTTCGGCGCTCGATCCCTTGGTCAAGGAAATGCTCTATATCGCCGTTTCCGTAACCAATGGCTGCTCCTATTGCGCTCATTCCCACACGGCCGCCGCAAAAGCCAAGGGCATGACCACCGAACAACATGCCGATTTGATGCGCATTATCGCGCTTTCAGCCAAGACCAACCAGCTTGCGGTGGCGCTGCAAGTACCCGTTGACGCTGCTTTCGATGCCGACAGAGGGGCTTGAGACGAAGAAAATGCCTTGGAATAGGCGTTTTGACTGACGATACCGGAATAAAAGCAGAACGCGGTTCTGGCCTTTATATCCCGAATCACTACATTGGGCCGCATGAGCAACAGTTTCGACGATATGCCGTTCTTCGATGAAGAACCCGCCGCACCGCGCAGGGCAACGAACAATGCCCCTTCGGAAAACGGCGGCGGGCTTGGCATTGCCGCCCGCGCCATGGCGGCGCGCGATCAGGCGCGGCCAGCACCTGACTATCTGTCCGGTCTCAACCCGGAACAGCGCGATGCCGTGGAAACGCTTGACGGACCCGTTCTGGTTCTCGCGGGCGCCGGCACCGGCAAGACCCGCGTTCTGACGACCCGCATCGCCCATATTCTGGAGACCGGCCGCGCGTGGCCGAGCCAGATTCTCGCCGTGACCTTCACCAACAAGGCCGCCCGCGAGATGAAGGAGCGTATCGGCGTTCTCGTCGGCGGTGCTGTCGAGGGCATGCCCTGGCTGGGCACCTTCCACTCCATCGGCGTCAAACTCCTGCGCCGCCATGCCGAACTCGTCGGTCTGAAGTCGGATTTCACCATTCTCGATACCGACGACGTGGTGCGGCTGATCAAGCAGCTCATCCAGGCCGAAGGTCTTGATGACAAGCGCTGGCCCGCCAAACAATTCACCGGCATGATTGACGGCTGGAAGAACAAGGGCCTGACACCGCCGGATATTCCGGAGGGCGACAGCCGCGCCTTCGCCAACGGCAAGGGCCGCGACCTCTATACCGCCTATCAGAACCGGCTGAAAACGCTGAACGCCTGCGATTTCGGCGATCTGCTGATGCACCCGATCAGCATCTTCCGCCGCCACAGTGACATTCTGAAAGAGTATCACCAGAAGTTCCGTTATATTCTGGTGGACGAATATCAGGACACCAATACGGCGCAATATATGTGGCTGCGGCTTCTCGCCCAGCGCGCCAAGGGCGAGCCACAGAACGTCTGCTGCGTTGGCGACGACGACCAGTCGATCTATGGCTGGCGCGGCGCCGAAGTGGACAATATCCTGCGTTTCGACAAGGATTTCCCCGGCGCCAAGGTCATCAAGCTCGAGCGTAACTACCGCTCCACCGAACATATTCTCGGCGCGGCCGGCCATCTGATCGCCCATAATGAGGGCCGTCTCGGCAAGACGCTGTTCACCGAACGCAGCAGCCCTGACGATGAAAAGGTCATGGTCCATGCCGCCTGGGATTCCGAGGAGGAAGCCCGCGCCGTCGGCGAAGAAATCGAGCAGCTCCAGCGCAAGAACCACAAGCTGAACGACATGGCCATCCTCGTTCGCGCCTCCTTCCAGATGCGCGAGTTCGAAGACCGGTTCGTCACGCTTGGTCTCAATTACCGCGTCATCGGCGGCCCGCGCTTTTATGAGCGCCTCGAAATTCGCGACGCCATGGCCTATTTCCGCCTCGTCTGCCAACCGGCTGACGATCTCGCTTTCGAGCGTATCGTCAATACACCCAAGCGCGGCCTTGGCGATACGACGATCCGCAATCTGCATGACTATGCCCGCGCCCGCGATATTCCGATGCTGGCGGCCGCGGCCGATATTATAGAAACCGACGAGCTGAAACCGAAGGCGCGCAAGGCGCTGTTCGACGTGGTACAGGATTTCCGCCGCTGGCAGGGCCTGCTGGAAAACACCGAGCATACCACGCTTGCCGAGCAGATCCTCGACGAAAGCGGCTATACCGCCATGTGGCAGGCCGACAAGACGGCGGAAGCCCCCGGACGGCTGGAGAACCTCAAGGAGCTCATCCGTTCGATGGAATCCTTCGAAAGCATGCGTGGATTTCTGGAACACGTCGCACTCGTCATGGACGCGGAACAGAATGCGGAACTGGATGCCGTGTCCATCATGACGCTGCATTCCGCCAAGGGTCTGGAATTTGACACCGTCTTCCTGCCCGGCTGGGAAGAAGGCCTTTTCCCGCACCAGCGGGCGCTGGACGAAGGCGGTCGCTCCGGTCTCGAGGAAGAACGCCGTCTGGCTTACGTCGGCATTACCCGCGCCAAGAAGCTCTGCCATATCTGGTTCGTGTCGAACCGGCGTATCCATGGTCTATGGCAATCCACCCTGCCCTCACGTTTTCTGGAAGAATTGCCGCCCGCCCATGTGGATGTGGCGGCATCCGACAGCAATTATGGCGGTTATGGCGGACGCGGGGGATACGGTCAGTCCCGCTTCGACAAGGCGGAACCCTTCGCCAATAATTATTCCACTCCCGGCTGGAAACGTGCGCAGGCCAACAAATCAGATGCCACCCGCGATAATTGGGGCACACGCTCCGGCCATGCGGTCGAGCGGATTGGTTATGGCGAAAGCGGCCCGCGCACCCGCACGATTGATGGCGAGCTGGTGGCCAAATCCGTTGCCGACACACCATCGAAATTTTTTGTCGGTGACCGCGTCTTCCACCTCAAATTCGGTAATGGCAATATCTCCGCCATCGAGGGCAACAAGCTGACCATCGATTTCGACCGCGCCGGACAAAAGCGCGTGCTGGATGGATTTGTGGAAAAGGTTTGATTCGAACGGTTAAGACAGGTTCGAGACAGCTTTTTCCATAGCCCGCGTCATGCCGTTGCAATAAAGAAATTGCTACACGACAGCGAAAACCGGGCGAGGACCGCTTTGCATATTTTACCGAAAAGCCAGCGCAAGCTTGCCGTTTTCCTGATCAACATGGACAGCGCCACGAAGCGCCTTGAGGATATGACTGCCAGGCTCGACGCCATCGGGCTGCAGGCGGAGCGTATCGCCGGCGTCAATGGCCGCGAACTGAATTATCCGATCCCGGAATTCAGCGAGGTTTCCTACATGCTCATGCATGGCCGGCGCACCTCGCCGCCGGAAATAGGCTGTTATCTCAGCCACGTCGCCTGCGCCAATAAATTCATGGATGGCGACGCCGATGTCGCGCTCATCCTTGAGGACGACGTGGTCTTCGACAATGATTTTCTGAATGTAATCGATGAGGCGGTGCTGAACGGCGGCGACTGGGATCTGTTGCGACTGACGACGGTCAGCAACGGGCGCAAATTCCCGTTTCGTCCGCTTTCCAATGGCCGCTCACTGGCCATTGCCCTGACACGGGAAAAGGGCTCCGGCGCTTATCTCGTCAACCGCCGCGCCGGAAAATGGATATCGAAACTGATCCCCATGCGGCTGGCTTATGATATCGCATTCGATCTGGAATATCTCGCGGGGCTGAAGGGGGCTTTCATCTACCCGCTCTGCGCCACGCAGGATGCGGATGGTGAGAGCCAGATCCAGAACAATCTGCGCATTTACCGCCTGCCGCGCTGGCGTTATTTCACCGTGCTGCCCTATCGCGCCTATCTGGAAACCAGCCGTTTTCTTCTCCGCGGCCTCCGCTTCGCCATCGCCAAGCTGAGTGTCGCGCTGCAAGGCGGCAAGGGCAAGACTGCTCCCGCCGGCAATTAGACAAGCTGGATCATGCCTCGCCGGGCGTAAAGCCGATGAGATAAACCGCGGCGATCACGGCTGCGAGAATGAAAATCGAAATGACGAAAATCGTCATCCGGTTCAATGGCTTGCGCGTTGTTTTCTTCATGGTGGAATAATGCGGGCGTGCCTTTACTGGTTCCCTGCCAATTTCATATCGCCGCAGCGGGTTGTTCACCCGGCAATCTGTGGGAGAGGTAATCCCGCATCTGGTCCATGGCTTCCTGCCTTGTCAAACCTCCCGATTGCAGGCCTGAACGCAGCCACAGCCCGTCGATCAGCGTGGTAATGCCAAGCGCAACGGCTTCGCACTCCTCTTTCGGCAAAAGATGCACCAAAGCGGAGAGAAGGTTGGACCGCATCCGGGCATGGATCACTTTTTGAATACGGGCAAGCTGCGGTTCGCGGGGAACCTCCGCACAAAGCGACAGCCAGGCGTGGCAAATTGACGGCTGAAAGAAGCTTTCGTCAAAATTCCCATCGATAATCGCATCGAGCCGCTCGCGCGGGGTGGTGGCATTGTTGAGGCGCGCCACAACCATCTCCGTCAGCTTTACGTTGGCTTCACGCATCGCATGCTCGAACAATTCCTGCTTGCTGGCGAAATAATGCAGCACGATGCCTTTGGAGGCACCGGCCTGCGCCGCCACCCTTTCAAGCGTCGCCCCCGCCATCCCCTCTTTTTGCAAAACCTCGAACGCTGCCCGCCTCAACTCGGCCCGGCGGATATCGCTTATTTTGGTCAGTCGCATTTCAGTCTCCTTGCAGAGAGAAATATTGACAAGTTTTCCGCAAAGATCAATTATTGCCCAGCGGGTCAATATAATGACCATAAAGACAAAGTGGGTGAGCGATGCAAAAATGGCTTGGATTACTGTCGGCGGCGGCACTTCTGGCGAGCGTGGAGACATCAGCTGCGGAAGCCGAATCGTGCAAGGTCGTGCGTCTGGCCGAGCCGGGCTGGAATGATCTGGCTTTTACGACCGGCATCGCCATGTCGCTTTTGAGGACGCTCGGATACGAACCGCAGAGCCAGCTTCTCGGCATCGACGTCATCTACACCAGCCTGAAAAGCAAGGATCTCGACGTCTTTATGGGATATTGGGATCCGGCGATGGTGAATTACTACAAGCCGTACAAAGAAGACGGATCGGTAGAAAAAGTCCGAACCAATCTGGTCGGCGCCAAATACACTTTCGCGGTCCCGACCTATGTTTGGGAAGCGGGCGTCAAGGATTTTTCCGACCTGCAAAAATTTGCCGACAAGTTCGACAGGAAACTCTACGGCATCGAACCGGGCTCCAATCAGTTGATGCTGGACGCCGTCAAAGACCCTTCGCTGGGCCTTCAGGACTGGGAAGTGGTCGAATCAAGCGAACAGGGAATGCTGTCGCAGGTAACCCGTTTTGCTCGCAACAAGTTCTTCATAGTTTTCCAGGGGTGGGCTCCGCACCCGATGAACAGCAAGTTCGACATCAAATATCTGACTGGTGGCGACAAGTTCTACGGTCCGGACTTCGGTGCCGCCACAGTCGATACGCAGGTGCGCAAAGGCTACCTGCAGGAATGCCCCAATGTAGCCAGGCTGCTCGAAAATCTCGCCTTCGACGTAGACTACGAAAACAAGGGCATGGACTACATCATGAATGGCAGCATGGCGCCGGAAGACGCGGCGACACAGGCCATCAAGGACGAGCCACAACGGCTGGATGCCTGGCTGAAGGACGTATCGACATTCAAGGGACAGGATGGTCTTGCCGCCGTCAAAACGGGGTTCGGCTTATGACATCAGCCTTTTTTGACGATTGGGAGAGGCGCAAGCAGTATGTCGAATTGCCGCTTGGTCGCCGAATAGCGTTCATAGACAGTGGCGGACCCGGCCCGGTGCTTCTGATGTTGCACGGCTTTTCCGACACAAGCCGCAGTTTTTCCATGCTGGAGCCGTATTTCCGTGAATACAGGCTCATTGTTCCGGACTTGCCCGGACATGGAGTCTCTTCCCTCGGACGAGGCCTCAATGTCGCGGATTTCGCCGAAACGATCGATCATTTTCTGACGCTCATGGGCGTTTCACGGATATTCTTGCTCGGCCACTCCATGGGCGCGATGACCGCGATCGAACTTGCCGCCCGGCGCGGTGACGCAATCCGGGCTCTTGCCCTCATTTCGGCAACCGTTGAACCGGATTTTGGTCCGGAAAGTCAGTTGACCAAAGACATTCTCGCTCTTCGAGACCCGATCAGGCCCACCGCAGGTTTTCTTCACGACTGGTACTCCTGCAGTCAGCCAGTGGATTTTGGCTTTCTATCGAAAATGAAACAGGCTGCGGCCAACATGCCC
Source organism: Agrobacterium sp. 22-210-1 (assembly GCF_053522525.1). Classification (NCBI taxonomy): domain Bacteria; kingdom Pseudomonadati; phylum Pseudomonadota; class Alphaproteobacteria; order Hyphomicrobiales; family Rhizobiaceae; genus Agrobacterium; species Agrobacterium sp. 22-210-1. Next base: position 529,899 of record NZ_JBNWCI010000001.1, on the reverse strand, counting down.
GCCGCAATCTGGCATGGGGTGCTGAGAGGCTTTGCCGACACAAATCTGCATCACAGCGCTTCCAGAATTAAAAAACCGGTATTCTGCATTGCCGGTTCGGAAGACCCTCTCTTCGGAGAAACACATCGTCAACGACTGCACGAAGCCTTCCCCGAGGCTCGAACCATCACCCTTGCTGGCCATGGCCACAATCCACATTGGGAAGACCCGCAGCGTGTATCGGCGCTGATTGCGGATTTTTTTGCCGATGTGATGTCGGACGTCAGCCATTCGTGATGCCGAACGCTAACATGCGGGAGAACGCCGAAGCGTTTGGGAGCCCATGATGTTAGAAACGCCAAACAAATCGATTTCGATTTATAGACCGATACTGTAACGCTTCGTTATATCATCATATTTCGGCCCGTTATGACAGACACGACACATCCCCGCCTTAACCCGCTGCATCTTGCCGCCGCTTTCGCCAGCGGTTGCCTTCTGACCCTGATGGTGCATTTCAACGGCCAGCTTGCCCATTACGGCAGCGCGCTGTTTTCCTCATGGACGGCGCATGGCACAGGTACGGTGGCAGCGCTGATCTATCTGGCCATCATGCGCCCGAAGAAAGACGCGGGCGCACCGGAAAAACCGAAAGCGCCGCTCTGGGCCTATTGCGGCGGGGTCGTGGGTGCGGCCATCGTCGTCCTCACCTCCACCGCCGTCAATTCGCCGCTGGCGCTTTCCGGCACCATCGCGCTGGGTCTCGGCGGACAGGTGATCTTCAGCCTGTTGGCCGATCTTTTCGGCCTCTTCGGCCTGCCGAAACGGCGGCCGGATATGCGGGACATGGCAGCGGTGGCGCTGATCCTCTGCGGCAGCGCACTTATCATTCTTGTCGGGAGAACGGCATGATCGTCTGGATCGCCATGGCCTTTGCCGGCGGCGTCTTCGTGGCGCTGAGCCGCCAGATCAACGGCCGCTTGAGCCTGTCGAACTCACCGCTTATCGCTTCCTTCTGGAACCATATCGTTGGCTTTGTCGTGCTGACCGTCATCGGCCTCATCGTCGGCGGCCTCATTCCGCCTGGCGCGGCTGATGCCCCCTGGCTTGCCTTTATCGGCGGGCCGATCGGTGTTGTCTTCATCGCCTCGGGAAGCTGGCTCATCCCGCGCATCGGCGCGGTCAATACCGCACTTCTGGTCATCAGCGGCCAGATGGTGTCGGGCGTTGTGCTCGATCTTTTCAGCGATCATCCGCCGAAAATCTGGGCAAGCGCGCTTGGCATTCTTCTCATCCTCGCCGGCATGGTGCTGACACAGCGACGCAGCCGTTGATGAAATTCAAATAAGCTCAGGAATCGTTGCCGCGCGAGAACATGCTGAGCAGCGTCTTGCCACCACTTTTCCCGCCGCTGCTGGCAAGCGTCGGACGGTTGCCGTTGAGCTTGGGCACCACGACCATGCGCTTGACTTCGCCGCGTTTGAAGGCCGCAAGGAAGCGCGAATAATCCCGGAACACGACACAGCCATTCGATTCGCCGCGTTTCGCCAGCATGTAGGTATGGGCAAGAAGACCATCGCGGCCATGCGGGTTGACGCCGTTTTCCGGTGTCAGGCGAATAGCTTCGACGCCATGAAACCGCGCTTCGCGCATCGTCAGACGATAGCTGGAGGGCGGCGTAGAGCCGCGCATTCTGACGTGAACAAAGTCAGGATTGTCGCGCATCTTGCCGATGCCGGAATGCGCTTCCAGCTTCTCGCCATTCGGCATGTGAACCGTTCCGGAGGAAATATCGTAAATCGCCGTGCCATTGCCGCGATCCGGCCACGGAACCGCATCCATCTTGCTCGGCTCGCGCATCGGATTATCAGGCTTTGCAAAGGCGAGCATGGCACCGGTGCTCTGCTTCGGCTGCTGCGGCGCGCGCAGCGGAACCGGCGCATCAAAATCGGGGGCTGAAGCAACGGCAGTCTTGGAAAGGGCGGGGCGCGGCGACGGCTCAACCGTCTCGGCCGCCGCCACTTCGGGCCGGAAGCTCGGAAGCGGCACGTCATCAGGAAGCAGGCTGCTCGCCTCTTCCTCGATCTGCGGGCGTGCAAGCGCCACTTCGAATGCTGGATGTTGCGAGGCAGCGCTCTGATAGGCCACATCAGTGGTGCGCCCAAGCGCCGAATCGACGATTGCCGAAGGCCTGAGCGCGGCAAGTTCCTTCACCGTCGCCTGCCCTTTGGCATTCGCCGCCGCGCCAAAACGCTCACCGAATTCCTTAGCGCCGATCTCCGGCATGATGCCGGCAAGGCGAACGGCCTTCTGCGGGCCATGGCTGTGATCGCTCAGACGGGAAAACTTGCGGACGTGAATATCCCGCCCCGCCGCGTGGCCGATCGCCGTCTCGGCGGAATCGAGCCGGGCCACCAGCGTCTTTTCAAATTGCCCGACGCCATGCGAGGCCGCCGCCATGCTGTGCAGCGATGCGAAGGCGGCAAAGGCGAAAAGACCGGCAAAGGCACCGCCGCCGAGCAGCGCGGACATTCGGCCAAGCGAAAAGGATTTGCCTTTCTTGAGGCAGGACGACCCGGCAAGACCGGCGCCATTATAGGCCGCAGCAGAAAACGCCATGATACTCGTTACTCGAACCGTTCACGCACACCCGGCCAATGCCGGTGGGATTTTGGGGCATCCAAAGAGCGGTTGAACACCAAGCCGCTTTCGGAACTGACTGGTTCGAAGCATGACGAATTATGGTAACCAAAGTGTTTACGAGTCCCTGCAAAAATACTTCGTTAAGGTCTGCGCATGTCAGGCGAAGGCGAGACGATGACTGTGCGGGAACGGCGTGCACTGCATCGCTCGTCCTGAAAAATGCCCCGCGAGGCGTCATCGGCCTTTAAAGTTTCCGTCGCCGCATCGTCAGGTAAATTCCGACTTGGCCGGAAATTTGCTGTAAATGCGGCAGGACTGCGACGGGACAGGCCGCCGTCATCAACCAGCCACGTGGGCACAAAGGTTGAATGAGTACTTGATCCGCCAAAGCCAGCTTGGCATCCTGTTGGCAAAAGGGAGGCATATCATGAAGGCGCTGCTGCTCATCGACATCCAGAACGGCTTTTGCCCGGGTGGCAATCTCGCCGTTGCCGAAGGGGACAGGATCGTACCCGCCGCCAATGCCCTGATTGACAATGGCGGTTATGATCTCATCGTCGCCTCGCAGGACTGGCACCCGGAAAACCACGGCAGTTTCGCGTCCCAGCATCCGGGCAGGAAACCTTTCGACATGGGCGAGCTTTCCGGTAAACCACAGATGATGTGGCCGGACCATTGCGTGCAGGGCACGCAGGATGCGGAATTCCACCCCGATCTGAAGACGGAAGCATTCGACTATATTCAGCAGAAGGGTGAAAACCCCGCCGTCGACAGCTATTCCGCCTTTCGCGACAACGACCAGTTGGCGACGACGGGCCTTGCTGATTATCTGGCCCGTCAGGGCGTGACGCAGCTCGACATATGCGGCCTCGCCACCGATTATTGCGTCAGTTTTTCGGTGCTCGATGCCATCGACATGTTGCCCGGCATCAAGGTCCGTTTCATCGAGGATGCAAGCCGCGGCATCGATCCGCAGGGCATAAAGGCCGCGATTGCCGCCATGCGGGAAAAGGGCGCAGCAATCGTCAACAGCCGCGACATATTGCGCGACTGACCGCCACTTTAACGCAGCCTCGGTTTTTCCAGCACGTCGATATCACCGGCCGCGTCCTCAAGACGCCGCAGAATTGCAGCATGTGCATCCTTTAGCCCCTGATTATAGAAAACATATCCGACCTCCTCGGCCAGAAACTCCACGAAGATTTCCGCCTCAAGAAGGCCCATCTCGGTTTCGGTCTCCCGGGCAAGGTAGTCCTTGATACGCGCGGCCAAGACCGCCTTTTCCTGCTTTTCGAGCATTGATCTTCCATGATGTCACGGTGTGAGTGCGCCGACGAAACCCGATGCGATCTTTCGTCCGGCGTTGCCTGTCGGCGTTACCGTAACGGAAGCTTCAAGGGAATCAATCGATCCATTCATGCAATTCGTTTGCCAGCTGGCCGGGACGGCGATAGAGCGGCGGCAAGGAGTTTCCAGAGAATGTTCAATAAAGATTTTCGCGAGGGACTGAGCACGGGTTTCCCGATCGCCCTTTCCGCCGCCCCCTTCGGCGCGCTGTTCGGCGCGGTTGCAGTCGATAACGGCCTAAGCGTCACCGAAGCCACGATTATGAGCGGCACCGTCTATGCCGGCGCGAGCCAGCTTGTCGGCATCGAACTGTTTGGCCAGAAGGTCGCTCCCTGGCTGATCGTTCTTTCCGTCTTCGCCGTCAATTTCCGTCACATCCTTTATTCGGCGGCCATTGCCCGAATGATCTCCGGCTGGTCGCTTATGCAGAAAGCGGCCGGCTTCTTCGTTCTGGTCGATCCGCAATTCGCCGAATCGGTCCGAAAATATGAAAACACCGGTACGGTCGGTTTTTCCTGGTATATGGGCTTTGCCGCGCCGGTTTATGTGCTGTGGCTGGCCATGACCGTTCTCGGCGCCTCGCTCGGCAACCTCATCGGCGATCCGAAGGCCATCGGCCTTGATGTGCTTTTGCCGATCTATTTCATGGGCATGGTCTTGAGCTTCCGCCAGCGGGAGAATTTTTACCCGGTGATGCTGGCAAGCGCGGTCGGCGCAACAGTCGCCTATCACTTCGTCGGCTCGCCCTGGCATGTCAGCCTCGGCGCGGTCGCCGGCATTCTCGTCGCCGTCCTTTATCCGCCCAAACCCAACGGCGAGGCCAATCCTGAAAACGGGGTGGAAACGCCATGAGCGACATGCTCCACGCCGACACGATGATCCTGATCGCGCTCGCCGCAATCGCCACCTATCTCACCCGCATCGGCGGCTATGTGCTGATGACGCGAATGAAATCCATTCCGCCGCGCATGGAAGCCGGCCTGAACGCCGTGCCCGTTGCGGTTCTGACCACGCTTGTCGCACCCGCCTTCTTTGAAGGCGGATACGAAGTGAAGATCGGCATGGTGGCAGCCCTTCTGGTCTGCCTGCGGTTTCCCGGCCTGACGATGCTGGCAATCGGCTGGGCCGTCGTCATCGCCATCAGGCATTTCGGGCTGCTTTAAGCGATCCTTTCCAGTGGCTTGGTCGCGGCAACAAGCCAGGCTTTTACCTCTTCATCGGTGATCAGCGGAGAGAGCTTCTCCAGAACATCCGCGTGATAGGCGTTCAGCCAGTTGAGTTCCTCGTCGGTGAGGAGTGACACAACGACAAGCCTGTTGTCGATGGGGCACCAGGTCAGCGTCTCGAAGGAGAACATTGGCTGGTCGCCGCCGGCCACTTCCTCCGCATCACGCACATAGATCAGGTTCTCGATACGGATGCCGAAAGCGCCGGGGCGGTAATAACCCGGCTCATTTGACAGGATCATGCCCGGCAGCAACTCCTGCGTCGAAAGCCTTGCGATACGCTGCGGCCCCTCATGCACCGAGAGATAGGAGCCGACACCGTGGCCGGTGCCATGGGCATAATCCGCCCCGGCCTTCCAAAGCGCGATGCGTGCCAGCGGATCAAGGTCGCAACCGCGCGTTCCCTTCGGAAACCGTGCGGTGCTGATACCGATCACCCCCTTCAGCACCAGCGTGAAGAAACGCCTCTGCTCTTCCGGCACCGTGCCGATTGCGACGGTGCGGGTGATATCAGTGGTGCCGTTGACATATTGCGCACCGGAATCGACGAGGAACATCTCGCCATCGGCAAGTGGGCGGTCCGTGTCGGTGGTGACGCGGTAGTGGATGATGGCAGCATGCTCGCCAGCGCCGGAAATCGTATCGAAAGACACATCCTTCAACGGATTCTGCATCGCCTGCCCCACCCTGGCCCGCGTTGCCTCCAGCGCCTTGACCGCCACGATTTCGGTGACGCTGCCCGGCTGCTGGCGATCCAGCCAGCTCAGATATTCGACCATGGCCGCACCATCCTGCACGTGTGCTGCGGCTGAACCGGCAAGCTCCGCCTTGTTCTTGCAGGCGCGCGGCAGGCGAACGGGATCGGCCGCTTCGACCAATGTGCCGCCCGCCGCCGTGATTGCTCCCGTTAGGGCCACCGGCGCCAGATCGGCATCGACCATGACCCGGCCCTTGGCACTGGCAATCGCATGCAGGCGGTCGGCAATCTTCGATGGCGGTAATTGTGTCGCCATTTGCGCCAGATAGGCCTCAGCCTCGATGCCGGTCTTGCGCTTGTCGAGAAAAATATCCGTCCTTCCATCGGCGTAGATGATGGCACGGGCGAGCGGATGCGGGGTATGCGGCACGTCATTGCCGCGAATATTGAAAATCCATGCGATGGAGGACGGATCGGTAACCAGCAGGGCATCAGCCTGCCTGGCCGAAACCGTCTCCGCCAGCAGCGCGATCTTTTCTTTCGCCAACTTGCCCGTAAAGGCTTCCGGCTGGATAACAACGGGCTCCAGCGGCTCGGACGGGCGGTCCTGCCACAGGGCGTCAAGCGGATTGCGCTCCAGCAACACGACGGAACCGCCCTTGGCCGCAAGCACCTTTTCCAGCCGCTTCAATTCAGCGCCGGTATGCAGCCACGGATCGATCCCCAGTCGAAAGCCCTGCGCCGCATGTTCGGATAGCCAGACGGAAGGCGGCGCCCCGACCAGATCACCGCCCGTGAATACCGATTGGTCGACCTGCGACTTGAGCTGTGTCGTATACCGGCCATCTACGAAAACCACGGCCTCGCCGCGTGTCACCAGCGCGATGCCGGCCGAACCGGTGAACCCCGTCAGCCAGGACAGGCGCTCGGCGCATTCAGGCACATATTCCCCCTGATATTCATCGGCGCGCGGCACCAGGAAACCGTCGATACCGAGGGCGTCGAAACCGGCGCGCAGCGCCTCGACGCGGGCCTTGCCGAATTGCGGCGCGGATTTGTTTTCGAAGGTCTGGAACATGGGCGTCTTTCGGGAACTGTCATGAGGAAAGCTGTTCATTCACGCCGTCAAATCATTGGCGCACAACGACAATGCCACGTGGGCAAACCCGGTTTCAAGCCATATATGACAGAACCGATTGCGGTGATAAATTATGCATATTTTGCGAAATAAGTAATACTAGAAAACAAGTGATATGCATTCTGCGCATATCAACATTGATACATCCCATCTAACCAAACAAAATCACATCGCTTATATCTGGATCAACACAGCGAGAGAGACACTCTCCTGGCAACCAAGGATTTGAAGCAATGGCAAAATCTTTCCTCCGCACCGCCTTCGATCGCGTCGTTGAAGCACGCGAGCGTCAGGTCAGCCGCCATGTCAACGCAGCACTTTTGAACCTTGACGACAAGTCGCTCGAAGCGCTGGGCATGAACCGCGCCGACCTGCGTCGCAAGGCGAAGTCCAGCTACGTATTCTGATCACGTCAGGCGCGGCGATCCTCCCTCCACCGCGTCTCACCAGGAATACGTCGACCCGCTTGAGCAAGCTCCTCCCATATGCTCGCGGGTTCCAGGCGGCGCGAAAGCGCCGCCTTTTCTTTTGCTCGAAAGCAATGTCGAAAGAGCGTCAGTCTTTACGCAGATGCAGCGTCACCCAGCCATTGCGCCAGATGGTGCGGATATGGGAAAGCCGCGCGCCATTATAAGCGGCGAGAACCTTCCAGCGCTGTGAAGCGAGAATACCCGACAGGATGACGGTGCCGCCGGGCGCCAGATGCGTGACAAGCTGCGGCGCCATCTTGATCAGCGGCCGCGCCAGAATATTGGCGATAATGAGATCGAAAGGGCCATGCTTGCGGAAGGCATCGGAGTGAAAGCCGGGTGCGGTTTCCAGCGCCAGCCCGGAAACGATGCCATTCAGCCGCACATTTTCCTTGGCCACCTTGACGGCAATGGGGTCGATATCCGTCGCAAGCACGGGAATATGGCGCATCTTGCGCACCGCAATCGCCAGAACACCGCTACCGGTGCCGAGATCGAGCGCGTTTCGCACCGTCCGGGCACGCAGAACATCCTCGATCATTTCAAGGCAACCCGCCGTCGTGCCGTGATGGCCTGTGCCGAAAGCCTGCCCCGCCTCGATCTCGATAGCCAGATCGTGCGGCTGCACCTTGTCGCGATCATGCGCGCCATGGACGATGAAGCGCCCTGCCCTGACCGGCTTCAGCCCCTCTAGCGACTTGGCGATCCAGTCGACATCGGGAACGATCTCTTTTTCAATGACGAGACCGGGAAATGCTGGCGCAAGCAAAGCGCTGACGCGCTCGCGGAACTCATCCTCCTGCTCGGCCATCAAATAGACGGAGGCTTCCCAGATGTCGCGCTTCTCATCCACCTCGGTCGTGGCGATCGCAACATCCTCCTCGCCGAAATAATCCGACATGAGATCGAGGATTTCGCCGGCCTTGATTTCGGTCGTGGTGACGTAAAGTCGGATTTCGCTCACGGCAGGCTGCTTTCTCTGGCTGAGGTTGTTGTCTTGCCTTTGCCACAAAAGCTGCGCCAGTCCAATAAGCCTGGCGCAATTATGCCGGCTCTATCAGCCCTTCAGAAGATTCTGGAGCTTCTGCTCGGCAACTTCAGGGTTTTCGCCATAAGCAATGGTGCCTGAAAAACGGCCCTTGGCATCGAGCAGGATGACGGACGCGGTATGATCCATGGTGTAATCGCCATTCGGATCCTTCTCGTCCACCGGCACCTTCTTGGCATAGATGCGATAGCCTTTCAGCGTCTCGGCAATCTTGTCGGCCGGACCGGTAATGCCGGTAATCCGCTTCGAAACGTTGGAAACATATTGCTGCATGATCTCGGGCGTATCACGCTCGGGATCGACGGAGACGAAATAGGCCTGCATCTTGTCGCCGGCAGGATCCACCTTTTCCATCCAGCCGTTCAGCTCGAACAGTGTCGTCGGGCAGACTTCCGGGCAATGGGTGAAACCGAAGAACAAGGCCGTCGGCTTGCCCTGAAACGCCTTTTCGGTGATCGGCTGACCGTCCTGCGCGGTGAGCGCGAAAGGCACGCCATAGGCCGTTTCAACCATCTCCTCACGGGTCTTCGTCATTTCGATCGTCAGCCAGCTGACGACACCGGCGAGAACGACCACCACGGCCCACAATACGATGCGAATATTTCTCATTGTCCAATCCTACCCCGAAAGCCTGCAGCATATCGCAAGCCCTGGCAGACTGATAACGAACGGCGACTGCGACCGCAAATCAACTGGACGTATTTGCGGGAACCGCGCTGATTTGTCACAAAGCCGCAACTGCCGGGCGGCTTACAGACACCAGGCGATACCGCTCTGCACGGTTGAAAGGAAAATATCCGTGCTGTGTCGCACCCAGCCGTCGAAGGCAAGAAGCACGATGGCCAGCGAAGCGACGACCGCAAGACTTGACAGAATAAACTTCAGGGGGTTGGAAACGAGTGCGTTCATAGAGCCATCATAACCTTTTTACACCGACGCGAAAACCGCCAAAATACTGGGTTTTGCGGGGGAGAGAGCGGCAATTGTTAGGGAAAGTTTAAAATCTTGCTGTGCATTATGACCATAGCGGTTTTTAAAGCCTCGACATGATGTCTCCCGGTCCATTCCCCGGCCACCGCATAAAGCTCAATCCTGCGTGGGCCTGTTAGAGAGCCATCAGAGGAAACCTGCCGTCATGTCCAACGCCATCAAGCAATCCGGCGCATATCTCGAAATCGTTTCCTTCCATCTGGGCGATCAGGAATTCTGCATCGACATCATGGCGATCCGCGAAATCCGCGGCTGGGCGCCGGTTACCCCGATGCCGCACACGCCGCCCTATGTTCTCGGTCTCATCAACCTGCGCGGCGCCGTCATTCCCGTCATCGACATGGCCGGCCGCCTCGGCATGAACATGACCGAACCCTCTGAACGCTCCGCCATCATCGTCACCGATATCGGCGGCAAGCTGGTCGGCCTCCTGGTGGAACAGGTCTCCGACATGATGACCATCCGTTCCGAAGACCTGCAGCCCGCGCCGGATATCATTCCGGAAGAACAGCGCAGCTTCTGCCGCGGCATCGTGGCGCTGGAAAAGAGCATGGTCTGCTTCCTCAACCTCGACACCGTCATTGCGGACGAGTTGGCGCGCGAAGCGGCCTGAAGTTTACCAAAAGCCCCCCGGCTTTCTTAAAAAAGTACAACGAGCCAGACAATCGATGTGTCTGGCTCAGGATGAGGCTTACACACTCTGGGAGGCTGCGGCCCACCTTGAGCGCCCCAACTCGTACCGGACTTCACCATGCTCACTGCCCGGAATGGGGTCTGGCCAGTCAAAATAGTCAGTGTGAACATGAATCATTCCAAGCTTTTCCATCACGCGGCGCGATCCAAGGTTCACAGCCATGGTTGAAGCCACGATCCTTTCATAGCCACCGCCTCCGAAGCCCCAATCAATGAGAGCGGCGGCCCCTTGCGATGCCAATCCCTGACCCCAGTCCAGCCGACGCAGCCGATACCCGATTTCCGCCAGGGTTTTGCTCTCGGGAAACAAACAGAACCAGCCCACAAACGCCCCATTGTTCGTTCGCCGCGCCGTCCAGACGTAAGGTTCCGTTCCCCCAGGCATGAGAAAAGTTGCGTTTTCCGGGGCAATCTTTGCGCGGTCCACCGCGCCGCCGTGCAAAAAGCGCATCACCTCTGGATCGAGTTCAAGGTCGATGAAGTCTTGGAGGTCACTCGGCCGACAGGGGTTAAGGGTCAAGTCCATTGTCTGGAGAAGCACCATTGCAAATACCTTAAAAGCGGAGTGACTATAACTGCCTCAGTTCAGGCAAACCCTCACGGCTTGCCCTTTTCCCACGTCACCTGCTGATTATAGAGCGGCACCGTGGAAATGGCCATCTTGGCCGAACCGTCGGTCAGTTCCCGCGCATGTATCAGATAGATCAGCGTGTCATTGGCCTTGTCATAGACGCGGCTGACGACGAGCTTCTTCCAGACCAGCGACATGCCCTGCCGGAACACCTCTTCCCCGCCCTTGGAGAGATCGATGTCGCCGATTTCCACCGGCCCCGTCTGGCTGCAGGAAATGGCGTTGTTCGACGGGTCCTCGAACCAGTTGCCGTTCTTCAGCCGATCAATGACGCCGCGCTCGAAATAGGTCACATGGCAGGTCACGCCCTTGATCTTCGGATCGGCGATCGCCTCGATGACGATATCGTTGCCGATCCAGTCGACCCCGACCTCACCCACGACCTGCGAATGCGCAACTGTTACCGGAAGCAACGCCAGAAAGCCCGCAAACAAACCCGACAGAGTTTTCATCGTCATCGCATCTTCTCCGTTACGCTGCTTCAAACATAGGTGGGCGACACCATTAAGCAACCCGGGCGACAGCGCGTTTTTTCATGCTGCAAGGCTGGTAGCCGGTGGATGTGAGGCGGCCGGCGACCATGCCGATCTTTTCCGGCAGATCGCGGATATGGGCGACACGCAAGGCCTTCGCCGCAGCAATCGATGCAGCAGCACAGACAACCGCGTCTTCGGCGGCATTGTGGTGCACGAAACGCAGCTGGAGATGATGGGCAATCACATTCAGCTTGTGCGATTCCAGATGTGGCCAGACATGCCGGGCAATCTTGACGCTGCACAGGTAGGAAAGGTCCGGATAGGACTGCCGATATTTGTCGAAGGAGGCCCGCATGACGCTGAAATCGAACGCGGCATTGTGGGCGATCATGGTGGCGCCATGGAAGTCGTCGATGAACTCTTCCATCACTTCAGGAAATTCCGGCGCGTCCTCGACATCATCAGGGCGAATTCCGTGCACGGCGATGTTGAAGGACGAAAACCGCATGTCCTTCGGGCGGATAAGACGTTCCTCGACACGAACGATATTACCGTCTTCTATCCATGCAAGCCCGACGGAGCAGGCACTGCCCCGCTCCTCATTGGCGGTCTCGAAATCGATGGCGATGGTTTTCAAGAGTGATTCCCGTTGTTTCATTCCGGCATAGACCGGATTGGCATCAAAGAGAACCGGCCTCGGCTGAACGCGCTTGCGAAAGCATCCATTCGATGAGCGTCACCAGATCGGGATTATCAAGCATGCGTCGCGGATAAACCAGAAAATAGGCAAGCGTGCTGGCCATGTCTTTCCCGAAGGGTGCGATCAATGCACCTTCCGCAAGTTCGCGGGAAACCAGCGAACGGCGGGTCAACGCAATGCCGTGCCCGGCTTTCGCCGCATCCAGCGCGCCATTGCTGTCGATGAAGACCGTGCCGCCGGAGGCATCCACGTCTGACGCCCCCGCCGCCTCCAGCCAGCGCCGCCATTCATTGCGGTTCTCATCGTGCAGAAGCGGCACGGATTTCAGGTCGCTCGCCTCTTGAAGTGACCCATATTTTTCCAGGAACTGTGGGGAGCAGACCGGCAGGGTGCTGTCATCGATGAAACGGATACTCTCCAGCCCTTCATAACGGCCAAAACCGTGCCGCACCGCCAGATCGACATCGTCCCTTGAAAAATCCACCAGCCGGTTCGTCACGCTGATGCGGACATCCACATGCGGGTGCTGCTGCTGGAAGCCGGGCAATCTCGGCATCAGCCATTGCACGGCGAAAGTCGGCGTGCAGCTCAGCGTCAGAACGGTTATCTCGGAGCGAGCCGTCAGTTCCGCCGTCGCCTCGCGCATCATCCGGAAGGCGGTGCGAAGCGCGCCGTAATAACGTTCCCCTTCACGCGTCAGCTGGATGCTGCGCGGCTTGCGGAAAAACAGCTGCACGCCAAGACGCGTTTCCAGCTCCCGGATTTGCAGGCTGACCGCGCCGGGTGTGACATTCAGCTCGTTGGAGGCGAGCGTGACACTGCGATACCGCGCCGCGGCTTCAAAGGCCTGCAAACCTTTCAGAGAAGGTAGTTCGGCTGCCATGATTTAGCTCATCTCAATTATCGTGCGAGAAACAATCGTTTGAAGATATCATAAAACAGGGAGTAAATAGGCACAACAAGACATGAGACGCCGTGAAAACACACATTGTCGGCTTGAGCTGAACTCAACTGATATCGGGTGGATGGCGGTGATCCCGTCTGCGATCATGTCAATGCTCATGCTTTTGGGAGACGAAAATGGCGATACAGAAACAGATGGATGCCCGCGAATGGGCAATGCTCGTCGCGCTTTCGCTCCTGTGGGGCGGATCCTTCTTTTTCATCGGCGTCGCGGTCAAGGAACTGCCGCCCGTCACCATCGTCACGCTGCGCGTCAGCCTCGCGGCAATCGCGCTTCTCATCGTCTGCCGCATCATGGGCCTTCGCCTGCCGCGAGAATGGGCGGTGTGGCGCGCCTTTTTCGGCATGGGCCTGCTCAACAACATCATTCCTTTCTGCCTGATCGTCTGGGGCCAGACCCAGATTGCCAGCGGGCTTGCTTCGATCCTCAATGCCACCACGCCGCTCTTCACCGTCATCGTCGCCCACTTCCTCACTGCCGACGAGAAGATGACCGGTAACAAGCTCGCCGGCGTGCTGATCGGCTTTGCCGGCGTGGCGACCATGATCGGCCCGGCAGCCTTCGGCGGATCATCCGGCCTCTGGGGCCAGATCGCCATTCTCGGCGCGGCCATCTCCTATTCCTTCGCGGGCATATTCGGCCGCCGTTTCAAGGCCATGGGCGTACCGCCGCTGATGACCGCCACCGGCCAGATATCCTCTTCGACGCTGATGCTGATCCCGGCCGCCCTTCTCATCGACAAGCCGTGGACGCTCGCCATGCCGAGCCTCGGCACCTGGGGCGCGCTTATCGGCATCGCCCTGCTGTCGACGGCGCTCGCCTATCTGATTTTCTTCCGCATTCTTGCCAGCGCCGGCGCCACCAATCTCGCCCTCGTTACTTTCCTCATTCCCGTCAGCGCCATCCTGCTCGGCTCACTGCTTCTCGGCGAGCAACTGGAAATGAAGCATTTCGCCGGCATGGCGATGATCGCTGCCGGGCTGGCCGCGATCGATGGCAGATTGCTTTCCAGATTGCGCCAGCCTCGCCAACGGCTGCAATGAGGGCGGGAAGATCGGGCCGGCCTGCAAAAGAGCTGCCTCATCCTTTCCTCTCACCCGGTATTTTTCGGGAGTGAACCCTGCCGTGCCGCCTTGACGCCCAGTGGCTCCTCTGGCCTTATGCAACCATGACCGGCTTTGCTACCCACATGCATCTCACCGTGACCATTCGCCCCGCAGGGCGCGTGGCGGTGTCAGTGCGTTAGTCAGCTGGTCATCCGTCCACCACCCTGCCGCATATTGGCAGGGTTTGGTGATCCCGCTCTGCCTCGGCCGAATATCCAAGGAGAGCAGACATGCCGGAATGCGAGATACCCTCACCCCTTGACCCTGATGCGCGCTGGCCCGAAGGCCTGTGCATTCGCGCCCGCACCCCAGCAGATGCGCCGGGGATAACAGCACTGCACAACATGGCCGGATTTCGCTACGGAACGCTGCGCTGGCCGCATCAAAATCCGGAAGATATTCGCAAGGGCATCGAAACCCAGTCAGCCAACAGCTTTGCGCTGATCGCCATCCTTGACGGCAAGATCGTCGGTGATATCGGCTTGACGCGCCACACCAACCGCCGGGCCCATGCGGGCAGCATCGGCATGGGTGTTCATGATGCCTATAAGGGACGAGGAATTGGCAGCGCCATGATTGGCGAAATCCTCGCCATTGCCGACCGCTGGCTGGACCTGAAACGGATCGAACTGACCGTTTTCACCGACAATGAACCGGCGCTGGCGCTTTATCGCAAATTCGGCTTCGAGGTCGAGGGCCACCTGAAATCCTTCGCCTTCCGCGACGGCGAATATATCGATGCCTATTGCATGGCGCGTCTGCGGTAGTGGTTCAGACGGCCAAGGAATGATCTTCAAATATTTCCCGAATGGTCCGCCGCGACCATTCGGCCATTTTTTCGTTCCGCCCGCGCTCGGCATCCAGCACGATCAGCGCCTTCCACAGTGCCCAGCCGCGGCCGCGCTGCCATGTAGCCCCATCCAGATTCAGCGCCCGGCGAAAAACAGCCCGACTTTCCGCATCAAGCACATTCCACGCGAGAATGAGGTCGGACGACGGATCGCCGATGCCGGAACTGCCGAAATCGATGACGGCCGAAAGGCGCCCCTCCTGCACCAGCAGATTGCCCTCGGCAATGTCGCCATGCACCCACACGCCCTGCCCCCGCCAGCGGCTCGAAAGCGCAAGCTGCCATATCTCCATGGCCAGTCCCTGATCGACTTCATCGGAAAGGCGCGCCGCCGAGGCTCGCGCCTCCCCGTCATAGACCGCAAGCGATCCGCCGCGATGGAAATTATGTGCGCCCGCAGGTGGGCCATCCGAAACATTGATGGAATGCAGGGCTTTCAAAAACGCCGCAACATCACTGGCGATGGCCGAAAGATCGATGCTGTCGAGCTGGAGAGCGAGAGGTTCACCCTTTAGCCAGCGATAAATGGACCAGCAGAACGGATAATCCTCGCCCGGCTGTCCAAGCGCTAACGGTGCTGGAATCGGAACAGGCAGAAGGGGCGCAAGGGCCGGCAACCACCGATGTTCCTTCTCCACCTGCGCCACATAGCGCTCAGCACTTGGCATGCGGATCAGCATGTCGTCGCCAAGGCGGAAGCTGCGATTGTCCCAGCCGCTTGGTTCCACCGGCCGAACATCAAGGGCCGCCCATTGGGGAAACTGGCGGGCAATCAGCGTGCGAACCTGCTGGGTGGTGACGACAATGCGGTCATCCATGATGCGTTCCCCGTTTCAGGCGCAAACCTCTAGCGGTGCAGGACAACACGGCAATGACGGCATATCAGCCACCAATCAGCGCCAGCCACTCATCCTCGTCCATGGTCTGCACGCCAAGCTCCGCCGCCTTGGCCAGCTTGGAGCCGGCCCCCGGCCCCGCCACCAGAATATCCGTCTTTTTCGAGACGGAACCGGCCACTTTCGCGCCCAGGCTTTCCGCCCGGGCCTTGGCCTCGTCCCGGGTAAATTTCTCCAGCGAGCCGGTGAAGACCACCGTTTTGCCCGCCACAGGGCTACCTTCGGTGGACGGCTTTTCGGCCTCCTTCGGCTGCAACTCCCGTATCAGCCGGTCTATAACATCGAGATTGCGTGGCTCCTTGTAGAACTCGATGATGGCGCGGGCCACCACCTCGCCGATGCCGTCAATACTGTTGAGTTCGGCCCAGGCATCGCTTGCCGGATCGGCTGCCGCCTTCATGGCCTCTTCGAAATGTTGATAGGTGCCATAGGAACGCGCCAGAAGCTTCGCCGTGGTCTCGCCGACATGACGGATGCCGAGCGCAAAGATCAGCCGATGCAGATCGATCTCGCGGCGGGCGTCGATGGCATCGAACAGCTTCTTGACGCTGACCTTGCCGAAACCGTCAATATTTTCGAGCTTGGTCAGGTGGGAGGCTTCCTGCCGCACCTTCAGCGTGAAAATATCAGGAGCGGTTTTGATCGAAAGCGCTGGATCGTCGCTTTCGAAAAAGAAATCGATCTGCTTGGTGCCCAGCCCTTCAATATCGAAGGCATTACGCGAAACGAAATGTTTCAGATGCTCTACC
Source organism: Agrobacterium sp. 22-210-1 (assembly GCF_053522525.1). Taxonomy (NCBI): domain Bacteria; kingdom Pseudomonadati; phylum Pseudomonadota; class Alphaproteobacteria; order Hyphomicrobiales; family Rhizobiaceae; genus Agrobacterium; species Agrobacterium sp. 22-210-1. Next base: position 513,296 of record NZ_JBNWCI010000001.1, on the reverse strand, counting down.
GCCTGCGCCCGGCAGACGAAACCGCCGGTGCAGCGCGTGACCGAATCGAGCTTGCCAGTCTTTTCATTGCGTTCCCGCACCGCATGGCTGCCGCAAACAGGACATTTCTCCGGAAACGCATATTTCACCGCTTCGGCAGGGCGTTTTTCCAGCAAAACATCCAGCACCTGCGGAATGACATCGCCAGCACGCTGCACGATAACAGTATCGCCGATGCGAATGTCATGATCCTCAGGGCGAATGCGCTCCCCACTATTGCCAATGCCTTCGATGTAATCGGCATTGTGCAGCGTCGCATTGGTGACGACGACGCCGCCGACCGTGATCGGGGTCAGACGCGCAACCGGCGTCAGCGCCCCGGTGCGCCCCACCTGGATTTCGATATTCTCGACCGTGGTGAAAGCCTGTTCGGCCGGAAACTTGTGCGCTGTAGCCCAGCGCGGGCTGCGCGAACGAAAGCCCAGCCGCTCCTGCAGATCAAGCCGGTCGACCTTGTAGACGACACCATCGATATCATAATCGAGATCGGGCCGCGCGATGCCGATTTCATTATAATGCTCAAGCAATTGCTGGGCGGAGGTGAATCGCTTCATCAGCGGATTGACCGGAAATCCCCACTCCCGGAATTTCTCGACGATACCATATTGCGTATCGGCAATCCGCGCCGGCTGGCCGCCGTCAGAGACTTCACCCAAGGCATAGGCAAAGAACCGCAGCTTGCGTTTCGCCGTCACATTGGCGTCCAGCTGGCGCAGCGAACCGGATGCCGTATTGCGCGGGTTCACATAGGTCTGCTTGCCTTCGGCCTCCATCTGGGTGTTGAGCGCCATGAAGTCGCTCTTGGCCATATAGACCTCACCACGCACTTCCACCACATCGGGTGCATCGGCAGGCAGCTCGTTCGGGATTTCCTTGATGGTCCTGATATTGGCGGTGACGTTCTCGCCGGTCGTGCCATCGCCGCGCGTCGCCGCCGTCTTCAGCTTGCCCTTCTCATAGCGGATCGACATGGAAAGCCCGTCGATCTTCGGCTCGGCGGTAAATGCGATGGAATCGTCAGGCAGATGCCCGAGGAAACGATAGACGGAACTGACGAAATCCCGCAGATCCCCTTCCGAAAACGTGTTGTCGAGCGACAGCATCGGGCGGGCATGCACGATGGGCGCAAAGGTCGGAAGCGGTGCGAAACCAACTTTTTTCGATGGGCTGTCAGCCCGCACCAGCGCCGGAAAAGCTGCCTCGATGGCGTCGTTGCGCCGCTTCAGCGCATCATAGTCGGCGTCCGAAATCTCCGGCGCGTCCTTGCCGTGGTAAAGCGCATCGTGGCGCGCAAGCTCAGCGGCCAGAAATGCCAGCTCCGAAGAGGCTTCAAGCTCGGTGAGGTTTTCGACGGATTTCTGGTCTTTCGACATGACGGCCTCTTTTCGGATTTACCGAACGCTTTTAGCCGAAATAACAAACATTAAAAACAGTTTTGCCGTTGGACTCACAAGCCGAATCCGCTCGCGCAACTCTATCGGCAGCAGTCAGTCCTTGGCTGCCAGCAGACGGGCCGCCGCAGCCCTCGCCTCATCCGTTACCGACGCGCCGGCAAGCATGCGGGCAATCTCTTCGGTGCGGTGTTTCGGCTCCATGGTAGCGACGCGGGTGGCGATGCGCTCGCTGCCATCGCCGGATGGACCCTTGGAAATGAGAAGATGGGTCGCAGCCCGCGCCGCCACCTGCGGCGCATGGGTAACGGACAGAACCTGCACGGTCTTCGACAAGCGACGTAACCGCTGGCCGATAGCGTCCGCCACAGCACCACCAACACCCGTATCGATTTCATCGAACACCAGAGTCGGTGCCGAACCGCGATCCGCCAGCGCCACTTTCAGCGCCAACAGGAAGCGGGACAATTCGCCGCCCGAGGCGACTTTCATGATCGGCCCCGGCCGTGTGCCCGGATTGGTCTGAACGTGGAATTCCACCGTGTCGATGCCGTCGGCCGTCGCCTGCTCGGTATCGGAGGTTACCTCGACGGTGAACCGCGCCCGCTCCAGCTTCAGCGCCGGAAGCTCGGCCATCACAGCACCGGAAAGTGCATCCGCCGCATGGCGGCGTTTGTCGGAAAGTGACTGGGCAGCACGGTCAAAATCAGCTTTGACGACGCCGAGATTGGCCTCCAGCTTGCCAAGCTTTTCTTCACCGGCATCGAGATCAGCGAGATCAGCCACCATTTTTTCGGCAAGAGCCGGCAGGTCAGGCACCGCGACATTATATTTACGGCCGGCGGCGCGCAGCGCGAACAGTCGCTCCTCCACCCGCTCCAGCTCACGCGGATCGAACTCGGTGCGGCGCAACGCCGCCTCCACTTCCATCTGCGCATTGGAAAGGTTGTCAAGCGCGGCATCCAGCAATTGCACGGTGTCTTCCAGCAATCCCGGCGCTTCATGGCTCTTGCGCTCGAGCCGACGCATCATGGATGCTATGACAGGCACGGGCGAAGCATTGCCGTTCAGAAACTCGCTGGCTTCAGCGATATCGCCGGCGATGCGTTCGGATTTCTGCATCACAGCACGGCGCTCGGCCAGTTCATCCTCTTCGCCGTCACGCGGCGAAAGCCCTTCCAGTTCCTCGACGGAAGAGCGCAGATAATCCGCCTCGCGGGCTGCTGCCTCCACCTTGGCGCGGTGGGTCTTCAGGGCACGCTCGGCGTCTTTCCAGGTGCGGTAGAAACCCTGAACGGCGCGGGCCTCATCGGTAAGCCCGGCAAAGGCGTCCAGCAGCGTGCGGTGGGCATCGGTATCAACAAGGGCGCGGTCATCATGCTGGCCGTGAATTTCCACCAGCAATTGCCCGAGCTGGCGCATCATCTGCACGCTGATGGCCTGATCGTTGATATAGGCCTTGGTCCTGCCGTCGGCGGATTGCACCCGGCGGAAAATCAGATCGCCATCGTCATCGAGACCGTTTTCGCGCAGCAGCAGCCGCGTCGGATGATTATTCGGCACTTCGAAAGCGGCGGTAACCTGCCCTTTCTCTTCGCCGTGGCGCACGAGGCCGCCATCACCCCGGCCGCCCAGCGCAAGGGAGAGACTGTCGAGCAGAATGGATTTGCCCGCGCCCGTCTCACCCGTCAACACCGAAAGGCCCGCCTCAAAACCGAGGTCGAGCCTTTCAATCAGGACGATATCGCGAATCGAGAGCTGGACCAGCATGGCCTATGCCCCGTCTCAGGCGCCGATAAGCTTCTTGCCGGCGCGCGAAATCCAGGACCCCTTGTTTTCACGCGGCTCCAGCCCCTGACCCTTCAGCAGCTTGTAGGAGTCCGCATACCATTGGCTGTCGGGATAGTTGTTGCCGAGAACAGCGGCCGCAGTTTGCGCCTCGTCGGCAAGACCCATCGCATAATAGGCCTCCGTCAGACGCGCCAGCGCTTCCTCGATCTGGTTGGTGTTCTGGTACTGCTCGACGACGATTCGGAAACGCGAAACGGCGGCGAGATATTCCTTGCGCTCAAGGTAATAACGACCGACCTGCATTTCGCGGCCGGCGAGCTGGTCGCGGGCGAAACGGATCTTGGCCTGCGCATCGGCGACATATTCCGAATCGGGATAGTCGTTGACCACCTTGTTCATCGCCTCGACCGTGCGCTGGGCTGCGCGCTGGTCCTGCGTCACGTCGGAAATCTGCTTCGAATAGGCAAGGCCGATCATATACTGAACGTAAGCGGCATCCTTGGAACGCGGATATTGCCGCAGGAAGCGGCTGCCGTTGGTGATGGCCACATCATTCTTGTTGGTGCGCGTCGCAATGAAGGTCTGCATGACAAGCGCCTTCTGGCCCCATTCGGTGAATGGATATTGCTTGTCGATCGCCTCGAACTTGCGTGAGGCTTCCGTCATGTTGCCGGCGTTCATGTTGGCAAGCCCCTGCTTGTACAGAACATCAGGCGGATCGGATTCAAAACCGAGCTTGGTAATGTCGATATCCGGATCGGACTGGCAGGCCGTGACGGCAACACTTGCACCGACCAACAACAACGAAACGGCGATCCCCCGCATCGTACCCTTCATCGCACCAGACCCTACATGCTTCATTCGACAGTTCCCACTTCCCGCGCAAATACATAAGCATCGGCTTTGCACTGGCGTTTCTAGCCATAAAAGCATCCGCAGGGCAACGCAATGATGACGCATTAACGCATTTTTATGGCATCCGCGCGCGCAATCGCATGAATATCAGGCGATATGACGAAACATCTTGCCCTGCATCATAAAAAAGCCGCCCCCAAGGGAGCGGCCTTTTCTGTCAATCGATAGCCTGCGAACAAACTTAAGCAGACCAGGGCGCAAATTCCGGCATGTTGACCGGTACGAATTCGCGGGCGCGCACCATCTGGTTGCGGGCAGCCGGTGCCTCGACGATCTCGTAAGCCGTGCGGTCGCTCAGCAGCGCCTTCAGCGCATTGGCATTGACCTTGTGGCCACCGCGATAGGAGCGATAGCAGCCGATGAACTGCGCGCCGGCAAGCGCCAGGTCGCCCACGGCGTCCAGCGTCTTGTGACGGACGAATTCGTCCTTGGCGTAACGCAGGCCTTCCATGTTGATGACGCTGTTGTCATCGGAAATGACGACCGAATTCTCAAGCGAGGAGCCGAGCGCGTAACCGGCAGCCCACAGGCGCTCCACGTCACGCATGAAACCGAAGGTACGGGCGCGCGACAGTTCATTCTTGAACGTCTCAGCCGTCAGGTCGCCCTTCCAGGACTGCTTGCCGATCAGCGGCGTGTCGAAATCGATGTCGACCTCAAAGCGTGTGCCGTCATAAGGACGGAATTCCGCCCAGGACGCGCCCGAGTCGATGCGCACCGGCTTGGTGACGCGAATATAACGGCGCTTCGCACCGAGGTTCTTGATGCCGACCGATTCGATGGCTTCGATGAAGGGAGCAGAGCTGCCATCCATGATCGGCGCTTCCGGACCGTCAACCTCAACGACGAGATTGTCGAGGCCCATGGCGTAGATGGCGGCCATGACGTGCTCGATCGTCGCCACTGACTGGGACAGCGAACGGCCGAGCACGGTGCACAGGTCGGTATTGCCGACATTGGCCGAAACCGCCTTCAACTCGGTGACGTTGCCATTGTCATGAAGGCGATGGAATACGATGCCCGTTCCAGCTTCTGCGGGCTGGAACGTCATAGAGACCGGATTGCCGGAATGCACGCCAATGCCTTTAAGCTGAACAGCATTTGCGATAGTTGTCTGAAATCCGAGCAGTCCGATAGTCATGCGTATATGCCTTGTTTTGCAAACCGCGCCGTTTGGTGAAGCGCCGTTCAAGTTTTAAAGCCGGTTTTGGCGACCGGCCAAGTCCGTATTTTCCTTTACCCAGCCTCATACATACGCACATGTAGGTGCCACGACAAATCACTGTTCGTTTCGGATTGTTACACGCCTAAACCATTGAAAACGAAAATTAATTTAGTGTTAATCACGCAAAATAAACGAAACGCCCGGGTCGTGAAACCCGGGCGTTTGAAGAGGCGGATGGAATCGCCTTTAGTTAGACTGGCGGCGCAGGAAGGCCGGAATTTCCAGCTGGTCGTCATCATGATGGCTGGACGATGCGGGCGTTGCGCGACCGTGGTCGTCAAGCTGGCCACGACGCGGTGCGTAGAGGCTGGCTTCCGGCGAAAGCGGCGCGCGGCGCTGCGGCGCCATGCTCGGCGCATCCATCATGTCGGAGGGAACTTCTTCCTCTTCGCGGCGGCCAAGCGAGTTGGTGATGCGCTTCAGAAGACCCATCGGGCCACGCTCTTCCTGTGCAACCGGAGTAGCGCGATCACGATGATCCATCTCGGCCTTCACGACCGGCGGGAAGTCCTCAACCTTCGGCATACGTACCGGCTCGGGCTGGCGGGCAACCGGCGCCTGTTCCTGATAGACAGGAGCCTGCGGCTGCTGCATGCGCGGAGCCGGGGCGGCAACCTGTTCCGGAGCGTGGTAGACCGGTGCCGGAGCAATCGGGGCCGGAGCGGCCTGCTGAACCGGCTGGGCCGGACGCAGAGCCGGCGCTTCAGCCGGGGACGATGCGAACAGCTTGCTCTGCGGACGGAAATCCTGGGCCGGCTGCTGGTGTGCGGCGAAACCGAGTTCGCGTTCCATTTCAGCTTCCGCCGAACGGATGGTCTGGGCGATCGGGTCTACGGTCTTGGGTGCCTGCGATACTGACTGGGCAGGCTGAACTGCGGCCGGAGCAGAAGCAACGGCCGCGGAAGGACGGATAAGCGGCTTGGCGGCAGCAGCGCGCATTTCGGCAACATTCTGTTCGCCAATGCCCGCAACGCGGTCGATGCCGGTGGCGACGACGGACACGCGGATGAGACCTTCCAGAGCTTCATCGAAGGTGGCGCCGAGGATGATGTTGGCATCCGGATCGACTTCTTCGCGGATACGGGTTGCAGCCTCGTCGACTTCGAACAGGGTAAGGTCGCGACCGCCGGTGATGGAGATCAACAGGCCCTGTGCACCCTTCATCGAGGTTTCGTCGAGCAACGGGTTGGCGATTGCCGCTTCCGCAGCCTGCATTGCACGGCCCGGACCGGAAGCTTCGCCGGTGCCCATCATTGCGCGGCCCATTTCACGCATGACCGAGCGGACGTCGGCGAAGTCGAGGTTGATGAGACCTTCCTTCACCATCAGATCGGTGATGCAGGCAACGCCCGAATAGAGAACCTGGTCGGCCATGGCGAAGGCGTCGGCAAAGGTCGTCTTGTCATTGGCGATGCGGAAAAGGTTCTGGTTCGGAATGACGATCAGCGTATCGACGGACTTCTGCAGTTCCTCGATGCCCTGTTCGGCAAGACGCATGCGGCGGCCGCCTTCGAAATGGAAAGGCTTGGTGACGACGCCGACCGTCAGGATGCCCTTGTTGCGGGCCGCCTGTGCGACGACAGGTGCAGCACCGGTGCCGGTGCCGCCGCCCATGCCGGCGGTGACGAAGCACATGTGGGTGCCGTTCAGGTGGTCGATGATCTCATCGATGCATTCTTCAGCGGCGGCGCGGCCGACTTCCGGCTGGGAACCGGCGCCGAGACCCTCGGTGACGTTGACGCCGAGCTGGATGACCCGATCTGCCTTCGTCATGGTCAGTGCCTGGGCATCCGTGTTGGCGACGACGAAGTCGACACCCTGGAGGCCGGCCGTGATCATGTTGTTGACAGCGTTACCGCCACCGCCACCAACACCGAAAACGGTGATGCGTGGCTTCAGCTCGGTGATATCAGGCTTTTGCAGCTGTATCGTCATTTTACCATTCCTTCTTTCTCTGGCCGCATCGCCCCGCTGGCCGATTCTTGAAAACTCAACTCTGAAACCTCCGGCTTACGCCACGAGGCCACTCAAAAACTCTCTTTCAGCCATTGCCCCACCCGGGCTATCCGGCCGCTACCCGTACCAAACGGCGAGAACATTCCGCCTTGCGCCGCATGAATTTCGATGTCCGCCACCTGCGGATAGATCATCAGTCCGCAGGCGGTTGAAAATGCCGGTCCCTTTGCCGCTACCGGAAGACCGGCCACGCCCATGGGGCGACCGATGCGAACGTTGCGGGCGAGAATGCGCCGTGCCGTTTCCGGCAGCCCCGTCAGCTGGCTCGCGCCGCCGGTCAGGACAACGCGCTTGCCGACGATGGGGCTGAAGCCGGACTTCTGGATGCGATCACGGATCAATTCCAGCGTCTCTTCGATACGCGCCCGCACGATGCGGGTTACAAGTGCTCTTGAAACTTGCGATGGTTGATCGCGATCATCTTCGCCAATCGGCGGGATCGAAATCATGTCGCGCTCATCCGCGCCATTCAGCAAAGCCGAACCATGCACCACCTTCAGTCTCTCCGCATCTTCGATTCGTGTCGAGAGGCCACGTGCAAGATCTGTGGTGACGTGATGGCCGCCAAGGCCGATCGCATCGGTGTGAATGAGCCGGCCTTCGGCGAAAACCGAGATTGTCGTGGTGCCGCCGCCCATGTCGATGGCCGCACAGCCGAGTTCGACTTCGTCATCCACCAGCGCCGCAAGACCGCTGGCATAGGGCGTCGCCACCATGCCTTCGACCGAAAGATGCGCGCGATTGACGCAAAGCTCGAGGTTCTTCAGCGCCGTGCGTTCGACTGTCACCACATGCATGTCGACGCCAAGAAGGTCGCCATACATGGAGAGCGGATCGCGAATGCCGCGCTCGCCGTCCAGCGAATAGCCCGTCGGCAGCGAATGCAGGATCGCCCGGTCCTGGCGCATGGACTGCTGGCTTGCCGCCACCAGAACCTTGCGCAGGTCGCTTGCTTCCACTTCCTGTCCGCCAAGATCGATGCTCGCGGTATAGATATCGCTCGCCAGCCGTCCTGCCGAAACATTGACGATCAGGCTGTCGACGGTAAGCCCCGCCATGCGTTCGGCCGCATCGACCGAAAGACGGATGACGCCTTCCAGCGCGTCGAGATCGGCGATCACGCCTGACTTCACGCCGCGCGAACGCTGATGGCCGATGCCGATGATTTCGACCTTGTGGGTGCGACCGGGTAGGATTTCGCTCTCCTGGCGCGGCGTCAGCCGGCCGATCATGCATACGACCTTGGTCGAGCCGATATCCAGCACCGAGACGATGTGGCTACGCTTGGAGGAAAGCGGCTTCAGGCGAGGCAGGCCGAAATGGGAAGAACCGAATAAGCTCATGTGTTCTTCTCCGCCTTCTTGAGAGCCTTGGTGCGCGCATCGACGGCGGCCTGACGGCGCTCTGTCGCCCCTTCGGTCAGCTGGATCGTGGTGCGGTCCGCGAGCCTGAGATCGACCGCGGCGACATCGCGCGACAGAACCTTTTCCTCGAGATCGAGCCGCGCCAGCAGTTGCAGCGCCTGCGGCAGGTTTTCTTCCGGCAGCTTGACCACGATGCCGTTATCGAGATGCAGATCCCAGCGACGGCCGGCAATGCGGACATAGGCACGGACACGGTTGCGGATTTCCGGCCAGTCGGCCAGCTGCCCGACAAAACCGGCAGCACCGGTCTCCGCATCACGTCCGACAAACAGCGGCAACTCGGCGAATTTATTGTCACGCAGCGGAGCAATCACGCTGCCGCTTTTTTCGATCAGCGACAGTTCCGTTCCGTGCTGCCAGATGCCGAAGGCTTCACGCTCCTTCAGGCGAACCTCGACGGTCTTGGGATAGACCTTGCGGATATCGACATCTTCCACCCAGGGAAGCTGCACGAGCTTACGGCGCGCCGCATCGATATCGAGCGCGATGAGCGAGGTGCTGCCATCGAGGCCGAGAAGCTGGAAGACTTCGATTTCCGACGTCTGGCGATTGCCGGAGACCTTCACGTCTTCAACCGCAAAGCCCGCAGCCGATGTCGTGGTCTGGGTGACGATGTTGGTGTGGCCGCCGAGCGACATGCCGTAAAGCCCGGTCACCGCGTAAAAAGCGATGGCCGAAATCGTACCCGTATGGGCGGGAATGTGAATGCGTCCGGTCGCAAGGCTGACACCGAAACGCACGAAGCGACGCAGCGGACGCGGCAGCACCCTGCGATCGTCGGCACTGGCCGCCGCCGCATATTGCTCGCGCTTTTTTGCCGTCGACTTTTTGCCGGTCACCGCAAACACGAAGCGTCCTCCACCATCCAGCTGACAAGGTTACCAAAGGAGCGGCCAGCATGGGCCGCCATTTCCGGCACCAGGGAGGTCGGCGTCATGCCCGGCTGTGTATTCACTTCAAGCCAGATAACTTCGCCATCTTCTGAGAAGCGGTCGTCGTAACGAAAGTCTGAACGGCTTACGCCACGGCACCCGATCGCCCGATGCGCCATAACCGCCAGTGTTTGAATTTTTTGGTAAATTTTCGGTGAAATTTCTGCGGGAATGACATGTTTCGAGCCACCAGCCGCATATTTCGCATCATAATCATAAAAATTGTGACCGAGCGGCACCACTTCCGTGACGCCAAGCGCCTCGCCATCGAGCACGCCGCAGGTCAGTTCGCGGCCATGAATATAACGTTCGACCATGACCTGATCGCCGTAGCGCCATTCCGACGAGGTGAGGATTTGCGGCGGATGCGACTGGTCTTCCTTGACGATCACGACGCCGAAGCTCGAACCTTCACGCACCGGCTTCACCACATAGGGCGGCGCGAGCGGGTGTTCGCTGGTGAAATCGAAGCGGTTCATGACGCGCTCGGCAGCAACCGGAATGCCGGCGGCGGCAGCAACCTTCTTGGCCTGCGCCTTGTCCATGGCGAGCGCGGAAGCCAGCACGCCGGAATGGGTATAGGGAATGGCCAGATATTCGAGAATGCCCTGAATGGTGCCATCTTCACCGAAGGGGCCATGCAGCGCATTGAAGGCAACGTCCGGGCGCAGTTCCGCGAGAACGGCAGCGACATCGCGCCCTACATCGACCCGGGTGACCTTGTAGCCCTCGCCTTCCAGCGCAAGCGCGCAAGCGTTGCCCGACGAGAGGCTGACCGGCCGCTCCGACGAAAACCCACCCAAAAGAACAGCTACGTGCTTGCCGCCCATCGAACCCTCTGACACCAACTCTCCGTTACGAACCACGCCCAAACCGACCGAATTTGACGGACGGTGATTCTGGCACATGACCCTTGAGATCAGTTAAACGCCATTAAGGTTAATGAATCGTTTACTTTCGTTAACCACCGCGCCCAACATGCCGAGTTCCATTAAAGAATCAGCATCGATCCGGATTCCCTCCTTGGAATCAGAGAGTTGCATGGATTGCAACATGCAGGTTTTCAATGATCGGAAATAAAGCCCCGACAACGCGCCTGCCGCTCCCCGCTGAAAGCAAGGCCGAAACGTTAACGAACGGCGCTTTTCCCCAGTGAAAATTATCTGACGTTTCAGCGTTTTAAATCCGCGGCCTGAATCAGTCTCTCAATCACGGAATCGCATCCGGAGGCCGCCCATCAGACCCGTTGCTTTCAAAGATCACATTATTTGCATTATTTCTTTTTTAGCATTCCATAAGAACAAAAATTGCGTTAACGCAGTCCCTGCCTCCCAAGGCATGACATTCCAATCATCTGAAATGGAACCCAAACCATGACTGACGCGATATCTCCGGTATCGTCGACAGCTGGCAATTCGAACGTTGTAAAGACAAATTCGCCTGCACGAGTTCTCACTGCCAGCCTGGTCGGCACGACCATCGAGTTTTTCGATTTTTACGTTTACGCCACGGCCGCAGTGCTCGTGTTCCCGGCATTGTTCTTCCCGAACAACGATCCGATGACGGCACTTCTGGCGTCCTTCGCCACCTTCTCCATCGCCTTTTTCGCCCGCCCGCTCGGCGCTGTCGTCTTCGGCCACTATGGTGACCGCGTCGGCCGCAAGACAACTCTCGTTGCCGCCCTTCTGACCATGGGTGTTTCAACGGTCGTGATCGGCCTCCTGCCCTCCTATGAAACCGCCGGCGTTCTTGCGCCGCTGCTGCTCGCGCTTTGCCGTTTCGGCCAGGGCTTCGGCCTTGGCGGCGAATGGGGCGGCGCGGTCCTGCTCGCCACGGAAAACGCACCTCCGGGCAAGCGCAGCTGGTACGGCATGTTCCCGCAGCTTGGCGCACCCGTCGGCCTGTTCCTCTCCTCCGGTGTGTTCTGGATTCTCCTGCACTTCATGTCGCAGGAAGCGCTCTTAAGCTGGGGCTGGCGCATTCCCTTCGTCGCCTCGATCATCCTGATCGCAGTCGGCATGTGGGTTCGCCTGTCGATCACCGAAACGCCCGACTTCCAGAAAGCCATTGAAAAGGAAGAACGTGTGGCCGTGCCGGTCGCGGAACTGTTCCGCAACCACAAGCGCAGCCTCGTGCTGGGCACCTTCGTGGCTCTGGCCACCTTCGTGCTGTTCTACATCGGCACCGCCTATCTGCTCTCCTACAACGTCAAGGTTCTGAAAATCCCGTTCCTCGACGCGCTGGAAGTGCAGATCCTCGGCTCCATAGTTTTCGGCATCTTCATCCCGATCGCCGGCAAGCTCGCGGAGAAATTCGGCCGTCGCGAAATCCTGATCCTGACGACAGTGCTGATCGGCCTGTTCTCCTTCCTGCTGCCCAGCCTGATGACCGGCAGCGAAGGTTCGATCTTCGTCTTCGCAGCTCTGGCCATGACGCTGATGGGCATGACCTATGGCCTGATCGGAACGGCGCTCGCCGCCCCCTTCCCGACCCGCGTGCGCTACACCGGCTCGTCCATCACCTTCAACATGGCCGGCATCTTCGGCGCATCGCTGGCGCCCTATATCGCCACATGGCTGCAGGTGAATTACGGCATGGGTTACGTCGGTTATTACCTCTGCGTCTCCGCCATCATCACGCTTGCCTGCATTCTTCTGTCCCGCAAGGACGAAGTCTGAGCCGCATAAATGCTGACAGCAAAAAAGCCCGCGAAACTGTCGTTTCGCGGGCTTTTATTTGGGTGTCTATCAGCGCCCCGGATGTTTGTAGTGGTCGTAAACCAACCAGCACAAGCCTATCGCCGAGACTAGCCAGGGAAACACGTACCAGATGAATATCTGCGAGGTCATAGTCTTAGGCCTCCAAGCACACGTCTTGCTATCAAATGTAGTATAACAGCCCCTAAAATCCAACCTGTCATGACGACGATACTGAAAACACTCGCCGACGCCGGCGTCAACGACAATGCCTGACCGACAACGCCGAGGGCAATAAAGGCCGTAGACAACCGATCCAGCGCATTGGCCATGAGCTTGCGGCGCTCGTTGGAAGCAATGTCCAGCCGACGCCGCTCCCGCTCGTCTTCAACCGTTGCGCCTTCACCGGCCATTCATTCTCAAGCCCCCAGGAAAGGCTCCACTTCCCGACCCGGCATGAACAGGCCAAGGCGCTTGATTTCCCATTCCAGCCGAATGCCCGACTTTTCGAATACCCGCCTGCGGATGGTCTCGCCGAGATATTCCAGATCGTAGCCGGTCGCATGGCCGGTATTTATCATGAAATTGCAATGCAGCGATGACATCTGCGCGCCGCCGATGACCAGACCGCGGCCACCCGTCTCGTCGATCAACTCCCAGGCCGAATGACCTTCGGGATTCTTGAAGGTCGAACCACCCGTCTGCTCGCGGATCGGCTGCACGGTTTCGCGGTGATGGCGCACGGCGTCCATATCGGCGCGGATTTTCGCCTTGTCTTCCGGATAACCTTCAAACAGCGCACCGGTGAAGATCAGGCCGACATCGGCGCCGGAATGGCGGTAGCTATAGCCCATATCGGCATTGGAAAGCACATGCTGGTTACCCTGCCGGTCGACCGCATAGACTTCCACGACGCGATCGCGCGTCTCGCCGCCATTGGCGCCGGCATTCATGCGCAGCGCGCCACCGATGGAACCGGGAATGCCGTAAAAGAAATGGAACCCACCGATACCGTTATCCATGGCCATGGCGGCAATATGCTTGTCCGGGCAGATCGCGCCAGCCTTGATACGGTTCTCGCCGGCAAGCTCCACCTGGCCGAAACCCTTGGCGGACAGACGGACGACGACGCCCGGAATGCCGCCATCGCGCACCAGAAGGTTCGAGCCGACGCCGACCACGGTCAACGGCACGTCTTCCGGCAGAATTTTCAGGAAGGCAATAAGATCATCAGTGTCGTGCGGCTGGAACATGACTTCCGCCAAACCGCCGGCTCTGAACCACGTCACGCGGTCCATGGGCGCATCCGGTGTCAGACGTCCCCGCAATTCCTTTACCCCGTCGCCGAGCCTCCCCAGCAATTTTACCCCATCGACCTGTCTCATTCAGACTTTCCTGATATGCTCTTCAATTCCGAAGGCAGCACCGCTGCCCATTGCGTGATATTCCCAGCCCCCAAGAGAACCACGAAATCACCCGGTTTCGCAATGGCTGCAACCTGCGACGCAAGGTCCTCCCGCTTTTCGAGAAAACGGGCGTCGCGGTGGCCGGCAGCCTTGATGGCCGACACCAGCGCTTCCGAACTTGCGCCTTCGATCGGATCTTCGCCCGCGGCATAGACCGGAGCAAGAATAATCGTGTCAGCATCGTTAAAGCAATGCGCGAAATCGTCAAACAGGCTGGAAAGACGGCTATAGCGGTGCGGCTGGTGCACGGCGATGATGCGCCCCTTGCAGGCCTCCCGCGCCGCGGCCAGCACAGCCTTGATTTCAACCGGATGATGACCGTAATCGTCGAAGACCTGCACGCCATTGGCTTCGCCTGTCAACGTGAAGCGGCGTTTGACGCCGGCAAAGGAGGCAAGCCCCTTCTTGATGTCGGCTTCCGAAATACCGAGACGATTGGCGACGGCAATCGCCGCAGTCGCATTCGACACATTGTGGCGGCCGGGCATCGGCAGAACGAGATCCGTGAAGGAAAATATCTTGCCGGTGCGGCGACGACGGATTTCCACATCGAAGATGGACCGCGTGCCGTCGATGCGCACATTCGAAAATCGCACATCCGCCTGCGGGTTTTCGCCATAGGTAATGACCTTGCGGTCCTCGATCCGGCCAACGAGCGCCTGAACCTCGGGATGGTCGAGACACATGACGCCGAAGCCGTAGAACGGCACGTTTTCAACGAACTGCCGGAATGCGGCGCGCACGGCATCGAAATTGCCGTAATGATCCAGATGTTCGGGATCGATATTTGTAATGACGGCCACGTCGGCCGGAAGCTTCAGGAAAGTACCGTCGGATTCGTCGGCCTCCACCACCATCCACTCGCCCTCACCCATGCGGGCATTGGTGCCATAGGCATTGATGATGCCGCCATTGATGACGGTCGGATCGAGATTGCCGGCTTCCAGCAGGGTCGCAACCATGGAGGTGGTCGTGGTTTTGCCATGGGTGCCGCCGATGGCGATGGCATTGCGGAAGCGCATCAGCTCGGCCAGCATTTCGGCGCGGCGAACGATCGGCAGGTGCTTCTCCCGCGCCGAGATCAATTCCGGATTATTCTTCTTGATGGCGGTGGAAACAACCACAACTTCTGCATCACCGAGATTATCGGCGGTATGGCCGACAAAAACCTCGATGCCCTTGTCGCGCAGACGCTGCACATTGGCGCTATCGGACTGGTCGGATCCCTGAACGCGATGGCCGAGATTGTGAAGCACTTCGGCAATGCCGCTCATGCCGATCCCGCCTATGCCGATGAAATGGACAAGGCCTATGGCTTTCGGCATCTTCATGCCCCAACTCCTTCATTATTCTTTTTAAATTCCTGTACGGACCGGCCTTCGGCAATCGCCTCCACCAGATTGGCCAGCACTTCCGCCGCATGCGGTTTCCCGGTTGCCTTGGCCGCCGCTGCCGTTGAGGAAAGACGATCCGGTTCCGAAAGCGCCGACGACAGCAGGCCGGAGAGTTTCTGCGGCGACAGTTCCGACTGCTTGATGACGCTTGCACCGCCGGCGGCCGAAAGTGCGGCCGCATTGGCCGCCTGATCGTGGTCGAGCGCATGCGGATAGGGCACAAGGATCGACGGACGACCGATCACGGAAAGCTCCGACACCGTCGAAGCGCCAGAGCGGCTGATAACGAGATCGGCCTCAGCGATGCGCGAAGCCATGTCACCGAAGAAGGGTGAAACGTCAGCCTTCACACCAAGCTTCTGGTAGGAGGCTATCACGCTGTCCTTGTCTTCGGGCCGGGCCTGCTGGGTCACGACGACGCGCTTGCGCTGCTCGTCCTTCATCAGGCAGATCGCTGCCGGAACGGCGCTCGAAAAGAACTGCGCACCCTGGCTACCGCCGAAAACCACAAGCTGGAAAGGCTCCCCCGTCTGCGATGGCGTATAGGGAATTTCAGAGGCCGCCAGCACCGCCGGGCGCACCGGATTGCCGGTCGCCACCGTCTTGTCGGAATATTGGCCATTGGCAGGCGGCAGGAAACCGCCGGCGATTGCCTTCACCCGCGCTGCCAGCGCCTTGTTGGCGCGGCCCATCACCGCATTCTGCTCATGAATGATTGAGGGAACGCCAAGCCCGGTCGATGCCAGAAGCGGCGGCACGGTGGGATACCCGCCGAAGCCGACAACCGCGACCGGCTTCAGTTTCGTAACCAGCCGACGCGCCGCACGAAGACCTACCCACAGCTTCCAGAGCGAACGCACCACGGAAATCGGGTTTTTCGAGCCGATGGTGGCCGACGGCACCACATGAATTTCATCCGCCGGAAACTTGCCGGCATAACGCTCGGCGCGGCTGTCGGTGACGAGATGCACCTGATAACCGCGCGCAGTCAGCGTATGCGCCAAGGCCTCTGCCGGAAACACATGGCCGCCGGTTCCACCGGCGGCAAGAAGAACAATACCCTTGCTCATGATCGTTTACTCCGCGGGAACGCCGGAACCGACGCGGAAGAAACTCCGCTCCTGCGCCCGCTTTTCGGGTCTGTGGCGTGTCAGCGCCAGAAGGAAGCCGGCGGTCACGCAGATCGCCATCATCGACGAACCGCCATAGGAAATCAAAGGCAGCGTCATGCCCTTGGCGGGCATCAGCTCCAGATTGACGCCGATATTAATCATCGACTGCATGCCGATCTGCAGCACGAGACCGGCGACGGCAAAACGGCAGAAATCGTCCTTTTCCTTGAAGGCGTGCGACAGGCCGCGCAGCACGATGAAGGCGAAGATGGCCACCAGGAACATGCAGAAGATGATGCCGAATTCTTCCGCCGCCACCGAGAAGATGAAGTCGGTATGGCTGTCGGGAATGATGCGCTTGACGATGCCCTCGCCCGGTCCGCGCCCGAACCAGTCGCCGCGAATGATCGCCTCACGCGCCGTATCCACCTGGAACGTATCGCCTTCGCCGGTCCAGAAACGGTCGATACGGCCGGCCACGTGCGGCAGCATCAGATAGGCGGAGATGATGCCGCCGACACCGACACCGCCGAGCATGATGATCCAGAACCACGGCACGCCCGCCATGAAGAACATGCCGCCCCAGACCACCGAGGTCAGGATCGTCTGGCCGAAGTCCGGCTGGGCGATCAGAAGTGCCGCCACGATGCCGAAAGTGATGATGGCGAATAGATTGCCGGGAATTTCCGGGTGACGCGCCCGTTCGGCGAACAGCCAGGCGCAGACGATCACAAAGGCCGGCTTCATGAATTCCGACGGCTGGATCGAGAAGGTGCCGATGGAAATCCAGCGCCGTGCACCCTTGACCTCGATACCGAAGAACAGCGCGAAGATCATCATCAGCAGCGAAGCGATCAGCATGATGACCGCCACACGCCGCACCTGACGGGGCGACAGGAAAGACAGGCCGACCATGATCGCCAGAGACGGCACCATGAACATCGCCTGGCGTTCGACGAAGAAGAAGCTGTTGAGGCCGATACGCTCGGCAACCGCAGGCGACGCCGCAAAGGACAGCATCAGGCCGATGCCCATCAGCGCGACAAACGCCGCCAGAAAGAAACGGTCGATAGTCCAGAACCATTCCGCAACCGGACCGCGATCAACTCGGCTTACCATGGCCTTCAGCCCCCTTTTCCAGAGTGAACGAGCATCGTCATGCCGTCGAGCGCCGCAACCTGTGCGACGAACGAATCACCTCTGATCTCAAAGTTCTTATATTGATCGAAGCTTGCGCAAGCCGGGGATAACATAACGACATTGCCGGCCGTTGCATCTTTCTCCGCATCTGCCGCCGCATGCTGCACAGCCTTGTCCAGCGTGCCGGATATTTCGTATGGCACCGCCTCGCCGAGTGTCGCGGCAAACTCCGCCGCCGCTTCACCGATCAGATA
The DNA here is from genome assembly GCF_053522525.1 of Agrobacterium sp. 22-210-1. Classification (NCBI taxonomy): domain Bacteria; kingdom Pseudomonadati; phylum Pseudomonadota; class Alphaproteobacteria; order Hyphomicrobiales; family Rhizobiaceae; genus Agrobacterium; species Agrobacterium sp. 22-210-1. The sequence goes on along the minus strand of NZ_JBNWCI010000001.1, from coordinate 495,501 downwards.
GGCTTTGGCGATGCGCGAAAACAGCGGCGACAGGCTGGTTATACCACCCGCTTTGGGCAGACCGCCGGCGATCCAGTAGATGCGGTCGAAACTCGAAAGCGCCGGTGCAGCAGCATCCGCATTGGTCGCCTTGCTGTCATTGACGAAGGTGACGTTGCCACGCTGTCCAACCGGCTGCATGCGATGCTTGAGGCCCGGGAAAGATTTGAGACCGGCGCGCACTTCGTCTTCGGAAACGCCGACCGCAAGGCAGGCGGCGATTGCCGCCGCAGCGTTCTGCGCATTGTGGCTGCCGCGAAGGGTCTGGATACCGTCGAGATCGACCAGCAGCGACGACGTGCCGCCATGTGCCCGCAGGATGCGGCTGCCTTCGGCATAAAGACCTTCGGAAACGACGTTGCGCTTGGAAATACGCTCGACCTTCACGCCAGCGCGTTCGATACGGTCGGCAATCAGCGTCGAATGGCTGTCATCCACACCGACGATCGCAGTGTTGCTACCCGCCACCAGCCGTTCCTTGACGTCGGCATAATGCTGCATCGTCCCGTGCCGGTCGAGATGGTCGGGCGTCAGATTGAGCAGGATACCGGCGGTCGGATTGATCGTAGGCGCGAGATCGATCTGATAGGACGAGCATTCAACGACATAGAAACGCTGCGCTTTCGGCGGATCAAGGCTCAGCACCGCCGTGCCGATATTACCGCCAAGCTGCGTATCGCGGCCGGATGCCTTCAGAATATGGGCGATCAGCGCCGTCGTCGTGGACTTGCCGTTGGTGCCGGTAATCGCGATGAAGGGGCAATCCGGCGCATGGGCGCGGCGCTCGCGAATGAAAAGCTCGATATCGCCGATGATCTCAACGCCCGCTGCTTTCGCAAGGTCCACCGACCAGTGCGGCTTTGGGTGCGTCAACGGCACGCCGGGCGCCAGCACGAAGGAAGAAAACGAGGGCCAGTCTATCGTTCGAAGGTCCGCCGTCGTGATGCCTTCGGCCTGCGCCTTCGCAACGCTGTCGGGATTGTCGTCGAAAGCGACGACTTCCGCACCACCGGCAACCAGCGCCCGGGCCGTGACGAGACCTGAACCGCCAAGCCCGAAGAGAGCGATTTTCCTACCTTTGAACGACGTGACCGGGATCATCGCTCACCTCAGCTTCAGGGTGGCGAGGCCGAGCAGCGCGAGGCCAACGGAGATGATCCAGAAACGGATAACCACCTGGCTTTCCGTCCAGCCCTTTTTCTCGAAATGGTGGTGGATCGGCGCCATCAGGAAAACGCGCCGGCCGGTGCGCTTGAACCAGAACACCTGAATGATGACCGACAGCGTCTCCATGACGAACAGGCCACCGACGATGACCATGACGATCTCATGCTTGGTGGCGACGGCGATGGAGCCGATGAGGCCGCCGAGCGCCAGCGAACCCGTGTCGCCCATGAAGATGGCGGCGGGCGGCGCGTTGAACCACAGGAAACCGAGGCCCGCGCCGATGACCGCACCGACGATGACGGCGAGTTCACCGGTGCCGGGAACGAAATTGATCTGCAGGTAGTTGGCGAAAACCGCGTTGCCGGCGAGATAGGCAATCACGCCGAAGGTGGCGGCAGCGATCATCACAGGCACGATGGCGAGACCATCGAGGCCATCCGTCAGGTTCACCGCATTGCCGGCACCGACGATTACAAAAGCACCGAACAGCACAAAGAAATAACTCAGATTGATCACGAATTCCTTGAAGAAAGGAAAGGCGATGGAGCTGCCGAGCGTGCCGCCATGCGGCGCGGAAGCAAGCGCCATCTTCATCATGAAGAACACGGCAATCGCCGCGATCACAAATTCGATGCCGAGACGGGCCTTGCCGGAAAAGCCCTTGTCGCTCTGCTTCGTCACTTTGAGATAATCGTCGTAGAAGCCGATTGCGCCGAAACCGAGCGTCACCATCAAAACGGCGACGACATAGACATTCGACAGGTCACCCCAGAGCAGCGAACCGCCGAGAATACCCGCAAGGATCATCAGCCCGCCCATGGTCGGGGTACCGGCCTTCTTGAAATGGGTCTGCGGCCCGTCGGCGCGGATCGGCTGGCCTTTGCCCTGGCGAACGCGCAGCGAGTTGATGATTGCCGGTCCGAACAGGAAGACGATCAACGCAGAGGTGAACATTGCGGCACCCGCCCGGAAGGTGATGTACCGGAAGAGGTTGAAGACTTGAACTTTATCCGACAGTTCGACGAGCCAGATCAGCATATTTGCCCTTTCAAAAGGCTATTTCAGACTTGGCGTTCCGTCTCGGGGAATGCCGGATACTTGTCAAGCAGGGCGGCGACAATCTTGCCGAAACCAAGCCCCAGTGACGATTTTACCATGAGCGCGTCTCCCGGTTGCACCCATTGCAGGGCGAAATCGGTGAGTTCCACTGTTGTCGGGAACCAGATGACGGTGACGCTGTCCGGCAACGCATCGCGAAGAGCGGCCATCGCCTCTCCCGCCAGCCAGACATGTTCGATACCCGCCGCAAGCAACGGCCCGGCCAGCTCCTCATGCAGCTGCGCGGAAAACTCACCCATTTCCAGCATGTCGCCGAGAACTGCAACGCGTCGGCCGTGGCCCTGCGTTTCAGTTTCCGCCAGCACGGCAATCGCTGCCCGCATGGAGGCCGGATTGGCATTGTAGCTCTCGTCGATCAACAGGAAGGAGCCGCCGTCGATTGTCAGGCGGTGGCGCTGGCCACGCCCTTTCACCGCCTCGAGTGTTCCAAGCGCCTCAAAAGCCCGGTCGAGATTGGCGCCGGTCACGGCAACAGCACCAAGCACGGCCATGGCATTATCGGCAATGTGACGACCGGGAACGTTCAGGTGCAATTCGCTGGTCTCGCCGTTCACGATCGCCCAGATGGTTGAACCCGAAGGCGTGCTTTCGAAATCGGCAAGCCGGAAATCGGCTTTTGCATGCTGCCCGAAGGTCAGAACATGCTCGATGCCCTGTTCCTGCGCGACCTCTTCAAGCTGCTCGAACTGGGCATTGTCGCGGTTGAGGATGACGGAGCCGCCCTCCTCCAGACCTTCGAATATCTCCGCCTTGGCGGCTGCGATTTCTTCTATGTTCTTGAAATTGCCGAGATGGGCAGCAGCGATGGTGGTGATGATCGCCACATGCGGGCGCACCATCTTCACCAGCGGGCGGATTTCGCCGGAATGGTTCATGCCGATTTCGAACACGCCGAATTCGGTATCAGCGGGCATGCGCGCCAGCGTCAGCGGCACACCCCAATGATTGTTGAAGGAAGCGACCGCCGCGTGAACCCGGCCCGACGGCTCCAGAGCCTGCCGAAGCATCTCCTTCGTCGTCGTCTTGCCGACCGAACCGGTCACCGCGATGATGCGCGCCGACGTTCTTTCACGTGCTGCAATTGCGAGCTTGCCGAGTGCGGCGAGAACATCCTCCACCACGATCATCGGCACGGTCAGCCGGCCGAGCGCTGGCAGCTTGCCTTCGGCCACGACCAGAAGGCCGGCACCATTTGCAACGGCAAAGCTGGTATAATCATGGCCATCGACCCGATCACCCTTGATGGCGAAGAAGGCCTCTCCGGGTTTAACGGTCCGGCTGTCGATGGAAATGCCGGTGATTCCGGTCGGCAGGTTGCCCACCGGGCGTCCTGCCGTGATGGCGATCATATCGGCGACTGTCCATAACCAGCTCAAATCTTCAATCCTTCCAGCGCAGCGCGCACCTGTTCATGATCGGAAAACGGCAGTGTCACTGAACCGACGATCTGCCCCTCTTCATGCCCCTTGCCCGCGACGATCAGCGTATCGCCGTTTGAAAGCAGCGACACCGCATGGTGGATCGCCTGCGACCTGTCGCCGATTTCCACAGCACCCGGCGCCGCCGCCATGACTTCGGAACGGATCGTTGCGGCATCCTCCGAGCGCGGATTGTCATCGGTGACGATGACGATATCGGAAAGCCGCGTTGCCACTTCACCCATGATCGGGCGTTTGCCCTTGTCGCGGTCGCCGCCACAGCCAAAGACGGTGATGATGCGGCCTGAAGTGAAAGGTCTGACCGAGGTCAGTACATTCTCCAGCGCATCCGGCTTATGGGCATAATCCACATAGGCAAGCGCGCCGTTCTTCGTCTGGCCCACGAGTTCCAGACGACCGGCAGCGCCGATCAGCTTTTCAAGCGCCTTCATCGCTACAGTGGCGGAAACGCCGGTGGACATGGCAAGGCCGGCCGCCACGAGAGCGTTGGCCACCTGAAAATCGCCGGCGAGCGGAATATCGACTTCGTAAATCACGCCGTCATGATGCACTTCGATCATCTGTTTATGACGGAAATGCTCCACCCGTTTCAGCGTCAGGTAATCGCCCTTGCGGCCGACAGTGCGAATATCAAGGCCCGCATCACCAGCGGCGCGGATCGCCTGCTGCGACCAGGGATCGTCGGCAAAGATCACCGCCGGCGCACCTTTTTCCATCAACGTGTCGAACAGCCGCATCTTCGCGGCCATATAGTCCTCAACGGTCGGATGATAATCCATGTGATCGCGGCCGAGATTTGTGAAACCGGCCGCTGCAAGCTTCACGCCATCGAGGCGGCGCTGGTCGAGGCCGTGGCTCGAAGCCTCCATCGCAGCGTGCGTTACGCCTTCGGAGGCAAGCTCGGCCAGAAGTGCATGCAATGTCACAGGGTCGGGCGTCGTCAGCGCGCCATAATCCTCGCGGCCGGGCGCAATGACACCCGTCGTGCCAATCTGTGCGGCGGCATGGCCGGCAAAGGCCCAGATCTGCCGCACGAAAGAGGCGACCGAGGTCTTTCCAGCCGTGCCGGTGACCGCAACCATGGTTTCAGGCTGTTTTCCGTAGAACCGGGCTGCGGCAAGGGAGAGATAGAGGCGCGGGTCCGTAACGGCCAGCACCGGCACGTCAGCTTGCGCCGCATGTGCAGAAACGACGGCAACCGCACCCTTGGCAACCGCGTCCTTCACATAGGCCGCACCATCCGCCTTCGTGCCCGCAACCGCCACGAACAGGCTGCCGGGCTGAACCTTGCGGCTGTCTGCCGTTATTCCCCCGATTTCGATCGCCCCGATCTCAGACAGGAGCAATTCTTTCAATTCCGGAAACGCGTTTCCGGATATATCTCGCAAATTCATCGACTGTGTCCGTCTTGTCCCCCCGGCGCGAATCGCCGGAACATCATAAGCTCTAACAATCAATAAGACACGAGCAAGGCCGAGCCATCCTTGCCGAACTTCGGCTTCACACCCAGCACTGCCGCCGTGCGGGCGATGATATCGCGCACCATCGGCGCTGCGGACGTGCCGGCGAGTGCTGCGCCATTGCCCTTGTCCGTCTTCGGTTCATCAATGAAGGTCAACACCACATATTGCGGGTCGTCGATCGGGAAAGCCGACAGGAATGCGTTGAAGTTCTTGTCGCGCACATAACGGCCATTGACGACCTTGTCCGCCGTGCCGGTCTTGCCGCCGACGTTAAAACCGTCGACGCGCGCATTGCGGCCGGACCCGTTCACGCCGTTCCATTCAAACAGGAAGCGCATGTCCTTGCTGGTGGTGGGCTTCAGAACCTGCTTTGCCACCATATCGGCCTGTTCGCGGGTGCGCGGCAGGAAGGTCGGCTCGATCAGCTTGCCGCCGTTGACGAGTGCAGCCCCGGCAACCGCCGTCTGCAGCGGTGTCGTCGAAACGCCGTGACCGAAGGAAATGGTGATGGAGTTGATCTTTTTCCATTCACGCGGCTGCGATGGCAGCGCTACCTCCGGCAATTCCGTCTGCATGCGGGTCAAAAGCCCAAGCTTCGTCAGAAACTCCTTGTGGCCTTCGGTGCCGACGGTGTCGGCGATCTTGGCCGTACCGATATTGGACGAAAACTGGAAGATTTCCGGCACCGACAAAACGCGGTTCTTGCCGTGGAAGTCCTTGATGGTGAAACCACCGATCCGGATCGGATAACGGGCGTCGAAACTGTCACCCAGACGCACACGACCCGAATCGAGGCCCATGGCGATGGTGAAGGACTTGAAGGTCGACCCCATTTCGAACGTACCGTTCGACATGCGGTTGAGCCAGCCCTCTTTCGCCCCTTCGGCCGGGTTGTTCGGATCGTAATCCGGCACCGAGGCCATGGCGAGAACTTCACCCGTATGCACGTCCAGCACCACGGCGCCAGCGCCGATTGCCTGGAACTTGGCGATCGCCGACGTTACGACTTCACGCACGATGGACTGCACGCGCAGATCGATCGAAAGCTTTACCGGTTCCAGCGGTTGATCGCTGGTCATGCCAAGCGCCGTCAGATCGGCAAGTCCCTGATTGTCGACATAACGCTCCATACCCGCCACGCCGCGATTGTCGATGTTCACATGACCGACGACATGGGCAGCCGTTGGCCCACCCGGATAGAACCGGCGTTTTTCCGGGCGGAATCCCACACCGGGAATACCGAGCGCCAGAATCTGGCTCTGCTGTTTGGGCGTCAACTGACGACGCAGCCATTGGAAACGGGAATTTGAGGTGAGCTTCTGATAGGTGCCGCGCTGATCGAGATCAGGCAGAACGGTGCGCAGCTTCTCGATCGCCTCGTCGATATCGACAATGCGATGCGGCTCGGCAAATAGAGAGACAGTGCGGATATCGGTGGCGAGAACCTCGCCGTTGCGATCGAGAAGGTCCGGGCGCGACGCCATCAGCCGGTCTGCGGGTGCGATGCTCGAAACGGTTTCTTGTTCCGCCATGCCATATTGCACTAGACGGCCGCCCACGACGCCGTAAAAAGCGACGAATCCGAAAATGATCAGGCCGACGCGGCTCTTCGCCTGCGCCGCCCTTTTCTTGCGGGCGCCCTCGAAAGCCGCATGGTCGGTATAAACGCCGGTCGTGCTGGCGGAAAAATGAGCCTTGCTCTTCAAAACCATGACGCGGGAGAGAAAAGACATCAGCGGTTCACCGATCCTGTTATCGTGTCATCCATGTCATCGGTTTCATCACCGGCAACGGCGGAGACGGCCGGAGCCGCTGGGGGACGGGAAACGCGTGCCCGCGGCGTCGGAACCGGGGCGCCATTGGCGGCGATCTGGCCGGCCGGCGGCGATTTCTTTTTGGTGGCCGCGCCAAGCGTCGCGCCCGGCTTGGAACCGTTGACGGCGGCGGCAATCACATCCTCGACGCTCATGCCTTCCGGCTCAGGCGGTTGCGGCAATTGCGAGCGCAGCATGGGCAGCTCGCGCGGCTGCGCCAATTGTGTTGGCAGCGTCGGCGAAAGACCAAGCTCGTCCTGATAGGCATTGACCAGACGATGCAGACGGTTCGGCTGCGTCAAGAGCGCCCAGTCGGCCCGCAGCAAATCGATCGTATCCTTTTCAAGCTTGATTTCGGCCTCGAGCTTGCGGACCTCTTCGAGCTTCAGATCGGCCTTGTGCTTGATCGAATAGGTGACGACGGCCGCCGCGACCATGACCCCCATCAAGATGACATCGAAAGTACGCAGCATATCAGCCTCCCATCTTTTCAAGGCTGGCGAGATCGGGAAGCTCGAAGATCGAGAAATCCGCCGCGCGCGCTGGCGCGGTCGTGCGCAGACCGGCCCGCAGCTTGGCTGAGCGGGCACGCGGATTGAGTTCCGCCTCCGCATCGCTGGCGGCGATCATCGGCTTGCCGATATTGTCGAAAATGGCGGGCTTGTCTTCGACCATCGGCAGGTGCCGGGAACCGGCGGCCTTGCCCGAACGGTCGGAGAAGAATTTCTTGACGATGCGGTCCTCCAGCGAATGAAACGTGACGACGACCAGGCGGCCTCCTGGCTTCAAGGACCGCTCCGCGGCGAAAAGCGCCTGCGCCAACTCGCCGAGTTCGTCATTGACGAAAACCCGAAGCGCCTGAAACACCCGCGTCGCAGGATGGATCTTGTCTTTCGCCTTGCGCGGCGTGACGATCTCGATGAGACCCGCAAGATCGCGCGTGGTGCGGAAGGGCTCGTCTGCCCTCCTCTTCTCGATGGCGCGGGCGATGCGGCCCGGCTGTTTTTCTTCACCGAGAAAACCGAAGATGCGGATGAGATCACCGACTTTCGCGCGATTGACGACATCCGCCGCCGAAACGCCGGAAGCGGACATGCGCATGTCGAGCGGGCCATTCTTCTGGAAGGAAAAACCGCGCTCGGCCTCGTCGATCTGCATGGAGGAAACGCCGATATCGAGAACGACGCCGTCAAGGCCGCCTTCCGGCGCGTGCCTCGCCAGATCGGAAAATTGCGATTGAATGAGGCTTAACCTGCCGCCATTGGCGGCAACCATCGCCTGACCGCCGGCTATCGCGGTTGGATCGCGGTCAAGCGCGATGACGTTGGCGCCCTGATCGAGAATGGCCTGGGTGTAACCGCCGGCACCGAAAGTGCCATCAAGGATGATCTTTCCGGATGCGGGTTCAAGCGCGGCAATGACTTCGCGAAGCAGGACAGGGATGTGACGCTGAGGTCCGCTATCGGCATCAGAAGATCGTCCGCCAGAATTCGCCGCCATTCCGTGTCCCCGTCCTATGCGGGGCGAGCAGCCGAAAAACCGCGCCCCGCTCTTGCTTCCGCCTGCGCGCCCAAAAACGCATTCGGTTGCCAAAGCTGAAAATGATCCGCCCGTCCGACGAAGGTGACCTCGGTGGATATGCCGGTAAATTCCCGCACGAAATCCGTCACCATCAACCGACCTTCCTGGTCGAGCTTCATGAAGACACCGCCGCCGTGAACCAGCAGCGACATCGCGTTCGCTTCCGGCGAGAAGGCATCCATGGATGCGATCTGCCGCTCGTAGCGCTCCAGCAAATCCGGACCGCCGACACTGATTGCCGGGAAAGCGAAATCCTGAAGGCAATAAAGCTCCTGGATACCGCGCCTCACCAGCACCGAACGAAACGGAGACGGAACCGAAACGCGCCCCTTGGCGTCGATCCTGTTCGTTACGTTCGATAAAAAGCGGTCCATTACTCAACTCGCCCAAACCGCAATCCGCCAGACGAACCATCCGCCCCACAGACAACACCGGTACGCACGACACATCGCCAAGCGCCAGGGCAACATGCCCTGCAGCAGCCCCTTGCAGGCTCCTCACTCGTTTCAGCGATTGCGGGTCAAAAACACGACCCAGTGTGGTGTGTGTTTGGGATATCATGGGACACTATGGGCGTCAATGGGAGAAGCCGGCACGATACCGACTTCGCATCGGAAATTCATAAGCCGTTAAGTTTAACGAATGGTTTACTTCGGCCGCAAAGGCGCTTTTTCACGGCACGCCAAAGCGCGGTGAGATCGACATTTTTCCGTTTTGAAACAAGGAAATGATTTCGGCGGCGCCACTTTTGATCGCCGGCCGGACGAAGGCGCCTCTTCGCCCGGCTCACGGCCTCAGCCGGAATGGACAGAAAGCCACGTCACGATTGCGCTCTGCGCCACCGGCGACGGAGATGCAGCGTCATACTTCATCGGAAACACTTCGGCAAAAGGCCTGATGGCTTCAGGGGCCGCCCGATAGGCCGGGAATCGGCCCCAAATTTGCCCGGCAATTGAACCGCAAAAGGAATTGCTGGCCCCACGGACCGGAAACGTCACTTCACCGTAATGACGACCTTACCCTTCGCACGACCGGTCTGGATATAGTCCAATGCCTCATTGGTCTTTTCGAACGGGAATATCCGATCCATCACCGGACGTATGTGGCCCGCCTCGATCAGAGCGGTAATCTTTTCAAGCTGCCCGCCATTCGCAGTCATGAAGAGAAAAGAATAGCCGATCCCCCGGCGTTTCGATTTCCTCCTGATGCCAAGGCTTAACAGGCGCATGACCTGCCGAAGCGGCCAGCCGGAGCCATTCTGCCGTGCGAAATCCGGATCGGGTGGGCCGGAAATCGAAATCAGCTTACCGCCCGGCTTCAGCACCGCAATGGATTTTTCCAGCGTGTCCTTTCCGAGGCTGTTCATCACGACATCATAACCGTGCAGCACTTTTTCGAAGTCTTCCTTCTTGTAGTCGACCACGACGTCTGCACCGAGGCTTTTTACCAGATCCACGTTGGCTGTACTCGTGGTTGTGGCCACATAAGCCCCGAGATGTTTGGCAAGCTGGATCGCGATAGTGCCCACGCCGCCGGAGCCGGCATGGATCAACACCTTCTGTCCCTTCTGCACATTGGCCCGCTCGACAAGCACCTGCCACGCGGTCAAGGCGACAAGCGGCAAGGATGCCGCCTCTTCCATGGTCAGATTATTCGGCTTCATCGCCACATCGGCCTCATCGATGGCAATATACTCGGCAAATGTCCCGATACGCGCCTGGTCCGGACGGGCATAGACCTCGTCACCGGGCTTGAATTTGCGGACATTGGCGCCGGCGCGGATCACAACACCCGCCACATCGTTGCCCAGCACCAGCGGAAGGCGGTACGGCAGGATGAGCTTGAAATCTCCGTCCCTGATCTTGTTGTCCAGAAGGTTGACGCTGGCGGCGCGGATTTCGACCAGAATGTCGTTTGCGCGCAATTCCGGCTCGGGGATTTCGCCGAGCCGCAATGCGCCGCCTTTCTTGTAGCGATCGATCAGAAATGATTTCATCGGACTAACTCTCGTTTCTGCGGCCGGCACGCGGCACCGGCAATAAAAGCTCAATCGGCAAGTCTGCTGAATTTCCGAAAGCTCCTGTCGACGAAGGACTCAGGGAGGAAGCGGCGGATGAAGCGCGCCTGCCCCGCAGCTTTTCCGGCAGTATAGCGCCGTTTCGGCGATGCCGCATTGGCAGCCTCTAGAACGACTTTTGCGACCACCTCCGGGGCATCGCCCTTTCCAATGACGTCACGCATCAGTTTCTCGGCGTCGGCGCGAACGGTATCGTAAATCGCAAGCGGCCGGTCAGGCCGCGTGATGTTCTCTTCAAAGGGGGTGCGGGTAACGCCAGGCTCGACAAGTACGATGCGGATGCCCTGCGTCCGCACTTCGTGATCAAGGGATTCCGAATAACCTTCGACGGCGTGTTTGGTCGAGGCGTAGAGCGCATTATAGGGGGCGGGAATCAGCCCAAGGATGGAACTGAGGTTGACGATACGGCCGCGACGCTGCCGCCTCATGACGGGCAGGACGGCGTTCGTCATTCTCATGACGCCGAATACGTTGACGTCGAATACGGCCTTCGCCTGCTCCGTCGTCGATTCCTCCGCACCGCCCAGCAATCCGATCCCGGCATTGTTGACGAGAAGATCGATCCTTCCCGCACGGCTCAAAACCTCGTCCACCGCGCGCCGTACGGACGCATCGTCGGTAACGTCGCAGACCAGCATCGAAATTCCATCCTCAATGTCCGGCATCGGCTTTCGGCTGGTGCCGAACACACGGTAACCGTCGCGCCGGAGCGCCTGCGCCGTAACCAGCCCGATGCCGGAGGATGCGCCCGTCACCAGGGTAATGCCGCGTTCTGTCTTGCTCATCTGCGTCCACTTTCATTTTGTTATGGAACAACAATGAGCATTGAGTTACTATCAAATCGATACAAAGTCACTACTAAAAAGATATCGACATGAAAAATCTCTCGGACCAGCCCTGCCTCATCGCCCGCAGCCTCGCCCTTGTCGGCGATGCCTGGAGCATGCTGATCATGCGCGATGCCCATGCGGGCCTCACCCGCTTTGATGATTTTCGCAAGAGCCTCGGCATCGCGCCGACGATGCTGACGGCGCGGCTTTCATCGCTGACCGAAGAGGGATTACTGGTGAAACGCCGTTATTCCGATCGTCCGCCACGCTACGAATATATGTTGACGGAAGCCGGCCGCGATTTTCTGCCGGTGCTGTTTGCAATTGGCGCATGGGGAAACAAGCATCGCAGCGGCGGTGAGGTAACCCGTTTTTTCGACGCTGAGACCGGAACGGAAATCGATCCCGTCACCATAGACCGCGTGACCGGCGCCCCGGTCGGAACCCGTCCCATCCGTATCGAGAAACCCGAGTGAGCACGCGTCGCAGAAAGTGATCACCACCGCAAATGCTCCGGATTAGCAGCGGAGCATCGCACACAGGCAGGAAAATTCGCCAGTTGGCCTGTAAGCCGGGTTCTGTATGGCTCCGGTTTGACCCGGAACGTGGCAGCCATTCATCTGGGACGGCATTTGCATGCCGCCTCGCGCAACCCACCCGGATGACGGACCCGGAAACCGGCTGTAAACGGGCTTTCGCCCGTCCCGTGTCATCCCTATTCGGTCTTGCTCCCGGTGGGGTTTACCTTGCCACCACTGTCACCAGCGGCGCGGTGGGCTCTTACCCCACCCTTTCACCCTTACCATGCAAGGCATGGCGGTTTGCTCTCTGTGGCACTTTCCCTGGGGTCACCCCCGCCGGACGTTATCCGGCACCGTATTTCCGTGGAGCCCGGACTTTCCTCACCTTACCGTCTTTCGACATTGGTAAAGCGCGGCTGCCCGGCCAACTGGCATGGGCTGCATAACCATGTTCTGGAGCGAAAGCCACCGAAAAGCGCAATCAAGGATCAAAGAAATGCGGGCGTGAAATCCGTCGTGAAAGCACCGTCGGCGATTTCTCCATCCCGCAGCAGTGCGGCACCCAGCCGCCCGATCTCATCGGAACTCTTGGCCGCGGTTCCATTGCCGCCGGTCAGAACCGCGATACGCGGCGAGGCGGTAAAGCCGATAGCGGGATAACCGCTCCGCGTTTTGGAGACGACGCAGGCGGCCATCGAAACACGCGAAAGATCGACGGCAGGTACCAGCGTTCCGACGATCGCCGACAGGTGATCACGCACGCTTTCACGTCCGCCGGACCGGAACCATTCCCGGATTTCCGGATCGCTGCCAACCGCCTTGTCGTCGGGATCACCACCGATTTTGAGATAGAATTTGCCATCGGGATACCGCACGGGCGGCAGAAGATAGATATGTTTCGTGGTGTCGTGCGGCTCGTAGATCAGCGACGGCATAGCCGCATATTGCCCAAGATCTGCTTCATCAACCTCGAAGAAAGCGATGGTCCGCGCATAGACATTGAGTTCGACAGGCTTCGGCAGCAAATCTTTCGTAATCGAGAAACCACCGGCCGCCACCAGCACCCGATCTGCGGTATAAACCGCCCCCGAAGCCGTCTGCACCGAAGCGCGGCCATCCTCTTCCCGCGTCGAGACGACGATATCGTCGATCAGCTTAACACCGGCCTTTTCCGCCAGAATGGCCTGCGCCTTCACCAGCCCACGCGGGTTGACGTAACCGGCATTGTCCCTTTCGAACACGCCTTCACAGCCCGGTTCGAAGGAAAAATAGGGAAACCGGCTTTTCAGGCTTTCGCCATCCAGCAATTCCGTTGCAACACCGAGCCGCGTCGCCGCTTTGCGAACATCATCGATAAAGGGATTATCCCCGCCCCGCTGAGGCCCCACCATCAGGCAACCGACCGGCGCGTAAAATTCCACGCCGCTTCTCGCGGCAATATCGGCATAACGCGCAATCGAGCGGTTGGCGAGCAGCGCCCAGTCGGCATCACCATCGATGGTGCGGGTAATCCGCGCTTCATCATAGTGACTGGCGAAAACGCCATGATGTGATTTGATATCGGCGGGTTCACCGGGGCCGATCAGCGCCACGCCATCCACCGTTTCGGCCAGATGTCGGGCAGCGGCGGCACCCATCATGCCGCGACCCACGACGATATAGTTGAAATGTCCCGACATGCCGCCCTCTTCATTCACCCAGTTCGATAGCAACCTTGTAGCCGCTTCGCAGAGGCATGTCAGACGAAAACCGGCGACATTTCGGCCGCGAACTCATCCTCGGTCAGTTGACCGTTCAAAAGCAGCATTGCGCCCAGCCGTCCGATCTCGTCCGAAGACTTGGCGGAGACGAAATTGCCGCCGGTCAGAACTGCGATATTGGAGGATTGCGTATAGCCGATATAGGGATAACCACTGCGGGTAATCGATGCGACACAGGAGCCGGAGGTCACGGGGCAGCCGGCAAGTTCGGGCATCAGCGACAGGGCCTTCCTCGTCAGGAATTCCACCTCGCCCGGCGTGCCGTCGGAATGGAACCAGTCCACCGCCTCGGCCAGTGTCTCGAGCCTGCCCTTCTCGCTTTCGCCGCCGATCTTCAGATAGACCTTGCCATCGGGATAGCGTACCGGCGGCAGGATGTAGACGATGTCGTCCTCCGTCTCCGCCAGCACGATGGTTGACGGCATGGCGCCGAACAGCGCTTGCCTTGTCTCATCGAGCTCGAAAAATACGATGGTGCGACCGGTGGCCGCCATATCGACCGGCGAAGGCAACAGCTCAGCCATATTGGTGAAACCACCCGCGGCCACGATGACCTTTTCAGCGGTGTGAACAGCACCTTCCCGCGTTACCACCTCGACGCCATGCGAGGTATCGCGAATATGCGCCGCGGTCTCACGCACCAAATGCGCGCCCTGCGCCCCGGCAATCGAGCACTGCGCCCTCACCAACGCGCGGGGATTGATGTGGCCGGCATTACGGGCCTCGAAGCAACCACCGTGATCGGCAGGCAGCGAGAACATCGGAAACCGGCCAGCCAGCGCGTCAGCGCCGAGCGTTTCCACACCAAGACCGAGACGGTCGGCAGAGGAAAGCGCCCGCGACATATAATCTCCGGCAAGCCCCTTGCCGTTTCCGGTAAACAGGCAGCCCGCTTCGCTGAAGAAACCGATGCCGCTTTTGGCCTCAATCTCCGCATAACGGCGGATGGAACGTTGCGCCAGTTCCGCCCAGACCGGATCGCCGTCAAACCCACGGGTAATGCGCGCTTCGTCGTAGTGGCTCGAAAATACGCCTTTGTGGGTCTTGCGATCGGCGGGCTCGGCGGGCCCAATCAACGCCACACCATCCGTTTGCGCCGAAAGGTGCCGCGCCGCGGCCGCACCCATCATCCCGGCCCCGACCACGATATATTTGAAATCCGGCATGACATGCTCCGTATCAGATTTATTCCTGACTACAGCATGCCCGCGCGAACCGGAATCGCTTTTCGCAAAAGCTTGGGGCGTTGTCGGATTTCCGGGCGGAAAAACCGGTTCCGCTTTACCAGGAAATGCTTCCTGAAAAGATACGCAAAAACCTCAGCTGGCCAGCAACGCCTGCACCTTGCCGCAATAACGCTTGGACACCGGGTTCATTCGTGTGGCGCCATGGCCGGCATTATAACGCAGGATCGTGCTGCAGACCTGCCCGCCGCCAAGCTGGTGGGCGGTCGCCAGATATTGCATGCCCCAGCGAATATTGGTCTCGGGATCGTAGAGCGCCTTTGTCGTGCCGCGAAAGCCCATCATGCGCGCCGTTGCCGGCTTGATCTGCATCAGCCCGACCTCGCCTGCGCTGCCGCGAGCCTTGGGGTTGAACCTGCTTTCCACCGAAACCACGGCATGCGCCAGATTGGTGGGAACGCCATAACGCTTGGCATATTTGACGATCAGATCGGAATAGTCGTTCTTCAGCGACGCAGGCAGACTCTTTTCCGGAATGGGATAACCGGGCTTGCGGAAGAAGGTCTCCAGCGTCACCGTTTTGGTCTTGACGTCCTCGTCTTTGGCAAAAGCAATCCCCGCCTGTGAAGCGAGCATAACAACACCCGCCGCAACAGCAACAACAACCCTGTTCATATGTAGAAAAAGTCTCCAGATCGGATGACTGAACCAATGAAGCGACACAAATATTCAGCGCCCGGAAAGTCGATCGCGACCTTCCGCAGTCCAGTCTCCTTGATTGATATTGACGGTTGGTTCCCCTGAAGAACGACACCGCATGCAGTGCTGTTCTTAAACTTCCTCAATGCGGATTAACTGTGGCACATCAAAAAAAGCGACTTGAACGCCCGGAAAACAGGGAACTATTTTCCAGAATTCGCGTTTAAGCGGCCGAAAATTTCGGCAGGCTGGCAATCAACCGGTGAAGCGTGTCGATGGTGGAAAAATCCGCGATGCCATCCACCAGAGCCGGACGGAAATGCCGCTGGAAGGCAGCAACGGCGCCTTCGGTCTTTTCGCAATAAGCGCCTGTTATTTCAACGCCATATCCATAAATGGACAGCATCGACTGAAGTGCTTCCACCGGCTGCCCATGGTCGCCGCGCTGGAAAAAGCGCCCGCCGCGGATCGGCGCAGGCTCCACCCAGTGACCGACACCGTTCTGCGACAGGATGTCCCACGGGAATTTTTCGCCCGGATCGACCTTGCGGATAGGCGCTACGTCCGAGTGGGCAAGCACCCGTTCAGGCGCGATATTCCAGCGCTGGCCGCAATCGCGACACAATTCGATGACGGCGTCGACCTGTTTCTTCGGGAATTCCGGCAAACCGCCGGGGTGGCCCTGATTGGCGATTTCGATGCCGATGGAGCGGGAATTGATGTCCTGATCCCCTGCCCAGGTGCTTTTGCCCGCATGCCAGGCGCGGCGGGTTTCCGGCACCATCTGGATGACGCGGCCGTCCTCGAAAACGAAATAATGGCTGGAGACCTGGCTTTCGGGATTGCAGAGCCACGACAGCGCGCCGTCCGCCGTCGTCATGCCGGTATAATGCAGAAGAATGATATCGGGGCCGACCACATCAAGTCTTTCGCCATGGTTAGGCGACGGCGCAACGGCTGCGCCCGGAAAATCCGGGGTAAAATCCGGCAGACATTCACTCATGCGACGCGGCGTTCTTTCTCGATGGCCGCATAGGCGGCATTGAGAGCCGCCATACGCTCATTGGCGGCAGCATGCAATTCCATAGGCACGCCGCGTGCAATGAGCTTGTCGGGATGGTGTTCGGCAACCAGCGAACGGTAACGCTTGCGAATATCCAGAAAGTCGTCCGAGGGCGAAACGCCAAGCACACGATAAGGATCGCGCCCGTCCATATGGACATGCCGCGCCATGATCGTTTCGAAGTGGTCTTCGGTGATATGGAATATCTCAGCGATACGGCCAAGGAAGGCCAGTTCCCGCTCGTGGATCAGCCCATCGGCCTTGGCAATATGGAACAGTCCGTCGATGACGCTTTCCAGCATCTCGCAATTATCGTGCCCGGAACCGCAGAGACCGGCAAGGCGCTCGGCATAGGCCTCGTATCCGGCAACGTCCTGACGCGCGAGATTGTAAAGACGGGCAACGTTTCGCGCTTCTTCTTCGGGAAAATCGAAGATTTGCCGGAAGGCGCGCACCTCGGCATCGTTGACGACGCCGTCAGCCTTCGCCATCTTGGCGGAGAGCGCGATAATCGCGACGGAAAAGGAAACCTTGCGCCGCGTCTCCGGGTCCCCTTCAAAGAGGGTGCGGATGGCTTCAACCACGCGTCCAAGCGCACCGCCTGCCGCGTCGCCGATTGCGCCGAGCAGCCGCTCCCACAGGGATGAAATTTGCAGACAGGCAAAATCGAACATCATGCCGTCAAGCATGACGGGATATTGCCGTGAATGCAATATGTCCGGCAGTGCTGCGGCATTAACTTTTATTCATCTTTGCGACAGTTTTGCTTCAGGAACAAGAAGGGGGCAAACGGCACGGCCGGGGTTTTCCACAGGTGACGCAAGCGGACACAGGCAGTTGGTGGCCTCGATGCGGATTGAAACGATTATATTCCGTCAGTTTCCTCAAGCCGCTGAAAAGCCGCGAGAAATCGGCGTTTTTCTTGATAAATTCACTTTACACCTACACGCGGCTGTCGCATCCATTTGCCAGACATGTCTTTGAGTTTATGTAAAAAGGAGAGCCATGATGGCCAAACAGAAAGTCGCAATGCTGACCGCGGGTGGCCTTGCGCCCTGTCTCTCTTCCGCCGTCGGCGGCCTGATCGAGCGCTATAGCGACATTGCGCCTGAGATCGACATCGTGGCCTATCGCTCCGGTTATCAGGGCGTTCTTCTGGGCGATCGCATCGAGATCACCAGCGACATGCGTGAAAAGGCCCCGTTGCTGCACCGATACGGCGGCTCGCCGATCGGCAACAGCCGCGTCAAGCTCACCAACGCCGCCGACTGCGCCAAGCGCGGACTGGTGAAAGAGGGCGACAATCCGCTTCGCGTCGCCGCCGAACGGCTGGCCGCTGACGGCATCACCATTCTCCACACCATCGGCGGCGACGATACCAATACGACGGCCGCCGACCTCGCCGCCTATCTCGGCGCCAACGGCTATAACCTCACCGTCGTCGGCCTGCCGAAGACCGTGGACAATGACGTGGTGCCGATCAAGCAGTCTCTCGGCGCATGGACAGCTGCCGAAGTTGGCGCGTCCTTCTTCGACAATGTCAGCAACGAACAGAGCGCTGCGCCGAAGACCTTCGTGATCCATGAAGTGATGGGCCGCCATTGCGGCTGGCTGACGGCGGCAACCGCGCGCGCCTATATCCAGAAGACCAGCGGCAATGAGTATGTCGAAGGCCTGATGATGAACACGCAGATGAAGAATATCGACGGCATCTACCTGCCGGAAATGGCCTTCGACATCGAAGCGGAAGCCGAACGCCTGAAGGCGATCATGGACAGACACGGCTACGTCACACTGTTCGTTTCCGAAGGTGCCGGCCTTGATTCCATCGTTGCCGAACGGGAATCGTCTGGCGAAGCCGTCAAGCGCGACGCCTTCGGCCACGTGAAGATCGACACCATCAATGTCGGTGGCTGGTTCCAGAAGCAATTCGCCGGCCTCATCGGCGCCGAGCGCTCCATGGTGCAGAAGTCGGGCTATTTCGCCCGGTCCGCGCCCGCCAATGGCGATGATCTGCGGCTCATCCAGGGCATGGTCGATCTCGCCGTCGAAAGCGCGCTCAACAAGGTCTCCGGCGTCACCGGCCATGATGAAGATCAGAACGGCAAATTGCGGACGATCGAGTTTCCGCGTATCAAGGGCGGAAAGCATTTCGACCTTTCTGCAAAATGGTTTACCGAAGTGATGGAACACGTCGGTCAACCGTTCACAGCGGCCTAATTTTACGATAGGCTAATTAATGCGGTGACAGGGAGGGCAAGGAGGAAAAGAATGTCTGGACAGGCCTGGCTGATTTTTTGTGCAGCATGTGCCGTTGTGTTCGCACTTCCCTCTCCCCTTGTATTCTCTGTCGCCTCTTATGCCGCCATCCGCGGCAAAAAGACCATCTTCGCCTCCGTCAGCGGCGGGGCGCTCGGCGTCGTCACGGCCATGACGATTTCGGCCATTCCGGTGGCCGCTCTGGCCTATCTGCCGCAATCCTTCCTGGGCATAGTGCAATGGGCCGGCATCGGCTGGCTGATGCTGTTCCTGTTGTGGACTTTTGCGACACCCGCCGCACAGGCGGCCAATGCCGATAACGACAATCTGCCGGGCAAATCATGGAGCGGCATTTTCCGCGATTCTTATGCAATTGCCGCGTTGCGCCCGCGCTACTTCACATTCTTTCTGGCGCTGTTGCCGCAATTCATTTCCACCTCCGGCAACGCCGTGGAAACGCTGGCGGTGGCGCAGGCCGCAATCCTGCTTTTAGCGCTTGCCGTTCTCACCGCACAGGCGCTGTTTGCCGGCTCAACGCTGGCGCTGGTGCGCCGCATGTCGGGCGAGAAGAAAATCCGGCCAAAATACCGCACCCACTTCATTTCCGGCCGCGCCGTCAGCGCCGGTTACAGGCGCATCGCAGCCTGAAAAACCGGGATGCCACGTCCCGGCTTGCCGCTATCCTTACAATAGGTTAATGAAGGCTCGACGGGACACTGCCTGCTTCGCTTGACGCGGGGGTATCGAGAGACAGGCATAACGAAGGCGGCAACATGCGAAATTCGGGCAAATTCCGCGGAAGAAGTGCACTTCTTCTGTCTTCCACCGTGGGTCTGGCATTGGCATTAAGCGGCTGTACCAGCGTCGAATATACCGCGAAGGAAGGTCCGAACGGCCCGAAAATCGCAACAGTCAACCCCGCTACGGCACCCGCCCAGGCATCGACGCAGACGGCAGCAGCCGAAACGGTACCCGGCGCAACAGCCGCCGCACCGGCGACCCAGACCGCTGATGCGGCAACCTCTTCCCAGCCTGCAGCACTTCCCACCGCAGTCGCCGTCAAGGGCGGACGCGTGGCCCTGCCGCCGGCCTCTGAAATCGCAGCGGCAGCCGCCATTAGCGCGCAGATGCAACCGCAGCAGAATGAAGTCGCTCAGGCGACGGTGATGACATCCGCGCCGACCACGGTCGCGGCCCTCGCACCGACAGGCGTCACTCCGGCAGCAGCCGCGATTGCTACCGCTGGCTCAGCGGCACAGCCGACCATCCACAATGCCGCAGCCGATCTGCCGCAGGTCGTTGCCGTAAAGGGCAGCTTCCCGCCCGCACCGCCACCGCCCGGTTCGCCTTCCATCGGCACTGAACTGACGGCGGAACGAAAAGTCATTCCGTTGCCGAAGCCGGACAGCACGGTTCTTGCCTACGCCTCTGGCCCCACCAACGCCGCCCTTGCCGCCATCCGACAGAACGAAGCGATGACGACGCCGCTCAAAGCAGCGCCCGCCGGGCGCGAGAAGCTGAGCGGACTGATTTCCAAATATGCCGTCATGTATAATGTGCCGGAAGATCTGGTTCACCGCGTTGTGCAGCGTGAAAGCATGTACAATCCCGGCGCCTATAACAGCGGCAACTTCGGCCTGATGCAGATCAGGCACGCCACGGCCCGCTCCATGGGCTTCGATGGCCCTGCCTCTGGCCTGTTTGATGCTGAAACCAACCTCAAATACGCCGTCAAATATCTGAGCGGCGCATGGGTGGTGGCCGACAACAACCGCGACAACGCGGTCCGTCTTTATGCCCGCGGTTATTATTACGACGCCAAGCGCAAGGGCATGCTGCACGTTCTGCGGAAGTAATAGCCTCCGGCTGCATTGGGAATGCCGTCTGAATTCGTTCGGCTTCTCGAGACCGGTGACAAAAGCGCCTGAAATTTTCTCTCCGTCATTCTCAGGCTTGACCCGAGGATGACGTCGCGTGTGACGAGGTTTCGTTCGCAACTTAGACGCCGATGGTTTCCCACAGTCTCTTTGATTCGTTGCTTTCACCCACAGCCCCTGTCATCAAACTGTAGCGTCACGGCTGTAGACGCCTCTCAATCGACTGAGAGGTGAACATATGACGAGTGCGGCACCCAAGACCGGCTTCAGCAAAAACACGAAACTGAAGTCCGCATTGCTACAGCACAAGGCACTCTCGAAAAGCGGCCTTTCAGAAAGGTTCTTCGGAGTTCTTTTTTCCGGTCTCGTTTATCCGCAAATCTGGGAAGACCCGGAAATCGACATGGAAGCGATGGAGCTTGGCGAAGGCCACCGGGTCGTCACCATCGGTTCGGGCGGCTGCAACATGCTGGCCTATCTCTCCCGCAACCCTGCCAGCATCGATGTGGTGGATTTGAACCCGCATCACATTGCCCTCAACAAGTTGAAGCTCGCCGCCTTCCGTCACCTGCCCGCCCATCAGGACGTCGTGCGTCACTTCGGCCGCGCCAATACGCGCAGCAACAGTCATGGTTATGACCGTTTCATCGCCGACCATCTCGACGATACGACCAAGGCCTACTGGTCGAAGCGTACCCTCTCCGGCCGCCGCCGCATCTCAGTGTTCGACCGGAACATCTATCGCACCGGCCTGCTTGGCCGTTTCATCGGCGCCGGCCATTTGATGGCGCGCCTGCACGGCGTAAAACTCACCGAAATGGCCAAGACCCGCACGCTGGACGAACAACGCCAGTTTTTCGACAGCAAGGTCGCCCCCCTGTTCGACAAGCCGGTGGTGCGCTGGCTGACGAAGCGCAAAAGCTCTCTGTTCGGCCTCGGTATTCCGCCCCGTCAATATGATGAGCTGGCGAGCCTTTCCTCTAACGGCACAGTTGCCGCCGTGCTCAAGGAACGGCTGGAAAAGCTTGCCTGCAACTTCCCGCTCAGCGACAATTATTTCGCCTGGCAGGCCTTTGCGCGCCGTTATCCCGAGCCACATGAAGGCGCCCTGCCCGCCTATTTGAAGCCGGAATATTACGAGACGATCCGTAATAATACGGCCCGCGTCGCCGTGCACCACGCCACCTATACCGAGCTTCTTTCCAAAAAGCCGGCAAGCGGCGTTGATCGCTACATTCTCCTCGACGCGCAGGATTGGATGACGGACGGGCAACTCAACGAATTGTGGTCGCAGATCAGTCGCACAGCCGCTCCCGGCGCACGCGTCATCTTCCGCACCGCCGCCGAAAAGAGTGTTATCGAAGGCAGGCTCTCCACCGACATTCGCAACCAGTGGGTCTATCTCGAAGAGCGCTCGCAAGAGCTGAACGCCATGGATCGATCGGCCATTTATGGCGGTTTCCATATCTACCAGAGGGTTATGGCATGAAAACCATTGGCGAGAATGTGGGCCTTGCAGACAGCGCGCATGCGGGCCTGATGGACCGCATGTATCGCCACCAGCGGCATATCTACGATATCACCCGCAAATATTACCTTCTGGGCCGCGACAGGACCATTTCCGGCCTCGATGTGCCCGATGGCGGCACGCTGCTGGAAGTTGGCTGTGGCACCGGCCGTAACCTGCTTTTGGCCAGCCGGAAGTTTCCGCAGGCAAAACTCTTCGGCCTCGATATCTCATCTGAAATGCTGCTGACCGCGTCGGAAAATTTCGCCGGCAAGGCGGAGCGCCCCATTCTGCGCGTGGCCGATGCCACTGCCTTTCGCACCGCTGAATTCGGCCAACCCGACGGTTTCGATCGCGTCATGATCCCCTATGCGCTGTCGATGATACCGGAATGGGAAAAGGCGATCGAACAGGCGCTCACGGCGCTCAAACCGGGCGGTTCCCTGCATATTGTCGATTTTGGCCAGCAGGAACAATTACCGAAGTGGTTCCGCACCCTTCTGCAGGCGTGGCTCACCCGTTTCCACGTCACGCCGCGCGCCAATCTTCGTTATGTTCTGGCCAATATGGCTGGCCGCTTTGACGGTAATCTTGAATTTGAAGAGATCGCCCGCGGTTACGCGTGGCGGGCCGTCATCACGCTTCCGGTCGCCGAAGTGCAGCCGAAAATCAGCCGGATGCTGGCGGACGCCTGATTCTCGAAAAAGATTCCGGCGCCTCCGCAGGAACAGGGGTTCGCTGCCAACACGCGGCGTACCACTTGCGAATCCTTGCCGTTATTCCCGCCGCCGCGCCACAAATCGCTTCAAATCCAGCGACTTGCGATGTCGAAAAGGGCCATTGCCCCTTGCCATATCAATTTGTTTACCATGTTATGGGTAAATCGGGAGATGCGCCGCGCCATGTTGCGGCTGCGGGATGGGCAACAACACTTTCATCAGGGTTCCAATGCGGCTGCGTTTTTCGGCACTATTGTCGGCTTTGCTCTTGATCGGCGGCTGCACGTCCACGAGTTACGACCTGCTTGAAACCGCATCCGTTTCCAAGCCGAAATTCGCCGATACCGACCCACAGGATTTCGGCATGAACAACCCGCATCGCCACGAGGTGCACGGTATCGACGTGTCCAAATGGAATGGCGATGTCGACTGGCAGACCGTGCGCAAGTCAGGTGTGTCCTTCGTCTTCATCAAGGCGACGGAAGGATCGGACCGCATCGATCCGAAATTCGGCGACCATTGGCGCAGCGCCGCAGCGGCGGATATCCTCCACGCGCCCTATCATTTCTATTATTTCTGCTCGACGGCCGATGCTCAGGCCGACTGGTTCATTCGCAACGTGCCGAAGGAAGCCGTCACCCTGCCGCCGGTTCTCGACGTCGAATGGAACCCCGCCTCCCCCACCTGCAAGACAAGGCCCGCACCCGGCATCGTCCGCGCCGAGATGCAGCGTTTCATGGATCGCCTCGAAGCCCATTACGGCAAGCGCCCGATTATCTACACCTCTGTTGATTTCCACCGCGACAATCTCGTTGGCCAGTTCAAGAATTACCATTTCTGGGTGCGCTCCGTCGCAGCCCATCCGGCCAAGATCTACGAAGAACGCCAATGGGCCTTCTGGCAATATACGGCAACCGGCGTTGTGCCCGGCGTAAACGGCCCGACCGATATCAATGTTTTTGCCGGCAGTGAGAAAAACTGGCGGAAATGGGTCGCTTCCGCCAAATAAACACGGCCAAGAAGCAACACATTCGAAAAAACCGCGTTCTCACCTGTCGTCTGGCTGCGAGACCCGTTTTTTTGTCGCAAACATATGGGTAAAGCGGGCCTACAACCCATTGAGGAAATTCCCATGTCTACCTTCCGGTCGCGCAGCATCATTTTTGCCGCCGCTTTGTCGCTTCTTTCCACTGGCTCCGCCCTTGCCACGCCGCCCGTTGCCTCGCCTGACGATCCCAAGCAGGTCGCCTGCGGCGGTGATCTCGGCGCATTTCTCGAGGGCGTGAAAGCCGATGCGCTGGCCAAGGGCATTCCGGCCGACGCGATCCAGAAGGCGCTTGCCGGCGCGCAGATCGACCCGAAAGTGCTTTCGCGTGACCGTGCACAGGGCGTCTTCCGCCAGACCTTCCTGGAATTCTCCCAGCGCACCGTCAGCCAGGCCCGTCTCGATATCGGCCGCAGGAAGCTGCAGGAGCTCTCCTCCACCTTCGCCCGCGCCGAAAGTGAATACGGCGTACCGGCTGGCGTCATCGCCGCGTTCTGGGCCATGGAAACCGACTTCGGTGCCGTTCAGGGTGATTTCAACACCCGCAATGCACTGGTGACCCTCTCGCATGATTGCCGCCGCCCGGAACTTTTCCGTCCGCAGCTGCTGGCGCTCATTGAAATGGTCCAGCATGGCGATCTCGACCCCGCCGCCAATACCGGCGCATGGGCCGGTGAAATCGGCCAGGTGCAGATGCTGCCCAAGGACATCATCGCCTTCGGTGTTGATGGTGACGGCAACGGCCACATCAACGTCAAGGATAGCGCCCCGGATGCCATCCTGACCGCTGCAAAATTCATCCAGCATCTCGGCTTCAAGAAGGGCGAGCCGTGGATTCAGGAAGTCTCCCTGCCGGAAAACCTGCCATGGGAAAAATCCGGCCTCGGCGGTCCGCTCACCGCCGGTGAATGGTTCGCGCTTGGCGTGACGCCGCGTGACGGCAACAAAAACTTCGCTTCCCTGCCCGCAGCCCTCATAATGCCGCAGGGCCGCAAGGGTCCGACCTTCATCACCTATCCGAATTTCAACATCTATCTGGAATGGAACCAGTCGTTCATCTACACGACTTCGGCGGCCTATTTCGCTACCCGCCTGATGGGTTCGCCCGTCTACAATAAGGGCAATCCCGAGCCGGGCTTTGATGATGCGACGATGAAGCAACTTCAGACCAAGCTTGAGGCACGCGGACACAATGTCGGCAAGGTCGATGGCATCCTGGGTTCCGGCACCCGTGTCGCCATCCAGAAGGAACAGCAGCGCCTCGGCATGCCCGCGGATGGCTGGCCGTCGGCGGCTCTTCTGCAGGCGCTTTAAGCAATCTTAACGGCGCCGTCAGGCCTTTAATCTGTCCGCCGGAATCAAGGCGAAATCGTTAATCTCGACTGGATGACTGGGGATAACACCCCGGTCATTTACTTTTTTTAAACATATGAAGCACTGCGTGAAAGAGAAATAATCTTTTATTTTCAGATAATTACAGAATCTTCTTTTTTATGTCGCCTCAAAGCGTGCTGCACTGCATCACAGAAACCGCTTTTCAACTGCCACAAAACGGTCATATTATCGAACCTGTCAACAACAGGAGGCACCCATGGGACTTACAAAATCTCTCAATGCCTTGGCAGTCGGTTTGGCGTTTTTGTTCGTAGCGATGATGCTTTTCATCTGACGAGACGTGAAGACCAAACGCAGATAAGAACCGTAGATGACACGAATTTAAAAAGCGCAGATCCTTTCGGGTCTGCGCTTTTTTCATGTCGAAAATAGAGTTTTTAAATCAGGCCGCGCTGCGGCGCAGGCGTTCCAGCCCGAGATTTTCAAGCACCGCATTGACTAGCGGCGCGCGGTTCATGGTGTAGAGGTGGAACTCGTTCACGCCGCGCCGCTGCAGATCCGCGATCTGCTCTGCGGCAACCTCGGCGGCAACGCGGGCGCGCCCTTCGAGGTCATCGTCATAACCTTCGAAACGCTCATCCAGAAAACCGGGAACGCTGGTGCCGCAACGGCCGGCGAAACGCTTCAGCTGGGTCAGGTTCTGGATCGGCATGATGCCCGGCACCACCGGAATGGTGATGCCCGCCGCCGTCACCCGCTCCATATAACGCTCGAACACATCATTATCGAAGAAGAACTGGGTCAGCGCACGGGTGGCGCCATTATCCGCCTTGCGCTTCAGCATGTCGATATCAACAGCCTCGCTTGCGCTTTCCGGATGTTTTTCCGGATAGGCCGAAACGGAAACCTCGAAATCGCCGATCTCGCGCAGGCCCTTCACCAGAGCGGCGGCGTTTTCGTAACCTTCCGGATGCGGCTTGTATGCAGTGCCGATGCCGGTCGAGGGATCGCCGCGCAGCGCCACGAAATGGCGAACGCCGGCATTGCGAAACTCTTCGACAACCTGATGCACATCGTCACGGCTCGCATCCACGCAGGTCAGATGCGCGGCTGTCGGCAGATGGCTGTCGCCGATCATACGGCGCACAGCATCCAGCGTCGGCGCCTTGGTGGATCCGCCCGCGCCATAGGTGACGGACACGAAATCCGGGTTCCATTTTTTCAGCTCGGCAACCGTTTCCCAGAGATGGGTCTCCATCTCGGCATTCTTGGGCGGGAAAAACTCGAAAGATAACCGGATATCGCCATCGTGGCGCGCGGTTTCCGACCTCAACATATCATGCCCTCCGGGAGCCAAGTAAAACCGCCTCTTGCACCACATCGTCTGCCATCAGCAGCCGTTGGTCGCGGGCAACCCATATCGTCACGTCCAGAGCTTCGTCGGACGCTTTTTCAGAATGAAGATCAACGGCGCGGTCGGGCTCAAGCCCGGCCTTTTTCAGCCATTCTTCCATAAGCGGATGCGAAAAACCGAGCCGCACATGCGCGTGCTCGTCGCGCAGATATTCGAAGGAATGCGGCGCCAGATCGATGACGATCAGCCGCCCACCCGGTCGCAGCATGCGTGCTGCCTCGGAAAGCGCGATTTCCGGCTGGTCGAGAAAATGCAGAACCTGATGGATGACGATCAGATCGAAATCCTGTCCTTCCAGCGGCAGGTTGAGAATATCGCCATGGCGGACGGACGCATTGACCACACCCGCCTTGTCGAGGTTGGCGCGCGCCACCGAAAGCATGTCGCGGCTGGCATCCACCCCGATCGCACGGCGATAGACGCCGCTCAGAAGCTGGAGGATGCGGCCAGTGCCCGTGCCGAGATCAAGCAGCGAATCGACGGGCGTGGTGCCAACCAGCGTCAGCAGCGCGCCTTCCACGGCCTCGTCGCTCACATGCAGGCGGCGCAGCTCGTCCCAGGCGGAAGCATTGCGGCTGAAATAATCCTGTGCACGTTCCGCCCGCACCCGCTTGACGGTGGCAAGCCGCTCGCTGTCACGCTGGAGAACGGCGTCGGAGGGCGATGCAGCGCCAAGCAGCTGCCTGATGACAACGGCGGGCTCACCATCCTGCCGCAGACGAAAATAGGCCCAGGCGCCTTCCTGATAACGCTCGATCAACCCCTCTTCCGTCAAAAGCTTGAGATGACGGGAGATGCGCGGCTGCGACTGGCCGAGAATTTCGGTAAGATCGGTAACCGTCAGATCGCCGGCAGCCAGAAGCGCCAGCAGCCGAAAGCGCGTCGGTTCACCCGCCGCCTTCAGGAGATCCACCAATTTGTCCAAACCGAACGCCACGTCTGCCGCACCTCGCAAGCTAATCAACATATAAAGATATCTTTATGTCGATGTGGCGATCGATGCAAGCGCAAACTGTGCTGCACCTCCATCAAGTCCACTTATTACACGAGAAAAGGCCCGCTTTGCGGCGGGCCTTTTTGAAGAGATATGGAGAGGGATCAGCGCGTCAGGCGCTTGTAGCTCACCCGGCCGGGCTTGATGCTTTCCGGGCCGAGACGGCGGACCTTGTCCTTTTCGTAGTCTTCGAAGTTGCCTTCGAACCATTCCACATGGCTGTCACCCTCGAAAGCGAGGATGTGGGTGGCCAGGCGGTCGAGGAACATGCGGTCGTGGCTGATGATAACGGCGCAACCGGCAAAGGCTTCCAGCGCTTCTTCAAGCGCTGCCAGCGTTTCCGTATCAAGGTCGTTGGTCGGTTCGTCGAGCAACAGCACGTTGCCGCCGGCCTTCAGCATCTTGGCGAGGTGAACGCGGTTGCGCTGACCACCCGAGAGATTGCCGACCTTCTGCTGCTGATCGCCGCCCTTGAAGTTGAAGGCGCCGCAATAGGCGCGCGAATTCACTTCGAACTTGCCGAGCTTGATGATGTCGTTGCCGCCGGAGATTTCCTCCCAGACGGTCTTGTCACCCGCCAGCGTATCGCGGCTCTGGTCGACATAGCCCAGCTGTACCGTTTCACCGACAGTTACCGAACCGCTATCGGGCTGTTCCTGACCGGTGATCATGCGAAACAGGGTGGTCTTGCCCGCACCGTTCGGACCGATGACGCCGACAATACCGCCCGGAGGCAGCTTGAAGGTGAGGTTTTCGATCAGCACCCGGTCACCATAGGACTTGGTGAGGTTTTCCGCTTCGATAACGACACGGCCCAGACGCTCGGCGACCGGAATGACGATCTGCGCGTCGCCGGGACGACGGTTTTCAGCGGCTTCCACCAACTCGTCATAAGCGCGGATACGCGCCTTGGACTTCGTCTGGCGAGCCTTGGGGCTGGAAGCGATCCACTCCTGTTCGCGGCTGATAGCCTTCTGACGCGAGGCGTCTTCGCGGGCTTCCTGCTGCATGCGCTTGGCTTTCGCCTGCAGGTAAGCGGAATAGTTGCCTTCGTAAGGAATGCCGCGGCCACGGTCCAGCTCGAGAATCCAGCCGGTCACGTTGTCGAGGAAGTAGCGATCGTGGGTGATCATCATCACGGCGCCCGGATAGTCGCGCAGGTGCTTTTCCAGCCACGCGATGGTTTCGGCGTCAAGATGGTTGGTCGGTTCGTCGAGCAGCAGCAGGTCGGGCTGCGAAAGCAGCAGCTTGCAAAGCGCCACGCGGCGGCGCTCACCACCCGAAAGGCCGGTCACGGGTGAATCGCCGGGCGGGCAACGCAGCGCGTCCATGGCCATTTCGACCTGATTTTCCAGATCCCACAGGTTCTGGCTGTCGATCATGTCCTGAAGTTTCGCACCCTCATCCGCCGTTTCGTCGGAATAGTTCATCATCAGTTCGTTGTAGCGGTCGACGATTGCCGTCTTGCTCGCCACGCCTTCCATGACGTTCTCCATCACGGTCTTGTTTTCGTCGAGCTTCGGCTCCTGTTCGAGATAACCGAGCGTCGCGCCTTCGGCGAGCCAGGCTTCACCGGTATATTCCTTGTCGAGACCGGCCATGATCTTCAAAACGGTCGACTTACCGGCGCCATTCGGGCCGAGGATACCGATCTTGGCATCAGGGTAGAAGGAGAGATGGACGTTCTCCAGAACCTTCTTCGCGCCATAGGACTTGTTCAGCCCAGCCATGTGATAGATGAATTGACGTGCCATTGTAGCGAATGCTCCACATCGGAATTTTAAGAGTACGTATCGGGAAATTTGCCGCTATGTAGGGTAAATAGGACCGTGGGGCAACCTCTGGCACGATTATGACCCCATGATTATGACAAGCTGCGTGATGATACGATGGGTACGATGATGAATGAGACGACGGACGACTCCGCCTTCAGCCGGATTGAAAGGCTGGACGCTCCCTCCGGCGCATCCATTGCCTTTCGCCACCAGCCCTCCGCTCTTTCTCCGGCGCGCGGCGTATTGATGGTTTGCCACGGGCTGGTGGACCATGCGGGCCGTTATCGTCGGCTTGCGGATGTGATGTCGAAGCAGGGCTTCGAGGTCTACGCCCACGACCATCGCGGCCATGGCCGCACGAAGGCTGCGGACGCGCCTCTCGGTCGCTTCGCTTGGAAGGACGGAGCAGGCAAGGTCGTCGCCGATGTCATGGCGATACGTCGGATGGTCGGCGAAAGGCACCCCGGCCTGCCGGTGGTCCTGTTCGGCCATTCCATGGGCGGCCTGGTGGCGCTCAACACCGCCGTCAGCCACCCGGATGCCTTTGATGGCCTCTCCATCTGGAATTCCAACCTCAATCCCGGCCTCATGGGCCGCGTCGCGCAGGTTCTGCTGCGGCTGGAAAAGATGCTGAAAGGCTCGGACGTGCCAAGCGCCATTCTGCCGAAAGCGACTTTCCGCGTCTGGAACGCCAGAATGCCGGAAAAACGCACCCATGCGGACTGGCTGAGCCACGACAAGGCGGCGGTGGACGCCTATGCGGAGGATCCGCTGTGCCAGTTCGAGGCCAGCGTCTCCCTCTGGCAGGATGTTTTCGAACTCTCCTATCGCGGCCCGAAACTCATGGAGCGCCTGCCGAAAACCCTGCCGATCCTTTTGATCAGCGGCGATCAGGACGCCGCCACCAACAACGGCAAGGAAATCGTCTGGCTTGCGGAGCGCTTTCGCGAGGCGGGCTTCAGCCATGTCGAGCATACGATCTACCGGGGCATGCGGCACGAGACCCTGAACGAAATCGGCTGGCAGGCCGTCGCGGCGGATTTCGCCGCCTGGTGCAGCCGCGTCGTCGGCGACTGAGGAGCCTTTGCCGAAACGGAATAAGTCCATGAGATAAAATCACATGCGGCAGGGCAAGCAGCGGTCTATAAACCGGCAGGCCGACAATACCGGGGGACAGATGACCGACATGCCGAACAGGAAACAGCCGCTATCCGGCATTCGCGTCATCGAGCTGGCGCGTGTTCTGGCCGGTCCCTGGGCGGGGCAGATGCTGGCCGACATGGGCGCTGACGTCATCAAGGTGGAAAACCCCGAGGGCGGCGACGATACCCGTACATGGGGGCCGCCCTTCGTTGAAGGCGCGGATGGAGAAAACCTCTCCGCCGCCTATTATCACGCCACCAACCGCGGCAAGCGCTCCATCGTCGCCGATCTGAAAACGCCTGATGGCTGCGAGCTGGTGCGCCGGCTGGTGCGCACCGCCGATGTCGTCATCGAGAACTTCAAGCGCGGCGGGCTTGCCAAATACGGCCTCGATTACGAGAGCCTGAAGGTGCTCAATCCGAAGCTGATCTATTGCTCCATCACCGGCTTCGGCCAGACCGGGCCCTATGCCGATTTCGCCGGTTATGATTATATCGTGCAGGGCATGTCGGGTTTCATGTCGATCACTGGCGAACCGGACGGCCAGCCGATGAAGGCGGGCGTCGCCGTCGCCGATATCTTCACCGGCATCTATTCCGTGACAGCCATTCAGGCGGCGCTGATCCACGCCATTCGATCAGGCGAAGGCCAGCATATCGACATGGCGCTTCTGGATGTGCAGTCGGCCGTGCTCGCCAACCAGAACATGAACTACCTGATTTCCGGCAAGCCACCCGTCCGGCTCGGCAACGCGCATCCGAATATTTCCCCCTATGAAGTGGTGCCGACGGCCGATGGTTTCCTGATCCTCGCGGTCGGCAATGACGGTCAGTTCCGCCGCCTCTGCAACATCCTCGGCATAGGCGCAATCGCCGATGACGAGCGCTTTGCAACCAACAAGGCCCGCGTGGCGCACAAGGTGGACGTGCGGCAGATCGTTTCCACCGAAACGCTGAAATGGCAGAAGCGCGATCTCTTGACCGTCTGCGAAAAGAATGCCGTACCGGCCGGGCCGATCAACTCCATCGAGGAAATGTTCGCCGATCCGCAGATCAAGGCGCGGGGCTTGCGTGTCGATCTCGAAGCGGAAGACGGCACCGTCATTCCCGGCGTGCGCACCCCCATTGTGCTCTCGCAAACCCCCTTGCGCTATGAACGCCCCAGCCCGAAGCTCGGTGAGCATCAGGCACAGGTGCTGGCCGAACTGGAAAACATCGAAAGGACCACCACGCCATGAAAACAACAGGCAATACCAGAACAGGTGGGCAATTGATCGTCGAAGCGCTGAAGGCCAACGGCGTCTCCCGCGTTTCCTGCGTTCCGGGCGAAAGCTATCTGGCCGTGCTGGACGCGCTTTATGAAAGCGGCATCGAAACCGTGGTCTGCCGCCAGGAAGGTGGCGCCGCCATGATGGCCGATACCTGGGGCCGGCTGACGGGCGAACCCGGCATCTGCATGGTGACCCGCGGCCCGGGTGCCACCAACGCCTCGGCCGGCCTGCACATCGCAAGGCAGGATTCCATTCCGATGATCCTGTTCATCGGCCAGGTGCAGCGCGACGCCCGCGAGCGCGAGGCCTTTCAGGAAGTGGAATACCGCCGCGCCTTCACCGAATTCGCCAAATGGGTGGGCGAGATCGACGATGCGCGCCGTATCCCGGAATTCGTCACCCGCGCCTTCACTGTTGCCACCTCCGGTCGCCCCGGCCCGGTGGTGCTGACGCTGCCTGAAGACATGCTGGTGGAAGAGGTCGAAGCGCCCGAGGCAAAGCCCTATACACCCGTCGAGGCACATCCCGGCCCGTCACAGATGGCCGCCTTCGCAAAAATGCTGGGCGAGGCAAAACGTCCGATCTTCATCATCGGTGGCACCCGCTGGTCCGAGGAAAGCGTGGCGACCTTCAGGGCATTTGCCGAAAATCACAAGCTGCCCATCGGCTGTTCCTTCCGCCGCCAGATGCTGTTCGATCATCTGAGCCCTTCCTATGCCGGCGATGTCGGCATCGGCATCAATCCGGCACTGGCAAAGGAGATCAAGGAATCCGATCTCGTGGTGCTGCTCGGCGGCCGCCTCTCCGAAATGCCGTCTTCCGGTTATACGCTGCTAGACATCCCCTACCCGTCGCAGAAACTCATCCACATCTATCCGGAAGCCGAAGAGCTTGGCCGCGTTTACCGTCCCGATCTCGCAATCTGCGCCGCGCCGGATGATTTCGTCGCCGCCCTCTCCTCCATCTCGCTTCCGGCAAACGCCGCATGGGCTGAACGCACGGCCGCCATACATGGGGCTTACCTCAACTGGTCCACGCCGCCGCAGAGCGGCCCCGGCCCGGTGCAGATGGGTCCGATCATGGACTGGATCGAAGCCAATGTGCCCGAGGATGCGATCTTCACCAATGGCGCGGGCAACTACGCCACCTGGGTGCACCGTTTCCACCGTTTCCGCCGCTTCAACACGCAATCGGCGCCAACATCAGGCTCGATGGGTTATGGCCTGCCGGCGGCGGTCGCCGCCAAGCATCTGTTCCCGGAGCGTGAGGTGATCTGCTTTGCCGGTGACGGTTGTTTCATGATGCACGGGCAGGAATTCATCACCGCCGTGCGTTATGGACTGCCGATCATCACCGTCCTGGTCAATAACGGCACCTACGGCACCATCCGCATGCATCAGGAACGGGAATATCCCGGCCGTGTCAGCGGCACCGATCTCGTCAATCCGGATTTCAACGCTTTTGCGAAGGCCTATGGCGGCCACGGCGAAACGGTGGAAAAAACCGAGGACTTCGCCGCCGCCTTCGAACGCGCACGGGCAAGCGGCAAGCCCGCCATCATCGAGGTGAAGCTGGACGCCGAGGCCATCACGCCGACGCGCACGCTGACGCAGATCAGAACCCGGGCCTGATATCGCCCTTCGATATTGGTGATGGACACGGCTCCGGCATGGTGTAAATCCTGACTGAAACTTACAGCTTAGGAAACGACATGCCGGATGCAGCCCCTCCCGTCATCACCCCACGCGGCGCGAAGATCGAGCCCTCGGCCGGCGCACCTTTCGAGGCGGTGCGCGTGGCCCGCGATGTGCTGCACACATCCCGCACGGCAGCGCTCGCTACCCTCGATCCGGTCAGCGGTTATCCTTATACGACCGCCACCAATATCGGCATCGAGCCTGATGGTACGCCGTTCTTCTTCGCGGCGGGCCTGACGCTGCACGCCCGCAACATGGAGGCAGACCCGCGCATCTCGCTGACGCTCGCCCCCTTCGGCAAGGGTGATGCGCTGACGCTGCCGCGGCTGACGCTGGTGGGGAAAGCGGAACTGATCGACCCGGCTGAGGTGCCGCTTGCGAGACAGCGCTACATCGCCCGCTATCCCAAGGCGAAACTTTACCTCTCCCTTCCCGACACGAGGCTTTACCGGCTGCGAACGGAAGGCGTACAGATCAACGGCGGCCCGGCCCGCAATGCCAGCAACATCACCCCGGCCGACCTGCGCACGGAGCTTTCCGGCGCGGCGGAACTGATGGCGGTGGCGCAAAGCGAAGCGACCCGCCTCAATGCCATCAAGGGCGAAGCGGCCCGGCTCGCCGTTCTGGCCGGCGCGAAGGCCGGTCGCTGGACGATCACCTCCATTGACCCTGATGGCATCGATCTCGCTTCGGCCAGCGATCTGGCCCGGCTGTGGTTTGCGGAGCGGGTGACTACGTTGAAGCAGTTTGAGAAGGCGCTTGCTTTGCTTGTGAAATGAAGGGCGCAAACGACTCACAAACCTGGGACAATCGTCTCTCTTCCGTCATGCTCGGGCCTGTCCCGAGCATCTGCCACCTATCAAGTTGTGATACGTGAGTGGATCCTCGGGACAAGCCCGAGCATGACGAAACGAGCGTTTCGAATTTCCCATAAAAAAGGCCGGGCTGCATTCCGCGACCCGGCCTTTCTCAGAAAACTCAGACGGATGCTCAGAGAGCAGCAGTCACGATGAACTCAACCTTGTAGTCCGGGGTAGCAAGCGCTGCTTCGCTGGTGGCCCGGGCCGGCGGGTTTGCCGGGTCGATCCAGCCTTCCCAGACGGCATTCATTTCGCCGAAGGTGGACATGTCGGAGAGATAGATGATCGTCTGCAGGACTTTCGACTTGTCGGAACCGGCAGCGGCCAGCAGGCGATCGACTTCCGCCAGCGCCGACTTGCTCTGTTCCGTCACGCTCGTACCCTCGCCGACCTGGCCGGCCAGATAGACGGTGTTGCCGTGTACGACGGCGCCGCTCATGCGCTTGCCCGGCTCGATACGCTTGATGGTCATGGAAAACTCCTGTTGATTGGCATTAAAAATAGAACGATGCGCGGAAAATCAGCCGCGCAGATGATGGGTCTTTTCGTAGATCGCCGTGGAGCGCGCGCCGGAACGGCAATAGCCGAGCATCGGGCGCTGCAATTCATCGAGCGCATCCACCATGCCGGCAACGGCATCGGCGTCGACGCCATAGCGACCAACCGGTACATGCATGATGGTGAGGCCAAGTTGCTCTGCGCGCTCGGCAATATCGGCGAAAAGCGGCTGGCCGTCTTCTTCGCCGTCAGGGCGGTGGCAGACGATCGACTTGAAGCCGAGTGCCTTGACCTCATCCAGATCGGCGACGCTGATCTGTCCCGTTACCGAATATTCGTCGTCTATGCGCCTGATATCCATGTCTGCCTCCGCTGAAACCGGCGTCCGCGCCGCTGGCTGTCGCCCTTCAAAATCCGCATCCGATGTAAGCGGTCAAAACCCCTGCGTCAATGACGGCGCACCGTCATTCGGCATGGCATTCGCTACGGCATTCAGAGGATTGAAAAGCGCAGACCGAACCTGCGGCTTTCACCCGGCTGGAGAATATTGAACTCGCCGGCGGTCTCAAGCTCGCTCCGCCCAACCCAGCGATGCGAAACCGGCTCGATGCCGAGCACATTGGCGGGGTCCTGCTGGTTGCGCCACATCTGGAGATAGGGCAGCGTCTCCGTGCGAAAACGCACGGTCAGCGTCTTCCCGCCGATGGCCGCAATCGGGCCAAGCTTCAATTCCGCCCATTCGTCCTTGCCGGCAGAGACGCAGAAAACAGTTCCCGGCTCCTCGCCGAAACGCCAGCCATGGCCGCCGCCTTCAAGCATGGCGCCTTCAAGCCGCACGGCGTCGTCAAACAGGCGCGCGCCGACATTCATGTGATACATCAGAAAGACCGGGATCGGCCGCGAACTCGTATTGACGATCCGGTCGTCAAGGCTGACTTCGCCGCTTTCACCATCGATGCGCCATGTCCGTTCCAGAAGTGCGGTGCCGCCATCGGCAAGCTTCACGGGAACCTCCACACGCGCCAGCGCATTGGACTCATGAACGTCGAAAGCGATGATCGTCGCGGGATGCGAGGAAAAGGACCCATGCAACGGATATCGACGCCCCTCGCCGTCACCGTCGATCAGTTCGGGATGACGGATATGATCCGGACCGCAGGTGAAGAGAAAGCCCTCCAGCGAATGGTCGATGCGTGCATCGCCATCATCGGGAATGGCGCGGCCGGGCGCGATGTCAGTGCCATCAACGATACAGGAACCAATATCGAAAACAGAGGTTTCATCGAGGAAAATATGGGGCGATCTGCCGGCCTGAAACGAACGCAAGACAACCTCTCCTGTGGCAGTAAAAACGCATGAATCACGGAAACGCTACTAGCCGTGACGGAAATTAAGATTGCATTAACCGCGAATTCACCTTTTTCACAATAGGGTCAAGATTGCGGTGTGTTTATGGGCGAACGAAGCAAGGATAGCAGAATCGTGAAACAGTTTCTTAACGCAGCTCTGGGTCTGACAGTCGCGGTAGTGGCGGCTTTCGCCCCGCTACAGGCTGGCGCGCAGCAGCGTTATGGCGACCAGCAGACGATGCTGGTAACACCTGACGGTCGCGTGCTCGACTTCATGCCAGAGCGCGGCGACATCGTCATCAGCCGCGATGCGATGGGTCGCACGGTGTTTTACGACCAGTACGGCAATCTGCTGGCCACTGAAATGCCTTCCGGCTATCAACAGCGGCAGCAGGCGCGCCAGCAGCGTGACACCACCTATTATCCGCCCGCCCCCGGCGGCCAGTACCGTGAGCCACCGCGCGATTACGGTTATCAGGACAATGGCAGCGTGCGTGATTATCGCGAATATCGCGGTGATGGCTCCGGCGACAATGTCTATACCGGCTCAGTTCCCGGCCCCGGCGCGGTGGAAAGCGGCCCGCTCGGCCAGCCCATGCCCGGCGAAAGCACCACGGCCGCCGTCCCACAACCCGATCACCTGATCGAACGCCACACCCCGGTCACCACACCGGTCAACCGTTCGCGACAGGAGATCGTCGCGCTCCAGACTTTCCTCGACCGCGAAGGCATCTCGCCCGGCGTTATCGACGGCAAGATGGGTGACAACGTCAACAAGGCGATTGCCGCCTGGCAGGACATGACGGGCGAAAAGCTCGACCCGAACAATTCCGACGACATTCTGGAGCGCCTGCGGTCCTCCGGCGGCATGCCCATCGTCGATTACACCATCACCGCCGCCGATGCGGCCGGTCCCTATGTGGCTTCGATTCCGGATGACTATGCCGAAAAATCGCAGCTGCCCGCCTTGTCCTTCACCAAGACTTCGGAAGCGCTCGCCGAACGTTTCCACATGGATGAGAACTATCTGAAGGAACTGAACCCCGGCATCGATTTCTCCGTGCCCGGCACGATCATCAAGGTCGTCAATCCGGGTGACGCGAAAAAGGGACAGGTAGCCCGCATCGTCGCGCATAAGGGCATCAAGCAGGTCTTCGCCTATGGCGAGGACGGCAATCTGATCGCCGCCTACCCGGCCACCATCGGCTCCACGGACACGCCTTCCCCGAGCGGCACGCATACGGTCGAGCGCATCGCGCTCAATCCGGGCTACACCTATAATCCGAAGATCAACTTCAAGCAGGGCCAGAACGACAAGATCCTGCAGATCCCGCCGGGTCCGAACGGTCCGGTCGGCACGGTCTGGATTGCGCTGTCAAAGCCGACCTACGGCATTCACGGCACACCGGAACCCTCGAAGATCGGCAAGACCAACAGTCACGGCTGTATCCGCCTGACCAACTGGGATGCGACCGAACTGGCGAAAATGGTCCGCGCCGGCGTGGTGGTCGAATTCGCGGAATAATCGACCGGAAGAAAAGAAAAGCCCGGCGGATTGTGGTCCGCCGGGCTTTTTTTCATTTAATCGCGTTTCAGTCGCGTTTTTCCGTGAGGAAATATAGAAGGGCCGCCACCGGCAAGGCGAAGCCGATCCACGAGGCAGCCCCCCATTCTCCGACAGCATAAGCCCAGCCACCCACGGCGGAACCGATGGCGCCGCCCATGAAAAACGTCGCCATATAGATGCCGTTCAGGCGGCTGCGGAATTCCGCACCGAGCGTGAAGATGGCGCGCTGGCCAAGCACCAGATTGGTGGTGACGCCGAAATCCAGAACGATTGCCGCAACCACCAGAATGGCGAGCGCCAGATGCGACCCTTCGGGCGCAAGATGCGTGACGGCGAAGGAAAGCGCCACCGCCACCAATGCAATGAAAGTTGCCGCACGGGTCCAGCCGCGATCAGCCATCCGCCCTGCAATTGGCGCGGCCACGGTGCCCGCAGCACCGGCAAGCGCAAAGAGCGCAATCTCACCCTGGCTCAGGTTGAAATGCGGTCCGCTCAGATAAAGCGGCGTCGTGGTCCAGAACAGGCTGAACGCTGCAAACAGGAAAGCATGGTAGATCGCCCGCCGCCGCAGGATCGGCGTGTGGAGGGCAAGCCTTCCCATCGAGGCCATCAGCGAGCCATAACCCAGCCGTGCCTCCGGCATGCGGGCGGGCAGAAGCCGGAAAAGCACCACTGCAAGAAGCGCCATGACTGCCGCCGACGTGAGAAACACTCCGCGCCACGAAACCACTTCCGACAGCAGGCTGGATACCGGCCGCGCCAGCATGATGCCGGCCATCAGCCCGCTCATGACATTGCCGACCACCCGCCCGCGAATGGCGTGCGGCGCCATATGGGCGGCATAGGGGACGATAACCTGCACCGCCACCGAACTGACACCCACCAGGAAGGCCGCGATGAGAAACGGAGCCGCATGCGGCGCGAATGCCGCGGCCAAAAGGGAAAGCACCGCCATCGCGACAGAACTCACCACCAGCCTGCGGTTTTCGATGAGATCGCCGAGCGGCACGACGAACAGCAGGCCGACACCGTAACCGATCTGCGTCAGGGTCACGATCAGCCCGGTGGCACCGGCGGAAAGACCAAGCTCCGCCCCGATGATGCCGGCAAGCGGCTGGGCATAATAAAGATTGGCGGCAATCAATCCGCAGGCTGTCGCCAACAGAAAGGTCAGAGCCGGGGACATGGATGTTGCCTCAACATCCTCCCCTTCAATTACACGCGTCGTCATCATCTTCTCCAATATGGAAACATTCGTTTCCTAAATAGTCACAAAATCACTCGGCAAGTTTCATGGCAATATCCACCACGGCCACCATGTCTTTGAGGCTGCGCCCTGTCTTTCCCACCACACGCATGCCATACATCATGCACAGCATCGCCCGGGCGAGATCATCGGGATCGGCCTTCGAATGCACCGAACCATCCTTCTGCCCTTCGGCAACGAGACGGGCGACAATCCGCTCCCTCGCCTTCACGGCCCGCTCGACCACGACGGCAATATCATCATCCAGCGCCGCCAGATCGGCAGCAGCACCGACAACAAGGCATCCATCAGAGCCGGCACCGCCATGCGACCGTTCCGCATAGAACATCAGCCCTGCCCTCAGGCGCTCGTTACCGGTATTGTAACCGGCCACCGCCGCCTCGAAACGCTCGGTCTGCACAATCCTGTAGCGTTCCATCGTGGCAATAAAGACGGCCTTTTTGTCCTTGAAGGCCTTGTAAAGACTGCCCTGTGCCAGCTCCATCGCATCGGTAAGATCACCCACGGAGGTGGCGTGATAACCGCGCCTGGAAAAAACCCTGATCGCACCATCGAGCGCTCGGTCGATATCGAACTCACGCGGCCTGCCGCGATGGCGCTGTTCCTCGGACTGGTTGTGGCTGATATTGCTCATGGTCGGAATATAGGAAACTATCGTTTCCAAATCAAGCAAATAATGAAGCTGACAGGAAAAGGCCGTGACCGCACTCGGGCGAGCCAAACGGCAGTCAAGCATCTCGAACATCATCCCGCCTCTGCGGCGATGAACACCGCAGACGGGGCGAACGTTGAAAACAGTGTCTCAGGCGGCTTTGCGGGTGAAGAGGCGCGCGGGTGGCGTGCCGAGCCGCAACAGGCGTTTTGGCAACAGGCCAAGCACTTCGCCGGCGAATGCTTTGGCATTCTCGACCGCCTTGTCGATATTGCTCACCTTGTTCTTATCGAGACAGAGAAGCGTGCCGCCAAGATCGAAAATATCGCGATAGGCCGCTCTCTCGACAATCGGCGTATTGAGAACCGAAACATTCTTTTCCGCCAGCAGCATCTTGACGAGCAGCAGCGAGCGCGTCGCCACCATGGCGTTCACTCGCGTCAGCACGATGGAATGGGCAATCGCCTTGCCCATCTTGCGCTTCAGGAATTCGATGTGGTCCAGAACCTCGGCAGCGCCGCGCGCATCCATGGCGCAGCCCTGAACCGGGATCAGCACATGATCGGAAATACCGAGAGCCATGGTCAGAAGCGGGCTTTTCGCACCTGGCAGATCGATGATGAAACAGTCGGTATTGGTTTTGTTTTCGCGAATATGGCCCTCGAGCGAGGCCATCGTCACATGCGAAATCACCGAGAGATTTTCGATCTCGCCTGATAATTCGTACCAGCGGGAAATCCACAATTGCGGATCGGCATCCAGAACCGTCACGCGGTGGCCGCTGCGGGCCAGTTCGGTCGCCAGAAGCAGCACGGCGGTCGTTTTTCCGGCGCCGCCCTTGGTATTGGCGAAAGTGATGACTGACATGACACCCCCTGTTGGTCAGAGCCGTTTCATGCTCATTCACGCACCGAAGCAATTCATGGTGCTTTCCGTAATCTTAACGAACAGGGTTAATAAAAGGCTAAGATCGTTTTGGGGACAACAAAAAGCCCGCGATTGGTATTGCGGGCCCCCTGTCATCATATTGATCACGTTAACTTTCGGCAGGAGCCCACATCGTCAGCCCGCAGGCGGCCGGCTTTAAGGTCTTCATATTTCGGCAGGTTCAGGGAACCGCCCAGCCTTTTCTCAACGGTTGCACGATCAAGCGTGATCATGCGTCCGGCGCTTGTGAAGGACACCATGCCGTTTTTTCCGGAATACGCCATGGTCGCGCGCATTTCACAGAAATAGCGGTCAGAGCCCTTGGAAAAATTCCATCCCCGGATTCCTGCCTTATTGCTCGACAGAGCTCCGACTTTGTAACCCTGACCGGAAAGCTCCTTAAAAGAAGCGGCTTGCGCCACAATGGGCAGGCTTAAAAACGCCACTGCGAGCAATGGCGAAAAAACTGAAAATCTCATGGTTTCCACAACGACCCTCTAAAAGCAGTCCTCGAACAATTTCCTGGTATTCTCCAGCGTCATCGGCACCGGATTGCCGCCGCAGCTCGGATCCTTAATCGCCTCCGCCGCCAGTTCGTCGATACGGTCCGGCTTGATGCCCATGGCGGTCAGGTTTTCCGGCACGCCGAGTTCCTTGCGAAGTTCCAGCACGTAGTCATAAAAGCCGTCAAAGCCGCCGGAGATACCGAGATAGGCTGCCGCGCGGGCAATCTTGTCCTCGATGGCCGGCCGGTTGAAACGCAGCACCGCCGGCATGACGACGGCATTGGTCATGCCGTGATGTGTGTTGTAGACCGCGCCGATCGGATGCGAGAGCGAGTGAATGGCGCCGAGACCTTTCTGGAAGGCCACCGCCCCCATCGCCGCCGCCGCCATCATATTGGTGCGCGCCTCAATGTCAGTTCCGTCCTTATAAGCGCGCGGCAGGAATTCCTTGACGAGCCGCAGGCCCTCCAGCGCCACACCGGCGCTCATCGGATGATAGAAGGGCGAGGAATAGGCCTCGAGGCAATGGGCAAAGGCATCCATGCCCGTGCCCGCCGTGATGACCTTCGGCATGCCGACCGTCAGCTCTGGATCGCAGATGACCACGCCGGGCAACAGCTTCGGATGGAAGATGATCTTCTTCACATGGGTCTGCGAATTGGTGATGACGCTGGCGCGGCCGACTTCCGAACCGGTGCCCGCGGTCGTCGGAACCGCGACGATAGGGGCGATCTTGGCGGCATCCGCCCGTGTCCACCAGTCGCCGATATCCTCGAAATCCCAGACCGGGCGCGTCTGCCCGGCCATGAAGGCGATGGTCTTGCCGAGATCGAGGCCAGAGCCGCCGCCGAAGGCGACGACACCGTCATGGCCGCCATCGCGGTAAGCCTTCACGCCGGCTTCCATGTTGATCTCGTTGGGGTTCGGATCGACTTCGGCGAAGATCGCCCGGCCAAGTCCCGCCTCTTCCAACACGTCGAGCGCGTGCGCGGTAATCGCCATATTGGCAAGGCCGCGATCCGTGACGAGAAGCGGCTTCTTGATACCGAGCGTCTTGCAGGCTTCCGCCAGTTCCTTGATCCGGCCACGGCCAAGCTTGACGGCGGTGGGGTAGCTCCAGTTGGCGACGATATTCATTTCGTGACTTTCTTCAGATGGTAGGATTTCGGACGGGTCAGGTTCTGGAAACCGAGGACGGAGAGCGAACCGCCACGGCCGGTTTCCTTCACGCCGGTCCAGCAAAGGGCGGGGTCGAGATAATCGGCGCGGTTCATGAACACGGTGCCGGTTTCGATTTCGCGACCGATGCGCCCGGCACGCGCCGCATCCTGCGTCCACAGCGAAGCGGTGAGGCCGTATTTGCTGTCATTCATCAGCGCGATGGCTTCATCGTCGTTTTTGACCTTCATGATGCCGATGGCGGGACCGAAAGTCTCTTCGGTCATGAATTCCATGGAATGGTCGACATTGACGAGGATCTGCGGTGCAACATAAGCGCTCTCGCCGTCATCGGCCGGGAACAGTTTCGGATCGACCAGCGCCTTGGCGCCCTTGGCAACGGCGTCCGTGATCTGCGCCCGCACCACCTTGGCGAAACGCTTGTTGGCCATCGGCCCGAGCGTGGTTTCCTGTTCCAGCGGATTACCGAGCTTGTAGTTGGACACCCAGGCAACGGACTTCTCGACGAATTCGTCATAAAGGTTT
The DNA here is from genome assembly GCF_053522525.1 of Agrobacterium sp. 22-210-1. Lineage (NCBI taxonomy): Bacteria > Pseudomonadati > Pseudomonadota > Alphaproteobacteria > Hyphomicrobiales > Rhizobiaceae > Agrobacterium > Agrobacterium sp. 22-210-1. The sequence continues at coordinate 452,380 of NZ_JBNWCI010000001.1, read as the reverse complement.
TCGTTGACGTAGATGCGCTCGATACCGCAGCAGCATTGCCCGGAATTATAGGTGCCGCCATCCATCAGCGTATCGACGGCGGCGTCGAGATCGGCATCCTCCATCACATAACCGGGATCCTTGCCGCCGAGTTCAAGCCCGAGGCCGGTGAAGGTGCCGGCAGCGGCGCGCTCGATGGCACGACCGCCTTCCACCGAACCGGTGAAATTGACGAAATTGAACAGGCCCTCGGAAATCAGCGCCGAAGTCGTGCCATGGTCGAGGAACACGTTGATGAAGACGTCTTCTGGCACGCCAGCCTCGACGAAAGCCCGCACCATGCGTTCGCCGACCAGCAGCGTCTGCGCCGCATGTTTGATGACGACCGTATTACCGGCCATCAAGGCGGGTGCGACGGTGTTGATCGCCGTCATATAGGGATAGTTCCACGGCGCGATGACGAAGACCACGCCATGCGCCTCGCGCTCGATGCGGCGTTCGAAATTGCCGCTCTCCTCGATGACGAGCGGCGCCAGCGCATCGGCCGCAATGGAAGCGACATAGTTGGAGCGCTCGTTGAAGCCCTTGAACTCGCCGCCATAACGCACCGGACGGCCCATCATATGCGCCAGTTCCGGCACCACCTCCGCCACCATTTCGTTGAGGCGCGCGACACCCTTCAGAACCAGCTGAACGCGGTCCTCAAGCGGGCGGCGAGCCCAGTCCTTTTGCGCCTTGCGTGCCTTCGAAACGGCGGCCCGCGCCGCCTCCAGCGACATCGCCTCCCGCTCGGCATAAACCGAACCGTCGATGGGCGAGATATTCTGGATCATGGTCATGATGTTTTCCCGTAATGATTAGGCTCGTTCGAAACCGCGCGCCACTTCCCAGTCGGTCACGCGGCGGTCGTATTCTTCCTGTTCCCACCGTCCGGCATGGACGTAATGATCGATCACATCGTCACCAAAGGCCGCACGCAGCATTTTCGATCCATCCAGAAAGGCGGTGGCGTCACGCAGTGTCTTGGGTATCTCGCGCACATCCTTGCCGCCATAGGCATCACCGACAAAAGCGGGCTCAAGTTCGAGTTTATTTTCGATGCCGTCAATGCCCGCCGCAAGCAAAGCCGCCATGGCGAGATAGGGATTGAGATCGGAGCCGCCGACGCGGCATTCGATGCGGATGCCCTTGGTGCCTTCGCCGCACAGGCGATATCCCGCCGTGCGGTTGTCGAGGCTCCAGATCGCCTTGGTGGGCGCAAACGTGCCGGCCATGAACCGCTTGTAGGAATTGATGTAGGGCGCCAGAAAATAGGTGATCTCGCTGGCATGGGCGAGAAGTCCGGCAACATAATGCCGCATCAGCTCCGACATGCCATGCTTTGCGTCCTTGTCGAGGAAAGCAGGCGTCTTGCCGTCAGCGCTCCAAAGCGACTGATGAATATGCGAGGAACTGCCAGCGGCGTTATAGTTCCACTTGGCAAGGAAAGTCACCGCCTTGCCCTTCGACCAGGCGATCTCCTTGGTGGCGTTCTTGATGATGGCGTGCCGGTCGGCCATGGTCAGCGCCTCGGCATAACGCACATTGATTTCGGCCTGGCCGGGAGACGCCTCGCCCTTGGAGTTCTCGACCGGAATTCCCGCCCCCTGCAGACCCTTGCGCAGCGCCCGCATGACGTCCTCTTCCTTGGTGGTCTGGAAGATATGGTAATCCTCATTATAACCGCTGGCGAGGTTCAGGCCCTTGTAGCCGCTGGCGCGCGCCGCATCGAAGGTCTGGTCGAACAGGAAGAATTCCAGCTCGGTCGCCATATAGGCCTTCAGCCCCATGGCCTCCAGCCGCGCCACCTGCTTTTTCAGGAGCGCACGCGGCGAATGCGGCACTTCTTCATGGGTGTGATGATCGAGCACATCGCACAGAACCAGCGCCGTGCCTTCCAGCCACGGCACACGCCGCAGCGTCGAAAGATCGGGTTTAAGCACATAGTCGCCATAACCCTTTTCCCAGCTGGAGGATTTATAGCCGGGAACGGTTTCCATCTCCATATCGGTGGCAAGCACGTAATTGCAGCTATGGGTTTCCTCATAGGCGCTTTCAACGAAAAATTCGGCCTGAAATCTCTTGCCCATCAGACGCCCCTGCATGTCGACAAGGCAGGCCAGAACCGTGTCGATGCGCCCCTCGGCGACATCCATCTTAAGCGCGTCGAATGTATAGCTCGTCATTTTGTCCGTTCCCTTTATTGTCTTGGTCGGGCGGCCGCATACGGCCGCCCGTTTGTTTGAGCATCAGGCCTTTGCAGCCGCCGCTGCCATCGCAGCCTGCTTGTGCTCCAGCGCAAATTCCTCTTCCGGCGACAGGATGAGGCGATGGCGTCCGACAAAGGCGAAATAAGCGATCGCCACGGCAAACCAGACCGCGACCCACAGCACGCCTTTGCTGAAGTTCGGATCCTGGATCTGGTAAAGCAGCGTGACGATGGCGATGATGATCGTCAGCACCGCACCCGGAATACCGAAGGGCGAACGGAACGGCCGCTCGATATGCGGCAGGTTCTTTCGGAGCAGAATGAAGGAAATCGCCTGCAGGATGTAGGAGAACATCGCGCCGAACACGGCCATGTTCAAAAGCACGCTGCCGATGATGCTGCCGCCCTGTTCCGCACCCAGCGAGAACCAGATGACCAGCATGACCGCAAGACCAACAATCGCGCCGGCAATGTTGGCGACGAAGGGTGTGCGGTATTTCGAGTGGGTGATCGACAGCACGGTCGGGAAATAGCCCGCACGCGACAGCGAATAGATCTGCCGGCCCTGCGCATACAGAATCGTATGGAAGCTGGCGATCAGGCCGGTGAGCGCCACGAGACCAAGCAGCACCACGCCGCCATCGCCGTAAATCGCCTTGAAACCATCAAGCAGCGGTTCCAGCGAAGAACCGAGATGGAAGGCGCCGACACCGGGCAGCGACGGGTTGAGCAGCACGATCATGAAGGCCGAAACCATCAGTGTGATGACGCCGAGAATAATGCCCTTCGGCATATCACGTTTCGGATCGACCGATTCTTCCGCCGCCAGCGGCAGCTGTTCAATGGCGAGGAACAGCCAGACCGCAAAAGGCAGCGTGGCGAGAACGCCCGAAAAACCGAAGGGGAAGAACGAACCGCCGCCCTCTGGCAGCTCCACAGCCTTGCCATCAGGACCAACGCCGATATTCAGCGCGAAACGCGAGAAATCCATGTTCGGAATGGCGCTGATCCAGAAAAACACCAGAACACCGAGCGAAATCAGCGTAATGACCAGCGTCACCTTGAAGGAAAGCTCCAGCCCGAAGACGTTGAGGGCAAGGAAGATCAGATAGAAACCTATCCACACAAAGGGTGAATAGGCCGGATCGAGCCCCAGAATGGAATTCATATAGGCCGTGATGAAGGTGACGATGACCGCCGGCGTCAGCACATATTCGACATTCTCGCAAAGCCCGGTGACGAAGCCGCCCCAGGGACCCATAGCGGTACGGGCGAAGGAATAGGCCGCCCCCGTATGCGGCAAGGCCGGGCTCATTTCCGCGATCGAAAATGTCAGTCCCAGATACATGATGGCGATGATGATGCCCGCCACCAGCATGCCGCCCCAGCCGCCGGTGGAAAAGCCGAAATTCCATCCGGAAAAATGCCCTGATATGACCGCCCCGACGCCGAGCGCCCAGAGCGACCAGACGCCCGCATAACGGGATAGTCCGCGTTTTTCGAAATAGGATGCATCAGCCTTCTTGTAGCTGACGCCTGACGATGAACTGTCCATGCCCTTCTCTCCTGAATAAGAAAAAAACAAGCCAGTCAGCCGTTATTGGCCGATTGTGCCCCAGTTTTCAGCACTTGCGGAAGGTTTCCGCGCTGTGCCGCACGCATTTGCTGTTCCCTTGCCGCTTCATGCCTTTCCGGCTTTCCTTGAATGTCGGCAGTCTCGTCTGGTGGCCGGCCCCGGTGTTTTCACCATCGGCCAGCCCTTGCTCCCTCACTCATCGATTGATGAGAGCGCCTTCCCCGTAAGCTCGTGGAGGAACCCGGCAATTGCCGCCTGCTCCCCTTCATTGGTGATGAGATCGTTGCGAATCTCGATCATGACGTTCAAAAGCCCGCCCGGCAGCGCATGTAGCCTCAGCGTATGCGTCACGCCATCTTCCGGACCATAGGGATCGTTGCGTTTGACCGTGAGCGCCGACCCTTCGGCGCCAGCCAGCATCGCATCGGCCAGACGGCTGTCGCTATCATGCAAAATGCCAATCTGGACCGCGCGAAATTGGCCGTGATAGACCGGTGTGAAACTGTGGATCGTCACCACGACCACCTTGCGCCCGGAGGCCTGCCGCTCGGCGATGATCTCGCTGACGCGGTCGTGAAACGGAACATAAAGCGCAGAAGTGCGGGCGAACCGCTCCGCTTCGGAAAGATCGAAATTGCCGGGAATATCGTAAATCTCGCTTTTCACCGGCATGGCGGAAGGCGATTCGGGCGGCCGGTTGCAATCATAGACCAGACGCGAAAACCGTTGATGGACGAGCGTGGCGTCAAGGCTTTGCGAAAGCAGTCGCGCCACGGCAAGGGCACCTGGATCCCAGGCCGCATGGCTCGAGAGCACCTCCGGCGACAGACCGAGCGTACCGAATTTTTCAGGGATGGTGGCGGAAGCATGTTCGCAGACGAGAAGGACATCGCCCTTTCCCGCAGCGTTCTCGACGCCAACCGCCTGTCCTTCCACCTGCTTGAAAAACCGTGAACGCACCGTCATGCACGAACCCCATCCGGAAACCCGCCGTTCCGTCAACGACGAAAAGAATTCTTCACATTATTGCCAGTGTCAAATGGAATTTTGAAATTTTCTCTTCATTTTTCCCATTGACTCGATCGCCGACACAGATGTTTATTTTAGTGGAAGCACCGGCAGAAAGACCGGAAGGGGAAAGATTTGCGCAGCACGACGGCGACCGTGTCGGATGTCATCCATGCCCATTATGATGCGCTGACCCGTTCGGAAAAACGGCTGGCGGAGAGCCTGCTCGGCAACTACCCCGTCTCGGGCCTCGGCAGCATCACCACCATTGCCGAAAATGCAGGCGTTTCAACACCGACCGTGGCGCGCATGGTGCAGAAGCTCGGCTATAAGGGCTACCCGGAATTTCAGGCGCATCTGCACCAGGAGCTTGAAGCGACAATCTCCGGTCCGGTCGCGAAACACGACCGCTGGGCCACCAATGCGCCGGGGCTGCATATTCTCAACCGCTTTGCCGACGCCATCACCGGCAATCTGCGCGACACGTTGAGCGACCTCGATACCGCCGTCTTCGACAATGCGGCAGCACTGCTTTCCGACCGCAAACGCAGCATCTATTTCGTCGGCGGACGCATTACCGGCGCGATCGCCGAATATTTCTTCACCCATATGCAGGTGATCCGGCCGAAAACGACGCTGATGTCATCAAATTCCAGCGCCTGGCCGCAATATATGCTGAATATGAGCGCCGGCGACGTGCTGGTAATCTTCGATATCCGTCGCTACGAACACGATATGACGACACTCGCCGAAGTTGCGAAAGCAAACGGCGTGCAGATTATTCTCTTCACCGACCAATGGACATCACCGGTGGCGCGCCACGCGCTGCACACTTTCCGTGTGAAGATTGAGGCACCCTCGGCCTGGGATTCCTCAGTCGTCACATTATTCGTGGTCGAAGCGCTGATCGAGGCGGTGCAAAGCGGCACCTGGGATGAAACGAAGCAGCGCATGAACGCGCTGGAGGGCCTGTTCGAGCAGACGCGGCTGTTCCGCCGGCCGGACAGAACATGAGAAATTATATAGCCGGCAACTTGCTTGACGCGGATGCCGCACGCTGATTGGATACCTGTGATCGCTACCAGCACGAAAAACAGGGTACATAACCAAGCTGGGGAACAGATCTGGCCAATAGGATGATGAGGGGATTATCCCGCAATTGCAGGCATAAAAGCCTGACGATGGCGGAAAATGGGCGTAAAGTGACGGAATCCGGATAAATAAATTGCAATCCAGCCGTCACATTAGCTTCATCTAGAATCCGTATCAGCGTCCGCAATATGAGAACACGAAGAGGAGAAAAAAGTGATCTCTCACTGCCGCCGACTGCTTGCTACGACCACTGCACTGGTCATCGCCTCCACCGCGATCGCCGCTGCTGAACCGAGCGCCGAACTGATCGCTGCCGCCAAGAAGGAAGGCATGCTGACCACCGTTGCGCTGCCGCACGACTGGTGCGGTTACGGCGACGTCATCGCCGCCTTCAAGGCGAAGTACCCGGAAATCACCGTCAACGAGCTGAACCCCGACGCCGGCTCCGCCGACGAAGTGGAAGCAGTCAAGGCAAACAAGGACAACAAGGGCCCGCAGGCGCCTGACGTCGTCGACGTCGGCCTCGCTTTCGGCCCGCAGATGAAGGCTGAAGGCCTGCTGCAGCCCTACAAGGTCTCCACCTGGGATGAAATTCCTGACAACGTCAAGGATGCCGACGGTTACTGGTACGGCGACTATTACGGCGTGATGTCGATGTTCGTGAACAAGGACCTCGTCAAGAACACGCCGAAGGACTGGGCCGACCTGCTGAAGCCGGAATATTCCGGTCAGGTAGCACTCGCAGGTGATCCGCGCGCTTCCAACCAGGCGATCCTCGGCGTTCTCGCCGCTGGTCTTGCCTCCGGTGCGAAATCCGGCAAGGAAGCCGGTGAAGCCGGCCTGAAGTACTTCGCCGACCTCAACAAGGCCGGAAACTTCCTGCCGGTTATCGGCAAGGCCGGCACGCTGGCGCAGGGCGCGACCCCGATCATCATCGCCTGGGACTATAACGCCCTTTCCTGGAAGAAGACGCTGAACGACAACCCGCCGACGGAAGTCGTCGTCCCTGAGAAGGGCGTTCTGGCTGGCGTTTACGTTCAGGGTATCTCCGCTTACGCGCCGCATCCGAATGCCGCCAAGCTGTGGATGGAACATCTCTATTCCGACGACGGTCAGCTCGGCTGGCTGAAGGGCTATTGCCACCCGATCCGCTTCAACGCCATGGTCAAGGCTGGCAAGGTTCCGCAGGAACTGATCGACAGCCTGCCGCCGGCAGCCGCCTATGAAAAGGCGATCTTCCCGACGCTCGAGGAAGTTGACGCCAACAAGGCCGCCGTTACGGCCGGCTGGGACAGCGTCGTCGGCGCAAACGTGAAGTAAACTGTTGAAAAAGCACCCCGGCTGATCAAAAAGCCGGGGTGTTTCTCTTATAATGAAGACCTTAATAGACAGACCGTTCGAAAACGGCGTTTGGGGACAAGGCATGCCATCAACCAACACCGGCGGACCATCCGACGCGGGCAGAAAGTTGCCGCTGCACTGGATAGGCGTCGTACCTTTTGCCGTTTTTGTTCTGCTGTTTCTGATCATGCCGACGATGAAGATCGTCATTGGCGCGTTTCAGCATGCCGATGGCAGCTTGACGCTGGAAAACATCGCCGGGCTTTTCACCCCGTCCATTCTTTCGGCCTACTGGATTTCGATCAAGATCAGCCTCGCCTCGGCGGCTCTCGGCTGCCTGATCGGTTTTGCCGTGGCCGCCGCCGTCGTGCTCGGCGGCCTGCCGCAGCGCATCCGCGGACCGCTTCTCACCTTTTCGGGCGTCGCCTCGCAATTTGCCGGCGTTCCGCTTGCCTTCGCCTTCATCGCCACGCTTGGTCCGGTTGGCCTGCTGACCGTCTTCCTGAAGACGCAGATCGGCATTGATCTTCGGCTCCTCGGCTTCAACATCCTGTCCTTCTGGGGCCTCACGGTCACCTATCTGTTCTTCCAGATACCGCTGATGATCCTCATCATCACGCCGGCGCTGGACGGGCTGAAGCGTGAATGGCGCGAGGCTGCGGAAATCCTCGGCGCGACCGGCCTGCAATATTGGCGCATGGTGGCCTTCCCCATCCTTTTGCCGTCGCTGCTCGGCACCATGTCGCTGCTGTTTGCCAATGCTTTCGGCGCGGTGGCCACCGCAATCGCGCTCACCGGTTCCTCGCTCAACATCGTGCCGATCCTGCTTTTCGCGCAGATCCGCGGCGATGTTCTGGGCAATCCGCATCTTGGTTACGCACTCGCCTTTGGCATGATTGTCGTCACCGGCATTGCCAATGCGCTATATATCTGGCTGCGCGCCCGCAGCGAAAGGTGGCTGAAATGAAGCGGTTCTTCGCCTGGGGCGCGCTGATCTTCGGCCTGCTTTATTTCGCCCTGCCGCTGATCGGCATGACCAACTTCTCGCTGAAGATGCGGCGCGGCGAATATTCCTTCGACGCCTATGGCAAGGTGCTCACCGACCCACGTTTCCAGGAAACCTTCAGCTATTCGGTGGTGATGGCGCTGTTCACCATCGTTTTCGGGGTTCTGCTGGTGGTGCCGACGGCCTATTGGGTGCGCCTGAAACTGCCGCACCTGCGTCCCTATATCGAATTCATCACGCTCCTGCCGCTGGTCATCCCGGCCATCGTCATCGTTTTCGGTTATATCAGGCTTTACAACACCTCAAGCTGGCTGCCGCTGACCGGCACGACCTTCGGCACCAACCTGCTTCTGATGTTCGGTTATGCCACACTGGCCTTGCCCTATATGTACCGCGCCGTCGATACGGGCCTCAGGACCATCGATGTTTCGACGCTGACGGAAGCCGCCCAAAGCCTCGGTGCAGGCTGGACGACCATCCTGTCGCGCATCATCCTGCCCAATGTTCTGGTCGCCGTGCTGTCCGGTGCGTTTTTGACTTTCGCCATCGTCATCGGTGAATTCACCATGGCGGCCCTTTTGAACCGCCCGGCCTTCGGCCCCTACATGCAGCTGCTTGGCGCCAACCGCGCCTATGAGCCGGCAGCACTTGCCGTGATTTCCTTCGGCATCACCTGGGGTTGCCTTGGTCTGATCCAACTCGTTTCACGCTACCAGAAGGGCGCGCCTCCCAAGGCCTGAGGACAAGATTTTCATGAGCTTTTTGACACTTAGCAACATCAAGAAATCCTTCGGCTCCGTACAGGTCGTGCATGATTTCAACATGGCCATCGAAAAGGGCGAATTCGTCTCCTTCCTCGGGCCATCGGGCTGCGGCAAGACCACCGTGCTGCGCATGATAGCCGGCTTCGAAATCCCGACAGGCGGCTCCATCGTCATCAACGGCAAGGACCAGACGACGCTGCGCCCCAACCAACGCAATATCGGCATGGTGTTCCAGGCCTATGCGCTGTTCCCGAACATGAATGTCTATGAGAACGTCGCCTTTGGCCTGAAAGTCGCCGGCAAGCCGAAAGCCGAGATCGATGCGCGCGTGAAGGAAATGCTCCAGCTCATCCATCTGGAACATCTGGCAGACCGCTATCCCTACCAGATGTCGGGCGGGCAGCAGCAGCGCGTGGCGCTTGCCCGCGCGCTCGCGCCGAAGCCGGAAGTGCTTCTGCTGGATGAACCGCTCTCCGCGCTCGACGCCAAAATCCGCGTGTCGCTGCGTGAGGAAATCCGCCAGATCCAGCAAAAGCTCGGCATCACCACCATTTTCGTGACCCATGATCAGGAAGAGGCGCTGTCGATCTCCGACCGCATCGTGGTGATGAATGGCGGCCGTGCCGACCAGATCGGCACGCCCTTCGATATCTACAACAAGCCCGCCACCCGCTTCGTCGCCTCCTTCGTCGGCACGCTGAACCTCATCGACGCCACCATCGTCGATTCCGCGTCCAACATCATCCGCGTCGGAGAGCAGCAGATCACGCTCCACAAGCCGGTCGAAGCCGCAAACGGCGAAAAAATCACCCTCGCGCTCCGCCCGGAAGCGGGCTCGCTCGGCAGCGACGCGAAAGGCGATGTCGCCATTTCCGGCGTCGTCACCTCCAGCCAGTTCCTCGGCTCCGTCATCCGCACCCGTCTCGATCTCGGCGGCTCGACCCTGTCTTTCGACATGTTCAATGATCCCGGCACCGCGCCGCCCGCCATTGGCGAACAGGTGACGCTCAAATTCGCAGCCGGCGATCTGATGGTGATCAAGGACTAAACCGCTTTTCTCCATCGGTGGAAGAGGCTAGAGCATTTCCAGTAAAAGTGCGTAGCGGTTTTGCGTCCGGAAAATGCGAAGAAATAAAGATATAGAGCAGGTATTGAATACGAACCTGCATGCCAGCGATATGAGGCCATGATGCGCGCGCTTTTTTACGAACGATTTGGCGAAACCCCTGTCGTCGCATCCCTGCCCGATCCGGAGCCAACCGATGGTGGCGTGGTCATCGAGGTAAAAGCGACAGGCCTCTGCCGCAGCGACTGGCATGGCTGGATGGGGCATGACACGGATATTCGCCTGCCGCATGTTCCAGGCCACGAATTCGCCGGTGTCATCGCCGCGGTCGGCAAGAACGTCACCCGTTTCAAGACAGGCGACCGTGTTACGGTGCCTTTCGTTTCCGGCTGCGGCCACTGCCATGAATGCCGCTCCGGCAACCAGCAGGTCTGCGAGGCGCAGTTCCAGCCGGGTTTCACCCATTGGGGTTCGTTTGCCGAATATGTCGCCATCGATTATGCCGACCAGAACCTCGTGCATCTGCCTGATACGATGAGCTACGCCACCGCTGCCGGCCTCGGCTGCCGTTTCGCCACCTCCTTCCGCGCCGTGACCGATCAGGGGCGCCTGAAGGGTGGCGAATGGCTGGCGGTGCATGGTTGTGGTGGCGTCGGCCTCTCCGCCATCATGATCGGCGCGGGCCTTGGCGCGCAGGTTGTCGCCATCGACATTGCCGAAGACAAGCTCGAACTCGCCCGCCAGCTCGGCGCGACGGCCACCATCAACAGCCGATCGGTCGCCGATGTTTCGGAAGCGGTGCGCGAGGTGACGGGCGGCGGCGCGCATGTGTCAATCGACGCCCTCGGTCATCCGCAGACCTGCTGCAATTCCATCAGCAATCTGCGCCGGCGCGGACGCCATGTTCAGGTTGGCCTCATGTTGGCCGATCACGCCATGCCCGCCATTCCCATGGCTCGGGTCATCGCCCACGAGCTGGAGATTTACGGCAGCCACGGCATGCAGGCATGGCGTTATGAAGACATGCTGGCCATGATCGAAAGCGGCAAGCTTGCACCGGAAAAACTGATCGGCCGCCACATCACCCTCTCCGACGCCATCACGGCCCTGCCCGCCATGGACAGTTTCCAAGAAAGCGGCATCAGCATCATCGACCGGTTCGAATAGTGCAGGCTCCCGCAACCACCTGAGATTCGCAAATTGCGTCCGGTTCAGGCACCCCTGCGCCCGAATGCCCGGACCGGAGTGGCTCCCCGGGCAGACGCATGGGCCGGCGATGCTGCCGGGATATGCGCCGCGTGATCGGTCTGGCTATCGGTCCATTGACGGTTTATCAGCTGTTTCTTGCGGACCTCCAGCGGGTCGGGGGCATCCTCCTCCTGCTGTTGCTTACTTCCCGCAACTGCGGAGGTCGTCGCCAATCGCGAAATCCACCGCACGACCTGCATGCCCTTGTGAACAAGCACAAAGATACCAACAATTCCGACCGCTATGATAATCACGAGGTTCCAGGGCGCGTCGCTGCCCCTCGCCGCCCGCTCCATGCGGTCTTTTGTCGTCGGATCAAAACCAAGCGTCGCCTTCAGCCTGGCGATGTCCGCATCGCTGAGCTTGCTGTACCGCTCTCCACGATACAGCACATAACCGCTCCTATCCCCGCTGTTGAGATAGCCAACGTCGAATGCTTCCCCGTCGCGAAGAAAAGGCTCGTTGTCCGGCAGATCGTAAACGAGATCGACCGTCTCGCCGCCGCCAAATCCGGGGATGACAAAAAACCGAGACCTTCGCGCCTCAGCTTCGCTCACGAATAACGCAGAAAATAGAACAGCAACCGAAAAAAGCGCAACATGCTTCATTCACTCTCTCCAACAACAACGAGAATGATGATAACTGGCATTACTGAATTAATTTAAGATTTATACTTAAATTAAAATCATAAATTTCAGATATTTATTATATTTATCTAAAATATACAAATTATTACTTTATGTATACCATCTAATTTATAATAATATGATCTTCTAAAGAGGCGGCATGGCGTATTCCGCCAACACTGCAAACCATTGCGCACATAGGGCCCCACGTTAAGCCGCAATCACACGCAATTGCTTTGAGACCAGGGCCGCGATGATGCGACAGAGCGCAACGTCGGCGAACATGACGGATTAGATGCAAGGACCGTGACATGCTGTTTCTCGATAGCGTAACCATGAAAGAAACCCCGGGCGGACGGGACGACTATCCTTTCTCGGTTCCGGCGCTACGCCAGCTGGAACGCCTGGAATTCAAGACGCCGATCACTTTTTTTGCCGGCAATAACGGCTCCGGTAAATCAACGCTGCTGGAAGGGCTGGCGGCCGGAATGACGGCCTATGCCATCGGCAACCACGGCCAGGTTTCGGGCGATCTGTACCTTCAGCATGCCGAGACCGTGGCAAAGGCCTTTTATTTCGCCCGCAAGAAATATCCGAAAATCCGCATGTTCATGCGCGCCGAAGATGTGCTTGGCTATATCCGCCGGCTGAATGAAGAGACGCTGGACGATTTTCGCTGGGAGCGGGAAAAAGCCCTGAAAAAAGGCGAGGACTTTCCGGAAGAAACCCCGGAGACCTTTCGCAGGATCGTGAGAAACAACACCATCGACCGGCGGTCGCATGGCGAAGGATTTCTCGATATCATGCAGCAGCGGGTGCATGGCGCCGGCCTCTATTTCCTCGACGAACCGGAAAGCCCGCTTTCACCGCAAAAACAGCTGGAGCTTGCGGCCATCATCCGCCACGCCGCCGACAGCGGCGGGCAGCTGATCATCGCCACCCATTCACCCGTGCTTTTGGCCATTCCCGAAGCGACGATCTATTATTTCGATGAGAACGGCATCACCGAACGCCTCTATGACGAGCTGGAGAACATCACTTTCCTGCGGCGCTTTCTCGATCGTCCATCAAAATTCATAAGCGATTGAGAGCCGATAAAGCTTGAAATCCCGCTTCTCTTGCAGCATGCCCATTAGCAACATGTGAATTAGAAAAAGAAGCAGGCCTATGTCTCCCACCAACACACCGGCAGCTGCCCGGCCCCTGAACAGCCAGGATTACAGAACTCTTGGCCTTTCGGCCCTCGGCGGCGCGCTCGAATTTTACGATTTCATCATTTTCGTGTTTTTCGCCACCGTCATTGGCCATCTGTTCTTCCCGCCGGAAATGCCGGACTGGCTGGTGATGATCCAGACCTTCGGCATCTTCGCCGCCGGTTATCTGGTGCGACCGCTCGGCGGCATCGTCCTGGCGCATTATGGCGACCGTTATGGTCGCAAGCGCGTCTTTGCCTTCTCCATCCTCCTGATGGCGCTCTCCACGCTGGGCATGGCGCTGATGCCGACCTATGCCACCATCGGCGTGGCCGCTCCCATCCTGCTCATCATCCTGCGCATGCTGCAGGGCGCGGCCATCGGCGGTGAAGTGCCGGGCGCCTGGACCTTCGTAGCCGAACACGTGCCCTTCCGCCGCGTCGGGCTTGCCTGCGGTTTCCTCACATCGGGTCTTTCCTTTGGCATCATGCTGGGCTCGTTGATCGCCTTTGCCATCAATTCCCTGTTCTCGGCAGAAGATGTGGCGGCTTATGCCTGGCGCATTCCCTTCCTGCTCGGCGGCATCTTCGGCCTGATCGCCGTCTATCTGCGCCGCTGGCTGGAGGAGACGCCGATCTTCAACGAGATGAAAAAATCGAAATCACTGACGGACAAGCTGCCGCTTGGGCTGGTGCTGAAACATCATATGCGTGGCGTCATCATTTCCGCCCTGCTGACCTGGGTTCTGTCGGCTGCCATCGTCGTGACGACGCTGATGACAGCCACATTCCTGCAAAAGCTTTATGGCTACACCCCGACGCAGGCGCTCGCGGGCACCAGCTTCGGCACGCTGTTCCTGATCTTCGGCGTCATCATTGCCGGCGCGCTCATCGACCGCGTCGGCTCCGGCATCTTCTTCATGGCGGCAAGCATCTTCTTCGGCATCGCCACCTTCACCTTCTACAGCTACGCTGGCGCGTCGCTTGAAACCATGTTCATTCTCTACGGCGTCATGGGCCTTTCGGTCGGCATGGCGGGAGCCGTGCCCTATGTCATGGTGCGCGCCTTCCCGGCATCGGTCCGCTTCTCCGGCCTCTCCTTCGCCTATAACGTCTCCTATGCCGTCTTCGGTGGACTGACACCGATTGGCGTGACCACGGCACTTGCCGCCAATCCCATGGCGCATGCCTGGTATCTGGTGTTCATAGCCGTCCTCGCCTTCTGCATTGGCCTTTACCTCTATCTGCGCGGCAGCGAGGTCGAGAGCCATGTCGGCATAGAAGAACTGGCGGCGTTGAGGTCGTAAGCTTAACGGCCAATAAAAAAGCGCGGGCAGAACCCGCGCTTTTTTGTTGCAGCAACGCTCGAAACATCACGCCGCGCTGTCTATTTCCTCCGCGCCATTTGTCGGCACGTAGTTGAGTACCGGCCCGAGCCAGCGCTCCACCTCTGTGACCGGCATATCCTTGCGGCGCGAATAGTCGAGAACCTGGTCCCGCTCCACCTTGGCGACACCGAAATAATAGCTTTCGGGATGGCCGATATAGATGCCGGAGACGGAGGAGCCCGGCCACATGGCATAACTTTCCGTCAGCTCCACACCCGCCGCATTGGTGGCGTCGAGCAGGGCAAACAGCGTCTTCTTTTCGGTATGGTCAGGCTGCGCCGGATAGCCGGGTGCAGGGCGGATACCGGCATAGGCTTCACCAATCAGTTCATCGCCGGCAAAAGCCTCTTCCGGTGCATAACCCCAGAATTCCTTGCGCACCCGCTCATGCATGCGCTCGGCAAAGGCTTCCGCGAAACGGTCGGCCAGCGCCTTGACGAGAATGGACGAATAATCGTCATTCGCCCGCTCGAAACGCTCCGCAATCGCCACTTCCTCGATACCTGCCGTCACCACGAAGCCACCGACATAATCGGCAACGCCGCTATCGACAGGTGCCACGAAATCCGACAGCGCCACATTCGGGCGTCCATCGCGCTTGGAAAGCTGTTGGCGCAGCGTGAAGAAGGTGGCGAGTTCTTCGCCTCGGCTTTCATCCGTGAACAGCCGGATATCGTCGCCCACCGTATTGGCTGGCCAGAAGCCGATCACCGCCCGCGGCCGGAACCACTTTTCCTCAATGATCTTCGCAAGCATTGCCTGTGCATCGGCATAAAGCTGCCGTGCCGCTTCGCCCTGCTTTTCGTCTTCAAGGATCGCCGGAAAACGGCCCTTCAATTCCCAGGTCTGGAAGAACGGCGTCCAGTCGATGTAACGGGAAAGCTCCTCCAGATCATAGGTCTCAAACACCTTGGTGCCGAAGAATTGCGGCTTGACGGCGCTGTAGCTCGACCAGTCGATCTTGTGCGCATTCTCACGGGCGCGGGAAAGCGGCAGACGCTGCTTTTCGCGCTCGTTGCGGGCATGGGCTTCCGCCACCTTGGCATATTCGCTGCGAATACCATCGATATAAGCAGGCTTCTGCTCGGCGGAGAGAAGCGCCGAGACAACACCCACCGCACGCGAGGCGTCGGTCACATAGATCGCCTGCCCCGCCTCGTAACGCGGATGGATTTTCACCGCCGTATGCACCCGGCTGGTCGTCGCGCCGCCGATCAAGAGCGGAATGTCAAAACCCTGCCGCTCCATTTCGGCGGCCACATGCACCATTTCGTCCAAAGAGGGCGTGATAAGACCGGAAAGACCAATCACATCCACCTTTTCGGCAATCGCCGTTTCCAGGATTTTCGTCGTCGGCACCATGACGCCGAGATCGATGATCTCATAATTGTTGCAGGCGAGAACGACGCCGACGATGTTCTTGCCGATATCGTGCACATCGCCCTTCACGGTCGCCATCAGCACCTTGCCGGCGGCACTGCGCTCGGAGCCGCCATTCAGGCGCTTTTCCTCTTCCATGTAGGGAAGCAGCACGGCAACCGCCTGCTTCATCACGCGGGCGGATTTCACCACCTGCGGCAGGAACATCTTGCCCGAGCCGAACAGGTCGCCGACCACGTTCATGCCGGCCATCAGCGGCCCTTCAATGACGTGCAGCGGACGGGCAGCCTTTTGGCGTGCCTCTTCCGTATCGGCTTCGATATATTCGGTAATGCCATTGACCAGCGCATGTTCCAGCCGCTTCTCGACGGCAAGCTCGCGCCAGGAAAGATCCTGCACCTTGGTGTCCTTGGCGCCCGTGCCACGGAAACGCTCCGCCACTTCAAGCAGGCGCTCCGTCGCATCATCGCGACGGTTCAGCACCACATCCTCGCAGGCTTCGCGCAGTTCGGCATCGATATTGTCATAGACAGCAAGCTGCCCGGCATTGACGATGCCCATATCCATGCCGACCTGAATAGCATGGTAGAGGAACACGGCATGCATCGCCTCACGCACCGGCTCGTTGCCGCGGAAGGAGAAGGACAGGTTGGAAACACCGCCGGAAATATGCGTCAGCGGCATGGTTTCGCGGATGGTCTTGGTGGCCTCGATGAAGTCCACCCCGTAATTATTATGTTCTTCGATGCCCGTCGCCACGGCGAACACATTCGGGTCGAAAATGATGTCTTCCGGCGACAGGCCGGCCTTTTCGGTCAGCAGCTTGTAGGCGCGTGAGCAGATTTCCACCTTGCGCTGATAGGTATCCGCCTGCCCGACCTCGTCAAAGGCCATGACCACGACGGCCGCACCGTAATTGTGGACGAGCCGCGCCTGCTGGAGAAACTTCTCCTCGCCTTCCTTCAGCGAAATGGAGTTGACGATCGACTTGCCCTGAACGCATTTCAGGCCAGCCTCGATGATCTCGAACTTGGAGCTGTCGATCATCACAGGCACACGGGCGATATCAGGCTCGGCGGCGATGAGGTTCAGGAATTCCACCATCGCCTTTTCGGAATCGATCAGGCCCTCATCCATGTTGATGTCGATGATCTGCGCGCCGTTTTCAACCTGATCGCGGGCAACAGCCAGCGCCGCCGTATAATCACCGGCGGTGATGAGCTTGCGGAAGCGGGCCGAGCCGGTGACGTTGGTGCGTTCGCCGACATTGACGAAGGGAATATCCTTGGTCAGCACGAAAGGCTCGAGACCCGAAAGCGACATGAAGGGCTTGTGCTCGGGAATTTCGCGCGGCTTGTAACCTTTGACAGCCTCCGCAATCGCCCGGATATGCTCCGGCGTGGAGCCGCAGCAGCCGCCGACAATGTTGACGAGACCGTCGCGGACAAAGCCTTCCACCTGACGCGCCATCATCTCCGGCGTTTCGTCGTACTGGCCGAATTCATTCGGCAGGCCGGCATTGGGATAGGCGCAAACGAAGGTATCTGCCACGTCGGACAGTTCCTGCAGATGCGGACGCATGGCATCCGCACCCAGTGCGCAGTTCAGGCCGATGGTGAAGGGGTTGGAGTGGCGCACCGAGTTCCAGAACGCGGACGGCGTCTGGCCGGAAAGCGTGCGGCCGGAAAGGTCGGTGATCGTGCCCGAGATCATCACCGGCAGGCGAATGCCCTTGGCCTCGAAACGCTCCTCGCAGGCGAAGATCGCCGCCTTGGCGTTCAGCGTATCGAAGATCGTCTCGATGAGGATGATATCGGCGCCGCCGTCGATCAGACCATCGATCTGCTCGCCATAAGCGATACGCAGGTCGTCGAAACTGACGGCGCGATAACCGGGATTGTTGACATCAGGCGAAATGGAGGCCGTGCGGTTGGTGGGGCCGATGGCGCCCGCCACGAAACGGCGGCGGCCGTCCTCCCGCTCGGCGCGCTGGGCGGCACGACGGACAATCGCTGCGCCCTCGCGGTTGAGGTCGTAGACGGCATTTTCCATCTCGTAATCGGCCTGCGCAATGCGCGTCGACGAAAACGTGTTGGTTTCGAGAATATCCGCACCCGCCATGGCGTAGCGATAATGGATTTCCTCGATTGCATCCGGCTGGGTCAGGATCAGAAGGTCGTTATTGCCCTTCTGGTGACAGGCACAGCCGATAAAACGGTCGCCACGGAAATGGTCTTCGTCAAAACCCAGCCCCTGGATCTGCGTGCCCATGGCGCCATCGAGAATGAGGATGCGTTCGCTTGCGGCCTCGCGCAGCGCCTTGAAAATTTCCGCGCCGTCGCGCTTTGCCCCTTCAGGGCCAAACAGGTCGTCAAACACGGGCACACTCCTCATTTCGATTTGCAAGATCGCAAGCCGTCAAGTCACATAAAGATATGTTTATGTCAATATATCTTCAAGGGACAGGCATAGCTTTGCGTCGTTGCGGCAGACTACGAAATTTCACTGACAGATGACAGGTTTATACGGCAAGGATATAAGCCAAGGCAGCGAACCGCATGGAGGACGAAATGCCCGAGGAAGATCACAACAGCCGCAACTGGAACACCCTTCCCTGGCACCGCCAATGGCTGGTGAAACAGGCCGAAGGACTTTTCGATTTCTTCCAGTATCGCGCCGTGAATTCCGCCGGCGGCTTTTTCGACCTCGATCCCAAGGGCGCGCCGCTGCAGAAAAATGACCCCGTGCGCGGCATCCACGCCTCGGCCCGCATGGTGCATTGCTTCTCCATCGGCCATCTGCTCGGCCGCCCGGGCTGCGGCGATATCGTCGACCACGGCATGACCTATCTCTGGAACAAACACCGTGACAGTGAGCATGGCGGTTATTTCTGGCAGGTGAACGATGCCGGCCCGGTGGACGCCACCAAGCAGGGTTACGGCCATGCCTTCGTGCTTCTGGCCGCCTCTTCCGCCAAGACCGTCGGGCATCCGCTGGCCGACCGGATGCTGGCCGATATTACCGAGGTGCTGGAAACCCGCTTCTGGGAAGAAAAACACGGCGCCATCGCCGAGGAATTCAACCGCGACTGGTCGCCCATCGATAATTATCGCGGCCAGAATTCCAACATGCACCTGACCGAAGCGCTGATGGCCGCCTATGAGGCGACAGGCGACAGCAACTATCTCAGCAAGGCCGAACGCATCGCCGATCTCGTCATCCGCCGCCGCGCCGGCGAACTGGACTTCCGCGTGCCGGAGCATTTCGACGAGAACTGGACGCTGGACAAGGAGTATCGCGGCAACGAAATGTTCCGCCCCTCCGGCTCCACCCCCGGCCACTGGCTGGAATGGGCACGTCTCATCCTGCAATTGTGGGTGCTGGGCGAGCGCCGCCACGACTGGATGCCGGTGGCCGCAAAATCGCTATTCGTGCAATCCATGGCGCTCGGCTGGGACCGGGAAAAGGGCGGCTTCTTTTACACGCTCGACTGGAACGACAATCCGGACAAGACGGCAAAGCTCTGGTGGCCGATGTGCGAGGCGGCGGGTGCTGCCCACTTCCTGAACGAAAACCTGCCGGCGGACCCCTTTTACGAAGACAGCTATCGCCGCATCTGGAGCACCATCTCCAACAACTTCATCGACCATGACAATGGCGGCTGGCACGAGGAACTGACGGAAAATCTGGTTCCGGCGCATACATTGTTCCCCGGCAAGGGCGATATCTACCACGCGCTTCAGGCCTGCCTCATCCCGCTTTTCCCGGCCACGGGAAGCCTGACGAAGGTGATTGCGGAAACCGGCGGGGATTATTGAGGCGCGTTGCGGCCATGCTCGGGCTTGTCCCGAGCATCTGCAACCTATCTGCCGGACGCAACGTGGTTAGATCCTCGGCACAGGGCCGAGGATGACGTCGCGTATAAAGCAACCCTCAAAACCCGATGGTTTCCTCAAAATCATCCCAGGACTGGTACATCTCATATCGGCCGATCCCCGGGATCGGCACATGCCCGTAATAGGGCGAAAGCTGGAATTCGGCCGCCGCCTCGCCCTTGCCGGCCACGGCTCCCACATAGATTGCCGAGGCAAGCCCCGTGCGGTTGGCGCCGTGTTCGCAATGGATAAGGATGGGTTTTTCCGCATTCTGCAGCACGGCCACCAGCGTTTCCGCATCTTGCGGCGAAAGCTTTTCGCTTGAACTCATCGGATAATCGACCAGCCGGATACCGTTTTTCTTCGCCGCCTGGCTTTCGGCGTCATACCAGCCCTCGCGCTTTTCATCGCGCAGGTTGATGATGGTCTTTATGCCGTAAGCCTTTGCATAGGTTGCGATATCCTTGCCGCTCGGCTGGGCTGAACGATAAAGTTCGCCGGGGATGACCTCATGAAAATTTCCGGTCAGCTGGCCGATACCCATATGTGCGCCCGCCAGAACCGGCAGGCCGACAAGGCCGATGGCCGTGATTTTCAGAAACTTCAAAATAATACGCAAAACATCAACCCGCGACATTCATCGGACGGTGGCGAGATGGCATTGCAAACCGGCAAAAACAAGTCCGCCACCGGCCAAACAGGCAGCCGCTTGGCAGGCAATCGGCTGACGGCCCGCACAGATCCGCTGCACCGCAAGGGTTTTCACGCCGCTGCGCGGCAGAGGTGGAGTTTTCAAAATGCCGTGATGGCCGCACCCGCGACCGCTGGTTCAATCAAACTCAGCCGAAATAACGGTAACGCGCCATTCCAGCCGTTGGGGTTCCACTCTTTCATTGTTGCGCAACCGGAAAGCGCGGCATGCGGCGAAAGTCTCCCCCGCCTCGATGCGCCTTTCGTTGACCTGATAGGGATCAAAGGCGACGGAAGCGCGAAAGGCGGGCTCGAACCCTTCGAGCGTATAGGTCAGGCGCTGTACCGCGACATTGTTGTCGTTGCGGAAACTGACGCGAATCGGCAAAGCCGGATCCGGGCAGGCGGCATCGAAACTGGCTGTCGCAATGACATGGCCGAGCCGCTGGCTGCCGCGCCACCAGTCATAAATGACAAAGGCAGCGGTCGCCCCCCAGATCAGCAGCAGGCAGATGACGACGGGTTTGAGATGCCGCGGAAATGCGATGAGGGTCAGAAGAAGAACGGCACTGAGAACGGCTCCGACGATCACGTCGCCCCTCCCTCATAAAAACAAACCCGCATGCGATCCTGCCCTCCCTTACCCATTTCCGTCCATGGCGACCCGGCGTGATAGCGACGTTTCAACCGCTCACCACATCCTTTCCGATGTGAAGCGGCTGGAGCGCCGAAGCGGCGGTCCTGCCACGGACAGGCACAACTCTATGGTCGTGCCCCCCGCTGTCAAGACAACCAAGCGTGACACCGGACAGCCAGTTCGCCGGCCCGCTGACGGAAAGACAAAGGGAACCAAACACCGCTGAAGACGTTCGCCGCATCACAACAGCATGGCGGGGCGAGAAAAAACGCCGCGATCCGGGCACGACAGTCAAGAACACCGGAGGACACAGCGCCTCTTGGAACTGCCAGGCCCGAGACCATATTAAATGCGACTAATATATGCTATAGACGACAGTAGCTCAGGGAGAATAACGATGAAAACGTTGATCGTAACGTCACTTCTGGCCCTTTCGGCCAGCACCGCAATGGCCGCGGATGCCGTCTACGAAACGCCGGCACCTCCGGTCGCGCAGGAAACCCTGCCGGTCTTCACCTGGTCTGGCCCCTATCTTGGTATTCAAGGCGGCGCGGGCTGGGCGAATGGCGATTTTTCGGCTGGCGGTCCCGTCGCTTCGGATAATTTCGATGGCGGCATTCTGGGTGCCTTTGCCGGTTACAATTACCAGTTCGATAATAATTTCGTCGTCGGCATCGAAGGAGACGTCGATTATAACTGGAATGACAATGACTATGCCGGCGTGCAGATCGGCACCGACTGGCAGGGCTCCGTCCGCGGCCGCGTCGGTTATGCCTTCGACCGCGCCCTGCTCTACGGCACGGCCGGCTGGACAGCCACACGTGGTTTCATCGAAACCCCCGGCGCCGGCAAGGACAGCACCACGTTCAACGGCTTCACCGTTGGCGCGGGTCTCGACTACGCCTTCACCGACAATGTGTTCGGCCGGCTGGAATATCGCTACAACGATTATGGCGACAAGGACATTTTCGGCGTCAATACCGATTTCGACCAGCACACCGTCAAGGTGGGTCTCGGCGTGAAATTCTGATCCTGTCCAACCAGCTTCAGCGTGAAAAAGCCCGGCCCTTCGCCGGGCTTTTTCTTGGCCAGAAGAACAATGCCCGCCTCAACCTGCCGACTTTAGCGATGCTAAAAACATGAACCCCTCAACAACGAAACATTCACAAACCGTTCAGCAGACCCGTGCCATCATGCGGGCATAATGAGCCTCTATCTCCCAAGGCAGGCTTATGGAGTAGCCCCCGATGAAAAAGATCACTCTTTCCACCCTTGCCGCGCTGGTCGCCACCGGCAGCGTCTTCGCATCCTACGGCACCGCTGCCGCGCAGGATTATCCCTATCGTCCGCGCTACGACCGTGGTTATGACCGTGGCGGCCCACCCCCGCCGCCCTACCGCGAACACCGCCGCCACAATGATGGCGCAGCAATCGCCGGCGGCCTTGCCGCAGGCGTCATCGGTGGCCTGATCGGCGGCGCCATCGCCAACGGCAACAACAACGCCCCCCGCTACTACGAACCCCCGCCGCCGCCCCGCCCGCGCTGCTGGTTCGAAGACCGTCGCGTTCCCAATTCCTATGACGGTGGCTGGCACACCGAAAGCATGCGGGTTTGTAACTGACCGCGAATCGTCTTGATCCGGCTTGCCCCATGAGGCGAGCCGGACTAACAGAAAACTAGTTTTTGACGGTTGCGTAGTGAGCTTTCGGGTCAGTAGGATAGAAGGATTGAAGCCGGCGATACAACCATCCTTGATGGAGCACTTGTGACAACTACACCTTGATCCATCTGCAGAAGCGTTGCGGGTTATGGATTGTCACAATTAGAGGTTCTTTAACCTCACGATGGTTCTCCCAAATCATTCGGTATTCCGCTTGGTCCTCGTATTTTTTCTCTTTAAGGAAGTAGACCTTAGGACCAGATATCGAATTCGACACTTCGAGTATCTTTTCCATTACGACGTTGCCGTTGCCATCCTGGAGAGACTTGATATCTGTAGCACCCTTCATACTCTGCAAGATGCGCCTTTCAGCGTAGACGCAGGGTCCGATCATCGCATTCTCGGAGCCAGGCAAGTCATTGGCGATCTCCGCGAGAAAGCCAAGGGGTTCGAAAATCTCAATTACGGCGTCGCCAAAAACTTTATCAAGCTTGTTCATTCGTGATGTAAAGCTCGAAATATAGGCGTGTTGTCCCAGCTCCGCGAAAGCGCCAAACGACAAGTCTGCTTTCTTATCATTGATCAATAGCATGGCTGTGCCCTCAGACTTATCACCTTGCTGTTCGTTGGTGTGTTTATAGAACTGTCGGAAGCATGAAACCCTAAAAGATCCAGTATCGAAAAAGCTTTCGACGTACTGCTTAGGCAGGTATCTATAAAGAGTAGGAACAAAGATGGAGAGCGGTTTTTGCAAATTAAGAGTTATATGCGAAAGGTGCGCGGCATTATGGAATTCGTTATTTTCGTTTGACATCGGCATTTCTCCATCAATAGCAAGTAATACGCTGGGGAAAGCTATAGCCTCACCTGGGAAAATTCCATACCGTTCGTTGAACCGCGCGCCCGACTTATTAAGGCAGCGTATGAGAATCATACTTCAGATCGAAGCAAGATTGTCAGAGCTTTTCGAAAATGCGTTAATTCCGATTTCTGGTGTCAAAATTCCAAAACCGCGATACAGGGTACATGCGCCGACAGCCTGCGAGTTGCGTCACACTTTCGCTTCTTCATTTTCATTCGAAATATAAAAGAAAAATGGTGGGCCTGGAGAGACTCGAACTCCCAACCAAGCGGTTATGAGCCGCCGGCTCTAACCATTGAGCTACAGGCCCTTATCGGAACAAGGTGATCCGAAATACCGGTTTCGCAATGGCTCGAATCCGGTGGGTCACGCTCTAACGTAATTTTTATAGCCCGACAAGCCATTGATGCTTCCGCAAGGCAGCGCCGCCGTATTAGCTACACAATCTAAGGCAATACCCTGCAAAGGGACACAATCAACGAGGAAACACCATGACGACAAAAAAGGCCCGCCTTTTCGCACTCACCGCTTTGACCGCAGCAGCAATGGTGCCGCTGGCAAGCCAGGTGCTTGCGCAGGACGCCACCCCGCGCGAAGCCACCATCAGTGTTTCCGGCGAAGGCCAGGCTGCCATTGCCCCTGATATGGCTATTCTCTCCTTCAGCGTCGTCAAGCAGGCGGAGACGGCAGCTGCCGCGCTCACGGAGAATTCCAAGGCGCTCGCCGATGTTCTCAAAGCGCTGAAAGAAGCCGCCATCGAAGACCGGGATCTGCAGACCAGCAATTTCTCGGTACAGCCGCTCTACAAGCATTATGAGCCGAAGGACGGCGTTTATGTCGCGCCTGAGATCACCGGTTATCAGGTTTCCAACGGCCTGACTGTGCGGGTGCGCGACCTGAAGAAGCTCGGCGCGATCCTCGATACCTCCGTCAAGCTTGGTATCAATCAGGGCGGCGATATCACCTTCACCAATGACAAGCCCGAAGCCACTGTTACCGAGGCCCGCAAGCAGGCCGTGGCCGATGCTATCGCCAAGGCAAAAACGCTGACGGAAGCGGCAGGCGTGAAGCTCGGCCGCGTCATTCAGATCAGCGAAAACTCGCAGCGCCCGATGCCGATGCCAGCCGGCGCGATGCGCGCTTCGATGATGAAGGAAGCCGACAGCGTGCCGATCGCTTCGGGTGAGAACAATTACAGCGTGGTGGTCAACGTCACCTTCGCCCTCGACCAGTAAGAACAATGGAGGGGCGGCACCTGCGTGTCGCCTCTCGCCCATTCTTAAAATCCGGCCATCGGCCGGTTAAAAAAGAAATGCCCCTCGCCTGCCTTTCCGGACAAGCGAGGGGCATTTTTTATCCATCCGGCGGACGGGGATGTCACCGGATCGATATTGTCCGCTTTAGCGGCGGATGACCGGGCAGCCACGCTCATTGGCGAAGACGATGCGGTCACGGCCCCGACGGTCGAAGCCTGCAACCACAACGCGGCGCGGCGACACATCAACAACGCGGGCACGGCGAAGACCCATGCGGCTTGCCTTTTCTTCCGCAAAGCGCGGCGAGCAACCAAAGCGCGGGCGATCGGGACGACCCCAGCCGCGGCCTCTGTCATGGCCATAGCCATCCTGAACCTGAACTCTGAACTGAACATCCGAGCCAGCCGAAGCCGCAGGAGCGGTGGCGGAGATGCCGCCGAAGGCAATGAGAGCGGCAAGGCCGGCTTTTGCGAAGGTGTTGAACATGAACTCACTCCATTTGTTCTTCGCCGGCAGGGAACGTCCCTCAGCGATTGACGAGACCCTAGCCCCACCCGTCTGAATATTAACAGAACCGCATGTTCAGCAGGGGTTCATTGTTATTAACGGGAAAACACACATTCCCTAACGGAAGATCAGGCGGAAATATGCAGCACGATTTCGCGGCGGTGCGGCCGGTCGCGGTGCTCGAAAAGATAAATCCCCTGCCAGGTGCCAAGTGCAAGCCTGCCCTGCCCGATCGGCACGCCGATCGAAACCGCAGTCAGTGCCGATTTGATATGGGCAGGCATATCATCAGGGCCTTCCAGCGTGTGGGTGACCCAGCGCATCGAGGCATCGTCCGAAGGCGGCACGAGGCGGGAGAAAAACACCGAGAGATCGCGCCGGACATCCGGATCGGCATTTTCCTGGATAAGCAGCGAGCAGGATGCATGCCGCACAAAGACGGTCAGCAAGCCTTCGTCCACGCCGCTCTCTCTCACGAAACCCTTGGCCTCCGATGTAAACTCGTAGAGCCCCTGCCCATGGGTGGCGATGGTTATTGTCTTCTGCGGCACATTTTTTCTTTCAAACAGGCTGGAACAAAATCGGCGTTGCAAACGTTACGCCATGTCAAATTCTACCCGATGGGGGTAGAGATAAAACAATAACGTGACGGCGGGCCGTAACAACTAACGGAAAAGCGGCGTCACGGTTGCAAGAAAACGGGGAAGGGTTGGCAATATCAGAATGAACTATTCAGGCTTCCCCGTCCCTCGACGAACAGAATATTTTCAGCGCAAGACAAGTACCAAGCCAGGCACAGGGTGCGAAAGACGTATTCATGGCATCCACTGACTATCAAGTCGACCTGACCAATTGCGATCGCGAACCCATCCACATTCCAGGTTATATTCAACCGCATGGCTGTCTGATCGCCTGCGACAATTCCCTGCGCATGGTTCTGCGTCATTCGGAAAACTGCCGCGACATTCTGGGCATTGAGGGCGATCTGAACGGCAGGACTGCCGAAGAGGTGCTCGGGAAAGACCTCGTCCACGATCTTCGCAACGCGCTGACTGTAACCGGCAGAACCACGCGCCCCGCCATGCTGCCCAACATGCAGATGAGCGATGGCCGCAGCTTCGATATTGCTCTGCACCGCTACAAATCCACCACCATCATCGAGTTCGAACCATCGCAAAGCGAAACGCAGCCGCTTGGCACGGCGCGCAAGATGGTGGATCGCATCCGTGAGGCTGACAGCGTCGAAAGCCTGATTTCAAGAACGACCCGGCTGATAAAGGCGACGTTGGGTTATGACCGGGTGATGATCTACCGTTTCGAGGATGACGGGGCCGGCAAGGTGGTGTCGGAGGCAAAGCAGCCGGAACTGGAAAGCTTTCTCGGACAATATTTTCCGGCCAGCGACATACCGCAGCAAGCCCGGGCGCTTTATCTCAAGAACACGCTGCGCATCATTTCCAATGCCAGCGGCGCGCGCGTTGCCATCCTGCCCGCTTTCGATGCCTCCGGCGAACCGCTCGATCTGTCCTTCGCGCATCTGCGCAGCGTCTCGCCCATCCATTGCGAATATCTTCGCAACATGGGTGTCGGCGCCTCGATGTCGATTTCGGTGATTGTCGATGGTGCTCTCTGGGGCCTCATCGCCTGTCACCATTATTCTCCGCGCGTGCTGACAATGCCGGTCAGGATCGCCGCCGAAATGTTCGGAGAGTTTTTCTCCATGCATTTGCAGGTTCTGAAGCAGAAACGCCGGCTCGATACCGTCAACCACGCCCATGCAGCACTTGACCGCTTCCTGCGGCTTGCCGCCCATCACACCAACATCGAAGAATTGCTGATCGACAGTTTCCAGGATTTCGCCGATCTGATGCCCTGCGATGGCGTCGGGCTCTGGGTCGGCAACAACTGGCACGGCCATGGCGCAACGCCGCCACAGGATGCCATTCCACGGCTGGCGCGCTTTGTCGCCTCGGCTTCGGAAGGTAAGGTCTGGGCCACCCATGCCATGTCGCAAGCCATACCGGAAACGGAAATCTATGCCGGCACCGCCGCCGGGATGCTCGCCATTCCGTTGTCGCAGGTCAAGAACGACTACCTGCTGTTTTTCCGCAAGGAGATCGTGCAAAATCTGAACTGGGCAGGCAATCCCGAAAAATCCTATGAGACCGGGCCGTTAGGTGACCGTCTCACCCCCCGCAAGAGCTTTGCAATCTGGAAAGAAACCGTTCGCCTGCAGGCACAACCCTGGTCGGAAGCCGACCGGGAAATTGCCGAAGCGGCCAGGATTGCGCTTGTCGAGGTCGCCTTCCATCACAGCGAGCTGATGGCCGGGGAAAGGGAGCGAGCGGAAGTGCGCCAGCGCATGCTGAACGAGGAGCTTAATCACCGCGTTAAGAATGTTCTGGCCATCATCAAATCGCTGGTCGGCAATCCCTCGCAGGAGGGCAAGACGCTGCAGGAATATGTCACCGCCTTGAAGGGTCGCATTCAGGCGCTGTCATTCGCCCATGACCAGATCATTCGCGGTGAAGGCGGTGGCGCGTTGCGCGATCTGCTGGAAGCTGAACTGTCGCCGCATCGTTCGCCGGAAACGGCGGTGAAACTTGCAGGCCCGCAGATCACGCTTGATTCGCGCGCTTTCTCCGTCATGGCCCTGGTTCTGCATGAACTGGCGACGAATGCCGCTAAATACGGTGCGCTTTCGCAGACCGGCGGGCAATTGCACGTACACTGGGATGTCAACGAGAACCGCGATTGCGAAATTCAATGGCGTGAAACCCTGCCGACCAAGCTGCCGACGCCGTCGCGCGCCGGTTTCGGCACGGCGCTCATCAGTCGCAGCATTCCTTACGATCTCGGCGGACGCAGCACGATGCGATATTTGCCGGACGGGCTGGAGGCGGACATTGTCCTGCCCTCCCGCCACGTTTCATCGGCCACGGCGGCTTCCACCGCAAAAACCGAGGAAGAAATCGCGCCGCAGGCCAGACGTTACAATCGGGAGGAACCGTTGAAGATATTGCTCGTCGAAGACCAGATGCTGATCGCCATGGATGTCGAAAACATGCTGGAAGACAACGGCATCAAGACGATCGAAACGGCAACCTCATCGGCGATGGCGATCGAAAAGCTGAAGAGCTACATGCCTGACGTCGCCATCCTCGACATCAATCTCGGTTCCGACACCTCGATCCCCGTCGCCCGTGAACTCCACCGCCGCGGCGTCCCCTTCCTCTTCGCCACCGGTTATGCGGATGGCAGCATGGTGCCGGACGAATTCGGCAACGTGCCGGTGATCAGGAAGCCTTATGATGAGGATGCGCTGATGGCTGGCATCGGGCTTCTGGTGGGGGATGCGGAGCGGGTATAATGCCGTTGATTCGCGAGAACGTTGACGCCGTACTCTAAGACATCCTCGGGCTTGTCCCACTACTGTCCGGTTTGAATTTCCGTGCAGGCTGCAGTCCCCTTGCCGTGAATCGTGAAGGGTGCGCATTCTCTCAACGTCATCCTCGGCCCTGTGCCGAGGATCTAATCACGTCGAATGAAATCAATACGTTGGCAGATCCTCGGGACAGGCCCGAGGATGACGTCGGCGCGATTGGCTCGACTCTTCTTCCCATCTGACGCCGCCGCTCTTCTTTGGTGTCCGGTTAAGGCAGGAATCCTAAAAGCCCATTCGAATGAGAGTCTACGCTTTGTCCGGAAATTTAAACCGGACAGTAGTGGGACAAGCCTGAGGATGACGAAAGAGATGTTGGGAGTTTCACCGGCGACCTTAGAATCTACCACCCTTACTGGAAACGCGTGAAGCCCCGCTTTTTCGCATCTTCCGGGCTGATGGCGTTCCCGATTTTAAACCGGAATTCCGTGACTGCGTAGTTTTCCAGATCGACGTCACACTGGAACGATACATCATACCAGGTTCCACCCACGTTGAATGCGCCGCCAGTCGCGTCGATCGAACTTCCGGAAATCTTACGACCGGTATCCGATGTCGGTATCATACCTCTGGCAGCAAAACCCGCATTTTGAATTTGGGCCAGAGCTTCCGTGCTGCAAAGATTAACAATACGGCGGCGGGGCGGCAGATCACCGAACATCTGACGTCTCTGGGCGGGGGAAAGCAGCGACGAGGAAAGCAGGCTTTTGGCCGCCGGAAGTTTTGCGGGCTTCTCTTCCGCCGCGTCCGCAGGCTTTTCCTCAGTCGGCTTTGCCTGCGGCACGGGCGGCTGATCCGGTTGCGATTCTTCCTTGATGGGTGAGACCGCGATTTCCCCCTGCTCGGCGGAAGCCTGAAGATCGCTGTTGGCGGCGACAGGTGCGGGCTTTTCCTCGGCCGTCTTTTCAGGCTGGCTTGCGGGCTCCTTGGAAGGCTCGGTCTTTTCCGCTTCCTCAGTCTTTCCCGGCTTGTCTTCGCGGTCCGCCTGCATTTCCTCAGGCCTCATGGCGATGGCCGGCAACGTCGCCTGCGGCTGCGGCAAAGGTTTTGCCTCTTCTGCCGGAGGAGTGGGCGGCGGCGGTGGAGGTTGCGGCTTTTCCTCTTTCGCCTTCTCTTCGCCCGGTGGCGGAGCCTCTTCCGCCTTTTTTTCTTCGGGCGGCGGCACCAGATCGACGCTGATGCTCTCCGGCTCCTGCGGCTCGGCTATCCGCTCCGGCAGTTGAAAAAAGAAGAGAGCGACAACGGCAATATGCAGCAGCACGGAGACGGGCACAGCCCATCCTCCCCGACGCCATCTGCTTGCCGAAACCTGTTGCATCTCATCGAACCAAATCGAACCTGCGCATATCCACCAAAAGCGGAATGCTTCGTCCTCACACATAAGGCTTGTCGCAGAGTTCACCAGTGCGGGAAACAAAAAACCCGGCCAGAGGTGACTGACCGGGTTCAATTTTAAAGGAAGCGGAACGCTTAGCTGTCGAGGAAGCTGCGCAGCTTTCTCGAGCGGCTCGGATGCTTCAGCTTGCGCAGCGCCTTCGCCTCAATCTGACGAATACGTTCGCGCGTAACCGAGAACTGCTGGCCGACTTCTTCCAGCGTATGGTCGGTGTTCATGCCGATGCCGAAGCGCATACGCAGAACACGTTCCTCGCGCGGCGTCAGCGAAGCCAGAACGCGGGTTGTCGTCTCGCGCAGGTTCGCCTGAATGGCGGCGTCAATCGGCAAGAGCGCATTCTTGTCCTCGATGAAGTCACCGAGATGCGAATCTTCTTCGTCACCCACGGGGGTTTCGAGCGAGATCGGCTCCTTGGCGATCTTCAGAACCTTGCGCACTTTTTCAAGCGGCATGGCCAGCTTTTCGGCCAACTCTTCCGGGGTCGGCTCGCGGCCGATCTCGTGCAGCATCTGGCGCGAGGTGCGAACGATCTTGTTGATCGTCTCGATCATGTGAACCGGAATACGGATCGTGCGCGCCTGATCGGCGATCGAGCGGGTGATCGCCTGCCTGATCCACCAGGTCGCATAGGTCGAGAACTTGTAACCACGGCGATATTCGAACTTGTCGACCGCCTTCATCAGGCCGATATTGCCTTCCTGAATGAGATCGAGGAACTGCAGGCCGCGATTGGTGTATTTCTTCGCAATCGAGATAACCAGACGCAGGTTGGCCTCGACCATCTCCTTCTTGGCGATGCGCGCTTCGCGCTCGCCCTTCTGCACCATGGAAACGATGCGGCGGAATTCGGCAATGGAAATGCCGGTTTCCGTGGAGAGGTTCTGGATTTCCTGACGGATTTCGCGGATCGTGTTGCTTTCCTCGCGGGCGAATTCCTTCCAGCCGCGGGCGGCCAGATTAGCGATCGACTTCATCCAGTTCGGATCGAGTTCCGCACCGTGATACTGCTCGAGGAAGCTGTCGCGCTTGACGCCGTAGGATTCGGCAAGGCGCAGCAGCCGGCCTTCATTCTGCATCAGACGCTTGGAAATGTCGTAGAGCTGCTCGACGAGGCTGTCGATACGGTTCTGGTTCAGCGACAGCGACTTGACGGCCGTGATCAGCTGATCCTTCAGTTCCTTGTAACGACGCTCCTGGCCGGAAGAAAGCGTGCCCGTGCAGGCCAGACGCGCCTCAACCTGCTGGTCCTGAAGCTTGCGCAGCTTCTTGTAGGTATCAGCGATGGTGTCGAGCGTTTCCATGACCTGCGGGCGCAGTTCGGCTTCCATCGCGGCAAGCGAAAGATTGGACTCGTCGTCGTCCTCCTCTTCCTCTTCCGGCGGCAGGCCATCGCCACCCACATCGGTCACGTCATCGTCGCCGGTCGGCGCACGCAGCTTGCGGGTCTTTTCCTTTTCTTCGGCAGCCTTGCGGTCCGCCTCGATCTTTTCCGGGCTCTGGAACTGCGGCGCAGCCTTGGCCTCCGGACCCGAATAGGTGGTCTCGAGATCGATGATCTCGCGCAGCAGCGTCGTGCCTTCATTCAGCTCGTCGCGCCAGATGATCAGCGCCTGGAACGTCAGCGGGCTTTCGCACAGGCCCGAAATCATCGTTTCGCGGCCAGCCTCGATGCGCTTGGCGATGGCGATTTCGCCTTCGCGCGACAGAAGCTCGACGGAACCCATTTCGCGCAGATACATGCGCACCGGGTCATCGGTACGGTCGGTCGGTTCTTTCTTCTTGGCGGTCGCAAGTGCTGTGCCGCCGGAGGGCGCCAGTTCGCCGCCTTCGGAATCTTCCGATTCCGAATCGTCGCTTTCAGCCTCGCCAGACGCTTCTTCCGCATCCTCGTCCTCGATGACGTTGATGCCCATATCGGACAGCATAGCCATCGTGTCTTCGATCTGCTCGGACGTCACCTCTTCGGACGGCAGGACGGAATTCAGCTCGTCCATCGTCACATAGCCGCGCTTCTTGGCGGCCTTGATCATTTTCTTGACCGCGTCATCCGAAAGATCGAGAAGCGGACCGTCCGTCGCACCGTCGCGTTCGTTTTCTGCTTCTTCGTTTTCTTTGACTTTGGTTGCCATCTATCTCGTCGCTTTCCCTCACGCTAACACCTGTTCCGCCGCATCGCCGTCCGCCCCATGAGCATCCAGCGGTTTGCCGCGAATCACTGTCAGACACCTAACGGAGTGATCTTTAATTGCCGATTAACCACGGCAGCCTCAGGCAGAATGCAAAGACAGTGCACCCGGAAATGCTTGCTCATGCAATTTCTATCCGCCAAGGCTCATTCCACCTTACTTTTCCTGAAATGGTGATTCCCGCTATTTCCCGCCCCGTCAAGCCTTTGAGGGCGAGACAGCCACGGAAATTCTCAAAAAAGGCCGCATTTCGCGGTTATCACCAGACTATCCCCTATTTAGGACGCTTGCCGCAAAAGGCAACCCCACACGTCTTTCAATTCTTGGCCAGCCCTCTCAGCCATGGCCGAAGGCCGGCCCCTTCACCCGCCCGGACATAACCCCGAAACCATCGATGATCGCCTCCTGATTTTCCATTCGGCCGATTTCCAGCTGAACCTCGGCCAATGCCCGTACCAGAAGCGTGCCACGCTCGTCATCCGTCGCCTCGGCAATTTCCCGTTCCAGCTCCCGCTTCTGCCAGAGCAGGGATTTGGTTCGCTTGTGCAATGAAAGCGCCTGCACATAACCTTCACGCGCATCTTCCATCGCCGCCTGTTCAGTCGCCGTCCACAGCCGGGCATTACGCACCTGCTGGTCCATCGTCTTCAAAAGCGCCTCGAAATCCTGCTGCGACAGGCGCTCGATCAGCCCGGCCCGCGATATCTCCGCCGCACTTTCCGCCGCATAGGTCAGCACCGTCGACCACAGACGTTGCAGATCACGGTTCTCATAGTCTATGGCAGCGATCTCGTCATATTCCTCGAGCAGCAATTCGGGATGGTTGACGATGGTGATGGCAAGAACGCTTTCCCGGAGCGAGGGCTTGGTCTGATACCCCCTCACCAGGCCCGATTGCGCCAACCGGTCCGAAATACTGCTGGCAGGCGTCGACATCGCCCCGCCCCGTCCCGGCGCATTGCGCTGGAAGCCACGCCCGGCTCCCTGCCCGCCATCGCGACGGAAGTTACCGCCCTGTTGCCCGCCCTGCTGAAAGCGGGGCTGGAAGAAGCCATTCAGCCTGTCGCGCATATCCTGCTGATAAAAACGGCGCACCGTCTCGTCGCCGATCACGGAAACGATCTGTCGCAGGCGGCTTTCAAGCTGGGCTCGCTTTTCGGGCGTATCGAAGGTAACGGCGGATGTCTCACGGCTCCAGACCATCGCCGCAAGCGGCTTTGCTTCCGAAAGCACCCGGTCAAAAGGCGCGCGCCCCTCCAGCCGCACGAGATCATCCGGGTCCTTTCCGTCAGGCAACAACGCAAAGCTGACGGAGCGGTCCGGCTTGATATGCGGCAGGGCCAGATCCGCCGCACGGTTGGCGGCGCGAATGCCGGCGCCATCGCCATCGAAGCATAGGATCGGCTGCGGCGACATTTTCCACAGGAGATCGAGCTGGCTTTCCGTCAGCGCCGTACCAAGCGGCGCGACGGCGTTTTCGACACCGGCCTGATAAAGCGCGATGACATCCATATAGCCTTCAACGGCGATGACCGTGCCGCCGGCAGCCTGCGAGGCGCGACGGGCGCGGGCAAAATTGTAAAGAACATTGCCCTTGTGAAAAAGCTCGGTCTCGTTGGAGTTCAGATATTTCGCCACCGCATCCGCCGCCATGGCGCGGCCGCCGAAAGCGATCACCTTTTCCCGCGACGACAGGATCGGGAACATGATGCGGTCTCGGAACCGGTCATAAGAAACCGGTACGTTTTCATGCACCACCAGCCCGCAGGCCTCCATCTGCTCGCGCGCCACACCCTTGCTCGCCAGATGCTCTTTGAGAGCATTGCGGCTATCCGGCGCAAAACCAAGCCTGAAGGTCTCGATGGTGCGCCCGGTCAGCCCGCGATCGCGCAAATAAGCCCGCGCCCGCGCGCCAAGCGCCGTCTGTAACTGATCCTGAAAGAACAGCGTCGCCATTTCCATGACGTCCTGCAGCGAGGTGCGTTCACGCTCGCGCTTTTCCGCCTGCGGATCGGGCTGCGGCATGGAAATGCCGGCCATATCGGCAATCTGCTGCACGGCCTCGGGAAAACTCAAGCCCTCAAGGTCGGTCAAGAACCGGAAATGATCGCCGGAAACACCGCAGCCGAAACAATGATACCGCCCCTTGCGGTCCTCACAATGGAAACTGGGGCTTTTTTCACCGTGGAACGGGCAGCAGGCCCAATAATCGCCCCGCGGCGTATTGGTCTTCTTCTTGTCCCAGGACACACGTCGGCCGATCACATCGGAGATGTTCACGCGGTCGCGTATCTCATCGAGAAAAGAATTGGAAAAGCGCATGGGTTACCTGTTCGAGGCCAGTCTTTCATATAAGCGCATAAAGGCCGCAATACAAAATGGGTAGGTAAATAATACCCACTATTCACAGGCGGCATTGACATCAGTGTATATACAGAAGAATATACGATTGTATATACATGCACGGCGCATGAATGCCTATGAGCTGAAAGCAGCGGTAGGCAACTCATGGATATCGTGATGAAAGATTTCATTTCCTTTGAGTGGGATGAAAACAAGCGGCTAAGCAATATCGAGAAGCACGGCATCGACTTTCCAAGGGCGGCAAGAGCGCTTTCACAACCCCATCTGGAAAGTCGCTCCGATCAAAATGGGGAGTGTCGTATTCTGGCGATATGCCCGGAAACAGACGATCTCATCGCAATCGTTTATACGATGCGGGGCGAGGTCTGCCGGATCATATCGGCAAGGGCGACAAGGAAAAATGAGCGAAGAACGTATCGTCAGATATTCTCTGGATGAGATCCGGAAAAAGATCGCCAGGGGTGAAGATCGCAGCGATTGGGCGCGTGTCGACGCCATGACCGACGAGGATATCGACCGCGCCATGCGCGACGATCCGGACTGGGCCGGCTTTGAAGACATCGACTGGTCGAAGGCCGAAGTGGTTTTCCCCACCCCCAAGCAATCGATTTCCATTCGCGTGGACCAGGATGTCGTCGATTTTTTCAAATCCACCGGCAAAGGCTATCAAACCCGGATGAATGCGGTTCTGCGCCACTATGTGCATGAGCAGAAAAAACGGCCAGGTTGAAGATGCAAAGCCGCCATTGCGCCTGCTTCCGGCGAATTTATGGCAGTGCAACATCACCAAAAATTATGTTTTTGTAATTTGAGCGCCCCGTCGCGACGGTGTAAAAACAAAACACAGTCAAAGGCAGTGCGTGAACATTTCCATAAATCTGCCGACGCCCACAGGCACGTCCCCCTAAAAAAGCCTGTGAGGACCGCATTTTGATCCGCCGGAATGCGCTTTCGTCGACAGAAAAAAGGCAGGGTAGCCTCGGCTACCCTGCCTTTACTTTTTTCAACATGGTGGAAGTCTACTTCAGCAAGTCCTTGACAACGCCGGAGGCCTTCGCAAAGTCGATCTGGCCGGGATAACGTTCCTTCAGCGCGTTCATGCACTTGCCCATGTCACGCAGACCGGAGGCGCCGGTTTCGCTGATGACGGCCTGGCACAGTTCGCGCACCTTCTCGGCCGGGATTTCTTCCGGCATGAATTCCTTGATGATGACGATTTCCTCGCGCTCCTGCGCGGCAAGCTCGGGTCGGCCGGCACCGTCATAGATGGTGGCGGACTCTTCGCGCTGCTTTACCATCTTGGTCAGGATCTGCATGATATCTTCGTCGCTGACGGGGTCCTTGCCCACGCCGCGATTGGCGATATCGCGATCCTTGATGGCCGCCTGAATGAGACGCACGGTCGATGTACGTCGGGCGTCACGAGCCTTCAGCGCATCTTTCAAAGTATTTGCGAACGTGTCGCGCATCATTTTTCTTCTCCTTGGGAAAGCCCATTCCGCAGCTTCGCGATAGGCAAACTTTCCACCTTATTTTTCGCAACGACATAAACGAGCAACTACGCTCAAGCAAATCAATTGCATAAGCCCTTGAATCCACGGCATCTTAAATCCGCGTAAATCTTGAGCCTATGGTTGACCGCTTGGGCTGCTTTCGTTATTTTCCGGCACCTGCACGAGATTTTAACGAAGGGTCGGAACGCGAGCTTTATCGCGCGCCCCTTTATGTCACGAAGCCTGCGACAAAAATGGCCCCTTACCCCCTGCCTTTCAAGAGGCGGGGTGCGAAGCGGCAGAAACGGAACGAGATGACCGAGACAGCGCCCTGGACTACCCGCAAACCGACCGCAATGCTTGTTCTTGCCGATGGCACGGTGATCGAGGGCACAGGCATCGGCGCAACCGGCAAGGTTCAGGCCGAAGTCTGCTTCAACACGGCGCTGACGGGTTACGAGGAAATCCTCACTGACCCATCCTATCTCGGCCAGATCGTCACCTTCACCTTCCCGCATATCGGCAATGTCGGCACCAACGAGGAAGACATCGAAGACCTGACTCCCGCCGCCCGCCGCGGCGCCGTTGGCGTCATCTTCAAGGCCGACATCACCGATCCCTCGAACTTCCGCGCCGTCAAGCATCTGGATGCCTGGCTGAAGGCCCGCGGCGTCATCGGCCTCTGCGGCATCGACACGCGCGCGCTGACGGCATGGATCCGCGAAAACGGCGCGCCGAACGCTGTCATCGCCCATGATCCGAACGGCGTCTTCGACATCGAGGCGCTGAAGGCCGAAGCAAAGGCCTGGAGCGGCCTTGTCGGCCTCGACCTCGCCATCGAAGCGACCTCCGGCCAATCCTCCAGCTGGGCTGAAACGCCGTGGGTCTGGAACAAGGGTTATGGCACGCTCGGCGAAGCCGATGCCAAATATCACGTCGTCTGCGTGGATTTCGGCGTCAAGCGTAACATTCTGCGCCTTTTCGCCGGTCTCGATTGCAAGGTGACCGTAGTTCCCGCCCAGACTTCGGCCGAAGACATTCTGGCGCTGAAGCCGGACGGCGTGTTCCTGTCGAACGGCCCGGGAGACCCGGCGGCTACAGGCGAATATGCCGTGCCGGTCATCCAGAACCTCATCAAGAGCGAGCTGCCGATCTTCGGCATCTGCCTCGGCCACCAGATGCTCGGCCTCGCCGTCGGCGCAAAGACCGAAAAGATGCATCAGGGTCACCACGGCGCCAACCATCCGGTCAAGGACTTCACGACAGGCAAGGTTGAAATCGTCTCGATGAACCACGGTTTTGCGGTTGATGCCAAATCGCTGCCTGATGGCGTCGAAGAAACCCATACGTCGCTGTTCGATGGCACCAATTGCGGCCTGCGCATCGTCGGCAAGCCGGTCTTCTCCGTCCAGCACCACCCGGAAGCTTCACCCGGCCCGCAGGACAGCCATTATCTCTTCCGCCGCTTCGTCAACCTGCTGCGCGAGAGACAAGGCGAGGCTGCGCTCGCCGAGCGCTGATAGACCATCCCCATACTCTGCGTCATCCTCGGGCATGACCCGAGGATCCATAGAGACCGGGCGGAATGGATCCTCGCCTCAAGGGCGAGGATGACGGCGGAGAGTTTCGAATACACTCGTCATTACACTTACGGCCCGCTTTTAGCGGGCCGTTTGCATTTCGCGCTTCACCAGAATGACGAAGCGGACGGTGAGCAAAACAGCTGCCGTCGAAAGACCGATCACGAAACCGAACCAGACGCCACGCCCGCCAAAACCGAGCGGAAAGGCCATGGTCCAGGCAAGCGCCAGGCCGATCGGCCAATAGGAGATCAGCGCCAGCATCGCTGGAATGCGGGCATCCTTCAGCCCGCGCAGCAGCCCCGCCGTCACGGCCTGAATGCCATCCACCAGCTGGAAGACGCCGGCGATCACCACGAGGCTGCTGGCATAGGCGAGCACTTCCGCGGCTTCCGGCAATTTTGGATCGAGGAACCATTTCGCCAGAAAGTCCGGAACGACCGCAAACAGGATGCCGCCGCAAAGTGCAATGCCACAGGCAATGGCGTAGATCATGATGGAGGCGCGAATGAGATTTTTGAAATCTCCCTGACCGCGGGCAATGCCCACGCGCACGGTTGCCGCCTGCGACAGGCCAAGCGGGATCATGAAGGCGATCGAGGCAAGCTGCAGGGCAATGCCATGCGCCGCAAGCTGCACGGTGCCAATCTGTCCCATCAGAATCGAGGCGGCGGCAAACAGCGTCACTTCGGCAAGGATGGTGATGCTGATCGGCAGGCCGAGACGCAGCACTTCGAAAAGCGCATGCCAGTCCGGCCGCCAGAAACGCACGAACAGCTCGTATTTCTTCGTCTCCTCACGCGTCTGTACATAGAAAACGATGAAGATGAAGCTGAAGGCATTGACGATGACGGCAACGACGGCAGCACCATTCATGCCCATTGCCGGCAAGCCGAAATGGCCGAACACGAGCGCATAAGCCATCACACCGTTCATCACCAACATGATGATGGTGACATAAAGAATGATGCCCGCCCGGCCGATGGCGCTGACAAGTCCGCGCAGCACGTAGAAAAGCAAAGCTGGCAGCAGGCCGAATTTGGCGATGGCGAGATAATGGCCGGTCAACGCCGCCACGTTGGGATTCTGCCCGAGATAGACCAGAATCCGCTCGGCATTGAAGAAGATCGGCAAAGCGAGGATCCAGTAGGCGATAGCCACCCACATGCCCATGCGCAGCGAGCGGCGGGCCGCCGTCGCATCGCCCTGCCCATAAGCCTGCGCCACCATTGGCACCACGGCCACGGAAAAGCCCGAGCCAAAAATGAAGACAACGAAGAAGAACTGCCCGGCCAGCACCATGGCCGCCAGCTTTTCAGCCCCCAGCTGCCCGACGATGACCATGTCAGTGGTATGGATGCCAAGCTGCGCGAGCTGCGCACCAATAAGCGGAATTCCAAGCGCAAGCGTAGCCTTGAAATGCGAAAGCCACGACCCCGATCCGGAGGGAACGGTTTCTGCAACAACCGACGAAGACATTGTAATTCACCTGAATTTTGGCCATTGCCCGCGAATTGCGCAACGGCAGCAGGGTGATGAATAAAATATTCCCTTCCTGCACGCAACCTTTGCAGCCCGATGATCAAAATTTACGCAAAATGGCAAAACCTGCCGGCACAGTCTGAAACGGCATGAACCAAAACAAATTTAGTCGAATTTTACCATTTCACTTTACGTATTAGAACATCGCGTAGTTCTTTTAAATCATAAGCTGCATGACGCAGAATATTCCCGCCCTAGAGGCATGTCTTTCCCCCCATTCTCCAAGATGACCCGACCGGGCATATCTGGTTTCAAGGACGTGTAGCTTGCCAAAAAAATCCAACCTCATGACGCGCATTCTGTTTGCGGCATCATCACTTGTTGTCGCCGCCTTTGCGGGATTTTCTTTCTATATCGATAGCCTTCAGCACCGGGTCACGACGGAAGCGGTGGCGGAAAACATCGATTCGTCCGGCAAGCAGGCCGCACAGAGCATCGCAAACTGGCTGAACGGTCGCATCATGCTCACCGACACGGTGGCGAAAACGCTTGCGAAGCTTCCGGAGGACGATGCCAAGCTGCAGTTCCTTCAGAACGACGTGCTGACAGCGCAGTTCATGTCCACCTATTTCGGCAATGCCGAAAACGGCGTCTTCACGACGTTCCCGAAAACACCGCTTCCGGAAGGTTATGACCCGCGCAAGCGCCCCTGGTATCTGGATGCGGTCAAGGCCGGCAAGCCGGTGCTGACCGAACCTTACACCGACGCCTCGACCGGCGGCCTCGTCATCACTGCAGCGATGCCCGTTTCCGTTGATGGCAAGTTGGCTGGCGTGACGGGAAGCGACTTCTCGCTGGATTCGCTGGTAAATATGATCAAGTCCGTAGATGCCGGCACGGACGGTTACGCCTTCTTGGTTAGCAAGGACGGCAAGATCCTTATTCATCCCGATCCGAAACTCGTCGATAAGCCGCTGAGCGATCTTTTCAAGGTCAACACACCGGCAATTTCCTCGGCGATTTCCCAGACCGAAATTGACGGCAAGGGCAAGATCACCAGCTTCATCCCGGTTGCCGGCCTGCCCTCGGTCGACTGGTATCTCGGCTTTGTCGTCGATTCCGATATAGCCTACAGCGCAATCGGCCAGTTCCGGCTGGCAGCGACCATCGCCACGGTTCTTGCCGCTGCAATCATGATCGCGCTGCTTGCAACCGTGCTCTCCCGTTTCATCGTCCGCCCCGTCACACAGATGACCTCGGCCATGGAAGGCCTTGCGGCCGGCAATCTCGATGTCGCCATTCCCGGCCAGGAGCGCACCGACCAGATCGGTTCGATGGCCGCGGCAGTCGCCGTTTTCAGGTCGAACGCCATGGAGCGCCTGCGTCTCGAAGGTGACGCCGAAGAAAACCGCACGCTTTCCGAACAGGAGCGCAACGAGCGGGAGAGAAGTTCGGCGAAAGACGCGGCGGACATCCAGTTCGCGGTCGACTCGCTCGCCAAAGGTCTGGCGCATCTTTCGGACGGCGATCTCAATTACCGCATCGACACGCCTTTCGTGAGCCGCATCGACCGCCTGCGCGACGATTTCAACAATTCCGTCGCCAAGCTGAATGTGGCGCTCAGCACCGTTGGCCAGAATGCCCGCGCAATCGACGCCGGTGCTGGTGAGATTCGCCAATCCGCCGACGATCTGGCACGGCGCACGGAGCAGCAGGCAGCCTCGGTGGAAGAAACCGCCGCGGCGCTCGAGGAAATCACCACCACCGTGAAGGACTCCGCCCGCCGCGCCGAGGAAGTCGGACGTCTGGTTGATCGCGCCCGCGGCAATGCCGAACAATCCGGCATCATCGTCGAAGATGCGGTTCGCGCCATGGAAGGCATTGAAAAATCATCGTCGGAGATCAGCAACATCATCGGCGTGATCGATGAAATCGCCTTCCAGACAAACCTTCTGGCGCTGAATGCCGGCGTGGAAGCGGCGCGTGCCGGTGAAGCCGGCAAGGGTTTTGCCGTCGTCGCACAGGAAGTGCGCGAACTTGCCCAGCGCTCCGCC
Organism: Agrobacterium sp. 22-210-1; assembly: GCF_053522525.1. Classification (NCBI taxonomy): domain Bacteria; kingdom Pseudomonadati; phylum Pseudomonadota; class Alphaproteobacteria; order Hyphomicrobiales; family Rhizobiaceae; genus Agrobacterium; species Agrobacterium sp. 22-210-1. The sequence continues at coordinate 410,981 of NZ_JBNWCI010000001.1, read as the reverse complement.
AATGCCGCCAAGGAAATCAAGACGCTGATCAATGCCTCGACATCGCAGGTGCAGTCCGGCGTCGATCTCGTCGGCAATGCCGGCAAGGCGCTGGAAACCATCGTCCGCGAAGTGCAGGAGATCAATCGCCACATCGACGCCATCGTGACGTCGTCGCGCGAACAGTCGACCGGGCTTCAGGAAATCAACACCGCCATCAACACCATCGATCAGGGCACGCAGCAGAATGCCGCCATGGTGGAGGAACAGACGGCTGCAAGCCATGGCCTTGCTTCGGAAGCGGCGGCGCTCAACGATCTGCTCGCGCAGTTCCAGCTCGCCACGGCAACGCGACGGCAGGCGGAATATGGGCGGGCTGCTTAGGGGAACCGCCTGCTCGTTTAGTGGAGGCAACGCATACAAACGCCGTCACCCCGGACTAGATCCGGGGTCCAGCGCGATCAAGTCCTTGATCGCGAAAGACTCATTCCTCACGGCGCAGACGCGCCGTAGCTGGATGCCGGATCAAGTCCGGCATGACGGAGGATAGGTTTCAACCTCTTTCATGGCCGGATCGATCCGGCCATTTTTATTTGCTGTGCGAAAGATACCCCGTTCTCTCCACCGGCCCGATCCGCTAGAGCTTGATCGATCATGATATGCGGAGGGATCTATGCTGGAACTGATTTGGCGCGGCATTGCCATGGGCATTGGCGGCACGGTGTTTATGGATATATGGGCGATTGTGCTGCATCGGTTTTTTGGCCAGTCAGCGCCGAACTGGGCGCCGGTCGGCCGCTGGTTCTGGCATGTGCCAAAAGGTACGATATTTCACGATAGCATCGCCACAGCCGCGCCTTATGAACATGAACTGGCGCTCGGCTGGATTTCGCACTACGCCGTCGGCATCCTCTACGGCATCATTCTGGCGCTGGTGGTGCCGGCTGCCTGGTTTGCAAACCCGTCCTTCATCCAGCCGTGGATCGTCGGCATCGTCACGGTGGGCGCGGGCTGGTTCCTGTTGCAGCCGGGTCTCGGCATCGGCTGGGCGGCCTCAAAAACGCCCAATCCCACCAAGGTTCGTGTTCTCAACCTCGTTGCCCATACGGTCTTCGCACTCGGCATGTATGCCGTGGCACTTTTGATGCGCTAAACAAAAAAAGGGGGCTGAAAGGCCCCCTCCTCTCTTCATTCTCAAAGATTGGCCGAGAACGTATCGCAATCCTCGACACGGCCGCTCTGGAAACCGCGCTTGAACCATTCCGCGCGCTGTGCCGAGGTGCCGTGGTTGAAACTATCAGGCACCACATAACCTTGGGTCTGCTTCTGCAACGTGTCGTCACCGATCTGATGGGCGGCGTTCAACGCTTCCTCAAGGTCGCCGGTTTCGAGAATGCCCTTCTGCTCGGTGAACTTGCCCCAGATGCCGGCATAGCAATCCGCCTGAAGCTCCACGCGCACCGACATCTTGTTGGCATCCACCTGGCTCATCGACTGGCGGCGGCGGTTGAACTCCGGCAGAACGCCGGTCAGGTTCTGGATGTGGTGGCCCACCTCATGCGCAATCACATAAGCCTGCGCGAAATCGCCGGCCGCGCCGAAACGCTGGTCCAGTTCCTTGAAGAAGCTGGTGTCGAGATAGACCTTGCGGTCGCCCGGGCAATAGAACGGACCGCTGGCGGCAGAAGCATAACCGCAGGCGGAAGACACCTGACCGGAGAACAGAACCAGCGTCGGCTTCTGATAGGTCTCGCCGGCGGACTGGAAAATGCCACTCCACGTATCTTCGGTCTCGGCCAGCACGGTACGAACGAAAGCCGTCGTCTCGTCAGATGATTGCCCCTGCGGACGCGTGCCGGGCTGCTGGGTTCCGGATTGCTGCGTTGTGCCACCACCATCCAGTGAAATATCGCCGCCCGAAAGCAGCGTCAGCGGATTGATGCCAAGCACCCAGCTGATCAGCAGGATGACCAGAATGCCGCCGATGCCGATGCCGCCGCCGCGGCGCCCAATCGGCACACGCATTCCCCCTCGGGAAAAAGGATCGTTGCCCGAAGGCCCCGAACCCGCTGACATGCCGCGCCGGTCCTCGATATTGTCCGATTGGCGACGCCCTCTCCATTCCATGCTCTTCTCCCGGCGAATATCGCCTCAACAAGCTGCCTTATAACGGCACTATAATACATCTTGTTCCGGAAGAAAGCAGAGGCGAAAAAACGGAGGCCTTCATGCGGTTCGGCGTCTTTGTTTCAGCACGGTCAGAAACAGGAAGGCAACCACGAGAATACCGGCGAAAACGGCCGCAAAACCAGCTTTACCGTCTCCGAAAGCAATCTGATGCATGATGCGTCCCGGAACGAAGGTGAAGCCCCCGGCAATCACGATGCCACCGAGATAAACGCTCTGCATGATCCGCATGTGGCGTCCGATATCGCCGCGGCGCGCGAAATAGACCGATTGCAGACAGCCATATATGGTGAAGACGGACAGCAGGTGGATCGGGCTGAAGCCGTAAAACATCCGCAATTCGTGGATGAAGAAAGTGGAAATGGACGTCGCGACCATCAGCGACACCCAGATCTTACCGAGCAGCCGGTGGATGGCGGTTCCCTTGGGGCGCAGGAAGATGAAGGCCCCTAGAATGGCTGCAGGCACGACGGTCAAGACATGGAATTGCACGGCGAACGGTGCGTCTAACAAAGGCTGGAGTGACATGGGTGCTGTTTCGGCTCTGTTGAAATCACCGGCAATTTCGGCAAAACATGCGTTCAGGAAAAACGGATTGGCGCCATCGGCAGGAAAACTTCGTGGATCACCCATATCTGCAATCCACGCTTCGTGAAATGCACGCGATCCTGCAATCGCGAAGGCTGTGGCTGACATTTCTCGCCGTGCTGGCGATCTTCATCGTGACCGGGCCCTTCGGAACCAGCGAAACCATGAGCTTCGCCGACCGGCTGCTTTACTGGACAATCATACAGGCCGGCGCCTGGACATTTGCCATATCCTTTTCCATCATCGCCAACAGCATCTTCGCCGGCAGCATCGGCAATATGCTGACGCGCATGATGATCGGCTCGCTGACGGCCGCCCTGCCGATCGGGCTGCTGCTCACCATCACGAACCGGGTCTTCTCGGGCAAGGAAATGGGTTTCGGGCCCTTTCTGCAAAGCAGTCTGTCATCCCTGCCTCTCTGTGCCATTTTTTGCCTGCTGAGCTATCTCACCGCCTGCCAGGCGCTCGAAACGGCGGCAGATGCCGTTACCGAGACAAACGGAGATGCCAGACGCGAGGTAAAAAGCGCCGCACCGTTGCTGGAGCGGCTGCCGCCACAAAAGCGCGGCGCATTACTGCGCCTGTCGGTGCAGGACCATTATACGCAAATCGTCACCACGCGCGGTCATCAGCTCGTTCTGTTGCGTTTTGCCGATGCGCTGAAAGAAATTGGCCAGACGGAGGGCTTGCAGATACACCGGTCCCACTGGATTGCCGATGCCGACGTTGTCTCGCTGCGTAAACAGGCCGGCCGTCTGCATGTCATTACGGGAGACGGTTCGGAAATCCCCGTCAGCCGCTCCTATAATGCAGCCGTGCAGACCCGTTTTGCCGCCCTTGTCCCTACACGTTAAGAGTTTCTGTCGATTCCGGAATTTATGGGGTTCCGTTCTCAAAAACATTTGCCTATAAGCCGCTTCTAGCCTGAAAACATTTGAATTGCGCTCCCCGGCCGGTGATCTTCCACCGTGGCCGGTGTTTTGCGCAACCAAAAAGCGGAACGAGAGAGCCATGCCGAAGCGCCAAGATATCAAGTCCATCCTCATCATCGGCGCGGGACCGATCGTCATCGGTCAGGCATGTGAATTCGACTATTCCGGCACGCAGGCCTGCAAGGCGCTGAAGGAAGAGGGTTACCGGGTCATTCTGGTCAACTCCAACCCCGCGACCATCATGACCGATCCGGGCCTTGCCGACGCCACTTACGTCGAGCCGATCACGCCCGAAGTCGTGGCGAAGATCATCGCCAAGGAACGCCCGGACGCGCTGCTTCCGACCATGGGCGGCCAGACCGCGCTCAACACTGCGCTTTCTCTCAAGCGCATGGGCGTTCTCGACCGTTACAATGTCGAAATGATCGGCGCAAAGCCGGAAGCCATCGACATGGCCGAAGACCGCGCTCTCTTCCGCGAAGCCATGGCGCGCATCGGCCTTGAAACGCCGAAATCTATGCTGGCCAATGCCACCGAAATCAAGGATGCCGACCGCAAGACCCATGAGGCGGCGCGCGCTGAGCTGAAGGCAAAGCTTTCCGGCGCTGAACTGGACAAGGCGCTGGATGATCTCGAAAACCAGTGGAACCTCGGCGAGACTGACCGCAAGCAGCGCTACATGGCCCATGCGATTGCGATTGCCGCGCAGGCAATCGACCATGTCGGCCTGCCCGCCATCATCCGCCCGTCCTTCACGCTCGGCGGCACCGGCGGCGGCATTGCCTATAACCGCTCGGAATTCTTCGACATCGTCTCGGGCGGCCTCGACGCCTCGCCGACCACCGAAGTGCTGGTCGAAGAATCGGTTCTCGGCTGGAAGGAATATGAGATGGAAGTGGTCCGCGACACGGCGGACAATTGCATCATCATCTGCTCCATCGAAAACATCGATCCGATGGGCGTCCACACGGGTGACTCGATCACGGTTGCGCCGGCGCTGACCCTGACCGACAAAGAATACCAGATCATGCGCAACGCCTCGATTGCGGTGCTGCGCGAGATCGGCGTGGAAACCGGCGGCTCGAACGTGCAGTTCGCCGTCAATCCGAAAGATGGCCGCCTCGTCGTCATCGAAATGAACCCGCGCGTCTCGCGCTCTTCGGCTCTCGCTTCCAAGGCGACCGGCTTCCCGATTGCCAAGATCGCCGCCAAGCTCGCCATCGGCTACACGCTGGACGAGCTGGAAAACGACATTACCGGCGGTGCGACGCCCGCTTCGTTCGAGCCGTCCATCGACTATGTCGTCACCAAGATCCCGCGTTTCGCCTTCGAGAAATTCCCGGGCGCTTCGCCGATCCTCACCACCGCCATGAAGTCGGTCGGTGAAGTCATGGCCATCGGCCGCACCTTCGCGGAATCGCTGCAAAAGGCTCTGCGCGGCATGGAAACCGGCCTCACCGGTCTCGATGAAATCGAAATCCCCGGCTTTGAGGAAGGCGAAGGCTCCAAGAACGCCATCCGCGCCGCCATCGGCACGCCGACGCCGGACCGTCTGCGCATGGTCGCCCAGGCGCTGCGCATGGGCATGACCGAAGAGGAAGTCCACGAAAACTCGAAGATCGATCCGTGGTTCATCGCCCAGTTCAAGGCCATCGTCGACATGGAAGCCCGCATCCGCGAGCACGGCCTGCCGCAGGATGCCGAAAACCTGCGCATGCTCAAAGCCATGGGCTTTTCCGACGCCCGCCTCGCCAGCCTGACGTCCAAGCGCCCGAAGGAAGTGGCCGAGCTGCGCAACAGCCTCAATGTTCGCCCGGTCTTCAAGCGCATCGACACCTGCGCGGCCGAATTCGCTTCACCGACCGCTTACATGTATTCGACCTATGAAATCCCCTTCGTCGGCGCAGCCCGTTCGGAAGCGCAGGTTTCCGACCGCAAGAAAGTCGTTATCCTCGGTGGTGGTCCGAACCGCATCGGCCAGGGCATCGAGTTCGATTATTGCTGCTGCCATGCCGCCTTCGCGCTGAAGGATGCCGGCTTCGAAGCGATCATGATCAACTGCAACCCCGAAACGGTTTCCACCGACTACGACACCTCCGACCGCCTCTATTTCGAACCGCTGACGGCCGAAGACGTGATCGAGATCATGCGTGCCGAACAGGAAAAGGGTGAACTCGTCGGCGTCATCGTGCAGTTCGGCGGCCAGACCCCGCTGAAGCTTGCCGAAGCGCTTGAAAAGAACGGTATCCCGATCCTCGGCACAGCGCCTGACATGATCGACCTTGCCGAAGACCGCGACCGCTTCCAGAAACTGCTGATGAAGCTGGACCTCGCTCAGCCGAACAACGGCATCGCCTATTCGGTCGAGCAGGCCCGCCTCGTCGCGTCTGAAATCGGCTTCCCGCTGGTGGTCCGCCCGTCCTACGTTCTGGGTGGCCGCGCCATGCAGATCATCCATTCGGAAGGCCAGCTCCAGACCTATCTGCTCGACACGGTTCCGGGTCTCGTGCCTGAGGACATCAAGCAGCGTTACCCGAACGACAAGACCGGCCAGATCAACACCCTGCTCGGCAAGAACCCGCTTCTGTTCGACAGCTACCTGACCAACGCCGTCGAAGTGGACGTCGATGCGCTTTGCGACGGCGAAAGCGTCTTCGTTTCCGGCATCATGGAACACATCGAAGAAGCCGGCATCCACTCGGGCGATAGCGCCTGCTCGCTGCCGTCCCGTTCACTGAGCAAGGAAACCCTTGACGAACTGGAACGCCAGACGACGGCACTTGCAAAAGCGCTCAATGTCGGCGGCCTGATGAACGTGCAATACGCCATCAAGGACGGCACGATCTACGTTCTCGAAGTCAACCCGCGCGCCTCGCGCACCGTGCCTTTCGTGGCGAAGACCATCGGTGCGCCGATCGCCAAGATCGCCGCCCGCGTCATGGCCGGTGAAAAGCTCGGCGCAGCGATTGCGGCTTACGGCGAAAAGCCGGATCCGCGCAACCTGAAGCACATCGCCGTCAAGGAAGCCGTCTTCCCCTTCGCCCGCTTCCCCGGCGTCGACATTCTGCTCGGACCGGAAATGCGCTCGACCGGTGAAGTCATCGGCCTCGACACGGATTTCGCGCTCGCCTTCGCCAAGAGCCAGCTCGGTGCCGGCGTTGATCTGCCACGCTCCGGCACGGTCTTTGTCTCGGTGCGTGACGACGATAAGGAAGGCGTTCTCCCCGCCATCCGCATTCTGGTGGAAAGCGGCTTCAAAGTCGTGGCGACCGGCGGCACCCAGCGTTTCCTCGCAGAACGGGGCGTCAACGCTGAAAAGATCAACAAGGTGCAGGAAGGCCGTCCGCATATCGAAGATGCCATCCGCAACCGTCAGGTCCAGCTCGTCATTAATACCACTGATAGCAACAAGGCGATTTCCGATAGCAAGTCGCTGCGCCGTGCAACACTGATGCAGAAGGTACCCTACTACACAACAATGGCCGGCGCGGAAGCCGCCGCCCTTGCCATCAAGGCGCTGAAGGCCGGCAATCTGGAAGTGAAGCCGCTGCAGAGCTATTTCCAGTAAGCGGCCCGCGGGAAATCCGCGCCGTTACGTGCTGAATGAAAACGAAACGCCGCGGGTCGCAAGATTCGCGGCGTTTCGCATTGCGTAATCCCCCTGCAATCCGTTTCCGGTATCAAAAACGCATCATTCCCACATGAGGTTCATGATGCCCTTATCGAAGACCGACATACCGCCCTCGGCTACAGGCGGATATATTTCACCTGTGCTTGCCCGCATGATCGCCGGCATTTCCGCGCCTGTTGACCCAACCCCGGTGATCGACACCGCAACCTTGCGGGGTTAAAGCTATGGCAGGACGTCCGCCGGGACCGGAACGGGTGGCTTTTCCGCTGCGGATCGAACCCGCAATATTGAACGTGATCAGGAACACGGCCAGCGGCGAATTGCGCAGCATCAATGCCCAGATCGAGATCTTGCTCAAGGAAGCCCTGCACCATCGCGCCGCGGCGGATGAAGTGAGCGAGCCGCAGGGCTAGGCCGCCAGCGCCTCGCGCACACAGTTACGCCCTTCGCTCTTGGCCCGGTAAAGGGCGCGATCCGCCATTTCCGCCAGCGTCTGCAGGTCGCAGCGCATCTCGCCGGCGGTCGCAACGCCGATGCTGATCGTGACACCAACGCGCAACCCACCGCAATCAACGTCATTGACCGCAACTGCATTGCGGATACGCTCACCGATAACAGAGGCTTTCTGACCACCCGCACCCGGCAGGAAGATGATGAATTCCTCGCCACCGTACCGCGCCAATACATCGCCGCCGCGTATGCTGCCGCCGATGCGTTTTGCCACTTCCTGAAGGACGCTGTCACCGACGGCATGGCCAAAACGGTCGTTGATCGATTTGAAGTGATCGATATCCAGCAGCATGGCCGCATCGGCAGGATCGGGCGCCGCAGGCATCGCCTGGAAAAAGAACCGGCGGTTCTTGACGCCGGTCAGCGGGTCGGTATTGGCAAGAACCAGCAATTTCCGTTCGGACCGCTCGGCCACCAGCATCATCACGAACAGCGCGATGGCGAAATTCAACATGATGATGAAGAAAAACGCATTGACCAGATTGATGGTGGCATAGTCCGGGAAAAATATGCTCTTCACCACGGAGAGCGAAATCAGACCGGAAATCCCGGCGATTGCGCCAAGCGCCAGACGGGAGAGAAGCCGCTCCTTGCGCCACCTTGCGAAAAGCCCAACCGCGCCCGCAAGATAGGCGAGAGCCGCGCAGCCATTGAACAAAGCCGCGCGATACGCATTGTTTTCAGCCACTTGCAGCGCGACGACAATCGCCAGCAGCGCGACAAGACAGAGGGCGACCACCGTCCGGCGGCCCACAGGGCGTCCGTCGCTCAGAACTTTCAGACCGAGCCAGATCAGCGCATAACCGACAATGCCGAAAACGACACTGCCGAGCCGCCATAAAGCCGGTGACATTATCCCCCATTCGCCGTAACCGGCGAGTGTGGAACCAATTGTCATGGCTGCAAAGCCGGCAGCAAGAGCAACCGGGCCACGCAATCCACGATTCGACAACTTTAGATAGATGAAACTCAACAATCCTACAATATAAGAGCACTTCTGCATCAATATGACTGTCGTGAGGTCGAGTTCACCCAACATAATATGTCCACGCAATAAATAAATAAGACCGATTCAATTATCATCGATAAGTATAAAATTTTAATAAAAATACCGAATCAAAAAACGTAAGTTATATTCATAAAAACTAAAATACATTTTTATATATAAATAGATCAATAAAACAATTTATTCGAATAATCTTAGAAACTCCATGTCCTTTTTGAAGAGCAGAGTTTCCGCCTCTCTCGCCCGCGCATCCGGCAGACGCAGCAGATAGGATGGATGCACCGTGACAAAAAGCGTCCGCCCTTCCTGCATGGGAAGAGGGCCGCTCCTAACTTCGGTGACTTTCTCCTTGCCACCGGTCAGGGCATAAAGCGCCGTAGCGCCCATGGCGACGATGAGCTTCGGCTGCACCAGTGCAATTTCCTGGTTCAGCCACCAGCGGCATTGCTGAACCTCACCCGCATCCGGCCGCTGGTGAATACGCCGCTTGCCGCGTGTTTCATATTTGAAATGCTTGACGGCATTGGTGACGTAAAGCCGCCTGCGGTCCACGCCAATCTCGCCCAGCGTTCGATCAAACAGCTGACCAGCAGGACCGAGGAAAGGTTTTCCGGCAAGATCTTCGTGATCGCCCGGCTGTTCGCCGACGATCATGACATCCGCATTTTCCGGCCCCTCGCCAAAAACAGTTTGTGTCGCCTTGCAATGCAGCGGACATCGGGTGCATTGGCCTGCCTGCCGCCTCAGGGACCCAAGCGAATCTTCCAGTTCCTGCGGGGCCTCCTTCCGCGCCGCGGCGGCAACAGCCTGCAGGCGGTGGTGAAACGGCTGCGGCTGGCTTGCCGCCTTGGCCGCCATATCGAGCACCCGCGCCTCCGCGCCCAGAATGAGGCCGGGAATGAGATCCGCTTCCGGCAGGTTCTTCCAGTATTTTTTTGGCATCTCCGCCGTCATCGCCTTGATCTTCAAGCGGGCCGGATTGAAAATATTGGCATAATAGGTCCGCCAGAGATCGTCCGTTTCATCTTTCAGGTCGGGTTGAGCGGCGGCCTCTCGCGACGTCTGCAACACGCTTCCATCCCATCGCGCAGACCCTTTCGGCGTCGCGATCAGCCAGTCCATGTCAGTGAACCGCCGCTGGAAAAACGGCGCCTCGCGCTCGACAATGAAATGATCCGGCTCAAACCAGGCGACGAAGCGCCGTCGCCCACCCTGCCCCTGCGGTAATGGTAACTCCTTGAAACGAACGAAGGCCGTCATCTTGTGACAGTCACGGCGGACGGATTTTTCGAGCAGTCGCGCTTGTGAAACATCCGGATCGGACTTGAACTGCAGCAGGGCGCGATCCTGCCTAAGCCGCCATAACAGCCGGTATAGTAACGCAAAACGGCCCTTATCGCTGTGACAGATCACCGCCTGCGCCAGCGCCACGAAGGCGGACGGAACGGAAACCTGTGCTTCCCCGACCCTGGGTGTCGGCAACGGCTCACCGGCAAAATCCAGCAGCCCCGCTTCGTCATCCCACAGCCGCCAGTCAATCGCTTCCGGTGGTATATTGGCGGCGAGCGCCATCCGAGCCGCGTCACGCCACTCGCCGAGATCGCCCCGCCCTTCCAGAACCGGGCCGTACATCACAACAGCGACAATTGTTCGGGCTGCGGCGCAAACATTGCCCGCAGATCCGGCCGTTCAGTCAGTTTGCCCGGCGTCCAGCCGTCCGCAACGATAAAGGCCTTCACTTTTTTCAGGGACACCCCAAAGCGGGCAATATCCTCCAGCCGTACCCGCCGAAACCGTCGCGACGAGAGAATGGAAGCGACCGTCTTGGTGCCGAAACCCGGCACTCGCAGCAGCATTTCCCGATCCGCGACATTCACATCCACCGGAAAACGGTCGCGATTTTTGAGCGCCCATGCCAGCTTCGGATCGATATCGAGATCCAGCATGCCATCGCCACCAATCGCGGTTATCTCGCCGATGTCAAAACCGTAAAACCGATAAAGCCAGTCGGCCTGATAAAGCCTGTGCTCACGCATCAAAGGCGGCTTGATCAGCGGCAGGTTTTTCGAAGAATCCGGAATGGGGCTGAAGGCCGAATAATAGACGCGCCGCAGACCATAACTGCCATAGAGCCTGGCGCTGGTGGAGAGGATGGTGCTGTCATCGGCACCGTCAGCACCCACGATCATCTGTGTGCTCTGTCCGGCGGGCGCGAAGCGCTTGGTCCGACGCGTCCGCGCCGTCGGCTCGCCCGCCTCCTCGATCTTCAGGCGGATATCGGCCATGGAGCGGCGAATATTGGCGGGCTGCTTTTCCGGCGCGAAACGACCAATACCGCTATCGGTCGGCAACTCGATATTGATCGACAGGCGGTCCGCATAAAGCCCCGCCTCCTCTATGAGCTTCGGCGATGCTTCAGGGATCGATTTCAAATGGATATAACCACGAAATCCATGGGTAACGCGCAGCTCCCGCGCCACGCGCACCATCTCCTCCATCGTATGATCCGAGGAGCGGATAATGCCGGAAGACAGAAAGAGCCCCTCAATATAGTTGCGTCGATAGAACTCCAGCGTCAGCCACACCACCTCTTCGGCAGTAAACCGCGCGCGCTCCACATTGCTGGAGGAGCGGTTGATGCAATAGGCGCAGTCATAGATGCAAAAATTGGTGAGCAGGATTTTCAGGAGCGAAATGCAGCGCCCGTCCGGCGCATAAGCATGGCAGATACCCGACCCCTCCGTTGAACCCAGCCCGCCAGACGCAGCGGAGCTGCGTTTCGTCGTGCCGCTGGAGGCGCAGGATGCGTCATATTTCGCCGCATCGGAGAGAATGGCCAGACGTTGCCTGATTGACTTCTTCATAATTATGTTCACTATATGTTCTATTGAAAAATGTCAATCATGCCGCTTAACTCCATGAATGGACGTATAAAATTGACCGCCTCAAATTTGCTGGCATTTCGCTGTCGTCTTCTGATATAGTCGGCTTAGTTATGATTTTGGCATGGTTCCGGAGTTCCTCTCCGGAACCTGTTTCTTTTTGTGTCTGCAAGTAAAAGCGACAGGACTGCGAAGGATAAAAAAATGGTAGAAAAAGTGCCGATGACTCAGGGTGGATTCGTCAAGCTGCAGGAGGAGCTGCGCTTTCGCCAGCAGGAGGAACGTCCCCGTATCATCGAGGCAATTGCGGAAGCGCGCGCCCATGGCGACCTTTCGGAAAATGCCGAATACCACGCTGCCAAGGAAGCCCAGAGCCATAATGAAGGCCGCATCACCGAACTGGAAGACCTGACCGCGCGCGCGGAGGTCATCGACCTTTCCAAGATGTCCGGTTCCAAGATCAAGTTCGGCGCCACCGTCAAGCTGGTCGATGAGGACAGCGACGAGGAAAAGACCTACCAGATCGTCGGCGACCAGGAAGCCGATGTGAAGGCAGGCCGCATTTCCATCTCTTCGCCCATCGCCCGTGCCTTGATCGGCAAGGAAGTTGGCGACAGCATCGAAGTCAACGCCCCGGGCGGCGCCAAGGGTTACGAAATCCTCGCGGTACAGTGGGGCTGATGAGCCTCACCGCAATGCGCCCCTCGCGGGCGCATTGCTTTCTGACGTATCAAACCGCCAAACCAGCCGCAGAGACGGAAGCCCATCTTGTCCCACGTCAGTCTGAAAGATGTGCAGGTGCTTGCGCCGAACTTCAAGCGCAGGCTCTCCGGCGTCACCTCCACCATCGTTCAGCTCATTCCGGTGCAGAACCGGCTGGGACAGAAAGTGGCCGTCATCGGCCCCGGCCTGCCACCACATCTGCCGCATGTGCGCTTCCGCGATCTGTGGCGTCTCTGGCAAAACGGGCCATTCGGCGCCCCCCGCATCTGGCACGCCCGCCGCAATCTTGAAATGCTGCCGGGCATTTTCATGCGTGATGTACTGCGCATGAAGGTAAAGCTGCTCTTCACCTCGGCCGCACAGAGGCGGCATTCCGCCTATACCCGCTTTCTGATTTCGAAGATGGATGCGGTCGTTGCGACAAACGGCCGTTCCGGCGCGTTTCTGGAAGTTCCCCACAGGGTCGTCATGCACGGCGTCGATACCGAGCTGTTTCACCCGGCGACGGGCGCCGAGGATACCATCGCGTCAACCGGCCTGCCGGGGCAATATCTGATCGGCTGTTTCGGGCGGGTGCGCCACCAGAAGGGCACCGACCTCTTCGTGCGCGCCATGATCGAGCTTCTGCCACACTATCCGGAATGGACAGCCGTGGTTTCCGGCCGCGTGACGGCGGAACACAAGGCCTTTGGCGATACGCTGAAAGCCGATGTTGCCACAGCCGGCCTTTCCGACCGCATCGTGTTTCAGGGCGAAGTCGATGACATCAAGCCCTGGTATCGGCGACTGACGCTCTATGTCGCGCCGTCACGCAATGAGGGTTTCGGCTTGACGCCACTGGAGGCCATGGCCTCGCAGACGGCGGTCGTTACCAGCAATGCCGGCGCCTATGAAGAAATGACCGTCAAGGGCGAGACCGGCATGGTCGTCGAGGCCGGGGACTATGCATCGCTCAGGGATGCGATAAAGCCCTATCTTGCGGACCCTGCTCTGGCCAAGAGCCATGCGCTCGCCGGGCTTGCGCATGTGCGCACCACATTCCCGCTGGAAAAAGAGGCGACAAGTCTCGGTGCGGTTTATGACGCGCTACGGCGCGGATAACGCTCGGCAAAGCAGCTGCAAAGCCCGCCGTTCAGATTTCCACGAGACCGACGCGCTTGACCTGGCGGATGGTGAGCATGGTGCGCACCGTATCGACATTTTCGTCCGCCGTCAGAACCTCGATGACGAAATCCTGAAACTCGGTGAGGTTTCTGGCGACGCAATGCAGCAGGAAATCGCTTTCGCCTGACACCATCCATGCCTGCCGCACCAGCGACCATCCGCCCGTCGCCGCCGCGAAGGCCTTCAGGTTGCTGTCCGACTGCCGCTTGAGGCCGACCATGCAGAAGGCAACGAGATCGAAACCGAGCTTCGGCGCGTTCAACATGGCGTGATAACCCTCGATCACATCAGCTTCCTCAAGCTTGCGGACGCGCCGGAGGCATGGCGGTGCCGAAATACCGACCCTTTCGGCCAGTTCCACATTGGTCATGCGCCCGTCGCGCTGCAATTCGCGCAGGATTTTCAGATCGATGGCATCGAGTTCGACGCTGGTCACGGAGAAGTTCCTCGTTAAGCCGTAGAAGTTCCTTGTACTATTCGGCACGGGATTCGCAACAATATGCCGCCGGCCGGTCACAAAATTGCGCGTGCATCCACAACTGCCTTGTTGGTAACGCAAGGCTGCCCTTGAATAAAGACACTAGACAACCTTAAATACCTGCCAACGAAGGGGTTGCGGCCCGTCCGCCGTCCTGCGGCTGGAAGGCCTTGAGCGAAGACCCTGCTATTGAGAAGGAATGTTCCCATGTCTGCCCGCCACACGAAGGTATTGATCATCGGCTCCGGTCCCGCCGGCTATACCGCGGCGATCTACGCGGCCCGCGCAATGCTGAAACCTGTGCTGATTGCCGGCATGGAACAGGGCGGGCAATTGATGATCACCACCGATGTGGAGAACTATCCGGGCTTTGCCGATCCGATCCAGGGCCCATGGCTGATGGACCAGATGCTGAAACAGGCAACCCATGTGGGTGCGGAAATCGTCAGCGACCTCGTCACCGAAGTTGATACCACGACCCGGCCATTTGTGGTCAAGACCGATTCCGGTCAGGTCTGGACCGCCGATACCCTGATCATCGCCACCGGCGCCAAGGCCAAATGGCTCGGCATCGAGAGCGAGCAGCATTTTCAGGGCTTCGGTGTTTCCGCCTGCGCCACCTGCGACGGTTTCTTCTATCGCAACAAGGATGTGATCGTGGTCGGCGGCGGCAATTCCGCCGTGGAAGAAGCGCTCTATCTCGCCCATATCGCCAAATCGGTCACCGTCGTGCATCGCCGCGACAGCTTCCGTTCGGAAAAGATCCTGCAGGAACGGCTGTTCGCCAAGGAAAACGTCAAGATCCTGTGGAACACGGAAATTGCCGAAATCACCGGCGCTCCGGCCAAGCCACCCATGCCACCCTCCGTCTCGGGTGTGCGTCTGCGTGACACCAAAACCGGCGTCATCAGCGACACGCCCATCGATGGTGTCTTCGTCGCCATCGGCCATGCGCCTGCGGTTGAACTGTTCAAGGGCAAGGTGAAGCTGAAAGACAACGGCTACATGTGGACCGCTCCCGATTCTACGGCAACCGACGTTGAAGGTATCTTCGCGGCCGGTGACGTCACCGACGACATTTACCGCCAGGCGATCACCGCCGCCGGCATGGGCTGCATGGCCGCCCTCGAAGCAGAACGCTATCTCACGGCGCAACAACCGCTTGCGGTTGCAGCGGAATAACCGAAAGGCAGGATAGGCATGGCAATGCCATTGGACTGGGATAAACTGCGCATTTTTCATGCCGCAGCCGAAGCAGGGTCTTTCACCCATGCTGCCGACAAGCTGCATTTGTCCCAGTCGGCCATCAGCCGTCAGGTCAGCGCACTGGAGCAGGATGTCGGCGTCAAGCTGTTCCATCGTCACGCTCGCGGCCTGATCCTCACCGAACAGGGCGAGCTGCTGTATCGCACCGCCCATGACGTGCTGCTGAAGCTCGAAACCGTCAAGATGCAACTGACCGAAACGACGGAGAAGCCAAGCGGCAAGTTGCGCGTGACGACGACGGTTGGTCTCGGCCAGGGCTGGCTGACGGACAAGGTGCAGGAATTCCTGCAACTCTATCCGGAAATGTCGATCCAGCTCATCCTCGACAACGAGGAGCTGGACGTGAACATGCGCCACGCCGATTGCGCCATCCGCCTGCGCCAGCCGCAGCAATCGGACCTTATTCAGCGCAAGCTGTTTACGGTGCACATGCATGTCTATGCCGCGCCGTCCTACATCAATCGCCACGGCGAACCGCAGTCGATCGAGGATTTGGACAATCACCGCATCATCTCCTTCGGTGAACCGGCGCCCAACTACCTTCTGGACGTCAACTGGCTGGAGAATGCCGGACGGTCTTCGGATAATACGCGCATCCCGCATCTGCAGATCAACAGTCAGACCTCGATCAAACGTGCCTGCCTGCTGGGAATAGGCATTGCCTGTCTGCCCGACTACATCGTCGGCCGCGATCCCGGTCTCATCCAACTGTCGCTGGCTGCGGATATTCCGTCATTCGATACCTACTTCTGCTATCCCGATGAAATGAAAAACGCTGCAAAGCTGAAAGCTTTCCGAGATTTCATCGTCGCCAAGGCGCGGAACTGGAACTTCTGACGTTAAAATAGTCGGAAACCCAAGATATCCGTTTAAATTCAAATACTTAAAATTGTGAATGTGAGGGCTGCCGATGGGCGGCCCTCACCAGCATTGCACATAAAATATACCGGAAATATCGAGGCCTGCATCGCGCGCATGCCTGACCTGCACAAAAAAGAGTTGTTTCGTGCACAAAAAAGCACCATATCGCTCTCAGCTGATGCACACGGTGGCTTTTCCTCCCAGTTCCACCGCATCAGCTGTTCCCCTCTGGAGGTTTTTGACCTTCACACTTAAAGGGCCCTGGATCTATCCGGCGGCCCTCTTTTTTTACCCGCAAGAATTTTCCCCAATTTGGCGAAATATCGCATGATGCAACCTTGTTTTGCATTATTAGCGCTCCCATATTTTAGTTGGCTGTCACGCTCCCATAAGGCACGCGACAGCTGTTCCCCTCTGGAGGTTTTAACCTTCAAACTTATCAGGCCGCGGAGACATCCAGCGGCCTTCTTTTTTGGGAAGCGCTCCCGTCACCCCACAGGCCCTCACGGATACGTGATTTGTATATCGTAAATCATCGATATAAACATCGCTCATGCCAGATATTAGAGAAACACCGATGAACCCGGAGGAAGTCCTCAAAGCCCTTTCCCACCCTGCGAGGCTGAAATTTCTGGAATGGCTGAAGTGCCCGGAAAATCACTTCTGCCAGGATCATCCGCTCAGCATGGGTGTGTGCGCCAACCAGTTTCAGATCAGCGGCCTGTCACAATCCACCGTCTCGTCGCATCTAGCGGTGTTGCAGGCAGCCGGCCTGATCCGGTCGAAGAAGGTCGGGCAATGGGTGTTTTTCGAACGCAACGAGGAAACCATCGACGCGTTCCGCAATTATCTGCACGCGAATCTCTGAGCCTCCCAAGCTTTGAGCCCTGGGGTGCCGGACCGGAAACCAGCAAGCGGTTCTCCTTCCGGCACCCAGACCGAAAGACAGCGCGCCCTAAGCGCAATTTCGCCAACCGACCAGAAAGTGAAGTCGCATGACCAGTCTTTTCGAACCGGCACAGGCCGGCGATATCGCACTCGCCAATCGTATCGTCATGGCTCCCCTCACCCGCAACCGTTCGCCGGGGGCAATTCCCAACAATCTGAACGCCACCTATTACGAGCAGCGCGCCACAGCCGGGCTGATCGTCACCGAAGGCACACCGATTTCCCAGCAGGGACAGGGCTATGCCGATGTTCCGGGCCTCTACAAGCAGGAAGCGGTCGAAGGCTGGAAGAAGATCACCGACGGCGTGCATTCGGCCGGTGGCAAGATCGTTGCGCAGATCTGGCATGTGGGCCGCATTTCGCATACGTCGCTGCAGCCACATGGCGGCCAGCCCGTCGCTCCTTCCGCCATCCCTGCCAAATCGAAGACCTATATCATCAATGATGACGGCACAGGCGCCTTTGCGGAGACCTCCGAGCCGCGCGCGCTCACCATCGACGATATCGGCCTCATCCTTGAAGATTACCGCAGCGGCGCCCGTGCCGCGCTGGAAGCCGGTTTCGATGGTGTCGAAATCCATGCCGCCAATGGTTATCTGATCGAGCAGTTCCTGAAATCCAGCACCAACCAGCGCACCGACGACTATGGCGGCTCGATCGAAAACCGCGCCCGCTTCCTTCTGGAAGTGGTGGATGCGGTTACGGAAGAAATCGGCGCGGGCCGCACCGGCATCCGTCTCTCCCCCGTTACGCCTGCCAACGATATTTTCGAGGCCGATCCGCAGCCGCTTTACAATTACGTGGCGGAACAGCTCGGAAAGCGCAATCTCGCCTTCATCCACGTCGTCGAGGGTGCGACCGGCGGCCCGCGTGATTTCAAGCAGGGCGACAAGCCCTTCGATTACGCCGCCTTCAAGGGCGCCTATCGCAATGCCGGCGGCAAGGGCCTGTGGATCGCCAATAATGGCTACGACCGTGCAAGCGCCATCGAAGCCGTGGAAAGCGGCAAGGTCGATGCCGTCGCCTTCGGCAAGGCCTTCATCGCCAATCCGGACCTGGTGCGCCGCTTCAAGAACGATGCGCCGCTGAATGAGCCGAACCAGCCAACCTTCTATGGTGGCGGCGCAGAAGGCTATACCGACTATCCGGCGCTCGGCTGATCATTGATAAAACCAAACGCCGCACTGCTTCTCAGCAGTGCGGCGTTTGGCGTTTCAGGATGCGATGCGCGCCTGCCGGGCGGCGAAATCGGAAAACGCACCCATGACAAAGGCATTGGCCACATGCAGCGCCTGCAGAAAGCCATTGCCCGTTTCCCGGCCGATGCTCATCAGCGCCACTTGCAGGCAATAGAGGGCAAGCAAAACCAGCGCACGATTGAGGTTCGGCCGCAAATCATCGTAACGCAGCGCAAGGACCACCAGCGACGCGACGGGGACGGCGATAAACATGCCAAGCTCCTTATGCATCGAAATCAGCGATCCGTCATAATAGATCGACAACCCCGCCAAGAGCACCTGCGCTAAAATCAGCACCGGCACGCCTGCCGAAATAACCGCGAACACGCGACGCCGCGCTGACATCCCATTTGCCGCCGTGGCCATCACACCCTGCCCCCGGCATCAGCCGGATGATGGAGGCTCGCCGGTTGCTGCACCTGTTCGAGACAGCCGAGGCTCGCCAATGTCGCCGAGACGGCTGCATCAATCGGCGTCCGTGGTTCCGCTCCAAGAAAATCCGCAAGCTTGCGGTTGCTCATGCGGATCGGCATCTGCCAGAGATATTGCATTTCCAGCACTTCACGGAACAGCGGAACGAAGGGTGCGGCCAGCTTTATGCCCGGCCAGAAAAGCCGACGCATCTTGACCGGATGACCAGCAGCCCGCTCGATTGCCCCGACCAGTTGTAACCCATCGAAATCCCAGAAACCTTCCATGTGATAAACGGCGAAAGCTGGAAGCTCGCCCGAGCGATCAAGCAACCGGCCGATCGTTTCCGCCACGTCAGGCAGATAGGCCCATTGATGTCCGGCATAGGGTGCCGCAGGGTTCTGGACGCTGCGCACCGGCTTGCCCGGCCGCACCACCATCTGTGAAAACCAGTTGTTTTTCGCATCCGGACCGAAAAAATCCCCGGCGCGGACAATCAGCACCGGCACGCCGCGCATCGACGCCATCTTCAGCCGCCGCTCCATCTCCACCCGCAACGCACCCTTGCGGGTGAAAGGCTTTTGCGGGCTGTCTTCCGTCAGAAGCGGAAAAGCATCCGGACCAAAATTATAGACACTGCCGGGAAAGACGATCCTCGCCCCACAGGCCTCGGCCGCCGCGATGCTGTTGTCGAGCATCGGCAGCACCTGCCTGTCCCAGTTGCGATATCCCGGAGGGTTGACCGCATGGACGATGAGCGATGCCCCTTTCGCGGCCTCCACCACGTCCTGCCGGTTCATGGCGTCGCCGGTCACGCACTCCATACCGTCCACCACACCGGATGGTGCCTGCTGGCGCGTCAGCGCCCTCACCCGCCAGCCGCGTTGCAACAGCATCTTTGCCACATGGCTGCCAACACCGCCATTCGCCCCGACGATCAGCGCCAGAGGCTGATTCTCTGCTGTATTTGCGTGTTTTTCATATATCATCGCCGTCACTCCTTCTTGTGGGCTGGAGTATCGTTCCGTTGCGCGATATACGAAATTGTCGAAATGAGTGGAGCAGATATACAAAAATTTATGGTCAAGAGCCGGGATGTCAGCTGGGATTTTTACCGCACCTTCCTCAGCGTGCTGCGTGACGGCTCGCTGTCTGCGGCCGCGCGTGAACTGGGCATCACCCAACCGACTGCGGGGCGCCATATCGGCGCGCTGGAAGAGGCGGTCGGCTTTCCGCTGTTCATCCGCTCTCCGCACGGGCTGATGCCAACGGAAGCTGCCCTTGCGCTCCGGCCCTATGCGGAAAATCTCGCGGCGACAGCGGCAGCGCTCATGCGTGCGGCATCCGGCGAAGTCGGCAAGATCGAAGGCACGGTGCGCATCAGCGCATCTGACATCATCGGCGTGGAAATGCTGCCGCCCATCGTCGCAGCCATGCAGGAAATTCACCCCCGGCTCGAGATCGAGCTTTCGCTATCGGATACGCTGGAAGACCTCTTGCGGCGCGAAGCCGATATCGCCATCCGCATGACCGAACCGCAGCAGGATGCGATCGTCATGCGCTACATCGGCAATTTCCGTCTGGGCTTTCATGCGACGCGCGACTATCTGGCGAAAGCCGGCATTCCGAAGGTCATGGAAGAATTAAACGAGCACCGGATGGTCGGTTTCGACCGCAAGACGCCTTTCATCAGGGCGGCCATTCAGCGGATGCGTGCCCTTGATCCGGAAATACCCGACATTGAAGACATCTGCTTCGAAATCCGCGCCGACAGCAATCTCGCCCAGCTTGCCATGATCCGCGCCAGCGCGGGCATCGGCGTCTGTCAGATCGGCCTTGCGCGCAAGGACCCGCGGCTGGTGCAGGTTCTTCCCGATATCGACATCCCGCTGCACACCTGGGTCGCGATGCATGAAAATCTGAAGACCTCGCCACGATGTCGTGCCATGTTCAGCGCCCTCGTCGAAGGCCTGAAGGCGCATCTCAAGGAGACCGACCCGGGCGCACCACCACAACGGCGTTAAGGCTGACCGGCAACGGAGGCCGAGCACACCTCGGTCCGCGATGATGTAAAACCAACTTGCGGATCATGTAAGGTGATGCCGATTTGACCGGAAATGCCGGCTCTTTCATCAAAACAGTCTGGCCGACGGTAAAGTCTTGTCCACGACCTCAGCTTCCGGCCGGTCGCCGCCCTGGCTATATTCTTCATGCCATTGGCCGCGTTCGTCCTGATAGCTGATTTCCTCGTCATCGCCGCCCACCTGCTGTTCAGCGGCAACGATACGCGCAGCCTCGACGGCATCCGCATAGGAAGGAAAAGTTTCAGAATAAGCGCCGTTCATGCGGTAAGCGAAGCCTCCGTCATGTTCGACGATTTCATACACTACTTTGGTCATGCATGTTCCTCCTGTTTCAGTAGGCGACATGGCAACCACAACCGCGTTTCAAGCATTGCACCCAACGGGGACACCGCGGCATGAGCAGCATGTCCTGCGACATCACTATCCTACCAAAAGCACTCAAGCGCAAATCCTGCTTGATCTGAGAGACGATACGTCACAGCCTGCGGCTATCAGGGGAAGGGAAATCAATGGCGGGTTCTATTCTGAAGCAGGAGCGCATATTGCTGCTCGCGATACCGGCGGCAATCGCCGCCTATATGGCCGAACATGCGATATTCGAGGCCGGAAAGACAGCCTCGCTTATTGCCGCGATCGCCCTGATCGGGCTCATCGTTCTGGTCTCGATGCGGGTTGCCCATCACGCCGAAATCCTCGCCGCCAAGGTCGGCGATCCCTATGGCACGATGATCCTGACACTCTCGGCAGTTGCGGTGGAAGTGCTGATCCTCGCCATCATCATGAGCGAATCCAGCTCACCGACACTGGTGCGCGACACGATCTATTCCGCCGTAATGATCGACATCAACGGCATTCTCGGCCTCGCCGCCCTGCTCGGCGGGCTGCGCCACGGCGAGCAGCCCTATAATGACGATTCCGGCAAGACCTACGGGGTGATGATCCTTACCGCCATGGGCATCTCGATGATCGTGCCGGAGTTCATTCCCGACGAAAGCTGGCACGTCTACTCCGCCTTTACCATCGTCGCCATGATCGCGCTTTATGCCCTGTTCCTCAAAATGCAGGTCGGTCCGCACAGCTATTTCTTCAGCTATGCCTATCCCCGCAAGGCGCATCCCGCCGGCCAACAATCCGGCAGCCACGCGGAAGAAGAGGAAGAAGGCAGCGTGTCCCTCTCCATCGGGCTCATCATCGCCGGCGTGGTGTTGATCGGTGTACTCGCGGAATTCATGGCGGCCTTCTTAAGCCAGAGCCTCGAAGGCACCAGCGCGCCACCGGCGCTGATGGCCGTGGTGGTCGCGACGATCTCGGCATCGCCGGAAATCCTCACCGCACTCCGCTCCGCCTTGCGAAACCGCATGCAGGCCGTAGTCAACATCGCCATGGGCGCATCGCTGTCGACGGTCATTCTCACGGTGCCGGTCATGGAGGGGATCGCGCTTTATACCGGCCAGCCCTTCATCATGGCGATGACACCGGTTCAAACCGTGATGGTCTTCATCACCCTCATCGCCGCCGCCATCAATCTCAATGACGGCGAAACCAATGCGATCGAGGGAATGACCCATTTCATCCTCTTCGCCACCTTCATCATGCTGCTGTTTCTGGGGCTTTAAAAAACCAGGGGCCCACCCGGATTTCCAGCATCTGAAAGGCGTCGTCGAAACCCCTACGCCGTCATCCTCGGGCTTGACCCGAGGATCCATCGCTCCGGGTTGTGGATCCTCGGGTCAAGCCCGAGGATGACGTCGAATGAGCGGGCATCTATCAAAAACAAAAAAGCCCGGCATCGCTGCCGGGCTTCTTCAATCAATATCAAAAACCGATCAACGGCAATCGGCGCAGAAACGCTGAATGCGCTTGCAGGCTTCTTCCAGCAGGCTTTCCGACGTGGCGTAGGAAATGCGGAAGTTCGGGCCGAGGCCGAAAGCCGATCCCTGCACGACGGCGACGCCTTCGGCTTCCAGAAGCTCGGAGACGAAGTCCACATCCGACTCGATGACCTTGCCAGATGGCGCGGTCTTGCCAATCAGGCCGGCGCAGGACGGGTAGACGTAGAATGCGCCTTCCGGTGACGGGCAATTGATGCCCTTGGCCTGGTTGAGCATGGAGACGACGAGATCACGGCGACCTTCGAAGATTTTCTTGTTGGTCGGAATGAAATCCTGCGTGCCGTTCAGCGCTTCAACAGCCGCCCATTGCGCGATCGAGCTGGCGCCCGAGGTCTGCTGGCCCTGGATCATGTCCATGGCCTTGATCAGCGGCAGCGGGCCGGCCGCGTAACCGATACGCCAGCCGGTCATGGCATAGGCCTTGGAGACGCCGTTCATCGTCAGCGTACGATCATAGAGCGCAGGCTCAACCTCAACCGGGGTGACGAATTTGAAATCGCCATAGGTGAGGTGCTCGTACATGTCGTCCGTCAGCACCCAGACATGCGGATGCTTGACCAGCACGTCCGTCAGCGCCTTCAGTTCGTCATGCGAATAGGCGGCACCCGAGGGGTTGGAAGGCGAGTTGAACACGAACCACTTTGTCTTCGGTGTGATCGCCTTTTCCAGCGCTTCCGGCGTCAGCTTGAAATTGTCTTCAAGCGTGGTGTCGACGAATACAGGCGTGCCGCCGCAGATCGCCACCATTTCCGGGTAGCTGACCCAGTAAGGCGCGGGAATGACGACTTCGTCACCCGGGTTGAGGGTGGCCATGAAGGCGTTGAAAAGGATCTGCTTGCCGCCGGTGCCGACAATCGTCTGCTCCGGCTTGTAATCCAGGCCGTTTTCGCGCTTGAACTTGTCAGCAATGGCCTTGCGCAGTTCCGGAATGCCGGAAACGGGCGTGTATTTGGTTTCGCCGCGCTTGATGGCGTCGATGGCCGCTTCCTTGATATTGTCGGGCGTATCGAAATCCGGCTCGCCGGCGCCAAGGCTGATCACATCGCGGCCCTTCGCTTTCAGCTCACGGGCTTTCTGGGTAACGGCGATGGTGGCGGATGGCTTTACGCGGGAGAGAATGTCGGCAAGGAAGGCCATTTTTAATCGGTCCTATTGGGGTTGACATCGGTAGACGCTGAAAAACTTGTCTTCTGCGGCACTTTCTATGTCGAAAGACAGACCTTCTTTCAAGGTCAAAAGCCGGCTTATGTGCTGTAGCAGGGAATTTAAACCTTCCTTAACCCGGAAGTAACGCTTGATACGCTATATTCGCGAGCCTAGGGGTCGTGTCTCTATAGCTGGTTGAAAAATGGCGCCCAAAAGCATCTTTTCCAGTCTTGTCCGCGAGGTCGATGGCACATGGTCCACGGCCTACCAAACATTCAACCTGAAATCTGCCCTGCAACCCATTTTCCGTCGAACGACGAGCGGCGCGCTCGACATCGATTCCTTCGAAGGTCTGGTGCGGCCGCATCGCAACGGCGAACCGGTGACGCCAGGCGAATTCTTCTCCCTCGTGGAGCCTGACGATATCGAGAATATCGACAGTATCCTGCGCACCATCCACATTCTCAATACCGGCAGGCTCAACCGTTCCCGCGCCCGTATCTTCGTCAACTTCCATCCGGGCCTGTTCCAGACGCCGGCAAAGATGCGGCAGGAAGTGGAGCGCATGCGCCTTGCCGCCCACGAGGCCGGCATGACGGCAGACCGTATTGTCTGCGAAATCTCCGAGAAAAAAGCCTCCGACACGCAGATGGTCGCAGACTTCGCCTACCACATGCACGACATCGGCTTTCGCGTGGCGCTGGACGACTACGGTGCCGGCGATTCCGACATCGACCGGGTAAAACTCATCAAACCCGATTATGTCAAATTCGAAGCGGGTTGGGTGCGCGATTTCATGCAGAATTCGGCAGGGGCCGCCCTTCTGCGCGTCATCGTCAGCCAGTTTCGCGACGATGGAATAGAGCCGGTATTCGAAGGGCTGGAGAGCGGCTGGCAGGTCGATCTGTGTGAGGAACTCGGCGTCGTGCTGATGCAGGGTTACGCTCTCGCCAAACCGGAACTCGCGCCCACAAGTTTCGACGCACGCTTTCCCGAACTCGGCAGCGCCTATTTCAACACTGCTCCGCGGACGGACCGTACGATGCCACCATTTTTCCGCGAAGAGCGCCCCACGGAGCCGCATCCACAGCGCCAGACCCGCACCTTCGGAAAACGCGGCCTCTGAGCCTATCTGCGGCAGGCAGTTCCCTGTAATCGCGTTTGCCACAATATTGCCGCAATAAATACCGCGGAACGCCAGAATTCGGTCTCCAAGCCGTCCATTTCGAAGCCTCTTTTATCCTTCATGGACAGGGACAAGAGGCAATCGCCATGTTTACCAACGACCGGACTTCCGTTGAAAGGTTAAGGGCGCAGAGAACGCTGTTTTCCCTCTGGATGGCAGCGGCTGCTTTTCTTGTCATCGTCACCATGGCCGCGGGTATCGCGACATCCGCCAATGCGGCGGCCCAAGCCGTCGATACATTGCAAACTGCCTCGATCCCGCAAGCGGCCACCTCGCAGGCGGGTCCGCACTTCCTGCTCATCATCCTTTCGGCTGCGGCCTTCATCGGCCTCGGCATCGGCGGCCTGACGCTTACCCGGCGCAGTCTCAAGGATGAAGCCCGCCGCTACAAATAAGCTGATGCCCCAAAAGCCATGGCAGTCGCCCGTCTGGCGGTGACCACCTTCCGCCGGCTTGCGGCACCGGCAGGTTGCTGCTAAAGCACCCGGGAAACCGTCTGATCGACATTTCAAAAAATCCCCGAATTGCCAGGGCCGCGATTGAATGATCTTCCGGCCCCTTGTGTGCTGGTGCCAACAATGACGCGTATTCAGGCCAATATGCTGCTTTTGCTCGCCGCAGCGATCTGGGGAGGCGGCTTTGTCGCGCAATCCTCCGCCATGGCCTCCATCGGCCCTTTCTGGTTCGTCGGTCTGCGTTTCGCCATTGCCGCAATCGCCGTGCTGCCTTTTGCGATGCTTGAAACCCGGTCGAAAAAATCACCGCCGCGCCGCAAGGAAATCGGCAGCTATATCCTCGTGGGGCTTGCCCTGTTCGGCGGCGCCACCACCCAGCAGGTCGGGCTTTTGACCACGACCGTCACCAATTCCAGCTTCCTGACCGGGCTTTACGTCATCTTCGTTCCCGTGATCGCCGTCGTGCTTTACCGGCGGCATCCCCATTGGATCGTCTGGCCCTGCGCCCTGATGATGCTTGGTGGCATCTTCCTCCTCTCCGGGGGCGCATTCGAGGCGCTGACAAGGGGAGATATTCTCAGCATCATCTGCGCCTTCTTCTGGGCGATTCAGATCACGCTTGCCGGCCGCTTCGTCTCCGAGAGCGGGCGGCCGCTGGCCCTCTCCTGCACTCAGTTCGCGGTTTGCTCCCTTCTTAGTTGCATGATCGGCATTGCCTTCGAACCCATCAGCATGGGCGCAATCGAAGCCTCGCTGGCAGAAATCCTCTATGTCGGTCTCGTATCTTCCGGCCTCGCCTTCGTCTTGCAGGTCATCGGCCAGCGTTACACCACGGCGCCGCAGGCGGCGATATTCCTATCCTCGGAGGCGCTTTTCGGCGCGTTGATGGCCTCGCTTTTCCTGAATGAGACCATTTCCCGCGCCGGTTATGTCGGATGCCTGATCATATTCATCGCCATATTGATCGTGGAACTGGTGCCTGAACTGACGCGAAAACGGCAAAAAACCGTGGCCGGAACAGCCTGACGCAAAAAGAACCGTTTTTTCTCGCTCCGCGTAAAAAACGCGTTTCGGCATCCAAAATTTTGCCGGGAACACCCGCCCCAACCGGCAATTATTTCATCAAATATCGCCTATGCGAAAAAAATGTGCGATTGCACGCCGTTATTCTACCGCAGGTTTTTTATCTGACAAAAAGCCCGTGAAAACTTTTGCTTGCCAATTTTCCATAAACGCATCACTCTACCGCGGTTCGGGCAATTTGCGAGCATGGGAAGGCCTATAAAATTTGCGCACTGGGGACGCTAAAAACCTCGGGCGGTGGGACGAAAAACGTTGGATGAGAACGCCATTACTTCCCGCTGTGAAGGTCCATTTTCTCAATAGTCAAGAACTGCCTGCCAACGCCCTCGCGGGGCAAAACTGTAATGCTGCCTGTAGCTGAACGCGGGCAGAGCGAAAAGGACCTGATGCATGGCCGAAACTGGCACCGTAAAATTCTTCAATACAGACAAAGGCTTCGGCTTCATCAAGCCAGACAATGGTGGCGCTGATATCTTTGTTCACATCTCTGCTGTACAGGCTTCTGGCCTGTCCGGACTTTCAGAAAATCAGAAAGTGAGCTTCGACACGGAACCGGATCGTCGCGGCAAGGGCCCGAAGGCAGTCAATCTGCAGATTGCTGGCTGACCCTAAAACGGCTTTCTTTTCTAGTTGAAGCCCGGCAGGAATGCCGGGTTTTTTTATGCCTGCGCCCGCGCCATGCGCAACGCGCTCAGATCCCCTGAAGATAGGGATTGTTGCGGCGTTCATCGCCCAACCGCCCGCCAGGACCATGCCCGCAGATGAACCCGACATCGTCGCCGAGCGGCAAAAGCTTGTCGCGAATGGACGCCATCAATTGCTCGTGGTTCCCGCCGGGCAGATCGGTCCGCCCCACCGACCCAGCAAACAGCACGTCCCCGACATGGGCAAATTGCTGGTCACGATTATAATAGATGACGTGGCCGGGGGCGTGGCCCGGGCAGTGATAGACCTCAAAGACATGGTCCCCGAAGGATACCCTGTCCCCGTCCTTCAGCCATTTGTCCGGCACAACATTCTGAAGACCGGCGATACCGTATTTTTCGGCCTGCACCTCGATCCTGTCCAGCAACGGCCGGTCATCCTCATGCGGACCGATCACCGGCAGCGAGAGTTTCGCGCGCAATTCCTCGGCACCGCCAGCATGATCGAGATGTCCATGGGTCAGCCAGATTTCCTTGAGGGTGATGCCGTTTTCAGCGACGACCTGAAGGATGACGTCCACATCGCCGCCGGGATCAACGACAACACCCTCTTTGGTATCCTGATCGAAGAGGATGGTGCAGTTCTGCTCGAACGGCGTGACCGGAATAATGCCCGCCTGCAACTTTCCCATATCCCGTGTCTCCTTGTCCGAAAAATCCCGCTTCCTATAGACCGCGACCGGCCCCAGTACAATGGCGGAGAAAAGATACGGCTTTTCCGTTGCCGGATTGCCTTTAAAAATAACAATAAAATTCAATAAGATAACCAGTGCATTCCTGCTCAAAACGGAAATTGCTACCGAAAAATGTGGAACGCCCGGGTGGCTCCGACGTTGTAGCTCCAGTCTTAAAAGGAGTGAGACACATGGACAAGACGCTTAAAATGCTCATGGCTGGCGGCGCTTTCGCCCTGATGGCCGGTTATGCAAACGCCGCCATGGTCGCCACCACCGCATCGGATATTTCCGTTCGCTCAGGCCCCGGCGAAGACTACCCCGAACTGGGCCTGGCCACCCGTGGCAGCAGTGCGGTTCTGGACGGCTGCATGGATGGCAGCAGCTGGTGCCGCATCGAGGTCAATGGCCTGCGCGGTTGGGCGCATGCGGACTATCTGAATGTCATGTATGAGGGTTCTCCCGTCATTCTCGAAGACCGTCGCACCGAACTCAGCGTGCCTGTCGTGACGTATGAGAAGACCTCAAGCGTGCAGGCTGAACCCAATCCCGGTGATCCGAATCTCGGCCGCGTTGGCGATGTCGACATCACCCCGCCCGAAGCGGTTATCACCTATATGGACGAACATCCTGCGGACACCGTCACCTTCGATGGCGATGTGGTCGTCGGCACAACTCTGCCGTCAGATACCCGTCTCGTTGAAGTTCCCGACTATCAGTATCGTTATGTACGGGTGAACGACGTGCCGGTTCTGGTCGAGCCATCAACCCACCGCATCGTCTACGTCTACCAGTAGACCCACTTACTGAACGGTATGAAACAACTGAAGAGCGCGGGCTTCCCGCGCTCTTTTCTATTTCCGGTAAAGGTCACTCAGGATTCCAGTTGCACCCGCACCCGCAGCATATTATCCACCGCAACAGAAAATGATCGGCGACATTCTCCCGAGCGGACGCATTTTCGGCTATGTTTACAGAATATTGGCGCATCGACGTATGTCAGCCGCAGGATATGAAGGAACCGCAGTGCCACCGCAATCGCTCAAAACCGCCGCCGCGAGGCAAATACCGGCACTCCCGAAGGTTGACGACGGCAAGATCGACTTCGATACGATCGAGGCGTTGTTTTTTGCCTATCGCGATTTCGTCTCCGATCCCGATGTCATCCTGTCGAAGCTGGAATATGGCCGTGCGCATCACCGGGTGGTCTATTTCGTCAGCCGGCAACCCGGTATGACGGTGGCGGATCTGCTCGACACGCTTCAGATCACCAAACAGAGCCTTGCCCGCGTGCTGAAGCAATTGATCGACGACGGTTATATCCGCCAGATGGCCGGTCCCGAAGACCGCCGCCAGCGGCGGCTTTATCCGACGCTGACCGGACGCGAACTGGCGCTGGCGCTGAGTGAACCGCAATCGCGGCGTATCGATCGTGCGCTGGAGGGACTTGGTCCCGATGCTCGCGCCTGCGTGCGAAAATTCCTGGCGCAGATGCGCAGCCCGACAACAGCGGAAGGCGAGTGACGATGGCGACAGCAACGACAAAGCGCCCGCCGGCTGATGATGACGCCGCCCACCTCCTCATCGTTGACGACGACGCCCGCATTCGCAACCTTCTCCAGCGCTTTCTGGGTGAGAAGGGATACCGCATTTCCGTCGCTGCAGATGCGGCCGAAGCCCGGCGCAAGATGATCGGCATCCGTTTCGACCTGCTCATCCTCGACGTGATGATGCCGGGAGAAAACGGACTTTCGCTCACCCGCTCGCTGAACGAGGACAAGTCCGTGCCGGTCATTCTGCTGACCGCCCGCTCGGAAGCGGATTCCCGCATCGAGGGGCTGGAGGCCGGGGCGGATGACTATCTCGCCAAACCCTTCGATCCGCGCGAACTCGTGCTGCGCATCAACAACATCCTGCGGCGCAACACCTCGCCAGATACACCGAAGATCGAGCAGATCATGTTCGGGCCCTACAGCTTCTCCATTCCCAAGAAGGAATTGCGCCGCGGCCCCGAAACCATCCGCCTGACGGACCGCGAACAGGAGATCATGCTGCTTTTTGCGCTCCGCGCCGGTGACACCATTCCACGGCACGAGCTAGTGGAGGCGGAATCGGAAGTGGGCGAAAGAACCATCGACGTGCAGATCAACCGTCTTCGCCGCAAGATCGAGGACGACCCCGCCAATCCGGTCTATCTGCAAACGGTACGCGGCATCGGCTACCGGCTGAGCGTGGACTGACAAGGACAAACGAAAGGCGGGCGCACGGCCATGGCAAGCCTCGATTTTCTGAGCACGGTTAAAAGAAGCGGCATAGCAAAGGCCTGGCGCATGTCCGGCCGATGGCTGCGCCACTGGTTGCCCACCGGGCTTTACACGCGTTCGCTGATCATCATCATCCTGCCGATGATCCTGCTTCAGGCCGTCGTCGCCGCCGTTTTCATGGAACGCCACTGGCAGCTGGTGACGGAACGTCTTTCCGCCGCCGTGACGCGCGATATTGCCGCAATCATCGAGCTCCTGCAAACCGACCCCGAGGAAGATGACTACCAGCGCGTCATCCGCATTGCCCGCGAGAAGCTGGATCTCAGCGTCTATATCGAACCCAAGGCAGACCTGCCCGCGCCGAGGCCGGAGCCGTTGTTTTCGATCCTCGACAGAATTCTGGCCGATCAGTTGCGTCAGCAGATCGGCAGGCCATTCTGGATCGATACCTATGGCAACGGCTCTCTGGTCGAAATCCGCGTCCAGCTTGACGACAAGACCCTGCGCGTCTTCACCAGCCGCAGCGCAGCCTATGCCTCAAATACCCATATCTTCCTCGTCTGGATGGTCGGCGCATCGCTGGTGTTGATTGCTATCTCGATCCTTTTCCTGCGCGGGCAGATCAAGCCCATCGAAGCGCTTGCCAAAGCGGCAGAGAATTTCGGCCGCGGCCAGAAACTCACAGCCTATTCTCCCCGTGGCGCAGATGAAGTCCGGCGGGCGGGTCTCGCCTTCATCCTGATGCGCGAACGAATCGAGCGGCAGATGGAACAGCGCACGGCCATGCTGAACGGCGTCAGCCACGACCTGCGCACCATCCTCACCCGTTTCAAGCTGCAACTGGCTCTGGCAGGCGATAATCCGGACCTTGAAGGGTTGGACAAGGATGTCGAGGACATGCAGTCGATGCTGGAGGCCTATCTGACCTTTGCCCGCACCGATGTCGAAGAGGACGTCGGCACGCTCGAGCTTCCCGCACTTCTGGAGAAGATCGGCCATGATTTCGAGCTTCACGGCAAGAAATTCAGCTACGAGCTTTATAATATCGACCGCATCATCGCGCGCCCGAATGCTCTTTCCCGCCTCGTCGCCAATCTGGCGGAGAATGCCCGGCGTTATGCGACCAATCTGCACATCGATATCCGCAAGGCGCCGCGCTCCATCATCATGACCTTCGATGATGACGGCGCGGGTATTCCGGAAGCTTCTAGAGAGGATGTCTTCAAGCCGTTCTTCCGGCTGGATGAGGCGCGCAACCTCAACGCCTCCGGTACGGGACTTGGCCTCTCCATCGTCCGCGACATCGCCCGCAGCCATGGCGGCGACGTATCGCTGGATGACAGCCCCTTGGGCGGACTGCGGGTAATCGTCAAAATTCCGGCGTAGGACGCCGAACAGAAAACTGTCATGAGGCGTTCGGGAGTCCCGTGCTCAACCTGAAAGATCGAACGCCCGTGCTGCTGTCTCAGCACATTTTCTCGCCGTTCGGCACCGGCCGTTCAACGGCGGCAAGCACGATATCACCGTTACCGTCGGCAAAGCCGAGCGTCAGGACCTCGGAGCGGAACGGACCGATCTGGCGCGGCGGAAAATTCACCACAGCCAGCACCTGCCGGCCAACCAGACTTTCCGGCGTATAATGCACCGTAATCTGTGCTGAAGATTTCTTGATGCCGATCTCAGGTCCGAAATCGATTTTTACCTTGATTGCCGGCTTGCGGGCTTCGGGAAAGGGTTCAGCCTCAACGATCGTACCGACACGAATGTCCACCTTCTCGAAATCGGCGTAGGAAATTTCACCGCTCATGCCCTGCTCCCACCCGCCTGCAATGCTTCAACCAGCAAGTTCTTCGGCGCGTTTTTTTGCCGCCGCAACCGCCTTGTCGAACAGCGGCTGCATGCCATCCTCAGCCATCAGCACGGAAAGTGCCGCAGCCGTCGTGCCGCCCGGTGAGGTCACATTCTGGCGCAGCCGCGCCGCCTCATCGGGAGACTGGTGCAGCAACTCACCTGCGCCGGCCACGGTTTCTCGCGCCAGGCGCATGGCCACATCCGCCGGCAGACCGGCCTTACGGCCGGCTTCCGCCATGCATTCCACCAGATAAAAGACATAAGCCGGGCCGCTGCCCGAGACAGCGGTCACCGCGTCTATATCGCTTTCGGTTTCCACCCATTCGACCGGACCGCTGACCTTCAGCAATCCGTCCACCACAGCCTTAAGCTCCGGCGTTACCAGTTCATTGGCATAGGCGCCCGTCACACCGCGCCCCACCATGGCCGGCGTGTTGGGCATGGCCCGCACGGCGGCAACCGCGCCGAACTGCGACACGAAGGTGCCGATGGTCGTGCCGGCGGCAATCGAGACAACGACGGTATCCGGCCCCAGCAAGGGCTTGAGAGACGGTAGCACGGCTTCCATCATCTGCGGTTTCACCGCCACGAAAAGAATGCCTGCCTTGACGCCCTGCGGAACGCTTGGACTATGCGCCGCGCCGGCTTCGGCAATCGTCGTGCGCATGGCATCGGAAGGGCCCGGATCGACGACGATGACCTGAGATCCCGGCACGCCCTTTTTCAGCCAGCCCGAAAGCATGGCGCCGCCCATATTGCCGGCGCCGACGAGGACGAGCGGACCGGAAGCCTTGTACACCATCGTCACGCTTCTCCGACGGTCTCGAACATGACCGCTTCGATTGCACTTTTCGCATCCAGCCCCGACCAGACTACGAACTGGAATGCCTGATAATATTGTTCGCAGGCTTCCAGCGCGCTGGAAAGCAGCACTTCCACCTGCTGGTTGTTCGGTTCGGCACCACCAGCCAGAAGCAGGGACTGCCGGAAGATCACCACGTCTTCCTGCCGCCACAGATCGAAATGACCCATCAGCACCTGGCCGTTGATCTGCGAGAGCAGGCGAATGACTTCATTGACACGCTGGTCAGGTACCTTGATATCGAAGGCGCAAGCCAGATGCAGCGCTTCGAAATCCTCCATCCACGCAAAGGAAACGTGATAGTCGGCCCAGTGACCAGCCACCGTCATGGCGATCTCGTCTTCACCGGAACGCTCGAAAGACCAGTCGTTCGAGGCGGCGACAATCTCGATCATGTCCACGGGATTGGACTGACGCTCAATTTCAAATTCTATCAGGCTCATGCGGCACCTTCTCAGCCGGTATGGAATGTTCTGTTTTGAACGCCGGGCACAAAACGCACACACAAACCGGATTCAACATTTGAGACGATTGCCCGACACCAACAGAATTACGCATTCACCCTGTCCGGAGCTTACCAGGTCGTTTCGAATCATCATTTAAAATCAGTGTATAATGGCCGAGTCCTGCTGCCACCCCTCGTCCGCCATTTTTGCTTTTTGAACAGTGGATATCTTCTCCCCCATCACCTCAGGCGAGATACATAAGCGACTCTGGCGATTGCGTTTTTTGGAAGTGTCCACAGGCCCCAAAAAAATCGCGCTGGAGGCTGGTTACGGCAACCGGAGATTAGTTCGGGTTGCATGGCCCGCAAACAAAAAGTCCCGGAATCGCAGGCGATCCGGGACCCATCAGGAAAAAGCGCTAAAGAATCAGTCGTTAGTCGCCGAAAGCTTTGCTTCCAGAGCCTCGATGCGGGCGCGCAGCGCGTCGTTTTCATCGCGCGCCTTGATGGCCATTTCACGCACCGCGTCGAATTCCTCACGTTTGACGACATCAAGACTGTTCAGCCAGCGATCGGCCTGTGCATGAAGGGCGGCTTCCGCTTCCTTGCGCACGCCCTGCGCCGCGCCGGCCGCATCGGTCATCAGCTTGGCGAATTCATCCAGAATACGGTTGGTGCCTGTCGTGCTCATGGCGCTGTTCCTTCGTCGGTTCAGGGAGCGTTCCATTCCCTGCTGTTGATGCCTTTCAGGTAGGTGCTCGGCAGCCGCCTTGCAAGCGAAATCGAAAAATGCGGCCTTTCGCTGCAGCGCCCGGCATCGCAATCCGCTCACGAAAAATCACCTTGACCGCCGCCTCGGCAATCGCCATTTTCCTTGGCGTCAGGGAGACCGGTGAGCATCATCGCCCGGCCCCTTGAGGCAATGGATCATTCTGTTGTCCGCCCAGCAACGATGACGGAATATACGGATTGTTAGCCGCTCCCACTCAACTTGCCATCATGCCATTTCCCAATATCGATCCGGTTGCGCTCTCCATCGGGCCTCTGGCGATCCACTGGTATGGCATTGCCTACGTCGCCGGCATCATGCTCGGCTGGTTTTATGCCCGTCGCCTCGCCCGCACGGATCGCCTGTGGCCAAACGATACGTCGCCGATCTCGGCACAGCATCTTGACGATTTTATCCTGTGGGCAGCGGGCGGCATCGTGCTCGGCGGCCGCATCGGCTACATCCTGTTTTACGATCTCGGCGCCGTTGCCGCCAACCCGATACGCGCGCTGGAAATATGGAACGGCGGCATGTCGTTCCATGGCGGGCTTATCGGCACTACCATTGCCATGATCCTCTTTGCCCGCAAGAACGGCATCCCGGTCTGGAGCATGTTCGATGTCATTGCGGCCGTGGCACCCATCGGTCTGCTGTTCGGCCGCATCGCCAATTTCATCAATGGCGAATTGTGGGGGCGCATCGCCGACGTTCCATGGGCAGTCGTGTTCCCAACCGGCGGCCCGTTTGCGCGGCATCCGAGCCAGCTTTATGAAGCTGGCCTCGAAGGCCTTGTGCTCGTCATCATTCTGGCCATTGCCATCTATGCCTTCAAGGCGCTGAAGACGCCCGGCGTCGTCACCGGCATCTTCGTCTGCGGTTACGCGCTGTCGCGCATCTTCGTGGAATTCTTCCGCGAGCCGGACGCCCAGATCGGTTATCTGGCCGGCAACTGGCTGACCATGGGCATGGTGCTCTCCACACCCATGTTCCTTCTGGGGCTGTGGGCGGTCCTTCGCGCGCGCAGCGCGGCAAAAAGCGCCTGAGCGGTATGGCCTGCCATGACCACACCGCTTGCGCAACGCATCAAATCCCTTATCCGGCTCAACGGTCCGCTCAGCGTCACCGATTATTTCTCGCTTTGCCTCGCTGATCCCGAACACGGATATTACAAGAGCCGCGAACCCTTCGGCCGCTCGGGTGATTTCATCACCGCACCCGAGGTCAGCCAGCTTTTCGGAGAAATGCTCGGGGTTTTCGTTGTCCATGCCTGGCAGCGGCACGGCGCACCGGCTCAAGCGCAGCTGGTGGAAATCGGCCCCGGTCGCGGCACCATGATGTCGGACATGCTGCGCGTCATCCGCCGCATCGCCCCGCCGCTTTACGAAACGATGCGGGTACATCTGGTGGAAACCAGTCCCCGCCTTTCCGCAATCCAGAAGGAAACGCTTGCCGACCATGCCGACCGGCTGACATGGCATGAAAGTTTCGACGTGGTGCCCGAAGGCTTCCTGCTCCTCGTCGCGAACGAACTTTTCGACGCCATTCCGATCCGGCAATTCGTGAGAACACCGCAGGGTTTTCGCGAACGGGTCGTCAGTCTCGATGCGAATGACGAGCTTGTCTTCTCGACCGGCCTTGCCAGCATCGACCCGGCCCTTTTGCCGCCGCAGCCTGAACGACAGCCGCTTGGCACCATATTCGAAGTTTCACCCGCCCGCGAAGCCGTGATGACGGCCATCTGCCAGCGCCTGTCGGCCCATGGCGGTACGGCGCTCGCCATCGATTACGGCCATCTGGTCGCCGGGTTTGGCGATACCCTGCAGGCCATGCGCAACCATGCTTTCGACCCGCCATTGGCACATCCGGGCGAGGCCGACCTGACGAGCCACGTCGATTTCGAAAGCCTCGTAAAAACAGCGCAGGCAACCGGCGTCCATATCAATGGCACACTGAGGCAGGGTGACTTTCTCTATGGCCTCGGCCTTAAGGAAAGGGCGAGCGCACTTGCCGCAAAAGCAACACCTGACCAGACCCTGGACATAGCCGAAGCGGTCAACCGTCTCGCCGGCGAAGGGGCCGGCAAGATGGGGGAACTTTTCAAGGTCGTCGCCGTTTCGAGTCCCGCGCTTCATCTCATGCCGTTTCGTGCGGTGGATTGACAGCGCAATAACCTCTGGGCCAACATCGCCGCGACACACGAAGCAGGCACACTGCATCACACACGCCGCGCAACGCCGCAGCAACAGGAAACATCTCGCTTAACGCACCCACTGGCCAACAGCGATATTCTCCAAGGAACTCCCGCACCATGCAGAACGCAACGCTGCCGCTCCCCATCCAGAGTCCCCTGCTCGCCGCCTTTAGTGAAAACCGTGTTCGCCACGGTTTTTTCACCCGGCAGGGCGGCGTCTCCTCAGGGCTTTATCAGGGTCTCAATGTCGGTCTCGGCTCGCATGACGAGCCTGAACTTGTGCAGGAAAACCGGCGGCGCGTGGCGCAATGGTTCGGCCTGTCCGCGGAACGCCTCGCCACCGTGCATCAGGTCCATTCCCCTGATGTCCTCGTGGTCGACGAAAACTATGATGGCAACCGCCCGCAGGCCGATGCAATGGTGACGGCGACGCCGGGTTTCGTGCTCGGCGTGCTGAGCGCCGATTGCGGCCCGATCCTTTTTGCCGATGCCGAAGCCGGTGTCGTGGGCGCTGCCCATGCCGGCTGGAAGGGTGCATTGTTCGGCGTTCTAGAAAACACCATCGAGACCATGACAAAGCTGGGCGCCAGCCGCGAGCGCATCTCCGCCTCCCTCGGCCCCTCCATCAGCCAGAGCAATTACGAGGTCGGGCCGGAATATGTGGCGCGCTTCACCGATATCGATCCGGCTTACGCGGATTATTTCACCGAAGCGGATAAGCAGGGCCATGCCCTCTTCGATCTCAAGCGGTTCACCATCGACCGCCTGACCAAAGCCGGCGTAAAGGCGGAAAATCTCGGCCTCTGCACCTATCCTGACGAAGAACGTTTCTATTCCTACCGCCGCACGACCCACCGCGCCGAACCCGATTATGGCCGGCAGATTTCCGCAATCGCAATTCTGGAGGACTGACATGGCCCTGCACTTCGAGCTTTCGGAATTCGATGCCCGCCGCGAGCGGCTGATGGCGAAAATGGCGGAAGAGAAGCTGGATGCCCTGCTGCTTTTCGCGCAGGAAAGCATGTATTGGCTGACCGGTTACGACACCTTCGGCTACTGCTTCTTCCAGACGCTGGTGGTCAAGTCGGACGGCTCCATGACATTGCTGACCCGCTCGGCCGATCTGCGTCAGGCGCGCAATACCTCGATCATCGAAAATATCCTCATCTGGGTCGACCGGCCCAATGCCGACCCGACGCTCGATCTTAAAAATCTCCTGAGCGACCTCGACCTGCTCGGCGCAAAGATCGGCGTGGAATACGATACCCACGGCATGACCGGCCGTGTCGCCCGCCTGCTGGACAACCAGCTTGCCAGCTTCGGCCAGATGGTTGACGCCTCCTACCTCGTCAGCACGCTCAGGCTCGTCAAAAGCCCGGCCGAGATTGCTTATGCCCGCAAGGCCGGCCAGCTGGCTGACGACGCCCTCGACGCGGCGCTGCCGCTCATCAAGCCCGGCGCGGACGAAGCCGCAATTCTCGCAGCGATGCAGGGCGCGGTGCTGGCGGGCGGCGGCGATTATCCCGCCAATGAATTCATCATCGGCTCCGGTGCCGACGCGTTGCTATGCCGTTACAAGGCCGGCCGCCGCAGGCTCGATACCAAGGACCAGCTGACGCTGGAATGGGCAGGCGTCAGCGCCCATTACCACGCCGCGATGATGCGCACGGTGGTAATCGGCGAACAGGATTTCCGCCAGAAGGAGCTTTACAGCGCGTGCCTGCAAAACCTCACCGCCATTGAGGACGTATTGCGGCCGGGCAAGACCTTCGGCGATGTCTTCGACGTGCATGCCCGCGTGATGGACGAGCGCGGATTGACCCGTCACCGGCTGAACTCCTGCGGTTATTCGCTGGGCGCACGTTTCTCCCCTTCCTGGATGGAGCATCAGATGTTCCATGCCGGCAATCCGCAGGAGATTACCAGCGACATGACGCTATTCGTGCATATGATCGTGATGGACTCCGATGCCGGCACCGCCATGACGCTCGGCCAGACCTATCTGACCACGGACGGCGCTCCGGAGCCGCTCTCGCGCCATAGCCTCGATCTTCTCACAGCTTAAATCACTACCGGGTTTGACAGAGCGGGAAAACCGCCCTTACATTGCCGCCACCTTGGGCAAGAAGGAGCGGAACATGAGAGAAAACGTCACATGAGCCGGACGGGGTGTGTCTCCCCTTTCCCAGCCTTTGTCTTTCCAGCTCTTGCCGTTCCGGCACTGGTGCTGGCCCTTTCGGGCTGCAACACCACGGAGGCGCTGACCCCGCAGGTGGATGTTGGCCACAACGCCTCACAATCGACGCCGGTAACCCAGGGCGATCTCGACCAGATGGCCGCCGCTGCCGACCGCGCGCCGGCAGGCGCTTCAGCAACCGCATCTTCCGTGCCGGCCTATGCGCCGCAGAATTCCTTGCAGGCGCAGGCACAGGCGCTTTCCAGCGGCAGCCAGTATGGTGAGCCGCTTGGCCAGGCCCCTTCATCCGCACCATCCCCTGCGGGTGGCCAGCAACCGCCCCTGCAACAAACGGCCTCGCTTGCTCCTGCCGGTTCCGGCAATACCATCCGCTTCCTGCCGATCATCGGCGCGCCCGTTCAGGCCGTCACGCCACTCTCGCGGCAACTGGGTGCCGAAGCACGGGCGAAGGGACTGACCATCCGCGCCTCCAACGACAATTCGGCCGAAAACATCCTGAAGGGATATTTCTCCGCCTTCGCCGATGGCGGCAAGGTCAATGTCATTTACGTCTGGGACGTTCTGGATGCCAATGGTGTGCGGCTCCACCGTCTTCAGGGACAGGAGACAGTGGCCGCCAAAGGCAGCGATCCATGGGCCGCCGTGACCGACAGGGTCATGCAGGATATCGCCGCAAAAACGCTCAACGACTATTCATCATGGAAGCAGTCTCAAAGGGGATGAGGTGAAACGGCGGGAGAAGTCACAGAGATTTCATGAAAATCATTGCGAAAGCGCTGAGTCCTCTTGCAATCGGAAGCAACAGCGCTATTAAGGCGCGCATGGCAACAAGGCGTGTCCGGCAAAGGCTTTTCGGCCGGATGTTCCTCCCCTTGAACGACGCTTGGTTACGGCAGACAGACTTCCGTAGCGCAAGGCGATGGCATGGAAACAGGCGGCCGCAATGAAGGTTTTCGCAGGCAATTCGAACCGGCACCTTGCCGAAGCGATCTGCAAGTATCTCAACGTTCCTCTCGGAAATGCCACCGTAAAGCGGTTTGCTGATCAGGAAATATTCGTAGAAATCAGTGAAAACGTACGTGGTGAAGACGTTTTCGTCGTTCAGTCCACATCGTTTCCGGCAAATGATCATCTGATGGAACTGCTCATCATGATCGATGCCATGCGCCGCTCTTCGGCAAAGCGCATCACCGCGGTGCTTCCCTATTTTGGTTATGCCCGCCAGGATCGCAAAGCCGGCCCCCGCACCCCGATTTCCGCCAAACTCGTCGCCAATCTGATCACCGAAGCCGGCGCCGACCGCGTCTTGACGCTCGATCTTCACGCCGGCCAGATCCAGGGCTTTTTCGATATCCCGACCGACAATCTGTTCGCAGCCCCCATTCTGGCCCGCGACATCAAGGAACATTACGACACCAACAACGTCATGGTCGTTTCACCTGACGTCGGCGGCGTGGTGCGTGCCCGCGCCCTGTCGAAGCGTCTGGACTGTCTGCTGGCCATCGTCGACAAGCGCCGCGACCGTCCGGGTGAATCCGAAGTCATGAACGTTATCGGTGATGTTTCCGGCAAGGATTGCATCCTGATCGATGACATCATCGACTCCGGCGGCACGCTTTGCAATGCAGCCGAAGCGCTGCTGAAGAAGGGCGCCACCAGCGTCACCGCCTATATTACCCACGGGGTACTTTCCGGCGGCGCAGTTGCCCGCGTGGCCTCCTCGAAGCTGCGCGAACTCGTGATCACCGACAGCATCCAGCCGACCACCGGTGTGCAATCCGCGCATAATATCCGCGTCATCAGCACGGCGGGCCTGCTCGGTGAAGCAATCAACCGCACCGCGCAGGAACAGTCGGTGTCCGGCCTGTTCGACTGACGCTGCCGTTGCACATCATCTAAACGTCATCCTTGGGCTTGACCCAAGGATCTAAACACGTGAACGAAATCAAGCCGTTGCAGATCCTCGGGACAGGCCCGAGGATGACGTCGGAGTGCTTGGTAAGGTTTGCCATTCACCGGATGACACCCATACTTCATACGTGTCCGAAAGGTCGCGGCCTCTCTTCCCGGAAAATCATTGAAGCGCTAAAGCAGGGCCGCAAAAATTATTCTGCACCACTCAAGACGATGCCGCGCCCGCATCCGGCGGACGCTGCAGGCGTGTGGCGGCGGCCTTGATTTTCGGCCACCAGCGC
Organism: Agrobacterium sp. 22-210-1; assembly: GCF_053522525.1. Lineage (NCBI taxonomy): Bacteria > Pseudomonadati > Pseudomonadota > Alphaproteobacteria > Hyphomicrobiales > Rhizobiaceae > Agrobacterium > Agrobacterium sp. 22-210-1. The sequence continues at coordinate 370,179 of NZ_JBNWCI010000001.1, read as the reverse complement.
CTGGCCCGCACACGCACGGCATGGCTGCCATTGCGCCACAGGCTGACGGTATCGGCCGTAACGGCATCACTCGTAAACAGATGTCGATGGCGACCGATTGCCAGCGCCCGGTAGAGAAACAGCGTCGTCAGGGCTGAAAACAGCACAGACATCACCACATCGCTGAGGAAATGCCCGCCGGCCGCGATACGAAGACCGGACATGAAGATGACTGCACCGGCGGCGAAGCTGCCCATCACAACACGACCGCGCCATTTCAGGCGGGGCCAGACAAGCGCGCAGAGCGGCAGGAAAAAGCTGGCGATCAGTGCCGTTTCCCCCGACGAAAACGAACAGTTCGAAAAACACTGCGTGCTGAACTGAAAGGGCGGCGTGAAAAGCTGCTGCCCGCCGAAATCGCTGACGCTGAATGGCCGGGCACGACCGACATTGGCTTTCAGCACGCCGTTGACCAGAAGCCCGGCACACAAAACAACCGGCCCACAGAGGAACGCCCAGACGCGCCAACCGGTACGCTGCACGGAACCGAGCCGGATGTTGCCGATAAAGACGATGAAGGCCAAAATGGTGGCGAGTTCCGTCAGCTCGCGCAATGTATCGCGAAACCACTCGGGAAGCGGTTCGCGGCCAGACCACAAACGCCCCTCGGGAGAAAAGAACAGGGAAGAAACCCCAAGATCGATAGAAGGAAAGGTCGCAAACAGGATGACAAGCGCCAGGGTAACGAACATTACCCAGATCGTGATCCGCATGTGCGAAAGATCATTGTCCATTGACGCCTCCCGGAATGCATTGCGGCGGCAGGCGCCATAGCCCGATTTCCCTGCCTTCGAGGAAGCCCGGCCCGGCGGTCCAGCGCACAACCGGCGCTTCGCCGGCCAGGCAGGCCGGCAGACCATCCATGCTTGCCAGGAACAGGGGATTTTTCGCCTCCCCGGCTTTCAACGGATAAAGAAGCGCGTAGTGGCTGGAAGGCACGCCGGTTTCCGGCAATGCGCGCGTCAGCACCTGTTTTTCGTCCCGCAACTGATAAAAAAGCTCGGCCAATATGGAGCGATCGGAAGCGACAATGGCATCCGCCCCCGTTTCCTTCGCCCGCGTAAAACCGGTAGACACCAATTCCGACCGGCCGAGATAACGCTTCATCGCCAGTTCACCGCTCGGTAGACGCAGTTCCGTCCCGGCAATTGTCATGACGGGCAGCACGACGGCGACAATACCACCAAGCACGAGGGTGGAAACCGTCAGCCAGCGTCGGGATGCCAGTACCGGCACCGCCAGAAGCACACCCGCCGCATAAGCCCCGACGGCCCAGTTGGCCAGCGCCCGCGACATCAACCCCTGCGCCGTGATCAACAGCACGATCGGCACCGAAAGAGCGACCAGCGCCCGGGTTTCGGCATTCTTGGCGCGCAATGTCGCTACAATCATGGCGACAAAGACGAACGGCCCGACAACACCCGCCTGCGAGAAGAAAAACTCAAGCGCCGGACCGATTTTCAGCTGAATGCCATGCCAGTTGGCATTGTCAGCCGTATGGCGCGCGGTCATGAAATCATGCGCCGCATTCCACCACAGATTGGGAGCGATGACCGCGACGCAAACAAGGGCGGCAACGCCTGCGTCCCGCAGCCGGATGCGCCAGCCCATGCAAAGCCAGCCAGCTGCGATGAAGCATGGCAGAAAATAGATCATCGCATATTTCGACATCAGGCCGAGGCCGAAACAGAGACCGAGCGCAACGCTCCAGCCCACCGCCGCCCTGCCCTCACTGCGGGCCTGCGCCAATTTGCGCACGCAGATCATCGACAGCACGATGAACAGCATCATCGGCGTATCGGTCGAGATCAGCAGGCTGCCAAGCGTCACGGCGGGCAGCGTCAGATAGACGACGGCGGCGAGCGAAGCCAGCCTGACATCGTAGATCATTCGTCCGAGAACAAGGATGGCCGCCGCAGCGATACCATGCACCACGGGTGCGGCCAGCCGCACCTGAAAAGTGCCCTCGCCGCCGCCCAGAATGCTGAAGGCGCGGATGAGCCAGCCGATCAGCGGCGGTTTGGAATAAGCGCCGAGAGCCATCTCCCGGCCCCACAGCCAATATTGCGCCTCATCAACGAACAGATCGGTTCGATTGAAGGCAAGACCGAGGACGCGCAGCGCCGTCACAAGCACGATGGCCGTAAGCGCCAGCGTCATCCATTGGCGCTGCTGGCTCGCCTGCGCATAGGGCAAAGCCGCTGTCCCGTCATGCATGCTGGCGGCGTTCTGCATGGATCAACCAGAGATTTCGGGCATAGATGAACAGGCCGGATGCCTGTCCGATGATAAAGACCGGGTCGCGACGCCACACCGCATAGGACAACAGCACCAGGCCGCCGAGAACGGAAAAATACCAGAACGCCACCGGGATGACCGAACGGTTGGCCCGTTCCGACGAAATCCACTGAACCAGAAAACGCATGGTGAACAGCATCTGGCCCATGAAGCCGGTCATGACCCAGAGAAATTCCTCCCAGCTGTTCACATGCAGCATGGACCATAAGGCCGGTGTATTCACGGCGATGTCTCCGTTTTGAAAGTTTCGGCCCAGCTTGCCCGCTTGCGCCGGCGCAACAGCCAGGCAACGCCGATCAGATCGTGGATGCCGACAAGCGCGCGGCCGATATTGGTGTAATGGGAATTGCCATGCTGCCGGGCACGGTGCGTCACGTCGACATGGGCGACCTGCCAGCCATCGCGATTAAACAACGCCGGGAAATAGCGGTGATGGTGATCGAAATAGGGCAAGGCGAGGTAGGCGTCGCGGCGGAAGGCCTTGAGGCCGCAGCCGGTGTCGCGCGTTCCGTCCTTCAATATCCGTGCCCGAAGCCCATTGGCGAAGCGGGAAGAAAGCCGTTTTCCAAGCGTATCGCGTCGGCCAACGCGTTGGCCGGCGACGAGCCCGAGACGGCCGGCGGCATTGGCGGAAAGAAGCGGCGCGAGAAGTGCAGGCAGATTGTCCGGCGGGTTCTGGCCATCGCCGTCAAGCATGCAGATAACAGGCGCGCGCGCCGCCTGTACACCACTATGGATCGCCGCCGATTGCCCGCCCTGACGGTTGTGCCGCACCAGCCGCAGCATGGGATAACGATCGCCGAGCGCAAGAACGGCATCCGCCGTGCGGTCGGAGGAGGCGTCATCCACCACCACGATCTCGAACTGGCCGACCGGCTGGCACGCAGCCACGATCTCCGCCACGAGCGTTTCCACACTCGCTTCTTCATTGTGCATGGGCACGATAACGGCGAAATCCGGCGTCGATCGCAAGGTGGCTCCGTCACATCCGTCTGCGCGGGTTCCGCAAACATCATCGATAGTGGCAGGAGATGGAGCGCGAAAAGCTTGCATGAACATGAACGACCGTTGAACTTTGCACGGTATGCGCCCGTTCTGTTGCAGTTTTATTACGGGCCCGACACCGCTGCAGGTCAGCGATTTTTTCGCGGTATGCGGGAAATAATCATACAAATTTCAGCCCTTTAACGTGGCCGTAAACAATTGTTGCGACGCTGCGGCAACGTTTTTTTGGGGGAGGAAACAGATGCCGGGTGCAAATCCGACTGCTGTCAGAGCTAAATCATTGTCAATCAAGGCTAAATTCGCGGCGCTCGTCACGGGCGCAACGCTGGTTTCCTGCCTGTCCGTGGGGCTGCTGTCCTATGAGATGGGCAAGTCGGGCCTGATCGACGCCAGCAAAATAAGGCTGGAGACGGTTGCAGGAAACCAGTCCAAGCAGCTTGATGCCTATACCCTGCGGGTTGAACAGAGCATTTCCGAACTGTCGCAAAATGCCGCTATCGCCCAGGCGCTGGAAACCATGACCAATGTCGTGCCGACGGAAAAGGATGCGATCATCCAGGCCTTCCGCCGCGAAGGTGTCTCCGAGGAGGAGCGCGCCTCCTTCAACGGCGAAGGATTGCGGTTGCTCTATGCCATTCGCCACGCGACAATCAACGCGACCATCGCCAGCGTCTGGCGCAACACCCGGGTCAGCGATATCTATGTGATCGACAAGACCGGGCTGATTATCTATTCCGTCACCAAGGGCAAGAACTTCCTGACCAATGTCACGGACCCGGAGAACAGCGCGATCAAGGAATTGTTCGACCGCGTGGAAGCCGGCAAGGACGGTATCGTCAGCACGACCGGATTTACCGGTGGAGCGAATGATTCGGCCATGGTCGGCATGCCGCTCGCGGTCTCCAACTGGGGCCAGTTGCAGCGCAAGGGCGCCGTCATCATGCGCATTTCAGCCGACCGCATCGGTGCGGTGGTCACGCCGGAGGAAACCGGCAAGTCCATCGATGACGCCGTTCTCTTGACTGCAGATGGCAAACGCCGGGCAGGCGTGCTTTCGGGCGGCGCAGACGCCGCCGTTTCCGAAAGCCTCGCGGCCCTCTCCGGCACCAGCGATGCCGGAACGCTAATGGCGCATACGCCTGCGGGCAACATCTTCTATGCCTATCGCCCGGTCTCCGTCTTCGGACAGAAGCATCTTCTGGCAATCGGCCAGCAGGAAAGCAAGGTTCTCGCCGCCGCCAATGATCTGGCCTTCTGGGCGACGCTGGCGACACTGGCGGTGCTCGCCGTCATGACACTTGTCGGTATCTTCGTGTCCGCCAGCCTCACCAAGCCGCTGACCGGCCTTGCCGGGCTGATGGAACGCCTGAACGGCGGTGAAAACAACATCGAAATCAAGGCGGTTTCCCGTGGCGACGAGATCGGCACCATGGCGCGCGCGCTGGAATCCTTCCGTCAGGGCATTCTGGACAAGCAGAACATGGAAGCCGAGTCCCATCGCAAGAGCGAGGAACTTGACGAGGAACGCGCCCAGCGGGAAATGGAAAAGGCGAGAAGCGCCAAGGAACTGGAAGAGGCGGTCGATGCGCTTGCCTCCGGCCTTGCCCATCTTGCAGCCGGCAGGCTCGATCTGCGTATTGAAAAATCCTTCGTACCTTCGCTCGATCATCTGCGCATCGACTTCAACAACTCGATGGCGGGGCTGGAAACGACAATCTCCAATATCGGCGAAAGCGCCAATGCCATCCGCTCCGGCTCCGGCGAGCTGAAAAGCGCATCGGAAGATTTGTCGCGGCGCACGGAACGTCAGGCGGCCGCCCTTGAAGAAGCCGCGGCGGCTCTCGGCGACATGACGCAGGCCGTCAATGTTTCGCTTTCACGCTGCGATGTCGCAGTCGGTACGACGGCGGAAACCATGCAGGACGCCCATAAATCCACGGCTGTCGTGAAAGAAGCGATCGTCGCCATGGAGCGTATCGAGACCTCTTCGTCCAAGATCCGCCAGATCATCGACGTCATCGACCAGATCGCCTTCCAGACCAACCTTTTGGCGCTGAATGCCGGCGTGGAAGCGGCGCGTGCCGGTGAAGCCGGAAAGGGCTTTGCCGTCGTGGCGCAGGAAGTTCGCGAGCTCGCCCAGAAATCGGCAGCCGCCGCCCGCGACATCACCACACTGATCGCCACCTCGGCGGGTGATGTGGAAAGCGGCGTGGCGCTGGTGCTGAAGACCGGCGAAAGCCTCGAGCAGATCCAGAAACGCATCCAGTCGGTCAACGACCAGATCGGCGCGATTGCCACCGCATCGCGCGAACAATCCGGCCGCCTTGGCGAGATCAATGCCTCGGTCAATGAACTCGATCATGTGACGCAGCAAAATGCGGCCATGGTGGAGGAAACCACGGCAGCAGCCTTCTCGCTGGCAAACGAGGCGGATGGCCTGACCGAACAGGTAGGGCAATTCTCCGTCGGCCATAGCCAACAGCGGGACCAGCGTTACGCGGCATAAGCCGCAACGAAAAAGGCCGGAGGCAAAACCTCCGGCCTTTTTATTTGTACCGGGCTCCCAGGGGCCAAAGCCCCTGGGAACGCGCCGGCGACGGGAGATCACGATGACCCTTGCCGGCTTCCGGGGAGGAGCTCAGAAGAAACCGACCTTGTTCGGGCTATAGGAAACGAGCAGGTTCTTGGTCTGCTGGTAGTGATCGAGCATCATCTTGTGGGTCTCGCGACCGATGCCCGACTGCTTGTAGCCGCCGAATGCCGCACCCGCCGGATAGACGTGGTAGCAATTGGTCCACACACGACCCGCCTCGATGCCGCGACCAGCCCGATAGGCGATATTGGTGTCACGGCTCCAGACGCCGGCACCCAGTCCGTAAACCGTGTCATTGGCGATTTCGAGCGCCTCTTCCACTGTCTTGAAGGTGGTGACGGAAACGACAGGGCCGAAGATTTCCTCCTGGAAGACGCGCATCTTGTTATTGCCCTCAAAGACGGTCGGCTGGATATAATAGCCGTCCTTGAGGTCGCCGGTCAGCGTCTTGCGGTCGCCGCCGGTCAGCACCTTGGCGCCTTCCTTCTTGCCGATTTCAAGATAGCTCATGATCTTGTCGAACTGTTCCTGCGAGGCCTGTGCGCCCAGCATGGTCGACGGATTGAGCGGATCGTCCTGGCTGATGGCCTGAACGCGCTTGATGGCCTTTTCCATGAAGCGGTCATAGATCGATTCATGCACCAGTGCACGCGACGGGCAGGTGCAGACCTCCCCCTGGTTGAGCGCGAAGAAGGCAAAACCTTCGAGCGCCTTGTCAAGGAAGGCATCGTCCTCGTTCATCACATCGGCAAAGAAGATGTTCGGCGACTTGCCGCCCAGTTCCAGCGTGATGTTGGTGACGTTGTCGGCCGCATAACGCATGATTTCCTTGCCGACCGAGGTGGAACCGGTAAAGGCGATCTTGGCGATGCGGTTGCTCTGCGCCAGTGGCTTGCCGGCTTCGAGGCCCGTGCCGTTGACGATGTTGAGGACGCCGGGCGGCAGCAGATCTTCGATCAGTTCCATCACCACCAGAATGGAAGCAGGTGTCTGTTCCGCCGGTTTCAGCACCACGCAATTGCCGGCGGCAAGCGCGGGTGCAAGCTTCCAGGCGGCCATGAGGATCGGGAAGTTCCACGGAATGATCTGGCCGACAACACCAAGCGGCTCATGGAAATGATAGGCGACGGTGTCGTTGTCGATTTGGCCGATCGTGCCTTCCTGCGCACGGATGCAGCCCGCAAAATAACGGAAATGGTCGATGGCCAGCGGAATATCCGCATTGGTGGTCTCGCGCAGCGGCTTGCCGTTATCCCAGGTTTCGGCCCGGGCGATGAGGTCGAGATTTTCCTCGATGCGCTGGGCGATCTTGAGCAGGATATTGGAACGCTCGGTTATGCTCGTCTTGCCCCATTTGTCGCGGGCCTTGTGGGCGGCATCCAGCGCAAATTCGATATCGGATGCATCTGAACGCGGAACTTCGCAGATCTTGTGGCCAGTGACGGGGGAAAGATTGTCCATGTAGCGGCCGGATTTCGGCTCCACCCATTTGCCGCCGATGTAATTGCCGTATTTCAGCTTGAAGGGCGCTTCGCCGGCTTTCTGCTGAACCTGAATATTCATGATTTCATCCTCCCTGATGAAAACGATCCGCGACGGACCGCATGAGAGGAAGGTGGGCCTAGATAGTACGGTCGGGTAGAGGGGCGGCGCGGTTCCGCAGCGCACATTGTCTCACATCTGCGACAGACCCGCCGCAGGACAGCTTAAACAGCCTCAATGCACGGCAAGCTTCTTCATCTTGCGATGCAGCGTGGCGCGGCTGATGCCGAGCAGGGATGCGGCCTGCGTGACATTGCCATTGGTGCGTGACAGAACCCGCCGCAGTGCCGAACGCTCCGCTTCCGCAAGGTCGGAACCGCTGTCATGACGCTCTTCCTGCAGAATATCGGCAGCGGGCAAACCCTGCGCGATGGCATGGTCGTCGAGCTTCAGCGCAAGACGGGCGGCACGTGTCGCACCGAGAACGAGATCGTCCTGATCCACCGCCAGCAGCGAAAGCGCCGCACCGAAACCGGTCGGCACAACGACGATGCGTGCGCCGGGAAAGGCACGGCGGAAAAGATTGCCCTCGATGCGCTGCGCCGCATCCCTCACCGCCTGGGTGACGAAGGAGAAAGTCATTTCATTGATGTCGTCACGGCAGGTGGAAATATCGAGCGCACCCGTCACCCGGCCGGTGTGATCGCGGATCGGCGCGGTGGTGCAGCAGAGTTCGGTGTTTGACGTGAAGAAATGCTGGTCGCGATAGACCACCACCGAGCGCTCGTCGACAAGCGCCGTGCCGATGCCATTCGTACCGACGCTCGCTTCGCTCCAGACGGCGCCGGACCAGAGACCGAGCGCCCGAAAATCCCGGTCGTCGCTGGCAGCACCCCGCCGTTCCAGCGCAACGCCCTGCGCATCGGTTAAAAGCAGGCAGCAGCCGGATTTGCCGACGCTGTGAAAGATACGATCGAGTTCGTCGGTGCTTTCGGCGATCAGGCCCGCAGCACTTTCGCGGGCGCGGCGAAATTCGAACTCGCTGAGGAAGATCGGTTTGCGGTTTTCCTCCGGCGCAAGACGATGCTTGACCATGCAGCGGCGCCATGAAGCGACAATCGGAGAACTTGCGGCTGCGGAACGGTGGCGCGCTGTTTCATACACGCGTTCTGCATGGGCGATGTCGGTCGGCATACGCTCCTCCCAAAGCTTTTCGGCGATGGTGCGCTGGAAGCGTTCATGTTTCAACTAAAAACTTTGCGACCGGCAAGGCCGGGCGCAACCGCGGGCTGCGGCCAGCCTATCGAGCCGTCTTGAAGTAACGCCGGCCGTCACTCACGTCGGTTTCCTCCTCAACCGAAAGAAACGTGTCATCGACGAGATTGGCGATGGAGTTCAGCGGACCGGGTTTGCCGAAAAAGAAGCCCTGCACCTGCAGGCAGCCTTCACGACGCAGGAATTCGATATGGGCCTTGGTCTCCACCCCTTCCGCCAGCACCGGAATATTGAGACTATGCGCCAGAATGAGCGTCGAGCGGACAATCGCCTCCGACTGCACGTTGGTCGCCAGGCCGTCGATGAAAGCACGGTCGATCTTGATCTTGTCGAAAGGGAAACTCTGCAGGGTCGATAGCGAAGAATAGCCCGTGCCGTAATCGTCCATGGCGATCTTGACGCCGAGCGCCTTGAGTTTGCGGATCGTGACAAGCGCGTGGCGATGGTCGGCGATGATGCTGCCTTCGGTGATTTCCAGCTCAAGCCTTTCCGGCGCAAGTCCCGTCTCCAGAATGATCCTCTCCACCTTTTCAGGGAAATCATTGTCCGCGAGCTGCTGCGGCGCGACGTTCACGGCGATGGCAAGCGATTTCTTCCACAGCGCCGCCTGCACGCAGGCTTCCCGCAGGACCCATTCGCCGAGTTCGACGATAAAGCCGGTCTGTTCGGCAATCGGAATGAACTCGGCGGGAGAGATCATGCCCCGCTCGGGATGTTTCCAGCGTAAGAGCGCCTCGAAACCGACGATGCTGCCGCTTTTGGTATCGTTCTGCTGCTGGTAATAAAGCTCGAACTCCTTATTGGCGAGACCACTGCGCATGGCAATGGCAAGCGCGTTGCGCTCGCGGGCGGCCTCGTCCATGGATTTGTCGTAGAAGCAGATCGTATCCGAACTGCCGCTTTTTGCCCGATACATGGCGACATCGGCCTGCGCCATCAGCGTATCGGCGTCAATGGCGCCGCTGTTGCGGACGGATATACCCACACTTGCGCCCACGGAAAATGTCTGCCCATTCCACTCGACCGGCTTGCTGATCTGCTCGATCAGTCTCTGGGCGAATTCCGCACCATCGGCGCGGGTATAATAGGAATGGGTCATCGCCACGAATTCGTCGCCACCCATACGCGCCAGAAACTCCCCGGCCTTCAGCACGGAACTCGCCCGGTCGGCAATGGCGCGCAGCACCGCGTCGCCCGCGGCGTGACCGTGCACGTCGTTGATCTCCTTGAAGCGATCGAGATCGATGGACAGAAGTGCGGTATGCGCGCCCAGGGAGAGATGGCGTGTGCGGCGGTTGAGATGTTCGATGAAGGCCGCGCGGTTGGGAATGCCCGTCAGCGGATCGTGCAGCGAAAGATGACGATAGCGGGCAACCGCCTGCTGGGTGGATTGGGCATCGATGACATAAGTGGAAAGACCGAGCGCCAGCAGCAGAAGCGTGACCGCGATGGCTCCTCCGCCCATAATGGCCGGCGGCAGCAGATTCTCGGGAATGACGACGCGAGGATCAAACGCGAAGGACATCGAGGCCATGCCGGTATAATGCATCGAGGCGATGGCCAGGATCAGAAACGTCACCGCACTATATTGGCAGAACCGGTTAAGCGGCCGCGCCACTCTGTTGACCGCAATCGCCCCCAGCACCGCCCCCAGCACCAGCGAGGCGATGACATAAGCCTGGTTCCAGAAAATCATGCCCTGTACATTATAAGCAGCCATGCCGGTGTAGTGCATCGCCGCAATACCAAGACCCAGGATGACGCCACCGGCTTCCACCAGCACGCTACGTCCGGCATAGGCGGAAATGCCGAAGCCGGCGGTCGTCGTGGTAATGGCGATAAGAAGCGAAAGTCCCGTCAGATAGGGATCGTAACCCACCTCGCCTGCCGCGGAATAACCCAGCATCGCCACAAAATGGGTGGTCCATATTGCAGCACCGCCATTCACGCCCGCCAGAAACAGCCAATTGACCTTCTGGAGCCCGGTCGCCAGACGCGCCCTCGAAAAAAGACGTATCGTCACGAAGCTTCCCAGCATGCAGACGAAGACCGCTGCGGCGGTGTATCGGAAGTCATGATCGATGGCGAGGCACTGGAGAACTGTCAGCATTGTTATCTACACAATTGGAATTTTGTGCAGCTTTATCATTTGCCAGGTTTTCAGCGAGTTTATATGCATGGATAAGCACATATTAAAAGTTGCAACAAACGAGTGAATTAGTTGTAACTAATAAAATCCTGACTAGACTCCCATGAAAAGCGGGCTGCTCTTGTCTTTATGGCCCTTTTGTATTATAGCGCCCGCACCCGTGTAGACACCCTTGGAGGCAACGCGGGCGGGATGGCTTTATGGCCTCTCCAGTTCAGGCCGCATTGTCGGCGTGAACTCTCCATATAACCTCGAAAGGAATTGCCATGAGCAAAGAATCGTATGAGCTCAAGGCCGAGGCGCGCGAACGAGTTGGTAAGGGGTCCTCTCGTGAACTTCGCCGCAACGGTTTGATTCCCGCTGTCATCTATGGTGACAAGCAGGCCCCCATTTCCATCGCCCTGTCGACAAACGAAGTCACCAAGCGTATCCACGCCGGCGGTTTCATGACGACGGTTGCGATCATCGACGTCGACGGCAAGAAGATCAAGGTTCTCCCGAAGGATTACCAGCTTGATCCGGTCCGCGACTTCACCATGCACGTCGACTTCCTGCGGGTTTCGGGCAACACGCTCGTCAACGTTGAAGTTCCGGTTCACTTCGAAAACGAAGAAAAGTCGGACATCAAGATCGGCGGCGTTCTGAACATCGTTCGCCACACGGTGGAATTCCACTGCCCGGCCAACGACATTCCGGAATTCATCACGGTTGATCTGTCTGGTCTGAAGATCGGCGACAGCGTCCACATTTCGAATGTGAAGCTGCCGAAGAACATCTCGCCTGTGATCGCCGACCGTGACTTCACGATCGCAACGATCGTCGCTCCGGCCGCAGGCGTTGCAGAAGAAACGACCGAAGAAGCTTCCGAAGAATAATCGGTGGCCGCAAGGCCGAATAGATTTGCGCATTGAGGCCCGTTCCGTTTTCGGAACGGGCCTTTTAGTTTTTATGAACTTTAAAGACAGAAAACCTGCGGACCATGCGGGATGCCCACCCTGTTTTAGCGTCGATTAACACTTCCATGAAACGATACCCTTGCGCCGTTGTGGAAACTCCGGACGGACGAAAATGGCGCGCAAAAATTCTGGGGCAAAGGGTAGCTGCAATCTAACATGGCTCATTCCGTCGAAAGCCGCTTTATCGCGATTGTTTCCGGCGCACTTCTTACAGTGGTCGCTCCGCTCTTTACGCTTTTGCTGACGCTCTCCTACAACGAGGCCATCCGTAGCCAGCGCAATCACCTTGAGATTCTGCTGTCGACAAATTCGCAGGCGCTCGCCCGTCCCCTTTGGGATATGGACGACGACACCATAAATCAGATTACCGGAACCCTTGTTTCCGACCCGATGATCAAGATGGTCGAGGTCAAGGATACGTCCGGCCAGCTCGATATCGTGCAGACGGCTGGTAGCGACATTATTCAGGATGCCGCCTCGACGACGCGCGAGGTGACCTACAAGACGACGAAGGGCACCGTCACCGTCGGTGAACTGACGGTCTATTACGACAATGTCAGCCTTCTCACCTCTCTCAGCCGCACCGAGATGGCTTTCATCACGATTTTCGTTCTGGCCATCTTGACCATCGTTCTGGCGGCCATTGCCGGCAACCGCTTCATGGTCATCCGCCCGCTGATGCGGCTTGCCGCAGCGATAGAGGCGACACGGCGTCTCGGCTCCCGCCACCATGTCGACTGGCGCTCAAAGGATGAAATCGGCCGGCTGGCGAAAAGCTTCAACGAAATGCAGACCCAGCTTGAAAAGGAAGAGCTGGAGATCAAGAACGCCCATGAGCGCAAGACGGAAATCTACAACCGGACACCCGCCATGCTGTTCTCGCTCGACAGGCATGATCGGATTGCCGCAGTCAGCGATTATTGGGTGCAGGCGACGGGTTATGACCGCGCCAGGATACTCGGCCTCAACTTCGCCGATCTTATCCACCCGGATGACCGTTCCCTGTTCCAGGAACGCAAGGCGACGCAACAGTTGCCCGAGGCTTCGCATGTCGGCATCACCATCCGCTTTCATTGCATGGGTGGCAGCGTCATGGATGCGCTCATCCTCGAAAAAGCCCTCGATTCCGGCGACGCGGCACAGCAGAGCACATGCCTCTGCGTCATGACTGACGTGACCGAATTGCGCCAGTCGGAAAAACGCAACCGCCAGCAGGCCATTTCCGACCATCTGACCGGCCTCTTCAACCGTCAGGGTTTTGAGTCGATCCTCGACCTGCAAATCCGTGAAGCGGACAGGAACGCTAGCGAGCTGGCCTGCCTGTTCATCGATCTGGACCGGTTCAAGGCCATTAACGACAATCTCGGCCATGCGGTGGGCGACGCGGTTCTGCGTGAATTCACGCTGAAACTCGAACCCCTGTTGACACCGCTGGACAGCGCGTCGCGTCTGGGCGGCGATGAATTCGCCATCCTGCTTGCCGGCGACACGGTAGAAGAGCGCGCCTTGCAGTTCTGCGAGCGGATTTGCGCCATACTGGATACGCCTTTTGAGATCGGCAGCAACAGCATCCGCCTCAGCGCCAGCATCGGCATGGCGGTTTATCCTCTGCACGCCAACAGCGCCGCCGAGCTTCTGCAAAATGCCGACATGGCCATGTATAGCCGCAAAAGAACGGGCAAGAACGGTTCGCAGATCTTCGACAGTTCGATCATGGACCGGGCGCGCGAACATGCGGAACTGGAGCGGGATATCGCACAGGCGCTTTCCGAAGACTGGTTCGAGGCGCATTTCCAGCCAATTCAAGACCTCGCAACCGGCGGAACGGCGGGCTTCGAGGCCTTGCTGCGTCTCAACCACCCGGAAAAGGGTCTGCTCTCCCCCGCCGCCATCATCAGCCTTGCGGAAGAAAACGGCACCATCCATCGCATCGGCAATGTCATTCTCGATCAGTCGATCGCCAATCTTGCCAGGCTGTCGCGTCTGCCGGGCCTGGAACAGACCTATGTGGCAGTGAATTTTTCACCGCTGCAATTCGAACCGGGCTTGCCGACGCGGATCGCCGGCGTTCTGCACCGGCACGGCATTCTTCCCAGGCGACTGGTCATCGAGATAACCGAGGCCGTCATCATGAAGGACGACCCGCAAATCCGGGCGATCCTCAACGCCATTCACCAGCTGGGCTGCCGCATCGCGCTGGATGATTTCGGCACGGGTTATTCCTCGCTCAGCTATCTCAGCCGTTTTCCGGTCGATATCGTCAAGATCGACCAGTCCTTTACCCGCTCCATCTGCGACGACGCAGTGGAAATCAGGCAGCGCAACCGCATGCTGGTCGAAGGCATAGCGGCCATCTCGCACAAGATGAACTGCACCGTCATCGCCGAGGGCGTCGAGACGGAAGAGCAGAAGGAACTTCTGACGGAAATAGGCGCTGACTACGGACAGGGTTATTTCTTCGCAAGGCCACAGCCCGTCGAACGGCTGATCACTACATTGGACACAATATCCAATATTGGCCGCGTCGCGGCACGGCAAGCGTGAGGCGGTGGGAAGAGCCATGGGATTGATCCGCATTTGTCTGATCTTTCTTGCTCTCGCACTCCCGTTCGCCCCATGGCCGGCCAGCGCGGCCAAGCTTTTCCTGACGACAGAAGTCTATCCCCCGTATAATCAGCAGGCTGCCGACGGCAGCGTCCACGGCGTTTATTTCGATCAGCTGAAGATCGTGCTGGAGGAAACCGGCACCAGCTATGAAGTCGCTGTCATGCCCTGGGCGCGGGCAATTGCCCTGGCCACGACACAGACCATGTATTGCGTCTTCGCCACAGCGCGGACGCCGGAGCGGGAAAAACTCTTCAAATGGGTATCGCCTATTCACAGCGATCGCAACATTCTCGTGGCGCGCCGTAAAGCGGATATCAATGTCTCCAGCCTTGAGGACGCGAAGAAATACCGCGTCGGCACCCAGCGTGGCGACTATACCGAAACCCTTCTGGAAACGCTCGGCTTCCCGCAGGTGGATGTCGGCGCTGATTTCCAGATCACGCTTCACAAGCTGAAAGCGGGGCGCATCGACCTGATGCCCATGTCGGAAAGTACCTTCAAAAGCCTGCCGGTTGGCACGTTCAGGGAAGTGATTACCCTGACGCGGCAACAGCTGGGCCTAGCCTGCAACAAAAGCGTTCCCGACGCGCTTATCGCAAAGTTACAGGCGCGGCTGGACAGGCTGATCGCTGATGGAACGCAGCAGCGGATATTCGACCGCTACAATCTCGTCAGCCCCTGAAGCGACATCCCGCAAATCCATAAAAAGATTGACAGCCGGCGGATTTCGGGATGGTGACAACAGCAGCATCAGGTAAAACGCGGACATGCCCCATGAAGATCATCGCAGGACTTGGTAATCCCGGCGCACAATATGCGGGAAACCGCCACAATATTGGTTTCATGGCCGTCGACGCGCTGCAGCGCCTGCCCTCCTTTTCGCCGTGGGCGAGAAAGTTCAAGGCGGAGATTTCCGAAGGTGAAATCGCCGGTGAGAAGGTTCTGCTGATGAAGCCGCTCACCTATATGAACCTTTCCGGCGAATCCGTCGGCGAGGCCATGCGCTTCTTCAAGCTGGCGCCGGGCGACATCATCGCCATCCATGACGAACTCGATCTTCTCGCCGGCCGCACGCGCATCAAGACGGGCGGCGGTCATGGCGGCCATAATGGCCTGAAATCGCTCGATGCCCATTGCGGCAAGGAATACCGCCGCCTGCGCCTCGGCATTGGCCATCCCGGCGACAAGGAGCGGGTGCACGGCCACGTGCTCGGCGATTTCGCCAAGGCCGACCGGGTCTGGCTCGATCCGCTTTTGGACGCCATTGCCGACAATGCCGCCATGCTGGTGAAGGGTGAGGATTCGCAGCTGATGAACAAGCTGGCACTTGCCACGGGCAGCAAGCCGGAGGCAGAAAAACCGGTGAAGGCGGCCAAACCCGCCGGGCAGTCCCACATCCATCAGGCGCGCAACAGCGCCCAGCCGAAAAAGCTGCCGGAAACCGGGCCGATGGCAGAAATGCTGAAGCGAATGTTCGGCAAGAAGGACTAGATCGCTAATGGCTTCAGAGACCATTGCCCTGCGCGACGCCGGTCCCGGCGATCTGCCCGGCCTGCTTGAGCTTTACCGGGCGCTCAATCCGTCGGACCCCGAATTGACGATGCATGAGGCTGGTGCGCCCTTCGCCGCCATGCTCAACCAGCCCGGCCTGACCGTGTTTTTGGCAATGCATGACGGACAGCCGGTTGCGACCGCCACGCTTCTGATTGTTCCAAACCTGACACGCGCCGCCCGCCCCTATGCTCTCATCGAGAATGTGGTGACGCTGGAAGCGCTGCGCGGCCGGGGATATGGCCGCATGGTCGTCCGCCATGCCATCGAGGCCGCCTTTGCCGTAAACTGTTACAAGGTCATGCTGCTGACGGGCCGCGACGACCCCGCGGTTCATGCCTTTTACGAAAGCTGCGGTTTTGTGCAGAACAAGACCGGCTTTCAGATCCGGCAGGACTAATGTTTACTCTTCCGGCTCGGTGGTGAACATCAGCGGAAAACCGGCCTCCTTGCCAAGATCGGTCGCTTCCTTGGCCTTGGTCTCGGCGATGTCGCGCTCACAGACGACAACCACCGCACTGCCGAAGCGATGCGCCGTCATCATCACCCGATGGCCGGTTTCCTCGCTCATGCGAAAGACGGCCTTCAGCACCACGGTGACAAATTCGCGCGGCGTATAGTCGTCATTCAGCAGCATGACCTTGTAGAGCTTCGGCCGCTCCAGCTTCGGTTTGACTTTCGGTTTCGGTTTGAGATCGACAGGACTGTCACTCATGATTGTCGCTCGTCATGGTGGTTCATCATCGTGGTTCAGGGGAAAATCCCGCTGGATGGCGAAAGATCGCGCTTTGGACCCGCTTATATTGCGCCGCAACCGCGCTATCGGCAAGCCTGCCCGGAAATCGTCACCTTTCGCAGGGCTTTGCCAGCCCAAATCGGCCCGCGGGCTTGACCTTGCCCTGCCCTTTCCGCAAAAGGCTCCTCAACGAATTCTTTCAAACGGACAGGTTTCAAGCCATGGGCTTCAAATGCGGTATCGTTGGATTGCCAAATGTCGGCAAGTCCACCCTCTTCAACGCGCTGACGAAAACGGCCGCCGCACAGGCCGCCAACTACCCTTTCTGCACCATCGAGCCGAACACCGGCGAGGTTGCGGTGCCCGATCCGCGTATGCAGCAGCTTGCGGCCATCGCCGGTTCGAAGGAAATCATTCCGACCCGCATCTCCTTCGTGGACATTGCCGGCCTGGTGCGCGGCGCATCGAAGGGTGAAGGTCTCGGCAACAAGTTCCTCGCCAATATTCGCGAAGTCGATGCCGTCGTACACGTACTGCGCTGCTTTGAAGACGACGATATCACCCACGTGGAAGGCCGCATCAACCCGGTCGGCGATGCCGAAACAATCGAGACCGAGCTGATGCTCGCCGACCTCGAAAGCCTGGAACGCCGCGTCGAGCAGACCCGCAAGCGCGCCAGCAGCAAGGACAAGGAATCCCTCGCCCAGCTTCCCGTCATGGAAGCCGTCATCGCGCTGCTGAACGACGGAAAGCCGGCACGCCTGCTTTTGAAGACGCTGGCGGCCGAGGAAATCGAAATCCTCAAAAGCCTCAATCTTCTGACGTCGCACCCGGTGCTTTATGTCTGCAACGTCTCGGAAGCCGATGCATCGTCCGGCAACGAGCACACCGAGGCCGTCGCAGCGATGGCAAAGCAGCAGGGCGCTGAATGCGTGATCATCTCGGCGGCGATCGAGGCTGAAGTTGCACAGCTTCCGGCCGATGAAGCCGAGGAATTCCTCTCGGCCCTCGGTCTTGACGAGGCCGGTCTCGACCGGTTGATCCGCGCCGGCTATCACCTGCTCGACCTCATCACCTATTTCACCGTTGGCCCGAAGGAAACACGCGCCTGGACGATCGTGCGTGGCACCAAGGCCCCCGCCGCCGCCGGCGTCATCCACACAGATTTCGAACGCGGCTTCATCCGCGCCTTCACCATCGGCTTTGACGACTACATCGCCTACAAGGGCGAAGTTGGCGCCAAGGAAGCCGGCAAGGGGCGCGACGAAGGCAAGGAATATGTCGTTCAGGACGGCGACGTCATCCATTTCCGCTTCAACACCTGATCTGGTTTGGGCGGGGTGGTGATCGGTCCGTTTCGTTATGTAACGCTAATCGAATTACCCCGGACATTGCCGCTTGTTTCTTCTCCCCGCCGGGGAGAAGGTGGCCCGAAGGGTCGGATGAGGGGGCAACGTTGCCGTACCTCTCGACCCTCGCCCCCTCATCCCGCTGCCGCGACCTTCTCCCCGGCGGGGAGAAGAAGCAAGACGCGCTAACTCTCTTCATATCACCTTCCCATTCCCACATTTCCGGCTTCGATTTGACCTTTACGTAAAGGGAAAAATCATCTTAGATGCGCCGACATTGACTGTGCGAAGGGAGGACGCCATGACGCCGGTCGCGATTTACACCTATGAGGATTTTTCCGTCGGGCGGGAATTCCCCCTCGGACCGCAATCGATTTCCGCAGAGCAGATCATTGCTTTCGCCAGCGAATTCGATCCGCAACCCATGCATCTTTCCGAAGAAGCCGGCCGTCAGAGCATTCTCGGCGGGCTGGCGGCTTCCGGCTGGCACACCTGCAGCCTGCTGATGCGGATGATGGCAGACAGCTATATTGCCAATTCAACCTCGCAGGGCAGCCCCGGCATCGATTACGTCGACTGGAAAAAGCCGGTTCTGGCCGGAGACACGCTTTCGGGAAAATCCATCGTTCTGGAACAGCGCCCTTCCGCGTCGCGCGCTGGCATCGGCCTCGTGAAATTCCGCCATGAGCTTTACAATCAGCGCGGCATTCTGGTCGCGCAGGGCGAAAACACCGTAATGTTCCTGATGCGGGCAGACGGAGGCCTTGCAGCATGAGACTGGCAGAATTATCCCCGATCGGCGAGCGCGTCACCCTCGACACGCTGCATTTTTCCGCCGAAGACATCATTCGCTTCGCCCGCGATTTTGATCCGCAGCCCTTCCATCTTGATGCCGAAGCCGCCAGGGACAGCGTTTTCGGCGGCCTCTGCGCCTCTGGCTGGCACACGGGCGCGGGCTGGATGAAGTGTTTCCTGTCCCATTGGGCAAAAGAGGTCAAAAGGCTGAAACAGCAGGGCATTGAGCCACCGCGGCTCGGCCCCTCTCCGGGGTTTCGAGAGCTCAAATGGAAGAAGCCGTTGTTTGCCGGTGATGATGTGACCTATTTCGTCACCCTGCTCGATGCCCGCCCGCTGGAATCAAGAGCAGGCATCTGGCTGAACACCACCTTCAATGAGGGCGTGAACCAGTCGGGCCAAACCGTGATGACCTTCCAGAGCGGCGTTCTGGAGTTCGAATAAACCCACCGGGGCAAAATGGCTGCTGCCGATTGCCCCGGACAGGCCTCAGAGCGTTTTCCCGACTCAAAAAAAGCGAAAACGCTCTGAGGCATGCGGGGCGTTACCCCCCCTCTGCCCTGCCGGGCATCTCCCCCTCAAGGGGGGAGATCGATTTGTGGCAAGGTCTCGCCCATCTCAACGTTTAAGAATGAAGCGGTGGGAGTACGTCTTGCCGATCTCCCCCCTTGAGGGGGAGATGCCCGGCAGGGCAGAGGGGGGTAACGCCCCGCACGCCTTAATGTCCCGAAAATTCCACCAGCGTCCGCACCTCGACGCCGAGGTCTTCGAGTTTCTTGCGGCCACCGAGATCGGGCAGATCGATGACGAAACAGGCGGAAACGATATCCGCGCCCATCTGCCGCAAAAGCTTGACCGCACCCTCCGCAGTACCGCCGGTCGCGATCAGATCGTCGACCAGAATGACCTTCTCGCCGGGCTGCACGGCGTCCACATGCATTTCCATTTCGTCCACGCCATATTCCAGGCTGTAGGCAACCCGTACCGTGGTGTGCGGCAGCTTGCCCTTCTTGCGGATGGGCACGAAACCGGCCGAGAGCTGATGCGCCACCGCCCCGCCCAGAATGAAGCCGCGCGCTTCCATGCCGGCGATCTTGTCGATCTTCGTTCCCGCATAGGGCTGCACAAGCTCGTCCACCGCCCGCCGGAAAGCCCGGGGATTGCCAAGCAATGTGGTGATGTCCCGAAAGATGATGCCCGGCTTCGGATAGTCGGGAATGGAGCGGATGGCAGCGGAAAGCTCCGAAGCGATAACGGTCATGGTATTTCCAGTTACAATGGGAAATGGATCAGAAGGTTCGGGGCACCCTATCAACTTGACGGCTGCGGACCAACTAAAAAGGACCAACGACCGTCAGCGCGCGACGCCACTGGCAGATATCGGGAGCGGATCACCGTCATGACATCCCAACACATGAAAAGGCCCCCAAGGTAAGACCGTGGGGGCCAGTGATTGCAGCCATTTAAAACCGGCTCAATGTTCCTTGCGGGCGTAGACCGATTTCTTGGTGAGATAGATCAGCGCCGTGAAGATGAACAGGAACACCATGACCATGAAACCGGTGCGCTTGCGCTGTTCCAGATGCGGCTCCGCAGCCCACATCAGGAAGGCGGACACGTCCTTGGAATATTGATCCACCGTCTGCGGCGCACCGTCGTCGTATGTCACCTGATCGGCGCTGATCGGCGGCGCCATCTTCAAGGAAGGACCGCTGACGAAATACGGGTTGAAGTGCGTGCCTTCCGGCACCTGGTAGTCCGAACCATCCGAGTTTTTGATACCCGTCGGCGCATCCTGATATCCGGTCAGCAGCGCATGGATATAATCCGGGCCGCCTTCCTGATAACCGCCGATGATCGGGATCATGTCGATGATGAATTGCGGGAACCCGCGCTCCACACCGCGCGCCTTGGCAAGCAGCGACATGTCGGGCGGTGCGGCCCCGCCATTGGCGGCGGCTGCCGCCTCATGGTTCGGGAACGGCGAAGGGAAATGATCGGAAGGCACAGCCTTGCGATTATACATTTCGCCATCGGCGTTCGGGCCGTCCTGCACTTCATATTCGGCAGCGAAAGCCTTCACCTGATCTTCCGAATAACCGAAATCTCCCAGCGTGCGGAAGGAAACAAGGCTCATCGAATGGCAGGCGGAGCAGACTTCCTTATAGACCTTGAGACCGCGTTGCAGCTGGCCCTTGTCGTATTTGCCGAAAGGTCCGGCAAAGGACCAGCTCTGCTCCTCGGGCTTGATGACCGGGAAGTGACTGCCGACAATAGCATGTTCGGTCTTGGTGGCGAGGTCGTGGCTTTCCTCCGCCGCAAAAGCGGCGGCGGAACAGCCAATGGCGGCGATAAGCGCGATGCTCGTGAGAAGCGTCTTCATTGTCGTCATCCTTCCTTCGCGCTCAGATCTGGGCGGCCGCTGGCGCGGCACCCTTCTTGGCGGCGTTCTTTTCAAGAACGGCCTCGGTAATCGAATTCGGAATACGCCGCGGCGTTTCGACCAGACCGAGGATCGGCATGATGACGAGGAAGAACCCGAAATAGTACAGCGTGCCGATCTGCGACATGACGACATAGAGGCCTTCCGCAGGACGTGAACCCAGCCAGCCGAGCAGGATGGCGTTGACCACGAAAATCCAGAAGAACAACTTGTACCACGGACGATAGACGGCAGAGCGAACCTTCGACGTATCGAGCCAGGGCAGGAAGAACAGCACGATGATCGCCCCGAACATCACGAGAACGCCACCGAGCTTGGAATCGATCGGCCCGACATTGAAGGTGATGGCGCGCAGCATCGCGTAGAACGGCAGGTAATACCATTCCGGCACGATATGCGCCGGCGTCGAGAGCGGATTGGCCATGATGTAGTTATCAGGGTGGCCGAGGAAGTTCGGCATGTAGAAAATGAACCAGGCATAGGCGATGAGGAACACCGAAACGCCGAGCGCATCCTTGAGCGTCGCATAGGGCGTGAAGGGAACCGTGTCGGTCTTGCTCTTCACTTCCACACCGGTCGGGTTGGTCTGGCCGGTCACATGCAACGCCCACACGTGCAGGATGACGACACCCGCGATCATGAAGGGCAGCAGGTAATGAAGCGCGAAGAAGCGGTTGAGCGTTGGATTATCCACCGCAAAGCCGCCGAGCAGGAACTGCTGGATCCATTCACCAATCAGCGGAAACGCCGTGAAGAAGCCGGTGATAACGGTCGCGCCCCAGAAGGACATCTGGCCCCAGGGAAGCACGTAGCCCATGAAGCCCGTCGCCATCATCAGGAGATAAATCACGCAGCCGAGAATCCAGAGGATTTCGCGCGGCGCCTTGTAGGACCCGTAATAAAGACCACGGGCAATGTGCAGATAGACCGCGATGAAGAAGAACGACGCGCCGTTGGCGTGCATATAACGCAGCAGCCAGCCGTGGTTGACGTCACGCATGATCTTTTCGACGGAATTGAAGGCAACCGTCGTTTCAGCGGCATAATGCATGGCAAGCACGACGCCGGTGAGGATCTGCACGATCAGCATGACGGAAAGCATCGCACCGAAGGTGTAAGCGTAGTTCAGGTTACGCGGGACAGGATAGGCAACGAAGCTGTCATAGATCAAGCGCGGCAAGGGAAGCCGCGAATCGATCCACCTCTCGATGCCGGTGGACGGCTGATAACTGGAATGGCCACTCATGAATATCTGTCCCCTTATCCGATCTTGATCACGGTATCGGATGTGAATGCAAATGTCGGGATGGCGAGGTTCTGCGGCGCCGGACCCTTACGAATGCGGCCCGCCGTATCGTAGTGCGAGCCATGGCAGGGACAGAACCACCCGCCGAAATCGCCGGCCTGGCCGAGCGGAACGCAACCGAGATGGGTGCAGGAGCCGATCATGACGATCCAGTTCTCCTTGCCCTCACCGGCCGAACGGTCAACATCCGTCGCCTGGGCGTCGACGGCGATATTGGCGTTGCGTGCCACCGGATCCTTGAGGTCGCCGAGAGCGACCGCCTTGGCTTCATCGATTTCCTTTTCCGTGCGGTTGCGGATGAAAATCGGCTTGCCGCGCCACTTCACGGTAAGCGACATGCCCGGCTCGACCGCCGCGACATTCACTTCGATGGAAGCGAGCGCCAGCGTCGATGCATCGGGACGCATCTGGTCGATGAAAGGCCATGCGACTGCAGCAGCGCCAACGGCGCCCGTCATTCCGGTTACTAGATAAAGAAAATCGCGACGGGTCGGTTCACCCGAGGCGTCGTGATTGGTTACGTGCTCGCTCACCGCTACACCATCCTCTGCGCTGTTTTTGCCGTAAATCGCATGAGTCCTCCCGCTATGATTTGATCCAGGACAAACTCCGTCCCATCGTCCTGGACACAACTGCGGCATCAAGAAACCGCGTCACTGTGTTTGATCGCAAAATATTGACTGACTTGGCAAGAGCAAAGCACACAAAGCTGCCGTAATTCTGCCTGAGGGGGCCGATTTGTTTCGCATTTTTCCCGAGCCTTGGCAGGTGGGCAACATTGTGCCCGCCTGTGCCCCATGTTACGAGACGCACAGGGAGAGCTCGGAAAGCAGGGATTCGAATGACGGCGAAGCTCGCTTGCATGGTCTCCACGATGGTGGCTGCCGTTCTTTTCATCGCCAGCCTGCGTTATGTGACGGATTTCTGGCTTCTCGCCTTCGTCACAAGTTTCCAGCTCCACATCGCCATTGTCTGTATCCTGTTGTCGTGCCTCGTCTTTTGGTTCACGCGCGACGCGGTTTCCGCCCTGCTCGTCGTCTGGTCACTGGCACTTGCCATCCACGCCATCGCCATGCTGATGGAATTCTCCACATCCGCCAATCCGGCATCGGATGCGAGGCCTTTCCGGCTTTTGTCCTTCAACGTGCTGATGGACAATGCCGCCAACGCGGATGCGATTGCCGACACCATTATCGAATCAGGCGCGGATGCGGTCTATCTGTTCGAGGCGGCAGCGCTGCAATCGGCTCTGCCACGGCTTGAGCAAACCTATCCCCACAGGCTCGGCTGTTATTCGGGAACGCCGACCTGCGACCTTTTGATCCTGTCGAAGCGGCCGTTGCTGGAAGGCCGTTTCCACAGCCTTAGCGATCTGCGCCGCGACCGTTTCGCAATTGCCAGCGTCGATGTCGACGGCACGGAACTGACGCTTGCCGCCGGGCACATCACCAAACCCTATTTCGACGATTATCACCGCGATGAGCTGGATGAGGTCAGCGAAATTCTCTTTCGCGTCACCGGGCCGCTCATTCTGGCGGGAGACTTCAATTCGGCGAGCATCGCCCCCGATATGCGCGCTTTCCTCGCCGCCAACGAACTGAAGAAAGCGACCTTCGAACCCGCCACCTGGCCAACGGAAGCCGGTCGCTTCGGCATCGCCATAGACCACATCTTCGCCCGTGCGCCGGCAATCCTGATGAAGACGACCCGCCTGCCCGACAGCCTCGGCTCCAATCATTACGGACTGATGGCGGATTTCATGATCGGAAAATAGCGCGCGCCTTTATTGGGCAGCTTCCTCGGCAGCGAGAAAACCACCCGATTGCCGCGCCCAAAGCTCCGAATAAAGTCCACCCTGCGAGACCAGATCGGAGTGGCTGCCCTGTTCGACGATGCGACCCTGATCCATCACGATCAGCCGGTCCAGCGCCGCGATCGTCGATAGCCGGTGAGCGATGGCGAGCACAGTCTTGCCCTGCATCAGCTCATCCAGATTGCTCTGGATCGCCGCCTCCACCTCAGAATCGAGCGCCGAGGTCGCCTCGTCGAGCACGAGGATCGGCGCGTCCTTCAGCATCACCCGGGCGATGGCAATGCGCTGCCGCTGGCCGCCGGAGAGTTTCACGCCGCGTTCGCCCACATGGGCATCGAAGCCGATGCGGCCGCGCTGGTCTTCCAGCCTCTCGATGAAATCATCCGCCTTGGCCCGGCGCGTTGCTTCCCGCAACTGCGCTTCGGTGGCATCCATCCGGCCGAACATGATGTTGTCACGGATGGAGCGGTGCAAAAGCGAGGTATCCTGTGTGACCATGCCAATATGGGCGCGCAGCGATTCCTGGGTCACTTTGGCAATATCCTGCCCGTCGATCAGGATACGGCCTTTCTCGACGTCGTAAAACCGCAGGAGCAGGTTGACGAGGGTGGATTTGCCCGCTCCGGAGCGTCCGACGATACCGACTTTTTCGCCCGCCTGGATCTCGAGATTGAGATTGTCGATGACGCCATTTGCCCGTCCGTAATGGAAGCTGACATTCTCAAAGCGGATACTCGGCTTTTTGACCTCCAGCACCGCCGCACCCGGCGCGTCAGTGAGGCCGATCGGTTGCGAGATCAACTCGGCGGCATTCTGCACCGTGCCGAAATTGCGCATGATGCCGTTGAACTGCGTCATCAACCGACCGAGCAGGAAGTTGAGGCGCAGCACCAGCGCCAGCGTGAAGGCCACCGCACCGGAACTGATCCTGCCGGACAGCCACAGATCAATGCACAGCGCCGCCATGGAGGTGATCATCACGCCCGACAGCAACGCCATGGAGGCGCGCACGCCGGTGATGAACCGCGTGAACGTCATGGTGGCATTCTGGAAGATGTCGAAGCCCTGCCGCATGTAGCGGTCATTCGCATCATCACGCCCGAACAGCCGCAGCGTCTGGATATTGCTATAGGCATCCACCATACGGCCGGAAAGCATGGAGGCCGCTTCCGCCGTCTCTTTTGAATGGTAGCGGATGCGCGGCACGAAATAACGCGCCAGCGCCGAAAAGATCAGCACCCAGACAAGCACGACGACCGCAAGCCGCCAGTCCAGCCCACCGATCAGAAACAGCATCGAGACGGAATAAATCCCGACGAACCAGACGCTTTCCATCAGCGAGGTGACGAGATCACCCGCCGCCTGCCCGCCCGACCAGACCTTGGTGACGATGCGGCCGGAGAAATCGTTCTGGAAAAAGGAAAGCGATTGCCGCGCCACATGCATGTAGGACTGCCAACGCACCAGATTGTAAAAGCCGGGCGTGATGATCTGCTGGTCCACCAGCGCCGTAATCATCGTGACGATAAAACGCACGACGCCGATCAACACCAGCATGCCCACCAGCTCGCCACCATGGGCGGAAAGCAGCCCGGCCCAGCCCTCTTCCGGCTTCACGGTCGAGAGAATATCCACCAGCCGCCCGACGAACCAGAACAGCGCCGCCTCGATGGCCGCCGTCAGCCCGCCCAGCACCAGCATGGCGAAAAACGGCGCCTTGGCCTGCGAAATATAAAACCAGATGAAAGCAAATGTGTTTTCAGGCGGCCGCAGGTCGTCCTTGCGGGCGAAGGGCCTAATCCAGTTCTCGAAGAACTCGAAGATGCGCGTAATGACCATCATCCGGATATAGGCGGATTCCCGTCGCCGGAACAGCCGCAGAGCCTTTGGGAAGAGATTATATTTCGGTAACATTCGTGAAATGAAAAGGGCGGGAATGAAAACGGATGTCAGGCGATCTTGCTACTTCAGGGCGATGAGTCCAGCGTCCGTAGGGCGGAACCCGCAGGCGTCGAAGTAGAATTGCCGGAGATGCGGGTCAAAATCCACGTGAAGCCACTCGCAGGCGGCATTTTTCGTCTGATTAACCGCCTCCCCTATCAGCACCTTTGCAATGCCCTGGCGTTGGAAAGCAGACGACACCATTGTATCGACAACAAACGCGTGGCCCCCGCCATCCCATGCGATGTTGACGAACCCGATGAGCCTCCCCAGATGGCGGGTGCACACCCAGCCGAGACTGAAGCGGTTGACCTGCGACCACCAGTCATCAGCGAGGAGCCGATGCGCAAAGCACTCGGCATGAAGGGCATTGACCTCAACATTCTCGAAGGCTCCACGCCACTCGGTCGTAAACTCGGAAGGGGTGGATTCTTGCGGTGATATCAGCTCCATTCGCATCCCTTTACTCCGGTTTCGAAGTCCGACACGTTCCGCGCCTGATCGCAAAAAAAATGCGTTTCTCACGGCGCAGACACGCCATGGCTGGATACCGGCTCAAGGCCGGCATGACGACAGAGAGGTTCAGGCCTTTGACAAAAGGGCGGGATCACTCCCGCCCTTTCTCTTTCTTTATTCCGCGGCCACTTCCGCTTCGTGGTCGGCGATGAAACCACCGGACTGGCGTCGCCACAGATCGGCATAGATGCCGCCCATCGCCACCAGCTCCGCATGGCTGCCCGCCTCGACAATCTGGCCCTTGTCGAGGATGATGAGTCGGTCCATTTCGGTCAGCGTCGAAAGGCGGTGGGCAATCGCAATCACCGTCTTGCCTTGCATCAGCGAGAACAGGTTCTCCTGGATCGCCGCTTCGACTTCACTGTCAAGTGCCGAGGTCGCCTCGTCCAGCACCAGAATCGGCGCATTCTTGAGGAACACGCGGGCAATCGCGATACGCTGGCGCTGGCCGCCTGACAGTTTCACGCCGCGTTCGCCCACCTGGGCATCGAGACCCTGGCGACCATGCATGTCGACAAGCGTTTCGATGAAATCCCAGGCATTTGCCCGCTTCGCCGCCGCGATCACCTGTTCGTCGGTGGCTTCGGGATGGCCATAGGCGATGTTGTCGCGTATCGAGCGATGCAGCAGCGAAGTATCCTGCGTCACCACGCCGATCAACTCGCGCAGGCTGTCCTGCGACACCTTCGAGATGTCCTGCCCGTCGATGGTGATCCTGCCTGCTTCCAGATCATAGAAGCGCAGCAGCAGGTTCATCAGCGTCGTCTTGCCAGCGCCTGAGCGACCGACGAGACCAACCTTCTCGCCCGGCTTGATATCAAGCGTCAGCCCGTCGATCACGCCCTTGTTCTTGCCGTAGTGGAAGCGGACATTGTCATAACGGATGGCGCCCTGCGGTGCCGCAAGCTGCGGCGCCTTGGCGACATCGACGATATCGTGCGGTTTCGTCATCATCGACATGCCGTCATAGACCGTGCCGATATTTTCAAACAGCGACGTGACTTCCCACATGATCCACTGCGACATACCGTTGACGCGCATGGCGAGGCTGATGGCGATGGCGACCGAACCGGCCGTCACCGAACCCTGCATCCAGAAATAAAGACCGAGCGCCGCCGTGGAAAACAGCACCACGGCATTGTTGAGGTCGATCAGGATGTTGAAGCTGGAGATCTTGCGCATCTGGCGGTGAACGGTTCCGAGAAACACATTCATACCCTCACGCGCATATCTCTCCTCGCGGCCCGCATGGGAAAACAGCTTGATCGTCGAGATATTGGTGTAGCTGTCGACGATCCGCCCCGTCATCATCGAGCGCGCATCGGCCTGTTCCTGCGCCAGCCGACCGAGTTTCGGCACGAAATAGGCGAGAATGCACATATAGATGCCGAGCCATGCCAGAAGCGGAATGACCAGCCGCCAGTCGGCCGCCGCCACCATGAACAACATCGAGACGACGAAGCTGATGGCATAGACGAAGACGTCAATCACCTTCAGCGCCACTTCGCGGATCGCCAGCGCCGTTTGCATCACCTTGGTCGAAACCCGGCCTGCAAATTCATTGGCGAAAAAGTTCATGGAGTGACGCAGCAGGAAACGATGCATTTTCCAGCGCGCGATCATGCCGAAATTGCCGGCAAGCGTCTGGTGCATCGTCATGGTGTGGACAGCACCCATCAGCGGCAGCACCACGAGCACCAGTCCGGCCATCACGATCAGATGCCAGCCCTCATCGGCAAAAAACGTCGCGCGATCGGCCGTGGAAAGCCAGTCGACGATATTGCCGAGGAATTTGTAGAGCATGGCTTCGGCAATGGCGATGCCCATGGACATCAGGCCAAGCAGCAGCAGCCACGGCCAGGCGGGCTTCACATAATGCCACAGGAACGGCAACAGCTTCTTCGGCGGCACATCCGGCGTCGAAGAGGGAAATGGATCGAGGCGTTTTTCAAACCAGCCAAACATAGGCCAAGCTCCGGCAATCAATCGCCCCATCGAAAGGTGAGCAAACGCAAATATGGCTCACGACGGAACGGAAAAGTCTTTGGATATGGCCGTGACAGCCACATGACGAATCGAGAAATGGGAAACGCGGTCAAACCGCGGAGTAACACCTAAGCCAGCAGCGGCACTACTGGGGCCGGGAGGCGAAAGCGAATGTGAATATCCATGAGAACCTCCCTAGCTGGTGTTGAAGATGTGGCCTTGTAGCGTAAAAATTAATCAATGACCAGTCGGAAAGATACTGGATGCGTCAGAAAACTCTCGATTGTGTCCAACAGAGCAAAATGGGCGGATTTACCCGCAAAGGTTACCGCCCATCACTCAATCTGAATATGTCGTCTTATTCGGCTGCGTCCTGCGCCTGCCCGCTTTCATATTCCGTAACGAGCTCAACCATGCCGGCCTGCGTATGACGCTTGAGTTCCCGGCGATCGCTGGGCTGCGGCGCGAAGGTGACAGTCAGACCGGTATCCCGCACCGTGCCGATGACAAAAGATGCACCCGACAGCATGCGTACACCCTCATGCAGCCACAGCGGATCGGTAGCGAAATGCTGGCCGATGCCGACGACAACGGGAATACCCTGCCAGTGCGACATGCGATCATAATGGATATGGCCCGCCAGAATGCCCATAACGTCGTGTTCGAACAGCACCTCGTCCAGCGCCTCGGTATCGTCGAAGGACAGGGATTCCCACTCCGCATCGGGACGGTCGAAATCCAGCGCCGGCGCATGGTGCATCACCAGAAGTTTCGGCAGGTCGGGATGGTTTTCGAGTTCTTCCTCGAGCCATTCGATCTGGCCGGGCTCGAAAGCGCCACCGACCTTGCCGGGAACGCTGGTATCCATGACGATGACATGGATATCCGAAATCACCTGCGAATGGTCGTAAGGTGCGTCCAGATCTTCGTGGCGGCCGAGCATGACGGGATAAAAACCGTCGCGGCGATCATGATTGCCAAGCGCGAAAAGCACCGGCACATCCAGTTCCGCCTCAGCCATCAGGCGCTTGAGTTCTTCATAGCTGCCGGCATCGCCCCGGTTGGTCAGATCGCCGCTGACCACGATGAATTCCGGCGGCGGCACCAACGCCTTGATCTGCGTGAGCGTGGCGGACAACGTAGCCGAGGTGTCGGAATAAAGATCATCATCCTGCAGCTGCGGATTGCCGATATGCAGATCGGTCAGATGGACAAAATTCACCCGTTCGGACATCGCGTCCTCCTGTTGTTATGTGCAGAAAATACGGCTCGAAAAGATATCGTGACGGCCACGACCGATGTTCCGGACAGGCCTGACGATGTGCTGGTGAATGGGTAGCCGCCCTGTGTGTCACGCGAATGAATATCCGGCCGACGACGGCACCGGAAAGGGACTTTTTGTGCCGCATCTGTTGCCCGCCCGCCGCTCGTGATAATCGGGCAGGCACTCCAATCGCCATGAGAAAACCATGCCCGAAATCAGAATCGCCCTTTATCAACCCGATATTCCCGGCAATACCGGCACCATCCTGCGATTGGCCGCCTGCCTCGGCCTCGGCGTCGATATCATCGAGCCGGCCGGCTTCGATATTTCCGACCGCAATCTGAAACGGGCGGGCATGGATTATATTGCCGCGGCGGCACTGACGCGCCATGTCAGCTGGGATCGCTTCGAGGAATGGCGTGCAGCCACCGGCCGCCGCCTTGTTCTCGCCTCCACCAAGGCCGCCCTGCCCTATACTGATATCAGCTACCGCACCGATGATATCCTGCTCTTCGGGCGGGAAAGTGCCGGCGTGCCAGACCACGTGCATGAAAAAGCGGATGAGCGAATCATCATCCCCATGGTGCCCGGACAACGCTCCATCAACGTCGCCATGTCGGCGGCGATGATCTCCGGCGAGGCCTTGCGCCAGACGGAATGGGCCTGACCTGCCATCTTTGCAGCCATTTTTTCAGGCAAATATGAAAATTGACCGATTTCATCGCGAAACTGTCGCAACATGGCCTGTACCGGACGCGTTCACGCTCCTATACTGATTAGCCGGGCAACTAAAAATCGCCCTCGCCGGGGCAATCCGCCGGCGGGTGTGAGGAGACGTAGCATGCAATCCACCATTGTCATCGTCAACCTTCTCGGCGCGGTCGCGCTGCTGCTTTTCGGCTTGGCGCAGGTCAAGGACGGCGTCACCCGCGCCTTCGGCATGAAACTCAGAAGCGTGCTGGCCACCGGCACCCAGAACGGCCCGCGTTCCTTCTTTTCCGGCTTCTTCGCCACCGTCGCGCTTCAAAGCTCGACGGCAACGGCGCTCACCGTCGCCTCCTTCGCCGAACGTGACTTCATCAAACCGCGCATGGCGCAGGTGGTGCTGCTTGGCGCCAATGTCGGCACCGCAGTCACCGCATGGATTGTGGCCGCCGGGGTGGAATGGCTGTCACCACTTTTGATCCTTTCAGGCATCATCCTCAAGAAAGGCAGTTCCAATGCCAGACAGGGCGGCGGAACGGCGGTGATTGGCATAGGCCTCATGCTCCTGTCGCTGCATCTTTTGAGCGGGGCCACCGAACCGATGCGCGCCTCCCCCGCCCTTGGCGTCTTCATCGGCCTGCTGGATGGCGCATGGCCCGTCGCGTTGATCTTTTCCGCGGTGCTGGCCTTCGTCTCCTCTTCCAGCCTTGCCGTCGTGGTGCTGATCCTGTCGCTGGCCGCCACCGGCACGCTTTCCGCCGGCCTCATCATCGTTCTCATTCTCGGCGCCAACCTCGGCGGCGCCATTCCGCCCGTCATCGCCACACTCTCCGGCCCCGCCTCTGCGCGGCGCATCACCATCGGCAACCTCGTGGTGCGTACCATCGGCTGCCTCATCGCCATGCCGCTCGCCTCTTACGGCGCGGCGTATTTGCAGCAATTGCCGCTTTCGCCCGCCAAGTTGCCAGTGGATGCGCATCTCATCTTCAACGTCATTCTGGCGGCGGTGGCCTGGCCCTTCTCCGGCCTGATATCCGACCTGATGGCGAAACTCGTGCCGGGCGATCCGAAGGCTGAAGACGGCCCGAATTTCCTCGACCAGCAGGCGCTTGATATGCCCGTCGTCGCGCTTGCCAACGCCACCCGCGAAGTCCTAAGCGTCGGCGACAGCATCGAGCGGATGCTGATCCGCGCCGAAAACGCCTTCAAGCACAATGATCTGGCGCCGCTTCAGGAAGTTTCCTTGCTCGAAAAGAAGGTCGACCGCCGCCAGCAGGAGGTGAAGGTCTATCTTTCACAACTGGGGCGCAAGGGGCTTGCCGACGAGGAAGCACGCCGTTCGATCGCCATCATCGACTATGCGATCAATCTCGAACATATCGGCGATATCATCGAAAAAGGCATCTGCGAGCAGATCCGCAAGAAGGTGCTGAACAGCTTCAAATTTTCCGACGACGGTTACGAGGAGCTGAAAACCCTGTTCGACATGACCATTGAAAATCTGCGGGCCGCGCAGAGCATTCTGGTCACCGGCGATTTCGATCTTGCTCGCCGGCTGATGGAAAGCAAGGTGGATATACGCCGCCTCGAAAAACAGTCCTCCAACCGCCATCTGGAGCGTCTGCGTGACGGGTTGGCAGAAAGCATGCAGACCAGCTCGCTGCACCTCGACATGCTGCGGGATCTGAAGCGCATCAACGCCCATATCGTTTCGGTGGCGCATCCCATTCTGGATGAAAGCGGCGTGCTGATCGAAAGCCGCCTGCGTTATGCCGAGCCGCGCGCCTGAGCCTTTCCAGGAAAAGCGGTCCTCGGTTTCCCGTCCGGAAATGCGAAACCGCTCTGAAACTCAATCGGCCGAGGGAAGCCTGCGCATGGTGAATTCAATGCGGTCGCCTTCCAGCAGCCGCCAGCTTTCCACTTCTGTCCAATAGGCGGCCTTCGGAAAGCTGTCGAACCATTCGCGCGCCTTGGCACGGGCCTCCTCACGCCCAAGACAGAAGGTCTGGCGCACGAACATGCCGTCCCGTTTTTGTTCGCCGCCGGCGCTTTCGCGTTCCTTGCGGTGATTGGCAATCCTGCGCTTCAGCCCGTCGAGGGGCGGTCCGGCAAATTTCGTCATGATATTCACCTCTGGCACCTACATCGATAAAGATAGTGTCGGCACGCCGCCTTGGCGAGTCGAATTTGTGCGCGGCGCAAACACCTGCTAGACGCGGCAGGGAACGGACTTCACCGCAGGAGAGAAGAGATATGGAACGGCCAATCTTGCCGAAGGGCTTGCCCGAGGACATCGAAGACAAGAAGGCCGTTGCCCAGGCGTGGTTCCAGCATCTGCGCGACACCATCGTCACCTCCTTCGAGACGCTCGAAAATGACCTGACCGGCCCCTTGTCGGATCAGGAGCCCGGCCGCTTCGTGCAGAAGGACTGGTTGCGTGACAATGGCGAAGGCGGCGGCGGCAGGATGTCGATGATGGAAGGCCGCGTCTTCGAAAAGGTCGGCGTGCACACTTCCACCGTCTATGGCGAATTTTCGCCGGAATTCCGCAAGCAGATACCGGGTGCGGAAGAAGACCCGCGTTTCTGGGCCTCCGGCCTCTCGCTGATCGCCCATCCGGTCAATCCCAATGTGCCGGCCGTGCACATGAACACCCGCATGGTCGTCACCACCAGCCACTGGTTCGGCGGCGGCGCGGATTTGACGCCGGTGCTGGGGCGCAGACGTGACGAACAGGACCCGGACACCCAGCTGTTCCACCGCGCCTTCGAGATCACCTGCAACCGTCATCCGGTCGCCGATTATCCGCGATACAAGACGTGGTGCGACGATTATTTCTTCCTGAAACACCGCAACGAGCCACGCGGCACCGGCGGCATCTTCTTCGACTGGCTGCACCCGGAAGAAGAAAAGGGCGGCTGGGACGCCAATTTCGCCTTTGTGCAGGATGTCGGCCGCGCCTTCAATCTGGTCTATCCGAAGATCGTCCGCGCCAATTTCAACCAGAACTGGACGGAAGAGGACCGCGACGAGCAACTTATCCGCCGCGGCCGCTACGTGGAATTCAACCTGCTTTACGATCGCGGCACCATCTTCGGCCTGAAGACGGGCGGCAACGTCGAATCGATCCTGTCGTCTTTGCCGCCGGTGGTGCGCTGGCCCTAAAAAACCTCACGCAAATTTGACGCTCATCAGCCAATTTGTCGCAAATGGCGCAAATTAGGACTTATGGAAAAATCAAGGCAGTGGTAGTCTCCTCCCGCAGACGTACTGGAGGAGCTATCGTCATGATTACTTCGAACAGCATGCCTATTTCTGCTTCCCCCGAGGCAGCACCGCAATCCATCGATACCCCTGATTTGATCGACCGCCTGGCAGCGGAAATGCGTGCCACGGGCGATCGCGAACTGCCGCATTCCTTTTATGTCGAACAGGTAAAGCGCACCCTTGCCGGACAAACGACGGCACGGCGGGCGGCCAATGACGAAATGCCTCGTACAAAAGTTCCGGCAGCCAGCACATCCTCTGTTTTCCAGTGCTGGGCGATGCCCGAATAGGGGCCTGAATAAGGTCGAAGGGCGCCGCTCTGGAACATAAGCGGCGAACATTCGTTTCTTGTGCGAGGGACAGCATGTTCATTCAATGCTGTCCCTCACTCGAAACAGGGAGGCAAAACCAATGAGACTGTTTGAATGTGGAACGCTCGTGCCCGGCTGTGCCTGGCATACACGCGCCGATGACGACGCAGAAGTTGTCCGCCGCACGGTGGAGCATATGCGCTCGGCGCATGGCGAAACCACGATCCGCGAAAATATGATCGACAACATCAAGGCCCGCATCCGCGATGAGGCAAATGCGGCTTAAGCCGAACCGCCGTCATCGCTGCGGCCTCAATTCTCCAGCATGGTTTTCAGCCGGGCGGTCAGCGCTGCCCGGTCCAGTGAGAAATTGACGTCGATCCACTTTTCCTCAAGGCTTTTCAGCACCTCGCCCACCTTCGGGCCAGATTCGACGCCGGCGGCCATCACATCCGCACCGCTCAAGGGAAATCCCGGCTTCTTGAATTTTTCCGCCCTCGTCAGCAGCGTCGAAAGACGCGCCACTTTCTGCATCGCCGCATCGCCCGCCGAAAGGTCGGCACGGGCCGAGGCAAGCGCGAGCTTCAGCCGCGTCTTCACACCCTCGACGCCCCGTCGATAAAGCAGCCGGTCAAGCGCCGTCTCCTTCATTTCAGGGTCGATAACCGGGGCGGAAGCCCAATTTGCAAGATATCCGGCCTCAGCCTTCGACAGCCTCAGGCGCGTTGCAAGCGCCGCCAACCGCTCCTTGTCGGGCGGCACGATGGCGGCAAGCCGCAACATGGGGTCCACGGCCCAGCCGAGGGACTGCTCCGTCGCCACCAGCCCGTGAATGGCATCGATGCCCCATTTCTCCGTTTCGGGCAGAATTTCCGCCAGAACACCCGATTGCCGCATCCACAGCAGGGCGCGGGAAGGATCGCGGGCGGAAAGCAGCTTTTTCAGCTCGCTCCAGACGCGCTCGGCCGAAAGCGTACCAAGCTTGTCCTTGGCCCGCGCGCTTGCCCGAAGACCATCTGCATCGGGGCGACCTGAGCCATAATGAGCGAAAAACCGGAAAAACCGGAGAATCCGCAGATAATCTTCCGAAATCCGCATCGCCGCATCGCCGATAAAGCGCACCGTGCGGGTTTCCACATCCGGAAGGCCATCGATGAGATCGATGATCTCACCCTTCTCGTCGGCATAAAGAGCATTGATGGTGAGGTCCCGCCGCTCGGCATCGGTCTGCCAGTCGGTGCCGAAGGCAACCTGCGCGTGGCGGCCATTGGTCTCGACATCACGGCGCAAAGTCGTGACTTCAAAACCTTCGCCATCGATCACCAGCGTTACCGTGCCGTGTTCGATGCCGGTCGGCACCGCCTTGATGCCCGCCGCCTTCGCCCGCTGAACCACCACATCAGGGGTAAGCGTCGTTGCCATGTCGACATCGACGACCGGCAGGTCCATCAGCGCATTGCGCACCGCGCCGCCGACGATCCGCACCTCGCCGCCATCGGCATTCAGAAGCGTGAAGATGCGCTTCAGCGCCGGTTTTTCGAACCAGTCACGCCCGGCAAGGCTATTCATGTATAAAACCTCTCGTAAATCGTCCTGACGATGCCCGCCGTAATGCCCCAAATGTAGCGTTCGCCATAGGGCATTTCGTAGAAAAACCGCTCCTTCCCCTGAAAGATGCGGCTGCCGCGCCCGTGATTGACCGGGTCCATCAAAAAGGACAGCGGCACCTCGAAAACCTCATCCACCTCCGTGGGATTAAGCGTCAAATCAAAGCCGGGACGGACGACGGACAGTACCGGCTTGATGCGAAAACCGGTCCCGGAAATATAATCCGGCAGTCGTCCGACCGTTTCCACGAAGGACCTGGAAAGGCCGATCTCCTCTTCCGTCTCGCGCAGTGCTGCCTCTTCCGGCGTGCGGTCCTCGGCATCGATGCCGCCGCCCGGAAAGGAAATCTGGCCTGAATGTTGGCGCAGGGTTGCTGTGCGCTGGGTAAAGATCACCCGCGCATCGTTGCCATCGTCGATAACCGGTATCAGCACTGCGGCATCCTTCAGCCGAATGCCGTTGCCAGAGAGCACCACGCCCGGATTGAGCACATGGTCGCCATTTTCCCGCTCGGCCACGCCCTCGCCTTCCTGCAGCACACGGCGGCGGAAATCGGCGGCGGTAAAAGCCTTGAGGCCCGTTGTCATCATCGTCATTGTGAAAGCCGTTCCAGTTCCTTTGCGGGCATCACCGGAAAGATTACCCCGCCCGAGCGCACCGCAAACATCTCGACGCCATCCACGTCGATCACCTCGCCGAGCGCAACGAGATCATACATCACGGCCCGCGAGACGAGCGCCTCCAACCGGCCGCGCACCAGAAGATAGGGTTTCAATTCGCGGTTTTCACCGAAAATTTCAAAGCGCAGCGGATGCTCCGGCCCCGCCTCCACAACGTCGCCGACATTGGTGCGAAAGGTCAGCAAGGATTCGCCATCCTCGACACCCGCATTCACCGTCATTTCCACCGCGACGAATGGTGCATCCACCACCCGGATGCCGACTTTTTCCACAGGAGTTACAAGATAGGTCTTGCCGTCCTCATCCTTGCGCAGAACGGTGGAAAACAGCCGCACCAGCGGCGCCCTGCCGATGGGGGTGCCGAGGTAGAACCAGGTGCCATCGGCGCGGATTTCCATGTCGAGATCGCCGCAAAAGGGCGGATTCCAGCGATCCACCGGGGCCGGCCCGCGCTTGGCGTCGCCGGTCTGTTCGGCGGCGCGGGAAATCATCGCCGCAAGCCCGGCCGCATCATCAGCCGAATTTATCGTCTCCGCTGCCATATTCGAGTCTCGCTTTGCCGATAAGGAAATACTAAGTCACGACATAGTCATTCGAATGGCGCTTGTCAGCGGCCAAGAGAGCAATAAGCTATATGCAGCGCAAAATCCGTCCCGGCCGACTGCCAGCAAAACCGGGATGCGACTGTGACAGCGGCGAAGGTATGAGGAGAGCGACATGGGCGTGATGAATACCGGCGAAACCCTCGATGAAAAGGCCATCGTCGCCGCGGCCGAAAAGGCGCTTTCCGACATCGCGGCCATCCGCACGGAAGTCTCCAAGGTCATTTTCGGCCAGGAAAAAGTGGTGCAGAACACGCTTCTCGCCATCCTCTCCGGCGGCCATGCGCTGCTCGTCGGCGTTCCCGGCCTCGCCAAGACCAAGCTCGTCACCACGCTCGGCACCGTGCTTGGCCTGGATGCCAACCGCATCCAGTTCACACCGGACCTGATGCCGTCGGATATTCTCGGTTCCGAAGTCATGGATCAGGACGAGAACGGCCGCCGTTCCTTCCGTTTCATCAAGGGTCCGATTTTCGGCCAGCTGCTGATGGCCGATGAAATCAACCGCGCCAGCCCGCGCACGCAGTCCGCACTTTTGCAGGCCATGCAGGAATATCACATCACCATGGCCGGCCAGACCTATGAGCTGCCGAAGCCGTTCCATGTTCTCGCCACCCAGAACCCGCTGGAACAGGAAGGCACCTATCCGCTGCCCGAAGCCCAGCTCGACCGCTTCCTGCTGCAGGTGGATGTCGGTTATCCCGAACTTGCCGCCGAACGCCAGATTCTTCTCGATACGACGGGCACCGCCTCCGGCGAAGCGCGCGGCGTGATCGATGCCGGGCGCCTGATGGAAATCCAGGCCCTCATCCGCCAGATGCCGGTCAGCGACAGGGTCGTGGATGCGATCCTCTCGCTCGTCCGCTCCGCCCGCCCCGGC
This sequence comes from Agrobacterium sp. 22-210-1, assembly GCF_053522525.1. NCBI lineage: Bacteria > Pseudomonadati > Pseudomonadota > Alphaproteobacteria > Hyphomicrobiales > Rhizobiaceae > Agrobacterium > Agrobacterium sp. 22-210-1. Next base: position 332,022 of record NZ_JBNWCI010000001.1, on the reverse strand, counting down.
CATGGCAACAAATTGACCGACAAGCACGTTGTCTGGGGACCAGGTCCGCGCGCCGGCCAGTCGCTGATGCTGACGGCTCGCGCCCGTGCGCTCTACGAAGGCCGGCTCGCCCCGTCGCTGGACGATGTCCATGCGCTGGCTGAACCGGTTCTGGAACACCGCATGGCGCTGACCTTTGCGGCCCGCGCCGAAGGCATGTCGGTGCGCGATGTCATCGCAGCCCTCGTGGAGCAGGCGAAGAACTAAAAAGACGCGTGCCTAACCTTTCGCGAAAGGAGTGCCTGTGGCATCCATCGGCCAGATCGTAGACAAGACGCCGGGTAGCGAAGTTCTGGCGCGCGCGCGCCAGCGTGCCGCACTGGTGCCGGACTGCATGGTCGAGGCAAAGCGCATCGCCAACACCGTCACCGCCGGCTGGCACGGCCGCCGCAAGCGCGGCATCGGCGAAAATTTCTGGCAGTTCCGCCCCTATGCCGAAGGCGAAAGCCTGTCGCGCATCGACTGGCGGCGCTCCGCCCGCGACGACCATACCTATGTGCGTGACCGGGAATGGGAAGCCGCCCACACCATCTGGCTTTGGGCCGACATGTCGCCATCGATGATGTTCAAATCCACCCTCGGCTCTGTCTCCAAGGAAAGCCGGGCGCTGGTGCTGATGCTGGCGCTGGCGGAAATCCTCGCACGCTCGGGCGAGCGCATCGGCTGCCCCGGCATCATGGAGCCGGTCTCGGCCAGAAACGCCGCCGAGAGGCTCGCCGCCGCCATCATGCATGCGCCGCTCACCACAGGCATGCCGGAAACGGGCATGATCCGCGGCGCGAGCGATATCGTCCTCATCGGCGATTTTCTCGATGATGCGAAAAACGTGATGGAGCGGATTTCGCCTCTGGCGCGACGTGGCCTGCGCGGCCATGTGGTGGAAATCGCCGATCCGGCCGAGGAAACCTTCCCCTATTCCGGCCGTACGGAATTCACCGATCCGGAAACCGGCGAAAAACTGGTGTCCGGCCGCGCCGAGACCATTCGTGAGGATTACACTCGCGCCTATCTCGCAAGGCGCGAGGCGCTGTCCTCATCGCTGCGCCGTCTCGGCTGGAACTTCGTCTTCCACCGCACCGATCATCTCGCTTCCGAGGCGCTTGTGGCCGTTCACATGTATCTTTCCGGCGCGCCAGCGCAAGACGGTGGGCACCGATGAGCGCATTGCCTTTCGTCTTCACCAGCCCCTATATCCTCTTCGGCCTCTTGGCGCTGCCCGCCATCTGGTGGCTGCTGCGGCTCACCCCGCCACGCCCCAAGGCGGAAGTCTTTCCGCCACTGAAGATATTGGCGACGGTGCTGAAGCGCGAGGAAACGCCATCGAAAAGCCCGTGGTGGCTGACCCTTTTGCGCATGGCGCTGGCCGCCGCCGTGATTTTTGCGCTGGCCGATCCGGTGGTGAACCCGCGCAACAACAGCATTGCTGGCAGCGGCCCGCTGGTGCTGTTGGTCGATAATGGCTGGGCCTCCGCACCCGACTGGGAAAGGCGCGTGGCCACCGCTCAGGCCCTGATCGGCGATGCGGAGCGGGCCGACCGCCCCGTCTCCATCAGCTTCACCGCCGATGCCGAACATGATGCCGTCTCGGGAACGACAGCCGTGGCGCTGGACAAGCTTGCCGCCGCCAAGCCGAAACCGCTGATACCGGACCGCGTGCGCACGGCCGAAGCCATCACCGAGGCGCTGAACGGCACGACCCCCGGCACGCTCGCTTATATTGCCGATGGTGTTCAGACCGCGCAGGATGAAAACGCGATGAGAACGCTTGCCAGCCTCTCACCCGCCGAATTCCGCATCGTGAAGGGCGACGGCAAGGCCATCGCCGCCATTACCGGCGCCACCAACAATGCCGATGCCATGAGCGTCACGCTTTCGCGGCTCGACACGGCCGAAGCCGCCCGGCTGACCGTCAATGCGCAAGACAGCCAGGGCCGCATCCTCGCCAATGGCATCGCGAACTTCGCGCCCGGCGCGGCCGAAACCACGGCAACGGTGGAAGCCCCCTTCGAACTGCGCAACGATTTTGCCCGCCTGTCCCTCGAAGGCGTGTCGACGGCGGGTGCGGTGCATCTTCTCGACGACGGCTTCCGCCGCCGTCGCGTGGCGCTGCTGGCCGGTGAAACCGGCAATGATTTCCAACCGCTGCTACAACCGCTTTATTACATCAGCCGCGCGCTTCAGCCTTTTGCCGATCTCATCCCGCAGCGGCAGGCCGATCTGGCGCAGGCGATCCCGGAAATCCTGCAATCCAACCCCTCCGTCATCGTCATGGCCGATATCGGCCGCCTGCCGCAGGAAACCTATGAGCCGATGCAGCGTTGGCTCGCCGGCGGCGGCACGCTCATCCGTTTCGCCGGGCCGCGCCTTGCCGCAGCCCCTGCAGACGATCCTCTGGTGCCGGTGACGCTCAGGCAGGGCGAACGTGCGCTTGGTGGCGCGCTCTCCTGGGCCGAGCCGCAGCCGCTTGCCGATTTCCCGAATTTCGGCGCTTTCGCCGGCATGCCGAAGGCGGATGGCATTCTCGTCAAACGCCAGGTTCTGGCCGAACCGACACCTGATCTGGCGGAACGCACATGGGCAAGCCTTGCCGATGGCACGCCGCTCGTCACCACCCGCACTGTCGAGGCTGGCCGCATCGTGCTCTTCCATGTCAGCGCTGAAGCAAGCTGGTCCGACCTGCCGATCTCGGGCCATTTCGTCGATATGCTGCGCCGTATCGTGCAATTGTCGAAGGCGGGCGGCGCTTCCGCCAACGCAAACGCCCCGGCCGCCGCCCTGCCCCCGTTCCGGCTGCTGACGGCCGAAGGCGCGCTTTCAGCCGAAATCGGCACTGCCCGGCCGCTGGAAATGCGCGCCGGCCAGCCGCCCCGCACCGGTTTCGACAATCCCCCCGGCCTCTATGGCACAGAGGATGGTTTCGTGGCTCTCAACCTCCTGCCGGCAGGTGCGACGCTGCGCCCGCTCGATACGTCCGTCGCCGGTGTCAGCACCACCAGCGAAGCGCTGATCGGCGAAACGGCGAAATCGCTGCGCCCGGCCCTGTTCATCGCCGCCTTTCTGATGCTGATTGCCGACAGCCTGATCGTGCTCTTCATGAACGGCGCCTTCGCACGCCTGCCGAAAGCCCGCAGCGCCACCGCCGCTACAATCCTCTTGGCCTTGGGCGCCTTTGCCGCCATGTCGCCAACGGATGCCCGCGCCGACGATCCGAAACCCGGCGACGAGCAGATTTTCGAGCGGCTGGATACGACGCATCTCGCTTATGTCCGCACCGGCGAAGACGATGTCGACCGCATTTCCGAGCAGGGTCTCCAAGGTCTCAGCGAATTCCTGACCTGGCGCACGACGCTGGAACCCGGTCAGCCGGTTGGCCTCGACATCTCCAAGGATGAATTGTCCTTCTATCCCATCATCTACTGGCCGGTTTCCGCCACGGCACCCATGCCGTCCAGCGCCGCCATATCGCGCATCGACGCCTATATGCGCGCCGGCGGCACGGTTTTGTTTGATACACGCGACCAGTTCACGTCGCTCGACACCGGCACGACAAGCGCTAATGGCGAGCGTTTGCAGGCGATCCTCGCCAATATCGATATTCCGCCGCTGGAGCCTGTGCCGGAAGATCACGTGCTGACGCGCTCCTTCTACCTGCTCACCAATTTCCCCGGCCGTTACAATGGTTCGCCGCTCTGGGTGGAATCCCGTCAGGGCGCGGCGAAGACCACCTCGGGCCTCTCCTCTTCCGGCGATGGCGTGACGCCGATCATGATAACGGGCAATGATTTCGCCGGCGCCTGGGCCGTCGATCCGCAGGGCGCACCGGTTCTGCCAACCGTGCCGCCGGACGAGATGCAGCGCGAACATGCCTTCCGCTCCGGCGTCAACATCATGATGTATATGTTGACCGGCAACTACAAGGCCGATCAGGTCCACGTTCCCGCACTTCTCGAACGGTTGGGGCAGTGACATGACATTGACCTTCTCCCCATTCCTGCCGTGGATCGTGATCGCCGTTCTGGCCGTCGCCGCTCTTGCGCTCTCCTTCATCGGCCTGTGGCGTGGCGTGCGTGGCGCATGGCTGCGCGGGCTGGCGCTTGCCGCCTTGCTGGCTGCCATCGCCAATCCGCTTCTGACGCAGGAGGAGCGCGAGCCGCTTTCCACCATCGTGCCCGTCATCGTCGATCGCTCGCAGAGCCAGGACGTGCAGGACCGGCCACAAATGACCGATACCGCGCTGGAGACGCTGAAAGACCGGCTGTCCCGCTTCCCGCGCATCGAACCACGCATCGTCGAAGTGCGCGACGATGGCGAGAGTGATTCGCCCTCGACGCAGCTTTTTTCGGCGCTCTCCTCCGCCGTGTCAGATGTCTCGCCGTCCCGTGTCGGCGGTGCGATCTTCCTCAGCGACGGCCAGATTCACGATATCCCGAATGCCCTGCCCAACGCCGAACAGGCGCTGGGCTTCCGCGCCCCCGTGCACGGGCTGATCACCGGCAAGGCCGATGAGTTTGACCGCCGTATCGAGATCGTCCGCGCCCCACGCTTCGGCATCGTCAACGAGGAACAGCAGCTGACGCTGCGCGTCTTTGACGACGGTCGCCCCGCAGGCGGCGGTGCGGCGGAAGTGACAGTGAAGATGAATGGCGAAGAAATCGCCACGCTTCAGGCCACACCCGGCCAGCCGACGCCGTTCAGCTTCAAGGTTCCGCGTGGCGGCAACAATGTCATGGAATTTTCCGTCGCCGAGCTTCCCGGCGAAGTGACGGCCGCCAACAACCGCGCCGTGCACCTGATCGAAGGCATCCGCCAGAACCTGCGCGTGCTGCTGGTCTCCGGCGAGCCGCATGCCGGCGAACGGGCGTGGCGTAACCTGCTGAAATCCGACGCCTCGGTCGATCTGGTGCATTTCACCATTCTGCGCCCGCCGGAAAAACAGGACGGCACGCCGATCAACGAACTCTCGCTGATCGCCTTCCCCACCCGCGAATTGTTCGTCGAAAAGATCGAGGATTTCGACCTCATCATTTTCGACCGCTACCAGCATCGCGGCGTGCTGCCGATCCTCTATTACGATTACATCGCCCAATATGTCGAAAAGGGCGGCGCGCTCTTGATCGCCGCCGGGCCGGAACATGCCGGTCAGGATTCGATCGCCATGACGCCGCTCGCCTCCGTTCTGCCGGCACAGCCGACCGGTCAGGTGCATCAGGCCGCCTTCTATCCGCGCCTTTCGGAAGCGGGCAAAAAACACCCCGTCACCCGCGGGCTGGATGGATCTGGCGTTGAGCCGCCGCAATGGGGCCGCTGGTTCCGCACCATCAGCGTCGACCCGCCGCAGGGCCAGACCGTGATGCTGGGCGACGGGCAGGACCCGCTGCTGGTGCTCAACCGTCAGGGCGAAGGCCGTGTGGCCATGCTGCTGTCCGATCAGGGCTGGCTCTGGGCGCGCGGTTATGAAGGCGGCGGCCCGCATGTGGCGCTTTACCGCCGCATCGCCCACTGGCTGATGAAAGAGCCGGAGCTTGAAGAAGAAGCACTGACGGCACGGGCCAATGGCCGCACATTGCAAATCACCCGCCAGACCATCGGCGACGATCCCGGTCAGGCAAGCCTGCGCTTCCCTTCCGGCAAGACCGAGAACATGGCCTTCACCAGCACCGAGCCCGGCCTCTACAGGATCGAGCGCCGTATGGACGAAACCGGCCTGTTCGAGATCAAAAACGGCGATTTCACCACCCTCGTCCATGTCGGCGCGGTGGATGCGCCGGAATTCAAGGCGATGATCTCGACCACCGAAACGCTGAAACCGCTGGCCGACGCCACCAGGGGCAGCGTGCACCGTGTCGCCGATAATTCCGGCCGCATCGCGCTGCCCGATATATTGCCGGTGCGGGGTGACATCAGGGTTGCCGACGAGGATCGCATGCTGATACGTCTGACCGACGAGACAGTGCTGAAAGGTGTCAACACCCTGCCGCTGTTTGCCGGTTTTGCCGGGCTTGCCGCCCTGCTGCTTGCCTTCTCCGCGCTCTGGTGGCGTGAAGGGCGGTAAGGGCGTTTCCAGCGAAGAGCTTAAGGCGCTTCACGTCTCGGAACGGAAAACGGGAAGCGGCCGCCGCCCGGCGGCCTGGGAAGATGAACATGAATTTCGTTTTGAGCGACGTCGCGGATGCAGAGGCCGAAAAGGCCATCCGCGATCCGCTGGTGGCCTATAATCTCGCCCGTTTCGGCGAAAGCGACAAACGCGACCTCAACATCACCATCCGCGATGACGAGAACACTGTGACAGGCGGTCTGGTGGGATATACCGGCCGCGGCTGGCTTTATGTGCAGCTTCTCTTCGTGCCGGAAACCATGCGCGGTCAGGGCACAGCTGCGAAGCTGCTTGCAATGGCGGAGGAGGAAGCCAGAAAGCGCGGCTGCATGGGGGCCTATATCGACACGATGAACCCGGATGCCCTGAGAACCTACGAACGCTACGGCTTCACCAGGATCGGCTCGCTCGGCCCCCTTTCCAGCGGCCAATCGATCACCTGGCTCGAGAAACGCTTCTAGCAGGCTGTTGAAAATCGTAGACGATCGCGCACGTCGTTACCCCCTCTGTCCTGCCGGACATCTCCCCCTCAAGGGGGGAGATCGGCAAGAGGCTTTCTCGCCGCTTCATTCTCGACCGTCGAGAGGTGCGAGACATCGCCACGGAACAATCTCCCCCCTTGAGGGGGAGATGTCCGGCAGGACAGAGGGGGTATAACGACACCCAGCGCCGTCGATGATTTCAAGTGTCGCGTACTGTGGAAGCAGATTAAATGCGACGCGCTTTATCTCTTTGTTTTTGTGCATGTCTCCCAAAACCGCTGCACAGTTTTGGGAGACATGCTCTAGGCGGCGATCCCCGAGACCCCAACATCCACATTGCGAACCATGGCCTCGCGGATTTGCTGGCGAAGCCACACGGCCCCGGCATCCGCGTCGGTCTGCAATGTCCAGACCATGGCAACGGGCGGGAAATTGAGCGTTACGGGCACCGGGCTTATCTCCAATCCGAGCATCGGCGCATAACGCAGCGCGATGCGCGAGGACACGGTGGCCAGCACCGCCGAAGATCGCGCCGTTGCCAGAACCGAGAGGAAATCAGGTGCGGCTGCGACCACATCGATTTCCAATCCGCTGAGTTCCAGCGCATCCTTGATGCAGCCATGCAGGCTGTCCGTCTGCGAGATAACCGCGTGTTTGGCCTCCATATAGGCGTCCAGTCCCACGGGATTGGGCAGATCGAGCAGGGCCGGGTTGAAACAGCAAAGCACGCTGGAGGAATAGAGCGGCTCGCAATGGTGACGCTGCTCTTTCGAATAGGTGCATCCCACCGCCATGTCGATCACACCCGTATCCAGCATCGCCGTGATTTCCTGCTCCTGCCCGCTGCGGGCGAGAATGCGGATGCCCGGGGCGATCTCGCGCAACCGCGCTGTCAGGTCCGGCAGCAGCAACAGTTCCACCTCGCTCGACAGGCCCAGCCGGAAGGTGCGTCGCTCCGTTGCCGGATCGAAAACATCCACAGTCATCACCGCCGCCTGCGCCTGCCGGAGCGCCTGCCGCACCGACCCGGCCAGATTAAGCGCCCGCGCCGTCGGCTTCATTTCCTGTCCCACGCGGATGAAAAGCTCATCCTGAAACAGCGTCCGCAGGGTGGAGATGTTGTGGCTCATGGCCGGCTGCTGGATTTTCAGCCGCCGCGCGGCGCGCGTGACATTCATTTCCTCCATCATCGCATCGAAAGCGATGAGAAGATTGAGGTCGAAGGAACGGAGATTGAAATGATCGATAGTTTGCATAAGTCACATCGATTTGATTGCTGGCCTCCCTACACTTAGCTGGAGTTCGGAAACTTTCAAGACGTTCCCCAAACCCAGGAGTTCCCCATGCCATCACGCCGCTCACTTCTCAAAGGCGCTGCCAGTGCCATCTTCGCCGCACCTTTCGTTGCGCCCACCGTCGCATTTGCCAAGGCGCCCCTGGCTGCCACGCAGGCACCCGCTTTTTATCGGCTGATGGTCGGCAAGGTGGAAGTCACCGCCCTTTCGGACGGCGTCATTGCGCTGCCGCTCGCCAAAATCTACACCAACACCACGCCGGAACATGCGGCCAAGGTGCTAAGGGATGCGTTCCTGCCGGAAGAGACACCGACGTCGGTCAATGCGTTTCTGGTCAACACAGGAGACAGGCTGGTGCTGATCGATGCGGGCACCGGCACCTATCTCGGCCCAAGCCTCGGCAGGCTCGTCGCCAATATCGAGGCCTCCGGTTACAAGGCCGACGAGATAGACGACATTATCCTCACCCATATCCATACGGACCATTCCGGCGGACTGTCGGCAGATGGCAAACGCGTCTTTGCCAATGCGACGCTCAGGGTCAATGCGCGCGAAGCCGCCTTCTGGCTTGACGAGGCAAAGGCCAAGGCAGCCCCTGAAGCGCTGAAGAAAGGTTATGCCGAAGCCAAGGAAAGCATCCAGCCCTATATCGATGCCGGTAAATTCGAGACCTTCAGCGATAATGCCGCACCGGTCTCCGGTCTCGGCTCGATCCTTTATGCCGGCCATACGCCCGGCCACAGCGGCATCGTTGTCGAAAGCGACGGCCAGAAGATCGTCTTCTGGGGCGATATCACCCATGGCGATATCCTCCAGTTCGATGAGCCTGATGTGGCCATCGAGTTCGACGTCGACCAGAAGGCTGCCGTCATCGCGCGTGATCTGGCGTTCAAACAGGCGGTGGAGGGCAGATATCTGGTGGCCGGCGCGCATATCGCCTTCCCCGGCATCGGCCATGTGCGCACCGACAGCACCAATTACGACTGGCTGCCGGTCAATTATACGACGCTGTAAGCGCAGAACAGAATGGTCTGATCGTGGATCAGATCAGGCCATCACCCCTAAGCGGCAGTCAGGTCAACGCCACCTGCCGCGTTTCCGCATTGATCATCGTGGCCGCGATGGCCGCCAGCACCAGCAGCCCGGCAAATATGCCGATCGCGACACCAAAGCCCTGCGCAATGGCATAACCGAGCAGAGACGGGGCCAGCAGGCCACCCAGCCTTGCCATGGCGCCTGCAGCCCCCATGCCGGTCGCCCGTGATTCCGTCGGGTAAAGCTCCGGCGTAAAGGCATAAAGCGCGCCCCAGGTGCCGAGCAGCGCAAAGCTCATGATGAGAAGCGAGGCGGCAATCATCGCACCGCCGGAAGCGAGCGTGAAAAGCAGGCATCCAAGCGCGGAGAGCAGGCAAAAACCGATCAGCGTCGGCTTGCGACCCCATTTTTCAACACCATAGGCGGCAAGCGCATAACCGGGAATCTGCGCCAGCGCCACCAGCACGAGGAACCCGTAACCGCGCACGAAGCCGAAACCGTCTCCCGCCAGCTTCGCTGGCATCCAGGTAAAGACGCCGTAATAGGAAACGGAGACGAGGAACCAGATGGTGAGGATCATCATGCTGCGCTGCCGGAGCGCCGGTGAAAATATCCCCTGCCCCTTGGCCACGTCAGGCTGGAAAAGTCCGGTCGCGGCATCGAGCGGCGCACGGCCATTCGTCACCAGCATACGGTTGACGACGGCCTTGGCCTCCTCCAATCGCCCGCTGCGCAGCAGGTAAAGCGGCGATTCCGGCACCAGAAAGCGAAGCCCAAGACCGAGGACGGCCGGAAAGGCCGTCACGGCAAAAATATAACGCCAGGCATCGGCGACGCCGGCGAGGCTGGCGCCCCAGGCCGCCAGCGCCACGATCAGCGTCCCGACGGCCCAGAAGCCTTCCAGAAAGACCAACCAGCGGCCGCGATTTTTGGCAGGCAGGAACTCGGCCATCATCGCGTAATCCACCGGCAGCGTGCCGCCCACGGCGGCACCGGTGAGAAAACGCAGGATGAGCAGAATGGTGAAATCGGGAGAGAATATCGAAAGCACGCCGAACAGGGCATCACAGGCCACGGTGACAATCAGCACCCGGCGACGGCCATAACGATCCGCCAGCCGCCCAAAACCGGCGGCACCCAGCAACATGCCGAAGAAGAACGCCGTTCCGGTCTGCAGCGCCTGCGGCACCGTCAGGCCAAAGGTTGCGGCAATCGAGGCGGCGGTGAAACCAACTGCCAGAACCTGCATGGCATCCGCCGCCCAGACGAGGCCGAAAATGCCCATCAGCCGCCGCTGATAGGCGCCTGCGCCCGCGCGCTCCAGCGCATCGTTCATGGTAATCGCCGTCATGCCCCGCCCCTTTGAAGAAATGTACTTTGATTTGCTATCGTATAGGGGGAGGAAACGGAATTGAATTCTGTGGAGGAGTGCGCTCGTTGAAACGAAATGCTCGGCGCAACGATAGGCGACCCCCTGCGCTCCCCCCTCATCCCTGTGCTTGTCACAGGGATCCAGCCAGCCTAAGTCCTTGGGCTGAAAAGAGTCTTCGCGTCGCGCGGACGCGCGTCGGCTAGATTCCTGTGACAAGCACAGGAATGAGGGAAGACAGAAGCACTGGCGAGAAAAGGCAAAGCTGCCCCTTCGGATAACCCCTCAGCCGTAAACCCTGAGCGGCTCCTCAAAACCCTCATCTTCCGCCGCAGCGGCCGGCATCACGGCCTCGCATTTGCGCCAGCCGATCCTGCCCTTCAGCCGCTGGTGCACGTCGTCACCGACAGGCACGACCAGCACCCGGTTCGGGTCGACCGGTCCCGGAAAATCGAGCGCCGCATAAGCGACCTTCTCGAAACCGAGCGGCATGTAATAGGGCGGATCGCCGATCAGGATCACGGCTTCGGAACCCTTCCGCCGGGCAGCCGCGATGGCGATCCGAACGAGTTCCCGGCCGATGCCCATGTTCTTGTGCGAGGGCCGAACGGCAAGGGGCCCGAGCATATGGCCCTTCACATCGCCCGCCAGAACCGGCGTCATGCGCACCGAAGCAATGGTTTCGCCGTCATCGGCGCAGACGAAGGACAGCGACCGGTCATGCGGCCCCTGCTCACGGATGCGTGCTGCCGCACGGGTGTGCCGGCCGGGACCAAATGCTTCTTCGTTGATGACGTCGATGATGGCGTCGTGCGACGCGTCCTCGGTGAGGTAGACAAGATCGTGCTTGGACATGAAGAGACCGAAACTTCCAGAATGCGGGTGCGACAATAGGTGACGGCTGCGCCGGTAAGGGCGTTCAGGAGCGTCAGCGTCGTCGGAGCATCCGTGGTTCGATCATAGTCAGTAATTTCCTCAGATTTGTGAAAATTGCAGTTATCAGGAAAATTCCCACCCGTCCAGAACAAATCTCGAAGCCATCTTATTCAGCCCAGGCAAGAGCGGAAACGCATTGTTCAACGCCTTGCGGGTTCGCGAGACGACAAGGAACGGTTAGGATCGCCGTCAAGGAAACAATCAAGGAGATCGTCATGGGCATGCTGGTGGAAGGCGTATGGAAAGACGTCTGGTACGACACCAAGGAAACCAAAGGGCATTTCAAGCGCGGCGCCTCGCAGTTCCGCAACTGGGTGACGGTCGACGGCACCCCCGGCCCTTCGGGCGAAGGCGGTTTCAAGGCGGAGAAGGATCGCTACCACCTCTATGTCTCCTTCGCCTGCCCCTGGGCGCACCGGACCCTGATCTTCCGCAAGCTGAAAAAGCTGGAAGACCTGATCTCGGTTTCCGTTGTCGATCCGCTGATGCTGGAAAATGGCTGGGAATTCAAGCCTGAGGGCGAACGCACCCCGGGCGCGACGGAGGACCACCTGTTCGGTTCCTCCACGCTCTGGCAGGTCTATACCCGGGCGGACCCCAAATATTCCGGGCGCGTCACCGTGCCGGTGCTCTGGGACAAACAGCGTGGCACCATCGTCTCCAATGAATCGGCGGAAATCATCCGCATGTTCAACTCTGCCTTCAACGACCTTACCGGATCGAACACGGATTATTATCCCGCAGCGCTGCGCGCCGAGATCGATGCGCTGAACGACGTGATCTATGACACCGTCAATAACGGCGTCTACAAGGCCGGTTTCGCCACCACGCAGGATGCTTATCAGCAGAATGCCGTGAAGGTGTTTGAAACGCTTGATACGCTGGAAGATCGCCTGAAAGACAGACGCTTCCTGTTCGGTACGGAGCAGACGGAAGCGGACTGGCGCCTGTTCACGACGCTGGTGCGGTTCGACCCTGTCTATGTCGGTCATTTCAAATGCAATATCCGCCGCATCCACGACTATCCGCACCTGACGGGTTACCTGCGCGACCTTTACCAGACGCCGGGCGTGCCTGACACGGTGGATATGCGCCACATCAAGGAGCATTATTACCGCAGCCACCGTACCATCAACCCGACCGGCATCGTGCCCGTCGGACCCGAGCTGGACCTGACCATGGCCCATGGCCGCGAGACGCTTGCCTGAAGGAAAGCCGCCGCCGTTACCAGTGATCGGTAACCGCCGCTCTGCCGGCAAGTTCCGCAAGGCGGCGGTGGGTGGCGGGTGTCACCCCTTCAGGCAAAGCCGAAAGGTCGAAAAAACCACTTTCGGCAATTTCATGATCCGGCTTTTTCGGCCGGGTCTGGATGACATCAAGCCGGTAAAGCGCGACATGGTCGCGATTGCTGCCTTCCAGATTGAGATAGACGTGGAAAAGCTCTGGCTTAGAAGCCGCTTCGAGATTGCCTTCCTCGCGGATTTCCTTGTGCAGCGCCGCAAGCAGGGTTTCGCCGCGCTCCACGCCACCGCCCGGCAGATACCAGCCGGGCAGATAGGTGTGCCGCACCATAAAAATCCTGCCATTTTCATCGAAACAGGCCGCACGCACCCCAAGCGTGGCGCCCCGCGTGAGCAGGAAAACGAAATGCAGAAAGCGGATGAAGACACGCATATGGAACGGACGGGCCTGTCGCTCGGTTGTCTCGTCATTCACCCTGGTTTCCCCCGCCGGCCGGCTTTTATTGGACGTGCGACATATCATAGGTTATCTCTGCCGCCATGTTCAAACTTGCGCATATTTCAGACGTCCATTTAGGGCCACTGCCGAAACTCACTTTCCGGGAACTTGCATCCAAGCGTATCACCGGTTTCGTCAACTGGCACCGCAACCGCCGCAAGCATCTCTTCACCGATACGCTGGAAAAACTGCTCGACGATCTCGAGAGCAAATCGCCGGATCATCTGGCTATTACCGGCGATCTCGTCAATCTTGCGACCGGCATTGAAATTCGTGCCGCCGCCGACTGGCTGGAGGAAGTGGGCGATCCTGAAAAGACGTCCGTCGTTCCCGGCAATCATGACGCCTACGTTTCCGGCGCGCACGACAAGGCCATGCAGGCCTGGTACCCCTATGTGCGCGGCGATGGCGACCCGCCGGAATGGGACGACGACCGCAAGATTTTCCCCTATATGCGCGTGCGTGGTCCCGTCGCACTGATCGGCTGCTCCACCTCGATTGCCACACCGCCCTTTTCGGCAACCGGCTATTTCGGCAACCGACAGGCGCGCGCGACGGCGGAGCTTTTGAAAAAAGCCGGTGAACAGGGCCTTTTTCGCGTTGTGATGATCCATCATCCGCCGATCCGGGGCGCCACTGCCGCCCATAAACGCATGTTCGGCGTTCGTCGCTTTGCCGCCGCTCTCGGCGTCGGTGGCGCGGAACTCGTGCTGCACGGTCATACCCATTTGAATACGGTGTACTGGCTGAACACCCATCACGGGGAAGACCACATCCCGGTCGTCGGCATTTCCTCCGCCAGCCAGGGACCGGGCGGTGAAAAACCGCGCGCGGCCTATAATCTCTTTCATATTTCCGGTGGTCCCGGCACCTGGAACGTCACCTGCGAGCGCCATAGTCTTGATGAGACGGGGACGGGCGTGGCGCTGGAGGATGTGCGGGTATTTTATGAAAACGGGCGGCCGCTGGGGTTTTCTTTGCCGAGGGAATAGGTTCGCGAGATCAAGGTTCGCGGGTGGGGCTTTACCCCCTCTGCCCGGCAGGGCAGAGGGGGTAAAGCCCCACCCTCAAAACAAGCTTACTTAGCCCGCTCTTCCAGCACCCGATTAGCCGCCGAAACAATCGCCTCCAGCGACGCCGCCACGATATTCGTATTGACGCCTGCCCCGAACAGCTTGCCGCCCGGATGCTCCATCTCGACATAAGCGATGGCCGAAGCATTGGAGCCATGCTGCAGCGAATGCTCGGAATAATCATTCACCGACAGATCAACCCCGAGATAGACCGACAGCGCATTGATGAACCCGTCGATCGGGCCGGTGCCCTTGCCCTCGATGCGCTTCACCTCGCCATTGTCGGTAATTTCGGCGGCAACGATGCGCACACCCTTGAAATCGCCGGCCGGATAGGTGTGGTGATCGACGAACTTGATGCGCGCATTCGGCTGCGTCACATAACGCTCGATAAAGCGTTCATAGATGCGCTTGGCCGGCAGTTCGACGCCTTCTTCATCGGTGATGCGCTGGATCTCCTCGCGGAATTCCACCTGCAGGTTGCGCGGCAGGTTGATGCCGTAATCCTGCTGGAGAATATAAGCGATGCCGCCCTTGCCGGACTGCGAGTTGATGCGGATGATCGCCTCGTAGGAACGGCCGACATCCTTCGGGTCGATCGGCAGATAGGGCACTTCCCAGACGGGATGGTTGGCAACCTTGATCGCCTTCATGCCCTTGTTGATCGCATCCTGATGCGAGCCGGAAAACGCCGTATAGACCAGTTCGCCGACATAAGGATGGCGCTCTGGAATCGTCATCTCGTTGGAATATTCATAGACGGCCTTGATGCGCTCGATATCGCGGCAATCCAGTTCCGGATCGACGCCCTGCGTATACATGTTCAGCGCCAGCGTCACGACGTCGACATTGCCGGTGCGCTCGCCATTGCCGAACAACGTGCCTTCGACACGGTCCGCACCAGCCATCAGGCCCAGCTCGGTCGCGGCGATGCCGGTGCCGCGGTCATTATGCGGATGCAGCGAGATGATGACGTTTTCGCGGTTGTCGATATTGCGGCACATCCATTCGATCTGGTCGGCATAGATGTTCGGCGTCGCCATCTCAACGGTGGAAGGCAGGTTCAGGATCAGCTTGTTGTCCGCCGTCGGCTTCACCACCTCGACCACGGCGTTGCAGATTTCCAGCGCCACTTCCAGTTCGGTGCCGGTAAAGCTCTCAGGCGAATATTCGAAGCGGAAACCACCACCGGCCTTGGCCGCCATGTCGGTGATCATCTTGGCGGCATCGACGGCAATCTGCTTGATGCCGTGCACATCCTTGCCGAACACGACACGGCGCTGCAATTCCGAGGTGGAATTGTAGAAATGGATGATCGGCTTGTTGGCGCCTCGCAGCGCCTCGAAGGTGCGGGTAATCAGCTCCGGGCGGCACTGCACCAGCACCTGCAGGGAGACGTCGTCAGGCACATTGCCCTCTTCCACGCACCAGCGGGCAAAATCGAAATCCGTCTGCGAGGCGGAAGGAAAACCGATCTCGATTTCCTTGAAACCCATTTCCAGCAGCAGCTTGAACATGCGGGCCTTGCGGTCGTGGCCCATGGGGTTGACCAGCGACTGGTTGCCATCGCGCAGGTCCACCGAGCACCAGATCGGCGCCTTGTCGATGGTCTTGCCCGGCCATGTACGATCGGGGATATTGATGGTCGGGTAAGGGCGATACTTCACGCTCGCGTCGTTCATGCCCTTGGAAATATTGGTGATCTTGCCGTCCATTTCGCTTCCTCCTTGCGCAGTCCGCGGGCTTCTTCAAGCCATCGGCGGATGCGCGGCCCTTTAGAGCCTAAATCCAGTATAAAATGAGATTTCGAGATGAGGAGCGTTTGCGCCAGCGGGCTTTCGGCCGCCGGGCGCTCCTCACTGGACCCGGCAACCGCGTGTAAGGTCGAGGCTAAGAAGCGAGAGTGCACCGCACGGCGAGGCCTTCGCAAAAATCTGCGCGCTCATGCCGAAAATGGTTGCGATGCTGTTGCTCATGGCGACGTGTATAAACAGCGGCTGGCGGTCTGACAAGTGATCTTGTGATGCGCAGGTTATTTTACTTGCCTGCCATTCTCTAGTCTTTCGGCGATCCACAATTTGACAAGCGACTGCCGGGTCACTCCGAGACGTCGCGCTTCGTTGTCGAGATCGTTGACGACCCATGTCGGAAAATCGATGTTGACGCGCTTGGGTTCGATGTTGAGATGCCGCGCCGTCGACCAGTCGAGATATTCGCTGATGTCTTCGCCATCATCGGCCACCCTGTCGAATTCTTCTACGCTTATGGTCTTCATAATGATGCCTCTCTAATTCACGGGCACGGCGCACGGAAATGATGCGAATACGGCCGCCTCGCAATGTATGGACAGCCAGCCACAATTTCTCTCCGAGAAGAGCGATGAGCGCGAGCCGCTCTTCTCCAATACCGTTCGCGGTAACCGTCAAACCGTATTTATCGTGCCACAATGCCTGCGCGTCGACAAAATCAATGCCGTGCTTGTCTTTATTCCCAGCGCTCTTTACCGGATCAAATTCGAATACCAGAAGAATATAATATAAAAACTATACCATTTCCACTACTTAACCACGCTTCACCAGCCGCTGCAACGCCATCATCAACCCGCCGCCGATCAGCCCCCAGAAAGCCCCGGAAACACCGCCGAAGGAGAGGCCCGAGGCCGTGATGAGAAAGGTGATCGCAGCCGCCTCTCGCGTCTCTGGCTCCTTGAAAGCCGCGACGGCAGAGCCAGAAAAGGCGCCGACCAGCGCCAGCCCTGCCACCGCCTGAATGAGAATGGGCGGCGCCAGCGCCACGAATGCCGTGACCACGCCAGCCAACAGGCCGAAGATGATATAACCGACACCGCCGATGATCGCAGCCCAATAGCGACGTTTGGGATCGGCATGGGCGTCCTCGCCCGCGCACATCGCCGCCGTGATCGCCGCAAGATTGACGGCATGGCCGCCGAAGGGGGCGGACAGCAGCGAGAAGAAGCCCGTCGTGGCGAAAAGCGGTCCGGGTTGCGGATCGTAATGATTGACCTTCAGCACCGCGATGCCGGGAATGTTCTGCGAGGCCATGGTGACGATGAACAGCGGCAGCGCTATGGAGACGACGGCGTGCAGGCTGAAGACGGGCGTTACCCATTCCATCGGCGGCGTCAGCGATTGCGCCACGCTATCGAGCGCGCCCGCCGGAATATCGACCCCGAAAATCATGACAAGCACGAAGGCAGCAAGCGCCGCAGGCACGGCGAAAAGCCGCCGGAAAGCCCCAACCACGATCCAGGCGAGAATGATCGGCAGGCCGAGCGCCGGGTTAAAGCCGATCGCCTTGATCGGCGCAAAGCACAGGCCGATGATGACACCTGACAGCATGGCATTGGCAAGCGGCGCGGGAATGGAGGCAACCGCGCGCCCGAGCGGCTTGAACAGGCCGGCGATGATGATCAGGACGGCGCAGATGATGAAACCGCCGACAGCCGCCGGAAATCCGCCTTCGATCACCCCGGTGGTTGCCAGAAGGGCCGCACCCGGCGTCGACCAGGCAATGCTGATCGGCAGCCGGGTGGTGACGGAAAGAACGATGGCGCAAAGCCCCATCGCCACCGAAAGTGCCATCAGCCCGGAGGCAGCCTCGAAATCCGTCGCGCCGACGGCTTTCAGTCCCTGCAGCACGACGGCAAAGGAGCTGGCAAACCCGACAAAGGCGGTAAGGCATCCCATGAACAGGCTCTGGACGGAAAAATCTTTCAGCATGAAGCACTCTGCGGGCCTGCTGCCAGTCGCAAGAACCGCAGCGGACCGCGGGGCGACAGGCAGGAACAAAATTTGAAGCGTAGGGCGCGAATCCGGACGGCGCGACACGCTTTGGATGAAGCATGACTATAGTCAGGATCAAAAAAGACAAGGCCTGGCAAGATGAACCGCCGGACTTCAGGTACGGAGATACGGAAAACGTCATCAAAGTTTAGCGGCAGGGCGCTAATCCTCGCGGCATCCATCCCAACAGGACCATCCGCCACAAGAGGGACCTTGCCATGTTTCGCATCGCCACCATCGCCGCTTTCTGCCTTGTGGCCCTTCCGGCCGCCGCCCAGACCCCGCCGCCGCCCGCCTTTCTCGGCCAAATCATCGTGCCTTCCGGCCTCTCGATCAATGGCGTCGCTTTCGGCGGCATTTCCGATCTGAGTTTTGATAGCGAAACCGGCCGTTATCTGGCTATTTCCGATGACCGTGTCGAAAAAGGCCCTGCCCGTTATTACGAGCTGGAACTGGCCGTCACGGAAGGTGTCGTCACGCTGAACATCGCCGCCACGCGCGAACTGAAGGACGAGACCGGCGCAGCCTTCGCGCTGAAGGGCATCGACGCCGAAGGCATCGCGCGCGACCGCAAGGCCGGCAAGCTCTACTGGTCCTCGGAACGCGACCTGAAAAACCAGCCGGCGATCTATGTGTCGGACCTCGATGGCGGCAATGTGAAACGGCTGGAACTGCCTGACGCCTATCTCGTCAATGATGCAAAGACCAGGGGCGTGCAGAACAATCTCGGCTTTGAAGGCCTGACCCTGTCATCCGACCGGCTGATCGCCGCCACGGAAAACGCGCTGACCCAGGACGGCCAGAAGGCAACCCCGCAGGCCGGCAGCCCGGCCCGTATCCTCGTCATCGACACGGCGACACTGAAGCCGGTCGCCGAACATGTCTATGTCACCGAGGCGATCTCCAAGACCCCGACAGCCGCCGAGCCGAAATACAACGACAATGGTCTCTCCGCCATCGCCGCCATGCCGGATGGTCGATTCGTCACTGTAGAGCGCAATTTCGCTTCCGGCGTCGGCAACCATATCCGCTTTTTCATTGCCGACCTGTCCGGCGCAGAAAACATCCTCGGCAAGGACAAGATCGAGGCGGCGAATGTGCGCGCCGTATCGAAAACCCCGTGGTTTGAGATCAACGAAGGCGATTTCGGGCTCGACATCGACAACATCGAAAGCTTCGCATTCGGACCGGTGGTGGATGGCAAGCAGCTTTTCTTCATCGCCTCGGACGATAATTTCAATCCTGGCAAGCAGTTCACCCAATTCGCAGCCTTCGCAATTCCCGCCAATCTGGGTCAGTGAAGTCAGTGACGGCATGAGATACCGGCTCCGGACCACGTTCGGAGCCGGCAAGAAAAGTGCCTTTCACCAGCGCAGAAAACGGGAACCCGCAAAGGCACCGATCAGGCCCATCATGAGAATGCCCAGCGAATACCAGATCAACACGAATGCCATGCCGTTTTCGGTGCAGAACCAGGAATAGACCCAGGCTCCCGCCGCACCCGCTGCAAGGCCACCGACAAAACCGGCAAGCGTGGGGTTAGCCGGGGCGGAGCGCTTGAGAACAGCGAAATTCGCCGAAAACACGGGAAGTGAAAAAGCCGCGATCAGAAACGGGCAATGCAGCGCCGACGATCCCAGAATAAGGGCGCGATAACTGCCCGGCACGGCAAAACCGAGTTGGACAAGCGCTATCGCCACCATCGCGACGAAAATCAGCGCAAGCCAAACAAAGAAAAGACCACTGTCCCCTTCGGGGCTGGAAAGGCGCCTGATGGCGACAAATGCAGCCACGGCCAGCACGGCATTGTAGGCTGACTTGATCCAGAAACCCAGTTCGGTGAAAGCATCATCCATATCGACGCGCAGCCCGAGAATGACGAGCATCAGCACCAGCGAAATGCCGAGTGCGGGCAAGACCGCAAGCGCGAGCCTGCGCTCCATCGCAAACGCGGATACGGGCCTGAGGTCACCCGCCAGTTGATCAATGATGTCGTCCGTCTTTCTCACGAATCTCCCCGCAATTTTGCCGCCAGGACTTTCAGCGTCCTGTGGATGCCGACCCTTGCCGCAAGCTCGGTCTGGCCGGATTTTTTTGCCGCTTCGGCAATCGACTGCCCCTCAAGCTTCACATTGCGAATGAGGTCGCGTTGCCGTTCCGGCAAGTCGTCGAGCAGCCGCTCCACATCCATGCGTGCCGTCACCGCATCGATGGTTGGCTCGGCCTCCAGCGTTTCATCGAGCTCGACTTCCGCCCGCATGCGCCCGCCCCTGCCACGATAGTGGTCGATGAGCTTGTAGCGCGCGATCGAAAAGAACCAGGCCGTGAACGGTCGCGCACGATCATAGGTCTCCCGTTTGGCGTGAAGCGACAAAAGGGTTTCCTGCACAAGATCTTCCACATCGCCTCTGGAAGTGGAGGCCATGCGCCGCCCGTAATAGGCAATAAGCAACCGGCGCAAGGCGTGGAGCAAATGCCTGTAGGCGCTATCGTCCCCGTCAAGGGAACGCAGCATCAATATCTTTAATGTTTCTTCCGAAAGGCTGCCTGTCATCGTCACTATCGGGTTATTCGCAGTCCGAAGGATATTGTTACATAATGGCTTTAAAAAAATCTCGCCCGAATATGCCGTCACAAGACCGTGAAGCTGTAACGATAGGCCGTTTCCGACCGAATGGAGAGTCGTGAACCCCCGGCACAACGCCGGCGGACACAAGATGACGTCCAGAGGAGACCTTTCATGACCCGCATTTCTGCAGCCGTTGCCGTCGCTTCCATGCTGTCCGCCCTGTCTTTCGCAGGCATCGTCCATGCCGACAGCATGAAAACCGATACGATGAAGAAAGACGCCATGAAGCCTGAGACAATGAAAATGGAACCGATGAAAAAGGACGGCATGTCCATGGCCAGCAAGAAGGACTGCATGCACAAGGCTGGCATGGAAATGGACAAGATGAAGAAGGCCGACATGATGAAGGCCTGCGACACCATGAAATGACACCAGAGCATTTTCGCTTTTCTCCGAAACGCGAAAACACTCCGTCTCTTTGTTTTTACGCATTGTCCTGACGTAAAACGATCCCGCTTTGGCTGGAAATGCTCTAGCCTGAATGAAAAAGCCCGCGCCGGTTTCCACCGGCACGGGCTTTTTCAACAGATAATCAGAAACTCAGAGTTCCGACTGGCTCTCGACGATCTTGCCGACGAGGCCGTAATCCTTGGCCTCGTCCGCGCCGAGCCAATAATCGCGATCGATATCCTTGGCGATCTTTTCTTCGCTCTGGCCGGTGGCCTTGGAGAAGATCTTGATCAGGCGCTGGTTCATCTTGATGATTTCGCGGGCCTGGATTTCGATGTCGGATGCCATGCCGCGCGTACCGCCGGAGGGTTGGTGCAGCAGGAAGCGGGTGTTCGGCAGGCAAAGGCGCCGTTCCTTCGGCACCGAAACATAGATCAGCGCGCCGGCGGAAGCGACCCAGCCCGTGCCGATGATATAGACCTTCGGCTTGATGAACTTGATCATGTCATGGATGGAATCACCCGATTCCACGTGACCGCCCGGTGAATTGACGTAAACGCGAATGTCATCGTCACTGGCGGCGGCAAGCGCGACCAGCTGCGTGCAGACCTTCTGCGCCAGTTCCTGCGTGATGCCACCATAGATGAAGATCGAACGCGACTTGAAAAGATTCGCTTCCGTTTCCTTGCCGATCGGCAGTTCCTTGCTCTTGTCGTCTTCGTCTTCGTTCATCAACGGCTCTCTCCAGCGTAATTCTTGCATGCCCTTCGGACATAGTGCGACTTGTTACGTAAGGCAATGAGCGAAAAAGACAAGGTTCGCGCCTGAACAATAAACAGCACCCCCGGCAGATGACGCATGGACAGCATATTTGCGTTCACGATATCGTTGACCCCTTATTGCAGCGCCGCCCGGCCCGGAAGCCCAGGATCCTGACCGGCGGCAACAATCAAAAGAGGGAAACATGCTGAAAAGACTAAGCCTTGCCGCTGCCGCGCTCGGCGTTACCGCCCTGCCCGCCTTTGCCCATTTGAACCCGGAAGAACACGGCTCCTTCATGGCCGGCGTTTCCCACCCCTTCTTTGGGGCGGACCATATTCTGGCGATGGTGGCCGTCGGCATATGGGCCTCGCAGATCGCTACGGCGGACAGTGACCGCAAAGCCCTGTGGATCGTGCCCTCCGCTTTTGTTGGCACCATGGCCGTCGGGTTTCTGATGGCGGTTTACGGTATCGGTCTTCCCTTCGTCGAACCCGCCATTCTCGCCTCCGTCATTGGTCTCGGCCTGCTGGTTGCCGCAGCGGCAAAGCTTCCCGCGGCGGCGGCGGCAGCGGTTGTCGGCGCGTTCGCGCTTTTCCATGGCTACGCCCATGGTGGTGAACTGGGCAGTGCAGGCGCCTGGCAATTCGGCCTTGGCTTCATGATCGCCACCACGCTGCTGCATCTGGCCGGCATCGCGCTTGGCCTTGGCATTTCCCGTTTCGGCTCGGCGGCAAGCCGCACCATCGGCGCGCTGACGGCAATCGCCGGCCTGTCGCTTGCCCTGGGCGGCTGACGATCATTACCGAAATTTAAAATTCGACCGCTTTGAAAAGCCAAAATTGAGGCCTACCTCCTTATCGTGGATTTACGCTTCACGGTAAGGAGGCAGCATATGTCACCGGAAGAAAGCCAGCTTCTCAAGGCCCTGTTCGACAGGACCAAAACCGCATCCGCCACCCCGCGTGACCGCGAGGCGGAAACATTGATCGCAGACGCCGTGCGCGATCAGCCCGCAGCCCCCTATTATCTCGCCCAGGCGGTGATCGTTCAGGAAAAAGGGCTGGAAGCGGCAGCAGCCCATATCAGGCAGCTCGAAGAACGCATCCATGCGCTGGAAAGCGGCAATGGCGCCCCGCAGACGGCCGCACAGGGCGGGTTCCTGAGTTCCATTTTCGGCACCGGCCAGCCTCAGCCACCCGCACCAACGCCAGCCCCTGCTGTGGCGCCAACCTCATGGCGCAACGATACCGCCGGTCAGACGGCCGGTCCGTGGGGATCTCAGGCGGGTCAACAGCAACCCAGCGGCCCCTGGAGCCAGCAACCTACTGCCGTTGGGCGTTCAGGTGGTGGATTTCTGCAGGGCGCGCTCGGCACGGCCGCCGGCGTCGCAGGCGGCATGCTGCTTGCCAATTCGTTGAGCGGCATTTTCGGCAGCCACATGTCGTCGCTCGGGCTCGGTTCACCCTTCGGCGGCGGTAATGCGGCGGGTAACGCCCCCGTCGAGGAAACCGTCGTCAACAATTATTACGGCGACAGCGCCAGCCAGCAGAATAACGACGACGATGACGACAATACACAGCAGGCCGATTATGATGACAGCGCCGACGATATGGATTCCGATTCAGGCGACGACGGTTCGTTCGCCTGAATCTTGATGCGTCTAAACAGCCGGATCAGCCCCGACCGCGATAAGGCGCGACGCCCTGATCCGGCAGCCACACGCCTTCGGGCGCCGCTCCGGTCTGCCAGAAGACGTCGATGGGAATGCCGCCACGCGGATACCAGTAAGCGCCGATGCGCAGCCATTTCGGCTGCAGCAGCTCCACCAGACGCTTGGCGATATAGACCGAGCAATCCTCGTGGAATGCGCCGTGGTTGCGGAAGGATTGCAGGAAAAGCTTCAGCGACTTCGATTCCACCAGGAAATCACCCGGAATATAATCGATGACGATATGAGCGAAGTCCGGCTGGCCGGTCATCGGGCAAAGCGAGGTGAATTCGGGCGCGGTGAAGCGCACGACGTAATCGGTGCCGGCATTGCCGTTCGGCACTTTTTCGAGAATGGCCTTTTCCGGGCTCTCGGGCGTATCGACCTTCGTGCCCAGCTGCGACAGGCCGGAAACATCCGTCACGGACATGGAAAACTCCTGTTCATTCATACAATGACTTTGACGCCATGCGCCTTTTCGCCTTCCGGCTCGACGTGAATGGCAAGGCTGGCGCCCGGTATGACCTCCCTTATGGCATCTTCAAGGCGGTCGCAAATATCATGCGCCTCCCGCACCGTCATCGTGGCGGGAACGACCACGTGGAAATCGATGAAAGCCGCAGAACCGGCGCGCCGGGTTCTAAGGTCATGCACGCCCATGACGCCGCCGGAATGTTCGGCAATCGCCTTCTTGATCGCCTCGTCTTCTTCCGGCTCCACCGCCCGGTCCATCAGCCCGCCAAGCGAATGCAGGATGACCTTCGATCCCTGAAACAGGATGTTGATGGCAACCAGTATGGCGAGCAGCGGATCGAGAATGGCGTAACCCGTCAGAAGCGCCAGAATGAGGCCGACGAGAACGCCCGCTGACGTCACGACATCGGACATGATGTGATGACCATCGGCGGCAAGCGCCGGGGAAGCGTATTTCCTGCCGACACGGATCAGGGTCGTCGCCCAGACGGCATTGATGACCGCTGCAAATGCGTTGATGGCAAGACCGAGAACCGGCGCTTCCGGCAGCCTCGGATTGAAGAGGCCGCCCCACGCTTCCTGCACGATCAACAGCGCGGCAACAACGATCAGCACGCCTTCCACGACGGCGGAAATATATTCCGCCTTGTGATGGCCGAACTGGTGGTCGTCATCGGCAGGTTTCTGCGCATACCGGATGACGAAATAGGCGATGAAGGCCGCGACCACGTTGACGGTCGATTCCAGACCATCAGACAGAAGTGCGACGGACCCCGTGACCCACCAGGCCAGAAGCTTGAGGCCCAGCACGCCGAAAGAAAGTGGAATGCCCCAGAATGCGAGCTTCCTTACCAGTGCATTGCCTTCACTGTTCATTTTTGCCCCCGTGCGGATGCGAACGAATTGCATGACCGACTGCCAAAACGCACGAACCGCGCGCACGGGGTCTCCGTGCGCGCGGTTCGCTATTGGGTTTTCTATCGTTCAAACCGCCGGCAAGGTCAAGAGCCTCAAGGTCGCATCAACGACCTCAATCCTCGCTTTTCTGTTCGCAGAAACGGATGCGGTTGCCGAAGGGATCGGTGATTTCCATCACATCGCCCCATGGCAGTTCTTCGACGCCCGGCTTCATGAAGCGATAATCATGTGCCGCCAGTTCCTGTTGAAAAGCGTGAACGCCGCGCATGGTGACAAAGATGTTGGAGCCCGGCGTCGCATCGCCGTGGTGGCCGCTGAGGTGCAGCCCCATTCCGGCGCGCGATACCTGCATATAAAGCGGGAAATTGTCGCCGAAGCGATGTTCCCAGTCGACCTCGAAACCGAGAAAATCGACATAAAACTCCCGCGCCTTGGCCTCGTCGAAAATCCTGACGATCGGGAATGTCCGCTCGAAACCGATTTCTGAAAGGCTGTGCTTCCCGGCGTCGCCCATTCTCACTGCCCCTTTTCAGGCCATAAAAGAAGACCGGCCGCAACGGGTGCGGCCGGTATCGTCAACTTATTCGGCGGCGACGATCTTGCCGTCCTGCCACTTGAAGAGCGAGAAGGTCTGCGACGTCAGGTCGCCATTCTCGCCATAGGTGACCTTGCCGATGGCCGTGGCGAAAGCATCGCCGCTCTTCAGAGCCTTGACAACCGCTTCGGCATCCTTGGCGCTTCCAGCCTTCTCGATGCCGGCCTTCAACACTTCAACGGCAGCATAGGCATTGAGGGTGAAGGCTTCCGCCGGAATGTTGGCGGCCTTCAGCGCTTCGGCTGCGGCCTTGCTGTCATCGTTCTTCAGCGCGTCGGAGGCGTTGGTGAAGATCGTGCCTTCGCCAGCCTGCGAACCAATGTTCCAGAACTCGCTGTTCGACAGGCCGTCACCGCCGATGACGGCGGCCTTGGAGCCGATGTCCTTCAGCTGGCGCACCAGAAGACCGGCTTCCGGATGGTAACCGCCGAAATAGACGATATCGGCATTGTCGGACTTCAGGCGGGCCGTCAGCGCGCCGAGATCCTTTTCGCCCGGTGTCAGCGCATCATAGAGAACTTCGGTCACGCCGCCGGCATTCAGCGTTGCCTTGAAGGCATCCGCGAGACCTTTGCCGTAAGCGCCCTTGTCGTGAATGATGGCGATCTTCTTGTCCTTGAGGTTGGCGAGAACGTATTTCGCCGCAACCTCGGCCTGCTGGTCGTCACGACCGCAGGTGCGGAAGACGTTGGAAAGGCCACGGTTCGTCAGGCCCGGCGCAGTTGCCGTGGGAGTGATCATCAGCACGCCGTTTTCGGCAAAGACATCCGATGCCGGAATGGCGACGCCCGACGTCACCGGACCAACGACGAAATGAATGCCTTCGGCAACGAGCTGGTTGGCCGCGGAAACGCCCTGCTTCGGCTCACCGCCATCGTCGGCCAGCTTCAGCACGATCTGTTCGCCGAGGATACCGCCCTTTTTGTTGATTTCATTGACTGCCGTCTGGGCGCCGTTCTTGACCTGGTCGCCATAGGCGGCGACAGGGCCGGTCAGCGGCGCAATCAGCCCGATGACGATTTCGGCATGGGCAAGGGGTGCGAATGCGAAGGACGCTGCAAGCGTCACGCTGGTCAATGTCTTCAGTTTCATCCTGGTGTCTCCTTAAAAGGGGTCGCGGACCCGGTGAGCGCCATGGGCGTTGATCGAATGAAACCTATCGGACGCCTCCCGGCGAAAACTCGTTCCATGTTTGAATTCCGAGCCTTCAATCTCAACTCATACGGAAGGTTTGATGATTTATGCAAGTCACCTTTGTTGGATAAGGTCTATTACCTGTAAATCAATCGCCCCGCCCGTCATGATTGCGCCATCAGAACCGATAATCGACCCTTCGTAAACCCTTGGCGTTTGCCTGCCAGAAGAGGATAATGCCGGCATGATCGCAGCAGATGACGCATTTCTGACGGGCCTCCCCGTCTTCCGGCATTTTGAAGACGTGGCAGACCCGGCGCTTTACCGCGCCCTGCCGCCGGGATGGGGATTGGCCATCGCCGATATCGTCGATTCGACGGCCGCAATCGGCGCCGGCAGATACAAGTCCGTCAACATGGCCGGCGCGGCGGTCATATCAGGCGTCTCGAACAGTCTTGGCCGCCACGACCTGCCCTTCGTCTTCGGCGGCGATGGCGCTGCCGTCGCCGTGCCCGCAAACGGACTGCCGCTTGCAGGCATCGCTCTTTCGAACGTGCAGCGCTGGGTGAAGGACGATCTCGACCTTTCGATGCGGGTCGCCCTGGTCCCGATCGAAGACATCCGCACAAACGGCTTCGATGTCAGGGTCGCACGCTTTCAGGCAAGCGAAGATGTTTCCTACGCCATGTTTTCGGGCGGCGGCAACAGCTGGGCGGAAGCGCGGATGAAAGACGGGCAATATACCCTGCCAGCCGCCGCAGCCGGTGAGCGGCCGGATCTCACTGGCCTCTCATGTCGCTGGAACCCCATTCCGGCCACCCATGGCAAGGTGGTGTCGATCATCGCCGTGCCGGGACCGTCGCAGGATATGCCCGCCTTCCGGCAACTGGTCGTCGATCTCGTTGACCTGGCCGCACAGGATGCAAGACATGGCCACCCCGTGCCGGAGGACGGACCGAAGCTCGGTTTTGTTGGAGAAGGCCTCGATCTGGAAGCAAAGGCCGGCGCGGCCTATCACGATGGCTGGGGGCAGAAGCGCCGTTCGCTGCGCATCCTCGGCGAAAGCCTGCTCGTCAATCTCCTCGGCCGGACGGGACTATCGCTTGGACGGTTCAATGCCATGCGTTACCGGCGCTCGGTGGCCAGCAATACCGATTTCAGAAAATTCGATGACGGGCTGAAGATGACGGTGGACATAGACGCCGCGCGGCTCGAAAAAATCCATGCCCGGCTGGAACAGGCCCGCTTGTCCGGAACCTGTTATTTCGGCCTGCACGAGCAGGGGGCTGCCTTGATGACCTGTATCGTTCCCTCGCCGCTTTCGCGAGATCA
Organism: Agrobacterium sp. 22-210-1; assembly: GCF_053522525.1. Classification (NCBI taxonomy): domain Bacteria; kingdom Pseudomonadati; phylum Pseudomonadota; class Alphaproteobacteria; order Hyphomicrobiales; family Rhizobiaceae; genus Agrobacterium; species Agrobacterium sp. 22-210-1. The sequence goes on along the minus strand of NZ_JBNWCI010000001.1, from coordinate 304,214 downwards.
CATGCATTTCGTGGACGGCGCAGATGGCGGATATGCGGCTGCGTCGAGCCGCCTCAAACGACAGATGCAGGCGGCGCCATCCTCCTGAAACCCGCCGGTGTGAGAGGCGCATCTCTTTGCCCTATGAACCCTCTGATGCAAACGCAGGACCCGAAAACGAAAAACCGGCGTCGTGCGCCGGTTTCAACGGATATGTTGCCGTAAAGGCCTGAAAATGGCCGTGGGATCAAGCGGCAGTCTTGCTGCTGCTCTTCTGCACCTGGCAATAAATTTCCTCGAGGGATGCGAGGATTTTTTTGACGGATTCGGAATTGCTGGAATAATAGATGGTCTGCGCATCCCGTCGTGTCTTGACCAGCCGTTGCGCACGCAATTTGGAAAGATGCTGCGAAAGAGCGGACTGGCTGAGACCAACCTGCGAAGCGAGAACACCGACCGGCACTTCCGTATCCACCAGCGTGCATAAGATCATCAGGCGCTTGGGATTCGCCATCGCTGAGAGCAAGTCTGCAGCGGCGATGCTATGTTCCGACAGAGATTGGTTATCCATACGCTCAAGTCTCCTGATGACAGTCGGAAAGACCGTCATGGTGGCTATAATAGGTGTTCCAAAAGAAGTTTTTATAATTCGGCGGATACGTTGTATATACCTAAATCTTGCTTATATCGTGTCCCTTTCAAAGACTATTCTTGATCATTTATTTACTTAAGACATCGCGACTAAATTATAATCTTTTTGCCTGATTTTTATCAATTTATCAATAACCTTATGTATTAGCGGTAGTATTTATAAGCAGCAAACGATCAGAATTTGAGCGTATAAATCCTGACGACCAGTGACCGGTTTTGAGGCTGCAATCTTATACCACCTTAAATTTAGCAACGGCCTACAGAATCTAGATTAACTTTGCGCAATTTTCTCGAAATTTGCAATATGATTTTTATTAGTAATTATTTTCATGCATAACTTGTGATACCAAAAATATTCTTTGCTACCATGGGAAGGTATAACTTGCGCTGCAAGGTCCGTTTAAAAGCATAAAGGGCCATCCATCACGGAAGGCCCTTTATGCTGTTCTCGCAGAAAAAAATATTATTTTTTTCGGTGACGGGTCAGCCCGGTCACGATCTCATCTGCGGAAATCGTGCCTATGATGGCGCCATTGTCGACGACACCGATCGCGCCCGAATGCTTCGCAAGCGCATCGAGAATGTCGATCAGCGGCGATGACGCAAGCGCAGTGGCCGCCACGGTCAGCCGCCCGTTTCGTTCGTCCACACCCGGCTTCATCACGTCGGCGGCGGTGAGCATCGAGATAGGGTTCATGTTCTGCACGAAGTCAGCGACATATTGCGTGGCCGGCTGCTTGACGATCTGCTGTGGCGTACCGCACTGGATGATGCGCCCGCCTTCCATCATGGCGATGCGATTGCCGATGCGGAATGCTTCGTCCAGATCGTGGCTGACGAAGAGAATGGTCTTCTTCAGCCGGCTCTGGAATTCCAGGAGCTCGTCCTGCAAACGGCTTCTGATGAGCGGATCGAGCGCCGAAAACGGCTCGTCCATCAAGAGAATCGGCGCTCCGGTGGCAAAGGCCCGGGCCAGCCCCACGCGCTGCTGCATGCCGCCGGAAAGCTCCCCCACCTTGCGGTCGGCCCAGGCGGACAGGTTCACCAGCTCCAGCTGCTCGGCCACCATGCGTTTGCGCTCTGCTTCCGGCACGCCGGAAAGCTCAAGCCCGAAGCCGACATTGTCGGCCACATTGCGCCAGGGCAGAAGGCCGAATTGCTGGAACACCATCGAAACCGTATGCGTGCGCAGGTCGCGCAGCGTCTTCGCCGGGCAGCGATAGGGATCGACATAACCGGACTTGGTCTTCACACCGACATTGCCGCGCACCACCGGCGCCAGACCATTAACGGCCCGAAGCAACGTCGATTTTCCGGATCCGGAAAGCCCCATGAGCACGAGGATTTCGCCTTCACTCACCGACAGCGAGGCATTGGCAACACCGAGCACCAGCCCGGTCTCGCTATTGATCTCGTCACGGGTACTGCCTTTGTCGATCATCGGCAGGGCGGCATCGGGCCGGTCACCGAATACGATATCGACATTTCCGAAGATGATGGCATCACTCATAGGTCATCCTCCGCACCGGGAAGTCGGAAAAGCCGGTCGAGAACGATCGCCAATATGACGATGCATAGTCCCGCCTCGAAGCCCATGGAGATATTGACGGTGTTGAGCGCACGCACCACCGGTACGCCGAGCCCGTTGGCGCCGACGAGAGCGGAGATGACCACCATCGACAGCGACAGCATGATCGTCTGGGTCAAGCCCGCCATGATCTGCGGTGCGGCGAAGGGAAGCTCCACCTTGCGCAGAACCTGAGAGGGCGTCGCACCGAAGGCGACCGCCGCCTCCACCAGCGCCGGCGGCGTCGAGACGATGCCGAGGCGGGTAAGCCGCACGGGGGCCGGAATGGCGAAGATGACGGTGGCGATGAGCCCCGGAACCATGCCGAGGCCGAATAGCACCAGCGCGGGAATGAGATAAACAAAGGTCGGGATGGTCTGCATCAGGTCCAGCACCGGGCGCATGCCGGCATAGATCCATTTACGCCGTGCCGCCAATATGCCGAGCGGTATGCCGATGATCATGCACACAGCGCTCGCGGCAATCACCAGCGCCAGCGTTTCCGTCGTGGCTTTCCAGTAACCGAGATTGATGATGAGCAGCAGGCCGAGCGCCGTGAAGAGCGGCATGCCGACCGAGCGGCGTGTCCAGGCCGAAAGCGCCGTCAATATCGCGACGATGATCAGCGGATGCGGCGCCTGCAAAACATAAAGCAGGGCGTTGATGACGCTTTGGAAGATGAAAGAAAGCCAATCGAAGAAAAAAGCGAGATTGCCGGTCAGCCAGTCGATGGCCTCCTTGGCATATCGGCCGACAGGCAGGCGGTTTTCAGGAGCGCTGAGCCATTCCACGGTAAGAAAAGACCTTTCGTGAACAAATGCAGAAACGACGGCCGGCAGCGAGACTGCCGGACGCGGTGCTGGCGCGTGACCTGCGATGCGATAAAATTCGCCGGCTGAGGTCATGCATGGGCATCGTTATTTCCCGCTGCGTCCGGCCTGTCGCACAGGCCGGACGCAGTCATGCATAGTCTTGCGTTAAAGGCCCAGTGCCTTCTTGGCGGCGGGCAAGGCGTCGGCACTGCCGTCCCTGGTCTTGACGTTGGCGAGCCAGGGCTCGATCGCTGCCGGATTGGCTTTCAGCCAGGCGGTCGCGGCCGCTTCGCCCTCAAGGCCGTCATTCAGGATCTTGCCCATGATCTCGTTTTCCATGGGCAGGGAAAATTGCAGGTTCTTCAAAAGAGTGCCGACATTCGGGCATTCCTCGACATAACCCTTGCGGACATTGGTATGGATCGTCGCGCCGCCGAGATTGGGGCCGAAGACCTCGTCGCCGCCGGTCAGATAGGTCAGCTTGAAATTCGCATTCATCGGATGCGGCTCCCAGCCGAGGAAGACGATCGGCTCGCCGGATTTTTCCGCACGGGCAACCTGCGACAGCATGCCCTGTTCGGAAGACTCCACCACCTCGAATGATTTCAGGCCGAAACTGTCCTTAGCCACCATGTCGAGGATCAGGCGATTGCCGTCATTGCCCGGCTCGATGCCGTAAATCTTGCCGCCAAGATCGGCGCTATGGGCGGCGATATCCTTGAAGTCCTTGATGCCGAGTTCCGCGCCCTTGGCGTTGGTCGCCAGCGTGTATTTCGCGCCCGTCAGGTTTTCACGCACCGTCTCAACAGATTTGTCCTCGCGGTAAGGCGCGATATCGCCTTCCATGGTCGGCATCCAGTTGCCGAGGAAGACGTCGATGTCCTTGTTTTTCAAGGATGTATAGGTAACGGGTACGGAGAGAAGCTTGACGTCGGTTTCATAACCCAGGCTTTTCAGAAGTACGGTGGCGGTCGCCGTTGTGGCCGTGATGTCGGTCCAGCCAACATCTGAAAAACGCACCGTACCGCAACTTGCCGGCTCGGCGGCACCGGCCACGCTGAACGTCATGGAGGAGATTGCTGCGGCCAAGGCCAGACAGCGACTTTTATTTGCAAACATCGCTTGCTCCCTGTTTTTTCGTTCCCTTGCCATTATCAATATCTGCCGGCCACAATCAACTCGCGTGCATTTGCGTGCTTTGGCCCACCGTTTGCGACAAAACCGTGAAAATGTCGGTCTTTAACGGCGTAAAGGCGAGAATGGCAGGCCGTGGAAATCTGTGTTTTTTCCATCGCCGCACTTTTCAACCCGCTTGTTCGCCGTCAAAAGACGCAGATTGCAACATCGTTCAGGAATGAGAATCGGTTTTGCGCAGGCGCGATGCGCCGATTCAAGAGGTTGGAGCATTGTTACGGCGCGTCCGAAGGACGCAAAGGCGCTTCGGGAGTGGATAATGGCAAAACTCTATTTCAATTATGCGGCAATGAATGCCGGCAAATCGACCATGCTGCTGCAGGCGTCCTATAATTATCAGGAACGCGGCATGCGCACGCTGATCTTCACGGCCGCCTTTGACGATCGGGCGGGTGCCGGCCGGGTGGCATCGCGCATCGGCCTTTCTTCCGACGCCCGGACCTTCGACGAAAGCACGGATATCTTCGCCGAAGTATCGGCCCTCAATGCCGAAGCGCCGGTCGCCTGCGTATTCATCGACGAAGCCAACTTCCTTTCGGAACACCATGTCTGGCAGCTGGCCGCCATTGCCGACCGGCTGAACATCCCGGTCATGACCTATGGGCTGCGCACCGATTTTCAGGGCAAGCTTTTTCCGGCCTCGAAGGAACTGCTCGCCATTGCCGACGAGCTTCGCGAAATCCGCACAATCTGCCATTGCGGCCGCAAGGCGACGATGGTTGCCCGTTTCGATAATGCGGGCAATGTCGTCAGGGAAGGCGCGCAGATCGATGTCGGCGGCAACGAAAAATATGTTTCCTTCTGCCGCCGCCACTGGGTGGAAACGGTGAAGGGCGGCTAGAGCATTTCCAGGAAAAGTGCCCCCATTTCCGTCCTGAAACGCGACTAAACAAAGAGTTAGAGTTTTTCGCCATCCGAAGAAAAGTGAAAGCGCTCTAAATCTGCGTCCGGTTGCCGCATTTGATTTTTCGCAAAGATGGCTGCCCTGCTCCTGCGCTAAGACCACCGAGACACATTCGCGTGGATGTGCTTTCTCTCAGGAGCAAAATTATGCAGAACAAAACTGCCAAATTCGCCAGCCTCGCCATCATCGCAGGCCTTTTCGCCTTTCCCGCCCTGTCCGCTGAAATCGAAGTAAAGATGCTCAACAAGGGCAGCGACGGTCAGGCGATGGTCTTCGAACCGGCAACCGTCAAGGCCGCCGTCGGTGACGTCATCACCTTCGTCCCGGTCGACAAGGGCCATGATGCGGCAGCCGTCAAGGAAATGATCCCCGAAGGTGTCGCCGACTTCAAGGGCAAGATGAACGAGACGGTGAAGGTCACTGTCGACAAGGAAGGCGCTTATGTCATCAAATGCACGCCGCATCTCGGCATGGGAATGATAGCGCTGGTCGTCGTCGGCGATGCGCCGCCAGCCAATCTGGATGCCGTCAAGAATGGCAAGCTGCCTAAAAAAGCCCGCGACCGGCTGAACGCCGAGATTGCCAAGCTCGGCCTGTAACAGCATATCCCCGCGGCTCCGCGACGGTAGTATCCGGTGAAGCAGTCTGAGCATGCCGGAACAGCCGACGCGGACCGCAGGTTGAGAAAAGTTTCGCAATCATGTTGTATCCCGGTTGACCGGGACATATCTGGAAGACAGTAAATGACCGTGGTTTTTCCGAAGCGCCGAAGGGCGCCCGGTTGAGCCGCGGATTTTCTTCCGGCGTCCAGCCCCACGGGCAGAGGAGACTATGACGACATGATCGACCGGATCACCGCATTGATTCAGGCAGCCTTCAGCGCCATTGGCAAGGCCGCCGGCATGGTCGTCGCCTGGCTTTTGTGGCCCTTCATGGCCGCCCATGGCTGGTATCGCGATCGCAACTGGATCATCAAGGGGCCGATTGCTCTGGTTCTCATCCTGCTTGCCGGCTTTTATGGATATTTCGTCTGGCAGACGCAGGTCTGGAGCAATTTCGACCCGGATTACATTTCCCGCTACAAGCTAGCCGAACGCACCGTGCCGCCCGGACAGGAATTGCCGACCGCCACCCCGGCTGCGGCCGCCGGCGCCACCGGCGCTGCCGCCAACACGTCCGCACCGGTGTGCCAGCGATCCGCCATCGTTGATGCCGCCGCCGATCTCACCGATTTCAACGTCAACCAGAACGCATGGATTTCCTCCATGCTGCTCTACCGTCTCGGCCTTTTCGGCATGGACTGGGACAGCACGCCGTTTCTGGACAACAAGGCGTCATTCCAGCGTGGTGTGAACCAGGCCGTGCGCCGCACCTCGGTGGAACTGGTGGATACGCTCGGCCGCGTGCGCGGAACCTCTGGTATCAACAACAATCTCCAGGAAGCGCGTGGCAACATGCAGTTTAGCGAATATTCCTGGTATTTCGGCCTTGATCCCTTCGGCCCGAAGACGCCGACGCCCAGCTATTACCGCGCCGCGATCCGCAGCTTCCAGGCCTTTAATGGCGAACTGACCGCCTGCAAGGCCGTCTTCGATACCCGTGCCGACAACCTCATCCAGTTCATCGACCGCATCGCCGGCGATATCGGCTCCACCTCTGCAATTCTGCGCGAGCGTTCGGAGAATTATAATGGCGGCTGGTTCGACACCCGCGCCGATGACCGTTTCTGGTTCGCTTATGGCCAGCTCTACGGATATTACGGCGTGCTTTCCGCCGCCGGATCGGACTTCGCGCAGGTCATCCGCGAGCGCAACCTGACCAACCTGTGGAACGACACGCTGGCGCAGACCCGCGCGGCGCTGCGCATCCAGCCGGCGATCATTTCCAACGGTGAGGAAAGCGGCTGGATCATGCCCTCGCATCTCGCCACGATGGGATTTTACGTGCTGCGGGTGCGCTCCAACCTCGTCGAGCTCCGTTCCGTCCTCGACCGCTGACAAGGGAGCCGGCTCTTCGCGGCCGGCTCAATCTATCAGGCGCTGACGTATGGTTTTTGCCACCAGCTGCGTACGGTTGACGCAGTCGAGCTTGCGCATGGCATTGTTCATATAGGTATTGACGGTGTGCTCCGAGATGGAGAGAAGCTCGGCGATCTCCACGGAGGTCTTGCCCTGCGCGGTCCAGCGCACCACGTCAAGCTCCCGTTTCGTGAGGGGCGACGGGCCTTTGGAGCCGATGCGGCAAAGACGATCATAGACCTCCAGAGCATGCAGCACGATCATGCCCAGCTCATTCAGCGATGCCTGTGACAGGGTATCACGATCACCCGCAAAATTCATCAGATGCCGGTTTCCGCTCATGCCGCTCACCGGCACCATGAGCCCGGAGGTGATGCCGATGCTGCCGAGCGAGGCCCCCGCTTCCGCCAGCGTTCCGCAGGCAATATCCGCGTCTTCCAGCGACCAGTATTGCGGCATCATCGATGAGGCGCCGCGCTTGATTACCGGACACTCGCCAAGCGCGCCATTCGCGGTCATCGCATTCACAACCCAGACCGGCAGGGTGCTTTCAACAACTGTTGGCAAGGCATAAGCATTGCTGCCACCGGGTAATTTCATCAGCGTCACATGCGCATAGCCGAATGCGTGCATTACCTCTTGCAGCGCCATCAACCATTGCTGCCTGTCGGCGGCGGCGGACAGGTCACGGCAAAGTCTGGCCTGGCGCTCCGTCTTCGACATTCAGCCACCACCACCCGATGGGCGCAAAATGTCCCAATGTGAGGAACAGACAGCAGAGGCGAAGACGGTTGCGACCTTCATGACGGGCGGACCACCTGGATTAAAGCGCGGGGTTTTCGGACTTGTCCTTCGGCTTGGCCATCAGTTTTTCCAGAAAACCGAGCATAACCGCCGAGACGACAAAAGCCAGATGGATGATGGTGAACCACATCAGCTTGCTGTCCGAATACTGGTTGGCGTTGAGGAAAATCTGCAGCAGATGGATCGACGAAATCGCCACGATCGACGATGCGACCTTGATCTTCAGACTGCCGGCGTCGAGCTTGCCCAGAAAAGAAACCTCGTCATCCGCATTGTCGAAGCGGCTGACGAAATTCTCGTAACCGGAAATCATCACCATGACGATCAGGCTGGCGACCAGCGCCGCATCGATCAACCCAAGCATGGCGAGGATCATATCCGACTCGTCGTAAATAAAGACGTTTTTTGCAACCTTCAGGAACTTGAGCGCGAAGGAAAACGCGTAAACCGCCAGCGCCGCGACAAGCCCGAGATAAAAAACGACGAGCAGCCAGCGGCTGGAGAGGATGATCCGCTCGACGAGCAGTTCAAGAGACTTCATTTCCGTATCCGATTAATAATCTGTTTATTGTTGGAGCATGCTTTCTTTCGCCATGTAAACTGGCTGCGAATATCCTAGCAAGCGGCAATGTCGGGACTTTGGCGGCACCGTGGCGTTTTTGCCGCATTCAGCACCTGGAAGACGCCACGGCGGCCCGTAACATTTCTGCAACATACCGTTATGCTTTAAAACATGATGCGAAAAGTCATATATAATATGTTGACAGTTATCATCATGTTTTCTAGTCCTCGCTTATCGGCTCGCCCGTAACAATTCAGAACATTTTAAGCCGCGCACAAGTGCGGCGCGTTTTCGCGCGCCGTGTCTATCCGCGCGCCTACCGGGGGTACTTAATGTCCATCTCGCGCACCCATTCCGCGCTGCTTCTGTGCACTGCCATGTCTCTTCTGCCGCTTGCCGGCCCCGCACGGGCACAGGATGCCGCGTCGCAGGCGGACGGCGCTACCACGCTTGAAAGGATCGTCGTCAAGGGCAAGCGCGTCAAAAGCGCCAATGCCGCCGCCGATACGCCACTGGCGAGCCAGACCACGGCGGAAGACATCCGCAAGAAGGACATCGGCAGCATCAAGGACCTTGGAAACAGCACGGAACCGGGCGTCGATTATGTGGATTCCAAGCCCGGCCGGCCCGGCGGATTGTTCATTCGCGGCCTCGGCGGCGCACGTGTCGTAACGCTGATTGACAATATTCCCGTTCCCTTCTTCGAAAACTTCGCCCGGCAGGGTCAGGCCACCACCACATTGAGCAATACGAATTCGAGCTTCGATTTTTCCTCGCTCTCGACGGTTGACGTGGTGCGCGGCGCAGATTCCAGCCGTATCGGCTCCGGTGCTCTCGGCGGCGCGCTGGTGCTGCGCACCCTCGAGCCGGAAGACCTGATCGGCGAAGGCAGGGATTGGGGCGGTGTCGCCAAGACCACCTATGACAGCGAAGACAGAAGCGTCGGCGGATCCCTCGCCGTCGCCAAGAAGATCGAGAACACCTCGGTCCTGTTCCAGGGTTCCTACAAGCGCGGCAACGAGACGGACAACAAGGGCACGGCCGATATCTACGGCACGCGCCGCACCAAGCCCAATCCCGCCGACACCTATGAAAGTAACCTGATGTTCAAGATCCGTCAGGATCTTGAAGGCGGCCATCGCATCGGCCTGACAGCCGAGCGCTATTCGCTGAGAAACCGCAGCGACATGAAGACCCTACAGGGCGTCAGCGTTTCGGGATCGACCTACCGCATCGGCGACTATAGGGGCTACGAGGATACCGAGCGTGATCGCGTATCCCTCGATTACGAATACGAAGCGCCCTCGACCGACGGCTTCATCGACGCCGCCAATCTTTCGCTTTACTGGACGCGTCTTTCCAAGGAGTCCGGCGCCGGAGACCGACTGACCAACAATTCGCTCTATATTCGCGAAGACAGCATGCGCAACAGCGCATTTGGCATCGTTGGCGGCCTTGAATCCGGTTTCGAACTCGGCGGCGTGCAGCACACGGTCCGTTTCGGCGGTAACGCCATGACGACCGATTTCAGCCAGGAGCTTTTCGCCAACACGGCTGGTTCAACCTCTTCGTCGCAATCAGACATGCCTGACGTGAGCGGCAAGAGCCTCGGCCTCTATCTCGATGACGAAATCGCATTTGGCAACGGCTTCCGCCTTACCCCCGGATTGCGCTTCGATTCCTATGATTACGATCCGGATGGTTCGGTATCCAGCAACAGCGGCTACAACACCTTCGGCCTGCCGAGCGGCAACAGCGGCTCGCGCTTCTCGCCAAAACTGCTTGCCACCTATGACGTGACACCGGAACTTCAGCTCTTCGCACAATGGTCCATGGCCTATCGTGCACCGACGATCAATGAATTGTACCTGAACTTCTCCAACGTCAGCTCCGGTTACGCAGTGGTCGGCAATTCCGCCCTCAACCCCGAGACCAGCAATGGTTTTGAAATCGGCGCGAACTATGCCTCCGGTGACCTCACGGGAAGCCTGACGCTGTTCCACAACAAGTACAAGAACTTCATCGAGCAGTACACGACCTCGACGACCCTGTTCCCCGGCTTTGGCGGTAGGGGCAACGGATCGCTCTTCACCTATCGCAACCGCAACAATGTCGAAATTTCGGGTGTGGAAGCAAAGGTCCGCAAGGACCTTGCAAACGGCTTCTTCGCCCATGCCTCGCTCGCTTACGCCTATGGCAAGGACACAGACACCAACGAGTTCATCCGCACGGTGGCCCCGTTCAAGTCCGTGCTCGGCATCGGCTACGCGCAGGAAACCTGGGGCACGGAATTCACCGGCATCTTCTCGTCCGGCATGCGTGACGACAAGGTCGCGACCACCTTTGACGCACCCGGTTACGGCATCTTCAACCTGACTGGCTGGTGGGAGCCGGAACAGACCAAGGGCCTGCGCATTCAGGCCGGCATCTACAACCTGTTCGACAGGCAATACTGGAATGCGGTCGGCGTTCGTGACGTCAATCCCAACACCGTCAGCAGCGTCAACCAGCCGGTCGACTTCTATACGGAAGCCGGACGCAGCTTCAAAATCTCTCTGACCCAGAAATTCTAAAACCGGGCCAGAACCATCATCTCCGGAACATCATCTCCAGTCGGGGCGGCCTTCGGGTCGCCCCTTTTTTGTCACCGGCAATAAAGGTATCCGCCCTTTCGCTCCAGGACGTCAAGATGCAGGTGATCCTGATGGGTGGCATCGCTGCCGGGAGAAAGAACGGTGCGGAAGAACAGGCAGGCAGCGGCCGTAATCGTGCGTTGGAAGGCGCCTTCCGGCGTTCCGTCCTCGCCGCGCGGCTTCATCACCAGCGGCTCGCCCTTATCGAAGGCGATGGTGGAAATATCCACCGCATTGCCCTTGGCATGTTCGGAAATCTTGCCCGTTTCGGCACTGTTACGGTTGCGGCAGATATAGGTCGACGCATTGGCGATGGCCGTCACCTTTTTCTCCGGCAGGGCAAGGGCCGCCGCCGGCAACACCATCTCCTTGGTCCAGCGGGAAAGGGCAAGCGCGGTTTCGCAGCGCATGGTGCCTGAAGGTTCAAGCTTTATATCAGGCAGAACCACGGAAAGCTCAATTGGCGCTTCAACGCCGCAGCCCTGCTCTTCGTCACGGATCGGCTCAAGTTTTTTGAATTCCGCGCCGATTTCCTTCAGCGCACCAAGGCAGGCCTCAAGTGCTGCCGGGTCTTCCGGCTTTACCGGCTCCGGTGGTTTCTCCGGTTTTGCCGCTTCGTCAGCTGGTTTCTGTTGTTCCCCGCCATCCTTGCCCTCGCTTTTCCCCTTCGCGTCATCGGCCCCCTTATCAGCGGGTGTCTTTTCACCATCCGGTTTCTGTTCTTCCGGAGCCTGCGGCTTCGGAACCGGTTTCGGCGCTTCCACCGGGTCTTGCGCCTTCCCGTCCGATGGCTTTTCCGAAGGGGTGGAGGATTGCCCCTCACCCGGCTTGGGCTGTGGCACAGGCACCTGGGGGGGCGGTTCCGAGGCGGAAATCAATGCAAGGCTGGCTACCAGAAGACACAGGCGATGAAGCATTATACGGGGTACTCCTGACCGTTTCGGCAGGAGAGCAACGCAGCAGCGGCAGGTAAGGTTCATTCCCTCACCGAAATCCGCTTGCCAAGGCGGATCGTGCACGCTAACAATTTTCCCATGAATATCGTGTCTATGAACATTGCTAACTGGTGGTGGAGCAGCTTTACGCGGCCTTGACCAGTCATGTCTTCAGACGAAGTCCAAGCCGCCCGAATTTTCAGGCGGCTTTTTTGTTATTTTGCCGCCTGTCATCGGGCTTGAACAACAGAAAGCATGCGCGCAAAAGTGCTTGGCGGTTTTGCGATAACGACATGCGACAAAATGAGTACGAAAGAAATGGTAACGATCATTCAGGATGACGGAGCGGAAACCTACGAGACGAAAGGCGACATAAAAGTCAGCCGGAAGCGTCGACCCGCCGATTATGCGACCGCCATCGATAATTACATCGAAAAGCTCGATTCTCACCGCGGCGCGGTTTTTTCGTCCAACTATGAATATCCCGGCCGCTACACCCGCTGGGATACGGCCATCATCGACCCACCGCTCGGCATTTCCTGTTTTGGCCGCAAGATGTGGATCGAGGCCTATAATGGCCGTGGCGAAGTGCTGCTCGGCTTTATTACCGAAAAGCTGAAGGCGACGCCCGATCTCACGCTCGGCGCATCCTCCGCCCGCCGTCTCGATCTTACCGTCAACGAACCGGACCGCGTCTTCACCGAGGAAGAACGCTCGAAAATCCCGACGGTCTTTACCGCGCTGCGCGCCATCGTTGACCTTTTTTATTCGAACGCGGATTCGGCCATCGGCCTGTTCGGCGCCTTCGGTTACGATCTCGCCTTCCAGTTCGACGCGATCAAGCTGTCGCTTTCGCGCCCGGAAGATCAGCGCGACATGGTGCTCTACCTGCCGGATGAAATCCTCGTCGTTGACCACTATTCCGCCAAGGCCTGGATCGACCGTTACGATTTCGAAAAGGACGGCGTAACGACGGACGGCAAGTCCTCCGACATCACGCCCGATCCCTTCAAGACCACCGATACGATCCCGCCCAAGGGCGATCACCGTCCCGGCGAATATTCCGAACTTGTCGTGAAGGCCAAGGAGAGCTTCCGCCGCGGCGACCTGTTCGAAGTCGTTCCCGGCCAGAAATTCATGGAGCGTTGCGAAAGCAATCCGTCGGCGATTTCGCGCCGCCTGAAGGCGATCAACCCGTCGCCCTATTCCTTCTTCATCAATCTCGGCCATCAGGAATATCTGGTCGGCGCTTCACCGGAAATGTTCGTGCGCGTTTCCGGCCGCCGCATCGAGACCTGCCCGATTTCAGGCACCATCAAGCGCGGCGACGATCCGATTGCCGATAGCGAGCAGATCCTGAAACTGCTCAACTCGAAGAAGGACGAATCCGAACTCACCATGTGTTCGGATGTGGACCGCAACGACAAGAGCCGCGTCTGCGAGCCGGGTTCGGTAAAGGTCATCGGCCGCCGCCAGATCGAGATGTATTCGCGCCTCATCCACACCGTCGACCACATCGAGGGCCGCCTGCGCGACGATATGGACGCCTTTGACGGTTTCCTCAGCCACGCCTGGGCCGTCACCGTCACCGGTGCACCCAAACTGTGGGCCATGCGTTTCATCGAAGGTCATGAAAAGAGCCCGCGCGCCTGGTATGGCGGCGCAAGCGGCATGGTCGGCTTCAACGGCGACATGAATACGGGGCTCACGCTGCGCACCATCCGCATCAAGGACGGCATCGCCGAGGTGCGTGCGGGTGCGACGCTGCTCAACGATTCCAACCCGCAGGAAGAAGAAGCCGAAACCGAACTGAAGGCGTCGGCCATGATCGCAGCCATTCGTGACGCAAAAGCCACCAACTCGGCGGCCACCAAGCGCGATGCCGCCAAGGTGGGCACCGGCGTCAAGATATTGCTCGTCGACCACGAAGACAGCTTCGTCCACACGCTGGCGAATTATTTCCGCCAGACGGGTGCCACGGTCTCCACGGTCAGATCGCCGGTCGCCGCAGACGTGTTCGACCGCTTCCAGCCCGATCTCGTTGTGCTGTCTCCCGGCCCCGGCAGCCCGACGGATTTCGACTGCAAGGCGACGATCAAGGCCGCCCGCGCCCGTGATCTGCCGATTTTCGGTGTCTGCCTCGGCCTTCAGGCTCTGGCGGAAGCCTATGGCGGTGAGTTGCGCCAGCTTGCAGTGCCGATGCACGGCAAGCCTTCGCGCATCCGCGTGCTGGAACCCGGTCTCGTCTTCTCCGGTCTCGGCAAGGAAGTGACCGTCGGTCGTTACCACTCGATCTTCGCCGACCCCGCCACCCTGCCGCGTGATTTCATCATCACCGCGGAAAGCGAGGACGGCACGATCATGGGCATCGAACACGCCAAGGAACCGGTGGCCGCCGTTCAGTTCCACCCGGAATCGATCATGACGCTCGGCCAGGACGCCGGCATGCGCATGATCGAGAACGTCGTGGTGCATCTGACCCGCAAGGCGAAGACGAAGGCGGCATGATGGCCGCAGCCGGCGCCATTGCCATAGAACCCATCCGGGCGGAGCACGTTGAAAGCTTTCACCGTGCTCTCGATACGGTTTCGCGTGAGCGGAAATATCTGAGCTTCCTGGAGGCGCCGCCGCTCGATTCTGTCCGCGCCTTCGTTCTCGACATGATTGAAAACGACCATCCGCAATTCGTGGCGATTGCGGATGGCGAAGTGGCCGGCTGGTGCGATATTCGCCGCCAGAGCAGAGCAACCCGCGCCCATTGCGGCACGCTCGGCATGGGCATCCTGCCCGCCTATCGCGACAAGGGGCTGGGTGGACGGCTGATGCGGCAGACACTCGATGCCGCCCGTCAATGCGGGCTGCATCGTGTCGAGCTAAGCGTACATGCGGACAATGCCAGAGCAATTGCGCTTTATGAAAAGATCGGTTTTGTGCATGAAGGCCGGGGCCGTGACGCCGTTCTGATCGACGGGCGTTACATCGACAGCCTGAACATGGCGATCATTTTCGGCACCTAACCCCTCGGCAGCGAGGCGGAAATACACAGCGCGAATTTCTTCAGAAGCTGCATGTCGAAATGCCCTTCCCGCCGCAGCATCCAGGTCAGCGCGTCATTCGCAGTCCAAGGCTTCTTGTAGGGCCTGACCGAAGTGACGGCATCATAAACGTCGCAGATCGCCGCGATACGCGCGTAAAGGCTGATCTCGCTGCCCGCACGGCCACTCGGATAACCGCCGCCGTCCATTCGCTCATGATGGTTGAAGCAGACATCAAGCACCATGCCAGGCATCTGTGCGTTGCGCGACAATATATCCCGGCCGAATACGGGGTGAAGATTGATGATCTCCCGCTCATTGGCGCTCAGCCCCTCCGCCTTGTTGAGGATAGAAGAGGGGATTTCCACCTTGCCGATGTCGTGCAGCAAGCCGCTGATGCCGAGCAGATCGACCGCTCCCCTGTCCAACCCGAGATAATTACCGAAAAGAATCATCAGACCGCTGACGGAGACCGAATGAACGAAGGTCGTTTCGTCTTTCGATTTCAGGCGGGTGACCCCGATGAAAATCGCCGGGTTCGACTGCACCGCATCCGAAATCTTGCTCGCCGCGGCAGCCATGCCCTTCAACGAAACACAGCCGCCAGCTTCGGCGGAGGCGAAGGTCTCGGCAATCGCATCGGCGGCCGAGCGCACGGCATGGGTAACGGCGGCGACGGTTTCCGGGCAATTGTCCGATTGCGGCGAAACGGTCGCGGAGCGAGCGCTGCCTTCGGTATCATGTCCCTTGGCCGTATTGATGATAATGCTTTCGGCGCCGCTTAATTTCAATTGACGCATTAATTCCTCGTGCCGCAAAAGAAAGCGGTGCCGCTTTAAAAATCCCTGGTTCGAAAGCGTTCCTTCGACCGCTTCGATAAACATGCCAATCGTCAGTTGCTGGCTGGAAATTCGTTTGAGCATCAGATGCTTTTATTTTCCTTCCCGGGAATGATAACCTGAAACCGTAATTCGTAAAAAATGTCGGCACGCAACCGCCTAAAATATAAAGGTGAAGTTAAGCCTTCCCGATTTTACCTAAACTTGGACCTCGAAAGATTAGATAACACAAATATGAAAATATTTTACTCCGGATATATTTAAAACTCAAAGCATAAATTCGAATAGACCAATAATCAACCTTGGAATGTAAATAGTGAAAATTCTCGCATACGACGTAAACCAGGAGCCGAAGAAACCCGCATGAATTCCAGACTTGAAACGCGCATCGATCAGGGTACGGGCCGTGAACCGGCGGACATGGTTCTCAAGGGCGGACGTTTCTTCGACCTCGTCACCGGAGAACTCGTCGCCTCGGACATCGCCATCTGTGGCGACACGATCGTCGGAACCTGCGAGAACTATAAAGGCATCAGGGAAATCGACATTTCCGGAAAGATCGTCGTTCCGGGTTTCATCGATACACATCTCCACATCGAATCGTCACTGGTGACACCACACGAATTCGACCGCTGCGTTTTGCCCTATGGCGTTACCACCGCCATCTGCGACCCGCATGAGATCGCCAATGTTCTCGGTGTGGAGGGGCTTCAGTTCTTCCTCGACAGCGCCATGGAAACAATCATGGACATCCGCGTGCAGCTTTCCTCCTGCGTGCCCGCCACCCATCTGGAAACCGCCGGCGCCGATTTGCCCATCGAAAAGCTGCTGCCGTTCCGCGATCATCCGAAGGTCATCGGTCTTGCCGAATTCATGAATTTTCCGGGCGTCATCCACAAGGACCCGGTGTGCATGGCAAAGCTTGCGGCCTTTCAGGGCGAGCATATCGACGGACACGCGCCGCTTCTCTCCGGAACGGCGCTCAACGGTTATCTCGCCGCCGGCATCCGCACGGAACATGAATGCACCAGCGCCCCGGAAGCAATGGAGAAAATCCGCAAGGGCATGCATATTCTGGTGCGTGAAGGCTCGGTCTCAAAAGACCTGCACGCCCTGATGCCTATTATCACCGAGCGCCTGTCGCCCTATCTCGCGCTCTGCACCGATGATCGCAACCCGCTCGATATCGCCGAACAGGGCCATCTCGATTATATGATCCGCACCGCCATCGCCAGCGGTGTGGAACCGCTCGCCATCTACCGCGCCGCTTCCATTTCCGCCGCAAAAGCCTTCGGCCTGCGCGATCGCGGCCTCGTCGCACCCGGCTGGCGCGCCGATCTCGTGGTCATCGACAGCCTGCAGAACTGCAAGGCCAGCATGGTGTTATCAGGCGGACGGATCGTCGATGACGCCCTCTTTGCCACACGCAAACCGGTCGCCCCCGTCGGCCTCGACAGCGTCAAGGCAAGACCGGTGCTCGCTTCCCATTTTGGCGTGCCTGTCACCGAAGGCGAAACACCCGTCATGGGCGTGCTTCCCGGCAAGATCATTACCGAGCACCGCCGCTACAAGCTGCCAACGGATGGCAACCAGACCACCGTCGATCTTGCGAACGACATCATCAAGGTCGCCGTCATCGAACGCCACGGCAAGAACGGCAACCATGCCAATGGTTTCGTTCAGGGCTTCGGCCTGAAGAAAGGCGCCATCGCCTCCACTGTCGGCCATGACAGCCACAATATCTGCGTCGTCGGCGTCAACGAGGACGACATGGCGCTCGCCGCCAACCGGCTCGGCGAAATCAAGGGTGGTTTCGTGGTGGTGGAAGACGGCAGGGTAACCGGCGAGATCGCTTTGCCCGTCGCGGGGCTGATGAGCCTCGAACCCTATGAGACGGTGCGCGACACGCTGCATACGCTGCGAAAGGCGGCCTATGCACTCGGCACAACGCTGGAGGAGCCTTTCCTGCAGGTGGCCTTCCTGCCGCTGCCCGTCATTCCGCATCTGAAGATTTCGGATATGGGCATGGTGGACGTGGACCGGTTTACGCTGATTTGATGGTGGTTTAGCGACCAGAGGCGGCGGATACGCTCAATCTGCGTTGAGGCCGCGAGAGCGGCCTCATGCTTTCGTCTCCGAAGGCCAGGTGACGTAATAATATTTGCCTGCAACCCTGCCAAAATAGGCGTGTTTTCCCGTCGCCTTGTCGACATAGCTGCCGCTTCCATCCCTGGAAAGCGCGCCGTCTTCGCTGCGCTTCAGCTGCGTGTTGAGGAAGTCGACCCAATTGGTCTTGGCGATGTCAGTGGCTGTCGTCGGCTTGGCGTTTTTCTGGTTCGGATCCCAGGCGTCGATCGTTTTGCCCTGGGTGGGGGTCGAAACCTGCAGGGCCCCGCGCTCGAGAGCGCCCATCATCGACCGGGCGCCCAGATATTGCGCCGGATCGTCCCCCGCCAACGAAAGCTTGGCCTTCAGATTCCGCATGAAGGCCGGCGATGCGATATAGTCGGCTGAAGCGGTTTTCGGGGCTGGATTCGGTGTGGATGCGCGGGCCGCCGACTGCCCGGAAAGGAAGACGTCTCTGATGGATGGAGGGGCGGCCTGAGCTTTGGCACGGGAGGATGTGGCATTAGCGGTACTGGACTGATTAAAACTCTTGATTGAAACGGACATGACAATCCCTGCTTCACTTTATGGGTGGAAACCGAAAATCTGTGGGTTTCAATTCATTAATAATGGAAGCTTGCCCGAGGATCGCTAACAACGAAGTAATTATGAAAAAATTACTTCGCGGTATCTATTAATAAGAACATACATAGGTTTTTACCATGAACTAATTTAAGTTTAAGATATTATAAAATTCACAAATACCTAAATAGTACTATTCAACACCCGAGACGCGACTATGGTTCCGCATTTGGGCGTCAGAACGCACCCGCGAAGACTGACATCGTCTGCTGGCTGAACAGTGCCGGGAGGTTATGAACCCAGAGGCAGAGACTTACGGAAATAAACCACCCGCTGCGTTTCCTCAAACCCCAGCGCCGCATGCATGCGGTGTGAATCGACATTGGAAATATCGGCATCGGAAGCAAGCTCGCTCACGCCCCTGCTGATCGCCCAACGGGTCACCTCGGCAATCAATGCAGCCGCAACGCCCAGTTTGCGAAACGCCTCCTCCACATAAACACCTTCGAGAAACGCCACGGGCGAGGTGTCGCATCCGTTGACATAGTCCTGCCGCAGGCTGGCTTCGGCAAAACCGATGGCCGCACCCGCCGGATCATGGGCAATAAATCCAACTTCATTGTCGGAGAAGTCCTGCAATTCCGCCCGGTATTCAGCGGGTGAGGCGTCGGGCCACAAGCGGTGCCGCAGGAGGGACCAGTCATCGAGCGATGTTTCGCCCGCAGTCTCGATGACAAATTGCCGGCTCATGCGACGACCCCGCAAAACACATCCAGCCCATCGAGCTTTACAATCCCCCCATCGAACAGCGGCGAGAAACCGGGCATCGGCAATATATCCGTGACCCGCATCGCCTTCGGTATCGGGAATTCCACCGCCTCACGGGTCAGGTTGAAAACGAACAGCAATTTTTCATCGCCCTTCTGGCGTGTGAAGGCCAGCACGTCGAGATTGGTCTTGATGAAGTGCATGTCGCCATCGCGCAGCGCGCCGTGACCTTTGCGGAAAGACAGAACCGCGCGATAATGATTGAGTACCGACTCCGGTTTGCGCTCCTGCGCATCAACGGCCTGCATGGCATGGGCATAGGGCACCGGCAGCCAGGGCTTTTCAGCGCTTGAAAAACCGGCATTCGGCTTGCCGGTCTCCCAAACCATCGGCGTGCGGCATCCGTCCCGCCCCTTGAAGGCGGGCCAGAAACGAATGCCATAGGGGTCGCGCAAATCCTCAAAGGCAAGTTCGGCCTCCGTCAGCCCCAGTTCCTCGCCCTGATAGAGGCATATGGAACCGCGCAGGCTGGCGAGAACGCAGATGGCGAGCTTCGCTACCCGTGTCTGCTCCTCCACGCTTTCGGAAAAGCGGCTGAGATGGCGCACCACATCATGGTTGGAAAAGGCCCAGCACACCCAGCCATCCGTCACCACCTTGCCGAAGGTCCCCACCGAGCCGCGCAGGTGTTTTGCGCTGAAATCCGGCCCGAGAAGATCGAAGGTGTAACACATGTTGAGTTTGTCATTGCCGGACGTATAGGCCGCAACCGTCTTCAGCGAGCGAGCGCCGTCTCCCACCTCACCCACGGTGGCGCGGCCCTCATAGTCATCGAGCAGTGCGCGAAAACGCTTCAGGAAAGCAACATTTTCCGGCCGCGTCTTGTCGTAGAGATGGTCCTGCATGCCATAGGGATTGACGTCGGAGGCATCGAGACCAAAGCTCTCCTCGTCAAAAAGCGGCGGGTTGTCTCGCAGCAGCTTGTCATGGAAATAATGGTTGACGGTATCGAGCCGGAAACCGTCCACGCCGCGATCCAGCCAGAAACGCACGGTTTCCAGCAGCGCATCCTGAACCTCGGGATTATGGAAATTCAGATCCGGCTGCGAGGCAAGGAAACTGTGCATGTAATATTGCTTGCGCACGCCGTCCCATTCCCATGCCGGCCCGCCAAACACGGAAAGCCAGTTGGTGGGTGCGGTGCCATCCGGCTTGGGATTGGCCCAGACATACCAGTCGGCCTTGCTGTTGGTGCGGCTGGCGCGGCTGTCCACGAACCACGGATGCTGATCTGACGTGTGTGAAATGACCTGGTCGATGATCACCTTCAGCCCCAGCCGATGCGCCTCGGCCATCAGCGCATCGAAATCGGCAAGCGTGCCGAACATCGGATCGACATTGCAATAATCGGAAACGTCATAACCCATATCGGCCATGGGCGAAGTGAAGAACGGCGACAGCCAGATGGCATCAACGCCGAGCGAGGCGATATAGGGCAGCCGTTTCGTCACCCCGGCAAGATCGCCGTAACCGTCACTGGTCGTGTCCTGAAACGAGCGCGGATAGACCTGATAGATCACCGCTCCCTTCCACCAGTCCGATTGCGCGTGGGGTTTGTGGACCGGGGCATGGGTTGGCGTCATGGGCGATCTCCTGATGGCGGTTCATTCGAGAATATAAAGCCGTTGCGCCCGCGTAAACCGGAACTTCGCAGATGCACAATCGGCCAGAACCGCCCTTGTCAGCGGCGCGCACTCGTCGTAAGCCGCATGGCTGGAAAAAACGGGAGGATGACGGCGTGGGCGGACGGTTTCTGTCGATTGGCGAATGCATGGTGGAATTGTCGCAGGCCGGCAACGGGCTGCTGCGCAAGGGTTTTGCCGGGGATACGTTCAATACCGCCTGGTATGCCCGCGCCTGCCTGCCGCAAGACTGGTCGGTCGATTATTTCACCGCGCTCGGCGACGATCCGCTTTCGGAAGACATGCTGGCCTTCATTGCGGAAGCCGGCATCGGCACGGAAACAATCCGCCGCATCAAGGGCGGCACGCCCGGCCTTTACCTCATCAACCTGAAAGACGGCGAACGCACCTTCAGCTATTGGCGTAATGCCGCCGCCGCAAGGCAACTGGCGGCCGACGCTGACCATCTGCGCAGAACTGTTGAGAGCGCTGACGTCATTTATTTCTCCGGCATCACCCTCGCCATCCTCGCCTCCGCGCATGATGTCGATACGTTTCTGGCCGAGCTGCGCCGCGCCAAGGCGGCGGGCAAACCCGTGGTCTTCGATCCGAACATCCGCCCGCGCCTCTGGGCCGACAAAGACGTGATGCTCGCGACAATTACCAACGGCGCACGCGCCGCAACGCTTGCGATGCCGAGCTTCGATGACGAGGCCAGCCATTTCGGCGACGGATCGGTCGAAGCGACCATCGACCGTTACCGTTCGCTTGGCGTCGAGAACATCGTGGTGAAAGACGGCGCGAAGGGTGCGACGCTCGATTTCGGCGGCAGCCGCAGTCACGCCCCGGCGGTGAAGGCCGTGGACGTGGTGGATACGACAAGCGCCGGCGACAGCTTCAACGGCGCTTTCCTCGCCCGTTATGTGACCGGCAGTTCGCCGGAGGAAGCGGCCACCTTCGCGGCAAGGGCGGCGGCAACCGTCATCGGTCACCACGGCGCGCTGATCAGCCCCGAGCTGCTGCCGCTGGTGGGATAAGGCTCCGCCGCACTGGGAAGCGCCGTGAACAACCGCAAACTTCTGCACGAAAACCCCACTTCCCCACCGTCACATGGCCTGACATGATCCTGTAACACGCGCGCCGCATATACGGGCGGAAGCCGGGCAATGGGGAATCGCCTGCGCGCAGATGAGCAGGATCAGTGTTTCATGACGAGAATCACGATTGTCACAGATGCCTGGCACCCGCAGGTCAACGGCGTGGTTCGCTCGATAGAAAACACCAATACCGAGCTGGCGCGGCTGGGTGTGGATGTGAACATGGTCACGCCCCAGAGTTTCTACAGCATTCCCTGCCCCACCTATCCGGAAATCCGCCTCTCGGTCGCCGGCTATCGCCGTGTTGCGGCCGAGATCGAAAAAAGCCAGCCCTCCTTCGTGCATATCGCCACCGAAGGGCCGCTGGGTTTCATGGCGCGGCGCTGGTGTGTGAAGAACCATATGCGTTTTTCCACCAGCTATCACACCCGCTTTCCCGAATATGTCGCGGCGCGTTTTCCAATCCCGGAAAGCTGGCTTTATGCTTTCGTGCGCTGGTTCCACAATGGCGGCAACACCTGCATGGTGGCGACGCCGAGCCTCGAGACCGAGCTGGAAGCGCGCGGCGTCAAGAACCTGAAGCGCTGGAGCCGGGGCATTGATGCCGAACTGTTCCATCCGCGCCCGAAAACCACGCTGCCTTTCGATCTGCCACGGCCGATCTTCATGACGGTCGGTCGTGTGGCGGTGGAGAAGAACCTGCCGGAATTCCTGGAACTCGACCTGCCCGGATCGAAGGTCGTCATCGGCGATGGCCCGGCCCGCCATGAGTTGCAGGAAAAATATCCCGGCGTGCTGTTTACCGGCGTCAAGACCGGCGAAGAGTTGGCCGATGCCTATGCGCAGGCGGATGTCTTCGTTTTCCCCTCGAAGACCGATACCTTCGGCAACACCATTCTGGAAGCGCTGGCAAGCGGCGTACCCGTTGCCGCCTTCCCCGTCACCGGGCCGATTGACATTCTCGGCGGCAACCCGGCCGCCGGCGCGCTGGATGACAATCTTCGCAATGCCTGTCTGGCCGCACTTCATTGTTCACCGCAGGAGGCGCTGGCGCTTTCCAAAAGCTACAGCTGGGAAAAGGCGTCGCGGCAATTCCTCGACAACGTCATTCACGCGGCTGGAAAATCCCTGCCGCTCCTGTCCCGTTCACGGCTGGCCTGAAGGTAAACACATCCCCCGGTTTTTTCTGCAAGGACAGTGGACGAAACATGACGGGAATGTCACAAGGCGATCAGGACGCGACTGCCGTTATCTTTAGAACGGGGTCGGGCTGCTGATTGACGTCAGGCGGTTGCCGCGAGATTACGCTGGCCGTCCTATTTCCAGATGATACCCCGCCAGCTCATTGGGATGCCGCTTCAGGATATAGGAAGAAGCTCTTTTTGCTGGGCTGCGGACCATTGGTTGATCTTCTCGATAATGTCCTTTGGAGCGATCGGCAGGGCGCTGTTCGGTATGACAGCCACCGTTCCGTGAAAAACCAGCACCAGACTGTCCGGCGGCGTGATTGCGAGATGATAGCGCGCCCAGCTTAAGTGCACGGTGTCCAGCCGTGTGACCTGCTTGAAGCCTTCGGGCCCGATTTCGATCAGCGAATGAGGCGAATACATGCGCTCGTGCGCGATATTCCAGTGTGCCAGAACCTCGTAATAGGATTTCGCCTCCCGTCTCGCGCCCTGCCAGATAATGCACCATATGACGAGGGCCACGATCGGTGCGGGTGCAAACACCCAATAACCGACCACCGGCCAGACACCCGGGAACCATGGCAGGCTTAGGGAATAGATGAAACCGGCAGCCAGTCCCGCAAATATCGACAGCTTCACTCTTGCCGAGGCAAGATGGCGCGTCCACGACTTGTCGAGAATCATGCTGTAATTTTCATACGCCTGATGTTGATAACCGTGGACATAGTCGGGGATATGTTTCGGGTCGGGCGTGAAGCTTATTGAAATCGTTTCATCGGCCATAGGAGCACGTCATCCCGTCCCTGTGCAGTTTAATCTGCGTAGCAGGGTTGCCCTTATAAATCAAAAGACCTTTCGCTGCCGAAACCTTTGGGGATCAGCGCCGTGCGGCGGAACCTGCCTTCACCATGCTCCGGTAAGCATTTGCCCGGAAAGCGGCACAGTCCGCGGCTTGCCGTCCTTATCCGTCACCGACAGCGATGCCGACATCTGCTTCGGCGATTTGCGGAACCAGTTGGCGGCGACGCTTGCCATATCCCCGAGCATGGCGTGGTGGTGCCAGTCGGCAAAGCGTCTTGCCGTCGCTTCAGGTTCTGAACGGTAGAAGAAATCACCGGATTGCCCGAGATCGTTGATTGATGCCGCCATCGTGGATAGTGGGCGTTGAAACATCTTCGGCGGCACGGACAATCCCCGGGCACCATCGGCAAAAGCCGGCGCCATGAAATCGATCGCCCATCCATCCGCCTCGACCCAGCAATGGAAATTGTCGCCCGCACCCGTCACGTAACCATCGTCACGATGATCCGCAAACAGCAGGACCTTTCCATCCAGATTATAGGCGGCAAGCCCACCCTTCGGCAAAGCCTTGACCTTGTAGTGCTGCTTGAGGATGAAAGCGCCGAAGGTACTGAAATACATCGAGGCCGAAGCGGGATCGGCATTCTGGCTGAGGAGCAGGCTGTTGATGACCCGGTAAATCCGGTGATAGTCGGTCTGCTTGATCAGCATGGTCTTTTACTCTTCAAAACAAGACGTTGGACGAGCACCCGCCGCTTGTTTCTTCTCCCCGGGGGGAGAAGAAATGCGCGGCGACCCTTCACGTCAAAATCAACGCCTCTTCTTCGCCTTGCTCTCGAACGGATTATCCGACCCACGATAATGCACCCGGATCGGCACGCCAGGCATGTCGAAATCCTTGCGCAAACCGTTCACCAGATAACGCGTATAGCTCTCGGGAATGGCTTCCGGGCGGGTGCAGGAAATCATGAAGGCGGGCGGGCGAGCCTTGACCTGCGTCATATATTTCAGCTTCAGACGACGGCCGGAAACGGCCGGCGGCGGATGCTGCGTGGTCTGCCCATCCAGCCAGCGGTTGAGCCTGGCGGTGGAGATACGGCGGTTCCAGACCTTGTCCGTATCGATGATGCTCTGCATCAGCCGGTCGAGGCCATAACCCGTCTGACCGGAGATCGGCACGGCGCGGATGCCACGCGCCTGCGGCAGCAGCCGCTCGGTCTTTTCACGCAGATCGGCCAGATAGGCCTGCGGGTCTTCCACCAGATCCCACTTGTTAAAGGCGAGCACGGCGGCGCGGCCTTCGCGGATAACGAGGTCGACCAGCTGCAGATCCTGTTTTTCGAACGGGATGGTGCTGTCGAACACAATCACCACCGTCTCGGCAAAACGGATGGAGCGCAGCGAATCCGCCACCGAGAGCTTTTCCAGCTTCTCCGTCACCTTGGCCTTGCGGCGCATGCCGGCCGTATCGAACATCTTGATGGTGCGGCCGCGCCAGTCCCATTCGACCGAAATACTGTCGCGGGTAATGCCGGCTTCCGGGCCGGTCAGCAGCCGGTCTTCACCGAGGAAACGGTTGATGAGTGTCGATTTGCCCGCATTCGGTCGGCCGATAATGGCGACGCGCAGCGGCTTGGTCTCGTCATAGACGGGCTCTTCGTCTTCCTCTTCCTCGCTGCCCGGCTCCGTGCGTGGCAGAACGATATCCGTCTCCGCCTCGTCCACTTCAGGCGGGAAGGCGGCGTCTTCGCCGATCGCCGCAACGATGGCGTCGCGCAGGTCGATCATGCCCTGACCGTGTTCGGCCGAGATCGGGCAAGGCTCGCCAAGACCGAGCGTGAAGGCATCGTAGAAACCGGCGTCAGAACCGCGCGCCTCGGACTTGTTGGCCACCAGCACGACAGGCTTGCCGCGACGGCGCAGCATTTCGCCGAGCGTCTCGTCGGCGGGCGTCAGCCCCGCCTTGGCGTCAACCACGAACAGCGTTACATCGGCTTCATCGATTGCGGCTTCCGTCTGCGCCCACATGCGGCCCTGAAGCGTTTCCGGCCCGGATTGCTCCAGACCGGCGGTATCGATGATGGTGAAACGCAGATCGACAAGCTTCGCGTCGCCGGGGCGGCGGTCACGGGTCACGCCTGGCGTGTCGTCCACCAAGGCCAGCTTCTTTCCGACCAGACGGTTGAAAAGCGTGGACTTGCCGACATTGGGGCGCCCGACTATGGCGACGGTGAAGCTCATTGTTGTCTGTTCCTTAGAGCAAGTCTGCCCAAAACGTTACCTGTTTTGGGCAAAAGACATGCGTAAAATAATCAGTTGGATCGCTTTGGCAATGCGAAGAAATGCCGGGGCGATAGCTCGGAGAGCGGCTTTAAGCAGCTTTGCCCGAAGCGGTGATATTGTCGAGCATGATCTGCGCACGGCTCGTCACGTTGCGCGGTGCCTGCGTGTCGTTGACGATCTGCTCGAACCATTGTTTGGCCTTGACGAAATCACCAGCCTTGTAGGCAGCAAGGCCGAGTGCCTCGCGGGCCGACGCCCGCATCGTCTGGCCTTCGGCGCTTAACGGCTCGGCCAGCGCAACCACCTGATCATAGGTGCCGTTATCGACCAAAAGCCAGGCCGCCCGCACCTTGGCCGTGTCGCGGAAGACCTGCGGCGCAGATGTATCGTTGCCGATGGCGGTGAAGGCAGCGATGGCGCCGGCCGCATCACCCTTCTGCGACAGCAGCGTGGCCGAACGGAACTTCGCCAGCACAGGATAATTGCCGTGACCGGAGGTTTCGAGATCGGCAAAGGCCTTCAGCGCCTCATCCGTCTTGTTTTCAGAAGCGAGCGTCAGCGCCGCAAGGAACTGGTCACCGGAATTGGAAGCGCGGCTGGTGTTCCAGTATTCGTAAATGCCGGCGCCGGCAGCGCCGAGAACCACGAGAACGGCGGCGCCCGCAACCACGATACCGTAACGGCCCCAGAAGCGCGACAGCTGCTCGGAGCGGATCTGCTCGTTCACTTCGCGGATAAAGGTATCATTTTCGTTTGCCATCAAATTCTCCGTTACCCGCGCGGAGATCGTCGCCGATCCATCCGTCCGCGGACATACCAAGCCGCTTACCCGGGCAAGCACAAGCGTGGCCGACCGGGTCATGGTCGGCCTTCTAGCCTATTTTGCCTGATATGTAAGGGGGAAACGTTGATTTCCTACATCGCGATCGGCTGAACGCCGATCAACCATTCGTGCAGTTTCAGGATGAAAGCCCCCCAGAGAACGATGCCGCCGACAATGGCCACCACATCATAGCGGCCCGAGACGAAGGGACGGAGTACTTTTTCGCCCGCCCTTTCGCGCCGCTTCAGCGAAATGCGCATCACCACACCCCAGGCAAGGAACGACGCAAAAAGCAGGATCGAAGAGGTTTCGCCATTCGCCAGAAGATGGGCGAGCGCCCAGATCTTGACGGAGAGAATGAGCGGATGCTTCGTCTTCACCGCGATGTGGCCAGCCGGTATGAGGCTGGCGATAAGACAGATCATCGCCGGCAGCATCAACGTCACGGCAAGATGGCTCGTCCAGACCGGCGGATACCACAACATGCCCGTCTCCTGCCGGGCTTCCCCAAAGGCATAGATGACGAGGCCGAGCGTGATGAGGCTGGCGACGGAATAAAGCCCCTTGAAAGGACC
This sequence comes from Agrobacterium sp. 22-210-1, assembly GCF_053522525.1. Classification (NCBI taxonomy): domain Bacteria; kingdom Pseudomonadati; phylum Pseudomonadota; class Alphaproteobacteria; order Hyphomicrobiales; family Rhizobiaceae; genus Agrobacterium; species Agrobacterium sp. 22-210-1. The sequence continues at coordinate 276,377 of NZ_JBNWCI010000001.1, read as the reverse complement.
TTCACCCAGCTTCGCGATCATCCGCGCGCGAAACTGCGGCGCAAACACCTTCAAAAGATGCGTCAGGAAAAACAAGGCAAGACAGAGTACGAGAAAAAGCATGGAACACGGTCCCCCGGTGGATCGGAACGCGGCCCTATCACCGCGAGGCAGAACAGGAATTAGGCTGAAAGACGTAAAAAAGCCAGACTATTCAAAGCTTCGCCTTATTCCACCCGCAAAAGGCCACGGTGTATCATATGACGGATGACTGATGTTTCGCCCATTTACCGCTTTTTCCCTGTCGCTTCTCACCGCCCTGCCCGCTTTCGCCGAAAATACGGAAAAGCCGAAGCAGCTCGTCATCGTCTCCTTTGACGGTGCGGGCGACAATACGCTGTGGGAAAGAAGCCGGGCGACGGCGAAGGAAGTCGGCGCGCATTTCACCTATTTTCTCGCCTGCACGCTGGTCATGGACCGCAAGACCAGCGCCAAGACCTATCAGGGTCCGGGCCAGAAGGCCGGTCGCTCCAATGTCGGTTTCGGCCAGTCGCCGGAAGAGGTGGAGACGAGGCTCAGAAACATCTGGGCCGCCTATCGTGAAGGCAACGAGATCGGCAACCACACCTGCGGCCATTTCGATGGGGGCCAATGGACCGCCGAACAATGGGACGGCGAATTCACCACCTTCACTAGCACGCTGGAAAATGCCTGGCAGATGATCGGCAAGAAGGGCGAAGAGCCCGAAGGCTGGCGCGACATGGTGAAGAACATCAACGGTTTCCGTGCGCCCTATCTGTCGCAGGGACCGGCTTTGACCACCGCCCAGAAAAAACACGGCTTCGTTTACGATGCCACCAGCATCACCAAGGGGCCGGAATGGCCGGCGGAGCGCGACGGCATAGAGCATTTCGGCCTGCCGCTCATTCCCGAAGGGCCGGGCAACCGTCCCATCATCGCCATGGACTACAATCTCTTCATCCGCCACTCCATCGGCGTCGAGACGCCGGATCGCGCCAGGGAATTTGAAGACCGCGCCTATGCGGCCTTCCGCAATGCCTTCGACAGACAGTACAATGGCGAGCGCATTCCGCTACAGATGGGCTTTCATTTCGTGAAGATGAATGGCGGCGCCTATTGGAACGCCTATGAACGCCTGCTGCGCGAAGTCTGCCGGAAAGACGATGTCGCCTGCGTGAGTTATGCTGAGGCCATGCCGATGATCGAGGCCCGCAAGAAGCAGAAGACCGAGGGCTGAAACCTCTTGGCACCCGACAAAAAAGGCGGCCATCCGGCCGCCTTTTTTGTTTGCCTCAGGGCCGATTGGCCTCCATCGGACCACCCTCTGCCTCGCGCTGCAGATAGCGCTGGTCGATATCGGGCAGCGGCTGATCGTCGATCGCGGACTCGAAGGCCACCAGACGCTTGCGGATCGACAGAAGCTCGATGATCGTCGACCAGGAGCTCACCAGATACTGGAAACTATCGCTTACCTGCCCAAAGGCGGTGGCGATCTGCTGCCAGATACCCATCGTGATCTTGGCTGCCACGATGGTCGGGATCAACATGAAGGTTAGAATGAGAGCATCAAGCTGGCCGAATGTGTAGCGGGCAACGTTGAAATAGAGATAGTGCCAATACATGCGGAAATAATTCTTGCGCACATTGGCAAAAAGCTCCCGCATGGTCGGCGGCTGAGCACGGTCCTCATGGTCTTCGCCATAGACCAGTTCCTTGCGGAATGCCGCCTCGACACGCTGGTTGCGGAACTGCAGTCCCGGCAGCTTGATACCGACAACGGCAAGCAGCACCGTGCCGAAAACTGACCACAACAAAGCCAGCCAAAATAGCGAATGCGGAATGGCGCCAAGGAAGGGCAGCTCCGTCACATGCGCCGACATCTGGAACAGCAGCGGCAGGAACACCACCAGCGTCATGACCGAGTTGATGAGCACGACACCAAGCCCCTCGACAATGGACGCAAATCGCATCGTATCTTCCTGCACACGCTGCGAGGCACCTTCGATGTGACGCAGCTTGTCCCACTTTGACAGGTAGAAATCATTCATGGCCGTGCGCCACCGGAATACATAGTGGCTGGTGAAAAAAGCGGTGATGACGTTCATCGCGACGCCAACCATGCCGATTTCAAGAAAACGCAACTGAAGTGAATAGAATTGGTCTGCCGTAATACCGGGCTGCTTTTCTAGCGCGCGCTGGAAAAGGTCGAAGAACGGACCACGCCAATTATTGATCGCAACCGAAACCTGCACCGCAAAATAGGCGATGAAAATGATGAAGGCCGAACCCCAGATCGACCAATTCGTCCAAGGGTGGTCTCTGGCGATCAATTGCCAGGCGACGCCGAAAATCCCGACGAAAATCGTGAAATAAAGATAGAACCAGACATTATCTCGCGAAAAGAAAAAGGCGATACCGAGAGGCGCGCTTTCTCCGGGAGCCAGAGGTGGCATACCGAGGGCGGCGCCCATTTGCGGACCGACGCTGTACCAGACAAGAATACAGACAACAGTCCACAGCGCAGCGGAGGTGAAGAACAATTTCGGCTTGGGAAAGAAAGAATGAAACACGTTTTCGAACTCACGCGCGTTTGAAATCAGCCATTATTGGCGAAGCACTAGATGGCCCGAACCTAGGGCAGAAATTTGTGCACAGCAACGGCGAAGCGCGGACCTTAACAAGATGTAAGACGAAGTTGGCGAAACGAGCCAAGATGGAACACCGCAGAAAGGCTGGGAAAGACGGCCCGCGCCTAACGCTTCCGCTCTGTGGCGAGCACCGGCAGCATCAGCACAATACTGACGACAAGCACGGCGGAGGCGAGAATGCTGGGTGCGGTAAAACTGCCCGTCACCTCGGCGATCCAGCCGGCGGCCAGTGGCCCGACGATCTGGCCCGTTCCGAAGGCCGCCGTCATCAGCGCGAAGGCGCGGCGCGGGCTTGGCCCGGCAAATTCCCGGCCGAGCTGCAGGCCATAGGCGGTGATGACCATGAAGGTCAGCCCCAAGAGCAGGCCACCCGCCAGAACGCCCGGCACGGGTGGCAGCATCACGGAAGCAAAAACACCGATGGCTTCGACGGCAAGAACGATCACGAAAGCGCGCTTCAGCCCCTGTGACTTCAGCACCGGTTTCCAGAGAAACAGGGAAACGGCGGCGGCGCAGCCGGTGATGAACCAGGCCAGAAATTCCACGAAGGCACCGGCAGCAGCCATGCGGGCAATCGCCACAATGAAGGTGGCGGTGATGACATAACCAAAACCGAAAAGCCCATAGGCGAGCGTTGTCAGAAACAGCGGCCGCGTCCAGTTGAGCGGCGGCTCCGCCGCCGAGGATGCATGTCGCGGCGGGCCTGCGGGCAGCACCCGCCAGACGAGAAGGAATGTGGCGAAGGAAAAGGCAGCACCTGCGATCCACTCCTCACGCCATGAGGAACCCCCGCCATCAAAAACGACGCCGATCAGATAGACCGCAAGCGAGGAGATGGCGATGCCCGCGCCGACACCGCCATAATGCAACGCCTGGATATTATCCCTGCCCGCTTTGACGGCATGGCCGATGACGATCTGCGAGGTGAAGATCATGGTCAGTGCGCTGGCAACACCGGCAAGAAACCGGATGACGGTGAAGGCCGCGACGGAATTGAAAGCCGCCATGGCCAGCAGCAGCGCAGCGGTGGAAAACAGACCGCCAAGTGCTACCAGCCGCTCCCGTCCAGAGCCCCAGGAATAGGCCGAAAGCACCGCACCCGCCAGATAACCGGCAAAATTGCCCGCCGCCACAATGCCCGCATCCCCCGCCGAGAGCGGCACATCCGCCATCATGCCGGGCAGGATGGGGGTGAAGGAAAAGCGGCCGAAACCCATGGCGGATGCCATCATCAGCGCCCCGGAAAATCCGAGTGCGGTCAGATGTCTGGCGGAAAGTGGCTTGTCGGTGATCATGCATGGCTTATCGCAACCGGGCGGATGAGGGACAAGCGAGTTATTTTGATCGGCCTCATAAGCCGACTTTATCTGTCACGCGGCGATGCGTTCGAAGGGTGCCGCGTATTCTTCTCCCCGAGGGGGAGAAGGTGGCCCGAAGGGTCGGATGAGGGGGTACGTTGCCGGAATTCGGGGAACTTGCCCCCTCATCCCGCTACCGCGACCTTCTCCCCCTCGGGGAGAAGAAACGAGCGGCACGCGCTCGCTCCGACCTTAAAATCGAGGATGACGGAGGCAGGTGTAGCTGTCACTCCGCAAGCGTCAGAACCAACGGCCCGTTCTTCGTCGCAACCACGGTGTGCTCATACTGCACCGTCGGCGCGCTCGGGTCGCTATAGAGCGTCCAGGGATCGTCATCGCCGTCTTCAGCCCAATAAGCGCCTGTCGAGAGAAATGGCTCGACAGTGAACACCATGCCTTCCTGCATGATGCGCCGTTCGTCCTTGTCGGGCCAGGTCGCCAGTTCCTTCGGCTCTTCATGCAGCGAGCGCCCGATACCGTGGCTCGCCAGATTGGTGATCAGCGTATAGCGGTTCTTTTTCGCAAAAGCGCCGATGGCATTGCCGATATCGGCAAAGGGCCGGCCGGTTTTCACCTGCTGCAGGCCTGTCCACATGGCGCGTTTGCCATCGCGGCACAGCCGTTCGATCTCCTTCTTCACCGGCGGCACGGCGAAGGACGAACCGGTATCGCCAAAGAAGCCGTTCTTCACCGCCGAGACATCGATATTGACGAGATCACCCGCCTTGATGATGCGTGGCCCCGGAATGCCGTGGGCCACTTCCTCGTTGACGCTGATGCAGGTCGCGCCGGGAAACTTGTAGCAGAATTCCGGCGCCGATTGCGCACCGTTATCCTCCAGAACCTTGCGGCCGATAGCATCCAGCTCGGCCGTGGTGATACCGGGTTCCAGCGCGTCCGCCATGGTCTGCATGGCAACGGCGCACAAACGGCCGATATCCTTCAGCAGAACCAGTTCTTCTTCGGTGGAAATGACCATGTCTCTGTCCGTCGTTCTATATGGCGGGTCTCAAAACGCCCGCCTTGGTAATCATCAGGCCGTGGCTTTCACCGGATCGGCACTCCCCGTCAATTCTTTTCTGACGATCGGCGCGACTTTCGTACCATAAAGCTCGATGCCGCGCATAATCTGGTCGTGCGGCATCAGGCCGATGGCCATCTGCAACAGGAAGCGATCATTCTTGAACACGCCATGTGCCTTGATGATCTTTTCCGCCACCAGTTCGGGCTCGCCGAGGAAGAGATTGCCCTCCGGCCCGCGCGCCGCATCGAAATGCGCGCGGTTCGTCGGCCCCCAGCCGCGCTCGCGGCCGATGCGGTTCATCACCTCCGCCTGCGGGCCGTAAAACTGGTCCGCCGCCTTGTCTGTTGTGTCGGCAATGAAGCCGTGCACATTGATGCTGGTGCGCAGCGCGGTCTTTTCTTGACCGGCCCGGCGCGCCGCCTCATGGTAAAGATCGAACAGCGGTGCGAAGCGGCGGTATTCGCCGCCGATGATGGCAAGCGCCACCGGCAGGCCCATGGCCCCGGCACGCGCGACCGATTGCGGCGTGCCGCCCACCGCGATCCACACCGGCAGACGCTCCTGCAGCGGGCGCGGATAGACCCCACGCCCATTGATGGCCGGATGTTTGGTGCCGGACCAGGTGACGATTTCCTGTTCGCGCAACGCCAGCAGCAGATCGAGCTTTTCGGCGAAGAGCACGTCGTAATCTTCAAGATCGTAACCGAACAGCGGGTAGGATTCGATGAAAGAGCCGCGCCCGGCCATGATTTCGGCGCGACCGTTCGACAGAAGGTCGACGGTCGAAAATTGCTGGAACACCCGCACCGGATCATCCGAACTCAACACCGAGACGGCGCTGGTGAGACGGATGTTCCTGGTTTTCACCGCCGCCGCCGCAAGCACGGTGGAGGGTGAGGAAGCGACATAATCCGGGCGGTGGTGCTCGCCCAGACCGAAAACATCGAGCCCGACCTGATCGGCAAGCTCGATTTCCTCGAGAAGATCCTTCAGACGGCGCGCGCCTTCCGGCCCGCGGCCATCGGCGGGATTGGGATTGACATCCGCGAATGTGTAAAGACCGAGTTCCATAAACGATACCTCTGTTTGCTTGCCACAGAGATAGGCACGGACAGCCCCCCAGACAAACGCAAAATCTGGAAGCTTAGCTTCGAAAAAATGGATAGGCGCAGCCGGATTCACCACCGCGCCAGCCTTCCCTGAAATGCCCCCCGAAATCGCGCCCCAAATGACGATTGCCAGCCCGCCCCCTTTGGGCATAACCTGCTTAAACATGTGCGAAGTAATGCAAAAAGGGGAAAGCATGCATCGGACAGTTATCGTGACAGGCTCCACAAGCGGTATCGGCCTTGGCATCGCCCAGCGGTTTGCAAGGGAAGGCGCCAATCTCGTACTGAACGGTTTCGGCGAAGAGGACGAGATCGAAAAACTTCGACTTTTGCTGGAAGCCGAAAGCGGCGGGCGCGTGCTTTATCACCCGGCGGATATGACGAAACCGGACGAGATCGCCGACCTCATCAATTCCTCCCATGAAAAGCTCGGCTCGGTGGATGTGCTCATCAACAATGCCGGTATCCAGCACATCGCGCCCATCGAGGACTTCCCGACGGAAAAATGGGACTGGATCATCGCCATCAATCTGACCAGTTCCTTCCATACCATGCGCGCCGCGATACCGCTGATGAAGAAGGCCGGCAAAGGCCGCATCATCAACATTTCCTCGGCCCATGGTCTCGTCGCCTCGCCGTTCAAATCGGCCTATGTGGCGGCCAAGCACGGCATCATGGGCCTGACGAAGACGGCGGCGCTGGAACTTGCGCAGACCGGCGTCACCGTCAACGCCATTTGTCCCGGTTACGTGCTGACACCGCTGGTCGAAAAGCAGATACCGGAAATGGCCAAGGTGCGCGGCATCAGCGAAGAGGCGGTGAAGAACGACGTGATGCTGGAATTGCAGGCGACCAAGCAATTCGTCACCGTCGATGACGTGGCGGCGGCGGCCCTGTTTCTGGCAAGCGACGCCGCAAGCAATATCACCGGCACGCATATTTCCGTGGATGGCGGCTGGACGGCGCAATAATTGCCGGATTTTCTTTCCGTTCTGGAAACAATGAATTGCCAAAACGGAAATCGATATGCGCGCACGGGCGTGCATAGATGTATCGGGAAAATGACAAGAAACCGGCTCGGCAGCCGGACAAAAAGCAGGGCATTGCATGAAAGACGCGATCAGCTTCATCCTCAACAGCGAAACCATCTCGCTGAAGGATTTCGGACCGACGGACACGCTTCTCGATTACCTCCGCATCAGCAAGCGGTTGACCGGGACAAAGGAAGGCTGTGCGGAAGGCGACTGCGGCGCCTGCACGGTGCTGGTCGGGCGGCTGCTCGATGGTTCGCTGCGTTATGAAAGCGTCAATGCCTGTATCCGCTTTTTGGGCTCGCTGCACGGCACTCATATCGTCACGGTGGAGCATCTGGCCGCGCGCGACGGCACGCTTCACCCCGTGCAGCAGGCCATGGTGGATTTCCACGGTTCGCAATGCGGCTTCTGTACGCCGGGCTTCATCATGTCGCTTTATGGCCTCTGGCTATCAAGCGAAAAACCCGGCCGCGCCGATATCGAAAAGGCGCTGCAAGGCAATCTCTGTCGATGCACGGGCTACGAGCCGATCGTGAAGGCCGCCGAAAAAATCGCCGCGGCCCGCCCGAGTGCGCTCTTCGACCCGCTGCAACGTGACCGCACCGACATCATGGCAAGGCTCTGGGCGATCCGCGAAAACGAGACGATCACGGTCACCAGCGGTGAGGATCGCACCATCATTCCGGCGACGCTTTCCGATTTGACCGAGATTTACGCCGCTGAACCAAAGGCCACCATCGTCGCGGGCTCCACCGATGTCGGCCTGTGGGTGACGAAGCAGATGCGGGCGCTGAACCCCGTCATCTTCATCAACAATCTCGGCGATTTGCAGGCGATTACGGTGGATGAGGAGGGCGTGACACTGGGTGCCGGCGTCACCTACAGCCAGGCCTTCAAGACCATTGCGACGCATTTCCCGCCGCTTGCACAGTTGTTTAACCGCCTTGGCGGCGAACAGGTCCGCAATATGGGCACCATCGGCGGCAACATCGCCAACGGCTCGCCCATCGGCGACACGCCGCCGGCGCTGATTGCGCTTGGCGCGACGCTGACCCTGCGCTCGTCTTCCGGCGGCCGCAGCCTGCCGCTGGAAAGCTATTTCATCGACTACGGCAAACAGGACCGGCTGAGCGGCGAATTCGTCGAAAAGCTCTTCATCCCGTTCCAGAAGCCGGAAAGCCATTACGCCGTCTACAAGATTTCCAAGCGGCGCGACGAGGATATTTCCGCGCTCTGCGCCGCTTTCAATCTGACGCTTGATGCCGATGGCGCGGTGGAAGACATCCGCATCGCCTTCGGCGGCATGGCCGGCACGCCGAAACGGGCCGCGCATCTGGAGGCAGCCCTTCTCGGCAAGGCGTGGTCGCAGGATACCATCGATGCGGCGCGCGATGCGCTGGATGAGGATTTCACACCGCTGACCGACTGGCGCGCCACCGCCGAATATCGGCAGCTGACGGCCAAAAACCTGCTGACGCGGTTTTTCCTCGAGACTTCGGGCGAAAAGCAGGAACTTGTACGTTTTGCACTGGAGGAGGCTTGAACCATGGACACCACAAGCTTCGACAAGACCAAGACCGAAATCGACGGCCCCATCCACACGTCGCTCCGGCACGACTCCGCCCATAAGCATGTGACCGGCAGCGCCGAATATATTGATGATATCCCTGAGCCCGCCGGCCTCATCCACGGCGCGCTCGGCCTTTCCGACCGGGCGCACGCCGAAATCGTCTCGATGGACCTTTCCGAAGTCGAGGCCACACCGGGCGTCCTGTGGGTCATGACAGGCAAGGACGTGCCCGGCGAAAACGATATCTCGTCAGGCGGTCGCCACGATGAACCTTTGCTGGCCGAGACAAAGGTCGAATTCCACGGGCAGCCGATCTTCGCGGTCTTTGCCGAAACCCGCGATATCGCCAGAAAGGCGGCCCGCAAGGCAAAGATCACCTATAAGGACCTGCCGCATTTCACCGATATCGACACGGCGATTGAAAATGGCGGCGCGCTTGTCATCGATCCGATGACGCTGAAACGCGGCGATGCCAAGATCGAAATGGATGTCGCGCCGCGCCGCCTCACCGGCACGATGCGTATCGGCGGGCAGGAACATTTTTATCTCGAAAGCCACATCGCCATGGCCGTGCCGGGCGAGGATGACGAGGTGACGTTGTGGAGTTCCACCCAGCATCCAAGCGAAATCCAGCACATCGTCAGCCACATCCTGCAGGTGCCGTCCAATGCGGTTACCGTGCAGGTGCGCCGCATGGGCGGCGGCTTCGGTGGCAAGGAAACGCAGGGCAACCAGTTCGCAGCCCTCTGCGCCATCGCCGCCAAGAAGCTGAACCGAGCGGTGAAAATTCGCCCGGACCGCGACGAGGATATGAGCGCCACCGGCAAACGCCATGATTTCCGCGTCGATTACGAACTGGGTTTCGATGAGGAAGGCCGCATCCATGCTGTCGACGCCACCTATGCCGCCCGCTGCGGCTTTTCCTCCGACCTGTCCGGCCCGGTCACGGATCGTGCGCTGTTCCACGCCGATTCCAGCTATTTCTACCCGCATGTGCACCTCACCTCGCGGCCTCTGAAAACCCACACCGTCTCCAACACCGCCTTTCGCGGCTTCGGCGGCCCGCAGGGCATGCTGGGCGCGGAACGTTTCATCGAAGAAATCGCCTATGCCGTCGGCAAAGACCCGCTCGATATCCGCAAGCTGAATTTCTACGGCGAGACCGGCTCGGGCCGCACCACGACGCCCTATCACCAGGAAGTCGAAGACAACATCATCGCCTGCATCGTCGAGGAGCTGGAAACCTCCAGCGACTATCGCGCGCGGCGAGAGGCGACTATCGAGTTCAACAAAACGAGCCCGATCATCCGCAAGGGCATCGCGCTCACGCCTGTCAAATTCGGCATTTCCTTCACCATGACAGCCTTCAATCAGGCCGGCGCGCTGGTGCATATTTATAATGACGGCTCCATCCACCTGAACCATGGCGGCACCGAAATGGGCCAGGGCCTTTATACCAAGGTGGCGCAGGTGGTGGCCGATGCCTTCCAGGTGGATATCGGCCGGGTGAAGATCACAGCCACGACGACGGGCAAGGTGCCGAACACGTCAGCTACTGCAGCCTCCTCCGGCACCGACCTGAACGGCATGGCCGCCTATGACGCGGCCCGTCAAATCCGGGAAAGGCTCGTCAAATTCGCCGCCGAGAACTGGAACGTGCCGGAAGAAGAGGTCGTCTTCCTGCCGAACCGGGTGCGCATCGGCCTTGAGGAAATCGCCTTCAACGACTTCATCAAAAAGGCCTATTTCGCCCGCGTGCAGCTTTCCGCCGCCGGTTTTTACAAGACGCCGAAAATCCACTGGGACCGCGCCGCCGGCCGCGGCACGCCGTTTTATTATTTCGCCTATGGCGCGGCCTGCTCGGAAGTGTCGATCGATACGCTGACCGGCGAATACCTGATGGAACGCACCGATATCCTCCACGATGTCGGCAAGTCGCTGAACCCGGCCATCGATATCGGCCAGATCGAGGGCGCCTTCGTGCAGGGCATGGGCTGGCTGACCACGGAGGAATTGTGGTGGGACGGCAAGGGGCGGCTGCGCACCCATGCGCCCTCCACCTACAAGATCCCGCTCGCCTCCGACCGGCCGAAGAGTTTCAACGTCAGGCTGGCGGAATGGGCGGAAAATGCCGAACCCACCATCGGCCGCTCCAAGGCCGTGGGCGAACCGCCCTTCATGCTGGCGATCTCGGTTCTCGAAGCGCTCTCCATGGCCGTCGCCTCCGTCGCCGATTACAAGGTCTGCCCGCGCCTCGATGCGCCGGCAACGCCCGAGCGGGTGCTGATGGCGGTGGAACGGCTGAAGAAGGTGTGAGGGAGGACGTACCCATGCGGCCGAGCCCCCTCATCCGTCCCTTCGGGCCACCTTCTCCCCGGCGGGGAGAAGAAATATGCCGCGCCGGCTCGCCTTTCCTGAAAGCATGTAAGGTGGGAAAAGCCAGCGCTCCGGGTTTCTTCTCCCCGCCGGGGAGAAGGTGGCGCGCAGCGCCGGATAAGGGGGCCAGCCCCAATGCCTGACACTTCCTTATCCACTTTCCTCGCCCGCTCTCCCGCAACGATCCTCGTGGAAATCGAGGCCGTGAAAGGCTCATCCCCGCGCGAAGCCGGCACCTTCATGCTGGTCTCAGAGGCTGACTTGTGGGAAACCATCGGCGGCGGGCAGTTCGAATATATGGCCATAGACCACGCCCGCGCCATGCTGCGGAGCGGCGTTGCCGAAGACCGGATGGATATCCCGCTCGGCCCGGAAATCGGCCAATGCTGCGGCGGCCGCACCCTCATCCGGTTCCGGCTGATAACGGCGGAAATCGCGGCAGCGCTTGAAGCACGGGTTAAGGGCGAGGCCGAGCAGCAGCCCGCAGTCTTCATTTTCGGGGCGGGCCATGTCGGCAAGGCGCTGGCCGAGGCCCTGTCGCTTCTGCCTTTGACGCTAACCGTGGTGGAAACCCGTGAAAACGAGCTGCGCGATCTTTCTCCCGGCGTCGCATCCGTGCTGACCCCGATGCCGGAGGCTCTCGTCGCGGAAATTCCCGCAAACGGTGCGGCCATCATCGTCACCCACGATCACGCACTGGATTTCCTGATTGCGAAGGAAGCGCTTGCCCGCGACGATCTCGCTTATGTCGGCATGATCGGTTCCAAGACCAAACGCGCCACCTTCGCCCATTGGCTGGAACGGGAAGGAGAGCCCCCTTCCCGGCTTCAAAAACTCATCCTGCCCATCGGCGGCACAAGCGTGAGGGACAAGCGCCCCGCCGTCATAGCGGCCCTTGTGGCAGCCGAGTTGCTGCAAGCATTTTCCGCTGCCGAAATCCGTCGCAACGAAAATCGACACGCCCATCCTCAAGACCAAGATCACGCTTGAGCCCATCGGGCAGGCTTTCATCAGCCAGATTGTCCGGCTGAAAGCTCTCAAAGGCAAACTGTTCCGCTGTCCGCAGGCCCGCACGCAGGCGGGACCACGCGCGCAAAAGTGCTGTGCGCATGTTCGTCTCCATTCAAAAATGTCAGAAGCTCAGTTGATGAATTGAGCTAAAAATGCTCTGGTTTCAGGAGAAAAACCAATGAAACCTTTGGCCTTTGGCATAAAGAGAACTTATCCATGAAGATGTCTCGCCAGTTCCCCCTGAATGCCCTGCGCGTCTTCGATGCCGCCGCAAGGCATCTGAGCTTCACCAAGGCCGGCGAAGAGCTGGGCATGACGCAGACGGCAGTAAGCTATCAGGTGAAGCTGCTGGAGGAGAACATCGGCGAGCCGCTTTTCCTGCGCACGGCACGGCAGGTATCGCTGACGGAGGTGGGAGAGAAACTGGCGCCCAAGGTTGCCGACGCCTTCAATACGCTGCGGGAGGCCGTCGACAGTGTGCGCGAGACACCCGACGCCACCCTGACCATACATTCCACGGCCACCTTCGCATCACGCTGGCTGTCGCGACATCTGGGCGCCTTCCAGCTTGAACATCCCTCCATCGCCGTCAGGCTGGAAACATCGGGCGCCCTGATTGATTTCAACCAGTCGGACTGCGATGTCGCCATTCGCTGGAGCCGGGACGACGGCAAGGGATTGACCTATCATCGGCTGCTTCGCGGCGTTTATACGCCGATGCTGCATCCCGATCTTGCGCAAAGCATCGATGGTTTGAAGACGCCTGAAGACCTTCTGCGCCTGCGTATCATCGATCCCGGTGACGTGTGGTGGAGCCAATGGTTCCGGGAAGTCGGTATTGAAAATCCTGATCTGGAGCGTTATCCGCGCAGCCGCCTCAACGTGCAGGCTTTCGAAGCCGCAGCGGCGATCGCCGGTCAGGGTGTGGCCATGCTCACCCCTGAACTCTACGCCGATGAGATCGCGCTTGGCCGTCTTTACCAGCCCTTCGAGCATCTCAGCAGCGAAGGAAAGAACTACTGGCTCGTCTACCCCGAAAACCGCAGGAACATCCGCAAGATCAAACTGTTTCGCGACTGGATATTGAAGCGGATCGAAGAAAGCCGGCCGCCGCAGCCCCATCAATACCCCATGTCAGGCGCGTAAAAACAGCGCGGCGTATCCTCGTCCGGAAACAGGCAAAGATGATATTCGCCGTCCTCCGACCGTCTTGCCTCGCTCTGCGACCAATTGAACGTGTGGCGTCGCGTCACCATGCGATGATCGCCGGGGGCGAGCGAAACCTCATATCCGTCGGGCGTGACACGAACGCTGCGCGTGGGGATCATCTGGCAGTCGCCGGTTTCGGCATCGCCATTGCAGCAATAGCTTTCATATTTGAACCCCTTGTGGGATTCATGGGCAAGTGCTGTGGCGGTGAACGCCAGAGATAAGAAAAGGACCGTCAGAACAAGGCGCATCGGCATGGTCTCCGTTGAAAACAACGGCGGCTGCCGGAAGGTCATTGCGTCCCTTCATTCAAATTCCACACATCAACACGCACCCGGACACAACGGCACCGGGAACCGCGACACCTGCCCCTGATCTCCCCCGCCACAGGGTCCGCAGCACCCGCTTTCGGAATAACCGCCAGCGAAACATGTCATGGAAGCTTTAAAAGCTCCGCAGCCCTATATTTTAGCACATCACCAGACTGCTCACGAAATAATAGCTGAGTCGCGTTAGCCAGCTAAGCACAAACTATGCGGCAGCAAACCGTCACCGCAACTTTGCCGGGCCTGTTGTCGCAAATATTCCACCCGATTGATGTTGTGCACACAAGCGAACCGGATTGTGAACAATCGCCTCCCATCCTCTGCTTTTCCCTTCCCTAACGGCCAAATTTCTCGCAAGGTGCGCTGCACAAGGATCAGGGGAACCGCATGTACGAATATGCCATTGCGTGGGAATGGATGGCCTTTGCCGTCCGCTGGCTCCACGTCATCACCGCCATCGCCTGGATCGGCTCGTCCTTCTATTTCATCGCGCTCGATCTCGGGCTGGTCAAACGGCCGCACCTGCCGCCGGGGGCCTATGGCGAGGAATGGCAGGTGCATGGCGGCGGCTTTTATCACATCCAGAAATATCTGGTTGCGCCTGCCCAGATGCCCGAGCACCTGACATGGTTCAAATGGGAAAGCTATGTCACCTGGCTTTCCGGCTTCGCCATGCTCTGCATCGTTTATTACGGCGGCGCGGATCTCTTCCTCATCGATCATTCGGTGCTGGCGCTCACCCAGTTCCAGGCCATCTGTCTGTCGCTCGCTTCACTGGCCATCGGCTGGCTGTTTTATGATTTCCTCTGCAAATCGCCGCTCGGCAACAATACCTGGGGCCTGATGATCGTGCTTTACGTCGCGCTGGTGGCAATGGCATGGGGTTATACGCAGGTCTTCACCGGCCGCGCCGCCTTCCTGCATCTCGGTGCGTTTACCGCCACCATCATGTCGGCGAATGTGTTTTTCATCATCATCCCGAACCAGAAGATCGTCGTCGCAGACCTGATCGCCGGGCGCACGCCGGACCCGAAATATGGCCGCATCGCCAAGCAGCGCTCGTTGCACAACAACTACCTGACGCTGCCGGTCATCTTCTTCATGCTGTCGAACCATTATCCGCTGGCCTTTGCTACCGAGTTCAACTGGATCATCGCCGCACTGGTCTTCCTGATGGGCGTCACCATCCGCCACTGGTTCAACACCACCCATGCCCGCAAGGGCAAGCCGACATGGACCTGGCTCGCGACCGCGCTGATCTTCATCGTCATCATGTGGCTTTCCACCGTGCCGAAGGTGCTGACCGGCGAAGAGGAACAAAAGGCCGCCACCCTCTCCCCCATGCAGCAGCAATTCGTCAGCGACGCCCATTTCGCCAAGGCCCGCGATGTGGTTCAGGGCCGCTGTTCCATGTGCCATGCGGCCGAGCCGGTGTGGGAAGGCGTGCCCTTCACACCGAAATCGGTGAAGCTGGAAACCGACGAGCAGATCGCCGCCCATGCCCGCGAAATCTATTTGCAAGCCGGCCGCAGCCATGCCATGCCTCCCGGCAACATCACCGCCATCACCCCGGATGAGCGCAAGGTGCTGACCGCATGGTATGAAAGCGCGGTTTCCGGGGCCGGAAAAGCCGAAGGAAAGACTGAATGAGCATGGTTCTGCTGCGTGGCCGCCTGCTGAGCTTCCGCCGCGCGCCGCTCGCAATCGACGATACGCAAAGC
The DNA here is from genome assembly GCF_053522525.1 of Agrobacterium sp. 22-210-1. Lineage (NCBI taxonomy): Bacteria > Pseudomonadati > Pseudomonadota > Alphaproteobacteria > Hyphomicrobiales > Rhizobiaceae > Agrobacterium > Agrobacterium sp. 22-210-1. The sequence continues at coordinate 260,991 of NZ_JBNWCI010000001.1, read as the reverse complement.
TATCTTTACATTGAGGATGGTGGCCTGCTGATCGAAGACGGCCGGATTGCCGCCATCGGCGAATACGCCGATATCCGCAAGCAAGCCTCCGAAGATATCGAGGAAAAGGACCACCGGCCGCATCTCATCGTGCCGGGCCTCATCGACATGCACCTGCATTTCCCGCAGATGCAGGTCATTGGCTCCTATGCCGCCAATCTCCTGGAATGGCTGAACACCTATACTTTCCCGGAAGAATGCCGCTTCGTCGAAAGCGCCCATGCCCAGCGCATCGCCACGCATTTTTACGATGAGCTGCTGCGCCACGGCACCACCACGGCCGCTGCCTATTGCTCGGTGCACAAGACCTCCGCCGACGCCTTCTTCACTGAGGCCATGAAGCGCAACATGCTGATGGTGGGCGGCAAGGTGATGATGGACCGCAACGCCCCGCAGGGCCTGCTCGACACGCCGGAAACCTCCTATGACGAGACGCGTCAGGTCATCGCCGACTGGCACGGCAAGGGCCGCAACCACGTCGCCATCACCCCCCGCTTCGCCATCACCTCCACGCCGAAGCAGATGGAAGCCGCACAGGCGCTGGCGCAGGAATTCCCCGATCTCTTCATCCAGACGCATCTCTCGGAAAATCTCGACGAGATCAAATATACCTGCGAACTCTACCCTGATGCGACCGACTATACCGATATCTATGTGCGTTACGGCCTGATGGGCAAAAAGACCCTGCTCGGCCACGCCATCCATCTCTCCGAGCGCGAGGCGGACGTGCTGTCGGACACCGGCGCGGTGGCGGTGCATTGCCCCACGTCCAACCTCTTCATCGGCTCCGGCCTCTTCCCGATGAAAAAGCTGCAGCGTCGGGAAAAGCCCGTGCGCATCGCGGTTGCGACCGATATCGGCGGCGGATCGAGCTATTCCATGCTGCGCACCATGGACGAGGCCTACAAGATCCAGCAATTGCTGGGAGAGCGCCTGAACCCGCTGGAAAGCTGGTATCTGATGACCCGCGGCAATGCCGAAGCGCTTTCCATGGTCGATCGCATCGGCACGCTGGAGGCCGGCACGGACGCGGACATCACCGTGCTGAACGCCTCTTCCACCCCCGCCATGGCGCTGAAGATGGAAGTGGTGAACAGCCTGACGGAAGAACTCTTCCTGATGCTGACCATGGGCGACGACCGCACGGTGGTGGAGACCTATGTGGCCGGCAGGGCGATGAAGAGCGTGCTGGCATAGTTCGGCTGAGGCCGAAACATAAAGCTGCGGCCTCCTTTATATCGGTCACATATTGGAGTGAGCGGGTGCTGCTCGTTTCTTCTCCCCGCCGGGGAGAAGGTCGCGGCAGCGGGATGAGGGGGCAAGCTTGCGGTCTATCGCTGGCGTTGCCCCCTCATCCGACCCTTCGGGCCACCTTCTCCCCGGCGGGGAGAAGAAGCCGTATCGCACCCGCTCGATTCTTAATGATCGTCCGACGCCATACCGGCCAAAACGAGAACGACCTCTGGAGTGCGCAGTGCCGGATTTGGACACAACCACAATGCTCATGGTTTTCGCGACCTTCACCGTCGCGGGCATCGTCAAGGGCGTGACCGGCATGGGACTGCCCACCGTCGCCATGGGCGTGCTCGGCCTGTTCATGCCGCCTGTCGTCGCCGCAGGCCTGCTCATCCTGCCATCCTTCATCACCAACATCTGGCAATTGCTGGCCGGGCCTGATTTCCGGGCCATCGTGAAGCGGCTGTGGCCGATGATGATCGCCATTGCCCTCGGCACCCTCATCGGCATCCGGCTGATGACATCAGGCACCGGCGTCTGGACCACCTCGGCGCTCGGCCTGTGCCTTGCGGCCTACGCGGCCTATAGCCTGTTTGCCAGACCCGTCTCAATTCCCGCCGGGCTGGAACCGAAGCTCTCCCCAGTCGTGGGGCTGGCAACCGGCCTCTTGACCGGCGGCACCGGAATTTTCGTCGTGCCCGCCGTGCCCTATATCCAGTCGCTCGGTTTCAACCGCGATGATCTCGTACAGGCGCTCGGCCTTTCCTTCACCGTCTCCACCGTCGCGCTCGCCGCAGGCCTTGCTTCCCAGAATGCTTTTCATGTCGAGCATCTGTCGCTTTCCGCGCTGGCCGTTCTGCCAGCGCTTCTCGGCATGTGGCTTGGCCAAAAAATCCGCCATATCGTCAGCCCGGCGACGTTTCGGAGCTGGTTTCTCATCTGTCTGCTTCTGCTAGGCTTCGAATTGTTTCTGCGTGCATTCTGGAATTAACCCGCGCTGTCGCCAAGCACGGCAAGCACATTATTTCAACGGTTTGATAGCCGTGTAGCTTACGGTTTCTTCGTTACTGGTACCTTCGTCGTAGATCTTTGCAACCGTTGCAAGCAGATCCGGCGCATAAACCGCCGTCCAGCGTTCAACTTCCTCACCGTTTCTTCTGACGTCGTAAAGGACGTTGAAAACGTCATAACTGCAATAACCGATAGAAAAAGCCCGTCGTTTTGCAACGGCAAGGTCCAGAGTCCACTTCTCCTTAAAAGCATCGGCGTCCAGCGGAATGAATTCGAAAGTGCGGCGGGCACCGACTCTCAACGGCCAGAAATCGTTCAAATTCGACGTGAAATACTGATTGTAATTCCCGTCATTTCCCGAACGGAAAATTTCTATAAGCCCTTGATACAGGAAAGCCTTCTGTTTTCCACCGTCAGCAAAGCCATGTTGAACGGAAACCACCGGTCCCGATGTTTTGAATTCGCTTTGCACGCCACTATGACTAAGGACAAATCCGCTCTTATGACTCTTGACCGAAGGGCACTCCGCTGCAAAAGCAATATTTGGAACTATAAGAACGGCAGCAAAAATTCTAAGTAAGTATATAAACATGATTAAAAATTCCAATTCGGAGATATACTTATAGAATTGCCCGATACCAAGAAAATATCAACTATAATTTTGAGGTGAAAGCGATTCAAAAAAACCTTCAAACTGCGACTGTCCAACTCGCGCACCGACATCGAATATGATATGTGAAGCCATCATTTAAATGTGAAGGCTTTATCCATGGGCAAAATCCTGACCATAGCTGACCTGAAAAATCAGGCCCAGCGCCGTGTGCCAAAAATGTTTTTCGACTATGCCGATAGCGGCGCGTGGACGGAAAGCACCTACCGCGCCAATGAGGATGATTTTGCCAAGATAAAGCTGCGCCAGCGCGTGCTGGTTGATATGACCGACCGGTCGCTGACCACCGAAATGGTCGGCGAGAAGGTTTCGATGCCGGTGGCGCTCTCCCCCACCGGACTGACGGGCATGCAGCACGCCGATGGCGAAATGCTGGCCGCCAAGGCAGCGGAAGAATTCGGCGTGCCCTTCACGCTTTCCACCATGAGCATCTGCTCCATCGAGGATGTCGCCTCCGTCACCTCGAAACCCTTCTGGTTCCAGCTCTACGTGATGAAGGACCGGGATTTCGTCAACAATCTCATCGACCGCGCCAAGGCCGCGGGCTGCTCGGCGCTGGTGCTGACGCTCGACCTGCAAATTCTCGGCCAGCGCCACAAGGATTTGCGCAACGGCCTCTCCGCACCGCCGAAATTCACCCCGAAACATATCTGGCAGATGGCGACCCGGCCGAAATGGTGCATGGATATGGCTCGCACCAAACGCCGCAGCTTCGGCAATATCGTCGGCCACGCGAAAAATGTCTCCGACCTCTCTTCCCTCTCCTCCTGGACGGCGGAGCAGTTCGATCCGCGCCTGTCCTGGAAAGATGTCGAATGGATCAAGGAACGCTGGGGCGGCAAGCTGATCCTCAAGGGCATTCTTGACGAGGAAGATGCGCGCGCCTCGCTCGATACAGGCGCCGATGCCATCATCGTCTCCAACCATGGCGGCCGCCAGCTCGATGGCGCCCATTCCTCCATCGCCATGCTGCCGAAGATCGTCAATGCCGTCGGGGATAAGGTGGAGGTGCACATGGATGGCGGCATCCGCTCCGGTCAGGATGTGCTGAAAGCCGTCGCACTCGGCGCCAAAGGCACCTATATTGGCCGCCCCTTCCTTTATGGCCTCGGTGCCGATGGCAAGCAGGGCGTGACAACTGCGCTCGAGATCATCCGCAAGGAAATGGATGTCAGCATGGCGCTTTGCGGCAAGCGGCTGATGACGGATGTGGACCGCAGCATTCTGGCGTGATGTTGGAAAAGGCAGAAGACGTTCCGGAGATGCGTCGGAGGCCGCTCCATTCTCTGCCGTCATGCCGGACTTGATCCGGCATCCAGCCACGACGCGTCTGCGCCGTGAAAGAGTCTCGCGCGATCAAGGACTTGATCGCGCTGGACCCCGGATCAGGTCCGGGGTGACGGCGTGAGGATGTTGATCCCGCATACGCCCCGCCCTATCAATGCCCCACCGTCTTCGAAAACACGTTGACGATCACCACCCCGGTCACGATGAACCCAAGACCAACCACCGCAGCAATATCCAGCGTCTGGCGAAACACGAAATATCCGATGCCAGAAATCAGCACGATGCCGAGCCCGCTCCAGATCGCATAGGCCACACCGACCGGCATGGCGCGCAACGTGAACGACAGCAGATAAAAGGCCGCACCGTAAAACAGTGCCATCAGCACCGTCGGTAGCAGCCTCGTGAACTGTTGCGACTGCTGCAGGAAAGACGTCGCGATAACCTCGCAGACAATGGCCGCGACAAGCGCCCCATAGGTAAAAAGTGCCGCGTTCATCGTTCCAATTCCTTTTTCGTCTGGGCGATCATCCGGGCCTTGAGAGCCGCCCTGTCGCCACCTGCCCTGCTATCATCAGCCAAAAGATCGGCAAACCAGATGCCATCAGCCGCGAGCCGCACCATCTCCAGTACCACCCCGTCATCCGTATCTTTATGACGGGCAAGACGCCCCTCGACCCAACTGGTCCACATGCGCCGAAGCGACGGTTCACCGACCATGGAAACCGAGATCGCCGCCCATTGCCTGCCCGAATCTCGGTCACGATCATCGAAAACCGCGTTCGCATAGGCCCGCGTGAAGCATCCGTAAGCTTCACAATCCTGTGAGATCAGTGCGTCGATTTCCGCGTCCAGCGCCGAAAGAAGGTCCGCCATCACCGCCTCAAGCAGGGCCTGCTTGGAGGCGAAATGATGGAACAACCCACCTTTCGTCACCCCCGCCGCATCGGCCACGGCCTGTATCGAAAGTGCCGCAACGCCCTGATCGGCAGCAAGTTTCGCCGCGCAGTCGAGCAGGCTGCGACGCACGATCTCGGGCTGTTTCTTTCGTTCGTGAGCATTTGTCATGTCGCAAAACATACCGGATGGTAGGTTTCTTTTCAAGAAAATTGTGAGGGCAGCGGATGGGTTGAAATTCATACTTAATTAAGCATGAAAGCGATCTCTAAAGTTTTAGCAGTTTTGTTGCCGGAAAGTGTCAGTAAAACTTGAAATCAACAGCGGCGGTCAAACAAAAGGGGCGGATTATGTCGGGAACGGTCAAACGGGGAATGGCGGGAACATGGGTCTTCGCGCTCGCCTTCTTTTGCGCGATCCTCTCATTGCAGGCATCGCCCGCGCAGGCCGGCTACGCCCATTTCATCATGGATGCCAATACCGGCAAGGTTCTGGCGTCCCGCAATGCCGATGTGCTGAACCACCCCGCTTCGCTTACCAAGATGATGACGCTCTACATGACCTTCGAGGCGCTGCATGCCGGCCGGATTCGCTGGGACCAGAAGATAAAGATGTCCAAGAATGGTGCAGCCGTCATCCCCTCGAAGCTTTATGTGCGCCAGGGCCAGACCTTCACCGTGCGCGAAGCCGTTTATGGCATGATCGTCAAATCCGCCAATGACATGGCGGAAGGCATGGGCGATCACCTCGGTGGCTCCGAGGCAAGGTTTGCCGAGATGATGACCCGCAAGGCCCGCCAGCTCGGCATGTCGAAAACGGTGTTCCGCAATGCTTCCGGCCTGCCCAGCAAATCGCAGGTGACGACGGCGCGTGACATGGCGAAGCTCGGCCTTGCGCTGCAGCGCGACTTCCCCAAGGAATATGACCTCTTTGCCATGGAATCCTTCAGCTTCCGGGGAAAACGCATCCGCGGCCACAACAATCTGATGTATCGCTATCGGGGCATGGATGGCATCAAGACCGGTTACACCAATGCCTCCGGCTTCAACCTCGTCAGCGCCATCAACCACAATGGCCGCCGCGTCGTCGGCGTCGTGCTGGGTGGCAAGACCGCACGCAGCCGCGATGCCCAGATGGCCGCCCTTCTCGACAAGGCCGTGCCGCAGGCATCGAGAAGCCGCAACACAGAACAGCTCGTCGCCAGCGCCAATGTCAGCCGCACCTTCGATGTGCCGCCCGCAACCGCGCGCCCCGCTGCTGTGCCGCCTGCCTCCGTGCCATTACCGATGTTCGCCGAACGCCGCGCCGATCCGGTCGCCATGCAGATCGCCACGGCCAACAACCAGATGGCCGATATGATGCAGGTTTCGGCCATTCCGCGGACGGCTCCCGCGGCAGCCTCCGCCGGCCAGTCCACGGGCCAGAGAAGCCGCTGGGAAGTGCAGATCGCCGCAGCCGACAGCGAAGCCGCCGCCCGCTCGCTGCTCGCCAATGCCCGCTCCAACATCGGAAGCTATGCCGGGATCGCCCCCTATACCGAAGCGGTGCAAAGCGGCTCGGCAACCCTCTACCGCGCCCGCTTCACCGGCTTCGAAGACCAGTCTTCGGCGGTTTCCGCCTGCAAGGAATTGAAGGCGCAGTCTTACGCCTGCGTGGTGATGAACAGCGAGGGGTAAGTTTTACCGCTTGAGCCAGCCGCTCGCCAGCGCATCGGCCAGATAGGGAATGCCGTTGACCCGTGCCATCTCGGCCATGGCCAGATTGTCATAGCGGATATTCCGGAAATAGACCTGCCAGCCGCGCCCGGTTTCTTCCAGCACGGCATAGCTGGCAAGCGGATGACCGGCCTCGACGTGGTGGTCGAAAGGCGTATCGTCCTTCCAGCCGGGGCAGCCGACGCTGCCGGGATTGACGATCAGCCGGCCATCGGAAAGCTGCACCGCGCGGGGAATATGGGTATGGCCACACAGCATCAGCGGCTGAGTGATCCCTTCCGCCCTTGCCTCGATTTCAGCCAGCGGCCGCAATTTCAGCACACCTTCCGGCGAAAGCGTTTCCAGCCAATAGTCGAGATCGTCAAGCGGCGAGCCGTGGCAGCAATAGGCGACGTCCTTGAATACCATGCTGAAGGGCAAAGTCTGAAGCCAGTCCAGATGCGCAGCGGTCATCTGCGCATGGGCCGGCCTTTCCCAGCTCCCCATATCCTCCGGTGCCCGCTCGATAAGTTCCCGGTCGTGATTGCCGCGAATGCTGGGTATCCAGTTGCCCACCAGCACATCACCGGTAAAACCCGCCTCAAGCGGCCCGCTGAAACAATCACCGAGATTGACGATCTCCTTGATCCCAAGCCTGGCGATATCCTCCAGCACGGCTTCAAGCGCAGCGCAGTTTCCGTGAATATCGGCGATGGCGGCAAAGATCATGGCAATCAGCTTCCTCGATAGGTGGAATAGCTATAGGGCGAAAGCAGAAGCGGCACATGGTAATGGCCGCTCTCATCGGCAATGCCGAAACGGATCGGGATAATGTCGAGAAAGGCCGGTTCCGGCAGCGCCAAGCCCTTGCCGCGCAGATATTCGCCGGCATGGAAAACCAGCTCATATTCGCCCGCCTTGAAACTCTCTCCAACTAGCAGCGGCCCGCCATCCACCCGGCCGTCACTATTGGTCTTCACCGTCTTCAGCTTCTCGCGGCGATCGCCGGAGAGCCGGTAAAGCTCGATTGTCAGCCCTTGCGCCGGCGTACCATGGGCGGCATCGAGAACATGGGTGGTCAGACCGGTCATAGCTTAGGCTCCGCGATCATGAAGGGCTCATCGAAAAAATACTCTTCCAGATTGTTACCCGGCCCTTCGCGGTCAGCAACCAGAAAATCCGAAACCGCTTGCAACGGCATCAGCGGATAATGCCAGACATTGCGGCGGTAATTCACGCCCTGATCGCCACGCGCCAGAAACACCTGCGGCCGCGCCGGCCGGCCTCCGTCATCTTCCGCAACGACGACGAGGAAAGGCCTGCCGGAAAGCGGCGAAAAACTCTGGCTGCCGAGCGGATGCCGCTCCATCATCTCGATTTCATGCGGAAAGACGCGCGGCTGCCCACGGAAAATATTGAGGATGACACGCCCACCCTCGCCCGCCGCCTCAGGTGCGGCAAGCGCATGGTGCCTCTCGGTCTGGCCGCCATTGATGTGGCGCATGGAAGAAGGCGTAGCTTCGATCACATCACCGAAGGATGCGAATGCTTGCTTGGTAAGGGGTTTTATGTCGAGAAAATCAGTCAAATGTCATTCACCTTGGGCATGCCAGTTATGCAGAAGAGAGAGTTTGTCCAGAAGATCAGGTATAGCCGTCTGGGTCGTATCCCAGACCGTTTCCAGATTGATGCTCATATAGCCGTGCGCGATCCTGTTTCGCATTCCGCGCATCTTGACCCAGGGAATATCGGGAAAATCCGCCACGAAAGCAGGGAACTCTTCCATTATCCGCGCAGTCGTTTCGCCGATAATCAAAAGGTTCATCGCGACCGCCCGTTGGCGGACGAGATCAGCCAAAAATTCATCCTTTGTTTTCGGTCGAACGAAGTCGATGGTTTCCGAAGCAACCTGCCTGATATCCTGAAGATAAACGTGCAGCCGCTCGACCCTCATACAGGCTTCGCTTCCTGCAGAACCTTCACACGAACGCGCTCGGGAAAGTCCCCAGGCGTCAACAGATGAATTTCCGTGCCACGCATGATGGCCGATAGCTCTTCCAACAGGCCGCCCAGATCAAACAAAGTGGCCCCCGGCAGCGCATCCACCAGAATATCCAGATCGCTATCCGGCCGGTCCTCGCCGCGCGCAACGGAGCCGAACACGCGCGGGTTTGCCGCGTTGAAGCGTTTCGTCGCTTCGCGGATCGCTTCCCTGTTCTTTTCCAGCACCTCGGACGGTCTCATGGTTTTAATCTCCAGACCACACCACCATAGCGAAACGATCTCTTTCTTAGGAGCGCCATCTCGGAAAATCATTCACCCTGAGCATGCCAGCTGCGGAGAAGCGCGAGGCGCGCCTGCAAATCGGGAATACTCTCCGTTATCGTTTTCCACACGACTGAAAGCTCCGCTCGAAAATAATCGTGCACGATCAGATTACGCATACCCTTCATTTTCAGCCACGGGATTTCCGGGTGCTGCTGTAAAAATGCGGGGTATTGCTTGTCCAGCTTGGCGACCGCCTCGCCAATCAGGGCAAGACCCATCATGACCGCCATCTGCGTCCGCGTGTCGGAAGAAAAAGCGGCCTCATCCATATCCTGAATGAAATCCTGTATTCTGGAGGCGGCAACATCCATATCCTTCAGATAGAGCAGAAGCCGATCCATACTCATACCGCTTTGGCTTCCTTCAGAACGCGCGCCCGTATATCCGAATGCAGGCCGCCTGAGGTGACGACGTCGACCTCCACACCAAGCAGCGCCTTCAATTCCTCCAGCAGACCGCCGAGATCGAACAGGGTCGTGCCCGGCAGCGCATCCACCAGAATATCCAGATCGCTGTCCGGCCGGTCCTCGCCGCGCGCAACGGAGCCGAACACGCGCGGGTTCGCCGCGTTGAAGCGTTTCGTCGCTTCGCGGATCGCTTCCCTGTTCTTTTCCAGCGCCTCGGACGGTCTCATGATCTCAATCTCCAGACGGCGCGATTCTAGCAGAACGGCCACCGCTCGCCAATTCAACCCTCCGGCAGCATCGCGGAAAGGCGAAGCCAGGCGATCTTCTCCACCTGCGCCGTCGCGGTCGCGAGCTCTTGCGCCGCGTCATTGCCAATGCGGGTTTCGAAGGCGGAAAGAATATCGTGCCTGTTCAACCCCTTGACCGCGATGATGAAGGGAAAGCCGAATTTTTGGGTATAGGCGCTGTTCAGCTCAGTGAAACGGGCGTGCTCTTCGGGGGTAAGCCGGTCCAGCCCCGCCCCCGCCTGTTCGTTGCGGCTATCGGCCGTCAGTTCGCCCGCAATCGCCAGCTTGCCGGCAAGATCGGGATGCGCCCGCAACACGCCAAGCCTTTCGGCCTCGGAAGCGGCACGGAACTGCGCGGTGAGTGCGGCATGAACCGCCTTCGCCGCCAAATCACCCTCGACCGCACCGGCATCATAGGCACGTTCGGCGATGAAGGGCGAATGTTCGAACACGCCACCAAAACGGGCGACAAATTCCTGCCGCGCCGACATCACGGAGCCACCGGCTTGTGGTGTTCATGCCAGTGCCGGGCGATCTCGATCCGCTGCGGGATCCAAATCTTGTCATGGCTGAGCACATATTCGATGAAACGGCGAAGTGCCGCCGCGCGGCCGGGCCGGCCGACAAGACGGCAATGCAGGCCGACGCTCATCATCTTCGGCGCGCCTTCAGCGCCTTCCCGATAAAGCACGTCGAACGCGTCTTTCAGATAGGTGAAGAACTGGTCACCGGAATTGAAACCCTGCGGAGTGGCGAAACGCATATCGTTGGTGTCAAGCGTATAGGGAATGATCAGGAAAGGCTCATTCTTCGCACCCTTCACCCAGTAGGGCAGATCGTCGGCATAGGAATCGGACGAATAGAGAAAACCGCCCTCTTCCATGACGAGGCGCAGCGTATTGTCCGAAGGCTTGCCCTGATACATGCCGTAGGGCCGCTCGCCGGTTACCTCCTTATGCAGGCGCACGGCTTCGGTTATGTGCTTGCGCTCTTCCTCTTCGGAGAAATCCTTATATTCCAGCCAGCGATAACCATGGCTGGCAATTTCCCAGCCCGCTTCCTTCATGGCCGCAACGGCTTCCGGATTGCGGGCCATGGCGGCGGTCACGCCATAAACGGTGGTGGTGACGCCAAGACCTGTGAACATGCGCCACAGCCGCCAGAAGCCGGCGCGCGAACCATATTCGTAGATCGATTCCATGTTCAGGTTGCGCTGGCCGGGCCATGGCTGGGCGCCGACGATTTCCGACAGCAGCGATTCCGAGGCCTTGTCATTATCGAGAATGCAGCTTTCGCCGCCCTCCTCGTAATTGATGACGAATTGCACGGCGATGCGCGCGCCGCCCGGCCATTTCGGATCGGGAACATGACGGCCATAGCCCACCAGATTGCGGGAGTAATTGTCGGAAATCATTCAGCCACCCAAGACATCTCTCCCCAGGCGAAAACCGATTTGGGGAGACATAAACAAATCTCCAAAGCGCGCCGACCCCGGAATGGGTAACCGGCGCAAACTTCGGATATGCGATGCCGAACGGTATCATCCGCATCCGGAATGTCGAGATCAATTTTGCCGACATTCCGATGCTTTTTTGTATACGATTATGGGCAGCCGTTTCTCAGGCAATCTTGCGGGCGGACACGCGGCCCATGGGATGCAGCGAATGCACCCGGAAGGGCGCACCCGGTTCATCCTCGATGAAGAGAGCAAGGCTGGAAAATTGCAGTTCCCGGGTCAGCAACGGCTCGAAAACCTTGCGCACGGCACGCTCGATTCTCTGGCTGCTGGCAGGCTCAACACCACCCGTCAGCGACATCTGGAACCGGAACTCATCCATCACATGCGGGCTGCCCCAGCGATGCAGGTTGGTGAGCTGCGAGGCCGAAAGCCGGTCCGGATCCGCCCGTTCGATTTCCGCCTCGGAAAGCGGCGCGCGGTAACGGTCGAATTCCTGTACCACGCGGGCGGCGAAAAAATGCAGCACTTCGCAGGGGCGCTCGGGGACGAGGCTGAAGACATTTCCATGCCTTGCCACCACGAGTTGTGGAAGCGTGAAAGGATCCTGCTTGCCGGAAAAATACATCAGGTCGCGCAAAAGCGCGGCCTCGGAGTGCCCCTCGGCAAGCCGGAAAGGCGCCTTGATCGTGCCATGGAAACCGTAACGGCGTGGCAGCGCCGTGTGGTATGAAATCTCCTGCATGCCGAGATCGATCATGCCCGGCGGCTCCACCGCCTGACCGGAATAGGCATCGCGCCCCAACCACGCGGCGGCTGCCTGCGTCAGGGGGTCATTGGGGGTAGGCGTGAAATGAATGGCGTATCGCATGCGCTGTCACCTCGCCGCAAAAGCGGCCAAACCGGCCTCGTTGCAGGCCAGCAAATAGGTGATTTGCATGACAGATTAACGACGTGGACGGCCTGATCAGCACTTTCCAAAGTCCGTGACGGCAATATTCACGTGTTGTTGAAGGCGAAACCCGGCGGGCAGGTCAGGTGTCTCCCCGCACACGGTTTGCAACGCCGCATCGGCAAGAAAATGGGCAAGACCGAAGCTGACCTTGAAACCACCCGAAAGCGCAACAAGCTTCGGACAACCGGCAACCGACCCCACCATCGGGTCTCTCCCGACCGCCTTTGGCCGCAGGCCGGCCCACCGCTCGAGAACTGGTGCGTGGGCAAGCGATGGCACCACCGCACACGCCTCGGCTAGCAGCTTTTCCAGCTTTTCGTCGGTGCTGAAAGGCGCAGAAAAACAATCTTCGCTGGTACTGCCGATGGCGACGGTGCCATCCTCATGCGGCACGATGTAAAGACCGTTCAGGAAGACGACCGGCATGGCCGGGTCAACCGCCGCGTCAAGAAGCGCTGCCTGCCCCTTCACCGCCTGCCCGAGCGCAACGCCGGTCTCCAGGCCGAGCGCATCGCGGATCAGGGGGAAAGAGCCATGCCCGTTGGCGACAATGGCATGGCCGAAGACAATCTCTTCCCCCGAAGACAGCACTGCCCGCCCGGCCTGCGGATCGAGTGAGACAACACGGCGCTGCCCCGCCACCCGCACGTGATGCGCCTTGCGGAGAAATGCCGAGAGAAGGGCGATCATCGCGCGCGGCGAAACCCGCGCCGCCAGCGTATCCAGCACAAAACCCGCCTGACCCGCCGCATCATCCACCCATTCAAGAACGGAAGGCCGGTCGCCGACATGCCAGTGGAACCGGCGCTCGCCCAAAACCCAGTTTTCCCCGGCATCCCGCTCGTGCCGCTCCGCGATGCCGCGCAAATGCGGCTTGGGCAGCGGAATGATCCGGCCGCAACGGCGATAACCGGCGGAAAGCCCGGTCTCGGCCTCCAGCTCGGCAATTTCCGTTTCCAGCGCCACGAGGGCATCGAACTGGAACTGCTTCTTGTCCGACCAGCGGTCCGGCATATGCGGCATCAAGGCGCCAAGCAGCCCGCCGCTTGCTCCACTGCCAAGCTGCTCCGCCTCGACCAGCAGAGTGTCTATTCCGAGCCGTTCTGCCTTGACGGCGGCCCATAGCCCCATAATGCCGCCACCGACGATGAGGAGCGGTATGGAACCGGGCAATGTTGACACTGCCAATCTTGGAGATTGACCCTGTTCGAAAGCAGGATTATCGGCATTAGCCATGAAAAATTCCAACGACACTATCCCAGAGGCTGGCACAGAGACCGGTTCCGCAACCGGAGAAACCCGCACCGCGCTCGACTGGCGTGACGGGGATATGCCCTATTCACTGGCCTTTGACGACCATTTTTATTGCCAGACGGATGGCCGACTGGAATGCGGCCATGTCTTCCTGTCCGGAAATGGCCTGCCAGGGCGTTGGCTTGAACGGGAGGGCGTCTTCCGCATCGGCGAACTGGGCTTCGGCACCGGCCTTAATCTCTGCGAGACATGGCGCCAATGGAAAGAAGTCCGCAACGGCCGCTCCAGGCTGCATTTCATCTCCTTCGAGCTTTATCCGATGAAGGCGGACGAAATCGACCGGGCGCTTTCCCGCTGGCCGGAGGTAGATACTGAGCGCAAGGCGCTCGTCGCCCTCTGGCCGGAAGAGCCACAAGGCAGGGTCGAAATCGAGCTGGATGGCGAGACGCGCCTGACGGTGGTCTGCGGCGAGGCCCTTGCCGGAATCTCCAACAGCAACGAGAGTTTCGACGCCTGGTTTCTGGATGGCTTCGCGCCGGCGCGTAATCCAGACATGTGGTCGCTGGAAATCATGCAGGCGCTCTTTGCCAAAACGGCGTCGGAGGGCACATTCGCCACCTATGCCGCCGCCGGTTTCGTTCGCCGCAACCTCATCGCCGCCGGTTTTGATCTGGAGCGCCGCAAGGGTTTTGCCGGAAAGCGGGAGATGCTCTGCGGCACCAAACGGCCCGCCTGAGGCAATTCCGAAAACCGTCGCCGCGCCGGATGATCAGACGCCTGGCGCGTCACGGCGGGGCATGGCATCCCCCAGCCATTGCGCGATCTTGTCCTCGAGAATTTCAGGACTGATCGGTTTCGACAGATAATCATCCATGCCCGCCTGCAGGCAAAGTTCCCGGTCAGCCTCCTGCGTATGGGCGGTAACACCGATGATCGGCACATGCCGGCCGTCAGCCGCCGCCTGTTCGGCGGCGCGGATGGCAAGCGTGGCCTGATGGCCGTTCATGACCGGCATCGAGACATCCATGAGGATGATGGCGGGATTGTTTTCCTCCCACGCCTGAACCGCCTTCTTGCCGTTGCCGACGATCAGGAAACGCAAACCCGCCTGCTGCAAAATCTGGGTGAAGACAATCTGGTTGACGTCATTGTCCTCGGCCACCAGCACGTCGATCAGGCTCGGCCTGCGGCGTTCGGGAACAGCCGGGGCCGCTGGCAGAATACGCTGTTTCTTTTCAGCCAGACGCCTTTCCGGGCGCACGGCTCCGCCGCTTGGCTCCAGCGCCAGCGGCTGCAAGCGGGCACGCTTCAGCCGCACATCCCGCACCACATCGAACAGGGTGGAGCGCAAAAGCCGCGCCCGTGCCGGCTTCATCAGATGCGCCTGCACGTTGAGATCGGTAAACAGCGTCTCGTCGCCCACCACATCCATGGAGGTCAGGAACACGATGGCAATCTCATCGAAACGTTGGTCCGCACGAATACGCTCGACCACATCCAGCCCGTTCATGACAGGCATATGATAATCGAGAATGACGGCATCGATGGCAAAGCCGAGCGACACGGCCTCCTGCAGCACGGCGATGCCGGACGGGCCGTCCTCCACCGCATGGCCATCAATGCCCCATGTCTTCAGCTGCTCGGTCAATATACGGCGATTGACGTCGTTGTCGTCGATGACGAGCACCCGGATATCGTCGATCGCCACGGACATAAGCGGAACGTCGCGCCGTCTTTCGGTGACCTGAAACGGAATATTGACCTCGAAGGTCGATCCCTTGCCGACCTCGCTCACGACATTGATCGAACCGTCGAAGAGACCGACAAGGCCGACCGTGATCGCCAGTCCAAGCCCTGTTCCCTCGTGCCGGCGCGTCGCCGAACCATCCACCTGGATGAACTTGTCGAAGATGGTCTCGAGCTTGTCGGGCGGAATGCCGATGCCGCTGTCTTCAACGCGCAGCGAGAGCATGGTTTCGGACGCCTCAGCCGACTGCGCAGCAAGCTCAATCAGCACATGCCCCGTTTCGGTGAATTTAACGGCATTGCCGACGAGATTGGTGACGATCTGACGGAACCTCCCGGCATCGCCCATGACCTTGCCGAAAACCGACGGGTCGATCCGGACAACCAGTTCTATGTCCTTTTCCAGCGCCGCCGAGGAGAGGAGCGAAACCACATCCTCCACCGCTTCGGCCGGATCGAAAGGCACGCTGCGCAGCTTCATCTGCCCGGCCTCGATCTTGGAAAAATCGAGAATGTCGTTGATGATCGTCAGAAGGGCATTGCCTGACTTGACGATGATATCGGTAAAGGTCTTCTGGCGCGTATCCAGATTGGATTTGGCCAGAAGCTCCGCCATGCCGAGCACGCCGTTCATCGGCGTGCGGATTTCATGGCTCATATTGGCCAGGAATTCCGATTTGGCGCGATCCGCCGCTTCCGCCCGCGAAAGCAGCCGCTGCAACTCTTCCTCGCGCAGCTTCATCTCGGTCACATCAGTGACGATGACGAGCCAATAATTGCCGGAACTATTGGTGGCTTCCAGATTGAGCCAGGTTTTGCCTGCCACATGGATGAGCCAGGAAAACGGCTGGTTGGCGGCGATATT
Source organism: Agrobacterium sp. 22-210-1 (assembly GCF_053522525.1). Lineage (NCBI taxonomy): Bacteria > Pseudomonadati > Pseudomonadota > Alphaproteobacteria > Hyphomicrobiales > Rhizobiaceae > Agrobacterium > Agrobacterium sp. 22-210-1. The sequence goes on along the minus strand of NZ_JBNWCI010000001.1, from coordinate 244,862 downwards.
GTCTTTCCAGGCGGCGAGCGTCGCCGCCGCCTCCTCGGCGGTGCCGAAATCTCCGCGCTTGGCACAATGGGCAAAGAAACCCGACCAATTGCGGCCTTTTTCCAGGAGATGCGGCGGCACGTCGAACATCCGCGCCATCGCTTCGTTGGACATGATGATCGTGCCCTGCTCGACCAGCACCAGGCCCTGCGCCATGGCGCGCGTGGCGCCCTGCATATATTCGCCGACGCGCTCCAGCTCGGCCTTGGCCTTCATGATCTCTGCATCGCGCATGCGCACATCGGTCACGTCGGCGTAAGTGCTGAGGATTTTCCCGCCATTGAGGCGGGTTTTCGAGATGACGGTGACCTTGCCGCTTTTGCTGCGCACTTCGCGGGGGGCAGAGGCCTCCTTGCTGAGAAGCCGCTCCGTTCGCTGGCTATAAAGATCGTCGAAAGACATGTCGCCGTAGTCGTAAAGGCCGCTTTCGAAATTCAGCTCCATGAAGTCGCGATAACTTTTGCCGACCAGCGACTTCTCGCCGCCAATTTCGCCCCAGACCTCGTAAAAGAACGGATTGACATATTCGATGACGAGATCGGCATTGATGAGCAGCACCCCCACCGGCAGGGCGTGAAGAATCGCCTCCAGCTGGCGGTGCAGCGCCTCTGCCCTGGCCTGTGCCGCGATCAGCGCATTTTCACGGTCCTGCAACAGGCTGACATCGGTGATCGAGCCGACCAGATAATATTCGTCGTCAGGCGTCGCCACCCGGCCGAGGCGGGTGATGACGGGGACGGAGCCGCCATCCGGCAGCGGCAGGGTTTCCGCCTTCTCAATCGCCTCGCCGGTTTCAAGCAGCCGCTCGTTTTCAAGGCGGGACTGCTCGCCGGTCGCCGGAAACATCTCGTTTTCGGTCTTGCCGATGAAATGGGCGAGATCGCCTCCGACAAATTTTTCATAGGCCGCATTGGCAAAAGTCAGCCGCCTGTCGTGATCGCGCAGGAACACCGCCACCGGCAATTGCTCAAGCGCGGCGCGCAGCAGCCAGGTCTCGCGGATCTGCGTGCTGAGCAGGGTCTCATGCGCCTTGAACTCGGTCACGTCGATGCGCAGACCGACCAGCATGCCGTTTTCCAGCCGCTTGTTGACCATGCGCACCCAGCGGCCATCGGCAAACTGCTCCACCCTTTCCAGATAGGGCAGGGAAAAATCCCGCAGCTGCTCCTGCTTCCAGCTTTCAAAAGCCGGATCGTCCACTTTCGCGCGGCTGTAACCGCTGGAAAAATAGACCGCTTCCATCAGCGCTTCGAGCCGCATGCCCGGCTTCAGCGCAACACCGAAGGCACTGTAGAATTCCACGAAGCGGGCGTTGCAATAAATCAGCCGGTTTTCATCGTCATAGATAACGATACCGGCGTCGATGAGATCGATCACACCGCTGCCGAACAGCAATTCGGAGGCGTTATCGCCGCTGGAAAAGCCCTCAATGGCAACCGCCGGCATTTCCTCGAATGCTTCGAACAGGAAGAGATTGCCGTCATCGCCGATAAAACGTTCGCAACGAAGCGTATATGGCCCGGAAGACGCCGCACCATGACAGGCGATAAGCTCATCCGTGGCGAAGACCAGCGAGCGGCGCTCCCTGTCTTCCCGCTCGGCATCGCGAATATCGGCGGAGAGGGAAAGGCTCGTTTGCCCCTGAAACGCTGCGGGTGGACGCCCCATGATCCGGCCATAGGCGGCGTTGACCATGAGATAGCGCAGCTCGCTGTCCTTGATGCACGCGGGCAGGTCCAGGGCGGCGACGGCCCTGTAAGCTTTTTCCAGCAACCCGCTGCCTTCGGTCAATCGATACTCCACACCGTGCAGTTCCATTTCTGTCGAATCAAATATTTCCGGATATCGTCGTAAAAACGTTATGTGATAAAATCGCCGTTTGCTATGTACCGAGCGGCACCGCTACCCTTTTTTAACCATAATTATTCGCCCCGACGCGCCATTCCAGCCATAACCGCCCGACCTTGCGCATGGCTGCCATGCGTCGCCCGACAGCGGCATTATAAAACTATCGCTTGACTTTAACGCGCAAAACGCCCACATGCCGGTCAAGCTTTCACCTTCGGCAGCCGCGTGAGCTGCAGCGTATGTCCAGAACGACTTGTTCCAAGAGAAATCTGGCCCGCATGAAGGAAAAGCGCAACGAATACAGAAGACGGCATTTGCCGCACTGATGCGCAGAAAGTTATTCCAACCCACAAGTTCCCAATTCACGCGGGGTTCTTGACGCCGAAACCACCGGACAGCAGCCCTGCTCCGGCTGAGTTTGTTTTGGCGCCCCGAAAGGCAATATATTGACCAGTTTTAGCGAACTCGGCCTCTCCGAAAAGATCGTGGCCAGCGTTACCCAGCTTGGCTACACAACCCCTACCCCCATTCAGGCAAAAGCCATTCCGCTGCTGCTCGAAGGCCGTGACCTCATCGGCCTCGCACAGACCGGCACCGGCAAGACCGCAGCCTTCGGCCTGCCGATCATCGAAATGCTGATGAAGCAGGCCGACCGTCCGGCAAACCGCACCACCCGCACGCTGATCCTTGCACCGACCCGCGAACTGGTGAACCAGATCGGCGAAAACCTGCGCTCCTTCGTGAAGAAGACACCGCTGCGCATCAACCAGGTTGTCGGCGGCGCGTCGATCAACAAGCAGCAGCTGCAGCTCGAAAAAGGCACCGACATCCTCGTCGCCACGCCCGGCCGCCTGCTGGACCTGATCGCCCGCAACGCCATCTCGCTCTCCAAGGTCACCTATCTGGTGCTTGACGAAGCTGACCAGATGCTCGATCTCGGCTTCATCCATGATCTGCGCAAGATTTCCAGAATGGTTCCGCCCAAGCGCCAGACGCTGCTTTTCTCGGCCACCATGCCGAAGGCGATTTCCGAGCTTGCCAGCAACTTCCTGACCGACCCGATCAAGGTCGAGGTTACGCCTCCGGGCAAGGCTGCCGACAAGGTCGAACAGTACGTGCATTTCGTCGCCGGCAAGAACGACAAGACCGATCTCCTGAAGAAGTCGCTGAACGAGAACCCGGACGGCCGCTCGATCGTTTTCCTGCGCACCAAGCACGGCGCGGAAAAGCTTTACAAGCATCTGGAACATATCGGCTTCAAGGTCGCCTCCATTCACGGCAACAAGAGCCAGGGCCAGCGCGAGCGGGCACTGAAGGGCTTCAAGGATGGTGACATCAAGGTTCTGGTCGCAACCGACGTCGCCGCCCGCGGCATCGACATTCCGGCCGTAACGCACGTCTTCAATTATGACCTGCCGGAAGTGCCTGATGCCTATGTTCACCGCATCGGCCGTACCGCCCGCGCCGGCCGCGACGGCATCGCCATCGCTTTCTGCGCACCGGACGAAACCCGCCTGCTGCACGACATCGAAAAGCTGATGAAGATCGATATCCCGGTCGCGTCAGGTGAACGTCCGGCCGGCCTTGCCAGCCCGACGCGTCCCAACAACAACCGTGGCGGCCGCAACAACAATAATGGTGGCCAGCAGCGAGGCCCGCGTGAAGGTGGACGTCACAACGGCGAATCCCGCCCGTCCCGCAACCACGCACCGCGCGATGCGGACAATGATCTGGAAGTCACCTCCGACTTCAAGCGCGTGAAGCAGGCCGAAGGCGATGCAGGTCGTCCGGCCGGCCCGCGCAAGCACCGCCGTCCGGCCCGCAAGCCCGGCGGCAGCGGCGCCAACCGCCACGCACCTGCTGGCGGCAACGGCCAGGAAAAGCGCGCTTCCGGCAACGGCAATCGCGGCCGCAACCGTTAAGTTGCTTCGCGTGGATTGAGGACGCTCGCGGCCCATTTCTTCTCCCCCTCGGGGAGAAGAAACAAGCGGCACCCGCTCGGTCTATTATGCGGTTGTTCTCTGCCGAGACGCCTTCAGGTCACACCCCGCAAGCCACCGGCCTGCGGGGTTTTTCTTTGCCGTCACCCGCCCTGCACAACCGGCCGGCGCCGGGATGGCAAGGTCATGGCCAGCACGCCGGCGATCACACAGACAAGACCGACCCACATGGCAGGTGTCGGCGCCTCTCCCAGAAATGCCATGCCGATCGCCACGCCGACCGGAACCCGGAGATAGGCCTGGGAGGTGGTGCCGACCGAACCGAGCGTCTGCATCAGCCGGAAATAGATCATGAAGGCGAGCGCGGTTGAAAACACGCTCAGGCACACAAGCGAAGTGAGCGAGGCGGCCGAAGGCGACAATGTCCACGGCCGGTCAACGATCAGGCTGACGGGCAGCAGCAGGACGGCCCCGCAGATAAGCGAGCCAGCCGCCGGCATGATCGGATCGAGCCCCTTGAAGTTCTTGCTGAATATCGCCGCACAGGCATAAGAAAACGCCGCTGTCAGCACGGCAAGCTGGCTCCATATCGCCTCGCCCGCACCACTCAGCGCCTCCATGCCGATGATGAGGCACACGCCCGTCATGCCGGCAATGGTGCCGAACAGCTTGCGTCCGCTGACCGCCTCGTGCCTGATAACCAGCGCGGTGAGAAGAAAGGTGAAGATCGGCGTTGTTGCATTGAGAATGACCGCAAGACCGGCATCGATGCTCTGCTCCGCCCAGGCGATCAGCGTGAAAGGCAACACGCTGTTGATACAGGCCTGAATGAAGAACAGTCGCCAGGTCGCCAAATCCTTCGGCAATCGCAGCCCGCGCAGCCGGATCACGACCAGAAGAAGCAGACCGGCGATCAGGGTTCGCCATGCGATGAAGGTGATGGGCGGTATCGTCTCCACGCCGATCTTGATGAACGTATAAGAAGCCGCCCACAGCGTGGACAGGAGCGCGAGCAGCAGCAATTCACGGGCAATGGGACTTTGAGTGTTCACGGATCGACTTTCCAACTGCGTTCAGGATGAACCCTTCGTAGCCCGGAAACAAGCATCGGTGCTTCGGCCGTGGCCGAAGTTTCTCCCCCTTTTAATCACACGAAGCCCCGCACGGCATGACCATGCGGGGCTTCGGCAAAAAGGATCCATGATGATCGGTCGGGCAGATCAGGCCCGGCGCTCATCCACCGAGAAAGCTCCCGGACCGGCAAAGACGAAATAAAGGAATACGAAGCAGAACAGGATAGCCGCATCGCCGCCGTTCAAGGCCGGGAAAAAGCTGCTTGGCGCATGCGCCATGAAATAGGCGACGGCCATCTGGCCGGAAAGGATGAAGGCGACCGGTCGCGTGAACAGGCCGATCAGCACGAGAATGCCGCCGACGAGTTCCAGAAGCGCCGCCACCAGCATCAGGGTCGGCAGCGAGCCTTCCATCTGCGATGCCGGAAAGCCGAACAGCTTCTGCGTTCCGTGTTCGATGAAAAGCAGCGCTGCGATGATGCGCAGTGCCGCCAGAGCATAAGGCCGATAGCGAGAAAGATTATCGAAAGTTGCCATGTTCATGTGTCCCCGTTGAAGTGGTGCCGCGCTCGATACAGTGCATTTTCTCCTTTATGGATACACGTCTCGAACACCGGAAATCACGTTTCCGATATTGCAGAACTCCCTTAAATACGGAAAGGGAGGCATTCTACACATGGTTGATTTTCCAGCATAAAATTGGTCATCTTCTGAAAAAATCAACTCAAGGGTACAGGCATTTTTCGACGAGGCAAAGGCGGAAAAATCCGCCTCTCCATCACGCCTGCAGCACAACCACCTTGGAGCCGACAGGCACGCGGCTGTAAAGATCGATGATATCGTGGTTGAGCATGCGGATGCAGCCGCTCGACATGGCGTGGCCGATGGATTGCGGCTGGTTGGTGCCGTGCAGGCGGAACATGGTATCGTTGCCGCCGCGATAGAGATAAAGCGCGCGTGCGCCGAGCGGATTGTTCGGGCCGCCCGCCATGCCACCGGCAAACTTCAGGTTACGTGGATCGCGACGCATCATGTTTGCGGTCGGCGTCCAGGAAGGCCACTCGGATTTGCGGCCGATATAGGCGTCGCCCTTCAGCGCGAGACCCTGCCGGCCGACACCGACGCCGTAACGCATGGCGCGACCATCGCCCATGACGTAATAGAGCCGCCGTGCCGGCGTATCCACCACCACCGTGCCAGTCGGATGGCTGGTGTCGTAGGTGACCTCCTGCCGGCGAAGTTCCGGCTTGACCTTGTCGAGATGCATGGCGGGAAGCGGGAATTTCTCTTCCGGCTTCGCCGCATAATTAAGCCTTTGCTGGCCGATGCCGGTATTCGCGCAGCCCGCCAGAAACAGTGGCAATCCGAACAGAACCCCACGACGTGAAATAGACATGTAACCCCCGCCAAATCATGTGATTAACGAGAGGTATAATTTTATGGTTAACAAACCCCTAATATGAGGTTGCAGTAATCAACCCGCCGCAACCGACGCGGCAGGCCGGCGGTTGGCGAGATAGACCCCCGTGACCGCCAGAACCGTGCCGGCAATCATGGCTGGCGTCAGCGTTTCCCCGAAAAGCAACGCAGCTTCCACGGCGGCAAGTGGCGGCACGAGATAGATCAGCGAGGCCGCGCGCGAGACCTGACCGCGCCGGATCAGATACAGAAGCAGCGCCACCGCGCCGATGGAAATCGCCCCCACCGACCAGCCAAGCGTGGCAGCAAGCCCAAGGCTCCAGTCCACATGCCCGTCTTCCAGCAAAAGCGCAAAGGGAACGGTGACCAGCAGCGCGCCGACATATTGCAGCGTCGCCACCGCCATGATGTTTCCGCCATGGACATATTTCTTCTGATAGAGCGTACCATAGGTCACCGAGACCATGCCCAGCACATTCACCGCCACGGCATAAAGCGGCACGGACATGCCCAGTGCACCTGTGGCCATAACCTTCGGCAGCACGGCAATGGCAATGCCGGCAAAACCGAGCAGCAACCCGGCACGCTGTATGGGTGAGATTCTCTCGCCAATCATGAAACGGGCGGCCACCGCCGTCATCAGCGGCTGCAGGCCGGCAATAATGCCGCCAATCGCCGCCGGCACGCCCTGCCCGATGGCCCACCAGATCATGCCGAGATAAATGCCGTGCAGGAACACGCCGGACAGGATCGCCCGCAGGACATCAGCCCGCTTCTTCGGCCAGGAAATGGCGGACAACCGGCAGATCGCCCACAATATCAGGCCGGCCAGCAGATAACGCAGACAGAGGAAGGTCAACGGCCCGGTATAATAGACCGCATATTTGGCAGTGACCCAGCCGGTCGACCAGAGAAACACGAAAATGGCCGGAGCCAGGCGGTCAAGCGACATGGGAACATCCCCTGTGCGGCATGATCCCGCCTCTCGGACATTGCCGGGGACGCAAGGTCATGCAGCGAATTGATATTTCGGCCAAGGCACACCGGCGAAAGAGCAGGCCGGCCTGTCATCTGGCCTGCGGCGGCACCCGGACCCTTTGCCAAGGCGGTATCGCCATCCCCGCCAAAGGTCAAAGGCGTTTTCGTGATCACATCTTTCAGTTTTTCTGATGCGGCATCCGAGATCCATCAACCGAAAACGAACGAACAAATTTTGTGCATTCGCCCACAGCGCGCACAGCACCATCATGCCCTTCCGCCCTGCCGCGCCGCGCAACCATTTTGACGATGCCGCATTTATAGGCTGAAACCGAAAAAACGCTTCTTTTTTAAAACTCTAGGGCGACAAAAAATCTTCATGAGGAGGTCCGCATAGTTCTTGCATTGCATTTGGCCTTGTATTCATATGGTAAAAAAGGGGACATCGAAGTTGGCATTTGACGAAATGATAAATGCGGACAACACTCCGCGAAGCCCATATGAAAACTATAACGAGTGGTACAGCCGACAGGACAGGTCGCACCTGATCCAGAAATCAAAAGACGCGGAAAACATCTTTCGAAAAACCGGCATTACTTTCGCAGTCTACGGCCATGCCGACAGTTCAGAAAAACTGATCCCCTTCGATATCATCCCGCGCATCATCTCCGGACGGGAGTGGCGCAAACTGGCCCAGGGCATCGAACAGCGTGTTCTCGCCCTCAATGCTTTCCTCGACGATATCTACCACAAGCAGGAAATCATCCGCGCCGGCCGCATCCCCCGCGAAATCATCGAGAAAAACGAAGCCTTTTTGCCGGAAATGATCGGTTTTACGCCGCCCGGCGGCGTCTATACCCACATTGTCGGCACTGACATCGTCCGCACCGGTGAAGACCAGTTTTATGTTCTGGAAGACAATGCCCGCACGCCCTCCGGTGTCAGCTACATGCTGGAGAACCGCGAGACGATGATGCAGATGTTCCCGGAACTTTTCCATGAAAACCGCGTGCGGCGGGTGGAAGATTATCCCTATCTGCTACGGCAATCGCTCGCCTCGCTCGCCCCGCCCGGCTGCACTGGCAAGCCGCGTGTAGCGGTGCTTACCCCCGGCATCTATAATTCCGCCTATTACGAACATTCCTTCCTCGCCGACATGATGGGCGTGGAACTGGTGGAAGGCTCCGACCTGCGTGTCATGGACGGCAAGGTCAAGATGCGCACCACCCGCGGTTATGAAGCGATTGATGTGCTTTATCGCCGCGTCGATGACGACTACCTCGATCCGCTGACCTTCCGGCCAGATTCCGCACTCGGCGTGCCCGGCATCATGGATGTCTACCGCGCCGGCAACATCACCATCGCCAATGCGCCCGGCACGGGCATTTCCGATGACAAGGCCGTCTATTCCTACATGCCTGAGATCGTCGAATTTTATACCGGCCGCAAGCCGCTCCTGGAAAACGTGCCGACATGGCGCTGTTCGGAGCCGGACAGCCTGAAATACGTGCTCGACAATCTTGCCGAACTGGTCGTCAAGGAGGTCCACGGTTCGGGGGGGTACGGCATGCTGGTCGGCCCCACGGCAACGAAAAAGGAACGGGCGCTGTTTGCCGAAAAGCTGAGAGCCCGCCCCTCCAATTACATAGCGCAGCCGACGCTGTCGCTTTCCACCGTGCCGATCATGGTGAAGAACGGCATCGCGCCGCGCCATGTCGATCTGCGCCCCTATGTGCTGGTGTCGGACAAGGTGAAGATCATTCCCGGCGGCCTGACCCGCGTCGCGCTCAAGCAGGGCTCGCTGGTGGTCAATTCCAGCCAGGGCGGCGGCACCAAGGATACATGGGTACTGGAGGACTAAGCCATGCTGGGCAGAACGGCAAACGGGCTCTACTGGATGTTCCGGTACATCGAGCGCGCTGAAAACATCGCCCGGCTTATCGATGCGGGCTTGCGCGTTTCACTGACGCGCTCAGGCAGCGGCGATGAGGACTGGGACGGCGTCTTGCAAAGCGCCGGCGTGCACGAGGCCTTTCTCGAAACGCACGACAAGGTAACGACGGCGGATGCGATCGATTATCTCCTGCGGGATAAAGCCAACCCTTCCAGCGTCCTCTCCTGCATCGAGGCGGGCCGCAACAATGCCCGCATGGTTCGCACCGCGCTGACGCGCGAGACCTGGGAAGCGACCAACGAATTCTGGATCGAGCTCAAGACCAGTCTCGAGCGCAGGGTAAAGCCGGCGGACATGCCGCAGACCATCGACGGCATAAAACACCGCGCCGGTCTGGTGCGCGGCGCTTTCCATGGATCTATGCTGCGCAACGATCTCTACAATTTCTCCCGCATCGGCACCTTCATCGAACGCGCAGACAACACCGCCCGCATTCTCGATGTCAAATATTACGTGCTGCTGCCGGCTGTGGCGCATGTTGGCTCCTCGCTCGACAACGCACAATGGGAATCCATCCTGCGCTCGGTCTCGGCGCACCGTTCCTATGGCTGGGTCTATGATGCGGAATACAAGCCGGCCAATATTGCCGACTTCCTCATTCTCAATGGTCGCATGCCGCGTTCGCTCGCCTATTGTTACGAGAAGATCGCCAGCAACCTCAACTATATAGCAGAAGACTACGGCGAAAGGCACAAGGCGCATGAGACGGCCGAGAGCATTCGCGACAGCCTGCGCAAGACGACGATCAACCGCGTCATGGATGAAGGTCTGCACGAGTTTCTGGAGAGATTTATCAACCGGAACGGGCAGCTGGGACAGGAAATCATGGAAGGCTACCGCTTTTATCAATAAGCGCGTGGACGGGGACAGCTTATGCGTCTGAAAATCACCCATACGACGGAATATGTCTATGACGAGCCGATGCCCTATGCGTTGCAGCGGCTGCGCCTGACACCGCAGACCGGCCCCTGCCAGACGGTGGAGAACTGGGACGTCTCGGTCGATGGCGCCACCGTCGAAGTGACCTATGACGACCATTTCGGCAACCGGGTTGCGCTGGTGGAAACGGAGGGGCCGCAACGCAAGGTCAAGGTTGTGGCAAGCGGTCTCGTCACCACCGAAGACAAAGCCGGCGTGTTCGGGCACCATGTCGGCAATGCGCCGCTCTGGCTCTTCCAGCGCGAGACGCCGCGCACCAAGCCGGGAAAGCTGGTGCGTGAACTGGTAAAAGTCAGCACGGGCGATACCGAACTCTCACGCCTGCACGACCTCATGGAGAATATTCACCGCAAGGTGGACTATGTTCCGGGTTCGACCGACATTGAAACCACGGCGGAAGCGGCGCTGGAAGCCGGCAAGGGCGTCTGCCAGGACCATGCCCATATCCTGATTTCCGCCGCCCGGCTGATGGGCCTGCCGGCCCGTTATGTTTCCGGTTATCTGATGATGGAAGAGGTGGAGGAACAGACAGCCACCCACGCCTGGGCCGAGGTGCATCTTCAGGGGCTTGGCTGGGTCGGCTTCGACGCCGCCAACAATATCTGCCCCGATGACCGTTATGTCCGCATCGCGTCGGGCCTGTGCTACCGCGACTGCGCGCCGATATCAGGCATGCGCATCGGCCCCGCCGGTGAGACGCTGAATGTGACTGTCACCGTGCAGCAGTCGCAGAGCCAGAGCCAGTCGCAAAGCTGAGACCATGACCGGCAAGGACGACGAAACGATCGGCTTCTATACGGGTAACGCCGCGGCATACACCTCGCGCGGACAGGCGGCGGATCGTCCGCATCTCGAAACATTCCTGGCGCAGCTGCAAGAGGGTGCAAGCATTCTCGAACTCGGATGCGGCGGTGGGCAGGACAGCGAATTTATGCTGGCTGCCGGTTTCGACGTTCACCCCACCGATGGAACACCCGAGATCGCCAAGGCGGCGCAAGCCCGGCTTGGAATTCCCGTCGCGACATTGCTGTTCGAGGATATTGACGACAGGGAACGTTATGACGGTGTCTGGGCCAATGCCTGCCTGCTGCATGTGCCACGCGCAGCACTTGCCGGCATTATCGGCCGTGTTCACGGGGCACTGAAACACGGCGGTGTGTTTTACGCGAGTTTCAAGGCCGGAGAGGCGGAAGGCCGCGACACGTTTGGCCGTTATTACAACTATCCTTCCAGAGCCTGGCTCGAAAATGCCTACGGTCAATTTGACTGGACGAGCGTCGGGATCACATCCCGCCACGGCAGCGGTTACGACAAGATGCCGACCGACTGGCTGCATGTCACGGCAACGAAGTCCTGATCCATTTCCGGAACTTGCCGGTTGCGAAAGCGTCTCCCGACCGTTTAAATCGCCGCATTGATTTGAAAGCATGATCCGGCTTCAGCCTGCGGGAAGGAAGCCGGCCGGGAGACGGCCTTGTACACTATTTCCGACTATCGCGACTGCCAGTCCCACGGCCCCGTCATCGCGCAGCGCGTCTGGACGGCATGGTGGCAGGATAGCGGCCTTCAGGTCGGCGACGTCGCCGAACACCTGAAGGACATGACCAATCCCCATGCACTGCCCACCGGTTTCGTTGCCCATGACTGTGAGGCTTACGTCGGCTCCGCATTCCTTATCCATTGCGATCTGGAGGAGCGGCCGCAATATCTGCCGTGGGTTGCCGCTCTCTGGGTGGAAGAAGACCGACGGCGCTCAGGTGTGGCGCGGGCCTTGATGCAGGCCGCCACACAAAGGGCCGCCGAACTCGGCCATCACACCAGCTATCTCTGCTGCCAGCGCGATCTCGAAACCTATTACATCAATTGCGGCTGGACCGTTCTGGAACGCGGCGTCGGCAAACACGATCTGACCGTGCTGACCTTCAGCACCAAAACATAAGCGTCCCGCCACTTCCAGTGTCGGACAACAGTAGATACCGGAGGAAACATGCACCCGCCAACAGCCGTCATGGAAACCGCAATCTACGTGAATGATCTCGACGCCGCCGAGACCTTTTACCGCGATGTGTTCGGGCTGGAGATGGTGCGCAGACTGCCCGGCCAATTTGTTTTCTTCAGATGCGGCCAGCAAATGCTGCTGATCTTCGATCCGCAGCAATCCCGCCGGGCAGACCCCGATAATCCGATCCCGCGCCATGGGGCGGTGGGCCAGGGCCACTTCTGCTTTTATGCAAAGAATAAATCGGAAGTGGATGGCTGGAAGGACCGGTTCGAAGCGCTTGGAATTCCCGTCGAACATTACCATCGCTGGCCGAATGACAGCTATTCCGTCTATGTCCGCGATCCCGCGGGTAATTCAGTGGAGGTCGGCGAAGGCAAGCTGTGGGGGATTGAGCAGGCCTGAAAATACTGGAAAAAACGTTATGAAAAACATCTTTGTCGTCACGCACACTCAATCCGTGCACCATGTCGAGAACAAGGTCGGGGGCTGGTATGATACCGAGCTGACACCCAAGGGCAGGGCCGATGCGGAGGCGACAGCCGCCAAGCTTATGGCCTTGATCGGCAGCGCCCCAGTTGAAATCTTCAGCTCCGATCTTCTCCGAGCCTCCCAGACAGCTGCAATCATCGCTGAACACCTCAAGCACCCTTTTGAAAGCACAGATGACCTGCGGGAAATAAGCTACGGTTCAGCAGGCGGCATGCCGCAGGAGTGGCTCGACGCCCGCCAGATCCCCGCCCCTCATCATAACCGTATGGATCATCGCGGCGGAATTGCTGATGGTGAAACGAGACGTGAAGTGGCCGAAAGGGTGTACCGCTCTGTGAGCACCATTATATCACGCCCCTGCCCCGCGCAGGTCATCGTTACCCATGGCTTTGCTCTTACCTTCGTCATCGCGGCATGGATCAAGATGCCGATCGAAAGCGTCGGCCATGTCAGTTTTCCGGCACGGTCTGGCAGCATCACGCATTTGAAGGAAGACGACTATTGGCAAAATCGCGCCGTCGTTTCACTGGCGGATGTTTCGCATCTGACAGACGACGATGGTTGAGAAGCAATCCGCTTGAACATTGCCCGCACGCAAAGGGACAATTGGACATAAGGCCTAACCTCTAGCGTCATCCTCAGGCTTAACCCTAGGATGACGTCGAAGGGTGGGACTACCATGTGATGACCCCACCCCCCTTGGCATTCTCAAAGTCAGCCCGCAGATCAGATCTGCCGAACGGCGATCTCTTCTTCCGCGTCCACGGCCAGCGGGTTCTTAAGCGGCAGGCCGAAACCGGCTGCCTCGATCTCGAAGACGTCGCCCGCTTCCGGCTTGATGCCATCTGCGAAGGAGAGCGTTGCCGTGCCGAACATATGCACATGCACATCGCCGGGCGCACGGAACAGGCCGTATTTGAAGTGGTGGTATTCGAGGTTCGCGAAGGTGTGGGACATGTTGTCTTCACCCGAAACGAACGGCTTTTCGAAGATGACCTTGTCACCGCGGCGGATACGCGAGGTGCCGCGAATATCCGAAGGTGCGGCACCGACGCGGATTTCCGGGCCGAAGCTTGCCGGGCGCAGCTTGGAATGGGCGAGATAGAGATAGTTGACCCGCTCGGTGACGTGATCGGAAAATTCGTTGGAAACGGCAAAGCCGATACGCACCGCCTCGCCCTTGTCGGAGATGACGTAGATGCCGGCCATTTCCGGCTCTTCGCCGCCATCCAGCGCAAATGACGGAGACGTGAGTGCCGCGCCGGGCGCTGCCGCCACATGGCCGTTGCCCTTGTAGAACCACTCCGGCTGAACGCCCTTTTCGCCAGCCTTGGGCTTGCCGTTTTCAAGACCCATGCGGAACATCTTCATGGAATCTGTCAGGCTTTCTTCTGCGGCTTCCGTGGTCTTCTTGTGCATGCTGTCGCGGGTCGCGGCCGAACCCAGATGGGTAAGCCCCGTGCCGGTCAGATGCAGATGCGCCGGATCGGGATGGGTGATCGGCGGCAGGAAGCGGCCTTCGGCATAGGCCGCTTCGAGGTCGACGGCATCGCCGAGACCATGGGCGGAAATGACATCGGCAAGGCTCTTGCCGCTATTGGCGGCTTCCATGGCAAGCGCGTAGACCGACGCCGCACCCTTGACGACCTGCGCCTGTCCGCCGTCTTCGCGAACCGCTACAATGATTTTGCCACTGGCATCTTTGATCTGTGAAATGAGCACGGGATTTCCTTCCTGCGGCGCAGCGCGCCTTATCTTCGTCGGCGCCTTGCGCCTGCACCTTATGAAAGTGGCCGGAAACCGGCCACTTTTTTGATTTGCGATTTGGGTGGGCCGATCAGCCCTTGTTCTTATTGTAGACGTCGAAGAACACGGCGGCGAGCAGCACGAGGCCCTTGACCATCTGCTGGAAGTCGATGCCGAGACCGACGATCGACATGCCGTTGTTCATGACGCCCATGATGAAGGCACCAATGACCGCGCCGGTGATCTTGCCAACGCCGCCCGATGCGGAAGCGCCGCCGATGAAGCAAGCTGCGATCACATCAAGTTCGAAGCCCACACCGGCCTTCGGCGTTGCCGAGTTGAGGCGGGTCGCGATGATCATGCCGGCAAGACCGGCCAGCACGCCCATGTTGACGAAGGTGAGGAAGCTCAAGCGTTCGGTGTTGATACCGGAAAGCTTGGTCGCCTTCTCATTGCCGCCCATGGCGTAGACACGGCGACCGATGGTCGTGCGGCGCGTCACGAAGCTGTAAAGCGCAATCAGCACCAGCATCACGATCAGCACGTTCGGCAGGCCGCGATAGGTGGAAAGCTGGTAACCCAGGAACAGGATAGCGCCTGAGATCAGCAGATTCTGCACGATGAAGAAACCGAACGGCTCCACGTCGATGCCATGCTTCACGTTCACCACGCGGCGACGCCACGCCAGATAAAACAGCGCCACCGTGATCAGCAGGGTCAGGATCATCGAGGTGGTGTTGAGACCTTCGATACCACCGATATCAGGCAGGAAGCCGGTGCTGATGATCTGGAAATCGGTCGGGAAAGGACCGATGTTCTTGCCGCCGAGCACGAACAGCGTCAGGCCACGAAACACCAGCATCCCCGCCAAGGTGACAATGAAGGACGGAATACGGTGATAGGCGATCCAGTAACCCTGGGCAGCACCGATGATACCGCCGATGACGAGACAAATCAGCGCCGCCAGGAACGGGTTCATGCCCCATTGCACGGTCAATATGGCCGCGATCGCGCCGACGAAGGCAACGATGGAGCCGACCGACAGGTCGATATGCCCGGCGACGATGACCAGCAGCATGCCAAGCGCCATGATGACGATGAACGAGTTCTGCAGGATAAGGTTGGTCAGGTTCACAGGGCGGAACAGAATGCCGCCGGTGTAGAACTGGAAGAAAACCATGATGGCGACGAGCGCGATCAGCATGCCATATTCGCGGATATTCGAGCGAATATAGGATGAGATCGAGATGACGTTACTTTCTTCGCTTGTTGTGTTTGCCGAACTCATGAGTTCTTCTCCCCTGAGCGCATGATAGCGCGCATGATGCTTTCCTGGCTCGCCTCTCCCTTCGGCAATTCAGCGACGATGCGGCCTTCGTTCATGACGTAGATGCGGTCGCAATTGCCGAGCAGTTCGGGCATTTCCGATGATATCATCAGAACGCCTTTGCCGTCGGCAGCGAGCTGGTTGATGATGGTGTAGATTTCATATTTCGCGCCGACATCGATGCCGCGGGTCGGCTCGTCGAGGATCAGCACATCAGGATTGGAGAACAGCCACTTGGACAGCACCACCTTCTGCTGGTTGCCACCCGAAAGATTGACCGTTTCCTGAAAGATGCCCGAGGACCGGATACGCAGGCGCGTGCGGAAATCGCTCGCCACCTTCATTTCCTTGATGTCGTCGATGATGCTGGCACTCGACACGCCGGCCAGGTTGGCGAGCGTGGTGTTGTGCAGGATATTATCGTTGAGCACGAGGCCGAGATGTTTGCGGTCTTCCGTCACATAGGCAAGACCGGCATCGATGGCGCGGCGCACGGTGCTGACATCCACGGGTTTGCCATGGATCAGCACTTCGCCGCTGATCTTGTGGCCGTAGGACTTGCCGAACACGCTCATCGCGAATTCGGTGCGCCCTGCCCCCATCAGCCCGGCAATGCCGACGACTTCGCCCTTGCGCACGGTGACGTTGATATCGTGCAGAACCTTCCTGTCGCGGTGCTGCTGGTGATAGGCGTTCCAGTTCTTGACTTCGAGAATGGTCTCGCCGATCGGCACGTCGCGCGGCGGATAACGATCTTCCAGATCGCGACCCACCATGTTGCGGATGATGACATCCTCGCTGATTTCTTCCTGATGACAGTCGAGCGTCTTCACCGTCATGCCGTCGCGCAAAACGGTGATCTGGTCGGCCACCTTGCGCACTTCGTTGAGCTTGTGGGTGATGATGATCGAGGTCATGCCCTGCTTGCGGAATTCGATCAAAAGGTTGAGCAGCGCCTCGGAATCGCTTTCGTTCAGCGAGGCGGTCGGCTCGTCGAGGATGAGCAGCTTCACGCTCTTCGACAGCGCCTTGGCGATTTCGACGAGCTGCTGCTTGCCCACACCGATATCGGTGATCAGCGTCTCCGGCGATTCCTTCAGGCCCACTTTCTTTAAGAGTTCGCGGGTCCGGTTGAAGGTCTGCTGCCAGCTGATGACGCCGTTCGAGGCGACCTCGTTGCCAAGGAAGATGTTTTCCGCAATCGACAGGAGCGGCACCAGCGCCAGTTCCTGGTGAATGATGATGATACCAATATCTTCGCTATCATTGATGGCGCGAAAATTCCGCACTGCGCCTTCATAGTGGATTTCGCCCTCATAGGTGCCGGCGGGGTAAACACCGGAAAGGACCTTCATCAAGGTCGACTTCCCCGCGCCGTTCTCACCGACGAGTGCGTGGATCTCACCCTCTTTAACCTTGAGGTTGACGTTCTCAAGCGCTTTCACGCCCGGAAACGTCTTGGTGATGTTCCGCATTTCGAGAATGGTATTGGCCATATCGCAATCCAGCGCCCGATTAATTCCGGCGTTTTTATTTTTATGGAAAAACGGGGATGACGCCAAGTCATCCCCGCATGTGTGTCGAGCTTATTTCAGCTGGTCTTCCTTGTAGTAACCACCATCGACGAGAACCTGCTTGTAGTTCTCCTTGGTTACTGCAACCGGCTTCAGCAGGTAGGACGGAACGACCTTGACGCCATTTTCATAGGTCTTGGTGTCGTTTACCTCAGGCTCCTTGCCCTGCAGAACAGCGTTGACCATGTTCACGGTCACCTTGGCGAGTTCGCGGGTGTCCTTGAAGATGGTGGAATACTGTTCGCCGGCAATGATCGACTTGACCGACGGGACTTCAGCGTCCTGACCGGAAACGACCGGCAGCGGCTGGTCCTTCGAACCATAACCAACGCCCTTCAGCGAGGAGATGATGCCGATGGACAGACCGTCGTAAGGCGACAGAACGGCGTCAACCTTGGCGTCGGTGTAATAAGCCGACAGCAGGTTATCCATACGGGCCTGGGCCGTTGCCGGATCCCAACGCAGCGTACCGACCTTGTCCATGCCCATCTGGCCGGACTTTACGACCAGCTTGCCGCTGTCGATGTAAGGCTTCAGAACCGACATTGCGCCATCATAGAAGAAGAAGGCGTTGTTATCGTCAGGAGAACCGCCGAACAGCTCGATGTTGAACGGACCCTTGCCGTCCTTCAGGCCAAGCTTGTCGGTGATCGAAGTCGCCTGCAGAACGCCAACCTGGAAGTTGTCGAAGGTGGCGTAGTAGCTGACGTCGCCGCTGTTGCGGATGAGGCGGTCATAAGCGATGACCTTGATGCCCTGCTCGCCAGCCTGCTTCAGAACGTCCGACAGCGTGGTGCCGTCGATCGAGGCGATCACGAGGACTTTCACGCCCTTGGTGACCATGTTTTCGATCTGGGACAGCTGGTTCGGAATGTCGTCGTCGGCATATTGCAGGTCGGTCGTGTAACCGGCTTCCTGCAGCTGCTTGACGATGTTGTTGCCGTCATCGATCCAGCGAGCGGAAGACTTGGTCGGCATGGCAATGCCGACGGAACCCTTGTCCTGTGCGAAAGCCGGTGCTGCGAAGGAAGCAGCACCGATGGCACAAGCCGCCATCAGCGAAATAATGGACTTCATTAACTCTCTCCCTTGAACCCTTCTCTGGTGCCCGCTTGCTGCGGCGCACCATGAAATTCATGCCGTCAGAGGAAGGAGCCGCGTTCGGCCCGTCCCGATCTCGCAGCTGCGAAATGGAACAGATGCCGCTCCTCCCCGGCATCCCGCAAACTGTTCTGAATCCATATAACTGTCAAATAGAATATATCGGCTTATCTATATCAATTATGCTATATTAAATCGATACAATAACCGATGAGGGGTATAAAACGGCGAATGAGCAACCAGAAAGTGTATGAGCAGACGCAAACAACAGACGCGCTTTTCGTCTTTGAAGACAACCCGCTTCTGCGCGCCGGATTGAAGATGAGCCATCTGCGCATGCTGGTCATGATCGAGGAGCACGGGCAGGTCAGCGCCGCGGCAGCCGCCATGAACATAACACAGCCGGCGGCCTCGCGCATGCTTTCCGAAATGGAAGCCATCGTCAAAAGCCCGCTCTGTCAACGGGCCTCGCGCGGCGTGGTGCTGACGAAATTCGGCGAGGCGCTGGCGCGGCGGGCGCACACCATCTTGCTGGAACTGCGCGAGGCGAGCCGCGAGCTTAACCAGATGAAATCCGGCAGCGGCGGCTCGGTCTATATCGGCGCCGTCACAGCACCTGCCATCAGCCTTGTGGTTCCCGCCATCAAGCGGGCGACGGACACCTATCCCGGCATCGAGATCAACGTGCAGGTGGAAAGCAGCAATGTGCTGGCCCGGGAGTTGCTGGCCGCGCGTCACGACTTCATCATCGGCCGCATCCCTGACGATTTCGACCCCGGCCTGTTTTCCATTCATGAAATCGGCATCGAGCGCGCCTGTCTGGTGGTCGGCGAAGGCCACCCCCTGCTTGGCGGCGAGCCGGTGACGCTGAGCGATCTTTCCGCTTACGATTGGGTTTTCCAGCCGCCGGGCGCCCTGCTGCGCAGAACGATGGAAGACGTGTTCCTCACCCATGGCGTGGGTATGCCGCGCAATATCATCAACACGCCGTCCATGCTGCTGACGCTTGCGCTGATCTGCAACACCAATGCGATTGCGCCGATCGCCCAGGACATGGCCGAATTCGTGACCGGCCAGCAGGCTGACATCGGCCGCACCCGCATCCTGCCGACGGATTTCGAACTTGTGGTCAAGCCCTACAGCATCATCACCACCAAAGGCCGCGTTTTGCCGCCCAGCGCCCGGCTGCTTTACGATCTGGTCCTGGATGAAAGCCGCAAGCTGACCGGCCCATGACGACAGGCCATCACGAGAGGCCCGCAACGACGTGGAAAGCCAGACGCCACCTTCATCTTATAAACAGGCCGGATTTACGGGCCGGCGCAGGGGAACAGCCGCATGCTTTTCGGACAATCCGTCTTCCAGTCGGTCGTCGAAAGACTGAAGCAGGAAAGAGAAGAAGAAGCCGCGGAACCGCCGCCGCCAGTCAACCACCGCATCGCCGGTTTCAACTCCGGTTTTGTCGTCAGCTCACCTTCTGCTGCACCGCAACCGGGAAACGGCGGCCTCGACGCCTATTTGGCCTTTCTGGCCGATCCGGCGCCACCGCCTGAACCCCAGCCGGAACCAGAGCCGGAACCCATGCCGGCCCATCTCGAAAAGACTTCGCTCGCGGATGTGTCAATGGAACTGGCGATCCATGAAACCGACACCGCGGCAACGCTTGCGGAAAAACGCCGCGCCTTCGCCCGCCTCAACCACCCGGACGGCGTGAAACCGGAGTTCCGGCACAATGCGACCCTGCGCATGACGGCGGCAAATCTGCTGATCGACCAGGCGATCCGGATGCTGAAAACCTAAATCATGGAATGGAATGCAAGGCCGGCAGCGCCTGCAGCAGCATATGCCGATGTCAGCCAGCGTCGTTTTTGTCGACGGGCGCGTTATCGGCGGGTTCGTCTGGCGCAGATTTGTCCGCTCCACCCTTGGCCGCATCATTTACGCTCACGGGTTTGAATTTCACCAGCAGCTCATAGGCAGCATAGGCGGCGATGCCGCCGACGATCGTTCCCCAGAAAAACTCGCGATTGACGAATTCGATCACAGCCCAGGCCGCGCAAAAGCCAACGATCAGCAACCTGACCCACAAAGGGCGATAAAGCGGATGGCTGGTATCGATGTTCAGCATGGCGTTCCCGTTTCCGGCCTTTTCCGGCCGACCGAACTCTTACGGCATCGGGTGACCAAAGGCATATGCAGGTCGTCTTGGCCGTTTCACAGGAAAATTGCAACGCAAATCGAGCCGCCACCAATCAGGCTGTCGTGAAAATACCGGAAGGGCAAATCCCCATGCACGGCCCAGCGGGCCGAAAAACCGGCACGACCCGCACTATCCGGGTCGTCACCTCTCCAGAGCGGCCCCATCGCCGATAGCGGCGTTCAGCCCCGCAGACGCCCAAGCAGCGACAGCAACTGGTCGCGGGCTTTCTTGCCGCCAATCCTGTCGATCAGCTTTTCCTCACGGTCGCGCCATGAATCGGAAAGGCTGTCGAGAAGGCGGCTGCCTTCCTCGGTCATGTCGAGAAAATGAACACGCCTGTCCTCTTCCGACCGGCGACGGACAAGCAGCCCCTTCTCTTCCATGCTGTCAACGATCGCGACAAAATTGGCGCGCTGGATGCCGAGCGCTTCCGCCACATCGCTTTGTTTCAGGCCCGGATTGCCACCCACAATGACGAGAACGGAAAAATCGGCCGGTCGCAATCCCCGTTCTGCCAGCACATCGGAAAACCCGTTTGCCACGGCAAGTTGCGAGTGTCGCAAATGATAGCCGATCGCCGTCGTCAACAATCCATAGTCAATCGCTGTAAGATGCACCGGCTGCACTCCGTCGCTTTCGGCCTTTTCCGCCCGCGGCCCGTTGCTATGTGCCAATCGCAAAGCCATCCGATCCCCCGCTTGATTCGTTCCTTTACCCTGCCGAAATCATAACCGACAACGTTCCAAAACTGTATCCCAAATAAATGTAGATGATACTAATATTGTATAATAATTTGACAGTTAATCCGCAAAACCCCGAATCCCACTTCCAGGCCGCCATCTGAAGACTGAGAAAAATATGACTATTTACCCGCCGATTTTAAGGGTATGGCACCACCTGCCGCGCCGTGTTTGAAAGGCATTGCACCAATCTCGCCACCCGCTCATGATGACGGCAAAACAGCTGCCGGATCAGGCGATAACATACTACTTATAGGGGAAACCCGATTTCAACAGAAAAAGCAATACGCCAAACGACGCATTGTTTCCCCAACCCCCACAAAGGCATCAGCACCCCGCAACAAACCGCGTCTCAGCCCGGCAGAAAAACAGGTGCCGTTTCGCAAATCTCTGATTTTTAGACATTGATGCGGAAAGAAAGCTGGGGTATGAACCAACCGCTGCACGCGATTCAAGCGTGACCGCTGCACCCGTAGCTCAGCTGGATAGAGTGTTGGATTCCGATTCCAAAGGTCACAGGTTCGAATCCTGTCGGGTGCGCCATTTACCGAAGCTAGAAATCTCGCCGCATTGTAAGTTACTTCACACTCGCAAGGAAATGTGAGCAAGGCTTCGGCTTGCCTCATGTTGGCAACATTATGCCACGCCTTCCACCTCTTCAATCTATTCGATCGAGAGGCGAGATCAAAACAGCAGGGCGCGCAGTAGCGGTAAGATTTTCCAGATTTTCATTGCAAATTTCGTGAAAAACACAAAGCCGCAGCTCAGTCGTCCATATAAAAAATTATATTCCGCAAATTGGATTAAAATATAAAATTATGGATGTATACGTACATTGATAATCAGATAGCAAATACAAATATGGACGCTTAATAAATGAAAACAAAGACGATTTTTACTCTTTCGATATCTGTATTCATTCTGGCGGGATGCCAGACAGAAGCGAATTTTAATCGCGAGCAAGAAATGGTCAGCGGCAGCCCGGCCATCAAACGTGACGTGATAAAAAAATGTGAAGAAGCCACAAGGAAGGTCTCTCCAAGTGACAGCGCCGAAATGGCGAAG
Source organism: Agrobacterium sp. 22-210-1 (assembly GCF_053522525.1). NCBI lineage: Bacteria > Pseudomonadati > Pseudomonadota > Alphaproteobacteria > Hyphomicrobiales > Rhizobiaceae > Agrobacterium > Agrobacterium sp. 22-210-1. The sequence goes on along the minus strand of NZ_JBNWCI010000001.1, from coordinate 222,428 downwards.
CTTATGAATGTCAGCCCGAGCAGCAACATTGCTTTCACCTATTGCAAGCGGACATATGATGCAGTCGCAAGCAAGCGGATTACGTATAGCGACTATGTCAATCACAGGCCGGTGTACATCCGTGTCCTGCAGGGCAAGTGATTTCGGCCTTGCGCTTCTGCGGTTCCACGCAGAGCTGCCGTGAGGGTAGAATAGGCCGATCATCCATTGTTAAAATTATGCCGCGCAAACGATTTTCGATTGCGCGGCATGTTTCCTGAACATCGGCGGGGATAACCCCGCCGACGCTCCTGCAAACAACCAGCCCTCGCTTAAAACTCCTGCCAGTCATCCTTTGACGTATCCACGGCCGCGTTGCCCGAGAAGGCGGATGCGATCTTGCGGCCCAGCGCGCGGACGGGGGATGCTACCGGCCTGTCGTTGCCGCCGGCATTGCGAACCGGAGCGGGCTGGCTCTTCTGCTGATAGGCGGCGTCGGCAAGCCTGAACTGCGAGAGCAGCTGATTGAGCGACGCGACTTCCTTGGCGAGGTTATGGCTTGCGGCGTTGGTTTCCTCCACCATCGCCGCATTTTTCTGCGTGTCCTGATCCATCTGGTTGACGGCCGTGTTGATCTGCTGGAGACCGGAAGACTGCTCCTGCGCGGATTCCACGATGGAGACCACGTGCCGGTTGATTTCCTGCACTTCTAAGACGATGGTCGTCAGCGCCTTGCCAGTGTCGCCCACCAGCTGAACGCCCTGCTGCACCTGATCGTTAGACGTGTTGATCAGCGCCTTGATTTCCTTGGCCGCACTGGCGGAGCGCTGCGCAAGCTCGCGCACTTCCTGCGCGACGACAGCAAATCCCTTGCCCGCCTCGCCCGCACGCGCGGCTTCCACACCGGCATTCAGCGCCAGAAGATTGGTCTGGAAGGCGATCTCGTCGATCACGCCGATGATGTTGCTGATCTCATTGGCGGATTTGGCGATCTGTTCCATGGCGACCACGGCGCGGCGCACCACTTCGCCGGATTGTTCGGCACCCGCCTTGGCGCGGCTGACGATCTGGCCGGCTTCTTGCGCGCGCTTGGTGGAATCGCGCACCGTGGTGGTGATCTCTTCCAGGGCGGCGGCGGTTTCTTCCACGGCTGCGGCCTGCTGTTCCGTGCGCTTGGCAAGATCGTCAGCGGCCGATTTGATCTCGTTTGCGCCGGCACCGATGCCGCCGGCATTCTGCGCAACCCTGGTCAGGGCCGCCTGCAGCTTTTCGGCCGACATGTTGAAATCGTTGCGAACGCTATCCAGCGTCGCGGTGAACGGCTGGCCGATGCGGTAGGAAACATCACCTTCCGACAGTTTCGAAAGGCCGGCAGCCAGATTTTCGACGGCGAATTTGACGTCGGCCGCTTCGTTTGCCTTCTGCTGCTCACGCTCGATGCGGTCCTTTTCCGACAGGCTGCGATTGGCTTCCGTCTCCTGCTCGAGGCGAAGGCGTTCAAGCGCATTTTCGCGGAACACCTGAACGGCTTTGGCCATCTGGCCGACTTCATCTCCGCGGCCCATGCCGTCGATTTCCGTTGCCGTCTCGCCGCCGGCAAGCGACACCATGCGCTCGCGCAGACGGGCGATCGGGGTCGTGATGCCACGCGACGCCACAAAAATCGCCAGAATGACGCCGATGGAGAAAACAAATCCAATCACGGCAAGCGATGTCAGGATCGTCGAATTGGTCTCATCCGTCAGCTCGCCACTTCCCTTGGCAACGCCGTTGACCAGCTTTTCCAGCAGCGCAGCCATATTGTCAGCCGTCGGGCGAATGGCGGCATCGGCCTTCAGCATCTGGGCTGCCGCGTCTTCGTTCTGATTGGCCAGACCCAGCTCAACCGCCTTGTCCGTGATTGCGGTAATCTCCTGCGACTTTGCAAGAAACCCGTCAATGGCAGTCGTCTCTTCCGGAAATGCCGCCTTCACATTGTTAAGGCGCATCACCAGCAGCCTCTTGCTCTCGGTGTAGAAATCCCGCGCGACCTTGATATCCGGTCCGGCCGCGTCATAGGCCATTACCTGATAGGCGCCATAAGCAACTGCGACGAGGTTTCGGTTGGCGCGCGCAAGCTCCACCAGAGCGGCGTTGTCGTTGGCAATGAAGAATGAATAAGTCGTATCCGCTTCCTTGTAGCGGTTGGACATGAATGCGGTGGCGCCAAGGCCAACGATACAGAGCGGCAGAATAAGCGACAGGATTTTGGTGCGGATACTGGCATTTTGAAGAAAGGACACGGGGAAACCTCACGTCAACAAAAGCCGCTCCTTCCCCGTGCCGGAGGTGTTCGGCAAGACTGGCATTGCACGTCGAACACCTTGATCATCAAGGTTTCACGAGACGCATCATCGGCTCGGGCCGTAATTTGCATCATGCGTGCGTCCGCGAAGGGTAATGCCTTTTCCTCAGAAATCGGCAGGTTACCATTCGTGCGACGCGGGCGGCCCGCCAGCGAGCGGGGGCGCCGGACCACATTTCGAGAAAAATGGAAGGGCTGCTTTTTGGATGCCGACTGCCATTTCTTGTCTGATAAAATGATTATAGTTAAAAACTTTACAATTCCTTCCTATCCGGACGCCCGGCAAATATAAGACGGCAAAGCGACGGCAGGGCCATCACCGCCAGCCCTGCCAAATCAAGACGCGTGCGGCGGCGGGTAGCCGCCGCCCCTGCCAGGCCCTTATCCGCTTCGGGCAAAAGACCGTGCCTTTCGCATCACCACCCAGTGCTGAATAATGGCGGCCAATGCCGCAAGACCGGCCATAACGGCAAAGACCAGGGCGATATCGCGATAGGCCGTTGCAAAACCAAACCGGGCAATCCACGGCTGGCTCGCCAGCGGCGAGATGAAATGCCCAAGGAACATCGATGCCGTGACGATGCCGGCGATACGCCCGCGTAGCCGCAGCGGTGCTAGCATGATCGTCGTGGACATGATGGCCGGCATCACAAGGCCGAGACCAAGCCCCGCCACACCAATCGCAGACAGCATGGGGACCAGCCCGTCTGCCATGGCAAGCAGCGCAAATCCCGTCGCCATCAGCACCAACCCGACGGCAAGAATGGCGGCCACCCCCATATGCCTGCGCAATCTTGCAAAATTGAGCGCCGTCAGCGCGCCCGCCAGATTGAAGATGCCAATCGCATATCCCGCAACGCTGCCGGAAAACACGCCGAGTTCACGCATGAAAAACGGCAATTGCGAGGGGATGGTGTAAAACAGCGCGTTGACGAGAAACACTGCCACCGCCAGCACAGCCACCAGCGGCCAATTGACCGCAAAAGCCGGCCCGGCGTCCCGGGCGCGGCTATCGCCCCGTGCCGGTTCCCTCAGGAAAAGCAGGGCCGCCGGCAGAATGGCGAGGGCGACGGCATAGACCGCAAAGGGTGCGCGCCAGTGAATATCGGCCAGCAATCCACCCGCCACGACAAAAAAGACGCCGCCGAACTGGGTGAAAGCCTGCTGCAGCCCGAGATAATGCTCCCGTGCCGGCCCCTCGAAATAATCGCCCACCAGCGCCGTGCCGATTGTCATGATGCCGCCGATCGCCAGACCCAGAAACGCCCGTCCAACGAGCAGACCCGCAAGGCTGTCAGCAAAAAGACCGGATATGCCGGAAAGGCTGTAAAGCAGGATTGCGCCCAGCAGCAGCCGTTTGCGGCCGAAGCGATCCGCCAGCATCCCGGCGACGGGCGCGCAGAGTGCGACGAAAACCGATGGCAGGGTCAACACCATGCGGCTCAACAGCCCGACATTGGCTGTCGACAGGAAGTTCTGTTCGATAGCGGGCAGCGAGGGCGCAACCGTCGTCCCGGCCATGATGGTGAGTGTGGCGACAAACAGCAGGGTGATTTTCAGCGCCGTGGAATTTTCAGCCATCGTCACGCCTCCCTGCAAGGGGTAGCGGAACGCGCCTGCTTCAGCACATGCGCCCACCAGCCAGGTGTGTTCATCATCGTCACCAGCGCGCTTACCACCGGCGGCCCGGGCCGCACCAGCAGCCATTTGCCGATGACGTCGCAGAACCGCGGATTGCGCCCGCTGCCAAATATGATCCGTAGGGAGAGTATGATATCGCTCATGGAACGTCCTTCAACAGTGTTCCATGCTCTGATAGTTCCTCAACTATAGTTGAGGTCAATAGCCGCGATAAAAAACATACGCCCATCAATGACGGATGGTGTCTCCAGTCCAGCCATCACCCCGGCGTAGCACCACGCGCACAAGCCGGTTTCCTCCTGCCCGATATCGTCGGCAGCCAACTGCCTATGGGTGGCGCGAAAGAGGCTTCGGCACCATCATCCCTTCACCGTCGGCGCGGGCCGGCTCCCGCCGCTTCTCATCCTGAACCAGGCTGGCAGTTGCCTGCAGATGCAGGCCCATCACGGCAACGATAAGGAAAAACCAGACGAAACCCGCACTCAGCATGAGGATCGTTTCCAGAAAGCTGTAAAGCAGCACATAAAGCCACACGCCGACATAGAGCCTTGTCAGTGGGCTTTTGCGCGTGGCCTCATCCATTTTGCCAAGATAATGAAGCGGCAGCAGAAAAATCCATACCAGCACCAGCACCAGACCCGGCACGCCACCCGCAAGCACGAGGTCGAAATAGGCATTATGCGCAGCCGGCGCGGTCGCCGCCCAGCTATTGTTTTCAATGGAACTCGATAGCAGCGCGTCGCTGCGCCAGAAGGCCTGATATCCGTATCCTAAAACCGGTCGCTGATGGATATAATCAATGGCGATGGTCCAGATATCGGTTCGGCCTGTGAAACTGGCGTCGATCCCCATTTTGGTCAGCATCTGCGAAAAGACCGGATCGACGGTGGTGCCGATCACCACCGTCGTGAAGACCACCATCAGCAGGGTCACGACCAGATATCGCCATTGGGGCCAGCGTACGATGAACCAGCCTGTGCCAATGATGATCGGCATCAGCCCAAGTGCCGTCTTGCCGCCTGACTTGACCAGAAAGATCAGCGACAGCAGCAGAACCACCAGCCCCCCGAAAAAGGACCAGCGCCTGCAAAGATAGATCCCGACGATGATCAGCACCGACATGATCGAGGCAGCCTCGTTCTTGTGATTGAAGACGCCCCGCCAGTTGCCCGCAAGAAACGGCTCCAGCGCATCGCTGACCTGATGAATCGACCGTCCGGGCAGAGCGGCGATACCGAAATAGCAAAGGAACAGGATAATCCACACGCAGAAGGCAAGCATTGTGGTGAAATGCCGCTCGGAGCGCGGCAATTGCAGGAAACCATCGGCAAGCGCACAGATGATGGCGCACATGACCAGTCGCCGCAGCGAGAACATCGGCGCTTCGCCCACCAGCGAAGTGAACGCATACCAGCCGAAAATCGCCGCTATCAGCAGGCGCGGTGCAAAGAGGATCGAGAACGACTTTTCCTTCGCCATGAACGCCACGAAACTGAAAAGCAGAATGATCGCGGTGAACTGGTTGAGAAGACTGGAGCCGGCTGCCATGGCGGAGCCGGAATAAGTGGAGGAAAGTGAAACATAGGGCGAAAAGCCGATCGTGAAGTAAAGGAAGGTCACATAAAACAATGCGTCCCGCCAATATCCACGCCCCTGTCCGTCGTCCGCTGCATCCATAAGGGGTTTTTCTCTTCCTTTTTCCACGTCGGCACACATCGTATCCGATGCTTCATCCCCGTCACAGGAATATCCTGCAAATATCCTATTTTTTAGTTATTCGTAATGCACGGAAGAATAGTAATTTCGTCATTTTCTTTTGTTAGGAAGGGATAGGCCCACAGGCAGAGAAACAGAGCCGAATTCGGCAGGTCAATTTGGAAAGTGACGGAATTTCCGCCGGAAAAAATTCTGACCGTTGAAATCAAATATTTGATTTAATTAATATTAGAACGAAATAAACCATCGAATAAATTACTTCCACCTACGCGATGGAATATCCATTTGGGCGTATGGAGGGCATAACCCAAGGCTCTCTTTAGCCTCTATTAACAACTTAAGATATATCCTTGAGTTGATCTCATAATTGCGCATAAGGCTGGAGACCTAAGGTGGACGTTCCGAGACACACCAACATGGACGATGGCGATAGCGGTCAATCGACACGGTGCCCGGACAAGCCCGGAACGGTCGGTATTCGCCCCATGCGCAGGGACGATGTCGAGGCGGTCGAGGCGGTGCTCAACAGCGCTTTCAAGAAGACCGGGCGTGAAGTAAACTTCGATTTGCGCTCCTATGTCGAAACATTGTTCTTCAGCAGCCCCATCTTTGATCCGGAGTATGGCAGCGTCGTCTATGACGCGGGGGAAAACAGGGTCACAAGCGTCATTCTCGCGGTCCCCATGCGGTTTATCGCGAATGGAAAAGCCATTACCGCCAGATTATTATGCGCTTTCGCATCGGATGGGAAACTCGGCGCGCTGGGGGCTGCCCGCCTGTCTCGCAGCATGCGGGCAGCGAAACATGACATGCTGTTTTCGGACACGGCCTCCCCCGTCAGCGCCGATCACTGGGTCGCGATCGGCGGCACCATGATGCCGATCGAAAGCCTGCAATGGCACAAGGCCCTCAAGCCCTTCTGCACAATCGCGCTGCGCATGCCGCGACGCTCGAAACTGGCCAAGACCACGCTTGCCCTGTCGGCGCTTGGATTTGTCGACGGTATCCTGCGATCATGGAAAAAAGGCTTGAGGCCGCATCAAGTCGCCGGCGCCAGGGTAAGAACCGTGGATTTCGAGACATTCCGCCGCAAGTCGCTGACGATGATCGAGCGGTTTTCCATTCGTCCGGAATGGTCTCACGAGGAGTTCCACTGGCTGATAGAAATGAGCAGGACCAATGAGAGCCTCGGTGAACTGAAAAGCCTGACCATCGAAACCGCCGAAGGCCATGTCATGGGCGCCGCCCTGTTTTTTGGCCAGCCGGGAAGAACCGCCTATGTGCTCAATCTCGTCTGCGATGCCGGTCGTGAAAACGACGTGCTCAACACCCTGTTCCGCCATTTCGACGACGAGAACTACGCCCACGTCACCGGCATGTCGCAGCCCTTTCTCATAAATGCACTGTACCGCCAGAACCATATGAGCTTTCGCCATGACGGATATTTCTGCATGGCAACCCGGGATGAAGCACTGAGGGAGCGGGCGATTGCCGGCGACATCTATATTGGCGGCCTGTGCTCGGAACGCTGGAGCAAGCTGATAACCGACTATTGAGCCGCCCCCAACGTGTTTGACGCAGAAGGCAGGCCGCAACGTTTTACGCCTTGGTGAAACGCTGGACATTCGCCGAGATCAGGTGGCGCAGCGCCTTCACGTAACGTTTGGAGCGCGTCTTGGCCGCCAGCGCGCTGGTCCAGTCCACCATCGATCCATTGATATCGAAGTCGCCCAGCTGCCCTTCGGGAACGTCACCCTTTTCGATACGTTCGACGATCGACCCCAGCGCCGCGTAGAATTCCGGCGAGCGATAGGGCGGATGCAACGAATACATGCCCTTTCCCGTACCGAGAAAATCCAGCCGGTGCACGCCCACGCGCATCATGTTGGTGCTCAGCACCTCTTCGGCGGGCATCGAGACCGGCTGCTGGTTATAGGCGTAGGAGCGGATACGCCGCTTGGCATCCGGCCGCAGCAGTTCCAGCGAGCCAATCCGTTTGGCGAAGCGGTCCATGTCAATCATGAAAAGCCGCGTGGAGACAGTAGCGAAGCGCCATGTGGGGACGCGCGATGGCAGCTTGCGCGGCTCTGGAATATTCCTCACGCCCGGCATGCCGACATGGCGGGAAATATCAAGATCGCCGCGCACGGTCGGCGGCCCGGAAAACGGCGTGATGCACAGGGCATCGGGGTTGGCCCTCTGCAGGGCAACGGCCTCTTCGAACCAGTTCTGGCTGCCGCCGCCAAACATCATGTCGCTGTCCATATGCAGCACATAACGGGCATTGGCGCGTTTCAGCCCGTAGAAATAAACATGAAACGGCCCACCATCGAAGGCCTTGGCCGGATAGGGGATCGGCGAGCGCGAAAAGAAGGTCTTTGCCACAAGATTGCGTGCCGCATCGCTGTAATCAACCACATCCACATACAGATGCGGATAATTGGTCTGCATTTCCTCCAGCATGTCGAAAAGGCGTTTGCTGGCCGCATCAAAGCCGTTGCCCTTGTAACGGCCTGCCCCGACCTGCCCGGTATCGACAGTCAGAAGAATGCGGTCGACCTGACCGCCCCAGACCCGCAGCTGATGTGGCAGGGTAAGGGCCGCATGCGGTGCGTCGAAGGGATGCAGATTGATCTGCAGTGCTTTCTGTACGGGAGGAAGCAACGTTTCAGCACTCATGCTCATGCACCACGGTTCCGGAATTCGTTGATGACGGCCATCATCGGTTTTTCGTTGAAGCTCCAGTCCAACGGCAGCGGCCGATTGGCCGTGCCGTCCCGGCGCGGATAGGCCCAGCGGATCCAGCTATATTGGTCCGAAATGCCCCAGGTCGTGATCGAGGAAAGCCCCCCACCCGCCGAGGCCGCTTCGAGAAAATCGCGGACCTGACCGTTGATCAGCATATCGCGCTCGGCCTCCGGGCCGGGCAGCGTCTGGTCCATCACATCCAGCTCCGTCACCAGAATGGCAAGGCCGTAGCTGCGCATTTCCGTGGCAAAGGCGGCAAGCTCGTCCTTGGCGATCGGCCAGCCGCCGCGCAGATGCCCCTGCAGGCCGATGGCGTTGATCGGCGCGCCCTTCTCAAGCAGTTCAAGAATGAGGTTGCGGAAGGCCGCGCGTTTGGCCGGCGATTTTTCGACGGCGAATTCCACATCATATTCGTTGAGAACAAGCTGCGCCTTCGGATCGACCGCATGGGCAATATCGAAGGCCTTCTTGATGGCGTCCGACCCCGCCCCGTAATACCAGGCATCGCGCCGCGCGCGCACATTGCCCGGCACGTCGGGGATCGGCTCATTGACCACGTCCCAGCTATGGATCACGTCCTTGTAACGCTCCATCACCTTGACGATGTGGGTCTCCATCAGTTTCTCGACCTTGCCGCCACCGCCGATACTTGCAAGCCAGGGTGCGTTGGAGGCGTACCAGATCAGCGGATGGCCATGCATGGAAAGCTTGTGCTGACGCGCAAAGTTGGCGATTGCATCGGCGGCGGCGAAATCGAACACGTCAGCGGAAGGCCGCATGACCTCCCATTTCATTTCGGTAACCGGGGTGATGCGCGAGCAATATTTGACAACAGCCGTGCCAATGCGGCTATCGGCATTAAGATCCGGCAGATAGACGGCGGCGCCATAGGGGGCGGTTTTGACCGGCGTCTTCTTCTGCGCGGCAAGGGCCGGGCCGGCCATGGCATGCAACAGGCCGGCACTTGCCGCACCGCCCAGAAAATTCCGTCGCCCGATCCGCATTTACCCGCCTCCGCAACCCTGGCGCATCAATGTCCAACAGGACGCAACCGCGCTCTAATTCTCAAAACATAACACCACGATCATGCCAAAAGGATATTAAAGATTTGCAAGGTTAACCGACGCTATACCACGTCATAATTGGCGAGGCCCGCTTAATCCGGTAGTAACTTCGCTGTGCGAATTCTTGGCCCACCCTTATGGAGTTGAAAACCTTGGTTTCCGTTTCGATTGTCATTCCCGTTCGCAACGGCGAGCGTTACATCGTGGAAGCGATCGAAAGCGTCCTGCTTCAGGGCGAGACCATTTGCGAGGTGCTGGTGGTCGATGACGGCTCCACCGATACCACCGCGCAAAAGGTGGAAGGTTTCTCCGATCCGCGTGTCAAATTGCTTGCCCGGCCGCAGGGCCGGCAGGGCGTTTCCGCCGTGCGCAATTTCGGCCTGTCGCAGGCACGCGGCGAATGGACGATGTTCCTCGATGCCGACGACCGTCTGAAGCCGAGCGCCATCGCCGCCCTTTGCGCCGGCATCTCCGGCCCTGACGTCGTTGCCGTCTATGGCGATTATGAGCGTATCGACGAAAACGGCGCCAAGATCGGCCGGCGCAATCTCATCCGCCGGCGTGAAAAGCCTGACGGTTTCATCCTCCAGCCGCTGCTGGGCGGAAACTTCATCGTCAATGGCGGCATCATGCTGGTCAGGACACGCATCTTTCAGGATTTCGGCGGTTTCGACGAGACCCTGCGTTACGCGGAAGACTGGTATGGCTGGTGCAGGCTCGCCGCTGCCGGCCGCTTTGTCTATCTGCCCGGCTGCCATGTTCTCGATTACCGGGTGCATCGGACGAGCGTGATGATGAACCGGCTTTTGACCTTCCGGGATTGCGAGCCGGCCATCGAGGCGGTGTTTTCCGACCCCGCCATCGTCGCCGCCATTTCCCCGCAGGAACTGCGGCGGCTTCGCCACAAATCCGAAAACCACATGAATGCCTACACCGTGGCGCAGGCCTTCCGCGCCCGCCGGTACCGTGAGGCCTTTTCGGCGCTTGCCGATACCCTCATTCATCGCCCCCGCCAAAGCCTCAGGGCCGTCGTTTTTTCCGCCGCAGCGCTTGCCGGTATTTAGGAGTTTCCATGCCCGAGATCATGCCGGAAGCGGTGGTGTGCATTCCCAGTTTCCGCCGGCCCGAAGGCTTGCGAAAGACGCTTTTGTCGCTCGCGGCCCAGAAGGTCGATTTCCCCTTCGCCATCGTCGTGGTCGACAATGATGGCGCAGGCCAGCAGGGCCTTGCCGTCGCGCGTGCATTTTTTGGCGAAAGCGGCATGACCGGCCAGACACTGGTGGAGCCGACGCAGGGCAATTGTTACGCCATCAATACCGCCTTCCGCACCGCCCGGCAGAGCTATCCCTCCGCTCAATGGTTCCTGATGATCGATGACGACGAGGCCGCCTCCCCCGTCTGGCTCGCCGAAATGGTCTCCGCGGCCAGGTCCTTCGGCGCCGATATCGTCGGCGGACCGGTCAACCGTGAATTCGACGCACCCGCACCAAAGGCGGTGCTGTCACATCCCCTGTTCGGCTCCATCGAAGCGCCGACCGGTCCCGTCGAGCAGATTCACGGATCCGGCAATTGCCTGATTTCGCGGAAAGTTTTCGAAAGCTTGTCAAAACCGGAATTCGACGTGCGGTTCAATTTCCTCGGCGGTGGTGATATGGATTTCTTCACCCGCTGCCGTAAGGCCGGTTTCAAATTCGCCTGGAACGCTCAAGCCCTCATCATCGAATACGTGCCGGAAAACCGCATGGCGCCGCGCTGGATCATGGAGCGCTCGCTAAGAACCGGCATCATCAATTATAGCATCGACCGCGCTCGCCGCCCTGGCCTCAAGGGTGGACTGCTGCTTGCCGCCAAAAACGTCGTCAGCCTGTGCCTGTCGCTCATCCGCGCCATTGCCGCTTTCCTGAAAACCGGGGCGCTTTTGCCTGCCACCCATCCGCCGCTGATGTCCATCGGCCGCGTGATGGCGAGCTTGGGCATCACGCTCACGCCCTATAAGGCGCCGGTGAAAAAGGCCTGATATTCCTCATTGCGGGCACCCGTGTCAGCCCAGCGTTTTTTCCCTGCCCAGCGAAATCGCATTCATGCGTTTCTGGAAACCGAAGGAAGAAAACACGGCTGCAAGAATGAGAAGCGGAACGAGAACCGGCCACAAGAAACAAAGAACGATACCGGTCACCCGATAAAAATCCCAATCCCTGTCGCGGCGGGCGCCTTCAATATAGGTCATGGCGAGAGAGGTAACAGTGCCAATCCCATAGACAAAAAGAGAAATGGACGTAATGACCATCGCTGCCCTCAAATATCTCTGATTCGAATAAATTTATAATATTTCCCCAGTGTAACGCCGTTGCGCCCAGTTGCAACGTATTTCAGCGGCGAGGCGCATCGTTTCAATACGTTAGGATTATCTCACATAGATTGGCGCGCGGCTTTCAAAAAATCCGCTGCGCAATCAAAACTGAGAATGGCAAAACTGAGAATGGCAAAACCGAGGACGGCAAAACCGCCGTCTTCCTCTCCGCTTCGTCAGCGTCCCGAAGCCCGGTAGCTGTGTTTCAGAAGCGAATATATAGCGATGGGATTGGTCAGCAGGTAGCGTTTGCCGAGGCGTCTCGGCTCAAGCATCGCCCTGTAGAGCCATTCCAGCCCCATATCCTGCATCCATTGCGGCGCGCGGCTGTTCTTGCCGGCAAGAAAATCGAACAGACCACCGCACGTCTTGACCACGGCAATGCCGGAAAGCCTGTCCAGATTGCGCGAAACGAAGCGTTGCTCCAGCGGAATCCCGAAGCCGACCCAGAGAATATCGGTCTGCGATGCGACGACATCGGCAAGGATCGCCTCTTCTTCGTCCCGGCTGAAATAACCGTTGCGCCGCCCGGAAAAAACCAGGCGCGGATAAAGCCTCTGCATTTCCTCCACCGCGGCGCGGTTGACCTCTTCGGAGCCACCGAGGAAATAAAACCGCGCACCCGTCTCTTCGGCCCGGCGGGCAACCGCATGAACGAGATCCGTCGTGGCCACGCGTTCGCGCAGTGCATTCGGGCAGAACGTGCGGGAAAAGATGACCAGTGACATGCCGTCGGCGTGAATCTGGTCCGCCTGCCGCAGCATGGCGTCAAATTCCCTGTCGTGATGGCAGAGCGCGATGACCTGACCGTTCGCCGAGGTCGAATAGAACGGCCTTGCGCCGACAGCACGCACGTGCCCCGCCCGCAGGATGAAATCCTCAGCCGTTTCTTCTATCGTCGCGTCAGTGATGGGTAAAGCCGCAAGCGGAATGACGGGCCAGGTCGTGTTCGGCCCTTTCGCATCCGGCATTTCGCTCCCTGTCATAATCTGTCCGGTGTCCAAGATAGGCATCGTTTCATTGTTATAGTCACACATATGCTTAAGGTATAAGGCTTCAAACACTACGAAGAACTATCATTAATATTTTTATAAACCCATCGTTTGAAGCGGACGATTTACACGCCCGGAGGTTGAGACCACGCTTTCCGCCTATTCCGGTTTCCCGGCCGATGGGTTAAGGAATGGCGAAACCACACCACAAAAAAGGTCCCGGCCATGGAAACCATCTCGATCGACAACCGCGGCGATTTCGGCCTCTGGGCAATAGAACGGGCAAAGGAAATCGTCGCCAACGAAGCGTCCGATCTCGCCATTTCGGTCCGCGACGGCGACGAGGCCGGCATTCGGGATGCAGGCAATGCGCTGGGTGCTGCCATCGCCGCTGCCCTGCTCGAAGTGTATGACGGCCTGATTTCGGAAGAATAGGCGCAGCGGGCCAGCCCAATCAGGCGTAGCGCGCAGCACTTTCATCGTGGTCGTTGCGGCGCAGATAACCCCAGAGCCCGAGCGCCCCGGCAATGCCGAGACCAAGGAACAGACCACCTGCACCACCGGCAATCAGGAAGGTCAGCTTGCCCGGCGGCCAGCTTCTGGAATTCGGGGCGACAGGCTGTGAAATTACCCGCACATTGGTGGAATCAATTGACTGCTGTTCGGCAAGCTGGCGCGAGCGGGTAAGATAGGTCTCGTAGATCGCGGCGGCCGAATTGGCGTCGCGCTCCAGATCCCTGAGCCGCACCTGCGCCTCGTTGTCGGTGAAGACGTTGGCCCGTTCCGCTACCGCCTTCAATCTGAGGGCATCGAGCGAGGAGCGGGCCTCGGCGACATTGGTCTTGGCCGCCTGCAGGATGCGCCGCGCTTCATCCGCCATGCCGCGTTCCAGCATGGCGCGCTCCGCCCCTGCGGTTGCCAGACGCGGATGCCGCGCGCCATAGGTCAGCGTCATCGCGCCGATCTGCTGCTGCAGGGTGCTATATTGTGCGCGGATGGTGTTCATGGTCTGGCTGTCGAAGATGGCATCGCTTTGCGTGCGGTTCTGGGCAATCGCCGCTTCCATCTGCTTCAGACGTGATTCTTCCTGAATGACGCGCTGCTGTGCCGCAAGAACCTGCGCGTTCAGTTCGCCGGAGGCGAGATTGCTGACCAGCTGGCCGTTATTTTCCTGCAACCCGTTCTCACGACGGAAATCCGCCACCCGCTTTTCGGCAGCCGTCACGTTCTCGCGCATCTCTTCGAGCCGTTTCTTGAGATCGTCGACAACGCGCTGGCTGCTGTCGGAGGTCGTCTGGAACAACTCGCTTTCAAAGGCTTTGACGATGGCCTTGGAAACCGTCACGGATTTTTCCGCATCGTTGGTCCAGACCGAGAGCGTCACCACGAAGGAGCGCGGATCGCGTTCCGCCGCCACCCGATCGCCGAGGGAACGGAGCGCCCCGACCCGGTTGTCGCCATCTTCCGGCTTCGACGAAAACATCGCCTTCAGCCGGGCAAGCGGCGGCGGGCTGATGAATTCGGCATCCTGATCAAGCTTCAGCTCATCCACCACCCGTGCCAGCACGTTGCGCGAGGTGATGGTGCGCAGCTTGCTTTCCACTTCGAGGATCTGGGTGTCGCGCTGCTGGCTCGGTGAAAACACGCCGTCATTGACGACGTTGAGATTGGAGGGATTAACAACGATATCCGTATAGGCGGTGTAACGCGGCGGCGTCATGGAAGCATAGGTCAGTGCGGCGGCGACGCAGAGAATGATCGCCAGCACGATCCAGACAATGCCGTTACGCAGCCAGATGAGGATATCGTCCACACCGATCCTGTCGATATATTTCAGGCCCGGCAGCGCGGCCGCCAGACTACCGGTCGGCGAGGATGGTTTCACTGGCTTTTCGGCTGGAGCCGGCTCGGCTGCGGCGACCGGTTTCGGCTCCAGATGTTCTTTCAGCACCGTGCGTTCGAAAACCTCGTCCTCATCCACCAGATCGTCCAGCAGGGAACCGTGGGTTCTCGCGGCGGGCGCCGTTTTTTCATCAAGCGGACGTGCCTGCTTATGTCCCGCCTTTTGAAGCCTGTACATCAGCCAATCCAACTCGAATGAACCACAAAAAGGCCGGCAACAGATGGTTTCCATCGTCGCCACAGCCGCTATAGACGGACAAGTTTAAATATGACGGGTGAATTTTAGGTTACCCGCTTCATCCCCGCAATCATCGCCCATTCGCGTCCATCATGAAAGAGAGGATTGACGTGAATGGATCGATACGGTTCTTTCAGGCGTTATATTTTTGCATTATCCATTTGAACCTCAAAGATTTTATCGAAACGGAGTTTGGCATGAGCCTGAAATTTGGAACGAGCGGCCTTCGCGGCCTCTCTGTCGATCTGAAAGGAAAAGCCTCGGCCGTGTATGCCACGGCATTTGCAAGGCACCTTCTCACATCGGGTCAGGCAAAGGCGGGCGACCCCATTCTCGTGGCCCGCGATTTCCGGGATTCGAGCCCCGATGTTTCGGCAACCTGCATCGCCGCGCTGAAAAACGCCGGTCTTACCCCCCTCGATTGCGGCACCGTGCCGACACCCGCTCTGGCGCTTTACGGCCTGTCGTTGAAGGCCGGCGCGCTGATGATCACCGGCTCGCATATTCCGGCCGATCGCAACGGCATCAAATTCTATCGCCCGGACGGCGAAATCGACAAGCAGGATGAAACGGCAATCGCCGCCCTTGCAGCCGAAGTCGAAGCGGAAGGCATCAGCGACGAGACCGCGACGGCGGAAGACCATTCCGCAATCGCAGCCGAACTGTTTTACGAACGCAACATCGCCCTCCTGCCGGAAAAGGCATTGTCGGGCCTCAAGATCGGCGTCTACCAGCACAGTACCGTGGCCCGCGATCTCTTCGTCGACGTTCTCGCCCATTATGGCGCTAACGTCGTGGCGCTCGGTCGCTCGGAAACATTCATTCCTGTTGATACCGAGGCGGTCTCGCCGGAAACGCTGGCGCTTCTCAGGAAGTGGGCCCCGGAGCATGGTCTCGACGCCATCGTTTCCGCTGACGGTGACGGTGATCGCCCGCTGCTTGCCGATGAGAACGGCGTGCCGCTGCGCGGCGACCTGATCGGGCTCATCACCGCCAATTTCCTCGATGCCGGCGTGGTCGTCACCCCCGTCACCTCCAATTCCGGCATTGAAGCGAGCGGTTCCTTCGAGGTCGTTCGCACCAAGGTCGGCTCGCCTTTCGTCATCGCCGGCATGGCAGAGGCGCTTGCCGCCGGCAGAAACGGCGTCATGGGCTTCGAAGCCAATGGCGGCCTGCTGACGGCTTCGGCATTCACGCTCAATGGAAGGGCAGTTTCGCCACTGCCGACGCGTGACAGCTTCCTGCCGGTTCTCGCCGTGCTGCTGCTGTCAGCCGAGCAGAAAAAGCCGCTGTCGGAGATCGCCGCCGCCTACAATCTGCCAGTCGCCGCCGCCGACCGTCTGGAGAATTTCGCCCAGGAAAAAAGCGCCGCCCTGATGACGCATCTGCGCGCGTCTCGCGACAATCTCGAGGCTTTCCTTGCCCCGGTCGGCAAGGTCAAGACGCTCAGCGACATCGACGGCCTGCGCGTGGCACTCACCGACGGCAGCACCATCCACTTCCGCCCTTCCGGCAACGCTCCGGAAATGCGCTGCTACGTCGAAGCCGCCAATCAGGACGAAGCCGAAACGCTTTTGAACAAGGGGCTCGATCTCATCCGCAATTTTGGGTGAGAGTGGATGCCGCATACGCGATGGTGTAAGCTGCGCGCATGAAGAGAACGGACGCAATCAGAAAACTCAAGCGACACGCCCATGCAGTGAAAAGCATGGGCGCGACGTCGCTCTATCTTTTTGGATCGACGGCCCGCGATGAGGCCCTTGCCTCCAGCGATCTGGACATCTTCATCGACTATGATCCGGGCCGCCGTTTCTCGTTGATCGATCTCGTCGGTATCAAGCAGTTTCTGGAAGAAGAATTAGCCGTGGAAGTCGACGTGACTACACGCAACAGCCTCCATCCGCTGCTCCGGAATGACATCGAGCAATCCGCCGTACGGATATTTTGATGACCAGACGCAGGGTCGGGCCGGTTCTCGCCGAAATTCTGGAGGCCATAAACGGTATTGAGACCCACACTGCAGGCCTGTCGCTTGCTGATTTCCAGCAAAATTGGCTGCTCAAGCTTGCTGTACAGCGCGCTCTGGAGATCGGTTCAGAGGCATCGCGACACATACCGGAGGAATTGCTTAACCTCGCGCCGGACATTCCATGGAAACAGATTTTCGGAATCGGCAATATTCTCCGCCATGAATACCACAAGATCGCGGACGATGTGGTTTGGGCCGTGGTGACCGAACATGTCGCGCCACTCAAAATAGCCGTTCAGGCTATTCAACGATCCGTCGGGCCCGAAAACTGAGGTTTCTATCGGCACAATGTCCCAAATGTCGCATCCCGCCTTTCCCTGTTGCTCTTCCCGCTTGAGAAAGCGATAAGAACCGAAGGGCCAGATGAGGCGGACGATGAGCGGCGAGACCATTACCCTTTATGAAGCGATCGGCGGCGATGCGACCGTCAAGGCCCTGACCCGGCGTTTCTATGAATTGATGGACACCCTGCCAGAGGCGGCGCATTGCCGTGCCATTCACCCTGCCGATCTTTCCGGCAGTGAAGCGAAGTTTTACGATTATCTGACGGGATATCTTGGCGGACCGCCCGTCTATGTCGAGAAACACGGCCATCCGATGTTGCGCCGCCGCCATTTCGTCGCGCCCATCGGCCCTGCCGAGCGCGACGAATGGCTGCTCTGCTTCCGCCGCGCCATGGATGAAACCATCGAGAACCCGAAGCTGCGCGAGATCATCTGGGCGCCGGTGGAGCGGCTGGCCTTTCACATGCAGAACCAGGAGGCGGACAGCCCATGAGCAATTCAAGCATGAGCGACGGAAGTTCGACAGACGCAACAGTGCCGCGCGAACGGTTGCGATCTTTCATTCTGCTGCTGGGCGGTTTGCTTGGGGCTGCCGGTGTCATGCTTGCCGCCGCCGCCACCCACACGGGCGAAACCTATATGCTGGGCAATGCCTCAGCCATGGCGCTGGCGCATGCCCCGGTGCTGGTGGCGCTCCATATCGGCGCGGATCGCATCAGAACCGCCATTCCGGCGGGCCTGATCCTCGGCCTCGGCACGGCGGTCTTCGTCGGCGATCTCGTCGTCAGGCATTTTTCCGGCCACAGCCTGTTTCCCTTCGCCGCGCCCACGGGTGGCCTTGGCATGATTGCCGGGTGGCTCGTGCTCTGCGCCGGGGCATTTTTGAAGCCGAAAGGCTGATCGGCCTTAACGCCGCGTCCAGCGAAATGACAGGATGTTGCGGCCACCTTCAGCCGCCTCGCCCAGGGCAAAGGACGGCGTTTCGCCGGGCTGGCGGGTACGCAGATGGGGAAAGACCACCACATTGCTGTCGGCCGCCGCCGCACGGTTGCGCCGCTCCCGTTCGCCGACGATCTCATACAAGTCCGTCAGGGCCGGATCGGTGCCCTGTTCAGCCATCTTGTGCAGTTCCACGCGGCAGGCTTCTGCTGCCGCGGGCTCATCATCATGGAAATTATTGCGCTCGTCGCTCATCGCCGGAGGTCCGTTCATTCATCGTCTGCAGCGCCCGCTCCAGACTGGATTTGCTGCCATTGCGCAGCGGAATGAACGTCTTGCCGAATTTCTTGCAACCCGACTTCACCCGCAGACACGCATCGTGGCTGATACAGTCGATCGGGCAGAAAACGCAGTCGACGGAAGGAAGAACGGTATCGATGCGCGACACCGCCTCACGCAATCCCCCATCGTGATGGATAAGTTCGGCGCCGAAATTGCTGGCGATCTGGCGAAGATGGGCAACCTGACAGTCACGGCCGCCAACATAAAGAAAGCTCTTCGGCCCGGAAAGCTGCTGTTCGGCCACGTCCTTTTCGTTTTGAGGCGTGCCCTTGCCCTGCTTGCCGCCGCGTTCGGCCTTCTTCTTTTCCTTGCGTGCCATTCCCTCACCTGCCGGTTGATTTTTCATGCCCCGGACGTTCGGGATAGCGGCACCATAATAAAGATGAGTTTTGGAGTAAAGTATAAAGGTGATCATTTTCCTCATGTTTTGACGCAAAACATCGATCACATATTCGCGAGACCCCGTCCCGCTTAGCCGTTTAGCCGCAATCCACCCATGAAAAGCTGCTCCAGATGCCGGGCCGCATCTTCAAAACGACCATCGCCGCCGTTTTTGTCACCCAGCACAGCCCGCACCTGCACATCGAAATCCGCATAGTGCTGGGTGGTCGACCAGATCGAGAAGATGAGATGGTAGGGGTCACATTTGGCGATCCGGCCGGCCTTCACCCAGGCACGGATCACCTCGGCCTTTTCATCCACCAGTTGCTTCAGCGGTCCTTTAAGCTCATCCTCGATATGCGGCGCGCCCTGCAGGATTTCATTGGCGAACAGCCGGCTTTCACGCGGGAAATCCCGCGACATTTCCAGCTTGCGGCGAATATAGGAGCGGATTTCGCTTTCCGGATTGCCCTCGGCGTCAAAAGCCCTGAGCGGATCAAGCCATGTATCCAGCACCCGCTCGATAAGCGCGCGATGCATCGCCTCCTTGGTGCGGAAATAATAAAGCACATTCGGCTTGGACATGCCGGCCGCCTCGGCAATCTGGTCTATGGTGGAACCACGGAAGCCGTTGATGGAAAATACGCTGAGCGCTGCCTCGAGGATAGCTTCCTGCTTTTCCTCCTGAATGCGGGTCCGCTTCTGTGTTTTCGCTGCGCGCGGTATGGCCATTCTCTGCTCTCTGTTTCTTTTCGATGCAATTGCCGCTACAGTATGATTAAAAAATAATCGACGCGTACAGTTTGGGCAAAATTAGTGCGATTCGTCACGAAAGTCCCTTGCTGACGTCATCGCAAATTTGCATTGTTTACCAGCCGGTCAATTTATCCATCATCGCCAGCACAAGGCAATGGCTGTTATCTTAGTCGGCAAAAACGGGAACGGCACAAGCTTTGCTTCGATAAAAACAAAACAGGTGAGGACGACATTTCATGGCGGCGGGTAAGAACTTGACGGTCAATGGCGACCGTCTGTGGGATAGTCTGATGGACATGGCGAAGATCGGCCCCGGCATCGCCGGCGGCAATAATCGCCGCACACTGACGGATGAGGATGGGGAAGGCCGCCACCTGTTCAAGCATTGGTGCGAGGCGGCGGGGCTGACGCTCGGCGTCGACCGCATGGGCACCATGTTCGCAACCCGCCCGGGCGAGGACCCGGATGCGCTTCCCGTCTATATCGGCAGCCATCTCGACACCCAGCCGACGGGCGGCAAGTTCGATGGCGTGCTTGGCGTGCTGGCCGGGCTGGAGGTGGTGCGCAGCCTTGATGACCTCAATATCAGGACCAAACACCCGATCACCGTCACCAACTGGTCCAACGAGGAAGGCGCACGTTTTGCGCCCGCCATGCTGGCATCAGGCGTCTTTGCCGGCATCCACGATCTCGACTACGCCTATAGCCGCACCGACACCGACGGCAAGACCTATGGTGACGAACTGAAGCGCATCGGCTGGCTGGGCGAGGAAGACGTCGGCGCGCGCAAGATGCACGCTTATTTCGAATATCACATCGAACAGGGACCTATCCTGGAGGCGCAAGGCAAACAGATCGGCGTCGTCACCCATTGCCAGGGGCTATGGTGGCTGGAAGTGACGTTGACCGGCAAGGAAGCCCATACCGGCTCCACCCCGATGGCCATGCGCGTCAATGCGGGCCTTGCCGCCGCCCGCATTCTCGAAAAGGTGCAGGAAGTGGCGATGGCCCACCAGCCGGGCGCCGTCGCCGGCGTCGGCCAGATGATCTTCACCCCCAATTCCCGCAACGTGCTGCCCGGCAAGGTGGTCTTCACCATCGACCTCAGAACCCCCTCACAGGCGAAACTCGACAGCATGCGCGCCATCTTCGAACGCGAGGTGCCTGTTATTGCCGAAGAACTCGGCGTCGGCTGCACGATCGAGGCCATCGGCCATTTCGACCCCGTCACCTTCGATCCGGTGCTGGTCGGCCGCGTGCGCGCCGCCGCCGAAAGACTGGGCTACAGCCACATGGACATCATCTCCGGCGCCGGCCACGATGCCTGCTGGACGGCAAGGGTCGCCCCCTCCACCATGATCTTCTGCCCCTGCGTGGACGGGCTTTCCCACAACGAAGCCGAGGAAATTTCGCAGGAATGGGCCGCTGCCGGCTGCGACGTGCTGCTACATGCGGTGCTTGAGACTGCGGAGATCGTGGAATGATCGTACCCACGATGGCAGGCCCCCTCATCCGACCCTTCGGGCCACCTTCTCCCCGGCGGGGAGAAGAAACGCGCGGCAATGTTTTCGCCACCACCACCGACGTCATAAAAACCTGCGACGGTGCCTCCCATTTCTTCTCCCCGCCGGGGAGAAGGTGGCCCGAAGGGCCGGATGAGGGGGCAAGGGTCATGGCAAACCACACCGGTAAAAAAGCATCGAAACGCCATTCCGGCAAAACCACGCAAGCCCGGACACTCCGCCGCGACGAAACCGACGCAGAATACCGCCTCTGGTACGAACTGAAAAACCGGGGACTCAACGGCTTCAAATTCAGCCGGCAAGTTCCTCTCGGCCCTTACATCGCGGATTTCGTCTGCCGCGAAAAAATGCTGATCGTCGAGTTGGACGGATCGCAGCACGCCTCTTCCGCACATGATAGGCAACGGACGTTCTGGCTCAACGCACAGGGCTATGCCGTTCTTCGGTTCTGGAACCACGAGATTTTCGAAGACATCTCCTCCACGCTCAATACCATCCTCGCCGTGCTGAACGCCGAGACTTTCCTGCCCGATCATCCCGACCGTTATTCGCCAGTCATCGCTACCGGGAACATGCACCAATGACCGCCACCATCATCAAGAACGGCACCATCGTCACCGCCGACCTCACCTACAAGGCCGATGTGAAGATCGAAGGCGGCAGGATCACCGGGATTGGACCCGATCTGACGGGCGGCACGGTGCTCGATGCCACCGGATGTTATGTCATGCCCGGCGGCATCGATCCGCATGTGCATCTGGAAATGCCCTTCATGGGCACCTATTCCGCCGATGATTTCGAGAGCGGCACGCGGGCGGCGCTCGCCGGTGGCACCACCATGGTGGTGGATTTCTGCCTGCCGGAGCCGGGGCAGTCGCTTCTCGATGCCCTGCAACGATGGGACAACAAGGCGACACGCGCCAATTGCGATTATTCCTTCCACATGGCCGTCACCTGGTGGGGCGAGCAGGTCTTCAACGAGATGAAGACGGTGGTTCGGGAAAAGGGCATCAACTCCTTCAAGCACTTCATGGCCTATAAGGGCGCGCTGATGGTGAATGACGACGAGATGTTCGCCTCCTTTTCGCGCTGCGCCGAACTGGGCGCCATTCCCTTCGTGCATGCGGAAAACGGCGATATCGTCGCGCAGATGCAGGAAAAACTGATGGCGGCAGGCAATGTCGGGCCGGAGGCGCACGCCTACTCCCGTCCTCCCTCCGTGGAGGGTGAAGCAACCAACCGCGCCATCATCATCGCCGATATGGCGGGTGCGCCGCTTTATGTCGTCCACACATCGTGTGAGCAGGCCCATGAAGCGATCCGCCGCGCCCGGCAAAACGGCATGCGGGTCTATGGCGAACCGCTGATCCAGCACCTGATCCTTGACGAAAGCGAATATGCCAATGCCGACTGGGATCACGCCGCCCGCCGGGTGATGTCGCCGCCCTTCCGCAACCGGCAGCATCAGGACAGCCTCTGGGCGGGTCTGGCCTCCGGCTCGCTGCAATGCGTGGCGACCGACCATTGCGCCTTCACCACCGAGCAGAAACGTTTCGGTATTGGTGATTTCCGCAGGATACCGAACGGCACCGGCGGGCTGGAAGATCGCATGCCGCTGCTCTGGACCCATGGTGTGGCGACCGGACGCCTGACGATGAACGAATTTGTCGCCGTCACCTCCACCAACATCGCCAAGATCCTCAACATCTATCCGAAAAAGGGCGCAATCCTCGTT
This sequence comes from Agrobacterium sp. 22-210-1, assembly GCF_053522525.1. NCBI lineage: Bacteria > Pseudomonadati > Pseudomonadota > Alphaproteobacteria > Hyphomicrobiales > Rhizobiaceae > Agrobacterium > Agrobacterium sp. 22-210-1. The sequence continues at coordinate 199,465 of NZ_JBNWCI010000001.1, read as the reverse complement.
GGCAGCGATGCCGATATCGTCGTCTGGGATCCGGCACTGAAAAAGACCATCAGCGCGGCGAGCCAGCAGTCGGCCATCGATTACAATGTGTTTGAGGGACAAAAGATCAGGGGACTGCCGCGCTTCACCCTGTCGCGCGGTCTCGTCAGCATCGAGGAGGGCAGCATCGAAACGCAGCCGAGCCACGGCCAGTTCGTCGCCCGCGACCCCTACCCCGCCGTCAGCCGCGCGCTTTCCACCTGGAAGGAACTCGTTTCGCCGCGCCGGGTGGAACGCAGCGGCATCCCGGCATCGGGCGTGTAACCATGAGCACTGAAGCAAGACGTGAGATCATCATCGCCGCTGCCGTTCTTTTAAACGAGCGGCGGCAGATGCTGGTGGTGCGCAAGCGCGGCACCACGCAATTCATGCAACCGGGCGGCAAGATCGACCCCGGCGAAACACCGCAACAGGCGCTTCACCGCGAACTTGCCGAGGAAATCGGCCTGATGTTGCCGGACCATGCCGTTCGTTATGAGGGCGTTTTTCGCGAGGAAGCCGCCAATGAGCCGGGGGCAGATGTCGTCGCCCATGCTTTTACAGCCAGACTTCATACCGAGGTCCTGCCGCAGGCGGAAATCGAGGAAGTGCGCTGGCTCGATCTCGACGCCAAACCCGATCTGCCGATCGCCAGACTCACCGAAACCCGCATGCTGCCACTGGCGCGCGCGGCCCTGATGGAAAGCGAAACCAAGCCACGATGAATCCGGCCTCCCCCTATTCCGTCGTTTCCGCCAGAAATCTCGGCCTCACCTTCGAAACGGGGGATGGCCCGGTACATGCGCTGTCCAATGTCGACCTGGAGGTCGGCAAGGGCGAATTCGTCTCCTTCATCGGCCCGTCGGGCTGCGGCAAGACCACCTTTCTCAGGGTCATCGCCGACCTCGAAAAACACACGTCGGGAGAGATCACCGTCAACGGCACGACGCCGGAAACCGCCCGGCAAGACCGATCCTACGGTTATGTCTTTCAGGCCGCAGCGCTTTATCCCTGGCGCAGCATCGAAAAGAACATCGCCTTGCCGCTCGAAATCATGGGTTACACCAAAGCCCAGCAGCGCGAACGCATCGACCGCACGATGGACCTCGTCAACCTCAACGGTTTCGGCAAGAAGTACCCCTGGCAGCTTTCCGGCGGCATGCAGCAGCGCGCCTCCATCGCCCGCGCGCTCGCCTTCGATGCCGACCTGCTGTTGATGGATGAGCCCTTCGGCGCGCTGGACGAAATTGTCCGCGATCACCTCAACGAACAGCTTCTGAAACTCTGGGATACGACCGGCAAGACCATCTGCTTCGTCACCCATTCCATTCCGGAAGCCGTTTATCTCTCGACGAAAATCGTCGTCATGTCGCCGCGGCCGGGTCGGGTGACGGATGTGATTACGTCCACCTTGCCGAGGGAGAGGCCGCTTGAGATCAGGGAAACGCCGGAGTTTCTTGCGATTGCGCATCGTGTGCGTGAGGGGTTGAAGGCGGGGCATAGCTATGAGGGGTGACTTGAGAAACGAGGCCTTCGCGGCAGGCGTTACCCCCCTCTGCCCTGCCGGGCATCTCCCCCTCAAGGGGGGAGATTGGCAAGAGGCGCGACCGCCGCTTCATTCGCAAACATTGAGATGGTCGAGACCTAACCACGAGTCGATCTCCCCCCTTGAGGGGGAGATGTCCGGCAGGACAGAGGGGGGTAAGCGGCGTCACCCTCGGAGCAAGCACAAATCCCACCCACGGAGGCTCCCCCAATGACCCTCCTCCGCCACCGCATCCTCCCCATCCTAACCGTCCTCCTCGCCATCCTCATCCTCTGGCACCTCGCCGTCATCTATCTCAACATGCCCTTCGCCCGCGACCAGGCCATCCGCGCCGGCCAGACGCCAAGCTTCTCGCAACTCCTGCCGCAAACCTTCGCACAGGAACGCCCGGTTCTCCCCGCCCCGCACCAGATTGCCGCCGAACTGTGGGACACCACCGTCAACAAGGCGATTACCTCCAAACGCAGCCTCATCTATCATGCCGGTGTCACACTCTCCGCCACGCTGCTCGGTTTCGCCATCGGTGCGGTGCTCGGCATCCTGCTTGCCGTCGCGATCATCCACAATCGCGCCATGGATCGCTCCGTCATGCCGTGGATCATCGCCAGCCAGACGATCCCGATCCTCGCCGTTGCACCGATGATCATCGTCGTCCTGAATTCCATCGGCATTTCCGGACTGCTGCCGAAGGCGCTGATCTCCACCTATCTTTCCTTCTTCCCCATCGTCGTCGGCATGGTGAAGGGTCTCAGAAGCCCGGAAACCATCCAGCTTGATCTGATGCACACCTATAATGCCTCGCCTGCGCAAATCTTCTGGAAGCTGCGCTGGCCCGCCGCACTCCCTTATCTCTTCACCTCGCTGAAGATCGCCATTGCGATTGCGCTGGTCGGCGCCATCGTCGGCGAATTGCCGACGGGGGCCGTCGCCGGTCTCGGCGCGCGGCTGCTCTCCGGCTCCTATTATGGCCAGACGGTGCAGATATGGGCGGCACTGTTCATGGCCGCCGGTGTCGCGGCCCTGCTGGTGTCCATCATCGGCATCGCCCACGCCGCGGTCCTGAAACGAATGGGAGCAAGGCCATGACGAACCCCGGCTGGTTTTTCGGCGCGATCCTGTTCTGGCTTGCTGCCTGGGCCTGCAACGAATGGCTGGTACGCCGCAGATTTTCCGCGCAGGCGGCAAAACGCGCAAGCCGCATCGCCGTACCCCTTCTCTTCGGGCTGGCCATTCTCGCCATCTGGGAAGGTGTGGTGCGCGGGTTTTCCGTGCCGCCCATCCTGCTGCCGGCACCCAGCGCCATTCTTGCCCGCCTTCTTGGCTCCCTGCCGATCCTCTGGGCCGATTTCCGCCAGACCTTCCTCAAATCGGTGCTGACGGGTTATGTGCTCGGCTGCGGCCTCGGCTTCATCGTCGCCATTCTCATCGACCGATCGCCCTTCCTCCAGCGCGGGCTGCTGCCCATCGGCAATTTCGTCTCCGCTCTGCCGGTGGTCGGCATCGCCCCCATCATGGTCATGTGGTTCGGCTTCGACTGGCAGTCGAAGGTGGCGGTCGTCGTCATTATGACCTTCTTCCCGATGCTGGTGAACACGGTGCAGGGGCTTGCCGCTTCCAGCCACATGGAACGCGACCTGATGCGCACTTATGCCGCCGGCTGGTGGCAGACATTGGTAAAGCTGCGCCTGCCCGCCGCCTGGCCCTTCATTTTCAATGCGCTGAAGATCAATTCCACGCTGGCGCTGATCGGCGCCATTGTCGCGGAATTCTTCGGCACACCCATCGTCGGCATGGGTTTCCGCATCTCGGCGGAAATGGGCCGCAGCAATGTCGATATGGTCTGGGCCGAAATCGCGGTCGCCGCACTGGCCGGCTCAGGCTTTTACGGTCTGGTGGCGCTCGCAGAGCGGGCCGTCACCTTCTGGCATCCGTCCGTCCGTGGGGGACGAACGTAAATAACGAAAAAGGGAACAGCGATGAAAATGAAACTTGCATCCATGCTTCTTGCCGGCGCGTCACTGATGACGGCCTTCAGTGCGCAGGCCGCCGACAAGATCACCCTGCAGCTGAAATGGGTGACCCAGGCACAATTCGCCGGTTATTACGTTGCCAAGGACAAGGGTTTTTACGAAGCCGAAGGCCTTGATGTCGACATCAAGCCGGGCGGCCCGGATATTGCACCGGCACAGGTTCTGGCCGGCGGCGGTGCGGATGTGATCGTCGACTGGCTGCCATCCGCACTCGCCACCCGTGAAAAGGGCGTGCCACTGGTCAATATCGCCCAGCCATTCAAATCGTCGGGCATGATGCTGACCTGCCTGAAAGAAACCGGCGTCACCAAGCCCGACGACTTCAAGGGTAAGACGCTGGGCGTCTGGTTCTTCGGCAACGAATATCCGTTCCTGTCGTGGATGGCGCACCTGAAAATCCCAACCACCGGCGGCGCGGATGGCGTCACCGTCCTGAAGCAGGGCTTCAATGTCGATCCGCTGCTGCAAAAGCAGGCCGCCTGCATTTCCACCATGACCTATAATGAATATTGGCAGGTTATCGACGCCGGCATCAAGCCGGAGGAACTCGTCACCTTCAAATATGAGGACGAAGGCGTGGCGACGCTCGAAGACGGGCTTTATGTTCTCGAAGACAAGCTGAAGGACGCCAAGTTCAAGGAAGACATGGTCAAATTCGTCCGTGCCTCCATGAAGGGCTGGAAGTGGGCGGAAGAAAACCCTGACGATGCGGCCGACATCGTTCTCGAAAACGACGCCTCCGGCGCCCAGACCGAAAAGCACCAGAAGCGCATGATGGGCGAAGTGGCAAAACTCACGGCCGGCTCGAAAGGCGCGCTCGACAAGGCGGATTACGACCGCACCGTCAAGACGCTGCTCGGCGGCGGGTCCGATCCGGTCATCACCAAGGAACCATCCGGCGCCTACACCACCGAAATCACCGATGCGGCGCTGAAATAGTCAAATCGAACCCCAAAGCATGGAACGCGCGGCTCCGCCCGCGCGTTTCGTTTTTCAGTGGTAACGTATTTGATGAATTGCAATATCCGGCCCTATACAAAAATGTATATCAACCATCGTGGCTATGCGGATTGATTTGCACGACAACAACAATTAGAGTCCCGCCCACAAGACTGCCAAATTTGATCTTGTAGAAAAAGCACAAGGCAAGGTGCTTGAGATTCGCGTTGAGGGGCGTTTGAATCGGGAGGATCGAAAAGGAAGTATTGTGATCCCTTGTTTCACATTCGCTATCGCATGACCTATTAAAACACGCCTCACGGCTGCAGGACATGTGATCGGATATTGCGCGAGCCAAGACACATGCAGCATAAAGTTACTTTTAACCGCTTCGTTTTCGTCCTTCTTTCCGCAACGGCCCTGCCCTTTTCGGCTGCCGCCGAAGGCGAAGCGCCGGCACCGGTCAAACAGCAGAACCTGCCCTCCATCATCGTGGCGCACGCCGCAAAACGCGATCTCGTGGACCGCATCATCGCGACAGGCACAATCCGCCCCGTGGACGAGATCTACGTCCAGCCGCTGGTTGACGGCCTGTCGATCGACACGCTGAATGCCGATATTGGCGACCGGGTGGAAGCCAATGCGGTTCTGGCCGTGCTTTCCTCCGACAGCCTTGTGCTGCAAAAGAGCCAGCTTGAGGCCAACAAGGCCAAGGCCGAAGCCTCCGTCACCCAGTCGAAAGCGCAGGTGCTGGAAGCGCAGGCCAATCTCAACGATGCCCTTCGCCAGCGTGACCGCGCCGCCAAGCTCGGCCAGAGCGGCTCCGGTTCCGTCTCCGAGACTGAAAAGACCGAAGCCGCCGCGCAGGTGGCACAGGCCCGGCTGGAGGCAGCAAAACAGGCGGTGTCCGCCGGCGAGGCTGACATCAAGGTCGTCGCCGCGCAGATCGACGATATCGATCTGAAACTGACCCGCACCGGCGTGAAAACTCCTGTCGCCGGCATCGTCTCAGCCAAGAACGCCAAGGTCGGGGCCATTGCCAGCGGTGCCGGAAATCCGCTTTTCACCGTCATCAAGGATGGCGCGATCGAACTCGTCGCTGATCTCTCGGAAACCGATATCCAGAAGGTCAAGGCCGGTCAGAAAGCCTATTTGACGGTTGCCGGCGGAGCCCAGAAAATAGAGGGCAAGGTGCGCCTCGTTTCGCCGACCGTCGATCCGACGACGCGCCTCGGTTCCGTGCATGTGGTGCTGCCGGAAAACAGCCCGGCACGATCAGGCATGTATGCCAGCGCCGAGATCATCGTTGAAGAGACGAACGCGCTTGCCCTGCCGCTATCGGCCGTCACGTCCGGACGCGAAGGCTCGACCACCCGCAAGGTGGAAGGCGACGTCGTCAAGCAGGTGAAGATCGAGACCGGCATAGAAGACAGCGGTTTCATCGAAATTGTCAGCGGCCTTGCCGCTGGAGACAAGGTTGTCGAGAAAGCTGGAGCATTCGTGCGCGATGGTGACCGGATCCGCCCGGTTGAAGCCCAGACGGCTGCGTCCAACTGACTGAGGGAATGAAATGAACTTCTCCGCATGGTCAATCCGTAACCCGATTGCGCCGCTTCTCGGCTTCGCGCTTTTGATGATCCTCGGCATGCAGGCCTTCAAGACCCTGCCGATCACCCGTTTTCCGAATATCGACGTCCCCGTCGTTGCCGTCACCGTGACCCAGAGCGGCGCTTCGCCCTCCGAGCTGGAAATGCAGGTGACGAAGGAGATCGAAGACGCGGTCGCCGCCATCAGCGGCGTCGATGAAATACAGTCCAGCGTAGTCGACGGCCAATCGACGACCACGGTCGTCTTCCGCATCGAAAAGCCGACGGAAGAGGCGGTTCAGGACACGAAGGACGCCATCGACAAGATCCGCAGCGATCTGCCCGCCGATATCGAAGTGCCTGTCGTCAGCAAGATCGACGTCGAAGGCCAGGCGATCCAGACCTTTGCCGTTTCTTCGCCGAACATGACGCTCGAAGAACTGTCCTGGTTCGTCGACGACACGATCAAGCGCTCGCTGCAGGGCCAGTCCGGCATCGGCAAGGTCGACCGTTACGGCGGTGCGGACCGGGAGGTGCGCGTTTCGCTCAGCCCCGAAAAGCTTGATGCCTATGGCATCACCGCAAGCGAGGTGAACAGCCAGCTGCGCGGCACCAACGTCGATCTCGGATCCGGCCGCGGCCAGGTCGGCGGCAATGAGCAGACGATCCGCACGCTCGGTGACACCCGCGACGTGACGCAGCTTGCCAACACCACCATCGCGCTCTCCAACGGCCGCTTCGTCAAGCTTTCCGAACTGGGTACGGTGACCGACACCTATCAGGAACAGAAATCCTTCTCGCGGTTCAACGGCAACCCCGCCGTCACCTTCGCGGTGTTCCGCTCCAAGGGTGCAAGCGAAGTCTCGGTCGCCGAAACCGTGGCGGAAAGCCTCGAAAAGGTCCGCAAGGATCATCCGGAAGTCTCGATCCAGATGGTCGATGACGCCGTCTATTTCACCTATGGCAACTACAAGGCGGCGCTTGATACGCTGATCGAGGGCGCCATCCTCGCCATCATCGTGGTCCTGCTTTTCCTTCGCAACTGGCGCGCCACCCTGATTGCCGCCGTCGCGCTACCGCTTTCCGCGATCCCGACCTTCTGGATCATGGATATCATGGGCTTCTCGCTCAACCTCGTCAGCTTCCTGGCGTTGACGCTCGCCACGGGTATTCTCGTGGACGACGCCATCGTGGAAATCGAGAACATCGCCCGTCACATCAAGATGGGCAAGACGCCTTATCGGGCAGCGCTCGAGGCCGCCGACGAAATCGGTCTCGCCGTCATCGCCACCAGCTTCACCATCATCGCCGTCTTCGTGCCTGTCTCGTTCATGCCCGGCATTCCCGGTCAGTACTTCATCCAGTTCGGTCTGACGGTTGCCTTCTCGGTGTTCTTCTCGCTGGCAGTGGCCCGCCTCATCACACCGCTGATGGCGGCCTATCTGATGCGCGCCGAAGACGCGATGGACGACCATCACGATAATGACGGCCGGCTGATGAAGGCCTATACGCGCATGGTTTCCGCCACCACCCGCAAATGGTGGGCGCGTTACCTCACGCTCATCGGCGCCGTCGGCTTCCTAGTCGCCTCCGTCATTCTTCTCGCCGGCGTTCCGGGCAGCTTCCTGCCGCCGGACGACGCATCGCGCGTGACGCTCTCGGTGGAACTGCCGCCCAATGCGACGCTGGATGAAACCGACCGGACGACGACCGAAATCTTCCATGCCATCCGTGACATCAACGGCGTGGAAAGCGTCTTCATTCTCGGCGGCGCTTCGCCCAAGGGCGATCTGGAACTTCGCCGCGCCACCGTCAACGTCATCCTCCAGCATATCGACCACTCATTGCTGAAGGTGCTGGTCAACAAGGGTCTGGGCTCCATTCCGCTCATCGGCCAATATCTTCCGAAGGTGGAAGAAAAGGGCCGCACACGTCCGCAATGGGATGTGGAGCGGGACATCTTCGCCAAGGTCCGCGCCATTCCGGATGTGCGCATCATCAAGCTGAACGACCGTGCGGAACGCGAACTGAGCTTCAACTTCCTGTCGTCAAACGAGAAGGACCTGAACGACGCCGTCGGCATTCTCGAAAGCCGCCTGCGCGCCTCACCCATCCTTGCCAATGTCAGCTCGGAAGGCGCGTTGCCGCGTCCGGAATTGCAGATCCGCCCGCGCAAGGATGAAATCGCCCGCCTCGGCATCACGCCGCAGCAGATTTCGCAGACGGTTCGCGTCGCCACCATCGGCGATATCGACGCCCAGCTGACGAAGATTTCTCTGGATGACCGGCAGATTCCGATCCGCGTGCAGGCGTCCATCGATACCCGCCGCGATCTCGCCACCATCCGCGCCCTGAAGATCAAGACCGCATCCGGCTCGCTGGTGCCGCTCTACAGCGTTGCCGATATCGACTATTCGGAAGGTCCGAGCTCGATCAAGCGCAACGACCGCAACCGCGTCGTCTCCATCGGCTCCGACGTGCCATTCGGTACGGCGCTCGATACCTCGACGGCCGAATTCAAGCGGATCGTCGAGGAAACCAAGCTGCCGGCAAGTGTGCGCCTGGCGGAAAGCGGCGATGCCAAGGTGCAGGGTGAAATGCAGCAGGGCTTCGTCAACGCCATGCTGCTTGGCCTGCTGCTGGTGCTTGTCGTGCTCATCCTGCTGTTCAAGGATGTCATCCAGCCCTTCACCATCTTGTTCTCGCTGCCGCTCGCCATCGGCGGCGTGGCCGTCGCGCTCATCATCACCCAGAACGCGCTGTCCATGCCGGTTCTCATCGGCATCCTGATGCTGATGGGCATCGTGACGAAAAACGCCATCCTCCTGGTAGACTTCGCCATCGAGATGCGCCGTCACGGCATGGAGCGGGTGCATGCCATGATCGAGGCCGGTCGCAAGCGCGCCCGCCCGATCATCATGACCTCCATCGCCATGTCGGCAGGCATGTTGCCCTCCGCACTCGGCGTCGGCGAAGGCGGCTCGTTCCGTGCGCCGATGGCAATCGCGGTCATCGGCGGCATCATCGTCTCAACCGTTCTGTCGCTGATCGTGGTTCCTGCCTTCTTCCTGATCATGGACGACCTGTCGCGCCTGCTCGCCCACCTCTTCGGCCGCTTCGTCGGCAAGAAGGAAGAGGAGGAAGAGGCTCTCTCCAACGAGAAACTCTCGGAGATCGCCCGCGAAAACAGCCTGGCACTCTCCTCGCTGGAGGCGCGGGTCGCCGGCATGGAAAAGGGCACCGGCGACAAGGCCGCAGACAAGGGCAGCAACATATTGCGGCTGCCGCCGCTTGCTGCGGAATAAAGCTTGCAGAATAAAGATTGAAACGCCGGGCCTTTTGCCCGGCGTTTTTTTGGGCGGACGTTTAAAGGGCAAAACGTCGCCGCTTGTTTCTTCTCCCCGCCGGGGAGAAGGTGGCCCGAAGGGTCGGATGAGGGGGCAACCTTGCCGAATCCCTCTACCCTCGCCCCCTCATCCCGCTGCCGCGACCTTCTCCCCCTCGGGGAGAAGAAATATGTGACAATCGCCCGCCCCATATTTCCCTCTGTGCTTTGAAACACGAACGGCCCGTCATTTCCTCTCACATAACGACTGCAACCCCGTTTGATCGAAATCAATTCGCTTTTCAGGTGAACTGCTAATCTCCCTCGCATCGGGAATTGCCGGTCGAAGGATAATGCGATGAGTTCTTTGCAGATAGGCGTGAGAGAGACGGAACATCCCCGGTTTCGTATCGCTTCGGACAGCCCGGCAAAAGGTTTGAGCGGGAGCCGGATGGACGTGAACAAGACCGTGAAGCTGAGCAACAGGGACAGGAACATTCTGCTGCGCGCGCCCTTGATCGGGATAGCGGATGACGCAGTGGCGTTGAAGCTGATGGAGGCGGCGACCATCATCAATGTCAACGCCCGCCATGTGCTCTTCAAGGAAGGCGAAGCGGCGCAGCATTTTTATTGCGTTCTGTCGGGTTATATCAGGCTTTACCGGCTGGACAGGCATGGGCGCGAGGCGGATGTGCGCGTCAGCGGTCCGGGCGATACCTTCAACGAATGCCTGATTTTCGGCAGCGACACCTATCGCTACAGCGCGCAAGCGGCGGAAAGCTGCACCGTGGCGCGTTTCGAGCTCGCGAAAATCCGGGCGTTGATCGATCAGGAACCGGCAATCGCCAAAGCCGTCATGCGCTGCCTTTCCAACAGCCTGCTTGGCACCATGGATTGCATCGCCAACGATCGGCTGCAGACCGCGCCACAACGCGTCGCCCATTATCTCATCAATCAGGGCCCGCGTGATGCGACATCCTTTTCGCTGCGGCTGCCGTTCCAGAAAAGCCTGCTTGCCGGCAAGCTCGGCCTTGCGCCGGAAGCCCTGTCACGCGCCTTCTCGGCGCTGAAAAAATCAGGCGTCACCGTGCGTGGCCGCATCGTGCAGGTCAATGACGTCGCCGCATTGAAGCAGATCTGAAGACAGCGGGAGAGGAAGAAGGGCGGGATGCCAGCCGGCAGCCCGCCTTTCGCCGTTCCGGAAAGGTCAGATCAACCCGGCTGCGGCACGAAGCGGAAGGCGTCGCCCTGCCGTTCAATATGGAAAAAGCCGCCAAGATGGCCACCGGACACCAGCCAGCCGTGATCGGCCGCCTCGGCCAGCGCCGAAAGACGGGTGGCATAGGCAAGTTCGGAATCGATATCGTAAACGAAAGCGATTTCAGGATCGTCAGCCTGCAATCCACTCACATGCAGCACATCACCCCACAATAACAGCCGGTTATCACCGCTGCCGATGAGATAGCCGGCATGCCCCGGCGTGTGGCCGGGCATGGCGATCGCCTCGATATCGTCGGCAACCGTTCCCATGGGGATCGGCCGCAGCATGGCACCACAGATATCGAGCAGCCGGGCGGCGAGATCGAAACCGCCCTGCCGGGCAGGCGGCAGGGTCTTGCGGGCATCCGCACTGGAGAAAAAGCCAAGATCGGCCTCCGGCACCCATATTTCCGCATTGGGAAAATAAGGCCGGTCGCCATCAATGAGGCCAAGCGCATGGTCGCCGTGAATATGGGTGAGGATGACACGCGTCACATCGGCCGGCTGAATACCGGCGGTGATCATCGCCGCGCGGGCATGGCCATAGGCCGCACCCCAGGCGGTGCCGCAACCGGCATCGATCAGCCAGATGCCATCAGGCCCGGAGAGCGCGAAACAATTGACATCCACATCCACCGTCTCGCCTTCAAGCCCGGCAAGAACCGCGGCCAGCGCAATCTCGCCCTGCCGATGGATGAGATGGCCGACCGGCGCCTTGTAGACGCCGTCGACAAAACGGGACACGGCATAGGGGCCGAAACGAAGAGGCGTATTCATGGCTCAGAGACCGCCCTGCTCTTTCAGGAAGCCGACGATATGCTCCACCCCATCGCCCCGCTTCATATCGGTGAAGACGAAGGGCATGGCATTGCGCATGCGGGTCGCATCATTATCCATTACGGTCAGATCGGCCCCGACGTAAGGTGCGAGATCCTTCTTGTTGATGACCAGCAGATCGGAGCGGGTGATGCCTGGCCCGCCCTTGCGCGGAATTTCCTCACCCTGACAGACGGAGATCACATAGATGGTGATATCGGCAAGATCGGGCGAAAAGGTCGCGGCGAGATTGTCGCCACCGGATTCGATGAAGACGACATCCAGATCGGGAAAGCGCGCATTAAGCCCGGCAATCGCCTGCAGATTGATCGTCGCATCCTCGCGGATAGCGGTATGCGGGCAACCGCCCGTCTCCACACCGACAATACGCTCCGACGGCAGCGCCTGCATGCGCACCAGCGCCTCGGCATCCTCTTTCGTATAGATATCGTTGGTAACGACGGCGACGGAATAATCGGCGCTCATCGCCTTGCAGAGCTTTTCCGTCAGCGCCGTCTTGCCCGAACCAACCGGCCCGCCAATGCCAACACGCAACGGGCCATTGCCCGATTTCATGCCCGATTTCACGACTGTGTTTCCTTCACTATGCTTTGCTATTTTCTCACAATAGTCCCTCAGCGGGACGCTTCAAGATATGCAAGGATCGTGCCGCTTGTTTCTTCTCCCCGAAGGGGAGAAGGTGGCCCGAAGGGTCGGATGAGGGGGGGAACGTTGCCGGATTTCGGGGAGCTCGCCCCCTCATCCCGCTGCCGCGACCTTCTCCCCTTCGGGGAGAAGAAACAGACGGCATGCGCTCGCTCCATCGATGCTGTAACTTTCAAGAGCGGAAAAGCCGCGTGCCCTGCACCTCGTGGCGCATCGCGGCCGTATCGGCGATGATCGTCGCGCTGCCGAGGTCATCGAGCGTGGATTGCGCAGCCCGCGCAGCCATCTCCTCAATCACCGCTTCGCTTGCTGCCAGAATGACGACACCATCCTTCTGGCCTGCCACGCCAAGGCGGATGCCGGCCGAAACCATTTGCGAGACGCCGGCATGTGCGAAAGCGGCAAGTGTTTCCCTGAGCGGCACTCCATGCGCGGCGGCCACGGCCCCGACGGCGACAGGATATGGACATTCCTCCGGCAACAGTTCCAGAACCGCATGCGGCCATGCGCCCGCGGCGGCGACGAAGGCATCACCCAGAAGTATCGTTTCGCGATATCGTTCCGCTGCGCCAGCCAGCGCCCGCGCCAGAGTGGCCGTTTCATTCAGGGCGGCGGCATCGCTGCCCCTGCGCCAGCCTTCCGCCAGAAACACCGCGTCGTTCCAAAGGCTGCCGTGGCGCAGAAGCGTCTCCACCCAGCCAAGAAGACCGGCTGCATCAGGCACACGCCCATCCTCAACCGCCTTTTCAAGCCCGCCGGAATAGGAAAAACCGCCAACCGGAAAGGCCGGCGACAGCCAGGCCATCAGCCGCAGCAACGCGGCAACGCCGCGATCGTCGCTCACGGATCAACCGTGATCATGATGGTGGTGATCATGCCCGTGACTATGGGAATGGCCGCCATGGGCGTGATACGCGCCGCGAGCCGGCTGGAAAGGTTCCTCCACCTCGCGCACCGTGGCGCCGAGACCTTCGAGCATGGCGCGGATGACGTGGTCGCGCAGGATGAGAATGCGCTCTTCTTCGATCTGTGCCGAAAGATGCCGATTGCCCAGATGCCAGGCAAGCTCGATCAGGTGAAGCCGATCCTTCGGCGTGATTTCAAACAGCTTTTCAGCCGCGGCCCGAACCTCGATCAGATCGCCGTTTTCCACCACCAGAAGGTCGCCATGGGCAAACAGCACGGCTTCCTTCAGGTCGAGCATCACCATCTCGTCATTTTGCAGATGCAGCAGCTTGCGGCGCAGATGCCGCTGGTCATGCGCCAGCGTGACATAACCGGAAGGCTCGTCGCCAGGGGTTCCGGCAGGATGGTAAGAGGTAACGCGCAGCATGGATGATCCGTTCGAAAACTGTCTTGGGGATCTGATTTTTGCCGGATAGGCTGGGGGATTTCAAGGCGCGATTTCAGGGCACATGGCCACCAGAATGACAAAGCCCGGCATCACAGCCGGGCCAAGTGCAAACCTCTCTCCACTTTCGCCGTCATATCCTCGGGCTTGACCCGAGGATCCACCCGTCAGGCGTTTATGGATCCTCGCCTCAAGGGCGAGGATGACGGAGGAGAGGTTTTCGCCTGCTGTCGGCACCCGAAGACACGGCATCGGTGCCGGGCCTTCACAAAACCAAAATCAGGCCGCAGCGCGGCTTTTCAGGTTTTCCAGAATGTTCTGCGGCGCGGAAACGCCGTAAGGGTCGGATTCGCAATTATCCTGATAGCCCTCTTCCTCGAACCACTGCTCCACCAGACCGTCATTGATGACGGCGGCGTAACGCCAGGAGCGCATGCCGAAACCAAGATTGTCCTTGGCGACCAGCATGCCCATCTTGCGGGTGAACTCGCCCGAACCATCCGGAATGACCTTGACGTTTTCGAGGTTCTGGCCCTTTGCCCAGGCATTCATGACGAAGGCATCGTTGACCGACAGGCAATAGATTTCATCCACGCCGAGCGCGCGGAATTCGCCAGCCAGCTTTTCGAAATCGGGAAGCTGATAGGTCGAGCAGGTCGGCGTGAAGGCGCCCGGCAGCGAAAACAGAACGACCTTCTTGCCCTTGAAATAATCATCGGAGGTCATGTCCTGCCAGCGGAACGGGTTGGGGCCGCCAACGGCCTCGTCACGAACGCGCGTGCGGAAAGTTACGGCGGGCACTTTTTTGCCGAGCATGGCTTTTCTCCTGATCAGGTGTTTTACGCGGATCGCTTGGGATCAATCCGCACGGAATTCTTTTGCCGTTTCCATAGCGCAAGATGCGCTGCGGTGCAGCATAAAAATCGGATTCAAGTCATCGAATGTACGAAATGCCGCATCGGCAGAGGATCAATTGTGGAGATCGACCGACCAGCGCAAAAGCGGCGGCAAGGGCGTCCACCAGCCTGTTCGAATACCGGCCTCGCGCAACATGGCGGCCGACCACGTGTTGCAGCCGGCCAGCGCATTAAACCAGCCATTCGCCTCGAAAAACGCGTCCGTCAGACCATAGGCGGCGCCGGGGACAAGCTGGACCTTGCCGTCATTTCTGACAAAACTTGCCCTGATACCGGCGAGAAGACGCTGATAGCCTGCTTCTGAAATACGAAGCCGTTTCACTCCGGCCATATCGGCGGGAAAGTCTCCCGTCACGTCCACATGCACCACCGATCGGTCAAGCGTGAACGAGCGCAGCACCGGCATCGGTTTCAGATCGGCCCAGGTGGGTGTCTCTATATAAAACGACCGTCCACCCCAGCCAAACACCAGATAGGCAGCTGCGGGATGATTGACGGCAATACCGTCCTCCTGCAATTCGGAGAACACCCGCCGCAGATCGTCATCGACCGGCAGGGCGATATCGGTGTGGATCGGATTGGACAATAGCAGAATCTCGCGATCCTTCGCGCCGCCGTCTGCATTGTCAGCGAAAAAGGGGCGCGGCACGAGGGTGCCGAGCACAAGAAACAGGACAATCAGCAGCACGCCGCCGCCGATCCACTTTGTGATAAATCTCAACACGAAACGCCGTTAAAACAGGAAATAACGCTGCGCCATCGGCAGCACGGTGGCCGGTTCGCAGGTCAAAAGTTCGCCATCCGCCCGCACCTCATAGGTTTCCGGATCGACCTCGATATGCGGGGTGAGCGAATTGTGGATCATCGACGCCTTGGAGATGCCGCCGCGCACATTCTTCACCGGCAGCAGCGTCTTGGCGACGCCAAGGCGCTGGGCAAGGCCGGCATCCAGCGACGCCTGCGAGACGAAAGTGACCGAGGAATTGGTACGCAGCTTGCCATAGGCGGCAAACATCGGCCGGTAATGCATCGGCTGCGGCGTGGGAATGGAGGCATTCGGATCACCCATCGGGGCGGCGGCAATCGAGCCGCCGAGTAGCACCATCTCTGGCTTCACGCCGAAAAAGGCCGGATTCCACAACACCAGATCCGCACGTTTGCCGACTTCGATGGAGCCGATCTCATGGCTGACACCCTGGGCGATGGCCGGGTTGATCGTATATTTGGCGATGTAACGGCGAACACGGAAATTGTCGTTTTCGCCGGTCTCTTCCTTCAGGCGGCCGCGCTGGCGCTTCATCTTGTCGGCGGTCTGCCAGGTGCGGATCGCCACCTCGCCGACACGGCCCATGGCCTGGCTATCCGACGAGATAATCGAAAACGCGCCGATATCGTGGAGAATATCCTCCGCCGCGATGGTTTCCTTGCGGATGCGGCTTTCAGCGAAGGCGATATCTTCGGGAATGGACGGCGACAGGTGGTGGCACACCATCAGCATATCCAGATGTTCGGCCAGCGTATTGACGGTATAGGGCCGCGTCGGGTTGGTGGAAGACGGAATGACGTTGGGATTGCCGCAGACCTTGATGATATCAGGCGCGTGCCCGCCGCCCGCCCCTTCGGTGTGGAAGGCATGAATGGTGCGGCCCCTTATGGCGGCGACCGTGTCTTCCACGAAGCCGCTCTCGTTCAGCGTGTCGGTGTGGATCATCACCTGCACATCATATTCATCGGCAACCGTCAGGCAATTGTCGATGGCGGCGGGCGTCGTGCCCCAGTCTTCGTGCAGCTTCAGCGAGGAGGCGCCGGCGAGGATCATCTCTTCCAGCGGCGCGGGCAGCGAGGCATTGCCCTTGCCGGCCAGCGCCAGATTCATCGGGAAGGCATCGAAGCTTTCGATCATCCGCTCGATATGCCATGCACCGGTGCAGGTGGTGGCAAGCGTGCCATGTGCCGGGCCGGAGCCGCCGCCCAGCATGCAGGTCACGCCGCTCATCAGCGCTTCCTCGATCTGCTGCGGGCAGATGTAATGGATATGCGCATCCATGCCGCCGGCCGTCAGGATCTTGCCTTCACCGGCAATCGCCTCCGTCGAAGGGCCGACGATGATCGTCACGCCCGGCTGCGTGTCCGGGTTGCCGGCCTTGCCGATGGCGTGGATGCGGCCATTCTTCAGGCCCACATCCGCCTTGTAGATACCGCTATGGTCAACGATCACCACATTGGTGATAACGGTATCGACAGCGCCTTGCGCCCGCGTCGCCTGACTCTGGCCCATGCCGTCGCGAATGACCTTGCCGCCGCCGAATTTCACTTCCTCGCCATAGGTCGTGTGGTCCTTTTCGATCTCGATGAAGAGTTCGGTATCGGCAAGACGCACCTTGTCGCCAACGGTCGGGCCGAACATGCCGGCATAGGCGGCGCGGGAAATCTTGTAAGGCATGGGCTCAGGCTCCTTCGGACGCGGAGAAAATCGATGTGGGAGAAATTCGTGTCAGCCGGCCCTCATTTGTGAGGGCTTCGACCAGTTGTTGTTCGGCGGCAAATGGATGGCCGCTCCAGCCCTGATGACCGAAACCGGCAATCGCCACCTCGTCACCATCGCCGCTCACACTCTCGAGAACATGGGCGATGGCAAAAAGGCCGGTGCTGGGGCAGACATAGGGCGCGGGCGTATAGGCTTCGAGCGCCACATCCAGCCTGTCATGCACGCCGCGGGGAATGACGATGTGGCTCTTGCCGGTTTCCCGCGCAATTGCAGTGAAAGCGGCGGTATAATCGGCGCAGAAATCGGTCAGTTCCGGCCAGCGCCGGCGAATATCCGGCTCCATTTCGGCAAATTTTGCCGGATCACGCACCGACCAGATGGCGGTAGCCTGCCGCACCCCATCACTGTCGCACCAGTCGGTGCCTTCCGTCATCTCACGGCCCGGCCGCCCCGTGTTGCAGACAGCCACCACATCGGTGCGCGTGCCGCCAGGCCCCAGCGACCGGCAGTCATTAAAGCGGATGACGATGTCGGAACGGTCGATGAAATCAGCCGCACCCAACGGCAATTCCCCGTTTCCGACAATCGTGATGCGCCGCCCCATGCCGTTCAGAAACCCTCGCCAAGCTGGCGCAGTTCTTCAGCGCGCTTGCCGCTCATTTCAGCGAGGCAGGACGAAATCAGCATCGGCTCCATCGTGCCGCCGCGGGCCTGAAAGCCGGAAAGGGCACAATTGGCATCGCGGAACGCCACCCAGGCACGCTGGGCCGCCACGAGCGCCTCGGTCGCGCCCTTGCCGTCCGCATCCGCCGTCTTGTCGCGCGCAGTGAGCGCCTTGCGCAGCTTCTGGTATTCGGCGTTGAGCTGCTTGTCGGCCTTTTCATAATCCTTGCCAGCGCAGATGGTCATATCCGTCTGCGTTTCCGGCGCTTTGCAATCCGGCTCATCCTGCGCCGCCGCCGGCAGCGACAAGCCGCCGGTCAGCAGCAAGGCTGCCACGAAACCGAAGTTCTTCCTGCTCATACCCATCATTCAGGCCGCCGCGCCATCGAAAGCCTGCGGCTTCAGCGCCCGGGGATCGACGCCATCGAGACAATTGGCGTTCACCGCCACCATCGGCGTTCCATCCGGCCCATCGGCATAGGCGAAACTCTCAATGCCGCAGGTGGAGCAGAAAAGATGATGAATATGGTGCTTGTTGAAGAGGTATTCCGTCAGTTTGTCCTCGCCGGAAAGCAGGGTGAATTTCTCGCGCGGCGCAAAGGCGAGCGTGGAACCCAGACGCTTGCAGCGTGAGCAATTGCAGACAATGGTGTGATCGAGATCGGCATCGACCTCGAAGCTGACGTCGCCGCATTGGCAGCTTCCATGATAATGCGCACTGGCCATTTCATAACCTCCCCATGACCTGTTGACGAAAACCGTAAACCTCACGCTTGCCGGAAAGCGGCACCAGCGTCACTTCCCGCTTCTGGCCGGGTTCGAAACGAACCGCCGTGCCTGCGGGAATATCGAGACGCATGCCGCGCGCCCTGTCGCGCTCGAAAATAAGCCCGGCATTGGTCTCGAAGAAATGGTAATGGCTGCCCACCTGCACCGGCCGGTCGCCCGAATTGGCCACCTCGATCGTCACCGTCGGCTGGCCGGCATTGAGCTCGATGGTGCCCTCTGCGGCAATGATTTCGCCTGGCTTCATGGTGCTCTCCCTTATCTGTTTCAGGCGGCGGTCGCGGCCGGACAGCCTTCGGCTTTCAGCACGCGCGTCGTTGACGCCGGATTGTTGACGAGTTTTGCCGTCGGGCGGACCGGCCTGCGAACCAGCTCACCGCCGCAATTCGGGCAGGCGCCTTGAAGCACATCCGTCACACAATCAACGCAGAAGGTGCACTCGAACGAGCAGATCATTGCATCCCGGCTGTCGGGTGCAAGATCGCGGTCGCAGCATTCGCAATTGGGCCTCAGTTCCAGCGCCATGCCACCCTCCTCTATCGGATCGGTTCGTGGACGGTCACCAGCTTGGTGCCATCCGGAAACGTCGCTTCCACCTGCACATCATGGATCATCTCGGCGATGCCTTCCATCACCTGATCGCGGGAAATCACATGCGCGCCAGCTTCCATCAGGTCGGCAACGGCGCGGCCGTCACGGGCGCCCTCGACGACGAAATCGCTAATCAGCGCAATCGCTTCCGGATAATTCAGCTTCACGCCACGCTCCAGCCGGCGGCGCGCCACCATGGCGGCCATGGAAATCAGCAGCTTGTCTTTTTCTCTTGGGCTAAGGTTCATCGTCGTCCCGCAGCTTTCGCACCTGCTCCGCAAACCACTGAGGGTTTCGGGGAACAGATCCGACTTGTTTGACAGACCCCGGAAGGTCGCCTGTCGCGGGCGATCCGGAGGTTACAGATTCCAGACTTTCGGCACTGGCGCGCCGTTTCGCAAGAGCGAAATGATCGGAAAAAGCAATTTTCTGAGGGAGAAACCATCGGCGGCAGAGACGCGCACGACAAGCTTGCCCTGCCATTCGCTGGCGCCGCCGCTTTCACCGGCAATAGCCCGGATTTTAGGCAGAAGCGCCTCGGAGAGAGGCCCGATATAAAGCAGCGTCGCAAAGGCGACCTGACCGGCCAGAACCGCCGGCCTTACGGTCAGCTCCGCCACCTCACCCTCAAGCAGAAGCTCTTCGGCATGCACCAGCTTTCCCCCGTGGCGAATGCGCCAGCGGTCACGAAAAAGACCATGCGCCATCGCCTCGCCCATGGCCTGACGCCCGAGCAGCACGGCTTCGACAGCGATGAATTCTGAAGTTGCGTCGAGATCGGCTTCCAGCCTGCGGGTCAGGGAGGCCCGGTCGAAGAGGATTGTTTCCTGCGGCAGCCAGTGCAATTTTGCGCCTGGCCCGGCGGAAACGCGGGCAGTCACAGTGGCAGTTCCGGACGAAGCCTTATAGACCTTTTCGCAGGCCTGCGTTGTCACCACCAGCGAGGTGCCGGCACCGGCCGTGGCCTGCCACTCTATTTCGTCTCCGCCGGTCAAGCCGCCGGAAGAATTGATGAGAATGGCCTCGGCTTCGTTCGAAAACGTATCCGGCAGTCGGATTTTGGCGCAGCCTTCCTGAAACAACTCGTCCAGCCGGCTGCGACCTTCAACCGCCTTGGTTACAATGCGTCCTCTGCCACGGGCGCGCTGCTGCCGGACAGGTTGAGCGTCTTCGCAACCGGAAGTGCCGATGGCTTGCTGTTGCTGCTGCACGCGGTCTCCGATGTAGTTGCGGAAGCGGACGAGGCATTGGCGCCACAATCCTTCTTGACGACGGCGTCCACCACCAGCTGCCCTTCCGTATTACGGAAGAAGTCCCACATTCTTTCGGCCGCATCAACCGTGCGGGTCACTTCGCCTGTGGGCATCTTGCGCTCCACGGCGGGTTCCGCCTTCGGCGTCTGTTCGCCGCCGGGTTTGCGGGTAACGACGGCGCTCGCGGCCAGCACTTCCGCCTTCATGGCGGCGCGCGGCCAGGCATGGTCCCAGTTTTCGATGACATAAGACTGGATGCGCGCACCGCCCTTGCAGACATCATAGGAATTCACGGTGAAGCTCTCACCCGGCTTGGTTTTGGCGCCGCCCTTGCAACCATCCATCTCGGCCCAGCGCTTCAGCGCCGTCTCACCGCCATATTGCCAATAGGATTTGCCACCACCCTGATAGGGGTTGGCGGGATCCTTCAACCCGGCAAAGGCGATGATCGACATCGGCCGCGCCGGTGCGCAGCTTGCCGCATCCGGTCCCCACTTGCCTTCGGTCTCCAGCGGATAACCCGCGCGCAGCGAAGCGACGAAACCGGCAGCGGTGAAATCCGCGCTGCCATTGCAGATGAATTGCGACAGCATGCGCCCGCCGCCGGAATAACCGGAACCGTAAAAGCGCTCTTCATCCACGCAGAATTTGCCCTTGACCATGTCAATCGCATTGCGAATGAAACCGACCTCATCCAGTCCGCCGGGGCGCGTGGTAACGCCCGGCACGTTCCAGGCATGGGTGCCGGGTAATTCGCCGTTCAAACTGCCAGCCAGTGCCACGACCATCAGGCCATCACGCTCGGCAAGCTTGTCCCAGCCGCTGCGGTTCAGCTGACCGTGCGGATTGCTGTTGGAGCCATGGAAATCGAATACCACCGGCAACGGCTTTTTTCCGTCATAGGCGGAGGGAACGAAATAGACGCCGTCGCGTTTATGCCCGTTAGAGAGAATGGAAAAATCATGCCGGCCTGGCTCCATGCCGGGTCCGGGAAGCTGACCGCAGGTCGATGCCGACGCCGCGGCACCGGCGCTTGCGCACATCGCAATGCCCAGAACGAGGGTGCGGGCGGAGCGGAACAACCGGGCAGCCCGGCCAGTTGCAAAGTCTTGATGCATTGACACGCCTTTATTGGCACTATGTCTCCGACGATACGTCGGAGGTGCATGGAATGTAAGGGATCAACTGTCGCGGCGTGCGAATAGACTTTTCCTGTGTCTCGCATGCAGCATTTGCGCTGCCAATATCACAGGCTTTTATTCAACGAAATGCTAAAATTGCGCATAAAAGCCATGCAGAGGCGCATAGGCTTTCAAAATATTAATCGGCCGTTTGCACGCCGTGATCGGCGCGAAGCATTTTTAGTCTCGATTTATACTGTCAGATGACGCCGCGCTTCCGGCGTATCCAGCGTTTCAGCCAGCCCCTCATGCACGATCTCACCGCGATCCATGATGTAAACGTAATCGGCAAGCTCACGGCAGAAATCCAGATATTGCTCGACCAGCAGGATCGCCATGCCGGTGGAATCGCGCAGATATTTGATCGCCCGGCCGATATCCTTGATGATCGACGGCTGAATGCCCTCGGTCGGCTCGTCGAGCACGAGGATCTTCGGCCGCGTCACCAAAGCCCGGCCGATGGCGAGCTGCTGCTGCTGGCCGCCGGAGAGATCGCCGCCGCGTCTTCCCAGCATGGATTGCAGCACCGGAAACAGGCTGAAAATATCATCCGGGATGAACCGTTCCTTACGCGGCAGCGGCGCATAACCGCTTTCGAGATTCTCCTGAACGCTGAGCAGCGGAAAGATTTCCCGCCCCTGCGGCACGTAACCGACACCACGCTTGGCCCGGTGGTAAGGCGCCATCCCATCCAGCGCCGCCCCTTCAAAGCTGATCGTCCCGGCACTGGTGGCGTGCTGGCCGGTAACGGCGCGCAGAAGCGAGCTTTTGCCCACCCCGTTGCGGCCGAGGACACAGGTGATCTTGCCCATCTCCGCCGTCAGCGAAACGCCGCGCAGGGCCTGCGCTGCGCCGTAATGGAGGTTGATGTTGTCGACGTTCAGCATTTCATCCACCTGTTCTAATTCAGCAATGTTCGTCTCAAAGCCTGCAGGGCATTTTCCTGCTCGCTGGTCTTGTCACCACCGACCTGGCTGACCTCTTCGGCAATATCGATCAGTTGTCGTCTTTCATCGAAATCGAGCGCATTCGCCCATAAATCGCGAAATCTGCGGATCGGGTCTTCAGGATTGACGACATTTCTGGATGCCCATTCTCCGAAGACGATAATTTCTTCCATATCCGTCGGCGAAATAATGTCTCTCATCTTTTCACGGACAACTTTTTTTGCCGCTTCGAGATACATCGGCTTTTCGTTGGCCAGGCACATGAAGAATGCCACAGCAGCAATCGCAGGATCACGAATGGACGCGATTGGTGCGACTTCGGCCTTTTTCCGAAATGCCCTGCGCTTATAGGCGCCCCGCATTTTCTCGACGGTGTCGATGATTTCGCTACCCGCCTCACGCACCATCTTCAATCGCCAATACCAGACAGCCGCCCCGCCGATTGCCATAACCAGAATTCCGATCAACGCCATTCAATCAACTCCAGATTTTAAATTTTTCAACTTAAATCCGGTTATTATTACAGGCACAAGTAGACGCCCGTTCTTTCTATCGCCCCAGATAATTCTCGATCACCTTCGGATCGCTGGACACGAAATCGATCGACCCTTCGGCCAGCACCGAGCCTTCGGCAAGGCACGTCACCTTCACCCCCAGCTCGCGGATGAAACCCATGTCATGCTCCACCACCACCACCGAACGGGTCTTGGCGATTTCCTTCAAAAGCACGGCGGTTTCGGCGGTTTCCGCATCCGTCATGCCCGCCACCGGCTCATCCACCAAAAGCAGCTTCGGCTCCTGCGCCAAGAGCATGCCGATTTCCAGCCATTGTTTCTGGCCGTGCGAGAGGTTGGCGGCAAGATCGCCGCGGCGGTGGCCAAGGCGCACGGTGGCGAGGATTTCCTCGATTCGCGCCTTGTCTTCCTCCGTCAGCCGGTAGAAGAGCGTCGCGAAAACACCGCGCTTGCGGTTGAGCGCCAGTTCCAGATTGTCCCAGACGGTATGGCTTTCGAACACCGTAGGCTTCTGGAATTTTCGCCCGATGCCGAGCTGGGCGATGTCAGCCTCATCCTTCTTGGTCAGGTCGATGCTGTCTTCGAACAGCACCGTGCCGGTATCCGGCCGCGTCTTGCCGGTGATGATATCCATCATCGTCGTCTTGCCAGCACCGTTCGGGCCGATAATGGCGCGAAGCTCGCCCGGCTCCACCACGAAGGAGAGGGAATTGAGCGCCCTGAAACCATCGAAGGACACCGAGACGCCGTCGAGATAAAGCAGGCTTTTCGTTCTGTTTTCGGAAATCGTGTTCATATCCGCCTCACTCCGCCGCCTGTTGCGCCACTGTCGAGCCGCTGTCATTGCCCGGCTGGGCGTCGCCTGCCGCAAGCGCGACCCGCTTTTCACGCCGCCCGGCCAGATAATGCTGCACGGTGCCGACGATGCCCTTCGGGAAGAACAGCGTCACCGCGATGAACAGGCCACCCAGCGCAAACAGCCAGAATTCGGGGAAAGCGCCGGTGAAATAGCTTTTCCCGCCATTGACGAGCAGCGCACCGATGATCGGCCCGATCAGCGTGCCGCGCCCGCCCACCGCCGTCCACACCACCACTTCGATGGAATTGGCGGGCGAAAATTCGCCGGGATTGATGATGCCCACC
Organism: Agrobacterium sp. 22-210-1; assembly: GCF_053522525.1. Classification (NCBI taxonomy): domain Bacteria; kingdom Pseudomonadati; phylum Pseudomonadota; class Alphaproteobacteria; order Hyphomicrobiales; family Rhizobiaceae; genus Agrobacterium; species Agrobacterium sp. 22-210-1. Next base: position 175,444 of record NZ_JBNWCI010000001.1, on the reverse strand, counting down.
TGCGGCACGAACAGCGCGCCGGCGATGCCCGCCATCATGGCCGAAACGACGAAGGTGAAGAGCTTGATGTTTTCCACCCTGAAGCCGAGGAAACGCACCCGGCTTTCGGCATCGCGCACGCCCACCAGCACCTTGCCGAACTTGGAATTGACGATGCCCGACGCGATCAGCAGGGAGAGCGCCAGCATTACCGCGGTCGTGGCAAACAGCACGGCGCGGGTGCCATCCGCTTGCACGGAAAAGCCGAGGATGTCCTTGAAATCGGTGAGGCCATTATTGCCGCCGAAACCCATGTCATTGCGGAAGAAGGCGAGCAGCAAGGCATAGGTCATGGCCTGGGTGATGATGGAGAGATAAACGCCGTTGACGCGCGAGCGGAAGGCGAACCAGCCGAACACGAAGGCGAGCAGGCCCGGCACCACCAGCACCATCAGCGCCGCAAACCAGAACATGTCGAAGCCCTGCCAGAACCACGGCAGTTCCTTCCAGTTGAGGAAGACCATGAAATCAGGCAGCACCGGATGGCCATAAACCCCGCGCGTGCCGATCTGCCGCATCAGATACATGCCCATGGCGTAACCGCCGAGCGCGAAAAAGGCGGCATGGCCGAGCGAGAGGATGCCGCAATAACCCCAGACGAGATCAAGCGCCAGCGCCAGGAGCGCATAGGCCAGATATTTGCCCAGCATCGACATGATGTAGGTCGGGATGCGGAACGCGCTGTCTTGAGGCAACAGCAGGTTGGAAGCAGGCACAAGCACGGCGATGGCGAGAATGATGCCGATGGCGATGGAAATGCGGCGGTCGAGCGCGCGCAGGAGGAAGCCGGTAATCATGCTTCGATCGCCCTTCCCTTGAGTGCGAAGAGACCGCGCGGCCGCTTCTGGATGAACAGGATGATGAGAACGAGCACGAGGATCTTGCCGAGCACGGCGCCGACCGTCGGCTCGAGGAACTTGTTGAGCACGCCGAGAGACAGGGCGCCCACCAGCGTTCCCCAGAGATTGCCGACGCCGCCGAACACCACCACCATGAAACTGTCGATGATGTAGCTCTGGCCCAGATTGGGCGAGACATTGTCGATCTGCGACAGCGCCACGCCGGCAAGACCGGCAACGCCTGAACCGAGCGCGAAGGTGAAAGCATCCACCCACGGCGTGCGAATGCCCATGGAGGAGGCCATACGGCGGTTCTGCGTCACGGCGCGCATCTGCAACCCGAAAGCGGAGCGCTTCAGGAGAACCAGCAGCGCGAAGAACACCGAGAGCGAAAAACAGACGATCCACACCCGGTTCCAGGTGAAATTGAGATAACCGACGCTGAAGGAGCCGGACATCCAGCCGGGGCTGCCGACTTCCCGGTTGGTCGGGCCGAAGATGGAGCGCACGCCCTGTTGCAGGATGAGCGAGATGCCCCAGGTGGCGAGAAGCGTTTCGAGCGGCCGCCCGTAAAGAAAGCGGATGACGCCGCGCTCCATCACGAGGCCGACGAAGGCCGTCACCAGAAAGGCGACGGGCAAAGCGATGGCGAGCGACCAGTCGAACAGGCCGGGGAAGCTGGAGCGGATCACCTCCTGCACCATGAAGGTGGAGTAGGCGCCGATCATCACCATTTCGCCATGGGCCATGTTGATGATGCCCATGACGCCGAAGGTGATGGCAAGACCGATGGCGGCGAGCAGCAGCACGGAACCGAGTGAAAGGCCATACCAGACATTCTGCACGTAATCCCAGAAGGCAAGCGCGCTTTCGATGCTGGAAATGGCCTCGTCTATATCGGGTTTCAGGCTTTGATCCACGGAGGCCGACGCCGCCATGAGAATGCCGATGGCATCGCGCCCGCCGAGCTTCTTGATGGTCGCGATCGCTTGCCTCTTCTGTTCGAGCGACCGTTCGGAGGAGAGCAGCGAGACAGCCCGCGCCTCCTCCATCCGGGTCCGCACCTCATTATCGGCCTCCTTGGCGATGGCCGCTTCCAGCAATTCGAGATTTTCCGCGCTCGGCGCTTTCAGAACGGCATCGGCCGCAGAAAGCCGCACGGATTTTTCCGCGCAGAGCAGGGTCAGGCCGCCAAGTGCGGCGCGGATGACGCGACGCAGATTATTGTTGACCTTGATCTTGCTGACAGCCGCCTTCGGCGCTTCACCCGCACTTTCGCCCGTCAGCGGATCGATCAGCGTAAAATTGGAACCTGCCGGTGTCGCCATGAACACCAGATTGTCGGTCTTGCGCACGTAAAGATCGCCTGATGCGAAAGCCTCGAGCGCCGGCACGACACGCGCATCACCCGTGGCGGCAATCTGCCCGATCAGCACTTCGGCCTGCTTGAAATCCGCCGTGCCGAGCGCATCGATCAGCGCCTTCGGCTCGCTTTGCGCGAAGGATTGGGCTGCGATCCCCAGGGTGAGCCAGAGGAAGATGGCTCCGAGAAAAGATCGGATCGTCATGTCGGGTTCCTTGGGCGTTTTACGACAGGGCGTTTTTGGGTAATGCCACTTGAGTATGCGGTTTACCCCCCTCTGCCCTGCCGGGCATCTCCCCCACAAGGAGGGAGATCGGCAAGGTGCGCTCGCATCGCTCTATCTCGACCGAAGAGAAATGCGGGGCCTAGCCACGAGTCGATCTCCCCACCTGTGGGGGAGATGCCCGGCAGGGCAGAGGGGGGGCACGCTTGTTCAGTTTTCAACTATTGAAGCACCGCCCCCAACAACGGGAGCGGCACCCACCTCGCTAATCAGCTACCCTTGCCGCCGCACTTCCCACTGGCCACATTGAAGTTGCCGCAAGACATCGGCTTCCGCCAATCCGAGATCAGATCCTTCGAGTCCGGCAGATAATCCGACCACTCGTCACCCACGACCTGTGGAGTCTGCTGCACGATCTCAAACTGCCCATCGGCCTGGATTTCGCCGATCAGCACCGGCTTGGTGATGTGGTGGTTCGGCATGACGGTGGAGTAACCGCCCGAAAGGTTCGGCACGGAAACACCGATAATCGAGTCGAGAACCTTGTCCGTATCCGTCGTGCCGGCGGATTCGACGGCCTTTACCCAGGCGTTGAAGCCGATATAGGCGGCTTCCATCGGGTCGTTGGTCACGCGCTTGTCGTTCTTGGTAAAGGCGTGCCAGGTCTTGATGAATTCGGCATTAACAGGCGCATCGACGGACTGGAAGTAGTTCCAGGCGGCAAGGTGGCCGACCAGCGGTGCGGTGTCGAGACCGGCAAGTTCTTCTTCACCGACCGAGAAGGCGACGACGGGAATGTCTTCAGCCTTGATGCCCTGGTTTGCCAGTTCCTTGTAGAAAGGCACGTTGGCATCGCCGTTGATGGTGGAGACCACGGCGGTCTTCTTGCCGGCCGAGCCGAATTTCTTGATGTCGGAGACGATCGTCTGCCAGTCGGAATGACCGAACGGCGTGTAGTTGATCATGATGTCCTCTTCCTTGACGCCCTTCGACATCAGGTAGGCCTTCAGGATCTTGTTGGTGGTCTGCGGATAGACATAGTCCGTGCCGGCCAGAACCCAGCGCTCCACACCTTCGGTGCTGGCGAGATAATCGACGGCCGGAATGGCCTGCTGGTTCGGCGCCGCACCGGTATAGAAGATATTGCGCGAGGATTCTTCACCCTCATACTGAACCGGGTAGAACAGGATCGAATTCAGTTCCTCGAAGACCGGCAGAACCGACTTGCGCGAGGAAGACGTCCAGCAGCCGAAAACGGCCGCGACCTTGTCCTGCGAAATCAGCTGGCGGGCCTTTTCGGCAAATAGCGGCCAGTCGGAAGCCGGATCGACCACCACGGCTTCGAGTTTCTTGCCGAGCACGCCGCCCTTCTTGTTCTGCTCGTCGATGAGCATCAGCATGGCGTCCTTCAGCGTCGTCTCTGAAATCGCCATGGTGCCGGACAGCGAATGCAGCACACCGACCTTGATGGTGTCGTCAGCGGCAAAAGCGCCATGGAAGGCGGTGGTGGACAGGATCGCGCCAAGCAGCGCAGCACTAAGCGTCTTGCGGAATATCATCGGAAGAACCCCTCTCCTTGTTGGCCTCTTATCAAGGCTCAGCGGCATCTGCGGCCGCTGCTGGGAGGGACTATCGATCTCGCGAACGCGAAACCGTATACGTCAATTGACGTAGGCGGGGTGGCGAAAGGTGCAGGGGGGAGGTTTTAAGGGCAGATACGAGTAAAGGGGCCCCATGTGGAATGGGCGGCTTAAACTTGTTTCTTCTCCCCGCCGGGGAGAAGTCCGCGGCAGCGGGATGAGGGGGCGAGGGTCGAGATATCAGGAGAGCTTGCCCCCTCATCCGACCCTTCGGGCCACCTTCTCCCCCACGGGGAGAAGAAATGCGCCGCACCGTCGTCTCACATCAGGAATGCGGCTTATCGCCCCGCTCTTCATCCCGGATCGCTTCATCATGATACCAGGAACCGAAATCCACATGCGGCTCCCGCGCCTGACGCTCAAGCTCGCTAAGTCCGCTGTTGCCGAACCTGGAAAGGCCCGCGCGCCCGCCGACCGGGAATTGATAGATCGTTGCCGTCTCGCGATGAATGCCAGTTGCCATTTCGATCATCTCACTTTGTTTGCATCGAGGCACTTTTTGTCTGAAGCAAACCCGCAAAGGCCGGATTCGCTCCGTTTGATTAAAAAAAAATCACGTTGCGAAAAATATAGGCACTAAGCGACCAATCAGCAAGAAAAACCATTCCGGAAGCGCCAGTTTTTGGGGCAAATGCCGATCCGTCGCGCGCAATTGAAATCATTGCACCGCAACAGGGCATTCTCTGCCAGGACGCCGGCTATCTATCAGGATTCAATGACGAAACATGAGGGGCGAATTTGCCTTCTGCGGCGCAGCAGGAACAGGTTCCCGCAATATCGCAGCCCTTGCGCTCCAGAGCCTCTGAAAGATTTTTCGAAGAATCTGCTAAACATCGCCAATCTGGCACGCGGCATGCATCTATGGGGTCAGCCCTTGAACGCGAAAGCGCTTCCGGCGGCGAAAGCCACGGAAGCCTCAAGGCTTCGCATCTTTACCTATGAGAGGTTCGTAATGACTAAGTTCAAACTCGAGTACATCTGGCTGGATGGATACAAGCCGGTCGCCAACCTGCGCGGCAAGACACAGGTCAAGGAATTCGACGAATTCCCGACACTCGAGCAGCTGCCACTTTGGGGTTTCGATGGTTCGTCCACCCAGCAGGCTGAAGGCCATTCGTCGGATTGCGTGCTGAAGCCCGTTGCGATCTACCCCGACCCGGCCCGTACCAACGGTGCGCTCGTCATGTGCGAAGTCATGATGCCCGATGGCGTTACCCCGCACGCCTCCAACAGCCGCGCCACCATCCTCGAGGACGAGGATGCATGGTTCGGTTTCGAACAGGAATATTTCTTCTACCAGGACGGCCGCCCGCTCGGCTTCCCGGAACAGGGTTACCCGGCTCCGCAGGGTCCTTATTACACCGGCGTCGGCTTCAAGAATGTCGGTTCGGTTGCCCGTGAAATCGTTGAAGAGCACCTCGACCTCTGCCTCGAAGCCGGCATTAACCACGAAGGCATCAACGCCGAAGTGGCCAAGGGCCAGTGGGAATTCCAGGTCTTCGGCAAGGGCTCCAAGCGCGCCGCCGACCAGATCTGGATCGCCCGTTACCTGCTGCTGCGCCTTTGCGAACAGTACGGCATCGACGTTGAATTCCATTGCAAGCCGCTCGGCGATACCGACTGGAACGGTTCGGGCATGCATTGCAACTTCTCCACCAAGTTCATGCGCGAAGTTGGCGGCAAGGACTATTTCGAAGCCCTCATGGCCGCTTTTGCCAAGAACTGGCAGGAACACATCGACGTTTACGGCCCGGACAACCATCTGCGCCTGACCGGCAAGCACGAAACCGCTCCGTGGAACAAGTTCTCCTATGGCGTGGCAGACCGTGGCGCCTCGATCCGCGTTCCGCATTCCTTCGTCAACAACGGTTACCGTGGTTACCTCGAAGACCGTCGTCCGAACTCTCAAGGCTGCCCATACCAGATCGCTTCCGTCGTTCTGCAGACGATCGCGGAAGTGCCGCTCGCAAAGTCGGCTGCTGCCTGATAAGCCAAGACATGGCGTCGCCCTGAGCCGGGCGACGCCATTTTTGTGTCCACCGAACGGCCAGGCCGGACTGGCGACCTTTCACGGAACGCCGCAGACGGCATAGTCTTCCCCTACGCCAGCTCAAACAAGCTGCGTGGCTTTGACAAACAGCCTCGGATCTTCCGAAAATCGCGACATCGTTTTCGGTCCGATGCTCTGAAGCAAAAAAGGTGAGCGATGGGCATTCTCCAGAAATTCTCTCTCGAAAACCGCACGGCCATCATCACCGGCAGCGGCCGCGGCCTCGGTTTTGAAATTGCCAGCGCCTTCGCCGAAGCGGGCGCCCATGTCTGGCTGACCGGCCGCAACGCCGAAACGCTGGAGCAGGCGGCAGATGTGCTGCGCAAGGCCGGCGGAAAAGCCGATTACGCCGCCTTCGATATTGCCGACACCGCAGCCGGCAGCGCCCTTGTCCGCCGTATCATGGACGAAACCGGCCATCTCGATATCCTCGTCAACAATGTCGGCGCGCGTGACCGCCGCCCGCTTGCCGAATTTACCGACGAAGACGTGCTGGAGCTGATCCGCACCGATCTCACCTCTTCCATCTCGCTGTCGCGCGATGCGGCAGAGGCCATGAACGCCAATGGTTACGGCCGCATCATCACCATCACCTCCATTCTCGGCCATATCGTCCGGCCGGGGGATGCGATCTATCCCGTCGCCAAACAGGGGCTGACCGGGCTGATGCGCGCGATAGCCGTGGAATATGGCGCGCGCGGCATCACCAGCAACGCGATAGCGCCGGGCATGTTCGCCACCGAAACCAACGCCGCCCTTGCCGAAAATCCTGAGATGGTGGCCTTCGCCAAGCTGCGGGTGCCGCTGGAGCGCTGGGGCCGGCCGGATGAAATCGCCGGTGCTGCCCTGTTTCTGGCAAGCGATGCGGCCTCCTTCGTCAACGGCCATGTGCTGACGGTGGATGGCGGCATGTCGGTGCGGCTGTGAGAGGCCCGTTGCGGAAAGGCGCTCGATAGGCATGGCCGCACGGCAACGCATCATCCCCGTCAGGCGCGAATATAACCGCTGGGTCGCCAACCAGACGCTGGAAGATTATGCGCTGCGCTTCACCGCCAAAAGCGCCCGGCAATTTTCCTCAAACCGCATTTCCCACACCGCCATCGGCGCGATTTCCTTTCTGGCGCTGGAAGCCATCGGCGGGGCGATCACGCTTTCCTACGGCACCACCAACGCCTTTTACGCCATCCTCGTCGCCGCCATCGCCATGCTGGCCGTCGGCCTGCCGATCAGCCGTTACGCCATCCGCCACGGTGTCGACATCGATCTTCTGACGCGCGGCGCGAGCTTCGGTTATATCGGCTCCACCATCACCTCGCTGATCTACGCCGCCTTCACCTTCATGCTCTTCGCCATCGAGGCGTCGATCATGTCCGGCGCGCTGGAACTGGCGCTCGGCATTCCGCTGTGGATCGGCTATATCATCTCGGCCGTCATGGTCATTCCGCTCGTCACCCATGGCGTGCGGCTCATCAGCCGCTTCCAGATCATCACCCAGCCCTTCTGGATCGTGCTGAACGTCCTGCCCTTCATCTTCATCGCCTTGATGGACTGGGAAAAATACGATCTCTGGCGGGCCTTTTCCGGCATTCACCACGCTTCCGGTCCACCGGGCACGGTGGCGGATTTCAACCTCGTGGAATTCGGCGCGGCCTCGGCCGTCATCCTTGCATTGATGTCACAGATCGGCGAGCAGGTGGACTTCCTGCGCTTCCTGCCTGCCGAGGGCCAGAGCCGCCTTCGCCACCGCATTGCCGTCTTCCTGGCCGGCGCCGGCTGGGTCGTCGTCGGCGTGCCGAAGCTGCTCGCCGGTTCCTTTCTCGTGGTGCTCACCTTCAGCTCCGGCGTCTCGGTGGATCGCGCCGCCGATCCGGCCCAGATGTATCTCACCGCCTTCGGTTACATGATCCCCAACGAAACCGCCGCCATGCTGCTGATGGTTGCTTTCGTCGTCGTCTCACAGCTGAAGATCAATGTCATGAATGCCTATGCGGGTTCGCTCGCCTGGTCGAACTTTTTCTCGCGTCTCACCCACAGCCACCCCGGCCGCGTCGTCTGGCTGGTCTTCAACGTGGCGATCGCGCTGCTTCTGATGGAACTCGGCATTTACCGGCTGCTGGAAGAAACGCTCGGCATCTTCTCCATCATCGCCATGGCGTGGCTCTGCACCATCTCAGCCGATCTCTTCATCAACAAACCGCTCGGCCTTGCCCCGCCGGGCATCGAATTCAAGCGCGCCCACCTCTACGACATCAATCCCGTCGGCGTCGGCTCCATGGCGCTTTCGGCCACCATTGCGCTGATGGCGCATTTTGGCGCCTTCGGACCGCTCGCCGCATCGCTCGCGCCCTATCTGACGCTGATCGTCGCTTTCATCGCTTCGCCGCTGATTGCCTGGGGCACGAAGGGCAAATTTTATCTCGCCCGCAAGCCGCGCCAGAAATGGCGCGAAGAAAGCACCATCACCTGCTCCATCTGCGAGCACCCTTTCGAGCCGGAAGACATGGCATGGTGTCCCGCCTATGCCGCACCGATCTGTTCGCTCTGCTGCTCGCTGGACAGCCGCTGCCATGACATGTGCAAGCCGAAGGCGAAGCTCAACTATCAGGTGGCGACCGTCGCGAAATCCTTCCTGCCGGATCAGCTGGTGGCCAAACTCGCCACCCGGCTCGGACGCTACGGCATGGCGGCGGCGATTGCCGTCACCGCCATCGGCGGCATATTGGCGATGATCGCCCATCAGGTCGGCACCGCCTCGCCGGAAACGGCCGATGTGGTGAACCGCACCATCCTCATCGTGTTTTTCGTCTTCGCCGTCATTGCCGGCATCGTCTGCTGGTTCCTCGTGCTTGCCCATGACAGCCGGGTGGTGGCGGAAGAGGAATCCTCGCGCCAGAACACGTTGCTGCTGAAGGAAATCGCCGCCCACAAGAAGACCGACGCCGCCCTTCAGGACGCCAAGGAAACCGCTGAGGCCGCCAACCGCGCCAAGAGCCGTTATGTGGTGGGCCTCAGCCATGAATTGCGCACGCCGCTCAATGCCGTTTTGGGTTATGCCCAGATCCTCGAACGCGACGACACCATCCCCCCGCCCCGGCAATCGGCCATCAAGGTCATCCGCCGCTCGGCCGATCACCTGTCGGGCCTGATCGACGGGCTTCTCGATATTTCCAAGATCGAGGCGGGCCGCCTGCAGGTCTATTCCAACGAGATCAATATTCAGGATTTCCTGGACCAGATCGTCGATATGTTCCGCCCGCAGGCGCAGGCCAAGGGGCTGGAATTCCGGCACGACCGCTCCCCCGCTTTGCCGCAATATGTCCGCACCGATGAAAAGCGGCTGCGCCAGATTCTCGTCAACCTCATCTCCAACGCCATCAAATTCACCGATGAGGGCGCCGTCACCTTCGATGTCGGTTATCGCAGCCAGGTGGCGAGCTTCACGGTCTCCGATACCGGCCGCGGCATCGCACAAAAGGACCTCGCCCGCATCTACGAACCCTTCCAGCGCGGTGAGGCGGAAAGCGTGCGCCCCATGCCCGGCCTCGGCCTCGGCCTCACCATTACGAGGCTTCTCACCAATACGCTGGGCGGCGAAATCTCCGTTTCCAGCGAAAAGGACAATGGCTCCACCTTCCGCGTCCGCCTCATGCTGTCTGCCGTGCACCGGCCAAGCACGGCGCCGGCGCCGGAAAAGACCATCCGCTCCTATTCCGGCCCGCGCCGCACCATCGTCGTGGTCGATGACAATGAGGACCACCGCGAGTTGATGCGGCAGGTGCTCTCACCGCTCGATTTCGTGGTGCTGACGGCGCAAAGCGGGCCGGAATGCCTGACGCTGATCGAAGGCGTGAAGCCCGACCTCTTCCTCATCGATATTTCCATGCCCGGCATGACCGGCTGGCAGCTTGTGACGAAACTGCGGGAAGCCGGGCAGACCGCCCCGCTCATCATGCTCTCGGCCAATATCGGCGACGGAACCGTGGCGGGTGCGGGAGAAGACAATCACAACGATGCCATCGCCAAACCGGTCGATATCCGCCACCTGTGCGACAGGCTCGCCGTGCATCTAGGCCTCAAATGGATTTACGATACCGACCTGCCACCGGCACCCGCACAGCAGCCCCCGGCGCAGATCATCCATCCCGGCGCAATTCATATCAAGGATTTGCAGCGGCTCGGTGAAATAGGCTACATACGCGGCATAGAGGCGAAACTCGCCGATCTTGCCCGCAACACGGATAACCTGCCCTTCACGCAGGAGCTCGGCACCTATGTGCAGGCCTTCGATCTGGCCGGTTACGCGCATTTTCTCAAACGGTTTGCGGATAGTGACACGGGGGACGGCACGACATGAGCGGTCAGGCGGCGGCAGCCCCGAGAGACATCGTATTGCTGGTGGATGACAGCCCGGAAGCGCTTGGGTTCCTCACCGACGCGCTGGAACAGTCCGGCTTTTCCGCCCTCATCGCCACCTCCGGCCAGGCAGCCCTCAACATTGCCGAACGCATTACGCCCGATATCATCCTGCTCGACGCCGTCATGCCTGTTATGGACGGTTTCGAGACCTGCCGCCGCCTGAAGGCCAATGCGGCGGTGGCGCAGGTGCCTGTCATCTTCATGACCGGGCTGACCGAGACAGAACATGTGGTGCGGGCGCTCGAATCCGGCGGCGTCGATTATCTGACCAAGCCGATCAATATAGACGAGCTGCGCGCCCGCATCCGCGTGCACCTTTCCAATGCCCGCTCGGCCCAAAGCGCCCGCGTGGCGCTCGATGCCGCCGGTCGCCACCTGCTCGCCGTGCGCGCCAATGGCGCCATCCACTGGTCCACACCGCAGGCGACAAGGCTCGTCAACGCCGCCACCGGCCGCGATGACGGGCTGGAGATCGTCGTTGCCCATATTTCCGGCTGGCTTTCGGACAGGGCGACGGTGGATGCCGCCCGCGACACGCCGCTGACGATCACCGAGGCCGGCAGGCCAGCCCTGCAACTCTCCTTCCTCGGCGCGATGGGACCGGACGAATATCTCTTCCGCCTGACCGCCGCCAACGAGAAATCCGACGACCATCTGCTGAAAAGCCATTTCGCCCTGACAACACGGGAATCGGAAGTGCTGCTGTGGATCGCCAAGGGCAAATCCAACCGCGATATCGGCGATATTCTCGGCCTTTCCGCGAGAACCGTGAACAAGCATCTGGAACAGATCTATGTGAAGCTCGGCGTGGAAAACCGCGCCTCGGCGGCTGTGAAGGCGGCGCATATATTACATCAGGGGTGACGACTGCCGTTAATATGCTAAGGTTCGTCCGGCATATATTTTCCGCTTGAGCGCGCAACGTCCGCTCATTCGTCGAGCGGCGGCCCCTTGTTTCTTCTCCCCGAGGGGGAGAAGTCCGCGGCAGCGGGATGAGGGGGCAAGCTCTCCGCAAATCCGGCGACGTTTCCCCCTCATCCGACCCTTCGGGCCACCTTCTCCCCCTCGGGGAGAAGAAACTCGCGGCGACCCATCACCCAAAATCACAGTCCGATCCGCTGACCCAACAGGAACAAACACCCATGGACCGTTTCATCATCCTTTCCGGCTGCTCCGGCGGCGGAAAATCCACGCTTCTGGGCGAACTTGCCCGACGCGGTTTCGCCACCGTCGAGGAACCGGGCCGCCGCATCGTCATCGAAGAAACCCGTAACAACGGCACCGCCCTGCCATGGATCGACATGGAGGCCTTCGCCCGCCGCGCCATCGCCATGGCGCTCGAAGACCGACAAAAGGCCTCGCCGGAAGGCCCCATCTTCTTCGATCGCGGCCTCATCGACGCCGCCTCAGCGCTTCGACACATAAATGGCGATGCCTTCATCGAGACGCTGCGGGATGCACACCGGTATAACCGTCTGGTCTTCTTCACCCCGCCATGGCCGGAAATCTACAGGGGCGACAGCGAACGCAAGCACGATTTCGATGCGGCGGTCGAGGAATACGAGCGTCTGCTCCGCGATTATGACGCGCTTGGCTACGACACCGTCGTGCTCCCGAAATCAGGCATCGAAGAACGTGCAGACTTTATCTTGACGCGGATCGGTTGAACGGCACCCCGCAGGCAGCTGAACCGGCCTCAGCGACTGTCCAGCAATTGCGAAACGGTGACGAACTCAAACCCGCGTTGACGCAGACCGTCGATGATCAAGGGCAAGGCCTGCCGGGATATCTCGCGGCTTCGATACATGACATGCATGATGATGATCGAGCCGTTTTTCGTTTGCTCGATAACGTGTTTTGCAAAGGCAGCCGTATCCCCGGCGACATCAGGAAACGATTCCGGCTCAACATCCCACATGATGGTTTTCCGCTCATGCCGGGAAAGATACCAGGGCAAGGCCAGCAGCTTCTTGCCATAGGGCGGCCGGAACATGATCTCGCCTCCGTAGCCCGCGGCCCGAATGGCCACGTCGGTACGCTCAATTTCCTCCCTGATCCGCGCCGGTCCCATCAGCATCATGTTCGAATGCGCATAGCTGTGATTGCCGAGCTGATGCCCCGCGCCCACGATCATCCGCGCCTGCGGCAGGTTTTCCTCGGTTTCCTTACCCGTCAGGAAAAAAGTCGCTTTCACCCCGCGCTCCCTGAGGGTCGTCAAAACACTCTCCGTGAAGCGCGCCGAAGGTCCATCGTCGAATGTCAGCGCCACGACGGGCTTCTCCGTTTCGACCCTTGCGATGATGGTCCCGAAGAGTTGTGTCGTGCGGGATTTGCTGAAGGCGTGCAGGCCGAGAAGCCCCCCCGCCAGCACGGCAAGAACAAGGAACAGAAACAAGGCCCGCTTTATCGTCATTGCCACCCCCCATTGCAGTTTTCGTGAGAGGCTTTTGTTTCCCGCCTTGTTGTCTCCAGTGTGGCAGGCAGAAGCAGCAAAACAAAAAGCCCGGCATCGCTGCCGGGCTTCGATCGTGTATCGCAGAAAGGCTTAGCTGCCCTGCTGGATGTAGGTGAACTTGCCGTCCGGACCCTTCTTCCACTCGTACATGACGTAGCCGGGAAGCTTCGGGTCGCCCTTTTCATCGAAGGAGATGTCGCCGAGTGCAGTCGGGAAGGTACCCTTCTTCAGAGCTTCGGCAACCTTTTCCGGCTCGACGGAACCGGCGGCCTTTGCCGCGCCTGCGATCGACTGCAGGGCTGCATAGGAGTAGAGCGTGTAGGCTTCGGGGTTGAAGCCGGCGGCCTTGAACTTCTCGACCAGCTCCTTGTTTTCCGGGCGCAGCGTCGGATCGGGACCGAAGGTGTTGAGCGTGCCTTCGACAGCGTCACCGGCGATGGACGCCAGTTCGTTCGAAACGATGCCGTCACCCGAAATCAGCTTCGCCTTCAGGCCCTGATCGGCCGCCTGGCGGATGATCAGACCGGCTTCGGTGTGCAGGCCACCCCAGTAGATGACCGTAACGCCGGCTTCCTTCATCTTGGAGATCAGCGCCGAGAAGTCCTTGTCGCCGACATTGACGCCTTCATACATGACTTCCGTCAGGCCGGCCGCATTGGCTGCCTTCTTGGTTTCATCGGCAAGGCCCTGACCATAGGGGGTCTTGTCGTGAATGACGGCGATCTTGGCGTCCTTGAAGTGGTCGGCAAGATATTTACCGGCAATGCCGCCCTGCTGGTCGTCACGACCGCAGGTGCGGAAGGTGTTCCACAGGCCGCGCTCGGTAAAGACCGGGTTGGTTGCAGCCGGCGTCACTTCGAGAATGCCGTTTTCGGCATAAACTTCGGAAGCCGGAATGGAAACGCCGGAGTTGAAGTGACCGATGACGAATTTCACGCCGTCGGCAACGAATTTATTGGCAACCGAAATACCCTGCTTCGGGTCGGATACGTCATCGCCCAGCACGATCTTGATCTGCTCGCCATTGATGCCACCGGCGGCATTGATGTCTTTCGCAGCCTGTTCGGCACCCTTCTGGATCTGAGCGCCAAAAGCAGCGTTCGGGCCGGTCAGCGGTGCGCCGACAGCGATCACGACATCGGCCCAGGCCGAACCGCCGAAGGCGACCATGGCGGTCAGCGCGACAGCGGAAAGAAGAGACTTCTTCATTACTTTACTCCCAGTTCCTTGGATGGGTTGATTGCAAGGACCTGTTCGGTACCCACCTTAACCGAACAGAAACCGTTCCACTCTGACGAGCATTGTGCAGCCGGAAAAATCCGCCTGTCAATCTTTCTTCTTGTAGGAAAATGCCGACGTACGATCGTAAAGCCAATAGTAGTTATTGACCATCTGGCTTGTCCGGCGCATGCGGAAACCGATGCTGGAAAAGACCAGAAGAAGAACGACGTCAAACACGTAATAAAAGCCGTTGATGAACGGCCCGTTGAAGAGCGCGTGATGCAGGAAGCGCATCACCAGCCCCAATGCCAGCGTATAGATCACCACACGCGTATAATCGCCCCAGCCATCGGCGACGGACTTGCCCGTGCGCCATGCCGTCCAGAAACCCAAGAGGACAACCAGTGCGCGCAGAACATAACGCACGCCGTTATCGGTTTCGAAAAAAAGGCCCTGCATCTCTTTCCCCATCAGTGCCGGGCGAAAATGCCCAGACCCTGCCTTATCTGTCGTCCCGCCGTTTTGCCGGTGGGCATTTTATTGTTTTGTGTGCAGCCGTTGCACGAAGGCAGCGGCTGAACACCGTTTGCAGTTTTGCGCCGCAAAATTTGCGGCGCAAGTAAAATCTTTCAGTGCCGTCCGCCTTCCAGATAAGCGGCGCGCACCTGCGGATCGGCCAGCAGTTCCTTGCCCGAACCGCTCATCGTCACCTTGCCGTTGACCATCACATAAGCGCGGTCGGAAAGCTTCAGCGCGGCAAAGGCGTTCTGCTCCACCAGGAAGACGGTCAACCCTTCCTCCTGGTTGAGTTTCTTGATCGCCTCGAAGATGCCCTTGACGATCAGCGGCGCGAGACCGAGCGACGGTTCGTCGAGCAGCAAGAGCTTCGGCCGTGCCATCAACGCGCGGCCGATGGACAGCATCTGCTGCTCGCCGCCGGAAAGCGTGCCGCCCCGCTGGCTCTGGCGTTCCTTCAGGCGCGGGAACATCACGAAGATTTTCTCGACGTCTTCCTTGAAATATTTGAGGTTATCGAGATTGGCGCCCATCTGCAGGTTTTCCAGCACCGTCATGCGCGGGAAAATCCGGCGACCTTCGGGCGACTGGGCAATGCGCTTGCGGGCGATGAGATGCGTCGGCAGCTGGGTAATGTCTTCGCCGTCGAAGATCACCTGGCCGGCACGCGCCTGCGGGCTGCCGCAGATGGTCATCATCAGCGTCGACTTGCCGGCGCCATTGGCGCCGATCAGGCTGACGATTTCACCCTTGTTGACCTCGACATCGACACCGGCCAGAGCGCGGATATTGCCATAATAGGTTTCGACACCCTGGACTTTCAGAAGCGGTTCACCGGACATCAGGCCGCTCCTCCGTCGAGTTCTTCCGCAATCACGTCTTCCACTTCATCATCCTCGACACCCAGATAGGCGGCGATGACCTTCGGGTCGTTCTTCACATGGTCCGGCGTGCCGTCGGAAATCTTCTGGCCATATTCCAGAACCACCACATGGTCGGAAATCTGCATCACAACGGACATGTCGTGCTCGATGAGGAGCAGCGACGTGCCTTCATCGCGGATGCCGCGCAAGAGCGCATTGAGCGCCAGCGATTCCTTCGGGTTGAGACCGGCGGCCGGCTCATCGAGGCACAGAAGCTCCGGCCCCGTGCACATGGCGCGGGCGATTTCCAGACGGCGCTGCGCGCCATAGGGCAGATCACCGGCCGGGTCGTCGGCGCGGTCGATCAGATCGGCCTTTTCCAGCCAGTATTTGGCTTTCTCGATCGAGCTTGCAACCGCCCTCTTATAGGCAGGCAGGCCGAGGAGACCGAGAATGGTGTAACCCGAGGCCTTCATCAGCGCATTGTGCTGCGCCACCAGCAGGTTTTCCAGAACCGTGAGGCCCGAAAACAGGCGGATGTTCTGGAAGGTGCGCGCCACCTTCGCCTTCTTGGTGATTTCGAAATCCGGCAGGCGCTCGAGAAGATGCGCCTCGCCACTTTGCTGGCGCATGGTGATCATGCCCATCGTCGGCTTGTAGAAACCGGTGATGCAGTTGAAAACCGTGGTCTTTCCAGCGCCGTTGGGGCCGATCAGCGCGGTGATCTCACCGCGCTTCGCCTCGAAGGAGAAGTCGTTGATGGCCATCAGGCCGCCGAACTTCATCGAGAGATGTTCGACCTTGAGGATCGTGTCGCCAGTCGTATTGCCAGTCGCATTGGATGTCATGTTCATCGTTCCGGAAGCCATCAACCGTGACCTTCCTTGGTAAAGCTGCCGGACACGGCCTTGCGCTCCTTGAGGAAGGCCGTGGGTTCACGCGAGCCGACGAAGCCGCGCGGCTTGAACAGCATGACGATGACCATGGCGAGGCCGAACAGCAGCATACGATAGAGTTCCGGCGTGAAATCAGGCCCGAAGATGTGCTTCAGGAATTCCATTTCACGCAGAAGCTCCGTGCCGCCGACCATGACGAGGGCGGCAATGGCGATGCCGGTCAGCGAGCCCATGCCGCCAAGCACGACGATGGCGAGGATGACGGCGGATTCGAGGAACACGAAGCTTTCCGGCGACACGAAACCCTGACGCGCGGCGAAGAACGAGCCGGCAAAACCGCCGAACATCGCGCCCGTCGCAAAGGCGGTGAGCTTGGTGATGACGGTATCGATGCCGAGTGAACGGCAGGCGATTTCGTCCTCACGCAGCGCTTCCCAGGCGCGGCCGATCGGCATGCGACGCAGCTTGATCGTGACGTAGGCCGTCAGCATGCACAGAAGCAGGATCACATAGAACAGGAAGATCTTGTAATAGGCCGATGACATCGACAGGCCAAACGCCTTGGCGAAGTTGTTCGGCGCACCGACATCAAAGGACCAGATGCCGAAGACGGAAGCCTTGGCGATGCCGGAAATACCGAAGGTGCCCTTGGTCACATCTGTCCAGTTCAGCAACACGAGACGGATGATTTCACCAAAGGCGAGCGTGACGATCGCCAGATAGTCGCCGCGAAGTCTCAGAACCGGGAAACCGAGGATGATGCCCCAGAAGCCGGCAAGAATGCCGGCAAGCGGCAGAAGCACCCAGAAGGACAGGCCGAACTGGCTGGACAGCAGCGCATAGGAATAAGCGCCAACCGCATAAAAGGCCACGTAGCCGAGATCGAGCAGGCCGGCCAGCCCGACGACGATGTTGAGACCCCAGGCCAGCATCACGTAGATGAGGATCTGGATGCCGAAATTGTCGACGAATTTCAGCGAACCCTGAAAACCGAACAATTGCACGGCGATAACAGGGTAAAGCAGCAGCAGAACCAGCGCCAGCTTGAGGAAGTGCTTATGGAAAAAGCCCTTGTCCTCGGAGATTTCCAGAATGCCGGTTTTTGCCTTGGCAAGCCTGCGGCGATCCATCGACGGCTTGAAGAAGCCGACCACGAGGAAACGGCCAATGGCGGCGACGGCGACGAAGATCGCCAGCAGCCCCCAGCGGGTGCCCCAGATCAGCTGGTTGTTGATATCCTGATAGGTGATGATGCCGATGTAGAGAATGAACATGCCGAACGAGACGACGCCGGCAATCAGCCCCTCCTTCACCGCCGTTGCCATCAGGCTCGGGCTGGAAGCGGCATTTTCGGAAGCGATATTGGTCATGGGATCACACCTTCTCGACTTCCGGACGACCGAGAATACCGGTCGGCTTGAAGATCAGCACGAAAGCCAGGATGCCGAATGCCGCGACATCCTTGTAGGCGATGGAGAAATAGGCCGACCACAGCGATTCGATGAGACCGATCAAAAGGCCGCCGAGAACGGCGCCCGGAAGCGAGCCGATGCCGCCGAGAACGGCCGCGGTGAAGGCCTTGACGCCGGGAACGAAGCCGTCGCTGAACGAAGCCACGCCATAATACATCAGATACATCGTACCGGCGACAGCAGCCAGCGCCGCACCCATGATGAAGGTGATGGAGATCGTCTTGTCGACATCAACGCCGAGCAGGGCAGCCATCTTGCGGTCCTGTTCGGTGGCGCGCTGCGCCCGGCCGAGCGGGGTCTTGTTGACGATGTACCAGAAGGCGAACAGCAGCACCGAGGTAACGACCATGATGATCAGCTGTTTCAGCGATACGGTGATGGCGCCGAAATGATAGCTTTCCGTCACCATGGACGGGATCGGCTTGTTACGCGGGCCCTGGGTGACCTGGATGAAGTTGGACAGCGCGATCGACATGCCGATGGCGGTGATCAGCGGTGCAAGCCGGAATGAGCCGCGCAGAGGCCGGTAGGCGACGCGCTCGATGACCCAGTTCCACAGGCCGGTCATCAGCATGGCGACGACCATCATCAGAAGCAGAAGAAGCGCCACCGGAATGCCGGCGAAAAACGATGTTGCAATCAAAAAAACGATCAGCGCGGCGAAGCCGCCAAGCATGAAAATATCGCCATGAGCGAAGTTGATCATGCCGATAATGCCGTAAACCATCGTATAGCCGATAGCGATGAGGCCATAGATCGATCCAAGAGTCAGCCCGTTGATGAGCTGCTGGATAAAATACTCCATGTCTTTCCCCCGGGTATGGCCTCAAATGGGCCACGCCTCGTTATGTTAATTATAGGGGGAGCCCCTGCGGGCATCCCCACTCCCAAAATGCATATCGTGTTCGCTAAAAATGTGAAGTCAAAAACAGGCGATCCTGCACAAAATTTGGAATTTCCACACCATCTGCCCGTTTCCCGGTCAAAAGAGCCATGATTTCGGCAGGAAGTGCTGAAAAAATGACGCTGGAATGCTTATTTTAGTCTTGTCTACCGCCATTATTTGACGGGCGACGGGCAAAGGAGTAGCGACATTGGGGATCGAAAGATCCCGGCACGGGATGGCAACGGCAAAGAGATGATCGACATATTGACGAAAGCGGCGCTGGACGCCGGGCAGGCAATCATGGCGGTCCATCGCGCCGGCCCGCATGTGTCTTATAAGGATGACTGCTCGCCGGTGACCGAGGCCGATCAACGCGCCGAAACAATTATTCTTGCGGCGCTGGCCGCTCATTTTCCCGACATTCCCGTGATCGCCGAAGAGGCTGTCTCAAACGGAATTCTGCCGGAAACGGGCAAGGAATTCTTCCTGGTCGATCCGCTTGACGGAACCAAGGAATTCATTTCCGGCAAGGACGATTTCACCGTCAATATCGCGCTTATCCGCAACGGCGCTCCGGTTGCGGGCGTGGTTTACGCACCCTGTCGCGGGCAGGCATGGACTGGCGAAGGCAACAAGGCCGAAAAGCTCGCCATTTCCGGCGAGGGAGCAATCCTTTCCCGCCACCCCATCCGCGCGCGCCAGCGCGGCGCTTCGCCCGTGGCGCTGATCAGCCGCTCGCATTGCACGGCGAAGACGGAAGCTTTCGTGGCCGAACACGGGCTGAAAGACTGCATTTCCGTCGGCTCCTCACTGAAATTCTGCATGCTGGCGGAAGGGGCCGCCGATATCTATCCCCGCTTCAGCCGCACCATGATATGGGACACGGCCGCCGGCGACGCCGTGCTGCGTGCCGCAGGCGGCCGGACGCTCGATTGCGAAGGCCAGCTGCTCGCCTATGCGGTGAGGGGTGATGGCGAGGATGCGCTGGCCAATCCGGATTTTATTGCCGAAGGGGCGGTGGCGGCGGAAGTCGCGGGGTAACCGCCAGAACACGCCGTCTCTAGGGGGCTGTCGCAACAGCGGCATCAGATTTCTGCTTTGTTCGCTTCGGCGTGCGTGGTTCACCCCCCTCTGCCCTGCCGGGCATCTCCCCCTCAAGGGGGGAGATCGACTCGCGGGCGGGTTTCGCCCATCTCAACGTTTGCGAATGAAGTGGTGGCAGCGCCTCCTGCCGATCTCCCCCCTTGAGGGGGAGATGCCCGGCAGGGCAGAGGGGGTTTGCCCGCAGCCCGAGCGGGGCGGGATAATTCGGCTAGAACCTCATCGAG
>NZ_JBNWCI010000001.1:145060-155227 GCF_053522525.1 Agrobacterium sp. 22-210-1 | reverse complement strand
TGAAGCGGCATACGCCGAAGCTCCCAAAATAATCCCATCCCCCCTCATCCCCACCCCACCCCGCCGCCTCACAATGCCCCGCGAACGAACACATCAGCGCGGAAGGCACATCATGACGGAACAGACGGCGAGACTTCGGCTTCCCTATATCCTCCCCTCACAGGCACAGAAACACGTCACCCACAACGAAGCCCTGCAAAGGCTGGATGCGATCGTGCAGCTCACCATCAAGGCCGCCGTCGCCACACCGCCCGAAAATGCGGCGGAAGGAGACTGCTTCCTCATCTCCGCGGATGCCGCGGGTGACTGGGCCGGCAAAGGCGGCAGGCTCGCCTTCCGGCAGGATGGCGCGTGGCTCTCGTTCACGCCACAGCCCGGCTGGACGGCCTGGTTTGTCAGTGAGGATAAATATCGCATCCTGCACGACGGCGTCTGGCGCGACATGCCGCTGCCTGCCGCTGGCCGGATGGAAAGGGTTGGCATCGGCACGGATGCCGACACGACGAACCGTCTGGCGCTCGCCTCCCCTGCCAGCCTCTTCACCCATGCGCCGGAAGACGGCAGCCATCGCCTGACGGTCAACAAGGCGGGCAAGGCCGATACCGCCTCGCTGCTGTTCCAGTCCGGCTGGAGCGGCCGGGCGGAAATGGGCCTTGCCGGCAATGACGGGTTTTCGATCAAGACCAGCGAGGATGGCGCCTCATGGCACACCGCACTTCTTTGCAGCGGCGACGGCCGGGTCTCGATGCCGAACCGCCCGCTCGCCGTCGTCGGCCTGCCGGCGGGCACGACGAAACCCGCCAATGGCACGGCGGCAGGTTTTTCCGTGCTCTCCATCGCCGAGGGCGGCTTTGCGCTCGGTGATGCGGTGAGCGGCGGCGGGCGCGAACTCGTGGTTCCGGCAAAGGGTCTTTATCTGGCGGCCCTGATGCTCGCCGTGGTCTCCTCTTCCGGCCACCGGGTGACGCTTTTCATCAACGGTGCGGCGGCCCCCTTCGGCATCGCCGGCAATGCATCGACTTCAGGCACGTCGCAGTCGGCAACCTCCATCCTTTCCCTCAATGCCGGCGACCGCCTGCGGCTGCAGCATGAGGGGACGGCGGAATTTACCCAGGGTAACGGGAAAACATGCCTCTCGCTTGCAGCACTGTGAGTGCAAACAACCGATGGACGATAAAAATTGCGATTTTTGGAAAAATTTTTTCCCGGCAAAATAAGGCGACTCGAACAGATCAGGCGAAACCGTTCAAATTCTTAATAAATTGTCTAGAGCTGCTTAGGCAATTTTTAAAGGTACGGGGATAGAGTTCCCGTCATATGGTCTTGAGTTTGTATAGAGTGTCCAATGACCGAAATGATACGCCCACGAGTTAAATATGTCATCGGCCCCGATGGCAGCCCTCTGACGATCGCGGATCTTCCGCCTGCCAATACCCGTCGCTGGGTCATTCGCAGAAAGGCGGAGGTGGTTGCAGCGGTACGCGGAGGACTGTTGAGCCTCGAGGAAGCCTGCGAGCGTTATACGCTCACCGTTGAAGAATTCCTGTCCTGGCAGTCCTCGATCTCCGATCATGGCCTTGCCGGCCTGCGCACCACGCGCATTCAGCAATATCGCCACTGATATTGCGCCGGCGCGGCAACGCGCCCAAACCGAATTTCAAATGCCCCGTCAGATTATCGACGGGGTTTTCGGTTTGATTTTGGATTCCCCCCACAGCATGTCCGCCCCACGGTAAAAGATTGTCGCCGGTTTGTGTCCGCTGCGTTCGCTTTCCCGCTGTTTCAATTCAGGCGCAAGCCATTACAGTGGCGAGAACGAACAGCAACACGGAGGCGCAAAACCATGGACATTCTCAGCACCGAAACCGGATCGCACGGCGAATATTCGGCAACCATCGACGGCCACAAGGCGGAGATGACCTATTCGCGCACCTCCCCTTCCCTTATCATCATCGATCATACCGGCGTGCCCGATGCGCTGCGCGGCAAAGGCGTCGGCCAGGCGCTCGCAGCCCACGCGATTGACGAGGCCCGCAAGGGCGGCTGGAAAATCATTCCGCTCTGCCCGTTTTTCAAGGCCCAGACGCTGCGCCATAAAGAATGGGCGGATGTTATCCAGGGGTAAGCCGGCAGAATAGTCAAAAGCGTCGCCGCGTCTTCTTCTCCCCGGCGGGGAGAAGAAACAAGCGGCAGACGCTCGATCCTTCACAACCATTCCCATATTGCGTCATTCATAAATGCGCGTCGGGCCTCCCGTCACGCCACCTTCAGCGGCGGCGTCCCTGCATGCATGCTGTGGCGGACTTCCTCGCGAAATTCAGGCGTATCCTTTGCGCCATGCACGGCAACAGCATGTTGCACGGCCGCTTCCATAAGCTCCTCCGGAGAATCGGCGGAGATGGCGATCGTGCATTTGCTGTCACTGGGGAATTCGCGGCAATCAATATATTGGCGGGCCATTTTTCCCTCCCTGCAATAGCCACCCGCACCCGCAGGGGCGCGTGCGCGTAAAAGCCTCCGGCTCACGGTCGGAACCCCCTTAAATTACGCCTTTCCCCACCCCCGGACAATCGAAATCAGCGAGTGGCCGGGCGGCAGGGAGATACGGCGACACGGCAAAACAAAAGGCCGCCCCTGAGAGGCGGCCTTTTAAAAAAATGCATGCCGTCCCGTCATTGAAAGCCGCCTCCTGATCCACCGGCAGCCGTCAATGAGGACGATCATTCGTCCGATGTTGCGCCTGATATCAGGCGCGGGCGCGGATTGCTCCGTCGCGGTTTTCGAGGGCAGCGGCCTTTTCATATTCGGCCTGCACCTCTTCCAGCGAAGCTTCGGCGGCTTCCTGCTGGGCCTTCAACTCCCGGATCGAGACCTGAAGATTATCCGCCCGCTGGCGCGCGGCCTTGGCGAAGGTCGGATAGGCAAAATGTGTCGGATCGGTAATGCCCGACTTGCTCTCTTCCAGCGAGATCTGATGCACCAGTTCCTTTGCCATCCGCTCGAATTCGGACATCATCTGCTGCAGCTGGTTAAGCTGCCGACGTTTTTCATTGACCTGAAATTCCTTCAGGCGAACCAGGCTGTCACGCGACTTCATACGCAATACTCCATGGATAGCGAGACCCGGATCAAAAAGGCACTATGCCCCCCTGATCGGCCCGTTTAACCCGCCCGTCACTCCGCAAAGGTTAACTCCTGTGCCGGAATGATTCCTAAAAGTTACCCGACGTTAATAAAAAACCACCGTCGTTAACCTTTCGTTTACGGGCATCGTTAATGATAAACACGATCATTTAAGGGTCGGTAAATGCCAGGTCCAAAAAAATGGGCCAGACGATGTAAGAGTCGATTGAATCACTTAGCGAGAAATCCTCACGTTAAGCTTCAATTTTGGCGATGGTGGATTCACGTGCAAAAACAGCGAAATGCCTTCTTTGCTTAATAAATTCGATACACCTTGCCAAAGGCAATTAGAATTTGTTAACCATTTGGTGGCAGCCTGCAAATCAGGCAACGTCTGGATCCGCATCGCGCGAGGCAATGTTTTACCGGTTCGCGGGCGGCAAAGGGGATAATTATGCGGGTTCTACTGATTGAAGACGACAGCGCGACAGCGCAGAGCATTGAACTGATGCTCAAGTCGGAAAGCTTTAACGTCTACACGACCGACCTCGGCGAGGAAGGCGTGGACCTTGGCAAGCTCTACGATTACGACATTATTCTTCTCGACCTCAACCTGCCTGACATGTCGGGTTATGAAGTCTTGAGAACCTTGCGCCTTTCCAAGGTCAAGACGCCGATCCTCATCCTCTCCGGCATGGCCGGCATCGAGGACAAGGTGCGCGGCCTCGGCTTCGGCGCCGACGACTACATGACGAAGCCGTTCCACAAGGACGAGCTTGTTGCCCGCATTCACGCCATTGTCCGCCGTTCCAAGGGCCATGCGCAGTCGGTCATTTCCACCGGCGAGCTGATCGTCAATCTCGATGCCAAGACGGTTGAAGTGGGTGGCCAGCGCGTTCACCTGACCGGCAAGGAATATCAGATGCTCGAGCTGCTTTCGCTGCGCAAGGGCACGACGCTGACCAAGGAAATGTTCCTGAACCACCTTTATGGCGGCATGGACGAGCCGGAACTGAAGATCATCGACGTTTTCATCTGCAAGCTGCGCAAGAAGCTGGCAAATGCCGCTGGCGGCGCAAACTACATCGAAACCGTCTGGGGCCGCGGCTATGTTCTGCGCGAGCCTGACGGCGCCACGGAATTCCTCGAAACCGCCTGATCCCTTATAAGGACAGGACAGTTTTAAAAGACCCGCTGGCGACAGCGGGTTTTTTGTTGTGCGTCACAGCCAAAACATACCCGCTTCATTCAGACGCAACAGAAAGCGCATATTGGCACTCCCAAAAAGGACCAATGCCATGAACCACCCTATCCCCACTCTCAAAACCCAACGCCTGACATTGCGCCCGCAGACCATGGCGGATTTCCCCGCTTATCTGGCCTTCATGGCCTCACCGCGCTCTCTCGGTGTCGGCGGACCATATGACCTCTGGAAAACTTGGGGCGTTTTTTGCCACGATCTGGCCAACTGGCACTTCTTCGGCCACGGCGCGCTGATGATCGAGCTTGATGAAACGGGGGAATGCATCGGCCAGGTCGGCATCAATCACGGCCCGCTATTTCCCGAAAAGGAACTGGGCTGGCTGCTTTATGACGGCCACGAGGGCAAAGGTTATGCCGCCGAAGCCGCCATGACGCTGCGTGGCTGGGCCTTCGAAACCCTGAAGCTGTCCACGCTGGTGAGCTACGTATCCCCGCAAAACAGCAAATCCGCCGCCGTCGCCAAGCGAATCGGTGGTTCTCCCGACTCCTCCGCGCCGCGCAACGACCCGGAAGATCTCGTTTTCCGATATTACCAGCTCAACGCCGCTTGAAGGAATCGGGACGCGGCACAAAACCGAAAGGTTTCAGCGAGGCGTCCCTCCATCTATCAGGCGGATAGGCGTCTCAATGCAGTTTCTCTTTGAGAAAGCCGCCGATTATCTCTGCGATTTGCGCGTGGATCTCAGCGCGGCCCCTGCCCCCGCCATCCCGGCAGACGAAACCTTCGCCCGGTGACATCTCTTCGACGATTTTTTCGCCATCGGGCTTGCACAGCTGCATGAAGCTGAAGTGGCTGGCATCCGGTATCTCCCGATAGATCGTCGTGGTTTTTGGCAGATGCCGGGCGATATAACCGGAATCGGCCCTGATCGCGGCGATCTCCGGCGTCTCCACACCGGCAGCCAGAACCAGAACCGGCACATCGACACCTTCAAGCGTTTCCGGCAAAAACCCGGCGGCCGGGCCGAGATCGAGCGCAATGGCCGCGCGGATGCGGATATCCCGCAAATCCATCGAAAGGCGCGGATCGGCCTTGCCACCGCCGATGATGCCGACCTTGGCCAGCAGCCGTGGCGCCTTGCATTGCGGTGGCGTTTTCTCTGCGTTGCAGTCCTTCAAGGCAAGTTCGGCGTTATAACGGCCTCCCACCAGCTCCATCGCGGTCCAGCCGCCAAGGGAATGGCCGATCACGGCGATGCGCGTCTCATCGATCTCGCCGGCCAGCCGATCGTCATCAAGAAGTGCCGTCAGCGTTCTGCCGATATCGCGCGGTCGCTCCCATAGCGGAATAACCTCGGCTGCATTCTCTTCGGTAGAGGATTCGCCCTGATGATCCGGCGCGGCCACGACATAACCGTCATGCGCAAGCTCTCCGGCAAGCCAGTTCAGATTGCGCCAGCTTCCGCCAAACCCGTGCGAGAGCAGAACGAGGGGGCGGGAACCGGGCGGAATGGAAGCACCCGGTTGAACCCCAAGGCCGTAAAAGGCGGCGTTTTCACCCACGACCTCGGTTTTTCCGGACGGAACAGCCGGATACCACAATGATACATTGAGCGCTCTTGCACCAGCATCGTCAGGCAATTTGATCTGCTTGAAACCGATGGCGCTTTCCGCCATCGCGGCGGGAGCAAGGGAGAAGATGACAATTGTCGCCAGAAGAAAATTGCGCATGAGATGCTCCAGGAGTTGATATGCACCAACTCCTGGCTCAAACCGCCGCCGCCCGAGACCTCAAACGGGTTTGAGGACGGACTGAAACACGATCAAGGCAGCGCCCTCACCAATCGTCTAAACCCCGGCCACGCGTTCGAAAAGCCGGATCGGGTGTTTCCGGAACGTCGTTTCGCGGAATGGCCGAAAGCCGAATCGGGCGGCGATGGCCAAGGAAGGGCTGTTCAGCGGATCGATCATGCAGACGGTCCGCTGCGAAATTCCGCTGCTGTCGAACCACCCGGTCACGGCCTCCACGGCCTCGGTCGCGACACCCTTGCCGCCCAGTTCGACATCGATTTTCCACATCGCCTCGGGAACACCATCGAAATCGGCCCCGTTTCCACGGCGCATATGGGCAAAGCCCACCTCGCCCACGATACGCCCCGTGGCACGCTCTTCCACCACAAAGGGGCCGAACCCATAAGCGGACCAATGGCCGATAAAGCGCAAAAGCCTTGCGAATGCGAGTTCCGCGTCCAGCGGAGCAATCGCGGTAAGTCCCTCGATCTGCGGAACATCAGCCCCCCAGAACGCGCGATAAAGCGCTTCATCCCCAATGGCGTGTGGCCGAAGGAGAAGGCGAGCGGTGGTCAGACGAACCATGAACATGCTCCCCAAAACGAAAAAGGCCGGCGCGTCGGCAGACGCAATCCCGGCCCTTTCGCAAAATCATCTCCGCAATCGAATGGTCACTCGGCAACCGTCTTTGCGGTAAAGACGATGCGATCTTCATGCACCTTATATTCCACCGTCATATTGGCCTCTTCCGCCAGAAGCAGCGTGTAATAGGGCTGCACGGAATGGGCATCGACCGCCTCTTCCAGCCGGCCTTCGTAAATCTCCACGAACTTGGCCGGAACGCGCATCATCCGACCCTTGACGGTGATTTCGAACTTGGCGTCGCCATCGGGGCTTTCCAGCAGCACATCCACATTGCCGCCGCGCGGGATTGCGCCGTAAGCGACAAGGAAGAGGTTGAGCAGAAGTTTGACACGATTTTTCGGAACAATGGCCCGCGGACCGTTCCAGCTGACTTCAGCCTTCTTCTCAGCCGCAGCGAAATCCTGCGCGGCCTTTTCGGCCTCGCCGGTGTCGATGGAAGCGCCGGCCGAGCCGGAAGCGCCAAAAGCGAGCCGGGCGAACTTCAGCCGCACGGATGCGTTAAGGGCTGACGTGCGGATGAGATCGAGCGCATCGTCATCCGTGCCGCCCTCGTCCAAGAGTTCGAGGCCGTTATTGATGGCGCCGACAGGAGAAATCACATCATGGCACACGCGACTGCACAAAAGAGCCGCCAGATCGGGACCGGACAGCGTGATATTGAGTTTGCTCGTCATAAAATTCTCTCCTGCGCAAGGGAGGCGCGGACGGTGTGGAAATTGTTAAGCCATAATGACACCATATTTGGTAAACCGATTGTTAATAGGATGGTTTCAAAATGCCAAATGCCTTAACAGGCCACATTGGAGCCCCGTGTATCCGCCAGGATGCACGACAGATGCTGTAGAACTTTGACTCTACGCATCGGCCCTTGCGAAAATCGATTCGGTTTTTCGGGCTGATGCGTTAACGAAACAGACGGACGGACATGACGATGCGCCTTACGAAAACCCGCACCATTGCACGCCTCGGACTGGGAAAGATTTTCGCGCTCCTTGCGAGCCTCTTGATGTGGGTCGCACCGGCCTTTGCCCAGACCAGCGATCAATATTCCATCCAGGAAGTCGTGGATGCAGGCCACGGATTCTTCGGTGAAACCACCGGCGGCCTTGCCAAGGTGGTGGAGCGCGCCTTCCAGCAATACGGACTTCCGAACGGTTACATTCTTGGCCAGGAAGGCTCCGGCGCCTTCGTTGCCGGCCTCACCTATGGTGAAGGCACGCTTTATACCAAGAATGCCGGCCAGCACCCGGTGTTCTGGCAGGGCCCGTCGCTCGGGCTTGATTATGGCGGTCAGGGCACCCGCGCCATGATGCTGGTTTATAATCTTCCCTCCGTCGATGCACTTTACCGCCGTTATGGCGGTGTCAGCGGTTCCGCCTTCATCGTCGCTGGCGTCGGCATGACCTATCTGAAGAGCAGCGATGTGACGCTCGCCCCCATCCGCACCGGCATCGGCGCACGCCTCGGCATCAATGTCGGTTACCTGAAGCTTACCCAGCAGCCGACCTGGAACCCCTTCTGATTCGCTGAAATCAAAGTGCAGCGGAGCCAGCGGTGGCATATAGGACGAGAGATTGCGGCAGGTTTATTCTCCCCACCGGGGAGAAGGTGGCCCGAAGGGCCGGATGAGGGGGCAACGTTGCCGGCACCTCATGACCCTCGCCCCCTCATCCCGCTGCCGCGGACTTCTCCCCCTCGGGGAGAAGAAACAAGCGGCGCTGACACCGCCTGTGCAATTGCCGGGAGACCCCTCCCCACGGTTGCAATAATAGCGTAACGTGCTTTCGCGCTCCTCTTTCCGAATGCGCGCGTATCTGAGTTTCGGAGACTGTCCCGCGTGATCGAATATGCCATTCTTTTCGGATTGGGTTTTCTCACCGCAACCCTGCTGGCCCTGTTGATTGCACCCGCGATCCACCGCCGCATCGTCGCCTATACGGAAAACCGCCTGCGCGCGACGATGCCCATCAGCCCGCAGGAAGTCCGCGCCCAGAAGGATATGGCGCGCGCGCTTTACGCCGCTGAAAACGCCAAGGTCCGCCAGGAACTGGATACCGAGCGGGAGAAAAACACCTCGCTGCGCCTCGCCAACGAAGCCGCTTCCAGCGACGCCTATCGGCTGGGCGAACAGAATCGCAGCCTTTCGCTGAAAATCGAGGAGCTGACGCTGGAGATCGGCGAATTGCGCGCCGCCCTCGATAACAGCGAAGAACGCGCCGGTGCGATTGCCATGAACCTCACGCAACAGGAACAGGCCGCCAACGAGCGCGCCGCCCAGATGTCTGATCTCACCGCCCGCCTCACCAATCTGACGCGCGAGCTGGATGATTCGAAAATCACCGCCGCCACCCGCGATCTGGAAGCCGAGCAGGCAAAACAAAGCGCCTCGCGCTTCCGCAAGGAAGGCGAAACCGCCACCCGCGAATTGCAGGATGTGGCGGCCCGCAACAAGGAAGCCATGACGGCGGTTGCGCGCGAAAGCCGCAAGGTCACGCGTCTGGAAGACCAGGTCGCCACCGTGATGGCGAAAAATGCCGATCTCGACACCATGCTGACGCTGCGCAATCAGGAAGTCGCCCGCCTGAAGGAACAGCTGGCGGCAACTGGCGGCCGCAGCAACGACATGATCATTCGCCTGCCGAACCCGGCCGTGCCGGTTGAGAAAGCGGCGAGCCAGTTGCAACCGGCGGCCCCTGCCCCAGCCGCCGCGCTCGAAACCACACCCGTCGTTGCTGAGGACGTGACACAGGCGGTGACCACGGAGGAGGCTGCGGTCTCCCCCATGGTTGAGCCAACGACACCGTCGCCGGAAGGTCTGGAGCAGGAAATCGAGGACATCCGCAATCAGGGAACGGCGCTCACCGAACGCCTGCTGAATGTGCGCGGCACCGGCAATGACGAACCCATCCGCCGCGAAATCGCGCGGATCGCCGCAAAGATGATTGCGCTGACGGCTGCACAGGAGGGCGAGACGTCGCCTATTCCGGGTCTGCTGGCCAAGGCCTCCGGCTCATCGGGGCGGGAGAGCCTTGCGACGGGGGCGAGTGCGTTGATGGGGAAGCGGGAACAGTAAAGCTGGTGGTGCGGGATAGTCCGCCTCAGTGGGTGCGGTTTACCCCCCTCTGCCCTGCCGGGCATCTCCCCCTCAAGGGGGGAGATCGATATGCGGCACTCTTCAGCCCATCTCTAACGTTGCGAATGAGCGAGCGTTAGCTCCCAGCTGATCTCCCCCCTTGAGGGGGAGATGCCCGGCAGGGCAGAGGGGGGTAAACCACACCCACTGAGCCCTTAAATCCGCCCCATCACCCCCGCCATCTGATAAAGCGCCAGCCCCGAAGCCGTGCCCGCATTCAAGCTATCCAGCTGCGCCGACTGCGCAATCCGCCCGGTATGAAACCGCCACAG
>NZ_JBNWCI010000001.1:0-145050 GCF_053522525.1 Agrobacterium sp. 22-210-1 | reverse complement strand
ACCCTCGCCTTCGGTGCCGATAACAAGCGCCATGCGCTCTGAACGGGGAATATCACGGATTTCGGTCTCGCCGTTTGGCGAAAGGCTCCAGATGGCAAAACCGGCCTCGGACAGCCGCTCCAGCATCGCCACCGCGCCGCCGCCGCGATGATAGGGAACCGAAAGGACGGACCCCACGGAGACCCTGAGCGCCTTGCGATAGAGCGGGTCGCATGAGGTCTCGTCCAGCAACACTGCATCGGCATAAAACGCCGCCGCATTACGGAACATCGCGCCGAGATTATCGTGATTGGAAATACCGCAGCCCACCAGCACCAGCGAGGCGGCCGGAAGCGCGGCCGTCATCTCCTCCAGCCCATCGCGTTCCACCCGACGGCCGAGCGCCAGAATGCCGCGATGCAGGTGGAAACCGACGATACCATCAAGCACCGGCGCTTCGGCCACATAAACGGGAACATCATCAGGGAAATCGGCAAGAATATCAGCAACGCCGGCAAGCCGGTTTTTGAGGATGAGGATGCTTTCCGCCGCGAAGGCCCCACCTGCCTTGTGGGCGGCGGCCAGCATGCGCAGCACCACCGTGCCTTCGGCGATGAAGCGGCCCTGACGCCCGGTCAGGTCACGCTCGCGAATATCGCGAAAGGCGGCGATGCGCGGATCGGCCGGGTCATCGACCGGAATCAGCGCCCGCCCATCCAGCAGCACACCCTCGTTGCCCTCACTGGGCATCAACAGTCACATCGGCCAGAAAACGGCCGGCCGCGACGTTGAAGACCAGCGCCTTGCGGGTGCCATTGGCGAGCCGGCCATAAAACAGCATGTCGCCGCCGGAATAGCTGACATTGTCGATCACGAAGCCCTGCGGCAGGCTGGCGGTGACAGCCAGCGGGCCGTTACCGGTGGGAACGGCAAGATTTGGCGCAGCACTCTGCGTCTGAACCGTTTTCGACGGCCCCATCGCCTTGTAGACAACCGCACCGAAGACGGCCATAAGGCTGATAAACATCACGGAGCCCGACACGATCTGCAAACGGATCATCTTGCGGCGAACTTTTTCCACGGCCGGATCAAGCGGCTTGTCTTCCTGTTCGTCTGGCTCGATCTGCGTCATCGGGTTCCCTGAAATGCTGATGGATCGGAAAAATAACAATGAACGACCCCTTTAAACAAGGCGGAGACGCAAGGAAAGTCCTGATTGCCGGGGAAGATGCCGAAGGCCGCCTCGATGTGTGGCTGGTGGGCGAAGTTGGCGGCGATCTGTCACGCAGCCGCCTGAAAGCGCTGATCGAGCAGGGCGCCGTCCTTCTCAACGGAACGCCCGTCACCGAGCCAAAAAAGAAGGTGCATCCGGGCGATCGCATCGAAATCGTCATGCCGGAACCGGAAGACCCCGTGCCGCAGGGCGAGGATATTCCGCTCGACGTGGAATATGAGGACGAGGACCTGATCGTGCTCATCAAGCCCGCCGGTCTCGTCGTGCATCCGGGCGCCGGCAACTGGACCGGGACGCTGGTCAACGCCCTCATTCACCATTGCGGCGACAGCCTTTCCGGCATTGGCGGCGTGAAGCGGCCGGGCATCGTGCACCGGCTGGACAAGGAAACCTCCGGCGTCATGGTCGTGGCGAAAAACGACAATGCCCACCGTCATCTTGCCGCGCAATTTGCCGATCACGGCCGCACCGGGCCGCTGGAGCGGGCCTATAAGGCCGTGGTCTGGGGTCGCCCGCGCACCCTGCGCGGCACCATCGATGCTGCCCTTGGCCGCGGCGCCGACCGCACCAAACGCACCGTCAAGCGTGAGGATACCGATGACGCCCGCGAGGCGATCACCCATTACGAGGTAATGGAACGCTTCCATGAACGGCCTGACGCCTCCTGCCTCGCCTCCATGGTGGAGTGCCGCCTGGAAACCGGCCGCACCCACCAGATCCGCGTGCATATGGCCCATATCGGCCATCCGCTGATCGGCGATCCCGAATATGGCGCGTCGTTCCGCACCAAGGCGAACCTTTTGGAAGAACCGGCCAGAAGCACCGTCAACCGCTTTCCGCGACAGGCGCTGCATGCCTATCTGCTGGCCTTCGAACACCCTCGCACCGGCGAGGTGATGGAGTTCGAAACCGATATGCCTGACGATATGCAAGAACTGCTTGAAGCCCTGCGCAGCTGAAAACTGGTATGGCGCGGTCAAAAAAACCGCGCCACGTATCTCGCCGGAAGTCCCGGATAATAAAAAAAGATTAGCGGATAGCGATATTCCGAAGTCGGTCCTTTTTGTAGACCGCCCCAATTTCGCTTCAATCGTCGCACCTCCTCGGCCCCCGCAAGGCTTGTAATCGTCCCCGCAAACACCGTGGCCGCATGCCGAGCTTGCCGAATAACCGACGCCGCAAGCAACGCCTTCCGTTCGATGCAAAAGCCTGAGCGGAACCGGCATGATGACGGGATCTATCGCGCATGAATATCGAAGACCGCCGGTTCATATTTCAGGATCTACGCAGCATAGAAGGTTATATCGACCCACCCGACGCGCTTGTCTTCAAGGCTTTGCTGCAGGCGCAGACGCGGGACGATCTCAAGGGTGGAATGGCGGAAATCGGTGTCTATTATGGCCGCTCCTATTTCCTGCTGCGCAAATTCGCTGGGACGCAGGAAAAGGTGCTGGGCGTCGATCTGTTCGATCTTGATCCGCCCGAAGATGGCAGCCTCGACCAATATGAACGCCTGATGGAAAACGGCCGCCGGCTGGGTTTTGCCATGGATGAGGACTTGATCATAAGGGGCGACAGCACCCGGCTGGCCCCCGCCGAGATCACCTCACGCATCGGCCCGGCGCGCTTCTTCAGCATCGATGGCGGCCACCACCTGCATCACGTGCTGGCGGATGCGAAACTGGCGATGGAGGTGATCGCCCCGCACGGCATCATCGTTTTCGACGATACCTTCAACCCGGCCTGGCCGGAGGTGACGGTGGGTGTGGCCGATTTTCTGCGCACCCATGGCCATAGCCTCGTCTGCTTCGGCATGACCAAATATAAAACCTATGTCTGCCGCCGGGAATTTCACGCGACTTATGCGGGCGCAATTGCCACTGACCCCGATCTGCAGGCGCTTGGCCATGTCGAGACGCAGTTCCTCGGTTCCAAAGTCATGCGCCTGCACAATCCCATGCGGCGGCGGGTAATGTATGAGCTGATGGTACGCTCCGGCCTTGGCGGTTTTTCGGAACGAATCTACCGTTCGAAAGTTAAACAGGTCAGAGACAATGCCGCCGGAACATAACGCATGTGTGAAC
This sequence comes from Agrobacterium sp. 22-210-1, assembly GCF_053522525.1. Lineage (NCBI taxonomy): Bacteria > Pseudomonadati > Pseudomonadota > Alphaproteobacteria > Hyphomicrobiales > Rhizobiaceae > Agrobacterium > Agrobacterium sp. 22-210-1. The sequence goes on along the minus strand of NZ_JBNWCI010000001.1, from coordinate 141,753 downwards.
GCAGCGTTCGCTTGAAACGCGGCGGGCGCATACATATCTGTCACATGGGTTCGTGCGGGGTCGGTAACGACCCGCAGCTTACGGTGTGCCTCGGGCGGGTGATTTTGCCACGCCAGAGAGGGCGCCGTTCCAGACCATAGATAAGGGGGTGCTTTATGGCCCGCAATAGTTTGCCTACGATTACGGCCGGTGAAGCCGGTCTCAATAGATATCTCGACGACATCCGTAAATTTCCGATGCTGGAGCCGCAGGAAGAGTACATGCTTGGCAAGCGTTACGCCGAGCATGGCGACCGCGACGCCGCCCATAAGCTCGTCACCAGCCATCTGCGTCTCGTTGCCAAGATTGCCATGGGTTATCGCGGTTACGGCCTGCCGATCGGCGAAGTTGTGTCCGAAGGCAATGTCGGCCTGATGCAGGCGGTGAAGAAGTTCGATCCGGAACGCGGTTTCCGTCTTGCCACCTATGCCATGTGGTGGATCAAGGCCTCGATCCAGGAATATATCCTGCGTTCGTGGTCGCTGGTGAAGATGGGCACGACGGCCAACCAGAAGCGACTGTTCTTCAACCTGCGCCGGCTGAAGGGCCGTATCCAGGCAATCGACGACGGCGATCTGAAGCCGGAACACGTCAAGGAAATCGCCACCAAGCTGCAGGTTTCCGAAGAAGAAGTGATCTCGATGAACCGCCGCCTGCATGGCGACGCGTCGCTGAATGCGCCGATCAAGGCTTCCGAAGGCGAATCCGGCCAATGGCAGGATTGGCTGGTGGACGACCATGACAGCCAGGAAGCCGTGTTGATCGAGCAGGACGAACTGGAAACCCGCCGCCGCATGCTGGCAAAGGCCATGGGCGTGCTGAACGACCGTGAACGCCGCATCTTCGAGGCCCGCCGCCTTGCGGAAGATCCGGTGACGCTGGAGGAACTCTCCTCAGAGTTCGACATCAGCCGCGAACGCGTGCGCCAGATCGAGGTTCGCGCCTTCGAGAAGGTGCAGGAAGCGGTGCAGAAGGAAGCCCTCGAGGCTGCCCGCGCATTGCGCGTGGTGGATGCGTAAACGGTTATTGAAACGCTAATCAATATGAAGCCCGCAGATTGCAAGATCTGCGGGCTTTTTGTTTGCCAGACGCATGGTTGCGGGGAACCCTTGAGCGTTGCCCCCTCATCGCCTCGCTTGCGCTCCGGCACTTCTCCCCGGCGGGGAGAAGAATTTGCGGCGACGTCTCATTCCGCATCAAATGTCAGGGACTATGTCTGAAGGGCGCAATCGGGCGGGGCAGTTTCTTCTCCCCGCCGGGGAGAAGTGCCGGAGCGTAAGCGAGACGATGAGGGGGCAAGCTCTCGGCAAGCCCCCAAAATCATCACTGACCGCCGGCAGCAGGTGCCGCCGCCGCCCATTCGCTGAGTGCCTTGTCGAAGGCGGCGATGCCGTCATTGCCCTTTTGCAGCGTCAGAAGCGCGCGGCGACCGTTGCGATAGGAGACCGGGATATCGATCCAGTTGCGGCTCTTCAGCAGCTCCAGATTGGTCTTCATCGCATCCGGGAAGTCGTTAAGCGCGATCATGTGGAAATCGTCGGTGATCTTGGCCGGAACCGCGATCAGGGCATTGCCGCGATCCTGCTCCGTGCTCTTCATCGCGATACGCTGGACGCTGTCGATCGCGCCGCCTTCGAAACCGGGCGAAACCGAGAAGACGATCTCGATCAGGTGGCTGGCCGGCAGCGACGGATCGGTGTTGCGCTTGAAGGTAATAAGCGCACTCAAGCCGCGGCCGGGAACCGTGATCTGGCCCTGAACGGTGGGCGATGGCTTGCCTTCCGCATCATTTTCCTGCTGCAGCGACCAGGAAACGCTGCCCTGAATGGCCGTTGGAACGGTCTGGCCCAGCACTTCCTCGTAAAGGAACATGCGATCGCCGGTGGCGGCAGCGGCAGGCTGCTGGGCCGGCGGCGTGCCGGCAGGTGTTCCATTGGGCGTTCCCGCGGGCGCGCCGGCAGTATTGGCCGGAGCCTCACCCGCAGGCGGCGGCGCGACGTTCTGTTCGTAAACCGACTGGCCTTCTGCCGTCACCGGCTGGCCGTTCGCGCCCGGCGCAGGCCCCTCGTCACGCTCGGTCCCGTCGGCCAGAAGCCGCTGGGTAAACTTCGTGCCGGTCACGGAACCATCGTCGCCATGCGTCGGCGTCTGGTGGTTTGCCGGCTGCTGCCCGGTGGCGGGCGGCTGCTGGGTTGCAGGCGGCGTCGATGTCTGCGCCTCACCTGTCGGAGTAGTGGCCGGAGGCGTCTGGGTCTGGCCACCATTCTGTGCCGATTGCACCAGCCCGCCGACCATGTCGTTCAGGGCGTCGCGGTTCATCCACAGCGCATAACCGCCACCTGCCAGAAGCCCGGCCCCGACAAGGGCAAGCACCAGCGACGCATAATTGCGGCGCGGCTTCTTCTTGACCATGTAGGCGGGCGTCGCAGCACCTGCGCCCACGGCGGGCGTATCGTCTGCAGTTGCCCGGCTGGAAGACGACGCGCCGTCATAACCGATCAGCTCGTCCAGATCGTCCCAGGGGGTGCGTTCCTTGTTGTCCTTGGCCGGTGTCTGATCGCCGAAGGGATCATTGTCGGCGCGCGGCAGAGCCGGCGCGTCCCTGGCCGGAATGGCGATCTCCGTGTCCTGGAAATAGGACGAGAAATCCTCAACGACGGCAGACTTTTTCGGTGTCGTATCGTCCGTCTGGCGCGGTTCGGAAAATTCATCCTGCCGGCCGAAGACCGGATCGTGATCCACCGCCGCATGGCCGAAGCGGTCATCCGCATCGCGCTTCTCCGGCTCGAAATTCACCGCCGGGTCCTGATAATGCTGCGCGGCATAACCGGCAACCAGCGGGCGCTCGTCCGTCTCGGCACGCACGTCGGCATAGTCGTCAGCGGCGGGCGCATCGTCGGCCTGCGTTTCTTCAAGCTTGCGCCAGTCGTCCTCATCCACGGGCTTTGCCCAATGGGCGGGAACGGACGTATCATCTTCGCGCGGCGCGGTTTCGAATTCGCGATCGTGCTCGTCAGCCGCGCGATAGGCCGGCTCTTCCTCCGCACGGGTGAAATAGGTTCCGTGCGTTTCATCGGAAACAGCGGGCGTTATCGGAGCGGGCGCTTCATAGAGCTCTTCCGGCTCGCGTTCTTCTTCACGCTGTTCCTCGTAAACCTGCTCATCCTGCTCGGCGGCGGCGGAAACCGGCGCTTCGTGGCGAGGCTCTTCCTCGACGGCGGGTTCTTCATAAGCCGGCTCTGGCTGTGCGGCCTCGGTCGAGGCGGGTTCTTCCGCCTCGACAGGCTCGGCGGCATGGGCCGCGCGATCCTCATCGATATCGTGCTGATGGTAAGGTGCTGCGGCCTCTTCGGCAGCGGAGGAGAATTCTTCATCCTCCTCCAGCGCCGGAAGCGCCTCGGCATATTCGCTGTCCACCTCGGCGATTGCGGCGTCCAGCTTGGCGATCTGCCGGCGCAACAATTCTTCCGGCGGACGTGGCTTCATATTCTCGAGTTGGCGCACAACCGCACTGCGCGCCTTGTCGTAAACCTTCGCCCGGTTTTCGGGAGTATTGTTCGCCAAGCCATCCACGGCCTTGCGAATGACTGCTACAAAATCCGCCATAAGCACTTTCTCGTCGTGACCGGCGACGTACCGGCCCGATATGGTTTATGAATCTAGATCGCCGAGGACATTAATCCTCAAACGGATCAGTCACAAGTATGGTGTCATCACGCTCCGGACTTGTCGACAGAAGCGCGACAGGCGCCCCGATCAATTCCTCGACCTGACGGACATATTTGATTGCCTGAGCAGGCAAATCCGCCCATTTTCGGGCACCGACGGTAGATTCCTTCCAGCCTTCCAGCGTGATGTAGATCGGCTCGACGCGCGCCTGCGCGCCCTGGCTGGCCGGAAGATGGTCGATTTCCTGCCCGTCAAGCTTGTAGCCGACGCAGATTTTCAGCTCGTCGAGACCGTCAAGCACGTCAAGCTTGGTGAGCGCGATGCCGGTAATACCATTGGTGGCGACCGACTGGCGCACCAGTGCGGCATCGAACCAGCCGCAACGGCGCTTGCGGCCGGTGACGGTGCCGAATTCATGGCCCTTTTCGCCCAGGAACTGGCCGATCTCATCATTCAGCTCGGTCGGGAACGGACCTTCGCCGACGCGCGTGGTGTAAGCCTTGGTGATGCCGAGAATGTAACCCAGCGAACCCGGACCCATGCCCGAACCGGCGGCGGCCTGGCCGGCAACCGTGTTGGAAGAGGTCACATAGGGATATGTGCCGTGGTCGATATCGAGCAGCGAGCCTTGAGCGCCCTCAAACAGGATGCGCGCACCGGCGCGGCGCTTCTTGTCGAGCAGCAGCCACACGGTTTCGCTGAATGGCAGGATGCGCTCGGCAATCGAGCCCAGCTCTTCCATGATCGTCTCGTGCGAAACTTCGGTCGCGCCGAAACCGCGGCGAAGCGCGTTGTGATGCGTGAGGATACGGTCGACCTTGGCGGAAAGCGCCTCCATATCGGCCAGATCCATGACGCGGATGGCGCGGCGACCAACCTTGTCTTCGTAAGCCGGGCCGATGCCGCGACGGGTGGTGCCAATCTTCGTGCCGCTGTTGGAGGCGGCGTCTTCGCGCATGCCGTCCAGCTCGCGGTGCAGCGAAAGAATAAGGGTGGCATTGTCGGCGATACGCAGGTTTTCCGGGGTAACCTTGACGCCCTGTGCTTCCAGACGGCCGATTTCGGCGATCAGCGCATGCGGATCGACCACGACGCCATTGCCGATGACGGCGAGCTTGCCGGGACGCACGACGCCGGACGGCAGAAGCGAAAGCTTGTAGCTGATGCCATCGATGACAAGCGTATGGCCGGCATTATGGCCGCCCTGATACCGCACGACGACATCTGCCCGCTCGGACAGCCAGTCGACAATCTTGCCTTTGCCTTCGTCGCCCCATTGCGAGCCGACCACCACAACATTCGTCATTTCTTGCTTTCCTGCTCATGGCGCTTGCGCGCCCGATAACCCGATGGGAAACCCAAACCCGCGAATGTATACTGTGTTGTTTTACGGAAAGCGACCCTGTTTCTTATGGAGAATTTTGCTTTTTCCGTGACAAGGCGTGGATTTCCCGCATTATCTCGCCCCGTGGGGGCCAAGCGCGGGCGCAAGACCGCCATTCACCCCTTTGCCGTTTTCCCGCCCCGTGAAGAAGCGAAACATCAGCGTGCCCTCCAAAGCCTATATCGCCCTCATCATCGCCACGCTCTGCTGGGGCGGCAACACCGTTGCCGGCAAGCTGGCCGTCGGCCACATCAGCCCCATGGCCTTCACCTTCTTGCGCTGGGTCTTCGCCGTCGCCATCATCTTCGCCATTTCCGTGCCGCAGCTCATCAAGGACTGGCCGGTGGTAAAAAAGCGCCTGCCGTATTTCTTCGTGCTCGGCAGCGTCGGTTACACCGCCTTCAACGTGTTTCTCTACACGGCCCTGCAGCACACCTCCGCCATCAATGCCGCCGTCATCCAGGCCGGCATTCCCATGGTCATCTTCGTCCTGAACTTCATCCTGTTCCGCACCCGCGTGCTGTTCGGCCAGATCGTCGGCTTCTGTCTCACCATATCAGGCGTGGCGCTGCTCGCCTCGCATGGCGATCCGGTCTCGCTGCTGCAGCTGGAAATGAATGCGGGCGACGCCGTCATGCTGCTCGCCGTGCTGGTCTATGCCATCTACACCGTCATCCTGCGCTGGAAACCGGCAGTCGACTGGCGCACCCTGATGGCCATTCCCGCCTTCTTCGCCCTCCTCACCTCGGTGCCGCTGGTCTTCTGGGAAATGTCGCGAAACAGCGTTGTCTGGCCGGATCAGAAGGGCTGGGTGCTGGTGGTCTATGCCGCCATTTTTGCGTCCCTCATCGCGCAGATCCTGTACATCAAGGGCGTGGAGCAGATCGGCGCCAACCGCGCCGGCCTCTTCATCAACCTCGTACCCGTCTTCGGCACGCTTCTTTCCGTCGTGGTGCTCAGCGAAACCCTGCACACCTACCAGATTGCGGCACTCGTCATGGCGCTCGCCGGCATTGCCGTCGCGGAACGAAAAAAATCGCCGGCTTCCTGATCCAGATAGGATCAGGAAAAACCGGCGTAGTCTGGCAGGCATGAAGAGATGGGCTTAAAGCGCGGTTTCGCGCTCCGCCGGAGAAAAGACGGCATTGCCGAGAACGATATCGCCCTTGTCGGTGGTAACGATCAGCACTTTTTCGAGCGATCCGTCATTGTTCAGCGAAAAGGCGAGGCGCAGCGCGCTCGAAGACCAGCCGGCACCGGCAAGCGCCGTGCGCTTGATCGCGGCGCAATCACCACAATCGCCAAGGCTTAACGAAGGTGTTGCGGGCACATCGGTTGCGAAGCCGGAAAAATAATCATCGAGCGCACCCATGGTGGCGTTTACATCGCGGTTGACGCGCAACAGTTCCTCACGACGCTCGCCGTTAAGCGGCGCGGCAATCGTCGAAACACATTGGCCGGCGGAAAGAACACAGCCATCAAAACCGCCCGGCGCCGAAACACCGATCTCCTTCACCGCGCTCTTTTCAACAGCGGCAAAACCACGGGCAAAACCGGCAGCACCCGCCGCATCGGCGTGGGTGGACATGGAAGCGACGACAATTCCGCAGATGGCAGCAGCAATAATCTTCTTCAACATTTCATACCCCGTTTGGCGATCCGCCGGCTTGTGCCGGTCTCGATTTCTGTTTTGTGGGAACGTCTCTTTTCAGAGGCGCTCTCCGTCTGTGATCCCACAATGGCACACGACTGTTTTCGAGCGCTTTAAGCCGATTGCTACAATTTTATCGGTTTTCATTTTTGTACAGCGACCGCTTTTTATTCAAATATGCGCCGATATCACCGCCCCAATTCGGAAGCAGTGTTGAGAGGCGATAAATGGGCCGCATCACTGCGGGGTATTGAAAGGATGGTTGAGGGTTTGCAGGCGATGCGGCCCCGGTCTCAACATATACGCCGCCCGCCAAACCGGTTCCTGTTTGGCGGATGGACATATGCCGGCTGCCTTAACCGTGACATCGGGAAATTCCCCGGTTCGGCCGCCTGCCCCGTCCACCTTGCGCCGCGCGCACGCTCGATGACCGGGATGAGGAGATTATAGCGAGCCGGCCGGACCCGTGGACGCGCGGGGATAAATGTATCGCGAAAAAGGCACGCAGGAGAGGCGCGGCACACGCTTTCGCCCCATCCCGGCCACAGGAATTTTCAGCGGGTTAACAGGCCCTTGATCGACGGCATTTGAATTAACCTTGTCTTAAAACCCGACGTTAATGGTTAGCAATTTAAGAATAGCGGAACGAAAGGGTTCCGTTATGCGTGGCGTATTTGCCGTAGTTTTTCTGATGCTCGTTCTGGCCGGCTGCGCCACCGCACCGTCACAGGTCACCAATGCCTGTGCGATTTTCGAACAGCGGAACGGCATTTTCAACAACTGGCGACGTGATGCGAAAGCGGCCGAACGGGAGTTCGGCGTGCCCGTGCCTGTCATGATGGCGACGATCTATACCGAATCCGCCTTCCGTCCCTATGCACGGCCGCCGCGCACCAAGCTGCTGGGCTTCATTCCCTGGACGCGCCAGTCGAGCGCTTATGGTTATGCCCAGGCGCTGGATGGCACATGGAGTGTTTACCAGCGCGAAACCGGCCGCCGGGGAGCAAGCCGCACGGATTTCACCGATGCCATCCATTTCGTCGGCTGGTATCACGCCAAAAGCCGCCGCGAAAACGGCATTTCGCTGAACGATCCCTACAATCTCTACCTCGCCTATTATTCCGGCCATGCCGGTTATGCCAAGGGCAGCTGGCGCAACAATTCCGCCGTCCAGAAGGCCGCCCGCCGCTCCGCCAACATGGCGCTGCGTTACGAGGCGCAGCTGCAGCAATGCGGATATCGCTGAGGCTCGGCGGGACGAGCTCCGTTGGGATTATATGACGGAGCAGCAAATCCTTCCTCCGTCACCCCAGACTAGATCCGGGGTCCAGTGCGATCAAGTCCTTGATCGCGAAAGACTCTTTCCACAGCGCAGACGCGCCGTGGCTGGATGCCGGCTCAAGGCCGGCATGACGGAAGACAGCATCACTCCCCGTAAACCGAGAGAAATTCCCGCACGGCATCGATCTCGTTCGAGCGAATTTCATGCCCGCCCGGATGCCATACCGTCTCCACGGTTCCACCCTGCGCCTGAAGGCTCTGTTCCAGCGCTGTCGTCAGCGGCACCGGGCAGATCGGATCGCGCTCTCCCGCCGTGATCAGCACCCGGCGTGACGATTTGGCCGGGGAAATTTTCGGCTCGAACGGGATCAGCGGATGCATCAACACTGCGGCATCAAAAAGCTCGGGCTGTTCGATCAGCACATTGGCGAGAATATTCGCGCCGTTGGAAAAGCCGAGACCGATGATTGGGCCGGACTGGTAATGTTCGCGGTTTGCCTTGACGAAATCCGCCAGCTTGTCGGTTGCCCGGGCAAGGTCGGCCATGTCGTAAACGCCCTCGCCCGTGCGCCGGAAGAAGCGCGCTGCACCATGTTCGGAAACATCGCCGGCGGGTGAGAGAATGGTGGCCTGCGGCAAAAGACGGGAGCCAAAGTCGAAGAACTGGTTTTCATCACCGCCCGTGCCATGCAGCACGACGAAAAGCGGAGCACCGGCGGCACCGGCGCGGGATTTGTGGAAATAGGTGTCCTTGTTCATCGGATAATCCTTTCTGGAAGGAAGAGTTTCGGCGATACCTTCGCGGCTTTTTCAGCCAAGCGGAGCAATCATGTGGAGCGAGCGGATGCTGCTTGTTTCTTCTCCCCGCCGGGGAGAAGGTCGCGGCAGCGGGATGAGGAGGCAAGGGTCGTGAGATACGGCAACGTTGCCCCCCTCATCCGACCCTTCGGGCCACCTTCTCCCCGAACGGGGAGAAGAAAGACGAGGCAACGTCCTGCCAAAACGCAATGGAGGGCTAAGTAAGAGCGGATTAAACCGCTTTCTCGTCCCCAAGCGGTTCCAGCTGCTTTTCCAGCGCGGAGCGCAGATGCGCATGCTGGCTTGGCAGCTTCAGCGCCTCGCCGAGATGGGCGGTATCCTCGTCGCGGTCGAAACCGGGTTCGTTGGTGGCCACCTCAAACAGCACGCCGCCGGGCGTGCGGAAATAGATCGCCCAGAAATAATCGCGGTCGATGACGGGAGTGACCTGATAGCCCGTATCCATCAGCGCCTGGCGTACTTCCAGCTGCTTGGCGCGGTTTTCGACCGCAAAGGCGATGTGGTGCACGGACCCCGCACCCAGCCGCGCGCCGGAGATATTCGGCATGGTTTCGATGTCGATGAAGTCGGCACCATTGCCGCCGGGAATACCGAGGCGCAGCACGCCATCCTGACGATCCACTTCCTGATAGCCCATGAATTTCAACAGCTCGGCAGTTGCCCCTTCATCGCGAAGACGCAAGCTGGCGCCCTGAAAACCATGGATCGCCTGATCTTCGCCGACACCATTGCCGGTCCACTGAGCGCGATTGTCATCCCTGACCTCGACCAGCGCGAAACCGTCTCCGTCAGGTCCGGCAAAATGCAGGCGTTTGTTGCCGAACGCCTCATCGGCCTTCAGGCCATCCACGCCGGCCTTCGAAAGACGCTCCTGCCAGTAGCCGAGCGATCCCTCCGGAACGGAAAACAGCGTCGTGCCCACTTCACCGGTGCCTGGACGGCCCTGGGCGATATGCGGGAACGGGAAATAGGTCATGACGGAGCCGGGCGTGCCGACCTCATCGCCATAATAGAGGTGATAGACGTCAGGCGCGTCGAAATTGACAGTCTTCTTTACCCGGCGCAGGCCGAGCGTATCGGTGAAAAAGCCGTTATTCTGGCGCGCACTGGCCGCCATTGACGTGACGTGGTGCAGGCCCTTGATCTGGTTGAGCATGATAAACCCCTTTTCGCCTGGCAGGCCTCGCAATCGGGCCCGCCCTGTTCATGGCGTAAAGATGGGGTAAGAGGCGCAGAAGGCATAGACCGGACAACGGGAACGGATTGTTCCCGATTGGTGAACGATAAAACTCACTGTTCAGCCGAATCCGCCATGCCGCAGACCTCAATGGTCGTCGGCAGCGCCCATGGTCCAGTAACCGACAGCCCGCAGCGACGCCTTGGGGAAGGCGATTTCGTCGGTCAAGAAGGATTTTGCCGCCCTCGCCTCGGATTTTTCGCAGGCGACAAAGACATGCAGGCCTTCGTGGTCCGCACTCCAGGCGTGGTCGCGCAGCGCCTTTTCGATGAGGCCGGAGGTGCCGGCAGGCTTGCCGCGACGATAGAGCCATGTCCATTCGACATCGGCCGCGCAGACAATCTCCTGCCGCTCAGCCTCGTCGTCAATTTCAGCGTAGACGCTGAGCTTCTTGCCAACAGGCATTTCGGCCGCCATGCGCAGCATCACCGGCAGCGCGGTTTCGTCACCGGCAAAGACGTAGCGCTCCGCCCCCGGGCAGGTGCCGCTTGGGCCGATGATGCCGAGAACATCACCCGGCTTTGCCGTCGCGCCGAAGGTCGCGCCCGGCATATCGTCACCCTCATGCATGACGAAATCGATATCCACCTCGCCGCGACCGACATCGCCGGAACGGATGGTATAAACGCGCCGCATCAGAAGATCGTCGCCGGCCGGCCAGACGATGGCGCCGGTGGGTGCCAGGTAGGGCCAGACCGGCGCACGGGCCTGATCCGGCACCAGGAGCAGGCGGACATGCATGCCGCCGGTGACCAGTCTTTCGATGCCGCTTTCGACCGACACCACCAGCCGGCGCATATGCGGCGTGAGGTTATAGGCGCGGGCAACCTTGCCGATGAAGAGATTGGGCAATTCCCGCTGGTAGGCCCCATGGCCGCTCCAGCGGAAATCCAGCCCCGTCTCGCCGGAAAACTCGACAATATGCTCGGCCACCATGGCCTTAACCGACATCAGGATATGTTCGGAAATGCAGTTCACCCGCGCGGCGAAACGGCCGCCTTCGGCGCTGAAGCTGCCATGGCCATATTCGGTCTTGAAGCGCACCGTCGGCCCCTCACGCTCCATCTCCATATGCTCGGAAAAATGATCCTCGAAAGCGTCGACGATCGACAGCGGATCGGGCAGCGAGACGGAGGTTTCTGCAGACAGGAGAGACACGGGCATAATCCTTCACTTTGTAGTCCGGTTATCTTTAATCCCGGCAGCCGCAAAGCGCAAAGGTATTTATGAGTATCTAAAGAAGGTTTTTGTCGCTTCCCGCCGTTTCCGGCAATTGCCAGTCAATCGGCTGACGGCCGTGGGAGACGAGAAAGGCGTTGGCCTTGGAAAAATGGCCATTGCCGAAAAAGCCGTTATGGGCCGAAAGCGGCGAAGGATGCGGCGAGCGCAGCACCAGATGCTTGCGCTGATCCACAAAGGCCGCCTTTTTCTGGGCGTAGGAGCCCCAGAGCAGGAACACCACGTGATCGCATTCGTCATTGACGGCGCGGATGACGGCATCGGTGAACTTCTCCCAGCCCTGCCCCTGATGTGAGGCAGCGCGGGATTCCTCCACCGTCAGCACGCTGTTGAGCAAAAGCACGCCCTGTTTCGCCCAGCTCTCAAGAAAACCGTGACCGACCGGGCGGATGCCGAGATCGGCCTGCAATTCCTTGTAGATATTGACGAGCGAAGGCGGAATGCGCACGCCGGGCTGGACTGAAAAACACAGACCGTGCGCCTGGCCAAGCCCATGATAGGGGTCCTGTCCCAGAATGACGACCTTGACTTCATCCAGCGGCGTCAGATCCAGCGCCCGGAAATATTCGGCACCCTTGGGAAAGATGCGCTTGCCGGCGGTTTTTTCAGCAAGCAGGAAGTCTTTCAGCTTCAGCATGTAGGGGCTGGCGAATTCGGTGGAAAGAACGCGTTTCCAGCTATCCTCGAGTTTGACGCCTGCCTCTGCCATGATGTGCCTCTACCCTATTTGAACCGGTTGCCGCGCTGCAGTACTTCGATCTTGTAACCATCCGGGTCGCAGATGAAAAAGTATTTCGCGAAAGGCTGGCCCTTATAATCGGCTTCGATGATCTTGCCGGGCGAAAGCCCGATCTCGGTGAAGCGCTGGTGTTCGGCATCCACATCGGCAACGCTGACGGCGAGGTGACCATAGCCGTCACCCAGCGCATAGGGCACTTCGCGACCCCGGTTGACGGTCAGCTCCAGCTCGAAATCGCCCTCGGCATTGCTGAGATAGATCAGCGTAAAATTCTCGAACTCGGCGCGTTCCGCAACCTCAAGCCCGAAAGCCTGCGTGTAAAATTCCACCGAACGCTTTTCGTCCAGCACCCGGACCATCGAGTGGATCAGCTTGGCCATGGTGTTTCCTTCTTCTAACCCTTGGTGGTCCGGTTATGCTCCGGACATCGCGGCCCAAGGGGATAAAGACTGAGCGTCGCGCTTTCAACCCTAAAGGCGACCTGCGACAGGAGGTAACGGTCCGATCACGCCAAATGTGATGGCCAAAACCGCCGGTTTTCCCGGTGTGGCGAGGGCCTGCGGCAACAAGGCTCGCGGTTTTCTCGCAGCCGCTCTATCATGAGTAGATAAGTCATGATACCGGCATAGCCATGCGCCTTCTATACCTCTGTCTTGGCTGGCTTATGGTCGCGACCGGCATTGTCGGCGCGTTTCTTCCCGTTTTGCCCACCACGCCGTTTCTTCTTCTGGCGCTCTGGTGCTTCTCCCGCTCTTCGCCCAGGCTCGAGGCATGGCTTCTCAGCCACCCCAGATTCGGCCCTTCGCTTCGGCGTTGGCGCGAACGTGGCGCAATCGCCCGCAAGGCCAAGATCGCAGCCTTGTCGGCCATGACGGTGAGTTACGCTGCCTTCTGGTTCCTCAGCGACCCGCCGCTTATGCGCGCCGCAATTGTTGCCGCCGTCATGCTCGGTTCGGCGCTGTTCATCGCCACCCGCCCGGAAAGCTGAATTTCAGACTTTCGAGCTTCGCCGCGGACGGAAAACCGGCTTCCACTTTTCCTGGAAAGGCCCTAGCGGTGCCGCGACTGCGGCAGCACATAAGGAATATGCCGCGCCGGCAACCGGCCGACAACGCCGCCAATGCCGTAAACCCGCGCGATCGTCTCGTCGCTGATGGTTTCCAGCGATGGCCCGCTCGCCGTCACCCGGCCGCCATGCATGACGATAAGTTGATCGGCAAATTCCGCCGCAAGGTTGAGATCGTGCAGGATGGCGAGCACGAGACCGCCACCAGCCGCAAAATCGCGCGCCGTTTCTAGGACCGCGATCTGGTGGCCGATATCGAGACTGGCCGTCGGTTCATCAAGAAACAGTGCCCGCACCTCACCATTTTCCACCGGAAAGGGCACCTGCGCCAGCGCCCGGGCAAATTGCACCCGCTGCTGCTCGCCGCCCGACAGCATGTTGTAGGAGCGCTGCTCGAACCCCCGCAAGCCGGCCTTGGCAAGCGCCCGGCGGGCCTGCTCTTCCGGCGCGCGCGATCCCTGCGCCACCGCGCCCATGCGGACGATTTCAAGCGCGGTAAAGGGAAAGGCAAGCTGGGTATTCTGCGGCAGCACGGCCCGCAGGCGGGCAAGCTGGACCGGCTTGAACAGCGGCAGGGCGATATCGTTATAGGTCACCGAACCATGTTCCGGATGCAGCTCGCCACACAGAACCTTCATCAGCGTGGATTTACCCGCACCGTTCGGGCCGATGATGACATTGACCTTGCCCGGCTGCAGATCGACGCTGACATCGTCCAGCAGGCGGCGGCCGGAGCGGATGAGAGTGATGTTTTCGGCCCCGATCATGACGCATTCCGCATGGAAAAACCGCCGCGGCCCAGCAGCAGGAACAGGAAGACCGGCGCACCGATCAGCGCCGTGACGACGCCGATGGGCAGTTCCGCCGGAGCCGCCACCGTGCGGGCGAAACTGTCGGCCAAAAGCAGCAATGCGGCGCCGCCTAGTGCCGATGCCGGCAGCAGGAAACGGTGCGACGGACCGATGGCGAGGCGCAGAAGATGCGGCACGACGATGCCGACGAAACCGATGGAACCGGCCGCCGCCACGCTCGCCCCGCAGGCGGCGGCAACGGCCAGGATGACGATCCGCTTCAGCCGCTGCACCGGAATGCCCATGTGGAAGGCGGCAGCGTCGCCCAGAATCAGCGCATCCAGCCCACGGGCGACGAAGGGAATGATGGCAAGCACGATGATGATGAACGGCAAGGTGGCGAGCACCTTGGCGGGAGTTGCCCCGCCGAGCGAGCCGAGCGACCAGAAGGTGATGTCACGCAGCGCCCGATCGTCGGCGACGAAGATCATCAGCCCGGTCAGCGCGCCGCTGATTGCCGCAACCGCAATACCGGCCAGAATGAGCGTGGTGGTAGAGGTGGCGCCATCCTTTGTCGCGATCAGATAAAGCACCCAGGTGTTCAGGAGCCCGCCGAAAAACGCCATCAGCGGCAGGAAATGCGGGCCGAAAAACACCGCAACCGTGGCAAGCGCGCCTTCACCCAACGAAATGGCAGCAACCGCAAACAACGCTGCCCCCGAGGTGACACCGACAATGCCGGGGTCCGCCAGCGGATTGCGGAACAGGCCCTGCATCATCGCGCCGGAGACACCAAGCCCCGCGCCGATCAACATGCCGAGTGCCGTGCGTGGCAGGCGCACCGCCTCGAGAATGATTTTGTCACGGGCGTCGAGCTCGGCCGCGCCGCCGGTGAGATAAGCCCAGAGTTCGGAGATGCCGACGCCCGTCGGTCCGCTGACCAGCGACACACCACAGGCAAACAGCAGGATGCCGACAAGCACGGCAAGCGTGACGACCCCCTGCCGGGATCTGTCGCCGGCAAACCTGCCCTCAGCGGAACTCAAGGCAGCAAGGCTCACGGCTTCACCGCCTCCGGGTAAAGCTTCGCTGCCAGCTCACGGCCGGCGGCCGGCGTACGCGGGCCAAACCCGATGAGATAAAGCCCGTCCATGCTGATCAGCGCCTTTTCAGCCGCAGCCGGCGTGGACTGGAAGGCGGGCAGCGCAAAAATCTCGGCCGCCTTGCCGGCATGGTCGCCGCGCTCCATCGTCAGCACGACATCGGGTGCGGCGGCAATGACCGCCTCATCCGTCAGCGGCTTGTAACCACTGATTTCCTGAGCGGCATTGATACCGCCGGCCATTTCGATGATCGCCGCGGCTTCCGTATCCTTGCCCGCCGCCATGACGCGGCCGCCAGCGCTGGAGAGCACGAAAAGAACGCGCTTCCTGTTCTTTTCAGGGACAGTCGAAACATCCTTGGCAAGCGCATCCAGTCCGGCCCTGGTGTCCGCCGCCAGCGCCTTCGCCTTGTCGGAAAGCCCCACGGCCGCGCCGATATCCTCGATCTTCTTCGGTATGGCATCGCCGCTTGGCGGCGTGTCGACCGTGACGAAAGGCACCGCACTGGCCTTGAGAATAGCGACGACATCCGCCGGGCCGGAGCCGTCTTCGGAGAGGATGAGATCCGGTTTCTGCGACAGAATACCTTCTGACGACAGCGCCCGCATATAACCGATGTCAGGCTTGGAAAGCGCATCCGCCGGATAGCTGCTGGTGCTGTCGCGCGCCACGATGCGATCCTGCGCACCCAGCGCATAGAGGATTTCCGTCACCGTTCCGCCAACCGCGACAATACGTTTCGCCTCCGGATTACCCTTGTCCGAAGCCATGGCAGCCGGCGCGGCAAAGGCGATTGCGGCGGGCACGAGTGCGGCGAGAACAAGCGGACGAAGGCGAAAATTCAACATGGCGTTATCCTGAAACACGACCAAACACGAGCGGGCGCGGCTTTGCCCGCACCATTTAACTTGAGTTCTTTGCACATGTTTATGAGCCGCGCAATCAATAAGTGGAGTAAATTTGTTCGCTTTGTCGTGAGCCTCTTCCCAACATCGCCGCGGCTGGATATCCTGACTGAAACTGGAAACTTAAAGGGAGAATTTCATGTTTATCGCAATGAACCGTTTTCGCGTCGTGCCGGGTTACGAGGAAACCTTCGAATCCATCTGGCGCGAGCGCAAATCGCACCTCAGCGAATTGCAGGGCTATATTGAATTTCACATGCTGAAAGGCCCGAAGGCGGATGACCATACGCTTTATGCCTCGCACACCGTGTGGGCCACCAAGGAAGACTTCCTGAACTGGACGAAATCCGAACAGTTCCGCGCCGCCCACGCCAAAGCCGGTGATAACCGCGGCAAGGTGGAATATCTCTCCGGCCCGCATTTTGAAGGCTTCGACGTCATCATCCATGAAGACAAGAATGGCGAACGCCGTTCGATTGCCGCCTGAGGCACAGCAGATGAGCATTGCAGCCCAAAAGACCGATGACGACAGACAGGCGCGCGCCGCAGCTGCCCTTGCCGAAAAGCCTGACGGTATCGTGGAGGCCATCGCCGCCAAGGCCGAAGTAACGCCGGCCGAAATTCTGGCGATCCTGCCTGAAGGATCCGCCGTGTCCGCTGCCGCCGACCGTTTCGACGCGATCTGGAACGAGATGCGCGGCTGGGGCGAAGTCCTGATGATCGTACAGACCGGCGATATCGTGCTGGAAGTGCCCGGCCACCTGCCGGAAGGCACGGAAAGCCACGGCTGGTTCAACATCCACGGTGACAGCCCGATCGGCGGTCACATCAAGAAGGACAATTGCGCCGGCATCACCTTCGTTGACCGCGGTTTTCACGGCCGCCGCTCCTGTTCCGTCTGGTTCATGAATGCCGCCGGCGGCGCCATGTTCAAGATTTTCGTCCGCCGCGACGAAAACAAGGAATTGCGGGCCGAGCAACTGGCGAAGTTCGAAGCGCTGCGGGACGGTTTCCGCGGCTAAGGTGAGCCGGAGGCTGCAGCCCGAGGAATTGCTTTCCGTGGCTGCGGCAACCTCTCCTAGCCCTCATTCCTGTGCTTCTCACAGGAATCTAGTCAGCCCAAGGACTTGGGCTGAAAAGACTCCTCTGCCGCGTGGACACGCGGGGGGCTGGATTCCTGTGACAAGCACAGGAATGAGGGTGGAGATGCCTCGGCTCTCGCAATCGCACACGCCATCACCCACCCCGAACCTCTCCTCGAGCATTCAGGGGAACATCCATCGGTTCATCGCCCGTTCAGTGCCGTTTTCTATCATCCGTTGAAATTCGAACGGAAACCGCACGGAGCACGCCCCATGAATGATCGCCAGCCTCTTCTTTCCCGCCGCAGTTTTGCCGGGCTTGTTGCGCTCGCCCCGCTTTTTGCGGCAAGCGGCGCGGCGGCGGCACCGGCAAGCCTGCGCGGCACCGTCTCCTATCGTGAGCGCATCGCTTTGCCGCCGGGCGCAACCGTGACCGTACGCCTGATCGATGTCTCGCTGGCGGATGCGCCGTCGCAGACCATTGCCGAAACCACCATCCGCCCACGCGGCCAGGTGCCGGTACCCTTCGTGCTGCGTTATGACGATCGCGACATCAGGGGCCGCCGCTCCTATGCGCTGAGCGCCGAAATCCGCGACCGCGACCGGCTGCTCTTCACCACCACGCGGCGTTATTCGGTACTGGCCGGCGGCCGGGATAATACCGACCTCGTGCTGGAGAGTGTGGGTGCCGGCCCCGGCAAGCCGGAACCGGAAGCTGGCATTGACGGGCGCTGGCTGGTACAGGACATCAGAGGCGAGCGGGTTCGCGGCCGCCGCCAGGCGACACTGGAAATTTCCCGCGAGGGCCGCGTGTCAGCCAATGCCGGCTGCAACGGCATTGGCGGTGAAGTGAAAATCAGCCGCAACCGCGTCGATTTCGGCCGGATGATTTCCACCCAGATGGCCTGCGCCCCTGATATCATGCGCCAGGAACGGCAGTTCATCGATGCGCTGGAGGGCGCGCGCTCCTTCCGGCTGGAGCCGCGCCGCGGCACGCTGGAACTGATCGACGGCCGCGGCCGCACGGCCATGCGCCTGCGCCGCGCCTGAAGTTGGGAACGACCCTGTCACAATAGCTCCCGCCGCCGTGCTGGCCGTGGAACATTCCATGTCGCTTCCGGCACGGCGCGGGTGCCTTTCCCGTTTTATGACTTTGGCTGCGTTCGTCTTGGCGCTTTGCTCTGCCGCCAAGCTGCGCTATGGAACGCGCCAAACCGCGCCGGTTCATGCCGGCGCGACGTCTTTGAGGGAAAACGCATGACATCCTATGTTCTGACAGTGGCCTGCAAATCGACCCGCGGCATCGTCGCCGCGATTTCCGGTTATCTGGCGGAAAAAGGCTGCAACATCGTCGACAGTTCGCAGTTCGACGATCTGGAAACCGGCAAATTCTTCATGCGCGTCTCCTTCATTTCAGAGGAAGGCGCGTCCCTGCAGGCCATCACCGAGGGCTTTCAGCCGGTCGCGGAGAAATTCGGCATGCAGGCGGACATCTATCCGGATGGCCAGCGCATGAAGACGATGCTGATGGTGTCGCGTTTCGGCCATTGCCTCAACGACCTGCTCTATCGCTGGAAGATCGGCGCGCTGCCGATCGACATTGTCGGCGTCGTTTCCAACCATTTCGACTACCAGAAAGTCGTCGTCAATCACGACATCCCCTTCCACCACATCAAAGTGACGAAGGAAAACAAGCCGAAGGCCGAAGGCCAGCTGATGGATCTCATCGAGACCAGCGGCACGGAGCTTGTGGTGCTGGCCCGTTACATGCAGGTGCTGTCCAACGATATGTGCCGCAAGATGTCAGGCAGGATCATCAACATCCACCATTCCTTCCTCCCTTCCTTCAAGGGCGCCAACCCTTACAAGCAGGCCTATGAGCGCGGCGTGAAGCTGATCGGTGCGACAGCCCATTATGTCACCGCCGATCTCGACGAAGGCCCGATCATCGAGCAGGACACCGTGCGCATCACCCACGCCCAGAGCGCCGAAGACTATGTCTCGCTCGGCCGCGACGTGGAAAGCCAGGTTCTGGCCCGCGCCATCCACGCCCATATCCACCACCGCACCTTCATCAACGGCAACCGCACCGTGGTCTTTCCGCCAAGCCCGGGAAGTTATGCCTCGGAGCGGATGGGTTAAGCCTCGAAGGCAAACCGGGGAGCGTGTGGACAGGCGTGAACCGCAAGCGTGTTTACTTACCGGACCAGGCTAGCAGCCCTGCTTTCCAAAATATGCCAGGAACAATATGCAAGCGGAACACAAATAAGCAGTGACGCAGTAAAATGAAATAATACGCCTATCTGCGGATACATTAAGACAATGAGCTGCTGTATCGGGTAGGCAAAAACATATAGCCCATACGAATAGTCGCCGAATCTGTCATTCGTTAAAACAGGAATTGGTGGCGCGTAAGCGATCGCTAACGTCGCCAAAGCAAGCACAACGCTTATTGCCGGAAGCCAGGCCGGCGTGCCTATGAGCAGAATAACGAACAAACCCGATAGAATAGCACCCAGCGTTGCAGTGCGGCATTTTTTAATTAGTCCATAAAAAATCGCAGCACCGAAAAAAGACGTGAGAAATACCTGCGCGTTAAAAAGTTTCGATGAAACTTCCAACCATATAAAATTACTTAGAAAAACCATCAGCAACAAGGCCATGAAAATCAAACGTTTCATCGGATCCGCTCTTATCGTACCAAAGATAATTGCTGCGAAGAAATAGGCCAGAATTTCATATTTCAACGTCCAGAGCGGGACATTGACCTGCTCAGCATCCGGAAGCGTCTCGTAGACGCCCGGAAGTCCCTGGGAGGTTGCAAGCAATGATGATGCGCCGAAGAGGTATTTTACAAATCGAGGGTCCGCAAAATAGGCGTCGACCGATAATGTTGATACCGCAGGTCCCAACGCAAACGCGACAGCAGCAACGCAAACGATAAGCGCCGGGAAGATTCTTAACATGCGGCGCGCCCAGAATCGTAACATATCAGGATTACGTTCGAGACTTAGGGGAATAACTATCCCGCTTATGGCAAAAAATACAATGACCGCGTAGTCACCAATTGAATATCCGGTAGATTTTTGAAAAGGTTCATCAAGATAATTACCGGAAACAACGGAAAAAGAATGCGCAAAAACGACCGACAGGGCGCAGATCAATCGCAGAGGTTTCAGATTATTCAAATTTTCCCGCATTTCTCTGCAATCCACATCAGGGATCTGCCAACCATTGTCCGGGGAATAATTATCTCCAGAACCTCTTCAGACGTATTTGCCAAGCTTTTTTTGAAATCTGTTTCGGGAGGCAGTAAATCGTATTTATTGAAGCCCAATTGCTGAGAGGCTTCCAGAATGAGAGTGCTCAAAATTCGTCCAGGGCTAAACCGCGCATAATTCCTGTCAAAACTTGCAATTATGGACATAAGTCGCTGATTTTCATGGATGCAAAACTCGTAGGCTATCGCCTTTTTCCCCATCGCCAGAGAAAATATCCGGTATTTTGACGAGTCATTTCCAGAAAATGAACTATAAATACTCTTTTGAAAAAACGGGTCTCTAAATCCAAATGCTATTTGGCGTCTGGAGTTCAACCATTGAAATTTCCAATCCAGCATTTGACCACAAGCCTTCAGTCTTTCTTTCGGCTCCTTAACTTCTTCGAATTGTATTATTCCTTCATTTTGCAAGTTCCTGAACTTACGCTTCAGACCCTTGCGCGATGCCATTCCCAATGCTGAAGACGACCAGAATTTTGAAATCGTTACACTACTTGCACGGTGTATTTTTATTACGCCACCTAAAGGCAAGACCAGACTCTCTATTTTCGGCAGAGCCTCAATGGGTATAAAACGTAGTCGAACAACATCAGAACGTCTGCTAAGAGCATTTGATAAAATCGTTTCAATTTGATGACTTACATCGGATTTTTCAATAATTTCGAGAGGGTATGGATATATTGGATCTGAATTAAATATAGTTACTCTAATTATAAAATAACGATCTCTGAATATACTTTTCCCATCGACATACTCTATTGAATTTTTGCTAGAAGTATTATTCACTGCAATTAATCCTGATTTTTTAATTTAATATTACAATAAATTAATGAGATATCAGTCATGTCTATCAAGAATATGCTTCTAGGCACGCATTCCCTCTTAAATGCTTACAATACAAAGGGCGCACCAGCGCACAATGGTATTACCGCTTCTGATATTCACAAGTTGAGCAGCAGCGCTGGCTCGGAAATTGTTCGCATCCCGCTCGACCTTTCAATTGTAGGCCCCAACGGTCTACCCTCTTGGGCAGTCAAGAATATCGCCGCGGAGCTGCAACAGTTGCAGCAATTTGGCATCAAGGTTATTTTCCAGCCTGGTCAAACACCTCGGGATCTCAGCCAGACTGGCGCCGTGGACGGCTCTCCCCGAATAGATGCTATTGACGAACTCGCGGCGAGGTTCGCAGTATTCGTAAAAACAATACATGAAAGTCTTTCGCAATACTCAGACGTGATCGCCGGCTGGGAAGTCGGCAACGAACCAAACCTGAGCTATCGTTATACGGGCACCTATTATAGCGGCAAAGGCGATCCCAATCACGACCGATTTTATGCCGTCAGCGTTGAAAACGCGGAGTATTATGCCCGCTACCTTCACGCCGTGAACGAAACCGTGAAGGGTGTCGAGAACTCCCTCGGACAGAACATCAAGGTAATCGGGGCCGGCATTGCCCACAACGACTACGCTTACATGGACACCATGTTCGCAACCCTGAAGCACCTTGGCGCAGATATCGAGGGTTTCACGATCCATCCTTACACGATCTATGATTACAACGCCACGAGTCCGCAATCCGGGCGCCCAACCGATTGGGTGCCGAACCCTGTCGATACACCGTCAGCCTGGAACTATTACCATAGCTTTCAGGGTGCGCTTCACAGCATCCAGTTCCTGAAGGACTATCACGGCTTCGAGGGCGCCGAACTCTGGATTACTGAATTCGGGGTTCCATCCTACACGGGCTATCGCGGAGCGGGCCTGGCCGGCGAGATCGACCAGGCCAATTTCATTGCCGAAGCCATTGGCGTTCTCGACAGCTGGGACAATACCGATCTCAAGGGTATCATGGCTCATATGGTGCTCGACAACTATTACAGGGAGACCAATGACGGTTACAATGCCTATGATGGCAACCGCGCAAATGATGGCAGCACTTCGATTGGAGAAGGTTCTTTCGGACTATTTGGTCGCTACGCGGATCGCACTATTTACGCCAAACCGGTTGTCGGGTTCTTGCGGGCCGTCACCGCTGGTGTTGACTATTCCGACCCGAGCATTCGTATCCTGAACGTTGTCAGTTCAGATATTACCGATCTGTCCCGGTCGGGTTCGAACGGTGTAGGCTATTTGAATGGCTACATCGCGATGACAAATGACGGCAATGACACCGTCAACGGCTCCCGGTTCGACGATAGCCTCTTCGCTGGAAATGGTGCTGATACCGTCAACGGCAACGCGGGCGCCGACCGGATTTATGGCGGCCAGGGCAACGATTTAATTTCCGGCAATGATGGCGACGACGATCTTTATGGAAACACCGGGGACGACACCTTGAACGGCGGCGCAGGCAGCAACCGTATCGATGGTGGCACTGGCTGGGATACCCTCGTTTTGGACGGATCAAGCGGAAGCTACGGTTGGTCTGGCAATGGCCGGCATGTGACAGTCAGCGCCAATAACAGATCTCAGTTCACGACTGCCATCAATATTGAAGCGATTTATTTTACAGACGATTACGTTACTGTACTACTACCCGACGCTGATACGTCCCGTGGGAATGGCAGTGTGTCGAACACATCGCACGCCGCGACGCCTCCTGCACCGGAAAACGATCTCGTTCAGGTTGCTGCGGGCGGTTCGATCACATTTGACGTTCTTGGCAACGACAGCGATCCAGATAGCGATCGCCTTACAATTACCCGGATTGGTAACGTGGATATGCAGCCGGGTTGGCAAACCTGGGTAGCGGAAGCGAGCGGGTTGATCATCTACAATGCCGACGGCACGCTCACCTATCGACCATCCGGATCGGCAAGCGGCACGCAAATCTTCACCTATACGGTGTCGGATGGTGCTGAAACAGCTACGGCCACTGTTACGGCAATCATAATCCCGACCGCTCCTTCCCCTGTCGATAACTATGCTGCCATCACGCCCGGTAGCTCAGTCACCATCGACGTACTAGCAAATGATCGTGATCCGAATGGCGACGCGCTTACAATCACTCAAATCAACGGCGTCGACATGCAACCTGGCTGGCAAACCTGGGTGGCCGACGCCGATGGTCTGGTGATCTACAATGCAGACGGCACGCTCACCTATCAGCCATCCGGATCAGCAAGCGGCATCAAATCCTTCTCTTACACGGTCTCCGACGGGAACGAGACGGCGACGGCAATCGTATCCATAGATCTCTCAAGAGCCGTAAAAAGGGCAATAATGGGACACTCATTCTCGTCCGGCCAGGGAGACGATGTCTTTTTCGGAACAGACGGGCATGACACGTTCTTTTTCACCAATGCTCAAACCGGGCGCGACATCATCCACGGTTTCGAAACCGGTGCCGGCTCAAACGATATCCTCGTTTTCGATACGGCGCTATTCGCTGACCTCAATAGCTTGGTCGCGGCGGCATCAGATAACGGTCTGGACACAACTGTCAGCATTGATGGAGACACCAGTATTATTGTGAAAGGTCGTGTTCTGTCCGATTTTCATTATAGCGATGTGATGTTCTTTTGAGGCAGCCATTTGCCTGGGTCGGTCACTCTTCCCGAAGGTCCGGGCCAAACACCACCCGCGCCCTCAGCCCACGCCCCTCCGCGCCGTCTTCCAGCATCAGCCGCCCGCCGAACAGCCCGGCGATCTCTTCGATGATGGCGAGGCCAAGGCCGGCGCCGGGGGCGGCGTTGGCTTCGCCGCGGGCGAAGCGCTGGCGCACCATGGCGCGTTTTTCAGGCGGAATTCCGGGGCCGTTATCTTCCACTTCCAGCCAGACGGCGCCCGCTTGCTCGCCGACGCGGACGGTAACTTCCGCACCGCGCCCGGCATAATTGATGGCATTGGAAACGAGGTTGCCGATCAGCTCACCGATCAAAAGCGGCTCGGCGAGAATGGTCGCCTCACCCTCGCCTTCGAAACCGAGATCGATGCCGGCATCTGCCGCGCGCGGCACGAAATCGGCAGTCACGTTCTGTGCAACGGCCACGAGGTCTATCGCGGAAAAATCATGCTTTTCGCTGGAGCCGGCAGCATCGATGTTCGCCATGCGCAGCAGCTGGGCAAGGATATGTTCGGCATGCGCCACAGACGCCCCGCCTTTCAGCGCCGCCGCCTGTGCTTCCTCAAGGCTCGCGGCGCGAGCGGAAAGGGCAAGCTGGGTGCTGATGATGGCAAGCGGCGTGCGCAGCTGATGGCTGGCATTGCCGGTGAAATGCCTGAGAGCATCGAGCGCCGATTGCAGCCGCACCATGAAGGAATTGACGGTTTCCACCAGATTTTCCACCTCGACAGGCACGGACTGGCGGATGGGGTGCAGGTCGTTCGGGCTGCGCTCGGCAATGGCTTCGCTGAGCCGGTAAAGCGGCCTGAGCGAAATCGTCACCGCGATCCAGACGATGATCGCCGCCCCCACGATCATCAAGAGCAGCCGCAGTGCCGAACGCAGGATGATGGCCTGCGCCAGCTGGCTGCGGGCAATGGTGGTTTCGGCGACCGTCACGGAAAACGGCACGGAATTGATGCCGGTGGAGGCAAAGCGGCGGATCGCGGCGATGCGGATCGGCTCATCGCGAAACACCGCATCCCGATAGGCGGGGGTATCGCCCTTCGGGTTCTCCACCGTCGGCAGGTTCTGGTAGCCGGTGAGGAATTGCCCGTTCGGCCCGTCGACACGGTAGAATACCCGGTCCTGCGCCGCAGATGTCAGCATTTCCAGCGCCACATAGGGGATGTCGACTTCCAGGGAACCATCCTCGGCCACCACCACCCGCTCGGCAATGGCAAGTGCGGAACCGGAAAGCACCCGGTCGGAGACGACATTGGCGGTATTGACCGCCTCACGCCAGGTATCGGTCAGCGCAACGCAGCCGATGATGGCAGTGGAAATGAGAAGCCAGCCTAAAAGTCGCCGCCTGAGCGAATAGGCGGCCTGTCTCATTCAGCCATCTCCGGCAGCTTTTCGAGATAATAACCGATGCCGCGTGCGGTCTTCACCGTCAGCCCGTGGGGAGCGAGCCGCTTGCGCAGGCGGCTGACATATTGCTCGATGGCATTGGCGGAAATATCGTCGTCGAAGCCTGTTAGCGATTGCACGATCGCTTCCTTGGCGACGACTTTGCCCGCCCGCATGAACAGCACTTCCAGCAACGCCACTTCGCGCGCCGGAATATCGAGCGGACGCCCATCCGCCGAAAAGGTGCGCGATGTCAGATCGAACAGAACCTTGCCGAAACTGAGCGCAGAAGAGCGCAGCCCGGCATTGCGGCGCAAGAGCACCCGCACCCGCGCCTCGAATTCGGTGATATCGAAGGGCTTGATCATGTAGTCGTCGGCGCCGAGATCCAGCCCCTTGACCTTTTCCTCCGGTGTACCGCGCGCCGTCAGGATCAGCACCGCCGCCTTGTCCTGGCGCGAACGCATGGAGCGCAGCACCTCGATACCATCCATCTCCGGCAGGTTAAGATCGAGAATGACCAGATCGAAACTTTCAGCCGCAATCGCCGCATCGGCGGAAGCGCCGTCGGAAACCACGTCCACCGCGTAACCGCTGCCCCGCAGCAGCGCCGAGAGACCTTCCGACAGCACCTGATTGTCCTCGACCAGCAAAATACGCAAATCTTCCCTCCCGCGATGTCCTAATTTAACCAAGCCCTTGCCGCTTGTGAATGGCAAGCGCCTGCGGCATGATCTTTTCCATGCGTATCTGCCTTCTTCTTTGCCTCTGTCTTTGCATGGCCGCGCCCGCGCTTGCCCAGGTTGCCGTTTTTCCGGCCCCATCAGGCAAGCCGGACGCGCAAACGCTGGTGGTCTATTCCTCTCTGGATGAACCTTTGGCAACGCCGATGATCGAGGGTTTCCAGAAGGCCAATCCCGATGTCGCCGTCCATTACGAGGACATGCTGACCGGCGAAATCTACGACCGCATCGTCAAAGAAACCGATGCCGGCAAAAAAACCGCCGATTTTGCCTTCTCCTCCGCCATGGATCTGCAGGTAAAGCTGAGCAATGACGGTTACGCCCAGCGCTCGGATCTCGCCATGAGCGCGCGCTGGCCCGCCTGGGCGAATTGGCGCAACACCGCCTATGCGCTGACCTTCGAGCCGGCGGTCTTCGTCTATCACAAGCCGAGCTTCACCACCGAAAAACCGCCCGCCACCCGCGCAGAATTCGTCAATTACCTCGAACACCATGCCAAGGAGGTATATGGCCGCATCGCCACCTACGATATTGAGCGCTCCGGTGTCGGCTTCCTGTTCATGTCGCGGGACCAGGAGCAATTCGGCGATATATGGAGCGTCATCAAGGCCATGGGGGCCGCCGGCGTAAAGGTCTATTCCACCTCCTCAGCCATTCTGGAGCGCGTTTCCGACGGCCGTTTCGTGCTGGGCTACAATATTCTCGGCTCCTATGCGGCCGACTGGGCCTCGCGCCACCCCGATGTCGGCATCGTTTTGCCCAAGGATTATACCGTCGTCATGTCGCGCATCGGGCTGGTGCCGGAAGCCGCCGCCAATCCCGAACTCGGCCGCCGTTACCTCGAATTCTTCATGTCCAAGGAAGGACAAACGATCATGGCCCGGCAATTGCAGATCCCCGCCGTCAGCCCGGAAGTGGCCGGCGAAAACACCGCCAACACCATGCAGGCCATCCACGGCGCGCAACTGCGCCCGGTCCCGGTCAGCCCCGGCTTGATGGTCTATCTGGATCAGGTCAAACGCAGCCGCCTCATTGAGCGCTGGAACGAGGCGTTGCGCTCACAGTAGGTTCCCCACCCCTCCCTCATTCCTGTGCTCGTCACAGGAATCCAGCCAGCCCAAGTCTTTGGGCTGACGGGACTCTTCTCGCCGCACAGACGTGCGTCGACTGGATTCCTGTGACAGGCACAGGAATGAGGGTGAAGTGAACATCGACGGCGCAAAACAAAGTCGTCCCACACGCCACAGTAGACGTCCGATACAAATTAATAGAGAGTAAATGCGCAAGGACTTGCGTAGCGTCAGTTAGATGACAGCTTTTTGTGATGCTCTGCAATCCTTCTTCATTCCGTGGAGGCGGAAGAAGATGCGGGAGGAAATCTGAACGATCGCCAAGGCCCTGCGCTTGAGTTTTCAGCGCTGGACAGATGCGCTCTGAAGCCCCCCGCATAAAACGAAAAACGACGCCCAAAAGGGCATCCTGAGGAGGGTTTTCTACGTGAAACATTTTCTTATCGGCACATTTCTGGCGGGCGTGATCGCTCTTCCGGCGGTTGCAGCGGATTACACCATCATCGCCCCGGCCAACCCCGGCGGCGGCTGGGACCAGACCGCGCGTTCCCTGCAGACCGTGCTGCAGGAAGAAGGCATTTCCAAGAGCGTTCAGGTGCAGAACGTACCGGGCGCCGGCGGCACCATCGGTCTTGCGCAGTTCGCCAGCCAGCAGAAGGGCAACCCTAACGCCCTTATCGTCGGCGGTTACGTGATGGTCGGCGCGATCCTCACCAACAAGTCGCCCGTCACCCTCAATGAAGTGACGCCCATCGCCCGCCTGACCGGCGAATATGAAGCCATCGTCGTTCCGGCATCCTCACCGCTGAAGACCATCGGCGACCTCGTCGACCAGCTGAAGAAGGATCCCGGCAGCGTTTCCTGGGGCGGCGGCTCTGCCGGCGGCACCGACCATATCGCCGTTGGCCTTATCGCCAAGGCGGCCGGTGTCGATCCGACCAAGATCAACTACATCGCTTACTCCGGCGGCGGCGAAGCGCTTGCCTCGATCCTCGGCTCGCAGGTCACGGCCGGCATTTCGAGCTACGGCGAATTCGAAAGCCAGGTCAAGGCCGGCACGCTGCGCCTGCTCGCTGTTTCCAGCGAAGAGAAGCTGGAAGGCGTTGACGCACCGACGCTGAAGGAAAGCGGCCTTGATGTCGTGGTTCAGAACTGGCGCATGGTCGCCGCTGCTCCCGGCCTGACGCCGGAACAGGAAAAAGCCGTTAGTGCAGACGTCGAGAAGCTGGCGAAATCCGCCAAGTGGCAGGAAACCCTGAAGACCAAGAGCTGGATGGACACCTACCTTTCCGGCGACGAGTTCAAGGCACAGCTTGCCAAGGACACTGCCGCCACCGAAACGATCCTCAAAGACATCGGACTGGTAAAATGAGCCAGGGTTCCAACCCTTCACAACATCAAAAGCGCCGCCCTGATTGGGCGGCGCTGGCGATCGCCGTCTTCCTCGTTCTCATCGCCTCAGTGATCTTCTGGGACAGCGCCCGTCTCGCCAGCGTCACCGGTTATTCGCCGGTCGGCCCGGCAACCGTGCCTTATGCCATCGGCTTCTGTCTTGTCGGCCTGGCGCTCTGGACGGCCATTGAAGCCTGGCGCGGTGATTTTCCCGAACGCGACAAACAGGAAATCGCCCCGGTCATCTGGGTCGTCGCCGGCCTTGCCGCGCAGATGCTGCTGCTGAATGTGGCGGGTTTCTCCATTGCCACGGGTCTGCTGTTTGCCTTTACGGCGCGCGCCTTCGGCAAACGCAAGCTCTGGTATTCGATCCCCATCGGCATAGTTTTGAGCTTTGCCATCTGGTTCATCTTCGCGCGCCTGCTGCAGCTTTCGCTGCCCGCCGGACCTCTGGAACGGCTGTTCTTCTAACAGCCATTCCGACCAAAATTCGGGATAACAGGAACCGCCGGCGCGCGATGACGCGAATGCCAGCCGTTCCGCCCGCCCTTCTGCTCGACTTGGGGGACATCTGTCCATGAGTACGTTTGAATTCCTGCTGCACGGTCTTGAGGTTGCTGCCCAGCCCATGAACCTGCTCTATGCGCTGATCGGCGTCACGCTCGGCACCGCCGTCGGCGTTCTGCCCGGCATCGGGCCTGCGCTGACCGTGGCGCTGCTTCTGCCCGTCACCTACCGGCTCGATCCCGCCGGTTCGCTCATCATGTTCGCCGGCATCTATTATGGCGGCATGTATGGCGGATCGACCACCTCGATCCTGCTCAACACGCCGGGCGAAAGCGCCTCGATCGTGACCGCGCTCGAAGGCAACAAGATGGCCCGCAAGGGCAGAGGCGGCCCGGCGCTGGCCACCGCCGCCATCGGCTCCTTCGTCGCCGGCCTCATCGCCACCATCGCGCTTGCCTTCGTTGCACCCTTTATCGTCAAGCTGGCGCTGGTCTTCGGCCCGCGCGAATATTTCGCGCTGATGGTGCTCGCCTTCGTCACCGTTTCCTCCGCTTTCGGAGATTCGGCGCTGCGCGGCCTCACCTCGCTGTTCATCGGTTTTGCACTTGCCATTGTCGGCATCGACCAGCTGACCGGCCAGACCCGCATGAGCTTCGGCATTCCCGACCTGCTCGACGGTGTGGAAGTGACGACGCTTGCGGTGGCCATGTTCGCCATCGGCGAAACACTGTTCATCGTCGCACAGGGCAATAGCGGCGACGAAAAGGTCGAGGCCGTCAAGGGTTCGGTCTGGATGAGTGCACAGGACTGGGCGCGCTCGTGGAAACCCTGGCTGCGCGGCACGTTGATCGGCTTCCCCATCGGCGCAATGCCTGCCGGTGGCGCTGAAATCGGCACCTTCCTTTCCTACGCCACCGAAAAGAAGCTGACCAAATATCCGGAAGAATTCGGCAACGGCGCCATTGAAGGTGTTGCCGGACCAGAGGCCGCCAACAACGCCTCGGCAGCCGGTACGCTCGTGCCGCTGCTGACGCTCGGCCTGCCGACGACGGCAACCGCCGCCATCATGCTCGCCGGTTTCCAACAGTTCGGCCTGCAGCCCGGCCCGCTGCTGTTCGCTACCAATCCGCAGCTCGTTTGGGGCCTGATCGCCAGCCTGTTCATCGCCAATCTGATGCTTCTGGTGCTCAACCTGCCGCTCGTCGGTCTCTGGGTGAAGCTGCTGACAATTCCGAAGCCCTGGCTCTACGCGGGTATCCTGCTGTTCGCCACGCTCGGCACCATCGGCGCCAACCCCTCAGTGTTCGAACTCGGCATGCTGCTCGCCTTCGGCATCCTCGGCTACATCATGCGTATCTTCGGTTATCCGATTGCGCCGGCTGTCGTCGGCCTGATCCTTGGCCCGCTTGCCGAACAGCAGCTTCGCCGCGCGCTCGCCATCGGCCAGGGCGATCCGACAGTGCTGCTCACCTCGCCCATCGCCGTCGGCCTGTTCGCTGTCGCAGCAGCCGCCTTCATCATCCCGCTGATCATGCGCATCCGCGGCCGTGGCGAGGTGCTGTCGCAGCTTGCCGCCAACGAGGACTGATAACAAAGAGCCTCCCAAGGCAACTGGCCCCGTATCCTCGGATGCGGGGCCTTTTTTATTCACGCCAACGGGATGTGTGGCGCGAACGCGGCCATGATATAACTCCTGTCCAAACGCAGGAGAAAAACATGCGCAAGATCGCGATGATGATGGTTCTGGCCCTTGCCGGCTGCTCCACCGCCGCTCCCGATGTGGAACCCATTCCCGGCAGCATCACCTATGGCGGGCAGCCTCGCACCAAACTCACCAAATCCCCCGTCGGCAGCGCGCTCAGCAACGAATTCGTCATGGATGACGGGCGGTTTGCAATGGAAACCTACCGCGTGCAGCCCGACCGGTCGCTGAAGCTGGAAAGACGCGAAATCATCGGCGACTGGCCGCCGAATTGAGGCGTGCGGACACGGACCGGGTTAGCGACGCGAGCGAAAACGGTGCTTCCGTCATCCTCGGGCTTGTCCCGAGGATCTGCTAACGCGTTGATTTTATTCGACGTGGTTAGATCCTCGGCACAGGGCCGAGGATGACGTCCGGAGAGATTGCAAGCCATGCTCTCCCACCCACACATTTCCCGCTCACCGCAATTCAGAACAATTCTAAAACATATTTTTGATTTCCGCCGACCTTGCCAATAAAGCTGATAGCGAACATCAAGTTAAGCCGACGGAGAGCTTTCCGCCGGTCCAGAACCATATTGCAAGGGACATATTCGTGGCCATCAACTTCACCTTCCCCGTTCGGCTGCTGGCGGCAGCGGCCTTCAGCCTTGGCGCAATGACCGCAGGTGCTGAGGAAATGACGATAAAGCACGCGCAGGGCGAAACCGTGCTGAAAGCGGCACCGAAGAAGGTTCTGGTTCTGGATATTCCCTCGCTCGACAATCTCGATGCGCTGGGCGTCGAGCCAACAGGCGTCGTTGGCTCCAACCTGCCAGCCTATCTGCAGAAATACGCCGACGGCAAATATCTGAAGGTCGGCACGCTGTTTGAGCCCGATTACGAGGCAATCAATGCAGCCGAGGCTGATCTCGTCATCGTCGGCGGCCGTTCGCGGGCGAAATATCCTGACGTTTCGAAGATCACGCCCGCCATCGACATGTCGATCGATTCCAAGGAATTCATCAACAGCGTCAAAGGCAACATCACCAAGCTCGGCGATATCTTCGGCAAGCAGGAAGAGGCAAAGAAGCTCGACGCCGCCCTCGACGAGAAAGTCGCCAGGCTGAAAGAGATCGCCCCGAATTCCGGCACGGCGATGATCCTCCTGACCAATGCCGGCAAGGTCGGCGTTTATGGCCCGAGCTCGCGCACCGGCTGGCTGCACACCGAAATCGGCTTCAAGCCGGTCGCCGCCGACATCGATGACCGCTTCGACCGCGGCGACGTCGTATCCTTCGAATATCTGGCCGAAGTCAATCCCGAGTGGCTGTTCGTGATCGACCGTGACGCCGGCGTCGGCCGTGCCACCGACCCAGGCAAGGCCGCCGCACAGGTGCTGGATAACGAACTGATCCACCAGACCAACGCCTGGAAGAAAAAGCAGATCGTCTATCTCGATCCGCAGGCGGCCTATATCGTCAGCAGCGGTTACACGGCGCTCAACACCCTGCTCGATCAGGTCTACAAGGCCGTCTCAGAGAAGAAATCGTAAAAGCCTCTAGGCATCCGCTTCTGAAGGCTGCTCCATACTCGACGTCATCCTCGGGCTTGACCCGAGGATCCATCGCGCGTCAGGTTGTGGATCCTCGGGTCAAGCCCGAGGATGACCAAGGAGAGGTCGGACACCTGTTCGGCAGCCTGCCAGGCCAGGGGGAGCTTTCACCATTTTCGAAAAACCGCCGACGTGAAATCCCTGTCCCTCATCCTTGCCCTTCTTCTGGCCTTGACGCTCGCCATCGTCAGCCTGTTCGTCGGCGTGAGCAACGTTTCGCTCACAACGCTTTTCGCACCTGATACGAGCGCGGATGCGCTGCGCGTGCTGCTTGTCAGCCGCATTCCGCGCACGCTGGCGCTCATCTTGGCCGGCAGCTCGATGGCGATTGCCGGTCTCATCATGCAGATGCTGGTGCGAAACCGTTTCGTGGAACCTTCAACGGCAGGCACGACCGAATCCGCCGGCCTCGGCCTTCTGGTCGTCACCCTGCTTGCGCCCGAAACGCCGATCTTCGGCAAGATGCTGGTGGCAGCCGTTTTCGCGCTTGCCGGAACAGCGCTTTTCCTGCGTATCCTGAGACAGGTGCCGCTGCGCGACGTACTCCTGGTGCCGCTGATCGGCATCATGCTGGGCGGCGTCATTTCCGCCGTCACCACATTCTTCGCCTATCGTTTCGACCTCCTGCAATCGCTCGGCGCATGGATGACCGGGGATTTTTCCGGCGTGCTGCGCGGCCGGTATGAATTGCTGTGGGTCGGCTTCATCTTCGCGATTGCCGCCTATCTCGCCGCCGACCGTTTTACGGTTGCGGGCATGGGCCGCGATTTCACCACCAATCTCGGTCTGAACTATCGCCGGGTAATGGCGCTCGGCCTCACCATCGTCTCGCTGGTCAGCGCCGTCGTCGTGGTCACCGTCGGCATGATCCCCTTTCTGGGGCTGATCGTGCCAAATGTCGTCAGCCTGATGATCGGCGACAATATGCGCCGCTCCGTGCCCTGGGTGGCAACACTTGGCGCGGTCTTCGTGCTTTCCTGCGACATCATCGGCCGGACGATACGCGCGCCTTACGAAATACCGATCGGAACCGTGGTCGGCGTCATCGGCAGCGCGTTGTTCCTCTATCTCCTGCTGCGGAAACGCCACCATGCGTGAGAGACATCCCGACCGGCGGGCAAAAACCGTTCTGCTCGTGCTTGCGGCATTCGCACTCATCTCCATGGCCGCCTTCATGACACTCGGCGCGAAGGGCAGCTGGAGTTTCGTGCTGAGCTTTCGCGGCATCAAGCTTCTGTCGCTGCTGCTGGTGGCCTATGCCATCGCCGTCTCCACCGTGCTGTTCCAGACGGTCACCAACAACCGCATCCTCACTCCATCAGTGATGGGTTTCGATTCGCTTTACGTGCTGATGCAGACCGGGCTGATCTTCGTCTTCGGTTCGGCAACGGTCGTCATGATCGATCCGCAGCTGAAGTTTCTCACTGAGACCGCCCTGCTCGTCGCCTTTTCCGCCCTGCTTTATCGCTGGCTTTTCGTCGGCGCGGAACGTAGCCTGCATCTCCTCGTACTGGTCGGCATCGTCTTCGGCGTCTTTTTCCGCAGCCTTTCGGGCTTCATGCAGCGCGTGCTCGATCCGAACGAATATACGGTGCTGCAGGATGTGCTCTTCGCCAGCTTCAACTCCATCGATCCGACGCTTCTTGCCGTCTCCGCCATCATCATCGGTGTGGTGACGGCGATCGGCCTCAGGCTGATGCACACGCTTGACGTCCTCTCCCTCGGCCGCGCGACAGCCATCAGCCTCGGCGTCGAATACAAGCGCACGGTCACCGTCATCCTCGTGCTGGTCTCCGTGCTCGTCGCCGTCTCCACAGCGCTCGTCGGCCCGGTCATGTTCTTCGGCCTGCTGGTCGCGGCGCTGGCCCATTATCTCACCGGCAACGGCAAACACGCCTATGTGCTGCCGGCGGCGATCCTCATCGCCGTGATCTGCCTCGTCGGCGGTCAGGTGGTGCTGGAGCGGGTCTTCGCCTTCGATACGGCGCTTTCCATCATCATCGAATTTCTGGGCGGTATCGTCTTTATCGGTCTTATTTTGAAGCGGGGTGCGCGATGATCATCGCCAGTCAGATCAGCAAATCCTATGGCGATAACCTCGTCGTCGATGGTGTCTCCGTCTCCATTCCGGCAGGCGGCGTCACCTCGATCATCGGCCCGAACGGGGCGGGAAAATCAACGCTGCTTTCCATCGTCGCACGGCTTATGTCCATGGACACAGGCACGGTGACGGTCGACGGGCTGGATGTGACCAAGACCGCTTCCGATACGCTGGCAAAGCGGCTCTCGATCCTGCGACAGGACAACCACATCTCCTCGCGCCTGACGGTACGCGATCTCGTCGGTTTCGGCCGTTACCCCTATTCCAAGGGGCGCCCCACCATCGAAGACAAGGTCCACATCGACCGGGCACTGGAATATCTCAATCTCGAACCGCTGGCTGACCGCTTTCTGGACGAACTTTCCGGCGGCCAGCGCCAGCGCGCCTTCGTGGCCATGGTTCTGTGTCAGGACACGGATTATGTGCTGCTCGACGAACCGCTCAACAATCTCGACATGAAACACGCCTCCGGCATGATGAAGATCATGCGCCGCGCCGCCGATGAACTGAAGAAGACCGTGGTTCTGGTGCTGCACGACATCAACTTCGCCTCCTGGTATTCCGACACCATCATCGCCATGCGCGAGGGTCGCATCTGCCATCAGGGACCGGCGCAAGAGATCATCCGCCCCGACATTCTCAAGGACATCTATGACATGCCGATCCGCGTCAATGAGATAGACGGCCGGCGCATCTGCCTGTTTTACGAATGACATGATGATTGTGCAGGATTTTTGCTGTCGCGTTCCCTAACATGGAACAGGGCCACAGGCCCGGACGTTAATCGACGGACTTTTCCAAAGCGGCATTCCGTCCGCAACTTCAGGAGACATCGATGAAGACGCACAAGACGAAGAACGACCTGCCTTCCAACGCCAAGTCGACCGTGATCGGCATTCTGAATGAATCGCTAGCCTCGGTGATCGACCTTGCGCTTGTGACCAAGCAGGCGCACTGGAACCTGAAAGGTCCGCAATTCATCGCCGTCCACGAGCTTCTCGACACCTTCCGCACCCAGCTCGACAATCACGGCGATACGATTGCCGAACGCGTCGTGCAGCTTGGCGGCACGGCCCTCGGCAGCCTGCAAGCCGTCTCTTCAACGACGAAGCTCAAGGCCTATCCGACCGATATCTATAAGATTCACGACCATCTCGACGCTCTGATCGAGCGTTATGGCGAGGTGGCGAACATGATCCGCAAGGCAATCGACGATTCCGACGAGGCCGGTGATCCGACGACGGCCGATATCTTCACCGCCGCCTCGCGCGATCTCGACAAATCGTTGTGGTTCCTCGAAGCACACGTACAGGAAAAGAGCTGAGCCAAAGGCATTTGCAGCCAGCCCATCACAGCAAAGCGCCCGAGAGATTCGGGCGCTTTTTTCGTAAAGATGATGCAATCAATGGCGGCGCAGAACCGCAAGCCCTATGTCGCGCAGCATTTCATGATCCAGAATGCCGCGCTGGGCGCTACGGATCAAAATTGCTGCACACTCATTGGCAACATGGCTGCTGCGATCTTGAAGGCACTCGAAACAAACACCATCGAAAATATTCTGCAGATCGGTGATTTGTTCTGGCGACAATTGTGCGCCGACTCTTTCAAAAGCTGCGTACGACAAGGCTCATCCTCCCGATGATGATATGCCAAGTATCGTTTCTTTTTTCGTGGGCATCAATTTTGTACACCCGAACGAATCACTTGTCGAATCAGATTTTA
This sequence comes from Agrobacterium sp. 22-210-1, assembly GCF_053522525.1. Lineage (NCBI taxonomy): Bacteria > Pseudomonadati > Pseudomonadota > Alphaproteobacteria > Hyphomicrobiales > Rhizobiaceae > Agrobacterium > Agrobacterium sp. 22-210-1. The sequence continues at coordinate 105,681 of NZ_JBNWCI010000001.1, read as the reverse complement.
ACCAAATGTAAACAGGTTATTTTCTGCACTGTCGGTTATCCGCGCGCCCTTTGTCGCTGGAATAAAGGTCAGCCGAAACAACGCTTTCGCCCGGCTATGACCGCGTCTGGCGCAGCCTTCGACGCGTGCTTTCGAATAAAGCCGTGACCGGAAGGATTTCCACCGAAACCGCAAAAGAAACTATTGCATTCTAAAATCGATTGAGCGATATAGCACCCGTCGCCGCACTTCGGCGGTCCGCAGTCCAGCGAACTACCCCGGACCAGCGGTTTTGAGCGGGTGTAGCTCAGGGGTAGAGCACAACCTTGCCAAGGTTGGGGTCGAGGGTTCAAATCCCTTCGCCCGCTCCAGTTTTCCAAGATCAACAAAAAAAGATTTGCGCAGGTTGCTGTGCCAGATGGTCATCTTGGCAAGCCCAACGTGCGACCATTTTTGGCATCGTGGCCGTTTCCCGCACATGCATGAAATCGGGAGGAGTTACCCCCTCCCGGCCCTCATGGTTCAGGCAGCTTCATCCCAGACGGGCGCCAGCCCATCCGGCGAAACAATGCGACCATCCGGCCTGGCGAGAGCGCGGATCGCCGCCATTTCATCAGCCGTCAGCGCAAAATCGAAAATCGCGAGGTTTTCATCAACGCGGGCTTCACTGACGGTTTTGGACAGGGCGACAACGCCCTCCTGCTGTACGAGCCAACGCAACACCACCTGCGCCACCGATTTGCCCCGGCTTGCGGCGATATCCTTCAGCACCGGATCGGCAAAGACCTTGCCGTCAGCCATGCCGTAATAACCGGTGACCGACATGCCCGCAGCTTTGGCGGCAGCCATCACCACGTCCTGATCGATATAGGGATGATATTCGATCTGGTTGGTGACGATCGGCGCTTTTGAGAGTTTCACAGCTTCGGCCATCAGTGCCGTATTGAAGTTGGAAACGCCGATATGGCGGACCTTGCCGGCTTGCCGGACCTCATTCAGCGCGCCGATCTGCTCGGAGAGCGCCACCGTCTCGTTCGGCCAGTGCAGAAGCAGCAGATCGACATAATCGGTCCTCAGCTTTTTCAGGCTCTCATCGACCGAGGCGAGGAAGGCATCGTGCCGATAATTCTCGACCCAAACCTTGGTGGTAAGGAAGATATCACCTCGCGCCACGCCGGAGCCGGCAATGGCCTCACCCACTTCGGCCTCATTGCCGTAAATCTGGGCGGTATCGATATGGCGGAAACCCGCTTTCAGCGCATGCGGAACGATGCGCAGGACATCCGGGCCAGGAATGCGGAAGGTGCCGAAGCCGAGCGCCGGAATGGAAGCGCCATTGGCGGTAACATCAAACATATATTTTCTCCTATGATATTGCCCGACCAGCCCGAGGGGAATGGCCGGGAATTGGGTGTGAAAAGCTTAAGCCGTCTTCAGCGTCAGCGCGGCGCGGCGATCAAGAGCGCTGCTCCAGAGGGTCAGGAGCAGGGCGACGGCAACGAGGATGGCGCCGACCCACGGGGTTGCGGCAAGGCCCATCGGCGATTCCACCACCAGACCGCCGAGCCATGCGCCGATGGCGATACCGAGATTGAAAGCGGCGATGTTGAGCGCCGATGCCACATCGACGGCACCGGGGCGATGTTCCTTGGCGAGCTGCACCACATAAAGCTGCAGGCCGGGAACATTGGCGAAGGACAGGAACCCGAGCGCGGCAAGCGTGATGAGCGTCAGCACCGGCGAGACGGCCGTGAAGGAAAAGACGAGCAACACGATGGATTGCGCCAGGAAGAGACCGATCAACGCCTTGACAGGGTTATGGTTGGCGATCTTGCCGCCGCCGATATTGCCGGCCGCAATGGCAATGCCGTAAAGCACCAGAATGAGGCTAACGCTCTTTTCCGAAAAGCCGGTGACATCCTGCAGGATGGGCGCGAGAAAGGTGAAGGCGACAAAGGTGCCGCCATAACCGAGCGCGGTCATGGCAAAGACGATGAGCAGACGGCCGGAACCGAGAACGCGGACCTGATCGAGCAGGCTGGCAGGCGGCGCCTTTTTGAGCGTGTTTGGCAGAAGGGCGGCAATGCCGAAGAAGGCGATGACGCCAAGCCCGGCAACGGCCCAGAAGGTAGCGCGCCAGCCGAACACCTGGCCGATATAGGTGCCGAGCGGAACGCCGGTAACGATGGCGACCGTCAACCCCATGAACATCATGGCAATCGCCGAGCCACGACGGTTTTCCGGCACGAGATCGGCGGCGATGGTCGCTCCGACCGAGAAGAACACGCCATGAGCAAAGGCGGCGATGACGCGGGCGACAAGCAGCATCTCATAACTGGGAGAAAGCGCTGCGGCGCTGTTGCCGATGATGAACAGGGCCATCAGGCCGAGCAGCAGCGGTTTCCTTTCGATCTTGCCGGTCAGCGCCGTCAGGATCGGCGCGCCGAAGGTGACACCCAGCGCGTAGACGCTGACGATGAGGCCGGCAAGCGGCAGGGTAATGTTGAGATCATTTGCCACCGTCGGCAGAAGGCCGACGATGACGAACTCCGTGGTGCCGATCGCATAGGCCGCGATCGTCAGGGCAAATATGGCCAATGGCATGACGAATACCTCTTCGCCCAGCGGGATCGCGGGCGTTCTGGACAGCGGTGCCGTCCGGTTGGATCATTTGAACAGCGGTGCTGTCCGGTTGGATCAAATCTATGGACGCAATATGGGCGAAGGGGACTTGCATGATAATCGGCAAGGTTGGATAAATACCTTTGAATTGATTTCACAGATGGTATGGCGATGGACAATCGGGCCGGAGAAATGGAAGTCTTTGTGGCGGCAGCTGAACTCGGCAGCTTTTCCGCCGCCGGACGTCGGCTGAAACTTTCGCCCTCGGCGGTGAGCAAGCTTGTCACCCGTATCGAAGACCGCCTCGGCACCCGGCTGCTTGCCCGCTCCACCCGGCTAGTCACGCTCACACCGGAAGGCGAAGTCTACCTTTTTCGGGCAAGGCGCATTCTGGCCGACATAGCCGAGACGGAGCAGATCGTGGCGAGCGGCGGCAAGGTGGTGCCGCGCGGCCTTTTGCGCGTCAACGCCACGCTGGGTTTCGGCGAACGTTATCTCCTGCCGCTGGCGCCTGAGTTCCTGTCGCTTTATCCCGAAATCGAGCTGGATATTTCGCTGACCGACGGTGTCATCAGTCTCATCGAGGAGCGCACAGATATCGCCATCCGCTCGGGCGCGATGGGAGATTCATCTCTGAAGGCGAGAAAGCTGAAAGAGGTGCGCCGGATCATCGTCGCCTCCCCCGCTTATATCGAAAAACATGGCATGCCGGAAACACCGCAGGATCTGGCGCAGCATAATTGCTTCAGTTTCAATTTCAGCCGCAGCCTCAACGAATGGCCATTTCGTGACCCCGGTTCGGCGGAAGTCTATCGCCTTCCCGTCACGGGCAATGTCGCGGTCAACAGCGGCATGGCGATGCGAAGGCTCTGCCTGACGGGGTTAGGGCTCGGAAGGGTCGGCGAATTTCATATCGAGCCGGATATAGAGGCGGGCCTGCTCGTGCCGGTGCTGGAAGACTATAATGCCGAGGAGATGGAAGTGATCCACGCGGTTTATGCCGGCCACGAACACCTGGCCGCCCGCGTGCGCGCCTTCATCGATTTTGTCGCCGCAAGGGTCGGGCGGTGATTGACCGCCTCAGACCATGCCGTGCACCAGCTTGGCGAGCCAGTCGACAAAAACCCGCACCTTGTTGGTGACATGCCGGGTCTGCGGATAAACGACATAGATCGGCATGGCTTCGCGCTGCCATTCCGAAAGGACCGGCACCAGTTCGCCACGCGCCAAGTGGTCTTTCACCATGAAGATAGGCAATTGCACGATACCCATGCCCGCCAGCGCGGCGTTGAGATAGGTGCGGCTGTCATTCACCGATACCACATAATTCGGGGTCAGCTCGACGCTGCGCACACCATTGTCGAAGGAGGCCGGCATGATCTGGCCGGTGGTGGCATTGAGGTAACCTACCGAATAGTGATCCTTCTCCAGATCCTCCGGTTCCCGCGGCATGCCGAAATTTTCGATGTAGGATGGCGAGGCAAATGTCTCGAACCGGAGTTCGCCCACTTTACGGGCAATCAGCGACTGATCACGCAGCACGCCGACCCGCAGCGCACAGTCGACATTCTCGGCAATATAGTCGACCAGCCGGTCGCCGACGCCGAGATCGAGACGGATTTGCGGATAACGCTGGTAAAATTCGCAAAGATGTGGGATAACCACGAGGTCCGCGAAGACACCGGCCATTTCCACCCGCAACCGGCCGGAAGGCTGCACCTGTGCGCTGGACATGCTACCGTCCAGTTCTTCTACTTCCGATAAAATCTGTGAGGCTCGCTCATAATAGAGAGCGCCGTCCGTCGTCAGCATCACCCGCCGCGTGGTGCGGTTGAGAAGCGTGGTCTGCAGATGCGCCTCCAGCGCCTGCACCATGTTGGTCACGGTAGTTTTGGGCATGTTCAGCGCGGTGGCGGCGCGGCTGAAATTGCCGGTCTCGACGACGCGCGTGAAGACCCGCATGGCGGAAAGCTGATCCATCTAGCTATTATCCACTTTTTTGGAATAGTGTTTTCATTTTGACGTACTTGATCGTTTTCTCTCGAACAATAATATGAATTTCAGATTTTGCAAATATGGTGAACTGCCGATGGCGGTACACGGGACCGGATCAAATGAAGGCGCATTGGGAAAACATCGAATGCTGTGGGGGCCCCGCATCCCAGCTTTCCGTGCGCCGTTATGAGAGCGCCGGCCTGTGCAGCCACCCGCCCGTGATCCTTTATCTGCGCGGCGGTTCGTTTCTGGAAAAGGGCGGCAATTGCCCGGAACTTCCGGTAGCCCAGGCCTTAGCGGAAAGCGGTGCCATCGTTGTCGAGGCTGACTATAGCAAGCCATCCGGCAACGAGTTTCCGATGGCGATGGATTGCGCTTTTGAGGCGCTCGACCATCTGAGCCGGGACCGCAAACATTATGGCAGCGCGAAATCGCTGCTGTTCGTGGCCGGCGAAGAGGCGGGCGGCAATGTGGCGGCGGGACTTGCCCTTAAGGCCCGTGACCGCATGCCCGGCAAACTCGCAGGTCAGATTCTTCTGTCGCCCATGATCGACCCGATGATGACGACGGAATCCTTTCGCGACGCGGACAGGATCGGCATGCGTGAGCGCTGGGCGGATGGCTGGAGCCACTATCTTGCCAAGGCGTGCGGGTTTTTCCACCCCTATGCCGCGCCCTGCCAGTGTACGCGGCTGAACCGGGTGGCGCCGGCGCTGATCTTTACCGCCGAGGACGACCCTCTGCGCGACGAAACGGTCGGTTATGCCGACAGGCTCATCGCCTCCGGTGTCAGCGTCCGCCAGCATGTTTTCCCCTCCGGCGTTGGCTGGACGGGGCTTTATCAAGGAGAGGGCGGCGGATGGGTCTCATCCGTCTGTTCGGAATTCAAGACCTTCGTTGACCAGTTGAAACACTGATACCGCATTTATTCAGAAACTGACCGGCTCCTGATCGGGAGCCAAGGAGAAACCCATGACGCTGAACACAAAGCGCCGGGCCCTGACGGGCGCCGGTATCGGACTTGCTATGTCCGTTGCAGCCGCAGCACTGTTTTTCGATCTCCCCACCAGCCGCGATGCCACGGCCGCCTCCACACCTGCCGAGACGCCGGCAATTCCGGTCACCGTCGCCAAGGTGGAAAGCCGTGACGTCATGCGCTGGGAAGAGTTTTCCGGCCGTCTCGAAGCCGTCGAGCGGGTGCAGATCCGCTCCCGCGTCGCAGGCCAGATCAAGGCTGTTCATTTCCGCGAAGGTGCGCTGGTGAAAGAAGGCGATCCCCTCTTCACCATCGACCCCGCCCCCTATCAGGCCGCCGTTGCGGGCGCTGAAGGACAGGTCGCCTCCGCTGAAGCCAAGGTTAGCCTTGCGAAGACGGAACTCGACCGTGGCCGCCGGCTTTCCGATAACCGCACCATCTCCCAGAGCGATCTCGACCAGCGTCAAAGCTCGTTTGCGGATGCGCAAGCCCAGCTTCGCGCCGCCCGCGCAGCCCTGACGACGGCTGAGCTCGATCTCGGTTATACCGAAATCCTCGCACCGGTTTCCGGTCGTGTCGGCCGCATCGAAATCACCGCCGGCAACCTCGTCGCCGCCGGCTCGACTTCGCCTGCACTGACGACGCTGGTTTCGGTCAACCCGATCTATGCCAGCTTCAATGCCAGCGAAGGCGTGGTGGCCAAGGCGCTTGCCGAACTGCCGCAGACGGACGGCGCCCTGCCGGCTCTCGAACAGATCCCAGTGGAAATCGGCACGCTTTCGGATGAGGGCACGCCGATCAAGGGCACGCTGCACCTGATCGACAACCAGGTGGATTCGGCAAGCGGCACCATCGGTGTCCGCGCCGTCTTCGAAAATCCTGATGGCAGGCTCATCCCCGGCCAGTTCGTGCGGGTGCGCATGGGTGAACCGAAGCCGGAAAACCGCATCGTCATCAGCGATCGCGCCATCGGCACGGATCAGGACAAGCGTTTCGTCTTCGTGGTCGATGCCGAAAACAAGGTGAGCTACCGCCAGATCAAGCCGGGCGCACCGGCCGATGGCCAGCGCATCATCGAAAGCGGCCTTGCCGCCGGTGATACGATCGTCGTCAACGGCCTGCAGCGTATTCGCCCCGGCGCAACCATCGCACCGCAGACGGAAGACAAGGTTGCTGCCTCGCAGTAACCCGCCTCTTTGATCAGTAAGCGTCCCGCGCTTTCGCGAGACGCCCCTTCAGACAGAACCGGCCTTCACCGGCGGCAGGATTGCCGCCGGAACGGCCTTCGCATTCCCAAAGACCCGGAGAGGGACTGGATATGAATATTTCCAGATTTTTTGTCGACCGGCCGGTATTTGCTGCCGTGCTTTCGGTCCTGATTGTGGTGGCAGGCCTTCTCGGCATGCGCGCCCTGCCGATTTCGGAATATCCCGAAGTCGTTCCGCCATCCGTCGTCGTGCGCGCCACCTATCCCGGCGCGAACCCGACCGTTATCGCCGAAACCGTCGCGACACCGCTGGAAGAACAGATCAACGGCGTCGAGGACATGCTCTATATGGGCAGCCAGGCGACGTCCGACGGCGTGCTGACGCTGACCGTGACCTTCAAGCTCGGCACCGACCCTGACAAGGCGCAGCAGCTGGTGCAGAACCGCGTATCGCAGGCCGAACCGCGCCTGCCGGCGGAAGTTCGCGCCCTCGGCATCACCACCGTCAAGAGCTCGCCCGACTTCATCATGGTCGTCAACCTCGTCTCGAAGACCGACGCCTATGACATCACCTATCTGCGTAACTACGCGACGCTGAACGTCAAGGATCGCCTCGCCCGCATCGAAGGTGTCGGCCAGGTGCAGGTCTTTGGCGCAGGTGACTATTCCATGCGCGTCTGGCTCGACCCGCAGAAGGTCGCCGAGCACGATCTGGCCGCCAGCGACGTTTCCGACGCCATCCGCCAGCAGAACGTGCAGGCCGCAGCCGGCGTCATCGGCGCTTCCCCAAGCCCTAATGGTGTCGACCTGCAGCTCAACGTCAATGCGCAGGGCCGTCTGACCACACCGGAAGAATTCGGCAACATCATCGTCAAGAGCGGCGCGAACGGTGAAATCACCCGCCTGCGTGACGTCGCCCGCATCGAGCTTGGCGCGGCCGATTACACGCTGCGTTCGCTGCTCGACGGTGAACCCGCCGTGGCTGTCGCCGTCCTCCAGGCACCCGGCTCCAACGCCATCGAAATCGCCGACAATGTCCGTGCCACGATGGACAATCTGCAGCTGGCAATGCCTGATGGCGTAAAATACGAGATCGTCTACGACACGACGAAATTCGTACGCTCCTCCATCGAGAAGGTTGTTGACACACTCCTCGAGGCCGTTGGCCTCGTGGTGCTTGTCGTCATCCTCTTCCTGCAGACCTGGCGCGCATCGATCATTCCGCTGATCGCCGTTCCGGTCTCGATCATCGGCACCTTCGCCGTCATGTATGCCTTCGGCTTCTCCATCAACGCCCTGACCCTGTTCGGCCTTGTGCTCGCCATCGGCATCGTGGTGGATGACGCCATCGTGGTTGTGGAAAACGTCGAGCGAAACATTGAAAACGGGCTCTCGCCGCGTGACGCCACCTACAAGGCGATGCGGGAAGTGTCCGGCCCGATCATCGCAATCGCGCTGGTTCTGGTCGCCGTTTTCGTGCCGCTTGCCTTCATCTCCGGCCTGTCGGGCCAGTTCTACCGGCAGTTCGCACTGACCATCGCCATCTCCACCGTCATTTCGGCCATCAACTCGCTGACGCTGTCGCCCGCTCTTGCAGCTCTGCTGCTGAAGGAACACGGCGCACCGAAAGACTGGCTGACCCGCTTCATGGACAAAATCCTTGGCTGGTTCTTCCGCGGCTTCAACCGCGCCTTCGGCGCCGCCTCCAACGGCTACGGCAAGACCGTCGGCGGGCTGGTGACGCGCAAGAGCCTTGTCATGATCGTCTATATGGCGCTGGTGGCCGCCACCTATGGCATGTTCACGACAGTGCCGAGCGGCTTCGTGCCGGCGCAGGACAAGCAATACCTGATCGGTTTTGCCCAGCTTCCTGATGGCGCGACGCTTGACCGCACGGAAAACGTCATCAAGCGCATGAGCGACATCGCCCTGGAAACACCCGGCGTCAGCCACGCCATCGCCTTCCCCGGCCTGTCGATCAATGGCTTCACCATCGGCTCCAATTCCGGCATCGTTTTTGCGGTTCTCGATGACTTCGAAAAGCGCAAGACGCCGGAACTGTCCGGCAATGCCATCGCCATGCAGCTGAACCAGAAATATGCGGGCATTCAGGATGCCTTCATCGCCATGTTCCCGCCGCCGCCGGTCAACGGTCTCGGCCAGACGGGCGGTTTCAAGCTGCAGATCGAAGACCGCGCCGGTTACGGCTACCAGACGCTCGATGAAGCGGCGAAAGCGGTGATCGGCAAGGCCTATCAGACGCCGGAGCTGGCGGGCATCTTCTCCAGCTACCAGATCAATGTGCCGCAGCTCTTCGCCGATCTCGACCGCGCCAAGGCGGAACAGCTGGGCGTCTCCGTCAGCGACGTCTTCCAGACGCTGCAGATTTATCTCGGCTCGCTCTATGTCAACGACTTCAATGCTTTCGGACGGACATACAGCGTTCGAGTGCAGGCAGATTCGCAGTTCCGCGCTCATGCGGAAGATATCGGCCGCCTGAAGGTTCGCTCCGCGACCGGCCAGATGATCCCGCTGTCGACACTGCTGAAGGTGGATGCAACGACAGGACCGGAGCGCACCAACCGTTACAACGGCTTCCTTGCCGCCGATATCAACGGCGGTCCGGCGCCGGGCTTCTCCTCTGGACAGGCACAGGCGGCCATGGAGAAAATCCTTGCCGAAACCCTGCCCGCGGGCGTCGACTACGAGTGGACCGACCTGACCTACCAGCAGATTCTCGCCGGCAATTCCAGCATCGTGGTATTCCCGCTGGCGCTGCTGCTCGTCTATCTCGTGCTCGCCGCGCAATATGAAAGCCTCACATTGCCGATTGCGATCATCCTGATCGTCCCGCTCGGTGTGCTTGCGGCCCTTACAGGCGTCTGGCTGACGGGAGGGGATAATAACATCTTTACGCAGATCGGCCTTGTCGTCCTTGTCGGTCTCTCGGCGAAGAACGCGATCCTGATCGTGGAATTCGCCCGGGAGCTGGAATTTGAAGGACGAACGCCGCTTCAGGCGGCCATCGAGGCAAGCCGGCTTCGCCTGCGCCCGATCCTGATGACCTCACTCGCCTTCATCATGGGCGTGGTGCCGCTGGTCGTCTCCACCGGTGCGGGTGCGGAAATGCGTGCGGCCATGGGTGTCGCGGTATTCTCCGGCATGATCGGCGTGACGTTCTTCGGCATCTTCATGACACCGGTATTCTATGTGCTGGTGCGCAAGCTGGCGGGCAACCGTCCGCTCATCCAGCACAAGCAGGAAGAACCGGCCAATTCGGACTACAAGCTCGAAAAGGCCGGCTGAAACCTTACCTCCCATCCACCGCCACCTTCGACGCAAGCCCGCCGCGCATCATCAGATGCGCGGCGTTTTTTATGGACGGAAATGTTTATGCAACCCTCCTGAAATGGAATCAGTTTCAAATGCTTAACTGGAATAAGCACCTATATTGCACCGCGTTAGAACTGAGAAAAATCAATATAGCTTCACCAATCGCCGGGAACCCGAAGAAACAATGCTGTTTTATGCTTTGTATTTTGTGGTAATTTCCAAGAACTGGGTGATTCGGACTAAATGATTTAGTTCAGGGGCGACATGATGGAGCAGGACTACGAAAACTGGGCAACAACCGTTGCCTATTCTATAGTGATGCATGAGGGTCTTGATCTCGCGCTTGCCGCGCAGAATCTCGACCGGTGCAAGACCAGAAACAATCGAGAGCGACTGATGGAAGCCATTCGCACGTCATTGCTGGAAGCGCGCTCGCGCAACCACATGGCGGCGGCGCAGCGGCTTTAACCCGACCCTGCCTCAGCCTCGGCGAGCGACGTGCCATGTCGTGGCGGGATCAGGCCTGAAGCAGGTCTGTCCGGACCGCGGCTTTCAGCGGCAGGTGATCTGAAGCGACACGCGCCAGCGCACTGTCATGCGCCTCCACCTGCTCGACCAGACCTTCCCGATTGGCGATGATCCTGTCGAGCGCCAGCACCGGCAGGTTGGAGGGAAAACTCGGCACCGCCGGCGGCAGCGCGCCGAAAGCATCCCGAAACGTGTTGAGCGACGAGCCGTTGCCGAGCCGCCATTCGTTCAGGTCTCCCATGAGGACGGTCGCGCATTCGTTGCGCGCTTCCAGAAGGCCGATCAATGCCTTCGCCTGCTGGGCACGGGAATGCCGCAGCAGGCCAAAATGGGCGGCGATGACGCGCAGCGTGCCGCCACTTTTCAGATCCAGCTCCACGACAAGCGCACCGCGTGGCTCCAGCCCCGGCAGTTTCAGCGTATGCACGTCCCTGACGGCACCTTCCCTGAACAGCACGACATTGCCGTGCCACCCGTGCGCCTTCACCCCTGCCTGCACCGGCACGGGAATAAGCCCGCTTTCCCGCTCCAGCCGGGCAAGATCAAGCAGGCCGGTGCGCTCGCCAAAACGGCTGTCCGCCTCCTGAAGGGCAATGATATCAGCACCGATTTCCTGAATGACGCGGCTGGTGCGATCAGGATCGAACTTGCGGTCGCGGCCGACGCATTTATGCACATTGTACGAAGCAATGACGGGGAAGGAATGATCTTTCGCCGCCTGCACCGCTTTCTGCCGCTGACGATGGTCGCGCAGCGACTGCATGACGAAGGCGGGCAAACTGCTATTTGCCGCCAGGGCCGTTTTTTCGCTGTTCAGCAAACCGTTTTTCTTCACGCGTCAATGTCTCCGCATATCCAAGGCTCTAAAGATAGGGCGAAGCGAGCCAGAGGACACGCTCCACGAAACGAACAACGAATGGCCGCCCATTCAGTTCGCTGAGCCGCACCGGCAAGGCGGTCGCACGCGCATCCCGGATGCGCGCCCCGATCACCCCGGCAAACGCCTCATCCATAACTTCGAGATCGATCTCGAAGTTCAATCGCAGCGAACGTGGATCGAGATTGGAGGAACCGATATAGGTCCAGCGCTCGTCGATCACCAGAAGCTTGGAATGATTGAAAGCCCCCGTCGCTCGCCAGATGCGGCAATAATTCTTCAGCATCTGGTCGAACTGCGCCGTCATCGCCCTGTCCACAAGCACCAGATTGTTGCTTTTGGGCACGATGATATCGACCACCACTCCCCGCCTTGCTGCGGTTATGAGTGCCGAAATAAGCTCCCGATCGGGGAGAAAATAGGGCGACATGATAAGAATGGAGGAACGGGCGACGGAAAACGCACCCATCAGCATCTTGTGACTGGTCTCGATGCTTTTATCCGGCCCCGAGGAGGAAACCCGGGCGACGATCTGCGAACCCGGCACACCGTCGGGAATGGCGATATCCCAGACCGGCGTGTCCAGAAGTTCTTTCGTGGTGAAACGCCAGTCCTCCGCCGCAATGGAGAAAAAATCCGAAACCACCGGCCCGGTAATCTTGAAATGGGTATCGTGCGACTGCTTCCCGCCACCGAATTCCAGCGTGAAACCCTCACGGATATTCATGCCGCCGCTAAAGGCGATGCGCCCGTCTACCACCAGGATCTTGCGGTGGGTGCGCAGATTGGCATAGGGCAGCCGAAGCCCCATGATGACATTGCCGTTGAAGACATCGGCGATGATGCCCTTGTCCCGGAGCGTCGGCAGGATGCTCGGCACGGAATATCGCGCCCCCACGGCATCGATGAGCACCCTCACTTCCACGCCGCGCAGTTTTGCCTGCTCGAGCGCCGCGACGAAGCGGGAACCGATCCTGTCATTGTCGAAAATATATGTTTCGAGAATGATCGACCGCTTCGCCTCGCCGATCGCCTCCAGCATGGCGGCATAGGCGACGTCACCCGTCACAAGCGGCTCGATGGCGTTGCCGGTCGTCAGCGCGTGGCGTGTCACCCGGTCGCCCAGCGTCTTCATCGCTTCAAAACGGCGGCCAAACCGCGTGGCGACCAGTTCTGCGTCCGCATCGAAACGAGCCACGCGATCCATGATCTCGTCCTGCATGAAGGACCGCTGCTGCGTGATGTTCGACCGGCGAATGCGGTTGATACCGGCAATGGCATAGATGACCGCGCCGACGATGGGCGACAGCACGATGACGCCCACCCAGCCCAGCGCGGAACGGACCTCCTCCTTCGTCATCGTGGCATGTACGGCCGCCACGGTTCCCATCAAAATGGAAAGGACGGCAAGGATATGGGGCCAATAGGCGATGACGAGATCGAGCATATTACAACTATAGGGCATCAGACCGAAAAGTGTAACGCGCTTTTCGGAGGACCCAGTGCGCCAATAAAACGCACCTCGCCCATCGCGCAATGACAGGAAGGCAACCCGGCAGCGCAAGAACGCCCGCCCCCGCCCATCCTTTTGCGGGACAGACCATTGCGGGATTAACGGTGGAAACCGGCCTTGCGATATGTCATGAGAGCGCATCTTGATCTCTAGGCAGGGGCACTTGCGCGCTTCTGCGACATTTGAAAGCAAGAAGGCCGTGATGCAGGAAAATACACAGGGCGCCGTCATCGTCATTTCCAGCCACGTCATGCGTGGATCGGTCGGCAATCGCGCCGCGGTCTTCGCGCTGGAAACCCTCGGTTATCCGGTATGGGCAGTGCCCACCATCGTCATGCCCTGGCATCCCGGTCATGGCCCATCCACGCGGATGCGCTTTCAGGACGACGACTTCGACAAGGCCATGAGCGACCTTGAGAACGCCAAATGGGTCGGCGAGGTCAAGGCTGTTCTCACCGGTTATTTCGGCAGTGCAGCACAGGTGCGCTCCGTCGCAAGGCTGATCCGCAACCTGAAGGAAAAGAACCCGTCGCTGATTTACGCCTGTGACCCGGTCATGGGCGATCTGGGCGGGCTTTACATTCCTCTTGAGACCGCCGAAGCCATTCGCGACCACCTCATCCCGCTTGCCACCGTCGCAACACCGAACCGCTATGAACTGGCCTGGATGAGCGGCGCCGAACTTGAAACCAACAATGCCATCATGGATGCGGCGCTGGCACTCGGCCCGCCGAAAATGCTGGTCACCTCCGCCGTGCCGATGATGGCGGGTGGCACCGGCAATCTTTATCTCAGCGGCCGGCACGCCCTGCTTGCCGAACATCGCGCCATCGAGAATGCGCCGAACGGGCTTGGCGACCTGATGTCGGCGCTGTTCCTCGCCCGCCTGCTGGAAGGCCTGGATGATGAAAAGGCGCTGCAGCTGGCCACCGCCAGCGTGTTTGAAATTCTGGCCCGCACGAAAAAACGCGAGATGAACGAACTGACGCTGGAGACCGATTCTTCAAGTCTTTCCACACCCATGGCCATGGTGCAGATGCGTCATCTCTTGCATCCTTCACGCAGCAAGCGCAAATAGCGGCTAGAGCATTTCCAGGAAAAGTGGCCCTCGGTTTTCCGTCCGGAAATGCGGCAACAGGAAGTTGGAGCGGTTTCGCGGTTCGAAGAAAAGCGAAAATGCTCTAAAGGATTGGTCTTCAACGCGCCAGGTTCGCCCCGTGATCTTGGTCCAAGCATAACGGTACTGCGATAGATGAAAGATTTTCCGGAAACTCTTCTGAACGGCTACAAGAACTTCATGAGCGGCCGCTATGTCGACGAGCGCGAAAGATACCGCGTTCTGGCCGATACCGGACAGAAACCGCAAACCCTGTTCATTGCCTGTTGTGACTCCCGTTCGGCGCCGGAAACCATTTTCGATTGCGGACCGGGAGAGCTTTTCGTTGTCCGCAACGTCGCCAACATGGTGCCGCCTTTCGAGCCTGACGGACAATACCACGCCACCTCGGCAGCCATCGAATATGCCGTGCAGGTTCTGAAGGTGAAGGACATCGTCGTCATGGGCCACGGCCGCTGCGGCGGCATTCAGGCAGCACTAGATCCCAATCTCGAGCCGCTGTCCCCCGGTGACTTCATCGGCAAATGGATGAACATGGTCAAATCAGCGGCCGAGCAAATCCAGAGCAACGATGTCATGACCGCCTCCGAGCGCCAGACCGCACTGGAACGCGTCTCCATCCGCACGTCCCTCGCCAACCTGCGCGGTTTCCCCTTCGTCAAGGCGCAGGAAACCGCCGGCAAGGTGAAGCTGCACGGCGCGTGGTTCGATATTTCGACCGGCGAATTGTGGGTGATGGACGGCAAAACCGGCGACTTTCGCCGCCCGGATTTGTGATTGAAGCGGGCTGTACTACTGGGCCCCTTTTGGGGGCCGCTCCGGTAACTCCCGTCATCCTCGGGCTTGTCCCGAGGATCTAACCACCTCGCACAAATCGGAACGTTGCAGATCCTCGGGACAAGCCCGAGGATGACGTCAAGAATGCGGATAAGGCCTTGTGATCACAAGGCCTGTCAAACCAACGACCTTATTGGCCGTCGATCGCCTTGCCGATGAAGGCAATGGCCTGCTGGTAGACGCTTGCGGCGTTCCAGCCCTGGATGGCGGCATAATTCGCCTGTCCCTGTTGATAACCTGCACCACGCTGCCAGCCATGGCCGACAAGGAAATTGGCGGTGGATGCCAGCGCATCGGCGCGCGAACCGACGAGATCGATGCGGCCGTCGCGGTCGAAATCCACGCCGTAACGCACGACGTTCAGCGGCAGGAACTGCGTCTGGCCGATTTCACCATGGGCGGCACCCTTGGCGTTGACGTTGAGCGAACCGCTGCCGACGAGCTTCAGCGCCGCATAAAGCTGCTCGGTGAAATAATCCGAACGGCGGCAATCGAAGGAGAGCGTCGCCACGGCAGAAAGCGTGTGCTGGTTGCCCATGAAGCCGCCAAAGCCGGTTTCCATGCCCCAGATGGCCAGAAGCGGGCCGGCCGGAACGCCGTAAGCCTTCTCGATCGAAGCGAAGAGAGAAGCGTTGTTCTTCTTCATGGTCTTGCCGCGCGAAATGATCGTCTGGCCGCCGCGCTTTTGCATGAATTGTTCGAAGGACAGCTTGAAGCTGTGCTGGCCGCGATCGGCGCGGATGGTCGCCTGATTGTAGGACACGCCGGAGAAGGCGCGGTCGAGCACCGAAGCGCTGACACCGCGGCCCGCCGCTTCCTGCTTGAAGGCGCCGACCCAGGCATCGAAGCCTGCCGAAGTGTTGCCGCATTGCGCAGCCATAACCGGCGTCGCTGCCAAAACCGAGACCATGGCCACACCAGCCAGAATTGCCTTCATTGCCCGCATCAAAATCTGCCTTCGATATCCTTTGGGGAATTTATCCCGAGAACCAACACGTTGCCGTTGTAGGGGGTCGGGTGCCAAATTGTCTTTTGGCGGCTTAAATTGCCTTTCGGCAGCAAGGCCTGCAAATAAACTGGCCGTGATCGTCACCAATGGAAAACCCGTCTGCCCCACACAGAACAGACGGGTTATACTTAACGAACCTTAAAAAATCGTATCACGCAGCCGCCTTGCGGGGCTTGATGAGACCACGATTGACCAGAAGTTCGGCGATCTGGATGGCATTGAGAGCAGCGCCCTTGCGCAGATTGTCCGAAACGACCCAGATGTTGAGGCCGTTTTCAACCGTTGCATCTTCACGGATACGCGAAATATAGGTCGCATCTTCACCGGCGGATTCAACCGGCGTGATGTAGCCGCCATTTTCATGCTTGTCGATGACGAGGCAACCCGGCGCTTCGCGCAGGATGTCACGCGCCTGATCGGCGGTGATCTCGTTTTCAAACTCGATATTGACCGATTCCGAATGGCCGATGAAGACAGGAACGCGCACGGCCGTGCAGGTTACCTTGATCTTCGGGTCGAGCATCTTCTTGGTTTCGGCCAGAACCTTCCACTCTTCCTTGGTGTAGCCGTCTTCCATGAAAACGTCGATATGCGGGATGACGTTGAAGGCGATGCGCTTGGTGAACTTCTTGGTTTCGACCGGATCGGCAACGAAAACGGCGCGGGTCTGCTGGAACAGCTCGTCCATGCCTTCCTTGCCGGCGCCGGAAACCGACTGGTAGGTGGAAACGACGACGCGCTTGATCTTGGCGAAGTCATGCAGCGGCTTCAGCGCGACGACGAGCTGGGCCGTGGAGCAATTGGGGTTGGCGATGATGTTCTTACGGGTAAAACCCTCAACCGCATCGGCATTGACTTCCGGAACGATCAGCGGAACGTCCTGATCGTAACGCCATGCGGACGAGTTATCGATGACGACGCAACCCTGCTGGCCGATCTTCGGCGACCACTTCTTGGACACATCGCCGCCGGCCGACATCAGGCAAATATCCGTGTCGGAAAAATCGTAATTCTCGAGATTGGAAACCTTCAGCGTGCGGTCGCCATAGGAGACTTCCGTGCCCTGCGAACGGGCGGAAGCGAGCGGCACGATCTCATCGGCCGGAAAGCCGCGTTCGGCCAGGATATTGAGCATTTCGCGACCGACGTTGCCGGTGGCGCCTGCAATTGCAACTTTGAAACCCATGATCAAGCTCTCTTTCTGTCTCTCCTCTTTTGGGTGAGGTGGGGAAACCGCATCGCATCGCGGCTTCCTCGATCCCCAGCCAAACCGGGGAGAGAGCGGCGGGCCAGAGACGTCAGACGGTTTTAATCGTCGTTTTGGCCGTAATTCGGATGGAATAAGAAAGACGCGGATCATCGCCGGCGGATTGTGCCGGTCCTTCCATGACAATCATGTCTGCAACATGCCTGCGCAAGGTGATGCTCCTTCTTCGCGAGAAGCTATTAGAAGGTTTCTCAGTTGTGTCAAGAAAAAAGGCATGTTTCGCTCCGCCCGCTCCCGGCCGGCAAAAACCGCTCTGCGACATTTTCGCACGTTATACATTAGACTAAAGTCATAATCCGAAAGCATCGCTCTTATTGGGGTTAATTTTCTGTCACTCTGATGTCATGCGCATTGCACCCGAAAGGGGAGCCCGGAGGAGAGAGACGGGCTCTGCACTGCGCCGATTGGGACATCTGTGGAGGACAGACAATGGCAAATGTTGCAGCCGTGAGCAGCCCCGCCCGTCCAATGACGGGCGAGGAGAAGAAGGTGATTTTCGCCTCTTCTCTCGGAACGGTTTTCGAATGGTACGACTTCTATCTATACGGCTCGCTCGCGATCTATATCGGCGCGAACTTCTTCAGCCAATATCCGGAAACGACGCGCAACATCTTCGCGCTTCTGGCCTTTGCCGCCGGCTTCCTCGTGCGCCCCTTCGGCGCGCTGGTGTTTGGGCGTCTCGGCGATATCGTCGGCCGTAAATACACCTTCCTCATCACCATTCTCATCATGGGTGTTTCCACCTTCCTCGTCGGTGTCCTGCCCAGTGCATCGCAGATCGGTATCGCCGCTCCGATCATCCTCATCATCCTGCGCATGCTGCAGGGTCTGGCGCTCGGCGGTGAATATGGCGGTGCCGCAACTTACGTGGCCGAACACGCCCCGAACGGCCGCAGAGGCTATTACACTTCGTGGATCCAGACGACCGCGACGCTCGGCCTGTTCCTGTCGCTGGTGGTCATTCTCGGCGTACAGTTCGCGCTCGGTAAGGAAGCCTTCGCCGCCTGGGGCTGGCGCATTCCTTTCCTCGTTTCGGTTCTGCTGCTCGGCGTATCAGTCTGGATTCGTCTGAAAATGAACGAATCCCCCGCCTTCAAGAAAATGAAGGAAGAGGGCAAGACCTCGAAGGCCCCGCTCAGCGAAGCCTTCGGCCAGTGGAAGAACGCCAAGATCGCCCTGCTTGCCCTCGTCGGCGCCGTCATCGGTCAGGCCGTCGTCTGGTACACCGGCCAGTTCTACGCGCTGTTCTTCCTGCAGAGCATTCTGAAGGTGGACGGCCAGTCAGCCAACATCATGGTTGCGGCCGCCCTCATCCTCGGCACGGGTTTCTTCGTGCTCTTCGGCTGGCTTTCCGACAAGATCGGCCGCAAGCCAATCATCATGGCCGGCCTCGTTCTGGCGATGCTGACCTACTTCCCGCTGTTCAAGGCGCTCACCTGGGCGGGTAACCCGGCACTCGCGGAAGCGCAATCCACCGTCCGCGCCACCGTGACCGCCGCCCCCGGCGACTGCAAATTCCAGTTCAACCCGACGGGTACTGCGAAATTCACCACATCCTGCGATATCGCCACCTCGTTCCTGACCCGCAACTCCGTGCCCTATGACGTGGTTGCCGGAACGGCCGGCCAGCCGGCGAGCGTCAAGCTCGGCGACGCCACCATCGCCAGCTACGACGCGATCGCAGCCGGTGCGGATGCCGCGGCCAAGGACAAGGCCTTCCAGAAGCAGGTCAACATCGCACTGCATGACAGCGGCTATCCGCTGGTGCGCGGCGCAGCGCAGGTTCCGGACGCAAAACTGGACGCCTTCATCGCCGCAAACCCGGAACTCAGCCTCAATGCTGAAGCCGTTCGTGCCACCGACAAGAAGATGGTGGCAACCGACAAGCTGGTGGCGGACAAGCTGCTGACACCGGCCGAGACCGGCGGTGCCGCCGAGATGGCCGTCTACACCATTGCCGGTGGCGGCGCCTTCGCCATGGTGGCCGATCCAGCCGCTGTGAACTGGGTCGTCATCATTGCCGTCCTTACCGTCCTCGTCATCTATGTGACGATGGTCTATGGCCCGATCGCGGCGCTCCTGGTCGAACTGTTCCCGACCCGCATCCGCTACTCCGGCATGTCGCTGCCCTATCACATCGGCAACGGCTGGTTTGGTGGCCTTCTGCCCGCCACCGCCTTCGCGATGAGCGCGGCGAAGGGCGACATCTATTACGGTCTCTGGTACCCGATCGTCTTTGCTGGCATCACGCTGGTCATCGGCCTGCTGTTCCTGCCGGAAACCAAGGATCGCGACATCCACACCATGGATTGA
The DNA here is from genome assembly GCF_053522525.1 of Agrobacterium sp. 22-210-1. NCBI lineage: Bacteria > Pseudomonadati > Pseudomonadota > Alphaproteobacteria > Hyphomicrobiales > Rhizobiaceae > Agrobacterium > Agrobacterium sp. 22-210-1. Next base: position 86,108 of record NZ_JBNWCI010000001.1, on the reverse strand, counting down.
TCACCATCCTGATCGACACTTTCGGAACCCGGTGCGCAGGCACCGGGTTTTTTTATTGCGTGACAAGCCGGCATATCGACAGAGCCTGTCGCAGCGGGCTGTCATTCCGTCGCAGGCAAGACAAAATCAATATGGAGACAAAGCCCCCCTGAATAGGCTATGACCCCCCTATATTATCAGGCACAGGGAGAGCCATTTTGAAGATCGGGACGCCCAAGGAATTATATGAAGGCGAGGCGCGCGTCGGCATGACGCCCGACAGCGCCCAGGCATTGCAGAAACTCGGATATGATTGCATCCTCGAAACCGGTGCAGGCAAGGCGGCGGGATTTTCCGACGACGCCTATCGCGCAGCCGGCGTCACCGTCGTCGATAGCGCGGATGCGCTTTACGCCGGATCCGACATCATCGCCAAGGTTCGTCCGCCGGAAACGTCGGAGATTGATCGCCTGTCTTCGGACAAGACGCTGATCTCGTTCTTCTATCCCGCCCAGAACAAGGACCTTCTGGAGCAGGCCAAGGAAAAGGGCGCCAATGTCATCGCCATGGACATGGTGCCGCGCATTTCCCGCGCCCAGAAGATGGACGCGCTGTCTTCCATGGCCAATATCGCCGGTTATCGCGCCGTGATCGAAGCCGGCAATAATTTCGGCCGCTTCTTCACCGGTCAGGTCACCGCCGCCGGCAAGGTTCCGCCCGCCAAGGTGCTGGTGATCGGTGCCGGCGTTGCCGGTCTTGCGGCCATCGGCACGGCCACCTCGCTCGGCGCCATCACCTATGCCTTCGACGTTCGCCCCGAGGTGGCCGAGCAGATCGAATCCATGGGCGCGCAATTCGTCTATCTCGATTTCGCCGACCAGCAGCAGGATGGTGCCGCCACCGGCGGTTATGCCGCCCCCTCCTCGCCGGAATTCCGCGAGAAGCAGCTGGAGAAGTTCCGCGAGCTCGCACCGCAGATCGATATCGTCATCACCACGGCGCTCATTCCGGGTCGTGACGCCCCGAAACTGTGGCTCGCCGACATGGTGGCGATGATGAAGCCGGGTTCCGTTATCATCGACCTCGCGGCCGAGCGCGGCGGCAATTGCGATCTGACGGTGCCTGACCAGCGCGTGGTGTCCGACAATGGCGTCATCGTCATCGGCTATACGGATTTTCCAAGCCGCATGGCGGCGCAGGCCTCGACGCTCTACGCCACCAACATCCGCCACATGATGACCGATCTGACGCCCGCCAAGGACGGCAAGCCGGTTCACAACATGGAAGACGATGTCATCCGTGGCGCCACCGTCACCTATCAGGGCGAGATAACATTCCCGCCGCCGCCGCCGAAAATCCAGGCGATTGCCGCGCAGAAACCGAAGGAAAGAGCCAAAGAGCTTTCGCCCGAGGAAAAGCACGCGAAAGAACGGGCCGAGTTCAAGGCGCAGACGAAAAACCAGGTCGGGCTGCTCGTCATCGGCACGGCACTGCTGCTTCTCGTCGGTCTGTTTGCACCGGCAAGCTTCATGAGCCACTTCATCGTCTTCGTGCTCGCCTGCTTCATCGGCTTCCAGGTGATCTGGAATGTCAGCCACTCGCTGCACACGCCGCTGATGGCGGTGACAAATGCCATTTCCGGCATCGTCATTCTGGGCGCGCTGCTGCAGATCGGCTCCGGCAACTGGCTGGTGGTGATCCTTGCCTCGCTTTCCGTCCTGATCGCGACGATCAACATCGTCGGCGGTTTCCTCGTGACACGGCGCATGCTCGCCATGTTCCAGAAGTCCTGAGCGTGCGGGGATCTTTTTAAATGACCATTGGTATCGTTTCCGCGGCCTATGTTGCCGCAGCCGTTCTTTTCATCCTTTCACTTGGCGGCCTTTCCGGCCAGGAAAGCGCCAAACGCGCCGTCTGGTACGGCATAACGGGCATGGGGCTTGCCGCCGCCGCCACGGTCTTCGGACCTGATGTCGGCATAGGCTTCATCGTCCTGTTGATGATCGCGGGTGGCTCCGTCCTCGGTTATTACGTCGCAAGCCGCGTACAGATGACCGAAATGCCGCAGCTTGTGGCAGCCCTTCACTCCTTCGTTGGCCTTGCCGCCGTCTTCATCGGCTTCAACGCCCATATCGAGGAAGCGCATGTCGCCTCGCTCGATGAGGCGGCGCGCGCGCTGCTGACAGGCTTTTCCGCCATCCTCGCCCATAAGACGCCTGTCGAACTGGCGATCATGAAGGTCGAGGTCTTCCTCGGCGTCTTCATCGGCGCGGTCACCTTCACCGGCTCCGTCGTCGCCTTCGGCAAGCTTGCCGGCAAGGTGGACGGCAAGGCGAAGAAACTGCCGGGTGGACATGTTCTTAATGCCGGCGCCGCGATCCTGTCGCTCGTGCTGCTCATCATGTATTGCAACGGCGCGGGCGCATGGTCGCTGGTGCTGATGACGCTGCTGGCCTTCTTCATCGGTTACCACCTGATCATGGGCATCGGCGGCGCCGACATGCCTGTCGTCGTCTCGATGCTGAACAGCTATTCCGGCTGGGCGGCAGCAGCCATCGGCTTCACGCTCGGCAACGATCTGCTGATCGTCACCGGTGCGCTGGTCGGCTCTTCGGGTGCAATTCTGTCCTACATCATGTGCAAGGCCATGAACCGCTCCTTCGTTTCGGTCATCCTCGGTGGCTTCGGCGGCACGACGGGTCCGGCGATGGAAATCGAGGGCGAGCAGGTCGCCATCGACGCCGAAGGTGTCGCAGCGGCATTGAACGATGCCGACAGCGTCATCATCGTGCCCGGTTACGGCATGGCGGTGGCGCAGGCGCAAAGCGCGGTCTCCGAACTCACCCGCAAGCTGCGCGCCGACGGCAAGACCGTACGCTTCGCCATCCACCCGGTGGCGGGCCGCCTTCCCGGCCACATGAACGTGCTGCTCGCCGAAGCCAAGGTGCCTTACGACATCGTGCTGGAAATGGACGAGATCAATGACGATTTCCCCAATACCGACGTCGTCATCGTCATCGGCTCCAACGACATCGTCAATCCGGCGGCGCAGGACGATCCAAACTCACCCATCGCCGGCATGCCGGTTCTGGAAGTGTGGAAATCGAAGCTCGTCATCGTCTCCAAGCGTGGCCAGGGCACGGGTTACTCCGGTATCGAGAACCCGCTGTTCTACAAGGACAATACGCGGATGTTCTACGGCGATGCGAAGAAATCGATCAACGACCTTCTGCCGCTGATCAAGTAAATGACAAGGGCGTTTCCGAAAGACCGGAAACGCCCTTCGAATTTCTGAGAAACGACGATACGTTTCGTCCGTCATGCCGGACTTGATCCGGCATCCAGCCACGGCGCGTCAGCGCCGTGAAAAGAGTGTTACGCGATCAAGGACTTGATCGCGCTGGACCCCGGAACTAGTCCGGGGTGACGGTGTGCGGATGCTATGGCCGCGCCAAACAGAACCGTTCCGCGGGATGTTGTCGATAGACCGCGCTCAAAGCACCCGGTAACGCCGGTTGAAATACATCAGCGCCTCATCGCCCGCATTAATCTTCATATCGACGACATCGCAGATCAGAATATCATGCGTGCCGCCATCATGGGCTTCGCGGATGCGGCAGTCGAAAGAGACGAGCGCGTCTTCCAGAACGGGTGCGCCGGTTTCAAGCACGCCCCAGCTGCCGGCAGCAAAACGTTCATCGGCGGGTGTCTTGCCACCAAAAAGCGTGCTCAGCACCTCGTGATGCGCGGCGAGCGTGTTGACGCAGATGACACCGTTTGTCTTCACCACCTTATAGGCTGAAGCATTGCGGTTGAGGCAGACGAGAAGCGTGGGCGGATTGTCGGAAACGCTGCAAACGGCGGTTGCTGCAAAGCCCGCACGACCAGCGGCACCATTGGTAGTCACGATGTTGACCGCCGCACCGAGCCGCGCCATGGCGTTTCTGTATTCGAGGCTGCGCTCCTGTGCAGTCTTCGTCTCCATTTCCGCTTCCTTTTCAAGAGACATCATCTGCATCTAACCCATCCTTCCTTAACAGGCCATCAAGCCAGCACACAGGCGTCTTCAAAGCCAAGCCGCGGCAGCCTGCCGAAGAGCTTCGACGGATCGCCATGACCGAGATTGATCAGGAAATTGGATTTCCACGTCGTGCCGGCAAAAAACGCCGCATCCACCTTGCCCTTGTCGAAACCGGACATGGCCCCGGTATCCAGCCCCAAGGCCCGGGCCGCGAGAATGAGATAACCCGCCTGCAGGGTGCCGTTGCGAAAGGCCGTTTCCTCGGCGACAGCAGGGCTGGACGTGAACCACGAACGGGCATCGGCATGGGGAAACAGCACCGGCAGTTTCTCGTAAAATTCACTATCGATGGCGGCGATGACGGTCACGGGTGCCGCCATGGTCTTTTCAAGATTGCCGGAAGACAGCGCCGGTCTAAGCTTTTCCTTCGCTTCCGGGCTGCGCACGAACACGAAGCGGCCGGGCGAGCAATTGGCCGAAGTCGGCCCCATCTTCGTCAGATCGTACAGCGCGCCTAGCGTCTCGTCGCTGACCGGCTTGTCTGTCCAGCCATTGTGGGTGCGTGCTTCGGTGAAGAGCGTTGCAAGTGCCTTGTCGTCGAGTGCTGTCGTCATTGTCCTAAAAAATCCCGTCAGAATGTTCGTGTTGCCGGTAGCAGAAACTGCAAAAGTCGTGCGTTGAAAAGGTCAGGTTCGGTAATATTGACCGCATGTGCCCCGAAATCGAGAAGGCAGAGTTCGCCCTGCGGCAAACCCTCAACGAGACGCAGGGAGCGGGTATAGGGCACCAGAAGATCGTCTTTCGTGCCCACCACCAGAACCGGATTGCCGACATCGCCAAGTCGACGGTCGACATCAAAAGCCCGAAGCGCCGCAATACGCCGCAGCACATTCGCCCTGCCCTGAAAATGCGCGACGCCATGCACGTCGTCGCGGGCCAGCCGTTCCTGATGTTCCGACATCCAGGCGGCCGGATAAAGAAACAGCGGCTGGGCTTTGACGAATGCCTCGACACCGGATTTCTCCAGAAGCTCGATCCGCACATCGAAGCAGCGCCCGGAATGCGGATCGGCCTTGCTCCACGCATTGATGAGAACCAGCCTGTCGATGAGACCGGGTTGGCGCAGCGCGATATCGAGACCGATCAAACCGCCAAGCGCGTGGCCCATGAAGTGGAATGTTTCGAGGTTCAGCGCCGAGACGATTTCCAGCACATCATCCGCCATCGCCGATATGCCGCCATCCAGCGGCACCTCGCCGCCGGTCCTACCGGTTCCGCGATGGTCATAGGTGACGATCCGGAAATGATCGGCAAGGGCTTCGATCTGCGGTGCCCAATAGGCGCCCGATCCGCCCAGTCCCGATGACAGCAGGATGGTGGGCGCTTCAGGGTCGGTGCGGCCATGAACCTCGAAATGCATCATCGTGCCGTTTCGCCTTATTTGCCGATATGGGCGACGGTGGCGATTTCCACCAGCGCGTCGGGCTTCACGAGGCCGCACTGGATGCAATACCGCGCCGGCTTGTCGCCGGGGAAATATTCGGCATAGACCGTGTTGACGGCCTGATAATTCGCCCAGTCGGTGATGAAGATATGGTTCATCGTCACATCCTCCATCGTGCCGCCGGCGGTTTCGATGACGGACTTGATGGTTTCGAGAACATGGCGGGTCTGCGCACTGGCATCGCCCACATGCACGACATTATTGTCCTTGTCGAAGGGCAGCGTGCCCGAAACGTAGACCACGCCATCGGCAAGGGTTCCCGGCGAAAAGGGAGCGATGGGTTTGCTGGTACCGGCAGGCACGATAATCTTTTTCGGCATTTCGTTCTCCTCTTTGTGGTTGGATATCAAGCGCTGACGGGTGCGGCCTGCGAGATGACACCGCAGAAATCATTGACGGTGGCGACCCAGCCGAAAAATTTCTCGACATTGTAGACCGTCGCCTGCTGGATATAGTCCGGACCCAGATGATGCGTGGCGTCCTCCAGCATCACTCCGAAATATTCGAGATGGAAGGCATCGCGCAGCGAGCTTTCCACGCAGACATTGGTGGCGATGCCGACAAAGACCAGATTGCGGATGCCGCGGGCGCGCAAAACGCTGTCCATATTGGTGTTGAAGAAACCGCTGTAACGCGTCTTCGGCACCAGAATATCGCCCGGCTGCGGTTGCAACTCATCGACAATGGCATAATCCCACGTGCCCTTGGCCAAAAGCTGGCCCTGCAGCTCCGGCCTCTTGCGCATGGTCTTCAGGGCGTTGGACTTGTGCCAGTTGGGCGAACCCGGCCCGCCCGCCTCAACATAATCCTTGTCCCAGCCATTTTGGAAATAAATGACCTGAACACCCGCCGCCCGCGCCGCATCCAGCGTCTTCTTGATGTTGGCAATGGTGCCCTTGGCCCCTGATATATCGAACCCGGCCAGATCGACATAACCGCCCTCTGTCGAATAGGCGTTCTGCATGTCGACCACGACAACGGCGGTCTCGCTGGGTTTCAGGGTAATCGGCTCCGGCCTTGCGGGAAGCGTGACACTTTCCGAACGGCTTTCCGGCCCCTTGTAACCCGCCACGACGGCTTCGCTCATTCCGCAGCCTCCAGTCCGGCCTGAACATGCGCCCGGCTCTTCATCAGCGGTTGCACATATTTGCCGAATTTTTCGACGCCTTCGAGGAAGTCGTCGAAAGTCAGCATCACGCCGCCCGTTCCCGGCACTTCGCTCATTTCATCCAGCATGGCCGCCACTTCCTCATAGGAACCGATCAACGTTCCCATGTTGATGTTGACCGCCGAGACCGGGTTGGACATGTGCCGCACATTGGTATCGGAGCCTGATTTGGTGTCGACGGCGCTTTGCAGGCCGAGCCACTTGATGGCATCCTCATCCGCACCCGCCTTGTAATGCTCCCACTTCGCCCAGGCATCCTCGGATTTTTCCTCGGCAAGCACCATCGTCAGCACGACGGACTTGACCTCGCGGCCGGACTTTTCCGTTGCCGCCAAAAGCCGCTCGTTGGTGGGCGCGAAGGCCTTCGGCGTATTGACGCCGACACCGAAGCAGAAGCTGTAATCGGCGAACTTGGCCGAGAACGCCATGCCGGAATTGGAAGAGCCGGCGCAGATGAGCTTAACATCGCCCTGCGGCACCGGCTTCATGCGGCAATCCTCCATCTTGAAGAACTTGCCGTTGAAATCCGATTGCCCGTCCGTCAGCAACTCTTTCAGAACGGTGGTGTATTCGCCGAGATATTCGTAGCGATCACCGAAATAATCATCGCCCGGCCAGAGCCCCATCTGGCTATATTCCGGACGCTGCCAGCCGGTAATCAGGTTGATGCCGAAACGGCCGCCGGAAATGGAATCGATCGTCGTCGCCATGCGGGCAACAATGGCCGGCGGCATGACCAGCGTGGCGGCCGTGCCGAACAGCTTGATCTTGGAGGTGACGGCGGCAAGGCCCGCCATCAGCGTGAAGGATTCCAGATTATAGTCCCAGAATTCGGTCTTGCCGCCGAAGCCGCGCAGCTTGATCATCGACAGCGCAAAGTCGAAGCCATATTGCTCCGCCTTCAGCGTGATTGCCTTGTTCAAGTCGAAGCTCGGCTTGTATTGCGGCGCGTTTTCAGAAAGAAGCCACCCATTGTTCCCGATCGGGATAAAAACACCAACTTCCATTTTGCTGTTCCCTTTTTACGTCAGGTGTCTCCTGACTTGACAAAAGAGTAGCAGGTTCCGTGCCAGACCAAATAAAATAATTTTATCAAATGGATAAAATTTTGGGGCGGGCGGAGCCTTGACCAAAAGATAAAAAATTTATCATTTGGTCAAAATATTTGCCTGTTTATTCGGCAGAAGTGAATGCAAGAGTCGTATGATTGGAAGTTGTAGAAATGGTCCTGAAAGTGCGGTGAGGCGCGCTTCACACTCCTCGTCATCCTCGGGCTTGTCCCGAGGATCTATCCACGTCAAATAAAATCAATCGGTTGTAGATCCTCGGGACAAGCCCGAGGATGACGGCGTTGGGTTTTCGAAATAGCGATCAATCTTGGATAGCTCTTCAAGAGCTATGCCAAAACCTCAACCCAGCCGCTGCTGCGCATAGGCATGTACGGCTCGGAACGCAGCCTCGGCACCCGCGACAACCCGCTCTTCCTCCTCAACCGTCAGCGCAATTTCATCGAGTGCTGCGGTGAACGTGCGCCAGTGCAGGCCGCGTCCTTCCGGTGCTCCGGCCAGATGGCGCGCGCCGAATTCTTCGGTCAGGCCAAGCTTGGCCGCATCTTTCAGCAGGAAAGCCGCACCGAGATTGGAGCCTTCGACCACATAAAGCCAGCCCATCGCCTCCGGCAGATCGAACGGCGTTTCACCGGTGAAACGCGCGGCCTTGGCTTCCGGAATAGCAAGATCGAGATCGGCAAGGTCCTGCTCGATCATGGCGAGACGGCGGCGGCCTTTGAGATCGGGAAGCAGGCCATCAAGCGTGGCATTGGAAAAGAAAACGTCGAGGTCGCGATGGAAAAGATATTGGGTTTCGACGAATTTGCCGAAGTTTTCCCGGCTCTCGAACGGCTTGGATGCCATGATGAAGGTATCGAGATCGCCATGGGCGCCACGCGTCGCCGCCTTCAGGCGCTTGACGCGGCTCTGTTCAATCTCTGCTACAGGCGCTGTCTGCTCCGCAATGGTCATGGTGATGGTCCCTTTATCCCTATATTCAGACTGCCTGATAAAAATCTTTACTCCAACAGTCAAATTTTATTTTCGCATTTTTTCGTGACCCCTGGGCAGAGAAAACCTGCGGGCAAAAGTGGCAGGAAACGGCATCCGCGCCAATCATCGGCAATGGCCCCATCCTCGACCACAAACAGACAAGGCACCCGCCGCGTCGAAAAGCGAATTCCTCCCCCCGGACCCGAACGTTACAAATCACGTTACAATTACTGCTTTACAACTAACATGTCAGTATGCCATCAATCTGCGGTCACCTTGGAGGAGCATCTTAATTGACCCAGAAATTCGGCCTTTCAGCAGCCCTGACGACACCGTTCAAAGCGGATGGAAACGTCGATATCGATGCGATGATCGCGCATGCCCGCCGCTGCCTTGCAAATGGCTGCGACAGCGTGACACTGTTCGGCACCACCGGCGAGGGGTGCTCGGTCGGCAGCCGTGAACGGCAGATCATTCTTTCCCGTTTCATTGAAGCCGGCATTGAACCCTCCCGCCTCGTCACCGGCGTTCTGGTGGATTCCATCGAGGATGCGGCCGAACAATCGGCGGAAGCGTTGAGCGCGGGCGCTCGCAATATCCTTCTCGCCCCGCCTTCCTATTTCAAGAATGTCAGCGATGACGGGCTGTTTGCCTGGTTCTCTGCCGTTTTTGCAAAAATCGGCAAGGATGCCCGTGACATTCTCGTCTACAACATTCCGTCCGTGACCATGGTGACATTGTCGGTCGAGCTGGTGGGACGGCTGAGAGAAGCCTTCCCCGGCATCGTCACCGGCGTCAAGGATTCCTCCGGCAACTGGAGCCATACCGAGCGTCTGCTGAAGGAGCACGGCGACCTCGCCATCCTGATCGGCGATGAGCGCGATCTCGCCAGGGGCGTTCGCCTCGGCGGTCAGGGCGCGATATCAGGCGTTGCCAATTTCCTGACGCAGGAAGTGCGTGCCATGGCCGTTGACGGCAAGGACGACAAGCGCATCGTCGATCTTGTTGTGGAACTTCTGAAATTTCCGGTTACGCCTGCCGTCAAGGTGCTGGTATCACACACGACAGGCGAAAATATCTGGGCGGATGTGCGCGCACCGCTCGTTACGATTTCAGCTGAAGACCGGCGGCGGATCGAAGGCGCTTTCGATGCGCTGTTTCGCAAACAGGCCGCTTGAGCAGGCCTTGAAAGGTTGAGCATGGACGATACCGGCGAACAGACATTGCGGGAACGGGCGTATGAAAGCTTTACGCATCACCTTCTCTCGCGTGATGTTCGCCCGGGGCAATTCATCTCGCAACGCCGCCTCGTGGAACTGACGGGTCTGCCGCTGGGGGCGATCCGGGAGGCAATTCCGCGGCTGGAAGCGGAAGGGCTGATCAAGACCGTGCCGCAACGGGGCTTGCAGGTCGCCCATATCGACATCAACCTCATCCGCGAGGCGTTTCAGTTCCGTATCTTTCTCGAAAAGGAGGCCGTGGCGCTGTTTACCCGTTCCGCTTCCGACGAAACTATCGCCAAGCTTCTGAAACAGCATCGCGATATCGCCGAAGCGGCTGAAAATAGCGGCGAATCGCCGGAGCTCGATCAGCATGCGCAACAGGTGGACTGGGGCATGCACGATGCCTTCATCGATGCGCTCGGCAATTCGATCATCTCGAACGCCTATCGCGTCAACTCCATCAAGATGCGCCTCATCAATCAGGAGCGCTTCCGCATCGCCGGCCATGTGAAGTCGGTGATGAAGGAACATCTCGCCATTCTCGAAGCCATCGAGAGGCGATCCGTCGAAGACGCCGTGGAGCGTCTGACCGCCCATATCCGCAACGCAAGGGACAGGGCGCTGGCGGTTTAGGGCAATTCTGGCAGGGACTAAAGAGGATCCTGCGCCGGAATTGCATGAAAATAAGCAACAAGCCGGGGTGAGGAGAATTTCCGGCTAACTGGAGGAGAACTGACATGACGCATTCATTGCTCAACCCCACGCGTCGCGCCTTTCTGGCAGGCACGGCCGCGATTGGCGGCAGCGCGATGCTTGGCATTCGCCCGGCATCGGCGGCGGTGAACTGGAAAAAACACGCCGGCACCACGCTTGAAGTCAACCTCGTCAAAAGCCCGCGCAGCGAAACGCTGATCAAATATCTCGGCGAATTCGAAGAGCTGACCGGCATCAAGGTCAATGCCGAAGCAACGCCGGAACAGCAGCAGCGCCAGAAGGTCGTCATCGAGCTTTCTTCCGGCAAGCCCAGCTTCGATGTGGTGCATCTGAGCTATCACGTGCAGAAACGCCAGTTTGAAAAGGGCAAGTGGCTGGCCGATATCAGCGGTTTCCTGAAGGACCCGTCGCTGACCGATCCGTCGCTGGTCGAGAAGGATTTCGCCGAGGCCGGCATGCTGTTTGCCAAGGATAGCGACGGCGTGCTGCGCTCGCTGCCCTTCTCGGTGGATTACTGGATTGTCTACTGGAACAAGGACCTCTTCGAAGCCAAGGGCCTGAAATACCCCGAGACCTTCGAAGAACTGGTGACGGCGGCGGAAAAGATCACCGACCCCGCAACCAACACCTATGGTTTCGTGGCGCGTGGCCTGAAGAACGCCAACACCCCGGTCTGGACCTCGCTGATGCTGGGTTACGGCGCCAAGCCCATCAGTGCGGACGGAAAGATCGACACCGAATCCAAGGAAGCGGTGGAAGCTGCAAAACTCTATCAGCGCCTGATGACCAAAGCCGCGCCTCCCGGCGTTTCCGGCTTCAACTGGGCGGAAGCGCAGTCGGCCTTCCTGCAGGGCAAGATCGGCATGTGGTTCGACGGCGTCGGCTTTGCGCCGCCGATCGAGAATCCGGAAAAATCCCGCGTGGTCGGCAAGGTCGGTTACGGCGTCATGCCGAAGGGCCCGGCAACCCAGGCCGCCGGCACCTTCGGCGATGGTCTAGGCGTCGTCGAAGCGAGCAGCAAGAAGGAAGCCGCCTATCTCTTCTGCCAATGGGCGATCTCGCATGAAATGGGCGCGCGTCTCTTGCAGGCGGGTGCGGGCGTTCCCTTCCGCCAGTCCATTCTCGAAGACCAGAAGGTGCGCGAAGGCGTGAAGATGCCGGCCGCCTGGCTGGATGCGGTCGTCGGTTCCGGCAAGGTCTCGCAGCTTGCCCTTCCCGTCATCATTCCGGTGACGGAATTCCGCGACATCTACGGGGTCGGCCTCACCAACATGATCGGCGGCGCGGACCCCGCAGCTGAGCTGAAAAAGGCGACGGAACAGTTCGCACCCGTTCTGGCGCGTAGCGAGGGATAATGGCCTCCGTGAGCATCGAAAACACCAAGACAGGCGCAAGCCGGAAAGAAGGGAGCAGGCCGGCAAGGCTTGCTCCCAACTACTGGCCCTTCGTCATACCGGCACTTGTCGTCATTCTGGCGGTGATCGTTTTTCCATGGGTCTTCACACTCTGGATGAGCGCGCATCGCTGGACGCTTGGGCAGGAGCAGAGCTTTATCGGTTTCGAGAATTATATAAGGCTCGCCAGCGATATCAGGTTCTGGGAATCACTCTGGCACACGCTCATCTATACCGTGCTGTCGGTGGTCGCCCCGCTCATCCTCGGAACATTGGCGGCGCTGGTTTTCGATGCGCAGTTTCCGCTGCGCGGTTTCCTGCGCGGCGTCTTCGTCATGCCGATGATGGCGACCCCGGTCGCCATCGCGCTCGTCTGGACCATGATGTTCCACCCGCAGCTGGGCGTCCTGAACTACCTGCTGTCCTTCATCCACATCGGCCCACTGGAATGGATCTACAACCAGTCCACCGTCATTCCTTCGCTGGTGCTGGTGGAAACATGGCAATGGACACCGCTCGTCATGCTGATCGTGCTCGGCGGGCTGGCCGCAGTACCCCGCGAACCCTATGAGAGCGCCGAAATCGACGGCGCCAATGCCTGGCAGAAATTCCGTTACCTGACGATGCCGATGATCGCACCGTTCCTGATGATCGCCGTCATCATCCGCTCCATCGATGCCGTCAAAAGCTTCGACATCATCTATGCGATGACTCAAGGCGGGCCCGGCACGGCGTCGGAAACCATCAACATCTATCTCTACAATACGGCATTCGCCTATTACGACATCGGTTACGGCTCAGCCATGGCCGTCGTCTTCTTCATCATCATCGTGGCGCTGTCCTTCGTGCTTCTGATGGTGCGCCAGCGCTCGCAATGGAACGAGATGGAGGATCGCTGATGTCCGCTAAAATCCTGAAACGCAAAAACATCGATCGCATCGGCCTGTTCTTCGTGGCGCTGGTGATGATCTCGCCGGTCATCCTGTTCTTCATCTGGATGATCTCGCTGTCGCTGAAATATGAAATCGACAACGGCGCCTATCCGCCGATCCTCATTCCCGAACGTTTCGCCTGGTCGAACTATGTGAAGGTGTTCGAGGAGAATAATTTCTTCCTCTATTTCTGGAATTCGGTCCTCGTCACCGGTGCAGCCACCATTCTGGCACTGGTGATCGGCGTGCCCGCCGGTTACGGGATTGCGCGACTGAAGGCGGAAAAATCCGCTGTCGTCATCATGATCGCCCGCATGACGCCCGGCCTCTCCTTCCTCATTCCGCTGTTCCTGCTGTTCCAATGGCTGAACCTCTTGGGCACGCTCTGGCCGCAGATCATCATCCATCTGGTGGTGACCGTGCCGATCGTCGTCTGGATCATGATCGGTTATTTCGAGACCACGCCGAAGGAGCTGGAAGAAGCGGCAAGCATCGATGGCGCATCCTCCTGGCAGGTGTTCCGGCTGGTGGCACTGCCGATTGCCAAACCCGGCATCGTCGTCTCCTTCATTCTTGCGGTCATCTTCTCGTGGAACAACTTCGTCTTCGGCATCGTGCTGGCCAGCCGTGAAACGCGCACCCTGCCGGTCGCGGTCTACAACATGCTGTCATTCGAACAGGTGAGCTGGGGTCCGCTTGCCGCCGCAGCGCTCATCGTCACGCTGCCGGTGCTGCTGCTGACCATGTTCGCACAGAAACAGATCGTGGCGGGCCTGACCGCCGGCGCCGTCAAGGGCGGCTGAACCAACCAATCAGGGCATTCCATGCCCTTACTCTTTTAACGCAATTCCGGACGCAAAACCGCGACGCACTTTTGCTGGAATTGCTCGTAACGGGAACCTGCATATGGCACCGGTCAATATTCAAAATGTCCAGAAGCGCTTCGGCTCGGTCAACGTCATCCACGGCATCGATATCGATATCAAGGATGGCGAATTCGTCGTCCTCGTCGGCCCTTCCGGCTGCGGCAAGTCCACCCTGCTGCGCATGATCGCCGGGCTGGAGGAGTTGAGCGACGGCGAAATCCACATCGGCGCGCGCGAGGTCAGTCACCTGCCCGCCCGCGACCGCGATATCGCCATGGTCTTCCAGAACTACGCGCTTTATCCGCACATGACGGTGAAGGATAATATGGGCTTCGCGCTGAAGCTGAAGAAGGTCAGCGCCGAGGAAACCAAGGCCAAGGTCGACAGGGCCGCCGCCATTCTCGGGCTGGAAAAGCTGCTGGACCGTTATCCGCGCCAGCTTTCCGGCGGCCAGCGCCAGCGTGTCGCCATGGGCCGCGCGCTGGTGCGCGACCCGCAGGTCTTCCTGTTCGACGAGCCGCTTTCCAACCTCGACGCCAAGCTGCGCGTGCAGATGCGCGGCGAGATCAAGGCCATGCACCAGCGCATCGGCACGACCACCATTTACGTCACCCATGACCAGGTGGAAGCCATGACCATGGCCGACAAGATCGTGGTGCTGCATGACGGCGTCATCGAGCAGATCGGCGCGCCGCTCGAGCTTTACGACAATCCCGCCAATCTCTTCGTTGCCGGTTTCATCGGTTCGCCGGCCATGAATTTTATTCGCGGCCGGGTGGAGGAAGGCGTCTTCCGCACCGCAAAGGGCCTCAGCCTGCCGCTGCCCGCCAATGCCGATATCGGCAAGCTCGGCGGCCGTGACCTCGTCTACGGCGTGCGGCCGGAACATATCCGTGCCGCCGAGACTGGCATCGAGGGCCGTGTCGAACTGGTTGAAGGCACCGGCTCGGAAATCTACGCCAAGCTCAATTGCAAGGGCGACGAAATCGCCTGCCTGTTCCGCGAGCGCCTCAATGTCCGCTTCGGCGACACGATCCACATTGCCATCAATCCGGCAACGGTGCATCTGTTCGACAAGGATAGCGGCAAGCGTATCTGAACACGGCAGGAGCGAAGAGAATGGTGAAGGAACCGGACGGCAAACATGTGCTCTGCGTGGGTGCCGCCGTGCTGGACACCCTGTTCCGCGTGCACGACATGCCCAAGGGCGAAGGCAAGGTCCTGCCCTACGAGATGCTGCAGATTGCCGAAGGCATGGCGTCGAGCGCCGCCTATGCCGTGCATCGCATGGGCGGCCGCGCCAGCCTGTGGGGTGCGGTGGGAGATGACGAGACCGGCGCCCGCATCCTGCGCGATCTCGCCGAAAGCGGTATCGATGTTTCAGGCATGACCCTTGCCGCCGGCGCGCGCTCGGCACTGTCGACGATCATCATCGATGACCGCGGCGAGCGGCTGATCGTGCCTTTCTATGATCATCGGCTGCACGAGAAAAAACGCTCCTGCACGCCGGAAGATATTGCCCCTTTCGACGCGGTTCTGGTGGATGTGCGCTGGCCGGAACTGGCGCTTGATGTGCTGACTGTGGCGCGTGCGCTTGGCAAACCCGCCATTCTGGATGGCGACGTTGCACCGGTCGAAACCCTTGAGAAGCTGGCCCCCGCCGCAACCCATATCGTCTTTTCCGAACCCGCCGCCGCCCGGCTGACCGGGCTTGAAACGGTGAAAGACATGCTGCCGGTGCTGCATTCCCGCTATCCGCAGACCTTCATCGCCGTCACCGCCGGTCCGCAAGGCTGCTGGTGGACGGAGGCCGGCGATCCCACGGTGCATTTCCAATCAACGATGCAGGTCAAGGCGGTGGACACGTTGGCGGCGGGCGATATCTTCCACGGCACCTTTGCGCTGGCGATGGCTGAGGGTATGGAAAGCCGTGCGGCCATCCGGCTCTCCTCCGTTGCCGCCGCGCTGAAATGCACGATCTTCGGCGGCCGCATCGGCGCACCCACGCGCGAAGAGACAGAGGAAGCCATGCGGCAATGGCTGGAGCGTGAAAGCGAAACCGCGCTGCGCGCCTCCTGAGCGCATCCATTGCCCGAATAAAACTATTCCATTTTTGCGATGCCGTTTCGCGGAGAACTAGGCTAACGTTCGGACAGGCAAAGCTTTTCGCAAGCCGCGCCCGCACCAATTTCAGCCTGCATTCCGCAAAAGTGATCGCCCGATGCATCAGACGACCCGCCCGAGACTGCGCGATATCGGTTTCCGGCCCGGCCATTTCGAGACCGGCCCGCTCAACGCCATCACCGATGTCGAAGGCGTGACCATCGGCCATTCGACCGTCATCGAAGGCGACACGATCCGCACCGGCGCAACCGCGATCCTTCCGCATGGCGGCAATCTCTTTCAGGACAAGGTGCCCGCCGCCTTCGCCGTCTATAACGGCTTCGGCAAATTTGCCGGCTCCACCCAGGTCGAGGAACTCGGCGAACTCGAAACACCTGTTATCCTCACCAATACGCTGGCGACAGGCCGGGCCATCGAGGCAATCAACCGCCATACGCTGGCGCAGCCGGGCAATGAAAAGGTGGTGTCGATCAATGCCGTCGTCGGCGAGACCAACGACTCCCGCCTGAACGACATCCGCGCCGGACGCCCGACCGTCGAGGAAATCTCGGCCGCGTTGAAAAACGCCGCCACAGGCCCCGTGGCCGAGGGCGGCGTGGGTGCCGGAACCGGCACCGTGGCCTTCGGCATGAAGGGCGGCATCGGCACTGCATCCCGCATCGTCACCATCGCCGGAAAGACCTATACGCTCGGCATTCTCGTCCAGTCCAATTACGGCGGCCATCTGCTGGTCTGCGGCACGCCCTATGTCAGCCCTGACCATAAGGACAAGGACGGCTCGATCGTCATCATTGCCGCCACCGACGCGCCGCTCTCCTCCCGCAATCTGAAACGCCTGGCGGCCAGAAGCTTTGGTGGACTGGCACGCACGGGTGCAGCACTCAGCAATGGCTCCGGCGATTACGCTCTGGCCTTTTCCACCGATGAGCGCCTGCGCCGCACGCCTGCGCGCCGCAAGGCCGTCGCAGACTATCCAGAGCTTTCCAACGATGCGATTTCGCCGCTCTTCGAAGCCGCGATAGAGGCAACGGAGGAGGCGATCCTCAACTCGCTCTGCGCGGCCAATACGACCACGGGCTTCAATGCCGGCACCGGCAAGGCCTCCACGGTCGAGGCCATTTCCATCGACGCCCTTAAAACCCTTCTTTCAGCCTGACTTTTCCAGACGGAGTTTTCATGACTAGCCCATCCGGTCGCATCGTTTACGTCAACGGCGAATTCCTGCCCGAAGCGGACGCCCGCCTTTCCATCTTCGACCGCGGTTTCCTGTTCGGCGACGGCATTTATGAAGTCACCTCGGTTCTGGAAGGCAAGCTGATCGACAGCGACCTGCACATGGCCCGGCTGGAACGCAGCGCCCGTGAAATCGACGTGCCGCTGCCGGTCACCACGAAAGAGATCGTCGCGGCCGAACGCCGCCTGATCGCCGACAACAACCTCGTCGAAGGCATGATCTACCTGCAGCTGACGCGTGGCGCCGAAGACCGCAATTTCCTGTTCTCCGCCGATCTGAAGCCGACGCTGGTCATGTTCACCCAGGCCAAGAGGCTGATCGGCACACCGGTCGAGGACGCCGGCATCGCCGTCAAGTCCGTTCCCGATCAGCGCTGGGAACGCCGCGACATCAAGACTGTCTGCCTGTTGCCGCAGGTCATGGCAAAGCGCATCGCCAAGGCCGAGGGCTGTGACGAAGCCTGGATGATCGAGGATGGTTTCGTCACCGAAGGCGCCTCCTCCACCGCCTATATCATCACCGGCGACAAGAAGATCATCACCCGCGGCAACAGCAACAAGACCCTGCCCGGCTGCACCCGCCTCGCCGCCCTGCAACTGGCCAAAGAAGCCGGCTTCATGCTGGAAGAGCGGCCCTTCACGCTGGAAGAGGCGCTGAATGCCGATGAAGCCTGCCTGACGAGCGCCTCCAACTTCGTGGTCTCGGTGACGAAGATCGACGGCAAGCCAGTGGGTAACGGCAAGCCCGGCCCCCTCGTCAGCCGTCTGCGCGCGCTCTATCTGGAAAACGCCCGCCGCACAGCGATTTAAGCAAACATCAGCCTTCGAGAACCGCCCATATACGCTCGACAACGGGCCGGCGGTTCTCCTTGGAACGATAAAGACGGATATCGACGGCAATATCGAAACTGTCATCGGCGGCACGCACCAGCGCGCCGCTGTCCAGCTCGTGCCGCATCAGGCTTTCCGGCACCCAGGCGACACCCCAGCCGGCCATCGCCATGGCTTTCAGCCCCACCGACATGCTGCCCTCATGCACCCGCTCGAATTGCGGCAGGCGCGCGCTCAGCAGATCGCGCAGCAACGGCCCGAAGAAAGAGGCCTTTTCATAATCCAGATAGGCAAAGGGTTTCCGTGCATTTTCCACGAGTTCATGCAGCGGTGAACCATTTTTCGCCGGCGCGGAAACGGGAATGATGTTTTCCGCACCCAGCACGCGGAACTCAAAGGTCTGCGCATCGAGCAGCATCGGCACTTCGGGATGGGCATAGGTCAGAAGGAAATCGCTCTGCCCGTCCACCAGCGAATTGAGGTTTTCCTCCATACTCCCGGAATCAGGCCTCAGAACCGAAAATAGCGGCCCCGCCTTTTCGTTCACCCGTTTCAGCCAGTCGGGAAAGAAGGTGAAGGACAGGGTATGCAACGCCGTCAGCCGCACCGTTTTGGCATCGGCCCCCTCTTCCTGAAGAAGCATGCGCCGGGCATGATAAAGCTGCTTCAGCGTTTCCTGCGCCACCGGCACGAATTTCACGCCCGCTTCGGTCAGCCGGGAAGGATAGGAAGCGCGGTCAACCAGCGTCGCCCCCACCCAGGCTTCCAGCTGCTTGATACGCCGGCTGAAAGCGGATTGCGTCACATGCCGCTCATCCGCCGCCTTCGAGAAATTGAGCGTTCCGGCCAGCGCCAGGAAATCCTCGAGCCATTTGACTTCCAAGGGCCTGTTCTCCCACAAAGATGTTGTCCCGGCCTTCAACCGGAACATGGGGTCTTTATTAGGAGCAATAAGGGCTGATTGAAACCCTTTAGAAAACTTCGGGCCGTTTAGGAAACTGACGAGGGGCCGCTTGCGTCATCCTCGGGCTTGACCCGAGGATCCACAACCACGCGCGACAATGGATCCTCGGGTCACGCCCGAGGATGACGTCGCGTTTGCGGGACACGATGGGATCGGTTTCAGACCGTTAGCGGCTTCGCGAATATTCGATCATCCGCGCCCGGCTGGAAACCAGCTCGATCCGGTCATCGCCCAGACGATTGAGGCAAACGCGCTTCGTCCATGGCCCGTCAATCAGCGTGAAGAGGAAACGACCATTGCCGAGCGCCTTCAAGGGCATGCAGCGGCGCGTGGGGCCGATGCCCATCGTCAGCAACGAGCCGCTGATCGAAAATTCGGCGCCCTCATCGGAGCGCCATGATCCCGAAAGATCATCCGGCACGGCATGATCGCCGACCGGCAGGAAACGGCGGGCGGCGTGACCGGCCTCACCGACAATGGCGTCACCGTCTAACCTGAGACGCATCGGAGAAGATGCGGAGCGGGAAGAGACCCAGCCATCGACATCTTCATAAAGCGTGTCGTCGCCATCGATGAAGGTGGAGGTGCTGCCCTTGATTTCCAGCCACCACGGCCCGCTTTCGGTCACGTAAAGGCCTTCCGGCAGGCTGGCGGCCGGCTTGGGCAAAGGCTGGCCGGTGAGGGCCGCCATGCTTTCAAGCGCGATCTTGAAGCCATTGGTATCCTCACGGTTCGACACCACGACAAAACCCGTGCCGCTTTCCGGATCGAGCAGGAAATAGGTCTTGTAGCCCGGATGCGAACCGCCATGGCCGACGAAACGCCTGTCCCCGAGATGCGACCAGCGCAGGCCGAGGCCATATTCGCTCATCCGCCCATCGGCGAGCGGCCGCTCAGCCGAAAGCGCGTCAAGAACATCCGCGAAGCTGCCCTCGCCGCGCATCAGACCCTGCAACCAACGGGTAAGTGCTTCGGCACTGCCCGCAAGGCTGCCGGAAGCGGAAATATGCAGGCCGGCCGCCGAAAGCTGCCAGTTGTCTTCAGCCTTCCAGTAACCCGGCACGAGGCCATCGACCGGATCGTTCCAGATATCCGGCGCCTTCAGGAACACGCCGAAGGGGCCGGCAATCTGCGTCTGCACGAAATCATCGAAACGGAACCCCCGGCGCTCCAGCGCCGCTTCCACCAGACGATAACCGGTATTGGAATAGGACACCTCGCTGCCGGCATCGAAATTCAGCCGGGTCAACCGCGACAGGTATTCGAGAAGCGGGCCGGCCTTCGTCTCGGTGTATACGGAAAGGCCAAGCAGTGAGAGGCATTCCCGCGTATCCGGCAGGCCGCCGCTCATATCCAGCGCCTGCCCCACCGTCACCTCGCTGAGCGGCGACTGCAACTCCGGCAGATGCTTGCCGAGTGGGTCGTCAAGTCCGATCAGATCGGAATGGGCAAGCACCATGGCGCAGAAAGCGTGTTTGGTGACGGAGGCATAACGCACCACGCTCTGCGACGTGAAAGGCGCAAAGGTCGAAAGGCTTTCGACACCGCCCGCATGTGCGAAACGGATGCCGTTGAGATCGAAACCGATGACCGCCCCGCCCGGCTCGTTGCCCGCCCATTGCGAGACGAAGGTCTCGGCAAGCGTTGAAGCGGCGTTCCAGTCGAATTGCTGTGGCATGGTTCGGTCTCGTATCTTCGTTTTGACGCGTCTGGCCTCGACGTCACCGCTTGTTTCTTCTCCCCAAGGGGGGAGAAGGTGGCCCAAAGGGTCGGATGAGGGGGCAACGTTGCCGGATTTCGGAGAGCTTGCCCCCGCATCCCGCTGCCGCGACCTTCTCCCCCTCGGGGAGAAGAAGCGAGCGGCACCCGCTCGATCTATGGCAACATGGACTTAGGCCGGCTCTTCCAGCCGGATGCTCAGGCTGCGCAGCTCTTCCGTATGCGGATGTTTGGTGCGCCCCTCGCGCAGATCACCCGCGCTCAATTGCTCCACCATTTCCCCGTTCAGCATCACGCCAACCTGCGGGCAGAGATGTGCGATGACAGCCAGATTGTGGCTGACGAGAATATAGGTGAGGTTGCGGGCCACGCGCAGGTCCTGCAACAGGTTCAGGATTTCCGCCTGCACCGAAACATCGAGCGCCGAGGTCGGCTCATCGAGCAGCAGAACCTGCGGATCGGCGATCAGCGCGCGCGCAATCGCCACGCGCTGGCGCTGGCCGCCCGAGAGCTGGTGCGGAAAGCGGAAACGCACCGCCTGCGGCAGCGCGACGTCCGACAAAGCCTGCTGGATGCGCTTTTCAATATTGTCCATGCCATGCACCAGCGGCAATTCGCTGAGAATACGGTCGATGGTCTGGCGCGGATGCAGTGAGCCATAGGGGTCCTGAAACACCATCTGCACCTGCCGGAAGAATTCCGGCGTACGACGCAGCGGTGCATCCTTGCCGGCAAAGGCGATGCGGCCTTCCCAGCTTTCATTGAGGCCGGCCATGGCGCGCAGGATGGTGGACTTGCCCGAGCCGCTTTCGCCGACTATGCCGAAGCTGCCGCCCTTTTCCACCGAAAAGGACACGCCCTTCACAACTTCGCGGTCGCCGAACTTGATACGGAGGTTTTCGACATCGATCATTGGCTGGACCACGCTGCATCACGGTTGAGAACGGGAAGACGCTCGCGCGGATGCGTCAGCGAGGGAATGCAGTTCAGAAGACCCTGCGTGTAAGGATGTTGGGCTTTCAGAAGCTCGGAAGCCTTAAGCTCCTCCATCACCCGGCCGGAATACATCACGGCGACGCGGTCGCAGAAATGCGAAACGAGCGGCAGATCGTGGCTGATGAGAATGAGACCCATGCCGCGTTCCGACACCAGCTCCTCGATCAGCCGCAGGATTTCCGCCTGCACCGTGGCGTCAAGCGCGCTGGTCGGTTCGTCAGCGATCAGCAGTTCCGGATCGGGCGCCAGCATCATGGCGATCATCACGCGCTGGCCCATGCCGCCGGAAACCTCATGCGCATAAGAGGAAGCGACCTGACGCGGATTGCGGATCTTCACCTGATCGAGCAGGGCGATTGCCGCTTCCATGGCGGCGCGCTTGCTGCCGCCCTTATGAGCCCGCCATGCTTCTGCGATCTGCGCACCCATGGTCTTCACCGGGTTCAGCGAATATTTCGGGTCCTGCAGGATAAAGCCCGCGCGCTTGCCGCGGATCTGTCGCATCTGCCTTTCGCTCGCGGACAGCACGTCGATGCCGTCGAAGGCAAGCTTGTCAGCACGGATATCCGCATTGGAGGGCAAAAGCTTCATCAGCGCACGCGCCGTCAGGCTCTTGCCGGAACCGGATTCGCCGACGATGCCGAGCTTTTCGGTGCCAAGCTTCATGGAAACACCACGCACCGCCTCGAAACGGCTGGTGCGGGTCTGGAATGCGATCTTCAGATTTTCGATTTCGACCAGCATGGCTCAATGTCCCTTCGGGTCGAGAACGTCGCGCAGGCCATCGCCAAGGAAGTTGAAGGCGAGCGAAACGAGGAAGATGGCGATCCCGGGAATGGTGGCGACCCACCATTGCTCGAAGATGAAGCGCTTGGCGGTGGCGATCATCGCGCCCCATTCCGGCGAAGGCGGCTGCGCGCCCATGCCGAGGAAGCCGAGGCTGGCGGCGGTGATGATGATCGAGCTCATGTCGAGCGTGATGCGCACGATAAGGCTCGGCACGCAGAGCGGCGCGATGTGACGCGCAATGATGCGCCAGGCGGAAGCGCCGGTCAGGCGGTAGGCCGCAACGAAATCGCTGCCGCGCACCGTCATGGTTTCGGCGCGAGCAAGACGTGCATAGGGCGGCCATGCGGTGAGCGCGATGGCGAGAATGGCGCTTTCAACGCCGGGCTTCAGTGCCGCAACAAAGGCGAGCGCGAGGATGAGGCGCGGAAAGGCCAGGAACACATCCGTCACCCGCATCAGCACCGTATCGACAATGCCGCCGAAATAACCGGCGATGCAGCCAATGGCGAGACCGATCGGTGCAACGAGAACGACGACGGCGATGACCATGCCGAGCGTGACGCGGCCGCCGTAAAGAATGCGCGAGAGAATATCGCGTCCCAGCTCATCCGTGCCGAACCAGTGCGTGGCATCCGGAAACGCAAGGCGGTTGCCGAGGTTCTGCGCCGCCGGATCGTAAGGCGCGATGAACGGCGCCAGCAGCGACAGCGCGATGAAGAGGACGATGATGGTCAGGCCGATCACCGCCAGCGGGTTGGACTTGAGGTTGAGCCAGATGCGGTACCGGTTTCCCCAGGCAGCCTGTGTGCGGGAATGCGGCGTCTCATCCAGCGCCCAGTTTCTGAAATTAGCTAACATCATCGAACGCGAGGATCCATAACTCTGTAAAGCACGTCTGCGAGCAGGTTGAGGGCGACATAGATGAAGCCGATCAACAGGGTTGCTCCGACGACCGGGTTCATGTCCGCGTTCATGAGCGAGACGGTGAGGTATTGGCCAAGGCCCGGCCAGCTGAAGACGGTTTCCGTCACCACGGCACCTTCGAGAAGCCCGGCATAGGTGAGTGCGAGAACCGTGACGAGCTGCACGGCAACCGTCGGGAAGGCGTGCCCCCAGATGACGGTCATGGCCGAAAGCCCCTTGGCGCGGGCGGTGATGACATATTCACCCTTCAGCGCATCGATCATGAAGGCTCGCGTCATGCGGGTGATATAGGCCATGCTGAAATAGGCAAGGATGCAGACGGGCTGCACCATATGGGCGATGGCGTCATAAAAGGCGTCCCAATCGCCGGCAAGCAGCGTGTCGACCGTCATCAGGCCGGTAATCTGCGTAATCATGCCATCATAGATGATGTCCTGACGACCCGGTCCGGGTGCGACGCCAAGCGTGGCGTAAAAGACGAGCAGCGAAATCAGCGCCAGCATGAAGACCGGCACGGAGTGACCGGCAAGGCAGACGACGCGGATCACCTGGTCGGTCAGCTTGCCCTGCTTCACGGCGGCCCAGACACCGAGCGGAATGCCGATCAGCGCTGCAAGGATGAGGGCTGCGGTGGCAAGTTCGAAGGTGGCGGGGAAGACGCGCTTGATATCGATCCAGACCGGATTGCGGGTCAGGATCGAATTGCCGAAATCGCCATGCAGAACCTGCGAGACATAATGGAAGAATTGCACGACCAGCGGCTGGTCAAGACCCATTTCGGCCCGCACCCGCACGATGACGTCTTCGGGCGCGTTGTCGCCGACCGCCGCGATGACGGGATCGACGGGCATGACGCGCCCGATCATGAAGGTGATGACCATCAAACCGAACAGCGTCAGAATGACGCTGCCCAGTATCGACGATATGCTTTTAACGCGCTTGTTCAATGTCACGCTTTCTTCGCATCGTGGTAGGAATTGCCCTCGGAGAGAACGCCGAGTTCGAAGCCGGAAACGCCCTTGCGGAAAGCCGCCGTCTTCGTGGTCTGGAACATGAACACGAAGGGGCTGTTTTCCATGTGCTCGCGCTGCAGGGCTTCGTAAAGCTCCACGCGCTTTGCCGGGTCCTTCTCGTCGCGGGCGGCTTCCGCCTTGGCGGCGAAGTCGTCGTTCTTGAAGCGCGAACGCCACAGGAAGGGCTTCGACTTGGCGTCGTCGCCATTGTCCTTGTTGATGTTGAAGACATCGGCGTTGGAATGCGGATCGAAATAATCCGTGCCCCATGCGGAAAGCGCCATCTGGTGTTCGCGGGCGCGCATCTTGGTCAGAACCTGACGGTTTTCAGCCGATTGAAGACGAACCTTGATGCCGATATCGGCAAGGTTTGCCTGGATGGCCTGCGCCAGATCCGGATAGGGCTGTGCGGAATAGTGATCCATGCTGATTTCGAAACCGTCGGCAAGGCCGGCTTCCGCCATCAGAGCCTTGGCCTTTTCGACATCGCGCTGGTACGGAATGTCGTTAACGGCGCCCGGGAAACCTTCCGGCTCGAAGCTCTGGTGCACTTCGTGGGTCAGCGGCACGATGTTTTCCTGCATGCCCTTGTAGTCCAGCGCCCACTTGATCGCCTGCCAGACCTGCGGCTTGGCGAGGTTCTCATTGCCCTGGTTGAGCGAGATCAGAACCAGCGAAGCGATGCTCTTGCGCTCCAGCTCGATGTTCTCATCGTTCTTGACGGTACGCAGCTGCTCCGACGTCAGGTCGCGGGCAATGTCGATATCGCCCTTCTGCAGCATCAGCAGCTGCGAAGACGGATCGGTGACGTGGCGCAGCACGATGCGCTTGATATTGCCCTTGTAAGGACCGTTCGGATTGACGGTGAGCGCGACGCTTTCGCTCGGCTTCCAGGCCTGCAGAACGAAATCGCCCGAACCGGCGCTGTTCTTCTGCAGCCAGCCATTGCCGAGGTCTTCGCCGGAAGCATTGGCGAGAACCGCCTTCTTTTCGACGATGGCGCCGATATTCGCGGAGAGGCAATAAAGCAGGAAGGAGATGGCGGTCGGCTTTGCCGTCGTCAGCTTCACCGTCTTGTCGTCGGCGGCAACGATGGTCGTTTCGGCATTCTCAGGCGTGAAGCCGAACTGGCTGATGATGAAGGCCGGGCTCTTGTTCATCTTGATGGCGCGCTGCAGCGAGAAGGCAACGTCTTCCGCGGTCACTTTCGCGCCGCTGGAGAAGGTCGCTTCGTCACCGATCACAAAGGTGAAGACCTTGCTGTCCGCATCGGCTTCCCAGGATTTCGCGATGACCGGATCAACCTTGGTGGAATCCTCACGGTTGGCGCGCACCAGCTTCTGATACATGTTGGAGATGATTTCACCGCCGACGGCTTCGAAACCTTCATGCGGGTCAAGGCTCGTCATATTGTCCAGCTGCTGGGCGACAACCAGAATATCCTTGGGCGTCGCGGCAAAGGCCGGAATGCGCGCATAAGACAGGAACGGAACGGCAGCGCCGGCAATCAGCAGGTTGCGTCTTGAAATCATCGAAAATCCCCTTTCGGACCTTATTTTTCGGAAACGGTGTGGGTTTGCCCCAATCCAGTCATTTTTTTTATGTTTTCCCGCGATTACCACGAGCAAACGAGGCCCGACCAATTCCAAATTTGGCAGAGCCTATGCATGGATTGCATTTGCTCCCGCCTTGACCTTTCCTCTACCAATTCCCAAAACTCCCCCGATGGCGCGCCCGCGCCGACCCATTTCCGAAGGTGAATGACCATGACCGATGAAAAAACCGTCCCCGTCTTCGACGGCCACAACGATGTGCTGCTGCGGTTATGGCGATCGGGCAACGCTTCTCCCGAAACGCTTCTCATCGAAGGGGATACGGTTGGCCACATCGACCTGCCACGCGCCAGGAAGGGCGGGCTGGCCGGCGGCCTCTGCGCCATTTACGTGCCGTCGCCGAGCATGGAGAAAGATGCGAACGGTGATTTTTCGACACCGTCAGAAGCCGACGCGCTGAAGGCGACGCTCGCCATGGCCGGCCTGCTGTTCCGCGCCGAGAAACAGTCCGCCGGCGCACTCAAGGTTTGCCGCACTGCCGCCGATATCCGCAGCGCCATGGCAGAGGGTGCTTTTGCCTCGGTTTTCCATATCGAGGGCGCGGAAGCGATCGGCGCTGATCTGGATGTGCTGCACGTGCTCTACGAGGCGGGCCTTCGCACGCTCGGACCGGTCTGGAGCCGCCCGAACATCTTCGCTTATGGCGTTCCCTTCCGTTTCCCCTCGACACCGGATATCGGCCCCGGCCTCACCGATGCCGGCAAGCGGCTGGTGAGGACCTGCAACGAACTCAAGATCATGGTCGACCTGTCGCACATGAATGAGCAGGGTTTCTGGGATATCGCCAAGATATCAGACGCGCCGCTGGTGGCGTCGCATTCCAACGCCTATGCAATCTGCAACCACAGCCGCAACCTGACGGACCGCCAGCTGGACGCCATCCGCGACACGGGCGGTCTTGCCGGCATCAATTTCGGCGTTTTGTTCCTGCGCCAGGACGGCGTGAAGAACCCCAATACCGATCTTGGCGAACTTGTCCGCCACGTTGACTATATCGTCAACCGCATCGGCATCGATCACGTAGCGCTCGGTTCGGATTTCGACGGCACCACCATTCCCGCCGCCATGAAGGATGCGGGCGATCTGCAATTGTTGGTCG
Source organism: Agrobacterium sp. 22-210-1 (assembly GCF_053522525.1). NCBI lineage: Bacteria > Pseudomonadati > Pseudomonadota > Alphaproteobacteria > Hyphomicrobiales > Rhizobiaceae > Agrobacterium > Agrobacterium sp. 22-210-1. Next base: position 58,960 of record NZ_JBNWCI010000001.1, on the reverse strand, counting down.
AAGCCCTGCGCAAGGGCGGTTATGACGACGAGGCGCTTGCCAAGATCTGCCACGCCAACTGGGTCCGCGTACTGGAAAAGACCTGGGGCGCGTAAGGCTCAGCATAAAATCCACCTCCGGCGCACAGCGCCGGAGATATGAAGCGGCAGGCCCTTAAGCTTTTGCCGCTTTTTTCTTGCCGCTCGCACGGAACGCCAGAAGCCCGGCAACGACACCGATCATCGCCCATTTCATCGGCAATACATCCGCCGTCTCGCTGCGGATCGGCAACACAGTCACTGTGCCCGGACGGGATTCATAACCCATCTGCCCTTTTGCCTTGGCCTCGGCAATCTGCTGCGGCGAAACGACCCATTCGGCACCGCGCATCTTGTCCACTGCCATGTATCCGCCGCCCGCCGCGAGGGCGACGACGAGCGAAAGCGCTATTCTTGTGGGCGTGTTCATCTGCATCTCCTTCAATCAAAAGGAGCGTGTAATGGCATCAAACGCAACCACCAAGCAACCGCAGCGGTCAATTTTGTGTCTTTCGGAACAATCCGGCAAATCATGCATTTCATAGTTGCATTTTTGCCCTTGAAATTGGCGAAATTCACCAAGGAGCGGGCCAAACTCTACATCGACACTTCATGCTTTTCTGCTAATCACATTTCCTCAACCGAAACGAATTAGCGACACATTCCTGTGGTTCGCCAAGCTTGGGAACGGGCGCTGGATAAAGCAAATGGCAGACAAGAGCGAAATCACACAAACCGATGTCGCGGAATCCGCGGTTGAAAGCTTTCTTGCCCGAAACCGCCCCTATCTGACCGCGATCGCCATCACGCTCGTCTTCGTGATGATGACCTTCGCCATCTATCACCTGACCTCCGAAGTGCGTTATGACGACGTCATCGACGCACTGACGCAGACCTCCGCCTCTGCGGTTCTGCTTGCCATTTTCTTCACGGCGCTCAGCTTTCTGGCGCTGATATTCTACGACGCCAATGCGATCGAATATATCGGCCGCAAGCTGCCGTTTCCGCCCATGGCGGCGACTGCTTTTGCCGCCTATGCCATCGGCAATACCGCCGGTTTCGGCCCCTTGAGCGGTGGCGCGATCCGCTTTCGCGCCTATTCCCGGATGGGCCTGTCGCCCAGCGAAATCGCCCGCGTCATCGCCTTTGTCACGTTATCCTTCGGGCTTGGGCTGCTTTCGGTCAGTGCCATCTCCACCTTCATCGTCGCACCACGCATCGCCGCCATCATCGGCGTTGACGCCCTGATCCTCAGAGGGGCGGCGCTCGCCGTCATCGCGGTGCTTGTCGTTGCGGCCTATGTCGGCCGCAACGGCCACACGATCAAGCTTGGCGCATGGCGTCTGCGCCTCCCGGACAGCCGCACATCGTCGCGCCAGTTCCTCGTCTCGGCTTTCGATATCGCCGCCTCCGCTTCCGTGCTTTATGTGCTGTTGCCCGACACCCATCTCGGCTGGCCGACATTCTTTGCGATCTATGCCACCGCCGTCGGCCTCGGCGTCCTCAGCCATGTGCCGGCCGGTCTCGGCGTCTTTGAAACAGTGATGGTCGCGGGGCTTGGCAACGCCATCAGCGTCGACCAGCTACTCGGAAGCCTCGTTCTATACCGCGTGATTTATCACGTCCTGCCGCTGGTGGTCGCCATTCTGGTGATGCTCATCTCGGAGATGAAGCAGTTCGCCGCAAAGCCTGTTGTCTCCGATATCAGCCAGCTTGCCGTGCGCCTTGCCCCGCCGCTGCTGTCGACCTTCGCCATGATCCTCGGCACCATGCTGATCTTTTCGAGCGTGACGCCGACGCCGGACAGCAATCTGGATTTCCTGTCCAATTTCGTGCCGCTGCCGATCATCGAAGCCGCGCATTTTCTCACCAGCATTCTCGGCCTCGTGCTCGTCGTCGCCTCACGTGGCCTCGGGCAGCGGCTGGACGGCGCCTGGTGGATCGCCCTCGTCGCCGCCTCGCTGGCGCTGGTTCTTTCGCTCCTCAAGGCCATCGCCGTCTTTGAAGCCGCGATCCTCGGCGTCTTCATCATCGCACTCGCCGCCAATATGCGCAGCTTCAACCGCCATGCTTCCCTGGTCAAACAGGCGCTGGGGCCAAGCTGGCTCGCCGCCATGGCCGTCATCGTCGCCGGCGCGGCAACCATTCTGCTCTTTGTCTATCGCGATACGGATTACAGCCAGACCTTGTGGTGGCAGTTCGAATTCTCTGAAGAAGCACCGCGCGGTTTGCGCGCCCTTCTCGGTCTCGTGCTCGCCTCATCCACGATCGCCATCTTCAGCCTCATGCGGCCGGTGGCCTACAGGCCGGATGCGATCGAGGCAGAAGACGTGGTAAACGCAACCGGCATCGTCATGAAACAGGACGCCGCCGACGCCAACCTCGTGCGCATGGGCGACAAACACGTGATGTTCTCCGAGAGCGGCAACGCCTTCATCATGTACGGCATTCAGGGCCGTTCCTGGATCGCCTTTGCCGATCCGGTCGGCGACGAGGAGGATTTCCCCGATCTCGTCTGGCAATTCGTCGAAGCCGCCCGTTCGGCGGGCGCACGCGCCGCCTTTTACCAGATTTCACCTTTCCTGCTCTCCCATTGCGCCGATGCCGGCCTGCGCGCTTTCAAGCTCGGCGAACTGGCGCTCGTCGATCTCACCGCATTCGAACTGAAGGGCGGCAAGCTCGCCACCCTTCGCCAGTCCCTGAGCCGCGGCGCACGCGACGGGCTGACCTTCGAGGTTGTCGAACAAGTCAAGGTGCCGGATATTCTCAATGAGTTGAGACAGGTCTCCGATGGCTGGCTTGCGCACCACAACACGAGGGAAAAACGCTTCTCCCTCGGCGCCTTCGAACCGGACTACATCCTCTCCCAGCCCGTTGCCATTCTTCGGAAAGATGGAAAGATCACCGCCTTTGCCAATCTGATGGTGACGGAAACGAAAAAGGAAGCCACCGTCGATCTCATGCGATTTTCGGCGGATGCGCCGCGCGGCGCGATGGATTTCCTCTTCGTCAGTATCATGCAATATCTGCGTGAGGCGGGCTATGAGAGCTTCAATCTCGGCATGGCGCCCATGTCCGGCATGTCGAAGCGCGATGCAGCACCCGTCTGGGATCGCATTGGCAGCACGCTGTTCGAACACGGCGAACGTTTCTACAACTTCAAGGGACTTCGTGCGTTCAAGACGAAGTTCCACCCGAAATGGGAACCGCGTTACCTTGCCGTTCAGAACGGCGCAGACGCCGCACTGGCGCTGATGGACGCAACGGTTCTGATCAGCGGCGGCGTCAGAGGAGTGATCGGAAAATGAGAAAATCCACCATGATGAAGGCGGCCCTCGCCGCTTCCGCCTTGTTCGCCTCCACCTCCGTTTTTGCGCAGGACAAGCCGGCCTATGAGACCGGCATGATCCCGGCCGAGCACATCATGGTGCCCGACAGCGAAATTCTCGCCAGCGTCTTCCTGATTTCCGACTCGGACGGATGGACCAATGCCGACGAAGAGCGCGCCAAGGCGCTGGTTGCAAAGGGTGCCGCCGTGGTCGGCATCGACTTCAAGGAATATCTGAAGGCGCTCGAAGCCGATGACGACGAGTGCATCTATATGATCTCGGACATCGAGTCGCTGTCGCAGCAGATCCAGCGCACCGCCGGCACCAGCAGCTATCGCCAGCCCATTCTCACCGGCATCGGCAAGGGCGGAACGCTGGCACTGGCGATGATCGCGCAAAGCCCGGTCTCCACCATCCGCGACGCCATTGCCGTCGACCCCAAGGCAGGCCTGCCGCTTGAGAAGATACTCTGCACGCCCGCCACCAAGGACAAGGTGGATGGCGAAACGGTCTATGGCCTGACCGATGGTCCGCTGCCAGCGCCCGTCAGCGTGCTGTTCACCCCCGCTGCGGATCAGAAGGGCCGCGACCATGTCAACACGCTCGTCAAGCTGCATCCCGATATCGATGTGACTGACGTAGATGACAAGGCGGACGAAATCCTGACACAGACCCTGTCCGACCAGATCGACGCCGCCGGCGATACCGACAACCCGCTCGGCCTGCCGATCAAGGTTCTGGAAACGAACCCTGTCATGGACACCATGGCGGTGATCTATTCCGGCGACGGCGGCTGGCGCGATCTTGACGAGGAAGTGGGCGGTGCGCTGCAGAAACAGGGCATTCCCGTGATCGGCGTCGATGCGCTGCGTTATTTCTGGAAAGAAAAGCAACCACAGGAAGTGGCAAGCGACCTTGGCCGCATCATCGACACCTATCGCAAACAATGGAAAGTCCGCAACGTCGTATTGATCGGCTATTCCTTCGGTGCCGACATCATTCCTGCAACCTACAATCTTCTGCCGGAACGCGCGAAATCCCACGTCGTGCAGCTCTCCCTGCTGGGTTTGTCGACGGAAGTGGATTTCGAAATTTCCGTTCAGGGCTGGCTTGGCGTGGCGGGCGAAGGCAAGGGCGGCAAGACGGTGGACGACATCGCCAAGATCGATCCGAAGCTGGTACAGTGCGTATACGGCACGGAGGAAGAGGATGAAGATCCCTGCCCCGGCCTGAAGGCGAGGGGTGTGGAAACGATCGCTATTGAAGGCGGTCACCATTTCGACGAAGACTATGAGGCACTCGCAAAGCGGATTGTGACATCGCTGAAGACCCGGCTGCCTAAATAGCGTATTTTTGACCTTAAGGGGCTTCGGGAGAATTTCCGAAGCTCCGAACGTAAATTGGCAGCCTCCCTCCGCAGAAACATCATCTCCCGCAGCCTTCCGACTCCCCTGAATGACCGGCGGCAGTTCGAAACCCGTCTTCGATCGACACCCGCGCTTGCGGAATCGATTAAATTATTATTCAAAAGAACCCGGCCGGCGGCGAATGTTCATGGCGTTTCCTCAACCATGCTTCTGTTGATTGCCAACCATGGATTTTATATTTTCGGACCGGTTCAGGGAGCCGCCGCATGCCCGCCTTAAAGCGAAAGACAAAAACACCCGTCCTCGTGGAACGCATCGACCAATTCGTCGCTGGCGTCAGAGAAGCGATGAAAAGCAGCGACGCTGTGCGGAACAAGAAAATCCGCGATCTGTGGGATGCCGAAGTCCGCTACCATTTCGACAATGGCCGCACCGAAAAGACGCTCGAACTCTACATCATGAAATATCGGTATGCCCTGAAGGCCGAGTTCGGCCCAAAGAGCACACCGCTTGCCATCTGCAACATGAAAAAACTGCGCGAGCGGCTGAATACCTATATCGAGCGGGCCGACTATCCGAAAACCGGCGTGGCGACATCCATCGTCGAAAAAATCGAACGGGCGGAATTCAACACCGCAGGACGAAAGCCGACGGTTCTTCTGCGCATCGCGGATTTCATTGCAGCAATGAATGGCGTGGCCAAAAAAGAGGAAATGCAGGCCCTCTGGAATGCTGAGCTCAGCATCATGAAGGACAGGGCGCAGACGACGATCATCTCCTACATCACCAAATACCGCAATGCGATCCGCGAAGCCTTCGGCGACGAGCATCCGATGCTGAAGATCGCGACCGGCGATGCCGCGATGTATGACGACGCCCGCCGGGTCAAGATGGAAAAGATCGCCAACAAGCATGGCGCGCTGATTACATTCGAAAACTACCGGCAGGTTCTGAAGATTTGCGCCGATTGCCTGCAGTCGGCCGATCCGCTGATGATCGGCATCGGCCTGATCGGCATGACGGGACGGCGTCCCTATGAGGTCTTTACCCAGGCCGAATTTTCCCCCGCCCCTTATGGCAAGGGCGTTTCCAAATGGAGCATCCTGTTCAACGGCCAGGCCAAGACGAAACAGGGCGAAGGAACGAAATTCGGGATTACCTACGAAATCCCGGTGCTTGCCCGCTCCGCCACCATTCTGTCCGCCTATGAACGCCTGCGCGCAAGCGGGCAGGGAAAACTGTGGCACGGCATGTCGATCGATGATTTTTCATCGGAAACCCGCCTGCTGCTCCGGGACACGGTTTTTAACCTGTTTGAGGATTTCTGGCCGAGGCAAGAACTTCCCAAGCCCTATGGCCTGCGGCACCTCTATGCCGAGGTCGCCTATCACAATTTCGCACCGCCCCACGTCACCAAGAACAGTTATTTCGCCGCCATTTTGGGACACAATAACAACGACCTCGAAACCTCGTTGTCCTACATGACCTACACGCTGCCCGAAGATCGCGACGACGCGCTGGCGCGCGCCAAGCGTACGAATGAGCGGACATTGCAGCAAATGGCGAGCGTTGCGCCGGTCTCAGGCAAAAAGCCCTAAGGCAGCCGCAGCCACTCCCCCCAAAAAACTGGCACACCTTAAAACTGCACAGGAAGCGCGGCCGGCGGGGATTTCCGCCTGCCGCTTTCAGACGCCTGTTGCCCTTGTGCAGTTTTTATCTGCGCGAGAACCCACGGGGTAACATCAAGAAAAATCCTTTATATCTGAATATAAATTTTCTAATTTAACAATACATAATACTTATTATGAATATAATTTTATTAAATACAGTCTCGCGCAAGAAAATACTGCGATAATTCATTTATAGTATTTGTTCACGCATGGATTTCGACAACAATTTTCCCGGAGGCACATGGTGCTGCCCGCATACACGACTTATGCCCTCTACAATCGTGACCTCGGCCTGTCGCTGAAACGTGTCGCGAACGACTCCGCAGTATCGCGAGACGCCAAATATTATGCGGACAATATCGGCAAGGTTAAAAACCTCGATGAGTTTCTGAAGGACTACAAGCTCTATTCCTACGCCATGAAAGCCTATGGGCTGGAAGACATGACCTACGCCACCGCCTTCATGAAGAAGGTGCTGGAAAGCAACCTCAACGACCCGAACAGTTTCGCCAACAAGATGAAGGATACACGTTACCGCGACTTCGCGGCAGCGTTCGATTTCGGCAGTATCAAAGCGGAAAAATCGGTTCAAACCAAATCCCAGCAGGAACGGCTGGTTGCGGCCTATCACGATACGGTCAAGCAAAGAAATGAGGAACTTAAAGAGGAAACGCGTTATTACAATATCGTCATCGACAAGGTCGGCCATGTGGACGACATCTTCAAAAACACGCGGCTTAGGGATTATGTTTTCAAGTCTTTCGGCATCGACGCCGGGATCTTCAGCTACAAACATCTCAGGGATGTTCTGACCAGCAATATCGGCAGTGCCGACAGCTATATCAACAAAACCTACAAGCCAATGATCGCTGACTGGCAGGCAAAAACAGCCGATCTGCGCACAGAGCGTGCAAAAATCCCCTCCACCGACAAAACAGCGCTCGAAAAGAGCGATTATCTGATCAGCCAATACAACAAACGCATCACCGATGCCTACAAGCTGTTCGAAATGGCGGCGGCCGTTCAACTTCCGCGACGATGGCGTCGTCGATACCGGCATGCCGGCGCAGACGGCAGCGCAGAAGCGGTTGATCAACGAAACCTACGTTCTCTCAAATCCACGCCTGACGCAGACCGGAGCCATTCTCAACCGCGACTTCTTCGAACAGAAGATGAAGGGCATCACCGATGCCGAGCAGATGATCACCAATGTCCGCCTGAGGACGATGCTGATCGTCGCCTTCAATCTGCGCGACGACGCCGACACCGACAAGAAAATCCAGTGGGCTCTGCGCGAAAACCCTGATGATCCGCAAAGCGGGCTTCACAAGGAAAGGGACAAGGGTCTTCTCAATCTCGCCAAAGCCTTCAATTTCGGCAAGGACGGCAAGGTTGCGACGGGAAAGACGGTCCAGACCGATGTTCAACTGAGCACGATGATGAACTTCTATTTCAGCCATTACGACGACAGGGATGAAGTCGCCGATGAAAAGGCGATCAAGGACTACAGGCGCTATATCGGCCTGACAAAAAATCTGGAGGATTTTTTGTCGAATGCGCAGGCGGCAGTCACCATCCGCAACTTCGCGCTGAAGGCGTTCGGCATCAGTCCCGAGGAGGCCTCCACATTTAAACTGAAAAAAGTTCTTACAAGCGATCTGTCGGATCCGAAAAGCTATGTTCGCAATTTGAAAGACGACAGGTTCGTGCGACTGGCGAAAGCCTATAATTTCAATACCGAAGGCATGATCGGCTCGCCGCGCCTTGCCCAGGCAGAAAACGAGATCACCCGCATTTCGCGAAATTATCTGACGGAAGTCACCCGTTGGGACAAGGACAAGAAAGTCAGGGAGAAGGGAGAGAAGGAAGTCTCCTACTATCGCGAAAAAATGGAGACGCTCGAAACCGTCGATCAATTGCTTGCAGACCGCCGCCTGCTCGATTTCATGCTGGTCGCGGAACGCATCGTCCCCAAATCGGTCACCACCGATTATCTGAAGAAGATTTTCAAGTCCGACCTCAAAGACCCAAAAAGCTTTGCCAATACGGAAAAAGATGCCCGCTTCCGTGCGCTTACCGGCTCGTTTAATTTCGACGCCAAGGGAAATATCGCCGCGAAAGCCGGCCAGAGCGTTCAAAATGCCCGCAGCCTCATGGAAACACGCGACAAATATGTTCGCCAGACCCTGGAGGAGCGGGTCGGCGAAGAAAATTCCGGCGTTCGCCTTGCCCTCTATTTCAAGCGGATGGCCGGCGGCATTTCCAATCCCTACGACATATTGGCCGACAATGCGCTGGCTGAATTCACCCGTACCGCTCTTGGAATCCCCGCCGAAACCGCAAATTCCAAGGTGGATGTGCAGGCAAAGATGATCGAGAAGAGGCTTAAAATAAAGGACCTGCAGGATCCCAAGGAAGTCGAAAAACTGGTCAGCCGCTTTTTGGTGATGTTTGAAGCGAACAATTCAACCTCCGACCCGCGCATGGCTCTGTTCAGCAACAACACAGGAATCAGCGGCAATACGCTTGCGACCCTGGCGCAACTCCGCAGTGGTCGCAGAGGCTAGAGTTTGTCTCCTCGGGTATGCTGGCCGCAGGTTTTACCCCACGGCCAGCATCGCGTCCGTCAAACCCGCTCGTCGCCCGATGTGCGGTAAAGCAGCGTCAACACCGTCAGCAACAAGCCTACCAGCGCGACCGAGCCGAAAATGTAGAAATTCCACTCTGGAGCCAGCCCCCGTTGCAGGACGAGGCCGCCGATCATGGGGCCGGCAATGCCGCCCAGCCGCCCGACCGCCAGCGAAAAGCCGAGACCGGTGCCGCGAATATGGACGGGATAAAGCCGTCCAACCAGAACATTGGCAAGGATCTGGGTGCCGATCGTTCCGGCACCCGCAAGCGCGACGAAGAGATAGAGCAGCGGCCCCTTGTTCACCGTCAGGGCCCAGATAGAGGCGGCGCCGATGGCAAAGAGCACGGCGACGACCACCTTGACGCTGCCCTTATCGGCAAACCGCCCGCCAATGAGGATGCCGATCGCGGCCCCGACATTGAGCATGATCGAGAAGCTGAGCGCCGAACTGATATCATAACCCATCTTGTTCATGATGGTGGGCAGCCAGTTGACCATACCGAAGGTCAGAAGCAGCGAGCAGAAGTGAATGCCCCAGGCATTCAGCGTCGAAAGCAGCCGGCCTTCCGAAAACAGCGCGCCGACACCACCCTTTTGAATTTTCGCATGCGGTACGATGCGTTGCAGACCGTAGCTGTCGCAAATGCCGTCAGCCTCCGCCTGCCGGCCTTTGCTTGCCAGCCATTCCGGCGATTCCGGCAGAAACCGCATGAACAGCGGCAGAAGAATAAGCGGCAGACCGCCGATCAGCATCAGAGGCCGCCAGCCATAGCTCTCCAGCAGAAGAATACCCATGAGGCCGGATATGATGCCGCCGAAGAGATAACCGAGGAAGGATAGGGAATTGGCCTGCGCCCTGCGTTTGGGCGGCGAGAATTCCAGCACCAGCGCCGTGACCGTTGGCAAAAGTGCGCCAAGCCCGAGACCGGCGAAAAAGCGCGTGATTTCGAAAGCGAGAAAATTCGGTGTCATGGCAGAGGCGATCATCATCGCCGAAAATCCGGCAAGGCTGATGAGGACGACCTTGCGGCGGCCGATACGGTCCGCCATGGTGCCGGCAAACAGCGCGCCGAGCAGCATTCCCACCAGCGTCAGCGCCGCAGCGCGACCGACCATGGCAGGATTGAGCGCCCATGCGCCCTCTTTCAGCAGCGCCGGCGCAACCGCGCCGTAAACGACCAGATCGTAGCCGTCAAACATGATCATCAGACCGCATGTCGCGATGACGCCAGCCGGGTTTTTCGTCCGCACTGAGGCGGCGCTCATATAATTCGTGGACATCTTCCTCCCTTTCACGCCTGAACGCGCTATCCGGAATGGATTGCGTCTCCCGTTCTTGGCGATAGCTCCGCGAGTGCCCGGCCTGCTCCACCCTGATATGTGTCCCGCTCCTGTCAAGACACATATCGCCGATATCACCCGTCTTCGATTAAGCATTGCATTTGCAAAAATTGCAAATGCAATATTGATCATTATCAGGTCCCACGACCCGACAGAAATGTCAGCCAGGCTTCAGTCCAGGAAACCTCGACAGTGTCGGTGTCCAGCGCAGAATACGAACGCGCTTATAGACACCGTGAATGACGAATGGATCGGCATCGCTGAAGGCAATCATATCTTCAATGCAACGGGCTTCGGCAATGACGAGTGCGGCGGATGACCCGCCGTTTTCCGCCTGCAAGGGGCCGGATGCCAGGATCCTGAACCCCAAGGGCGCGGTCTCCTCGCTGCGCAAATAGGCCTTGTGAGCGTCCATCTGCACCGTCCGCTGTTCCACGGCGGCGAGGTCGCTTTCGGCAAAACGCACATAGAGTCCTGTCTGGTTGCCGCCGCTCATCGGGCCAGCACGAAGTCGTGGTTCACCGACCAGAACCAGTCGCCGGTGAAACCCAGTTGCCCGGCCTTTTCCGCATCCTCCACCCGCTGGAAATCGGCCAGCAGGCTCTCCTTCACGCCGAACACCGCATCCGAACGGATATAGGGATCATCAGGATCGAAAATATGCGTGACGAGCGTGGTAAACCCTTCTGCCGAAACGATATAATGCAGATGCGCCGGCCGGTAGGGGTGGCGTCCCATGGCCCGCAGCAATCGCCCGACCGGGCCGTCATCCGGGATCGGATAATATTTCGGCTTCGTCGCCCGGAACCAGTAGCGCCCGTCCTCGCCGGTGACGAAAACACCCCGCAGATTGAAATCGGGCTGAATGCCCTTCTGCTGCACGTCGTAAAAACCTTCGTCATTGGCCTGCCAGACATCGATGCGCGCGCCGGCAACCGGTGCACCTTCGGTATCGAGAATACGACCGGTCACGACCATGTCCTCGCCCTTGCCATCGAGGCAGATATTGGCGCCCATCGGCATTTCCGGTGCGTCAGCCACATGGAAAGGCCCGAGAACGGTGGATTCCGACGCGCCGCTCGGCTTGCGGTGATTGATCGCGTCAACCAGCATGGAAACGCCGAGAATATCGGAAAACAGGATCCACTCCTGTCGCCATTCATTGCAGATCTGGCCAACCTCGGTGAGAAAATGAATGGCCTTCATCCATTCTTCCTCGGTCGGCTCGATCTCTTTCACCGCCTCGTGCAGCTTGCGCGTCACGACCGCCATGATCTCCTTCAAGCGCGGATCGTCACAGTCGCGCATACGGGCAATCACGGTTTCAGCCGAACGCTCCTCAACGAAATAGCCGTCATCGCTGGTCATCTTCGTATCCGTCATGTCTTCCTCCCATCACTCCGGCCGCGCGCCCTCAAAGGCGCGCTGCAACAGGTCGCGGATCGCGGTTTTTTCGATTGGCCGCGGGCACCAATAGGGATTTGCCGTCGCAAGCTCGGCCATGGGGTCGAGATCGCCAAGCTGCAGCCCAAGAGCGGCGAGGCTAGATGGGGCGCCAAGTCGGGCGGCAAAATCGAAAAGCCCGGCCCCGGCCTTGCCACCGACAAGTGCGGCAAGCGGCGCGAGCAGATCCGGCACCGCCTGTTCCACATAGGCGACGGTGTGCGGCAAAAGCACCGCGTGGGTTTCCGCATGTGGCAGATCGAGACTTCCACCCAGCGTGTGGCAAAGCTTGTGATGCAGCGACATGCCGACGGCGCCTAGCACCGTGCCGCACAGCCATGCGCCATAAAGTGCCGTTTCGCGCGCCGCGATATTCTTTGGCTCGGCCTTCACACGGGCAAGCGCTTCGACCATTGCCCGCAATCCTTCGACTGCCATCAGGCTGGCGATAGGGTTGCGGTCCTGGGCATAAAGCGCCTCGGCCGCATGGGCCATGGCGTTCAGTCCGCTCGTCATGCTGATAGCCACAGGCAGCCCGAGCGTCAGTTCCGCATCATAGATCACCACTTCAGGCAGGATTTCCGGGCCCCGCATAGTGGTCTTAACCCCATTTTCCGTCTGGCCAAGTATGGGCGTCGCCTCGGAACCGGCATAGGTGGTCGGAATGACGATCTGCGCCGCATCGGTGCGCAACGCAATGGCCTTGCCGAGACCGGTGGTCGAGCCGCCGCCCAGCGCCACGACACAATCGGCATTGGCGGCGCGGTAGTCTTCGACCGCCCTTTTCGTCACCTCAACCGGCGTGTGCATGGCGGCCTCCGAGAAGACACCGACCGCAAGACGACCGAGCCGGGCGGCCAGCACTTCCGCATCACCCTTCTGCTGTGGTGTGGAGAGCACCAGCGCCCGCGACAGGCCAAGGCGGCGGATTTCCTCCGCCACCCCCACTGAGCTGCCCACGCCGAAGACGATGCGGGCCGGCGCTGCCATGTAGACGAAGGGCTGCATGGCTCAGGCCCCGTCGAGCTTGAACAAGCGGCGCGCATTGGTGCGGCCGATCTTCACCCGGTCGGCTTCCGCGATGCTCGTGGCGTTGAACCAGTCCGAGGCGTGGTCGATATTTTCAAAGGGCCAGTCGGTGGAGAACAGGATGCGGTCCGCCCCAACCTCAAGAATTGCGTCGATCAAGGTCTGGGTCCGGAAATTACCCGAGGTGGTGATGTGGAAATTCTCGTTGAAATAATCCACGAAACGGCGCTTGGCCGGATAGCGCGGCGGCAGCTTCACCCAGGCATTGCGGTGGTCGATACGCCACATCATGTAGGGCAGCCCCTCGCCCATATGACCGAGAATGATGTTAAGGCGCGGATGTTCGTCAAACAGGCCCGACGCCATGAGGCGCAGCGCGTGTACCGCCGTTTCCTGCGCAAAGGCCCATGTGGGGCCAAGCAGCCAGGGATGGCCGTCATAGATGCGCGAATCCTGCGGCAGCGGATTGCGCGGATGCAGGTAGAACGGCACGTCAAGCTTCTCGACCTCTCCCCAGAACGGGCGATATTGCGGCAGGTCGTAATAAAGCGGCGTCTGGCCGTCGCCCTCCTGGCTGAAACCATTGACGAGCGCACCGACGAAACCGAGATCGTTGACGCAGCGCTGAAGTTCCTCGGTCGCCGCATCCGGATCCTGCAAAGGCAGAGCGGCGAAGCCAAGGAAACGATCCGGCCGCTTGGCGCATTCTTCTGCAAGAACGTCATTGGCGCGCCGCGCGATCTCGATCGCCTTCTTTTTATCAGGAATAGCCTGCACAGCCGGCGCATTCAGCGATAGGATCATGGTTTCGATACCATGCGCATCCATCAGCTTCAGGCGCGTATCCTGAATGTCGAGCAGGCGGTGCTGCAGCTCCTTCCAGTAATCGCCGGGTACGAAACCGGCCGAATCCTGAAGTGTTTCAGGAATTGCGAAATGCTCCTCGAGAGCGACCTTGCCTTGCATGTTGTTTCCTCCGAAATCGCTGTTCATGTGCCGCCGGCCAGACGTTCCATACCGGCGGTCAATATTGGCCCTTGGGTTCCAGCCCGAGCATGCTCTGGCCGATCATGGTTCCCACGGCATCCCAGTTCATGCTGATGTGGCGGCCAACCGCATTGGCATCGCGCCAGGCCCGCTGCACGGGATTGGCAAGATCAAGCCCGACGCCGCCGGTGGAGTCGTTCAGCGCCTGCACGGCGCGTAGTGCCAGAGACACCGCAAAGGCCTGCCCACGACGGCTCAAAAGGCGGTCATCCACCGTGAATTCCGCCCGGCCTTCGATCCGGGCCTGTGCCAGCACCTGTGAACGGACAACATCGCGCAGCAGGATTTCGCAGGCGGCATCGACGCTCGCCGCCGCTTCGGCAACGCGCAGCTGAATGGTCGGGAATTCCGCCATACGGTTATTGCCACCGGCCACCGCACCTCGCGTCACCCGGCCGCCGACATGATCGACATAAGCGGCAAGCGCGCCCTTGGCCGCGCCGACGCCGGCCGCCGCAAGACAGGAAGGAATGCCGGTCAAAAGCGGCATGTTGAACAGGCCTTCCTCGGCATAATATTGCCCGCCGGGCGTCTTGCCGCTGGTGGCATCCGGAAAGGTGAGAACCCGATGTTTGGGAACGAAGACATCATCGAGAACCAGTGTCTTGGAGCCCGTGCCGGCCAGCCCCACCACATGCCAGGTGTCTTCAATGACATAGTGGCTGGCGGGAACGAGAAGGAACGCGGGAACCGGCCTGCCCTCACCCTGCGGCGGCAGAATGGCGGCACAGAGAGACCATTGCGCATTTTCGCAACCCGAGGCGAAGGCCCATTTGCCGCTGAGGCGATAACCGCCTTCAGCCACATCAGCCATTTTCACCGGGGCGTAGGAACCACACAGCAGCGCGTCAGGGTTTTTACCCCAGACATCGGCCTGCGCCTCTTCCGGAAACATCGCCAGCAGCCATTGATGCGCGGAAAGCAGACCGGCAACCCAGCCGGTTGACGCACAGGCGGCCGAAAGCTCGATATTGGCTTCGACCAGTTCTGCGAATTCACCGCCCTTTCCGCCGAAGGCGCTGGGTTTGACGATATCGAAATAACCGATACCACGCAGCGCCTCGATATGGCTGGCGGGCACGCGTCGCGCCTCTTCCGTCTGGCGGGCGCTCGCCCGGAAAAGATCGGCTATCTCGGCAACACGACCCGTCAGGCGGACACGCGGGGTCGTCTGCGCCGGCTGTGGCGCATGGCTCATATCGTTCATGATTGTCTCCTTCCGGAAGTGACTTGGCCGGGAATTATCTGGCCGGAAATATCAGGCCGGCAAGCCAGCCGGACTTGCGGCGCAATATTGGGCATTTTCGTAAAGCAGCGGCCGTGTTGTCTCGCTGACATCAGCCGAAACCACCTGCCCGATGAACACGGTATGCGTTCCATAGGGCATCGCCGCCACCCGGCGGCAGGCGATGGCCGCATGGGCCGTGGGCAGATAAAGGACACCGTTTTCGTGGCGCTGCCAGTCACCATTACCGAAGCGCTCCTCCGGCGACACCTTGCCGCTGAAGGCATCCGAAAGCGCGGTCTGATCCTGCGTCAGCACGTTGACGATGAAATCCGGCCGGCACAGCAGCAATTCATGCAGCAAGGTGCGGTTGTTCAAGCAAACCAGAAGAGAGGGCGGCTCCATCGAGACCGAAGTGACAGCGGTCACTGTCATGCCGTGATCACGCTGATCGCCGGAAGCACAGGCAGTAATAACCGTCACGGTTGCCGGAAAACGGCGCATCGTCGTGCGAAAAGTCTGGCCGACGCCTTCCGGTGCAAGGTTGTTCAGGCCGAACAGTGCTGATGTCATGAGATCCTCCCAAATCCTGCATTCTTATTTATTTGCGTTTGCAACATTTGTCAATGCAAATGTTTTTTGTCATTTCAGGCAACGAGACAGCCTCGCATTCCCCGGTCTTCTGGAGCGAAGCTATTGAAACGGATGAATTGTGCCGGTACAGCCGATAGGCACACATCAGCATCTGCGCAGATGGTTCTCAAACGGGGATTTGCTTCGTGTCTTATCAGTTCACCGACTCGGTACCCTACCTGCTCAACTGGGTGGGCGTTCGGCTTGGCGAGCGTTTTTCCCTGCGACTGGCCTCCTATGACATCACTCTGCCGATGTATCGCGTACTGGCGACACTGAGACAGCAGGAGAGCAAGACGCTAACCGAGCTTTCGGACATGGTGTCGGTGGAGATTTCCACGCTGTCCCGGCTGGTGGGACTGATGGTCCGGCGCAACCTCGTCAGCCGCGAGCGACCGGCCGACAATGCCCGCATCGTGCGCATCACGCTGACGGCAAAAGGCAAGGAATTGGCCGACGAACTGATGCCCATCGCCGCCATGTTCGAAAAAACCGCGATCGAGGGTCTCGATCCCAATGAGGTAAAACTTTTCAAGAGCATCCTGCGGCATATCGGCCGCAATATCGCCGGCCTCTGACACCCGCTCCCCGCTCGCCTTACGATCTTTACGTGCAATGTACTTGCAATGACCGGTTCCTATCCCTGCGAAAATCCACCGCAGCTGAAAGGAATTCCCATGTCCGACAGATCGTCACTTGCAGTCCCGGCAGCGATCATCCTCATCGCCGCCGTATCGGCCGTGCTCACCGCCTGCGCCTCGACGGTCATGAAAGGCTATATTGGCGCGCCTATCACCAGCGTTATGCTGGACTACGGACCGCCGGACAATATTTACAGCATGGGTCCCGGCCAGCAGGCTTACCAGTGGCGGAAGAACAAGACACAGGTCGTTGCCGGATCATCCAGCGGTGAAGTGCGGTCGACCCGGCATGGCGAGCGCTACGAAGTGTCGGAGACACCGGGTTATGTCGAACGCATCGATTGTTTCTATACATTCTACACCCGCAATTCCGGGAGCGAATGGTATGTGACGAGCTTCCGGCAGCCTTCGCTCGAATGCGAATGATGGTTTCGGGATTTCATATCCCCCGGCCCTGCCCGTTTCGCGCCATGCATTGTTTTACCGCCGCTTCCAAGCTGAAAGCGGCGGTATTCTTTTGAAATCTCCCTGGAATCAGTCATCGGATCGGTCTCAGAAACGATAGTTCAGGCCGGCTTTGATGACATGATCGGTCACATCGGTTTTTGACCGCCCGCTGGAAGTCGTCGTGCTGACATTTCCGGTGCTCACATAATTATACTCAAACTTGGCCGACAGACCGCCGCCAAAGCTCTGTTCCAGACCTGCTCCCAGCAGATAACCCTGTTTCCAGCCATCGGGACCGTTAACGCCATTCGTATCCTTGAATTTCGTCGTGGTCAGGCCGGCGGTGCCGTAAACGAGGGTGCGGTCGAGCGCGACACCGGCCTTCAGCTTGGCTGCACCCCGGAAGCGCTCTCTCAACCGGCCGTTCGGCACGCGTGCTTCATTTCCAAGATAGGAACCTTCAAGTTCCGCACCGACAACACCGGAGCCGAACTGGAAATTATAGCCGGCCTGTACACCACCCGTCAGACCCCGGCCGCTGGCCAGCGGATTGAATTTTGGGGAGGCGATGCCGCCATGGGCACCGACATAAGCCCCGCCCCAGGAAAAGGCCGGGGGATTGGCATAGTCGTATTGCTGCGCGTTATAGTTGGTAAGATCAGCCGAATAGGCACTGGTTGCCACCATCATGGCAGCCGTTACGGTGACAAGCGATTTTGCGATGAACGACATGAATGACTCCAGGTGAAACCGATGCGCCATGCTCTGACGGCTGCAGGGTTTCCGTTCGCGTTGAAGAACCGGAAACCGGCTCCCGTTGATCTCCTGTGCGGATGGGCTCAGCAGATACGGACATTTTCCCCACGAGAATTACGCCTGGATTGCATGAAACGAATTTGTTGAAAAATAATTCAGTAATTTAATATAGTTAAATGAAATTCCTTAACTAAATTGTAAGAAATTTCCCCATGCCGACACAGCCTGATGCCTGATATTTTTAGACAGCGGTAACAGCCTCATCTCGCAAAATTATCGATCGAATTTCCAGCCGAACGCCAAAGCCGGGGTCAAGGTCGAGGAACTGAACCCGGCCGCCATGAAGCTCCGCCGCTCTCTGGACCAGGTTGAGACCCAGACCGGCACCGGAAGAGTTCGTATTGATGCGATGGAATGGTTCAAATACCTGCTCCCGTTCCGCAACGGGTATGCCCGGCCCCTCGTCGCAGACATCTATGGTTCCCGCTGCGCCAATCCGGATGACGATTGCACCTTCGCCGCCGCCATGATCGATGGCATTGCGAATGAGGTTGACGACCGCCATCTCGATGATCGAGGTCTGAACCGTAAAGAGAGCCTTTCCTTCGCTCGGTTCGAAATCGAACTCATAACCGGCATCCATCGCAATCGGCGCAAGATCGGTCGCGATACGTTCGACGAGAACGTTCAGATCCTGCTCTTCGGCAGGCAGCTCCACCGCGCCCACCGCCTGCATTTCGAGAAGCTGATGCGCGACGCGGGTAAGCCGGTCGATATCCGCTCGCAGCTGCCGGCTCAGCGCGTCATCGGGCAAAAGATCGGCGCGAATGCGCGCAATCGCGATCGGTGTCCTCAGTTCATGGGCGGCATCGGCCAAAAAGCGGTTGCGGCGATTATAGCCCTCGCCCAGTTTCGAGAGCGCAACGTTGAAGGCATCCACCAGCGGAATGATTTCATTGGGCACCTTCGAACGATCGATCCGGGCGGATCGGTTCTCGAAATTGATCGATTGTGCCTGGGCGACCGTTTCCATGAGGCCGCTCAGCGAACGGCCAACCGCACGGGGCGTCACCAGCAATGTCGCAATACCCGTCAGCAGCAGCATGGGCACGACGGCGACAAGGATGATGAAACCGACACCGGGCAGTACTGTCAGCCAGCGAATGGCGCCATTGGCATCCTTTTCCAGATCCAGCTGTACATTGATCCAGAGACTGATGCCGTCATTCGGGAAGCCTTTTTCCGTCCCGGCAATGAACTGCAGCCGCCCGGCCGGTGTATCGCGGTTTTCCATGGTGGCCCGGACTGTTTCCCCCGCCTCCAGACGCGCCCTCTCGATGCTCCGGGGAAACACCGCCGCCAGGGCAGGCGCCGGGATATCCCCATATTGCAGGACGATTGCGTCGGCGTCCCGCACCACAAACCAGAGATCAGGATAGCGCTGTTTCAGCGCTTCCAGATCGGGCGTAGCCGACACCTGTGCCCGGCCCTGCCCATCCTTTGTCACGCTTTCCGCAATGATGCGGGCAGCCTCTTCATTGGCACCCTCAAGTCGCGGATCGATGATCCAGATCCAGCCGATGAGAAGGACGACGAAGAGAACGAGAAAAAAAGCCTGCAGGGCGAAAAGGCGCTTCATCAGCCCCCATCGCAGGGATC
Source organism: Agrobacterium sp. 22-210-1 (assembly GCF_053522525.1). Lineage (NCBI taxonomy): Bacteria > Pseudomonadati > Pseudomonadota > Alphaproteobacteria > Hyphomicrobiales > Rhizobiaceae > Agrobacterium > Agrobacterium sp. 22-210-1. The sequence goes on along the minus strand of NZ_JBNWCI010000001.1, from coordinate 39,724 downwards.
GGTTGCGCTCCGGCCTCATGTCTTTGCCCGAATGAGATAACCAATGTTGCGCACGGCTCTTATTTCCACCGTCGCTTCGGCCTGCGCCAGCTTCTTGCGAATGCGCGAAATATGCGCATCAAGCGCATTGGACTCGATCTCATCGTCGAGCTTATAAACAGACTCGATCAGGCTGGACCGTGTCACGATGCGGTTCGGACGCCGCATCAGGGCTTCGAGCGCCAGATATTCCCGGCGCCGCAACTCGAGGATGGAACCGGCAACGCTGACCTCATTGCTCTTCGGATCGATACTGAGATTTCCGAAGCTCGTATATTTGTCGGAAATCGAAGGGCTGCGCCTGTGAAGCGCTCTGAGGCGGGCAAGCAGTTCCTCGATTGCGAAAGGCTTGGCGAGATAATCGTCCGCCCCCGCATCCAGCCCATCGACCCGGTGATCGACACTTCCAAGCGCCGTCAGAACCAAAATCGGCACGGAATGTTTCCGGCGGCGAAGCGACGATACGAGGCTCAGCCCCTCGCCATCGGGCAGGCGGCGATCCAGAACCAGCACATCGTAGGAGCCATCACGCGCAAGGGCATCGGCATCGCTGATGGTGCTGACATGATCGGCAAGCACATCACGCCGGCGCAGGGCTTCGAGCAGCGCACGCGCCATTTCGGGTTCATCCTCAAGAAGCAGGATTCGCAATGACTTTCCCCCAAAGATGAGCTCTTGCCATCCCCACCACTGTTCGGTGAATGTTGCAGGTAGATTGCAGGCGGCCGGCCCTTCTTCTTGTACCACCCCAACCGACATAATCCGACTGGCATCGCAGGTGTTTTGGCGACACCACTTATTGCCGTACCGTGGGTCGTCCGGGCATGCGGTGATCAGCAAACGGGCGTCAGGCCTCGGGGTTTGGCCTGTATCCATGCCTGGCATAAAAGCGGTCAAGCTCACGCTGCTGCGGCACCTCACCGGTGTAGATCGCGATATAGTCCGCAATCCTTCTCATCCGCACTGCCACATCTTCCTCGACCTGCATGGAAATATAACCGATCTGCACGAGATAAGTGGTGCGGGCGCGCACATCCGCCATGTTCTCAGGGTGGCCGAAACGCATGAACATGCGCGAAAGCGCCTCCATTCTCATCTGGTCGGCCTTGCGAACCTCGGCAAGAATATCAGCAGACTGCAACGCCCAGCTTCGCACCGCGAATTCGAATTTGCTGTCGAAAAGCGAGGAATCCAGCCAGCAATCGAAAACATTCAGCATCGCCTCGGCCAGGGTTTCCGCATAGGCCTCCGATTGCCTGAGGATACTTCCCGTATTCTTCTCGCGCCAACGGGATAACAGCGCCGCCAGCAATTCCTCCCGGTCCTTGAAGAACCAGTAGAAGCTGGTGCGTGAGAGATTGAGCTTTTTCGCCAGAGGCAGGATCTTGACGGAATCCACCCCGGATTCCAGCAGTGCCGCGTAGGCGGCCTCAAGCCAACCTTCCTGCGATCCACGCCAACCGGTCTCGTTCAATGTCGCTTCCATGACAATTGCGTAGCAAATCAGTCCCTGCGCGACAAGGCAAAGCGTACACTCTTGTCGAACTCATAAACACCAGTGTTTTCTTAATTGACACATATGTACATTTTCTCTTAGCCTTGTCTCATACCCGTTTTGGAGCAGGCACATGTCGAACGATCCCCTTCTTCAGCCCTATCAACTCAAGCATCTGACGCTGCGCAACCGCATCATCGTCACCTCCCATGAACCCGCCTACCCTGAAGACGGCATGCCGAAAGGGCGCTACCGCGCCTATACCGTCGAACGGGCCAGGGGCGGCGTGGCGCTGACGATGACGGCAGGCTCGGCCGCCGTATCGAAAGACAGCCCGCCCGTCTTCAACAACCTGCTGGCCTACAAGGATGAAATCGTTCCGTGGATTCGGGAAATGACCGACGCCGTGCATGAGGCGGGTTCGGCGATCATGATCCAGCTGACGCATCTTGGCCGCCGTACCCGCTGGGACAAGGGCGACTGGCTGCCGGTCCTCGCGCCATCGCATCAAAGGGAAGCGGCGCACCGGGCCTTTCCGAAGAAGATCGAGGACTGGGATATTGAGCGCATCATCAAGGATTTTGCCGATGCTGCCGAACGGATGAAAGCGGGCGGCATGGATGGGGTGGAACTGGAAGCCTATGGCCACCTCATCGACCAGTTCGTCTCACCGCTGACCAACGAGCTTGACGGCCCCTATGGCGGCTCGCTTGAAAACCGCATGCGCTTCTGTCTCGACGTCTTCAAGGCGATGCGCCAACGCGTCGGCGACGATTTTATCCTCGGGGTTCGTTATACCGCCGATGAATGTCTCGAGAACGGCACCGGCAAGGCGGAAGGCATCGAAATCTCCAGACGGCTGAAGGAGAGCGGCCTGATCGACTATCTCAACGTCATCAGGGGACATATCGACACCGATCCCGGCCTGACCGACGTCATCCCCATTCAGGGCATGGCGAGCGCGCCGCATCTTGATTTCGCAGGCGAAATCCGCACGGCGACCAGCTTCCCCGTCTTCCATGCCGCCAAAATTCAGGATGTCGCCACCGCACGGCATGCGATTGCCGCCGGCAAGGTCGACATGATCGGCATGACCCGCGCCCACATGACCGATCCGCATATCGTCCGCAAGATCATGGAAAAGCGGGAGGAGGACATCCGTCCCTGCGTCGGCGCCAATTATTGTCTTGATCGCATCTATCAGGGCGGCCTCGCCTTCTGCATTCACAATGCGGCAACCGGCCGCGAGGAAACCATGCCACATGAAATCACCAGGGCTGAGAAAAGCCTGAAGGTGGTGATCGTCGGCGCGGGGCCGGCAGGTCTCGAAGCCGCACGGGTCTGTGCGGAACGTGGCCATACGGTCATGGTCTTCGAGGCCGCCAGCGACGCCGGCGGCCAGGTCCGCCTGACTGCACAGAGCGAACGCCGCCGCGAAATGATCGGCATCATCGACTGGCGCATGAGCCGGTGCGAGAAGCTCGGCGTCATCTTCCATTTCAACAGCTGGGCGGAGGCGGATACGGTTGTCGCCGAAAAACCCGACGTGGTGATTATCGCTACCGGCGGACTGCCACATACCGAGGTGCTTTCGAAGGGCAACGAGCTGGTCGTCTCCGCATGGGATATCATTTCCGGAGACGTCAAGCCGGGCGCCAATGTTCTCGTTTATGACGATGCGGGAGACCACAGCGGTCTCCAGGCTGCCGAATTCATCGCCAAGGCGGGCGGCAAGGTCGAAATCATGACCCCGGATCGCTCTTTCGCTCCGGAAGTCATGGCCATGAATCTCGTGCCCTATATGCGCTCGCTGCAGAAACGCGACACGACATTCACCGTCACCTACCGGCTGGAAGCGGCGGAAAGAAGCGGAAATCAAATCATCGCCCATGTCGGCAGCGATTATGGCGGCGTTTCGAAACAGCGCATCGTCGACCAGATAGTCGTCAATCACGGCACAATCCCGCTGGACGAGCTTTATTTCGAGCTCAAGCCCGGCTCAAAGAACCTCGGCGAAATATCCTACGACGCGCTCATTGCGGGCACGGCCCAGACCGTCGAGCGTAATCCGGCCGGCACCTACCGGCTGTTCCGGATCGGCGATGCGGTTGCAGCACGCAACACCCATGCAGCAATCTACGACGCGCTGCGCCTCGCAAAGGACATCTGAAAGAGAGCCGCCCCGTGGCGGCCTCCTTTATAACTCAAGCGATACTGCGAACCGCTGACCGAATTGCGAAAACTGCAATCGCCCGCCCAGCCGGTCGATGGCCATCTTGACAATGGCAAGCCCAAGGCCGCTTCCACCGGGTTCCGATCGCGGCGAACGGTAGAAGCGCTGCAGCACCCGTTCCTGTTCGTCCATCGCGATCCCCGCCCCTTCGTCGATGACCACCACATTGACCTTGCCGTTTGCCAGTTCCGCCCGGCATTCCACCGTTGATCCCTTCGGCGAGTGCTGTACGGCATTTTCCATCACGTTACGGATCGCAAGACGAAGCAGGGACCGATCCGCCTCGATGAGGATCCTATCCGCCTCTTCCGAAAGCTGGCAGGTAATTTCAACCTCGCGTGCTCGCCTGAGCGGCTCCAGCTCCTGTATGACATCGAGGACCAGACGGGGAATGTCGACGCCGGATTTCACCGCCTGCGCTTCGGTGGCGTCGACGGCAGCCAGATCGATAAGCTGTTTTGCCATCCGGCTTGTCCGGTCAACGCTCTGTTCGATGCGCCGCAGCGCCTGTTGCTGCACCTCGGGATCGGTGGAACGCATGGCCACCTGCGCCTGCGTCTTCAGGCCGGCAAGTGGCGTCTTCAATTCATGTGCGGCATAGGTCGTGAACTCCCGTTCCCTTTCCCGCGTCGCCTGCACACGCGCCAGAAGGCTGTTCAGCGCATGGATCATCGGCCGAAGCTCTGATGGCGTTCCCTTGTCGGCAAAGCCGTGGAGTTCAGTCGCGTCGCGCGCTTTCATGCCGTTTGCGAGCTTTTGCAAGGGCGCAAGCCCCCGGGAAACACACAGCCAGATAAGGCCAGCCATCAATGGCATGATGAAAAGCGCCGGATAAAGAAGCCCCTTGATGACATCGTCAACCAGCCGGTCGCGAACCTCGACACTGTCACCCACCAGAACCCTGACACCGAGGTCGGGTTTCACGACCGCATAGACACGCCATTCGATGCCGTTGATGACCGTATTCTGGAAGCCCGAGGCATGATCCGAAAGGGAAGCATCCGGGGCGCTGTCCGATTTGCTGAGCAGACGGCCGCTAATGGACCAAATCTGGCAGGCGAGCTGGCGTTCGTAGGAGGGGATCGCCGCAGCATCAGCGTCCGCGTCCTCATCATGCGTCGGTGAATGGCCGTCTATCAGGCGGATATCGACCGGGCGGTCGCCGACGAGGGATCCGACCATTCTTGCCGATTCCACCAGCCGCGCATCGAGAACATGCTCCAGCCGCGCCTTCGTGCTGGTATAGATCCACACGCAGGCCGAAAGCCAGACGAGGCCCGTCATCAGCAGAAGCACGGTAAACAATCTTGCCCGGATCGACATCACGCAACCCTCCCGACGCGGTAACCAACGCCGCGCACCGTCTCGATGAAACCGGCGCCCAGTTTGGAACGAAGCTTGTGGATGTGGACCTCAATGGTGTTGCTTTCCACATCCTCCTGCCAGCCATAGAGCTTTTCTTCCAGAACCGGCTTTGAAAAGATCATGCCAGGGTTCTGCATCAGGGCATGGATTATCGCGAATTCACGGCGCGACAGCGCAATGACACTGTCATCCTTCTTCGCCACCATCTTCGCCGGATCGAGCGTCACGCCCAGCGCCGACAGCGTGCCCTCGGAACGGCCCTCGCCGCGGCGGATGATCGCCCGCAGCCGGGCGGCCACCTCATCGAGATCGAAAGGCTTACCCAGATAATCATCTGCGCCGGCATCGAGGCCGCAAATCTTGTCCGTGGTCGCATCCTTGGCGGTGAGCAGGAGGATCGGCACCCGGTTGCGCTCATTGCGGGTGTGGCGCAGAAGATCGAGGCCTGACCCGTCAGGCAACATCACATCAAGGACAACGGCGTCGAAACGGCAATTCTCAAGGGCGATTTTTGCGTCGCCAAGCGTCATGACAGCATCGACGGTGAAGCCGGCAAGCTGCAGCCCGACACGCAGACCATCAAGCAGGACATCATCGTCCTCGACCACCAACAGACGCATTGAGCACTCCATCATTCCGGCACACGGGTATTTTGATGCGCGGGAACCTGAAAAACGAACCTTAAGGCTGGCTTAAGCTTCCAGCCGGAAGCCTGCGCCATCCATGGCTTATCCCACAAGGCCTACCCCATAAGGAAAGAGAATGCGTTTCAATTTTTCGTTCGTGCTCCTCGTTCTGCTGTCCATTTGCGGACCGGCGCTCGCGCTCGGTCCGCCGATGGACATGGCGGATGCGTTCAAGCTTTCGATAGACCGCACGGGAACAGCGGCCACCTTCCGCTGGCAAGTCGCCGAGGGATATTATCTCTACCGGGAGAGCCTGCAGGCCACCACTGACGACGGAACGAAGCTTGATCTCAGGACGCCGGCCGGCGAGATGAAGGATGATCCCGGCTTCGGCAACACCGAAGTCTATTTCGGGCAAGCCGCCGCCACGCTTGCCGACGCGCCGCAGACGATGAAGCTGACATTTCAGGGATGCCAGGATGGCGGCATCTGCTATCCGTTCAGAACGGTCGCCATCGACGGGTTGCGGATCGAAGCGGAGGCGCCATTCGGCATAAGGCCGCAGGATCCACCCGCATTTCAATCCCTCACCCCGATCGCACCGTCCGCGGAACCGGAAAAGGCTGAGCAGTCAGTACCCGCACCCGTACCAGCACCTCTGGCCGAGCCGGGCATGGTGGAGGGCTTTCTTGCCCGGGGCGGAACCGTGCTGCTTCTCGCCTCCTTCATGGGCCTTGGCGTGCTCCTCGCCTTCACGCCCTGCGTGTTTCCCATGTACCCGATCCTCGCGGCCACGCTCGGCCGGCAGGGCGCTTCACTGTCGCCCGGTCGCAGTTTTCTCCTCTCCTCAACCTATGTCGTCGCGCTTGCCGCCGCCTTCAGCCTGTTCGGCATACTGGCCGCATGGCTTGGCCAGAGCTTCCAGATCGCCCTCCAGTCGCCACCGGCCATTCTCATCACCGCCGCCGTCTTTACCATTCTGGCAATCGCCAGTTTCGGCATGGTCGAGGTCCAGCTTCCGGCTGGCCTTCGCGACCGGCTGGCCCGATCGCAGCGTTCGCTCGGCGGATCCTTCGGCTCGACCGCCATTCTCGGTTTCAGCTCGGCGCTGCTGATCGGCCCCTGCGTGACCGCACCGCTTGCAGGCGCACTTCTCTATATCGCCAAGACCGGCAACCTGCTGCTCGGCGCAGCGGCGCTCTTTGCGCTCGGCATCGGCAAGGGCATTCCGCTCATCCTCATCGGCACCTCCGGCGCGGCATTGCTGCCGCGGGCCGGCGCATGGATGGCACAGATACGCTGGCTGTTCGGCTTCATCTTCCTTGCCACCGCGATCTGGTATATCGACCGGCTCATTCCTCCGCCTGTAACGCTCGCGCTCGCCGCAGCGCTGCTCGTTACCATCGGTGTTTTCTTCGGTGCTCTCGACGCGCTGCCGCAACAGGCCGGCATTGGCCGCCGGCTGATGAAATCGGCCAGCCTTCTTTCCATGCTTTATGGGGCGTTTCTCGCTTTCGGCGCGGCAAGCGGCGGCACCAGCATGCTCCAGCCACTGCAATTCTCCGGCGGCCCGGTCGCCAGCCGCTCCCTGCCCGGCCTGACAAAGGCGAGTTTTGCAACGGTTAGTTCCAATGGGGAACTGAAAGCCGCGGTCGCTGAAGCAGGAAAGCCAAGCCTTGTCTACTTCACCGCGGACTGGTGCGTTTCCTGCCGTGTCATCGAGCGCTCCGTTCTGAGCGATCCGCAGGTCGCGGAAAGCCTCAAGGATACAAACCTCGTCTCCGTCGATCTTTCGGACATGACGCCAGACAAACAGCAATTGATGAAGGACAGCAATGTTATCGGCCCGCCGACCATGCTGTTCTTTGACAGAAAAGGCGCCGAACTCCCCTCCATCCGCATGGTGGGCGAGATTTCGGCCCGTTCACTCATCGATACGGCAGCGCAAACGCAGCAGGCGCTTGCAAAACCGGCAATCGACAATACCGCAGGAGCCCGCCAATGACCCTTACCCGCCGACAGCTTGTCGCTATGGCCGGCTTTGCCGCCATAGCTCCCCCATCACTTGTTTTTGCCAGGACAGACCCGACAAGCCAGGAGATGGTGCTGCACGATCCGGAAGCCCCGGTCCTCGGCAATCCGAAAGGCGACGTGACGGTGGTGGAATATTTCGACTACCAGTGCCCCTATTGCAAATCGTCCTACGGCATGGTGCGCGACGTGGTCGAACAGGATGGCAAGGTCAGACTTGTGCTGAAGGATTGGCCGGTCTTCGGCGGCGCATCGGTCATCGCGGCGCAGGCGGTGCTCGCCAGCGCCAAACTCGGCAAATATGAAAAGACGCTCGACGCCATGTTTCACACGCCGAACAAGCTGCAGCAGACCGATGTCGAAAAAGCCCTGAAGAAGGCCGGCCTGACTTTCGACGGTGTCGGCAAGGCCGTTATCGAGCATCAGGCATGGATTTCCGGCCTGCTGGATCGAAACTGGATACAGGCCGCTGCCTTCAAATTCGTCGGCACGCCATCATTTGTGGTGGGAACGACGAGCTTTGCCGGTGTCCTCGACCGCAAAGGCCTGAAGGAAGCAATCGCCAAGGCACGGGGATAGGACGGAGACGGCAAAGGGCATCGGCACTGCCACGCCCGGCCAGAATGTCGAAACGATGGTTTCAGTCCGACTGGGGCTGAAACCATCATTATCGGAACGCTACGCCTGTTCACGCGCTCTTTTGAAAAGATCCGTAAAGGCTTCCGCGCTCTGCACCGCGCCGGGAACGAGGAACTTGCCGATGATGAAGGCAGGCGTTCCCGTCAATTGCAGCGACATCGCCTGTTCATGATTGCGCGCAAGCAGATCATCGATCTCCGCTGCTTTCGATTTCATGTCACGCTCGAGGCGGGCAAAATCGATACTCGTCGCGCGCACGGTGTCGCGCATCTCGTCGGCCTTCACTTTCGGCGTCTTGATCGCCATCAGCGCATCATGGACGATATGGTAGCCGTCCTGATATTTTGCCGCCAGCGCCAGTCGCGCTCCCTCGACGGAGTCAGGCGTTATGATCGGCCAGTCCTTGTAGACCATCCTGACATCCCCGTCTGCCGAGACCGCATTGCTCATGGGAACAGCCGTCTTTTTGCACCAGGGGCAATTATAGTCGAGAAAGGCGACCATGGTGAGCTTGCCGGCAGGATTGCCGGAGACGGGTGCCGCCGGATCGCGCAGGATCATCTCGAGCTTCAGACCGTTGGGCGAAGCCGCCGCCGGTGATGCGGCGGCCGAGACCACCGAAATCGAGCCGAGGAGAAAGGCACGGCGTCCGAGCCCGGCAAGGGCTGAAACATCCGCGCGGTTTCGAACGTCATGTGCCATGGTGATGGGCCTTCTTTCTTTTCCGTGTCGATCGTCAGACGCCAAGTTGCTGGCGTTTCGAGGGGTCGGGAATAACCACGATGGTGCTGCCATCCCTCACATTGTTGTAGAGGTCGATGACATCCTGGTTCAGCAGCCGTATGCAGCCGGAGGAAACCGCCTTGCCGATAGAAAAGGCCTCCGGTGTTCCGTGCAGGCGGTAAAGCGTGTCCCTGCCGCCCTGATGAATGTAGAGCGCCCGCGCGCCAAGCGGGTTCTTGAGGCCGGGCGGCATTCCGCCATTGGCGATACTGTAGGGCTGAAGACTGGGCTGCCGCGCCACCATCTCATCCGGCGGCGTCCATTTTGGCCATGCCCGCTTGTAGGCAACCGTCGCCCGGCCGGCCCAGGAGAAGCCATCACGGCCGACGCCAATCCCGTAACGGGTCGCCTTGCCGCCCGGCAGAATGTGATAGAGAAACTTGTTCGGCGTATCGACGATCAGCGTACCCGGCTTTTCGTCGGACGGATAATCGACGACCTGCCGCCAGTAGCGTGGGTCCACCTGCTTGATGTTCACCGCCGGGATCGGGAATGTCTCATCGGGAAGCGCCGCATACATTGCCGGCGTGGCCGGCGCAGGCGTCTCGGGCAAGGGGTCGTCGTTCCTCGACAGCGTCGCCGGCTTTGGCGGCTGACCGGACGTGGCGCAACCCGCCAGCAGGCCCGCAAGCCCAAGGGCAAGAAGGTTTCTGCGGGTGGTGAAAATCGGGATGTCGTGCATTCTGGGCTGTGTCTCCTATTCGGCGACACATAGCCGGCCCGCACCTTAAGCCAGTCTTAAGGGCATCACCGGCATGGCAATTCGTCCAGATCAGCCGCACCGCGGATCGCCGGCAAGATAAAATGACCACCCCTTGGGGCGGCCATTTCTTCCATGTGTTTGATGCAGTTCACCAGCGGGTCAGGCCAAGCAGCTTTTCACCGCCGAACTGGCGACAGCAGGCCTTTTTGCTGATTCCAAGGTTGGTGCCGCAATCAGCGGATTGGGTATTCCAGATCACTCGGTGCCGTCCCGGCAACATTCAAATGTCGAGATCGACCCAGAGCGCAGCATGATCGGACGCGGCGTCCTCCTGGCGCTTCACCTCATCATAGCTTTCCCACTTCTTCGGCCGAACACCCGGCCACATGCCCTTGCGGAACACGCCACCGTCCTTGACCTTTGCAAAAAGGGCGGGAGACAGCAGGATATAATCGATCTTGTTGGAGGCCGTGCACCCGCCATAGGTGCCGGGGTAACCGCCATCATCGAAAGCGTCATGCTTGAAGATGTCTTTTAACGAAGTGCCGCCAAGAAGTGGCTCCAGCGGGTCACTTTCGGGGGTATCGTTGAAGTCACCGATAACAGCGACATATTCAACGCCCCGTTCGATCAGTTTCTCGTAGATTTCGGCAATACGTTTTGCCTGGGCCTTCCGCTTGGCATCCGACTTGGCTTTCCCGCCATAACCCTTGCTCTTGAGGTGATTGACCATGACGATAAGCCGTGCGCCGGCGGGCGTGGTAATTTCATATTCCGGGCAATCGCGCGAAAAAATCGCTTCACCGTTCGGGGTACAATCATCCACATGGCTGTGCATGGCGCCGATGGGATAACCCTTGCGGGTCATCATGCCGACATCGATCCCGCGCTCGTCATTGCCGTCGATCACCATCACGTGCCGAAACGGTGTGCCGCCGATCGCCGGCAGTATCTCCCGGTTGAAGGCGGAAAGCACCGGGCGGCTCTCGACTTCGACGATACCGAGCACGTCGGCCTCAAGATCGACCATCGCCCGCGCGGTATTGCGCATGGCGTGCTCATTGACCGGCTCGTCACGCAGTTCCAGCGACCCGACCCAGTCAGCCCGGCCATCGGCAACGACCACCACACCGCCCGTCGTCGGCCGCTTGAGCAGACCGCCACGGTTTCGGCGAAGGATGACGAAAGGCCCCGTATCGGACTGCTCCATACCCAGCTCGACGACGAGCCGGGCGATCGCGACCTTGTCTGCATCAATATATTCGACCTGACCAAGCAATTGGTTCAGTGCGGCGAAACGCTCCAGAACGGGCTTTCCCTCTTCCCAGCTGCCAAGGTTCATCGCTTTGGCACGATCAAAGAGATTTTCAACGTTGTAGACAGCAAGACGCATCTGATCCTCCCCAGGTTGCAAGGATGATGCCAGTTTTACATTTCAAAGACACGACAGTTCGGTCTGACAGAGGAAATTCACGACAGGCACGCCGATGGACAAGATCGTCCTGACATCGGCGGACGGCAAGATGGAAATCAGGTTTCAGAGCGATCCCGCTGAAATCTTTACGATTCCCGCACCACGAAAACCCCGCGGAAGCTTAGGCGTTTCGCCAAGTCCGCGCATTGTCCACCGCACGTGCGAAACGATCATGATCTGCGGCATCAACCGACCCATCGGGCGTGAATATCTCGGTATCGTTTCGCATGGCGGCGACATCGATACCGCACAGCTCCGCCAGACCAAGCGCCGTCAACTCCCGCATGGCCGGCACGCAGATGGTCCGGCCGCTGGCGGCGGCCAGAAAACGAGCGAAATAGCGACTATTCGACAGGCCACCGTCGATGGAGATCGTGTTACCGATGGCAGTTGCAGCCGGCATCGCATCGATCAATCGAACCGTCAGCATGGCAATACCTTCCAGCAGCGCGCGCACCATGTCGCGCCGCTCAGTGGCATGTTCCATACCGATGAACAGCGGCACGGCCTGTCTGTCCCAATAGGGTGCAGCAAGGCCCGAAAATGCGGGCACGCATACAAGGCCGCGCCGAATGGCCGATGATCCCTCGAAACCGTCGAGTTCGTCATTATCGGTATATAAGCCGATCTTTCGCGCCCATTCCAGCGCCGCACCCGCATCGTAGACCCCTCCCTCGATGGCGAAAACGGCCGGTGCGCCTTGCCTGTGCCAGCCAATGGCCGGCAAAAGCTCCCCCGTCAGCGGGCGCTCGTTACCAGCGACAGCCAACAGGAAAGCTCCCGTGCCAAAGGTTATCTTGCAATCACCGGGTTTGCGGCAACCATGCCCATAAAGCGCCGCCTGTTGATCAACGATGGAAACGCGGACGGGCGTTGCCTCGATTGCACCGAAACCGCCATCGACAGGGCCGATGGCGGGCAGGCAATCCAGCGGCACACCGTGAAGCATGCAGAGTTCCGGGCTCCAGCCTCCCTTTGCCAGATCAAGCAGCCCGGTGCGCGACGCCGTTGCAAGATCGGTGCGGAAACAGCCGGCCAGCCGATCCAGAAAAAACGCATCGGTGGTGCCCAGCCGCAACCGCCCGGCCGCCCTTGCCTGCGCCACCGCTGGATTATGCTCGACCAGCCAGGACAGTTTGCTTGCCGAAAAATAGGGATCGAGCGGCAACCCGCAAATCTCTTTCGAACGATCCGCCGCCGATGGCGGCAGAGCGGCAAGAGCATCGGCGGTGCGGGCATCCTGCCAGACGATAACCGGCGACAGCGCCTCACCGCTCTCGGCGTCCCACGCCAGGCAACTCTCGCCCTGATTGGCGATGGCTATGGCATCCACCGGCCCGGCGGCGGCAAGCACCGCGCGGATATTGCGCAACAGTTCTTCGGGGTCATGCTCCACATGACCGGGCGCCGGATAGAACTGCGCATGGCGCAGGCTGGAGACGACCTGTGCCATGCCATCGCCGACCACAAGGCATCGGGTCGATGTCGTTCCCTGATCGATCGCTGCAATGCGCATCAATTTGTCTCTCCAACGTGAAAGGCAATCTGGCTTGCTTCAAACGCAGCGCGGGGAATGGGCACGAGCACACGGCGCTCCGGCAGCCACAGGCCGATCTTGCTCCACACTTCCGCTCCATCGAGATGAAGCGAAAGCCGGCCTTGAACACGTTTGGTAAAGCGCAGCTGAAAGTCGCGAAAAGCTGGTCGGTCAAGCCCTCCCGGACGCACCATGGTCGGTACCACGAGTTTGAGCGGGTCGGCGAAAGTGACGGGTACCACCCGGTCGTTGCGGGGTTCGCGGGCGAGATCGTCGGCAACGGCGGCACCCACGCGGCGGCCTTCGCGAAACGACCAGCCACCCGTTTCCACGGCCCGCAACAGGTTTCCGCTGGCGAAAAAGATGGGGTTGGCCATCCGGCCGTCCTGATCGATCATCGGCCCGGCGCTGCCTGCCGCCACATCGACCGCGGATGCATTCAAAAGCGCCGCCTCCGGCGTGAACCGCCCGGTCAGAAGAACACCATCGCACTTGACAGTCAGGAGACGGCCATCCGCCAGTCGGATGTCAGCCTCCTCGACACGGCCGCGCCCGCGAATGTCCATAAGCACGGCACTACAATGAAACGGCACCCCGACCAGTCGCGGAAACCATTGGAAAGGCGACCGCGCCAGCGGTTCCGGCTCTGGTTCGATCATCGCCACCGGCCGCGCGCGATGCGTCAGACAGGTCAGAAGCGCAGAGAACGAAACCAGTTCAGAACCAATAATAAGCGGCCGACGAAAAGGCATGATGCCATGAAAGGCAACATAGGATTGCAGCGCTCCGGTGGTGATCACACCCACCGGCCGGTCGCCCGGCAGAAGCAGCGCCGAGCGTGGTTTTTCCCGTACGCCAGTGGCCAGCACGATGCGCCGGGCCTTCAAGCTCTCGACACCGCGTGCCGAGGTGACCAGCAATGCGCCATCCTGTCCCAGTTCGACCACGGAATGACCGGTGCGGATATCGACACCGGCATCCTGCGCTTCCCTCTCAAGGCGTCTCGCATAGGCCGGGCCGAAATAGACGCGCCCGAATTCGCGCATGCCGAAAGGCGAGTGCGAGCAATGCCGGGGCGCGCCGCCAAGGGCCGGCTCGCGCTCGAGGATCATCACACGCGCGATGCCACGGGCTTTCAGCTCCAGAGCCGCCGCCACGCCCGCAGGGCCGCCGCCAACCACGATGACATCGGCATATGAAGCGTCTTTGCGCTCTTGCTGAAAAAGCTGCACGGTACTCATCGCTCGTCTCCCGCGCCGACCGCGAGCGGTACGGCCAGACGGTCGCCCGTCATCGCCGCAAGTCTGGCATTGCAATAAAACCCCTGGCAGCGACCCATGCCGGCGCGGGTGCGCCGCCGCAGCCCGCCGAAATCGCCCGGAGGCACCGGGCTGGAAAATGTCGCATCGATCTCACGCCGGGTGACGAGTTCGCAATGGCAGATAATTTCGCCATGATCAGCACGCTGCCAGTCCCGCTCGCAGGTTTCAGTCAGGTTGGGCATCGTCACGTCAGGCACGGAGAGAGGCAGGTCAAAGCGGGTACCGAAACCTGCGTGGAGCGTCAACGCATGCTGCGCCAGCCCGAGCGCAGCGCTGAGGCCCGTGGAACGCACACCGCCGAGCGTGATCGCCCGGCGGTCCGGCCGCTCGGAAATCCGGTAATGCTTCTTTTCAGACGCCGGGCGCAGGCCGGCATAGACGGCGGTCACGGAAATGGAGGCCAGCGCCGGAACGATCTCAGCGCCGCGCTTCAGCAGCGCTTCCAGCGTCGCCGTCTCCACGGTCGCACGCTCGCGATCATCCTGCTCTTCCGCCGTCGGGCCGACAAGAACATTGCCGAAAGCGGTGGGACAGACCACGATGCCCTTGGTTATCTCGGTGGGAACGGGCAGGACGATGCGCGGCACATGCCGACGGGCGGCCTTATCGAGAACGACGAATTGTCCCTTGCGCGGCATGATGGTGAATTCGGAGACAAGACCCAGCCGCGCATCGACGATATCGCCAAACAACCCTGCGGCATTGACAATGCTTGCGGCAAGGATCGGACCCGCCGTTGTCTCGATCCGCCACGCGCCATCGAACGAACCGGAGAGGACTTCGGCATTGCGCACCAGTTGCGCCCCCAAACCCACCGCCTGCGTGAGATAGCCAAGCGGCGCGGACCACGGATCGATGATGTGTTCACCCGAAACTTCGAGCGCGGCGGTGAGGTGGCCGGACAGGCCGGGCATGGTTTCGCGGGCCTGCCGGGCCGTGAGCAGGCCGAGTTCGGAAATACCGTTGCGCCGCCCCTGCTCGGCAATCGCCGCCAGTCTCTCCGCCTCATCCGGATTCCAGGCGCACACAAGTGCACCGGTCTCGACAAGGCTGAGGCCCATCTGCCCGTGGATGGACAGATATTCCGCCCGACCCGCCTTTACCAGCTCCAGCTCCAGACTGCCTTCCGGCGCATCGAAGCCGGTATGGAGAATGGCGCTGTTGGCCTTCGAAGCCCCGGAAAGAATATCAGCGCCCTTCTCGATGACGACCACCTTCGCACCAGCCAGAGCGAAACGACGGGCGACCGCGCAGCCGACAACTCCGGCACCGATGACGGCAACGTCGAATTCCGTGGAGAGGCTCTGGACCATCGGCTTCCCTTTACCTTCGTGGTTCAAAAACGAAATCAACAGACGTGACGCGTCGCGCCGATGCAGCAGGCGTTCATCAACGGGAATGAAATTAGCGCTGGTGTCAGTCGGACAGAGCTGGCGCCGACCCTTCGAATTTAATCGGCCTTACGAGGCATATTTCTCGATATGTCTGCCGCCCTTATTTTACGAAAGTCTTCGTCAGGCCCGCCGTTCGGTCGACGATCAGGACGACGGCAAGCGTCAGCACGATCAGAAGAACGGAAATGGCCGCAACGAGCGGATCAGCCTGGGTCTCAACATGCTGATACATGGCGACCGGGAGTGTTGTGATACGCGGACCGGTGAGAAACAGCGAAATCACGGCCTCATCGAACGAGACGAGAAAGGAAAGCGCCGCCGTTGCGACAACGCCCGGCGCGATCATCGGCATGGTGATGCGGCTAAAGACGGTGAACGGCGATGCCCCGAGCGTCGAGGCGGCCTCTTCGAAGATCAGCGGCAGGCCGGCGAGCGACGTGGTGAGCACACGCAGGGCATAGGGCAGCACGATGATGAGATGCGCGATCACCAGGCCGGTGAACGTGCCGAGCAGACCTGCACCGGCGAAAACGATCAGGATCGCAAGACCGAGAACGATGGTCGGCAGAAGCAGGGGCGCAGTGAAGAAGGCAAGCAATGCGTCAGCACCGATCACCCGCATGCGGACGATGGCGTAGGAGGCGGGCAGTGCAATCAGCATCGACAGCACCGTGACGATGACGGCGAGGAGCGTACTGGTGCCCAGCGCGCCAATCATCTTGGAATTGTGCATGAGGTCAATATACCAGCGCAGGCTCCAGCCGGAAGGCGGAAAGGTCATGTAGCTGTCGGCTGAAAAAGAGATCGGCACGACGAGCACCACGGGCGCAAGCAGAAAGAGGAACATGACAAAGGCGACAATTTTCAGCGCCAGCGGAACGGGACGTTCTTCCATCGTCGATCTCCTTTAAAGAACAGCCCGCAGAAGCCGGGAATAGAGCACGAGGGCGGCACCGAAAATCACAAGGATGATCATCGAAAGCGTCGCGGCGAGAGGCCAGTTGAGCGTTACAATGGCCTGATCGTAGATTTCCGTCGCCAGAAGGAAGACGCGCCCGCCGCCGAGCAGCTTGGGGGTGATGAACGAGCTGACGGCGAGAACGAAGGAGAGCAGGCAACCGAGCGCCACACCGGGCATGGTGAGCGGCACGATAATCCGCCAGAAGACTTTCCAGGGCGATGCGCCGAGCGTTTCGGCAGCCTCCTCGACCCGTGGATCAAGCCTGCCGAAACCGGCAAGCAACGCCAGGATCATGTAGGGCATCAGGATTTCGGTGAGGCCGATGACCACGCCGATCTTGTTAAACAACAGGCGCACGCCGCTTTCTGCACCCAGTGCAAAGAGGATGTTGTTGATGAGCCCGTCATCCGCAAGGATCGCGATCCAGCCATAGGTGCGCACCACGGCCGAGGTGAGCAGCGGCGAAATGACCAGCACCAGTAGCAGCGTCTTCCAGCGGCCCTGCGCCCGGTGGAGGTAAAGCGCAATCGGATAGGAGGCGATGAGCGTCAGAACAGTGATCATAAGGCTGGTCAGGATGCTCTGGCCGATCAGCTCGATATAAAAACCGTCGGTAAGCGTGGATGACCAGTTTTCAAGCGTGTGGGCCTCCCCGAGACCGCCGCCACCAAGGCTTTCACGGAAGGAAAGCAGCAACAGGTTGAAGACCGGCATCACGAAGGCCAGACCGTTGACTGCGATGATCGGTCCAAGCAGGAGGGTTGCAAGAAATACGATGGACGAGGTGCGGCTGCCGGGAGCCGTGATCATGACTGACGCTGTCATGGATTCGCTCCGAAAACCAGCGTATCTTCGACGCGCCAGACGAGGCTGACCGCGCTGCCCGCCGCCACCGGCGTTTCGCCGCCGGATGTCGCGCGCTCCACGGACAATGTCTGCCCGCCCGCGGCGATCTCGTAGTGCAGGATGTCACCCGCATAATAGACATCGCGCACCTCGCCGGCGATGCGGTTGACCGGCGCGCCGTCGAAATCAGGCAAAGCGTCACCGGCGACCGTCATGGCCATACGATGCGGCCGTACCATCAGATCGATGCTGCCGCTGTGCGCGCCGGGCGCACGCAAAACCGCATCGCCGACCGTGATGCGATCGCCGGCCGCGTTGCCGACCAGCCTGTTGGTGCGGCCAACGAAGGAAGCGACGAAAGCCGTCGCCGGGCGCTCATAGAGATCGTGCGGTGTGCCGAGCTGTTCCAGACGCCCGCCATTGAGCACGGCGACCTTATCGCACATGCTGAGCGCTTCGACCTGATCATGCGTGACGAAGATGGAGGTGATGCCGAGCTGTTTCTGGATACGGCGGATTTCGGCCCGCATCTCATCGCGCAGCTTGGCGTCGAGATTGGAGAGCGGTTCGTCAAACAGAAGGATGGAGGGCTGGATGACGAGGGCGCGCGCCAGTGCGACCCGCTGCTGCTGGCCGCCGGAAAGCTGGGCGGGACGGCGGTCCTCGCGCCCTTCCAGATGCACCATGGCAATGGCTTCACGCGCGCGGCGCTCGGCCTCTGCAGCAGGCACCTTGCGCATCTCAAGACCGAACATGACGTTCTTGAGAACCGTCATGTGAGGGAAAAGCGCATAGCTCTGGAAAACGAGGCCGATGTCGCGCTTGTAAGGCGCAAGCTGCGTCACGTCCTTGCCGCCAATCAAGATCGAACCCGAGGAGACGGGAGAGAGACCCGCAATCATGCGCAGCGATGTCGACTTGCCGCAGCCGGAAGGACCCAAGAAGGCAACCAGTTCGCCCTTGGGAATCTCGAGGTTGAGATCATCTACGGCGACCATGGTCTCGTAGCGCTTGGTCAGTGAACGAATCGAGAGGAATCCTGGCTGCATGGTGTCTGAAGTTCCCATTCTGGCTTTTTGCCTTTCTCCAGGACATGTCCGGCCGGTTAGGCCTGTCCCTTGATCTATACAGTCGCAGCAGAACTTCGCTGCGCTGTTTCACGGCGTTTCCCGTATCGCAGACATGTCAGAGGCCAAAGGAAATGCATGTCCGTCTACCCACCCCCTCCGCCGACCAGAGCGTCGACAGAGGGAATGCAATGTTCTTGTCCTTCCGCAGCCGCATGGGTGATGCGAAAGATCTGCCATTCTGCACGAGCCTTAGCGGCTGAGCGGAATGACCTTGCGACGCCAGTCCTGCGTGATCTGGTCACGAACCTTTGAGAGGCCGATCCAGTCAACCGGGATAACCTTGTCCATCGCCTTGATGACCGTGCGCTCGCTGACATCGTCGGCAACACTGGCCTTGGTGTTGGTCGGCGCATAATACATGGCGGCGGTAAAGGCGGCCTGCGCTTCAGGGCTCAGCGCATAATCGACGAATTTACGCGCGCCCTGCGACGATGGGCCGCCCTTGACGAGATTGAGCGTATTGATCTGGAGGATCGTGCCTTCCTTGGGAAGCGCAACCTTCATCTTGCCCTTGGAGCCATCGGCATTCACCTGGCTGCGGGCATTCCAGCCCACGCCCAGTGAAACCTGGCCGTTGACGACATTCGGATAGACTTCCGGCTTCGGCTCCCAGGTCTGAATGTTTGGCGCGACTTCAGCCATCGCATTGATGCCGGCGTCGATATTCTTGATGAAGTCAGTGCCGCCATTCATGTGGTCCATGATGATGGTCGTGCCGATACCGACAATATCGGGCGCGCTCAACATGGCGACTTTCCCCTTGAGGGCACTGTCCTTCAGAGCGTTCCAGCTGTCCGGAGCAGTCTTGATCGCATCGGTATTATAGATGAGCACAAGATTGTCGAACGTCACCCCTACGCCGGCCACACCTTCGAAACGGGCGTTAGGATAGAGATCGGCGGCGTTCTTGGTCACGCTTTCATCGATCTTGTCGAACAGACCTTCATCCGTCCCGGTTTTGGCAACGGAGACGTCCATCAGCGCGACGTCGGCCTGCGGCGCAGCCTTCTGGGCGCGCAGCGAACCAAGCATGGCGGCGGAACCCTGCTGCGGGAAATATTCAACCTTGATGTCAGGGTTGGCGGCCATGAAAGGCTCGATGACGGCCTTGGTGTAACGCTCCTGGAAAAGGCCGCTATAGCCGAGGAACGTTACGGTCTGCTGGGCGTGCGCCGGCAGAGCAGCCGCGCCAAGCATGAGAATCCCGCTCAGAAGTATAGATTTCTTCATTGTCCTGTTCTCCTCTATTATTATTGGGAGTGGCGGACTGATCCGCCACCCGTAAGGCGGTGTCAGGCGCTCAGCTTGGCCTGAACGAGCTTGTTGGCGCCGGAAATATCCGGCAACTTCTCGCCGTTGCGCAAACGCTCCAGAAGCACGAGTTCAGCTTCCTGCATGCCGATGGCGCGCTCGGCCATGGCACGGGCCTGGCTCGGATGAAGGGCGACAACGCCGCTTTCATCGCAAAGGATCGCATCGCCCGGATTGATCATCTGGCCACCGACGCTGATCGGAACATTGATCGCGCCTTCAAGGCCAAGGATCTTGGTGGTGATCGGCGAAGGGCCGCGGCACCACATGGGCATATCGACCTTGACGAACTCCGAAAAGTCGGTCGCCGGGCCATCGACCACACCAGCCTTGACGCCGGCCATTTTCATCGTGTTGGTGATGACGCCGCCCCAGCAGGCGTGGCGGGTATCACCGCAGCGATCGATGAGCACGATATCGCCCGGGCGCACAATCTGCGTCAGGTAGTGAAGCATGGTCGAATCGGCGTTCGGGATGCGCAGCGTGACGGCGGTGCCGGCCACCCGCTTGCCCGGAAGGACCGCGCGGATTTCCGGATCGACGAAACCGGAATGAAGCACATGGCCGATCGTTGCGACCTCGACCTTTTCAAGAAGCTCGACGATATCGGCGTCGATCTGCTCCGGCATGGGATTGACGATAAACATAAGTCTTTCTCCGATCAGAGCACGTGGTGGTTTGCCACCGGCACGTTGGCGCGCACCTTGGCCGAATAGTCGAAATCGAGGGCAGCGCCGGCGGTCCCGACAGTGTCGGAGCACTGGGCGACGATGTGGCCCCAGGGATCGATAACCATGGAATGCCCCCAGCAGGCCTTTTTGCCACCCGCATGGGTGCCGATCTGGCCGACAGCCAGAAAGTAGGTCTGGGTTTCGACGGCGCGGGCGCGGGCCAGCACTTCCCAATGGTCCTTGCCCGTCATAAGGGTGAAGGCGGCTGGCAGAACGATCACGTCTGCCCCCCTGTCCCGCAGGGCGCGGAACAGTTCCGGGAAGCGGATATCGTAGCAGATGCCGCAACCAACCGTCTTGTCGCCAACCTTATAGGTCACGACGTCTTCACCGCGGGCGACGGAGTCGGACTCACGGTAGCTGATGCCGTTCGGCGTATCGACGTCGAACAGATGCATCTTGCGGTAACGGGCAATCTGCTTACCGTCAGGACCAAAAACGAGCGTCGAATTGTAGAAACGGTTGCCTTCCTTCTCGACGATGGAACCGGCATGCAGCGTGATCGCGTGCTTTTTGGCGAGGCCCGAAAGCAGCGTATAGATTTCGCCATCGGGAAATTCTTCCCCGCTTTCATGCATCTCCTGAGGATTATCGCCAAGAAATGCAAAGTATTCCGGAAGAACAACAAGGTCAGGATTATCCGACTTGACTGCATTTTCGATAAGTTCGGCAGCAACCTTAAGATTTTCTGCCTTGTCGTTCTGGGTATTCATTTGAACAAGTGAGACTTTCACGTTGCTCTCCTCTCATGTTGCGAGGAGAATTAAGAACGGGAACGGTTTTCATGACAAACGGAAAAACTCTATCGGAACCCATAAGGTAAGCTTATAGATTAATCATTTCGTGTTGCAGCGCAAAATTTAGGCGGGAACGGTCATCCATTGTGTTGTGGTTTCACTGACGATTTCCGTCGCCATGTCGGCAATGGCTCGGGCGAGCGCGTTGTCGCCACGTTCCTGATAAACAGTGTGGAATGTCAGAGGCGGTACCGAAGGCGCGATATCGAGGATACGTGCTTCCCCGGACTTGATGATGCCGTCCACCAGCACGCGCGGCAAAGCGCCCAAGCCGACGGCCGCTGCCACGAGACGGGTCATGATCGACAGGGAATTGGAATTATAAATACGGCTGTCAGACAGTCCGTGGGCATCGAGCAGCGCACGCAATGCCTGATGCGGCTGGGAGCCGGTCGAGAAGGTAAGTAATGGAAAATGCGCGATATCTTCGAGCGTGACCCCTGTTTCCGGCAATGGCAGATCAACCGCGCCAACCCAACAGGACTCGAACGTGCAGAGCGGCGAATTATAGATGTTCGCAGCCATGACCGGTCCCATGATGAAACCGACATCCACTTCGCCGTTTTGAATGCGCTGGGATAATTTCAGGCTGGTATCGATGGTCAGATCGAGGCTGACACCGGGATATTGTTCGTTCATCCGGCGAATAAGAAGCGGCAACCAGGCATAGACAATAGTATCCGCGGCGCCGATACGCACGGTGCCTCTCAGCGCCTCGCGACTGCTCACGATCTGTCGGAATTCCCCGGTCAGGTTGACGATCTTTTCGGCATGTTGCAGCGCCAGACGACCGGCCGGCGTCAGGTTGACGCAGCGCACATCGCGGGTGAACAACACGACGCCAAGCTCTCTTTCCAGAGCGGCAATCCGGTTGGACACCGACGCCTGAGTGGTGTGCAGACGTTCCGCCGCTGCCGAAAAGCTGTTCAACCGTGCAGCCCAGAGGAAGGTTTCGAGAAATCGCGTATTCATGAGGTAAAATCTTCTCGCATGGCTCCGCGATCCAGCAATGCATTGCCGGCTTCGTCTTGCCCTTGGCCCTTGTGGTTCGAGTGTCAGTATGTCCGATGCAGACGCCCATAAGCAAGGGATCGGCGTCGAGTCACTTGGCACGGTGCGCGACGCGCTCATCGAGCTCCCGATCCCGGTGGCTTTCGCGACCATTCAGACCGAGTCGGGCTCAATGATTTTTCCGCTCTTTTCCGCCTCCCGAAACGTCAGACGTAAGCCGCCCTGAGCAGCTTCATGACTGAAGCTTTAAGAGAGCCGATGGCTCCAACGGAACGGGTGTGGATTAAACAGCTTCCTGCAGTGTTCTCTTGGGTATGACTACGCGCGTACAAAGGAGCTTGCGCCGTGAAATCCGCCTATTCCGCCACCTTCTTGCTTGTGACATTGGCTTGCACGCCCGTGTCTGCCAATCCGTTCTCTTCCGCCGCCGGACATTATCGAATTGATTCCGCGTCTCACATCGGGTTTTCAATTGCGCAAGTTGCCGGCCCGGGAATCAAGGGCATCATTCCCGACATATCCGGTCGCTTCGACATCGACCCGGACCAGCCTTCCAGGTCCTTCGTGGAAATCAAACTGAACCCTTCCAGCGTCCAAACGGGGCAGGAACGCGTGGAAAATTTCCTGCGATCCAGTGCGGTTTTTAATATCGCCGCCTATCCGCAAATCATGTTCCGCTCCAGCCGCATTACCCAGGACGGACCGCGCAGCGCGGTGATCGAAGGTGTCCTCACGGCGAGAGGTGTATCCAGATCCGAAACGTTTCATGCAACATTCGTTGAACAGCAAAAGGGATCCGTCACCTTCCACGTCACCGGAAATGTCCCCCGGATGCCCTATGGCATGGGTGTCGGCGTACCGCTCTATTCGAATACCGTCACGTTCGACATAGATTTGAAGGGCGTCAGATAGAACGAAAAGCCAAAAAAAACGTGGCGTGGGATTAAGCGCAGCTGGCTGGTGTTCTG
Organism: Agrobacterium sp. 22-210-1; assembly: GCF_053522525.1. Taxonomy (NCBI): domain Bacteria; kingdom Pseudomonadati; phylum Pseudomonadota; class Alphaproteobacteria; order Hyphomicrobiales; family Rhizobiaceae; genus Agrobacterium; species Agrobacterium sp. 22-210-1. The sequence continues at coordinate 16,328 of NZ_JBNWCI010000001.1, read as the reverse complement.
TTTAATATCGGACATGTTGTCCGACCCGTTCCTCTCAACGGACTGACTTATGCATGTACATCATCTCGTCGATGGATCGTCGGCCGGCTATGATGATTGCGCGAAGAAATGGCTGCCACGCGCCGCCTCTAAAACCCACGCGGCGGATGATGACGACAAACCGATCGCCCGCAAGAATAGGACGATGCAGTGGTTATATGGCGGAAAGCCGCCGTATCGCTGGGAGATGAACGAGAAGCCCGGCAACGTCACAGATGATGGCGTCGGCAATATCTGGCACCTTATCAAGGAATAGCACCCATGCCGGATTTTCTGGACGAGATTACAGGTTGCATACCAGCGCTTCGACGCTACGCGAATGCGCTCACGCACGACCGCGACACAGCTGACGATCTGGTTCAGGACTGCCTGGAAAGGGCCATCCGTAAAAAGGCATTGTGGCGACCGCAGGGTCCGTTGCGCCCCTGGTTGTACCGGGTGCTTATCAACATCTACCGCAACAATCTGCGCGGTCGAAATCGGCGACCGTCGCAAATCCCGATTGATGACGTTGCGGAACAGCTGTTCGTGCCGGCGGCGCAGACAAGCCGGATAGCACTTACCGAAATGGCCCACGCTATTGACAAACTCTCCGGCGAACAGCGGGAGGCGCTCCTCCTCGTCGTCGTCGAAGGTCTAAGTTATGCGGAAGCGGCAAAGATTCTTGAAATTCCGTTGGGCACTCTGATGTCCCGTCTGGGGCGAGCCCGAACAGCCTTGGCCCGAATGACCCAGGAAGACCAGCCAAACCTCAAGGTGATAAAATGACTGGCAGCCAGCCGCAGATAACAGAAGCCGATCTTATCTCTTATGTCGACGGGCAGCTTGAGGACCAGCGGCGTGACGCCGTTCGTACCCATCTCGCCGCCAATCCCGCTGACGCACGCAAGGTTGAGCTATGGCAGCAGCAAAATGCCACGTTGGCGGCTCTCTATCCTCCTCTTGATGTAGGCGTTCTACCCGAACGCCTTGATGTTTATGGCATGGAGCGGCGATTGCGCTCAGAGCGCGCCGATTGGCGCAATATGGTGGCGGCATCCATCCTTGTTCTGGCTGTTGGACTGACAGGCGGCTGGTTCGGGCGCGGGCTTGTATCACAGGTCGCGGAGCCTGCCCGTTCCATCGTGGCGGATGCAGCGCAGGCACATCAATTGTTCGCGAGCGACGTTCTCCATCCCGTGGAGGTTCGCGCCGATGGCGAGGACGCTGCCAATCTGCCGAAATGGCTGTCGAAACGGCTCGATCGCAAACTGAATATCCCGGACCTTACGCGCCATGGTCTGTCCTTTGTCGGCGGCCGGTTGCTGCCGAGTTCCGAAGGCGCTGCAGCCCAGCTTATGTACGAAGACAAAAGTGGACAGCGCGTCACTCTTTATATCGTGGCTGCGGCCAACTCGAGCGACACCGCCATGCGGCGCTCCAATGTCGGCTCGCTGGAAACAGTATCCTGGGACGACGAGACGATCCGCTGCGCCCTGGTTGGCAACCTGCCATCCGACCGCATGGATGCCATTGCCAAAGACACCTATCAACAGCTGAGTTAGCCGATGACACATTTCGAGGATCATCGCGATAGCGCACCGACGGATAAACCACTGTGGCGCAATTCGCCTACGTCCTTCGGGCTGGTGGCGATCGCCTTCCACTGGACGATCGCGATCCTATTCCTCGCGCAGCTTGCGCTGGGATATCTGATGAGCCGCGACAACATCGACCCGGTGCTTCAGTTTGACCTTTTTCAGTACCATAAGTCGATTGGATTTCTGGTGCTGGCCCTGGCCGTGCCGCGTTTCATTTGGTCAGTTTTCAGCAGAAAGCCACGGCCACCTGATAGCGACGGTCCAGTTTCCCGGTTGGGCGCCCGGGCCGCGCACGCTGCGTTGCTGTTCCTCACCTTGGCTGTTCCCCTCGCCGGCTGGGCGGTCGCGTCGACATCTCCTCTGCAAATCCCCAGCTATGTATTCGATCTCATCGTCGTGCCGGGGTTGCCCATGGCAATCTCCGACCAATCCGAAGCCTTCTGGACTGATGTTCACGCTACTCTGGCGTATCTCGCAGCAGGAATTGTACTTCTTCATGTGCTAGCGGCGCTATGGCACCATTTCATCCGAAAAGATCCGACCCTTCTGCGCATGATCTCCTATCCCGCAGGCTCGAATAAAAAGAACAGGGCAGCATGATTTCTGCACAAACGCAAAAGCCCTCTGCAATGAGAGGGATTTTTTGTTGAATTTCTTGGTAAATTTTTGTTGCGGGGCCCTGAATCCACGGAGACTTGTCAGATCGGGGCGGGTGGTGGATACACCCCTTCGGTTTCAGCTTTGAAACAATTTATCGATGCGCTATTCGGCAGTATCGAGTGGCAACAGCGCCTTCTTTCGTTCTGCAATCGCCGTTGGATCGCTTATGATGTCCTTCCGCCGGCCCGGCGTAGGGCATGCTTGACGTAGCCATTCTTGTCGCTGTTGCTCTTTATCGTCGGCTTGGCCTTCTGGTCCTGACGCTCCTTAATATAGGCCAGCATATCACCATAGGCTTCGCGTCGCAGGCGCGGCTGACGAAAGATGCGGCCAGCCTATTCATTATTGCGGGGATGCAAACATTCGTTTTGGCAAACGTTTCGAGCGCGGTTTTTAGAAGGTACCTACGCCGATTGTGTGGCGCCAACACTAAACCCTCTTAAAAAAGTAGTGCCCCACACCCCACACGTCACCGCCCTCATGCCCGAAAAGCCCCGCGGTCGCCAGGAAGAACAATCGCCAACGCCTTTCCCACAGCCGGGCGTCGGCACCATAGGTTTGCTGCAGAATGGGTCGGATACGGTCAATTTTTTTGTCGAAATTTTCGAGCCAATCGAGCGCTGTCCGGCGATAGTGCGACCCTGACCAGCGCCACTCCCGCTCGACGGCGAAAAGCTGACTGAAGCGATGGGGAAGGTCGAAGGCCGGCATGATGCCGCCGGTGAAGAAGTGGCGGGCGATCCAGTCGGCAGGATTGTTGTGGTCGAAACGATAGGATCGGTCGCGGTGGTTAAACACATGCATGAAAAACCTGCCGTCCGGCTTCAGCCACGAGTGAACACGCTCGAACAACACGCGCCAATTCGACATATGCTCGAACATTTCCACCGATACGACACGGTCGAATCGATCGCCCGTCGTGAAATCATTCATATCGGCCGTCACTACAGAAAGGTTTGAAAAACCCCGTTCTCGGGCACGAGCGATTATATATTCGCGCTGCGACACGGAGTTCGAGACTGACGTGATGCGCGCATTTGGGAAACGGCCGGCCATATGGAGGGATAACGAACCCCATCCGCAGCCGAGTTCCAGAATATCCATGCCGTCCTCAAGGCCGGCATGGGCCGAGGTCTTGGCCAAAGCAATATTTTCAGCTTCATCCAGCGTCGTCGTGGCATCGTCATAATAACAGCAGGAATATTTGCGCTGCTCTCCCAGAACGAGCGCAAAAAATGCCGCTGGCACTTCATAATGCTGTTTGTTTGCATCGTCGGTATGGCTGGCGACGGGAAACTTCATCATATCCGCCGCGAAAGCCTCTTCCGCATCCGCTGTAATGGCGGCAAGCCGCCGCTTCGTCCGTGCGCAGAGCATATCTATTCCGGCGAGCGTCACGCTGTCGCTGAGCGGCGCGCGCTCGGCGGCGTTGATCGCGAGTGCGAGCATGTTCATGGCTTGTCCTCGTTCTTGCGTGGCCCCGGAAAAAAGGCGTTGACGCGTTGTTGAAGGGCGCGGAATTTTTCCCCGCGCGATTGCAGCATATGGTCTTCAAGCGGCGGAATGCCTGAGACATGGACAAGCAGCCAGTACATCATCGCCGGTGCGACGAGCGATACCCATGACATGGCCTGCCCCTGAATGGCCAGCAGCGGAAAACCGCACCAGAAAAGCCATTCGAAAAAATAGTTGGGATGGCGGGAATAACGCCACAGCCCGGTTTCGCAGACACTGTTTTTTGCCGCTGCGGTCTTGCTGAATTTCCAGAGCTGGGCGTCGGAGAGCGCTTCACCTGCCAGCGCGCCAAGGGCAACCACCATGGCGATAACGTCAACCACACGCGGAAACACATGGGTGTTGCTTGCCGCAAGATAGACCGCAAGAACGAGCACGAAAGCGGCGATTGCCTGTATCTGCAGGAAGATGAACAGCCGCAGGGCGGCAGCGCTCCCCCATTGCTTCATAAGCTTTGCATAGCGGGGATCTTCCCCGCCTCCTTGCGTGCGCATGCCGATATGGCCGGCAAGCCGCAGGGACCAGACAACGACCAGGAAAAGTGTAGCACCGCGCCGCCAGCCGTCTCCGCCGGCGAAAACAACAGCGAAAATTCCGCCAAGCCCGACACTCCCAGCCCAGACCGTGTCGATCCAGCCGCTTGAACCGGTTGCTCTCTGCAACGCCCAAGCGCCCGCCATCAGAAGCGACATGAGAATGGCAAGCGTCAGGACTACAGAAAACATCACTAATTCGCTCGCCATTTTGAATGGTTTGAGGTCGGGTTTCGTGATGGCAAATACGAGCGGACCGGCAAAATAGTTTCAGGCGCCGGACAAAATTTCAAAAAATCGATGCGCCGGTGAAACTGATCGGGCGGCCTCCTCGTACATGTCGCAGTCCCCAAGACTGGATTGGCAGTGCTATAGCGAGGAAAAATGGTCGACAGAGAAGCGAAAAAACAACAAAGCCGCCGCATCGCCGTCGTCGGAACGGGAATTTCCGGTTTGTCGGCGGCCTGGCTTTTGTCGCAACGGCACGATGTAACTGTTTTCGAAGCAGCTGACCGCATCGGCGGCCACACCAATACGGTGACGTTCAGCACGGACCATGGACAAGTCCATGTCGATACCGGATTCATTGTCTATAACGAGCAGACCTATCCCAATCTCACCGCGCTTTTCCAGCAACTGGGCGTGGCGACCGCGACTTCGAACATGTCTTTCGCCGTTTCTCTGGATGATGGCGGCTTCGAATATTCCGGCGGAACCGGCCCTGGCCTGCTGGCCCAGAAGTCCAACATCCTGAGGCCACGTTTCTGGGCGATGCTTGCGGACCTTTTGCGCTTTTACCGCAACGCCCCACGCGACCTGCATTTGATGGGCGATCTGTCTCTCGACGAATATCTCTCCCGCAACAGGTATGGTTCAGCGTTCCGCGACGATCACCTTTACCCCATGGCTGCGGCCATCTGGTCCACGCCGGCCATGGAGGTCGGCCGTTATCCGGCGGCGCATTTCATCAAATTCTGCCGCAATCACGGCCTGCTGCTGCTGCGCAATCGGCCGGTCTGGCGCACAGTCGTCGGTGGCTCGCGCGAATATGTGAAACGCATCACGGCACCGTTTGCGCATCGAATTCTCCTCTCGACGCCGGTGAAGCGCATCCACCGCCTGCCGGGCGGCGTCGAAATCACCACTGCGGACGGCAAAGCCATGCGCTTCGATGACGTGGTAATAGCAACCCATGCGGATCAGGCGCTCGACATGCTCGCGGATGCAACACGCGCCGAACGGCGCATTCTTGGCGCTTTTTCCTACACCCAAAACCGCGCCGTGCTTCACACCGACAGCCGTTTCATGCCGCGCCGCCGCGCTGCCTGGTCAAGCTGGAACTATGTGACCGACACGCGCATTAAAACAAGCCTGCCGAGCATTACCTACTGGATGAACAGGCTTCAGCCGCTGGGCGAAATCCCGGACATTTTCGTAACGCTGAACCCGGCGCGGGAACCGGATCAAGGAAAAATCATCGCCGAGGAAACCTATCACCATCCGGTTTTTGACGCTGGCACCGAACAGATGCGTCAGGAGCTATGGGCCTTGCAGGGTCTGCGAAACACCTGGTTCTGCGGCGCATATTTCGGATCCGGTTTTCATGAAGATGGTCTTCAGGCCGGCCTTGCCGTCGCCGAAGATCTTGGCGGCGTATCCCGTCCATGGAAGGTTGCTGACGACAACGGCCGGATCATCCGCCTGGATTTGGCGACGATTGCGACAGACACGGAAATCATGGAGGCGATGGCATGACGTCTCCCCTCACCTCGGCGCTTTTTCCCGGCCATGTAACACATGCGCGCTTCAAGCCGAAAACCCATAAGCTCGCCTACCGGATTTATTCGCTGCTCCTCGACCTTGATGAGTTGAACGTGCTCGACCGGAAATTGCGATTTTTCTCCGTAGACCGGTTCAACCTGTTCTCGTTTCACACCAGGGACCGCGGCAACCGCAGCGCCATCGGGCTGCGCCAGCAGATCGAGGCAGCCATGACCGCGGCAGGCATGGCAGTGGACGGAGGGCCGATACGTCTGCTCACCATGCCGCGCGTACTCGGCTGGGCCTTCAACCCACTCAGTGTCTTCTTCTGCTACGGGCGCGACTTGTCGCTCAAAGCTATCCTCTGGGAGGTGGACAACACGTTTGGCGAGAGACACTCATACCTGATCCCGGTGGAAGCCGGAAAATCGACCGAGATCGTCCAGCGATGCGACAAGGCCTTTTATGTCTCTCCATTCATGGACATGGATCTCCACTATGTTTTCCGCGTCGCCCCGCCCGGCGACAGGCTGAAAATCGTTATCGATACTTTCGACAATGACGGCCTGGTCTTGACCGCCCGGCATCTGGCCCGGCGTGTCGAATTGACGGACGGTGCGCTTCTGAAAGCTTTCTTCGCCATTCCCCTCCTGACGCTCAAGGTCGTTCTGGGCATTCATTGGGAGGCCCTGAAAATTTGGCTGAAAGGCGTGCAGCTCAGAAAACGGCCGCTGCCGCCTGCCAGTCCAGTCTCCTTCCGTCATCCTTCATCGTCGCAAATCGAGGCCAAAATTCATGACCCCGTTTGACAATCTCACGGAATTATCGGCGAAGAATACGCGCCTGAACGACCGCATCAGCCCAGGCATGTGGCTCATCAACCGGCTGTTGAGCAATATCGACAGGGGAAGATTACACATCACTCTTCCCGGCGGCGACTTCATTGAAAAATCCGGCGCAACGAATGGCAGCGAGGCAATCCTTGTCCTGCATAGCTGGCGCGCGATCCGGCGGATGCTGCTGAACGGCGACATCGGCTTTGCCGAGGGTTTCATCGAAGGCGACTGGACCACACCAGATCTGACGGCGCTGATCCGCTTTGCGGCCCAAAATCGCGAGGCGTTCGCAAGGTCAATGCGTGGCAGCCTGCCGATGCGCCTTCTCAACCGCACTGCGCACGGGTTGAATGCCAATACCAGACGCGGCAGCCGTCGCAATATCGAAGCGCATTATGATCTCGGCAACGAGTTTTACCGGCAGTGGCTTGATCCCTCGATGCTGTATTCGTCGGCGATTTTCGATGACACGGCGTCTACGCTCGAGGCCGCCCAACTGAAAAAACTGGACCGTATCGTCGATAAACTGCGATTGAGCGGCGGTGAAAACATATTGGAGATCGGCTGCGGCTGGGGCGCACTCGCCATTCACCTTGCCACGCAGGCCAAAGCCAACGTCACCGGCATCACTCTCTCCCCCTCCCAGTTAAAATGGGCAAAAAATGCAGCGGAAAAAGCGGACAGTACAGACCGCATCGATCTGAGGCTGCAGGATTACCGCGACCTGAACGGCCAATTCGACAGGATTGTCTCCGTCGAAATGTTCGAAGCAGTCGGCGAGGCCTATTGGCCGAGCTATTTCGAAACGCTGAAAAGATGCCTGAAACCGGGCGGCAGCGTGGTGCTGCAGATCATTTCGATTGAAGAAAGCCGCTTCGATACATATCGGCGTAAGGCGGATTTCATCCAGAAATACGTCTTTCCCGGCGGCTTTCTGCCCTCAGATGCCGCGCTCGAAAAGGCGGTCGGCAAAACCGGCCTGAAGCTCACCGACAAGGAACTTTTCGGCCAGTCCTACGCGCTCACGCTCGCCGAATGGCGCCAGCGTTTTCATGCGCGGTGGCAGACGATTTCCCTGCTCGGCTTCGATGACCGCTTTCGGCGGCTTTGGGATTATTACCTTTGCTATTGCGAGGCAGGCTTTGCCGAGGGGAGCATAAACGTCGGCTTCTACACGATCGAACACAGATAAGGCGGGACCAAACTGCGGAGAGAGACAATGATGATCAACGGGTTGACGGTTGCTTCCGTCCTATGGCCACTGCTGCTCGCGTCCAGCGCGACGGCGGCCGATATCGACGGCAACTGGGCGCGCGGAGACGGCCAGGCGAAAGTACTGATCGCGCCCTGCGGTGAAAATATCTGTGCCACAAACACCTGGATCAAGCCGGGCACCCCGAAGGAAAAGGCCGGGGACCGGCTGATCATGGACATAAAGCAGACAGAGGCAGGCAGCTATTCCGGCACCGCTTTCGACCCCCAGCGGGATAAATCCTACAGGATAACAGTGACAATAAACGGCAACGGCATGACCACGAAAGGCTGTATCGTCGCCGGTCTGCTGTGCAAGGGCATAAACTGGACAAGGATCGACTAGCCACATCTTCACGTTGTTTCGACCCACATCGTCGCTTCCTTATCGATGCCCTGCAAAGGAAAACACCAATGAAAACCTATTTCGCAGCCTACCTTTTTACCCTCGTCGCCTTTTTGGTGATTGATTTCATCTGGTTGAGCACGATGGCGTCGCGTCTTTACCGCCCGGCCATCGGCGATCTTCTGGCAGAAAACTTCCGGCTTGCTCCGGCGGTCGTCTTTTACCTCATCTATGCCGCCGGCCTGACCTTTCTTGCGGTTCGCCCGGCCTTTCAGACGGGGGAATGGACGACCGCGCTGCTTTATGGCGCAGTGGTCGGCTTCATGGCCTATGCCACTTACGACCTGACCAATCAGGCGACGTTGAAAAGCTGGTCCACGACCCTGACCGTCGCCGATCTTCTATGGGGAACCTTCGTCTCCGCGACAGCGGCTACAATCGGCTATCTCATCACGGTGCGGCTGATCGGCCCGCTGGAAAATCCGACGGGCCTATGATGACGACATCCCCTCTTACCGGCCGCTTAAGTCTGATAACCCTGCGGCCCAGTCGTTGCCAGGTTCGCAGCATGAGCATGCATCTCTTGTCTTCCTGCGAAAGACGACCCTATAAAGGAGGCGCAGCAAGGAAGGTTCGAATGCAGGGCACAGAGATCGCAGGCCTTATCAACCGCGTCGGTATGGGTGATCGTTCAGCATTCGTCTCGCTTTATCAGGCAACCAGCCCGAAGCTTTTCGCGATCTGCCTGAAAATCCTGCGTGACAGAACGGAAGCCGAGGAAGCGCTGCAGGAAATCTATATCAAGGTATGGCAGCGGGCTCGAACATTTGCCGCCAGCGCCGGCAAACCCGCCACATGGCTTGCCGCCATTGCCCGCAACCATGCAATAGACACGATCCGCGCACGCAAGCCCATAACCGACGACATTGAGGAAGCCTACGATCTTGCCGACGAGAGCGCCCGCGATCCTGAGCAGCAGATCGTTCTCGCCGATGAAGGCCGCAGGATCGAAGACTGCATGCGCGAGCTTGAGACCGTACACGCACAGGCGGTGCGCCGGGCCTATGTCGAGGGCTTAAGCTATCTCGAACTCGCCGAAGAATTGCGCGTGCCGCTTAACACGATCAGAACCTGGCTGCGACGCAGTCTTCTCAAGCTCAGAGAGTGCATGCAGCGATGACGACGGGCGAACAGAGCGGTGACAAGCATTCGCGAGACGACGTCCTCGCAGGTGAATATGTCCTGGGCGTCCTGCCGCTCGAAAAGCGCCGTGAACTGGAACGACGCGTGCAGGACGACGAGGCCTTCGCACAGCTGGTGCAGCGTTGGGAGGCGGATTTTTCCGACTTCAATGCCGATTACCAGGAGCAGGCACCGAGCGCTGCTGTTCTTGCGCGTATCGAAGAACGCCTGTTCGGCAGCAGGACCGCCAATACCAATGGCAGCCTCTGGAATTCCGCGTCCTTCTGGCGCTGGATCTCGGTTGTCACCAGCGCAACCGCCGTGGCCGCCATCGTTTACGCCGCCTTCCCCGAAAAGTGGCAGGACGCGACCCCGCTGGTAGCCGAACTTGCAACGACCGACAGCCAGGTTAATCTCCTTGCCTCCTATGATGCGGAATCCGGACGGATGCGCATTGTGCCTGTTGCAACCGGCAAGACCGACGAAAAATCGCTGGAACTGTGGCTGGTGCTGGACGGCGGCAAGACCCGCTCGCTCGGCGTCTTCCAGCCCGGCACGAATGGCGATCTTATAATCCCCGCAGACATGCGCAACAGCATCACCGAAGGCACCATCTTCGCGATCAGCGTCGAACCTTTCGGCGGCTCGCCGACTGGTCAGGCAACCGGCCCTGTTATCGCCGTCGGCACGGCGCGATGGGGATGAAGATCCGAAGCTTCCCGATTTCGAGGCGAGTCCCGATGAACGCGTCACGATGCGAGATGGGTCGTAACGATCAGTCTCCGAAGCCGACGATGCCCTTGATTTCGGTGAACTCCTGCAGACCGAACTTGCCATATTCCCGGCCGTTGCCCGACTGCTTGTAGCCGCCGAAGGGGGCGGCCCCATCCCAGGCGGAGCTGTTGAGGCGCACTATGCCGGTTCTGAGCCGTCGTGCGACGGCAGTGTTATCGCCGAATGCACCAATGCCGGGCCCAGCAGACCCGCCACATCCAGAAGACCCGAGAAAAGACCCGCTGCGGCGAGAACAACGTCTATTTCGCCTTCGCCAATGTACTTGATGAGCCACGGGGATATCTGGGCAAGAGTGCCGTGTTCGCGTCGGACTCCTTTGCCTTTCCGGGGCAGGAATCGGTGATACCGGACGCAGAAGGGATTGCCGGTGCGACCGTCGACACTACCAATCTCGATACGCCCTATCCAACGAACATCGCCCGGCTAAAAGACCTTGTTGTCATGCGTCAGCCGCATCATTATCAGCCTCTCGTCAAATGGCATCAGTAAAAGGTCGGCAGGATGTCCACATTCACATTCGCAACCGTCCCGCAGATCATTGCGGGACCGGGCTGTATCGCAAAGCTTTCGGAGCTGAGGAGCATGCTCGGTCCGCGCGTTCTGGTGATTTCGGACGATGGGGTCGTCAAGGCGGGGCTGGTTCAGCCGGCGCTTGCCAGTCTTACAGAAGCCGGCGCCGAAACATCAATCTTCACCGGTGTTGTCGCTGATCCACCGGAAGCCATCATCCATGCGGCTGCGGCACAGGCGGTGACGTTTGGCGCAACCGGTGTGCTGGGCATCGGCGGCGGCTCGTCGCTCGATGTCGCAAAGCTTGTGGCGCTCATTGCCAAAAGCGGCGAAGCGCTCGACACTATCTACGGCGTTGGCAAGGTGACGGGGGAGCGTCTGCCGCTGGTGCTCGTGCCGACAACGGCCGGTACCGGATCGGAAGTCACGCCGATTTCGATCATCACCACGGGCGAACACCAGAAAAAGGGCGTAGTATCACCCGTACTTCTGCCAGACGTGGCGCTTCTCGACGCGAACCTGACGATCGGACTTCCTCCCGCCGTGACCGCGGCGACGGGAATTGACGCAATGGTCCACGCCATCGAGGCCTTCACATCCGCCAGTGCAAACAACAATCCCGTTTCCCGTGCCCTTGCCAAAGAAGCCCTGCGGCTTCTCGGAGCGAATATCGCGATCGCCGTCGAGGATGGAACCGACCTTGCCGCCAGACAGTCGATGCTGCTGGGTGCAATGTTGGCGGGGCAGGCCTTTGCTAATTCGCCTGTCGCTGCCGTTCATGCTCTCGCCTATCCGATCGGAGGCCGCTACGGCGTTCCCCACGGTCTTTCCAACAGTCTGGTACTGCCGCACGTCTTGCGCTTCAACGCGACGGTGTGTGGTGATGCCTACGCGGAACTGGCACCGTGTCTCTTTCCTCACCTTGAGCCTGCCGATCAGAACGGACGGCTCTCCGGTTTCATCGACGGACTAACGATGCTGCCAGTGCGCCTTAATCTTCCCGTAAGGCTGAGGCATGTCGGAATTCCAAAAGAGGGAATTCCTCTGCTCGCGGAAAGTGCGATGGAGCAGACCCGCCTGCTGGTCAACAACCCGCGTACCATGTCGCTATCGGATGCCGCCAGTATCTACGAGGTTGCCTGGTAAGCGGGCCAGTGCACACGTCACATGAGTTATAGCCAGCCTTTCTATAACTCACATCATCAAAATATTGAGCTACCATACAAGCACCAAAACGGAGATATCTGACGCGATTTTTATCGCAGCAACTTCGCGAGGCCCTTGGCGAGGATCGGTCCAGTCGGCCGCCCGGTCGGAGATCCGCCAGCGTCTTCCAGGGTGATCTCGTAGAGCTGGTCCCCCCTTGGTGTTGGCAATTCCGGAACAGCCAGATGCGCCGAGCGCGCACCGTCGATCAGGCCAAGCGATACGGGCCCTGTGTCTTTGGACGGCAGGGTCCAAACCTGGATCGTCTTGTCCCCGGGGATGTTGAAATCGGCCAGCATACGGATCGTCGCCTGCGCGTTGCCGAAATCTTCGACGACCGCCTGCACCTCCCCAGAATCATTGATTAGAACCGCGACGACAAGCGGTTCCACCGTCCGGGTCAGGCTGTAGGCAAGCCCTATCGCGAGCAAAAAGGTGGCGGCGACGGCCGAGATCGCGACCATTCGCCAACCGCTTCTACGGTTGTCATTGGCATTTGAGATCAGAGGCATAACACCGGGTTGATCCTGGACCGGCAAGGCCGCTTCGATGCGCTGCCAAAGCTGCTCGGTGACGATAGCGGGTGCCACGCTCATGTCGAGTGGCAGGAAGCGCTCGCGGCTGGCAGCAATTGCGGCGCGCAGTTCAGCATCGCGTTCCATGGCAACCTCAACCTCGTCAACATCCCCGGCCTCTATCAGGCCCAGGACATATTCATCGGCAATAGCAGGGATATCCTTACGATCGTAGGTCATGCCATGCACTCCCGGAGAGCTGCAAGGCCACGCCTGATCCAGGATTTGGTCGTACCGAGCGGAATGCGCAGCCTCCCGGCGATCTCGCCATGCGAGTAGCCGCCGATATAGGCCATAAGAATGCCGCTCCGCTTACTCTCGTCCAGTCCGCCAAGGCAATCGTAGAGCCGCGAACTGCGGTCCAGCCTGTGCCATGCCGCCATGACCTCATCCGCCTGCTCGCTTTCGCGCAGGGCCTCCACTTCCTCGACTGTGTGCTCGCGCTTTCCATCCCGCAGGAGATTAAGTGCCCGGTTGCGGACAATGGCATAGATCCAGCCTCGGGCGGAGCCGCGATCGGCCCTGTACTGATGCGCATGGGTCCATATCCGGATGAAGGCGTCCTGCACCACCTCTTCGGCAAGCTCGCGACGCCGGACAATGCGCTCGGCGACCGCTATCAGGCGTCCCGCCTCCCGATCAAAGATCAAGCGAAGCGCATTGCGATCACCCTTGGCACAGGCAGCAAGTGCCGTATCGAGATCGTCCGGCCTAGAGCCCATCAGCATCTATCTTCTCCCAACACCGACGAAGAAGACTGTCGGCTTTGAAAGCTATACCCGCCGAATCAACGAATGGATGCAAGTCGAAATTATTTTTTCGAGGCTGCATCCAAACGGCATGGCTGGCGTGTCTTCAGTTCAGGAAGCGTCGAGAGCCGAGCGCTACACGACTTCCGAACGGTTCAACACGGGAGAAAGACATGAAGATCATTCGTTTCGCACTGATTGCCTCCGCTGCTTCCATCACAGTGGCATCGGCCGCATTCGCGGCCCCCGTCCTCGGCCTGACCGGCGACAAGACACTCGTCATCTTCGATACGGAGAAACCGGCGGTGACGAAAAAGATGGACGTGACTGGCGTCGACAAGCTTGCAGGCATCGACTTCCGCCCCGGCAACAAGACGGTGATCGGCGTCACCCCGGATCATCGCATCGTCTCGATCAATCTCGAAACAGGCGCCGCCACCAACGTCGCCAAGATGGACAAGATGCTGACCATGACGCAAGCCCCTGTCGTGGTCGACTTCAACCCTATGGCCGATCGCCTGCGCTTCATGACCGGAACGACCAACCATCGCGTCCACCCGGATACGGGCGCGGTGACGGTTGACGGTGTGCTTGCCTTCGAGGAGGGCGACATGCACAAGGGCGAGACCCCGAACATCGTCGCTGCTGCCTATACCAACTCCGTCGGCAAGCCTGAAAAGACTGCCATGTATAATATCGATGCCACGATCGGCGCGCTGATCCAGCAGACCAAGCCGAATGACGGCACGCTGAAAGCAATCGGCAAGCTCGGCCTAAAAGACAAGCCCGCGGCCTATGCCTTTGATATTCAGGGCATGGCGGACGGCAAGAACGTGGCGTATCTCGCCGCATCCAAGACGCTCTACACGGTCAACCTCGAAACTGGCGCGGCAAGCGAAGTCGGCCCGATCACGGGGCTCGACAACGAAGTGCGCGACATCGCCGTTCTGCCGAACATGTAATTCGGCAGACGTTCAACGATGAAAACTGAAAAGGCCGGCGACCTCAAGTGTCGCCGGCCTTTCTGATGACGGAATGGCCCCGGACTACATCTTGGGCAAAGAACCTTGTCGATGACATGGATGACGCCGTTGGATTGTTTGACGTCGGCGATCGTCATGTGCGCAACACCACCCATCTCGTCGGTGAGCGTGATCTTGCCCATGCTTTCCCCAGCCTTCAGGATGCATCCGCCGACGATGAAACTTTTCGAATTTCGTCAGATGATATCAAAGCTATTTTTCGCCACGCCTGAATGGCCAAACGACGATATTTCCCGCGAAGAGCGCCAACCACACCAGGCAAGGCTGCAAAGGCAATCGGATTAGATGATAGGACCATTGCCATGGCGAAACAGTCACTGCACCGAGGCTCTCGATGGCATGCTTGATATTGGCCGGGAATACGCAGATTGCATAGAACGCCAGGCCAATGCCGGCGGCTTTCCGCAGCCGTGGCACCAGAAGTCCGACGGCGCCGGCGATCTCACACAGACCGGTCAGGAAAATAACCGCCTCGGGCTCAGGAACCCAGGCAGGCGTGATACCGAGGAAGGGTTTGGGCAGGACGATATGCAGAATGCCCGCGAGACCATAGAGGCTGGATAGTCCCCACTGGCACCACCGCTGCCAGACATCAATCCTTGCCGTCACGTGCTATCCTCCGCTCGACATCCCTTTTCACGGCGTTGAGGTTCGACTTGCGGCCTGCGACCGTCTCGATCGCCGCGATTACCAGATCGCTGGCGACGAAATCCGACTTGTGCCCGAGATTGTGCACGACGATCAGACGGGCACCGAGAATATCGCGGGCGAGATGACGGGAGTGGACCTCAGGGGAGACGATACTATCAGTATCACCAGTGATGATGACCGTAGGCACTTTGATTTTGTGGTAATTCACCGAAGCCGCTCTGGCCCAGTCGCTCAAAGCCGCAACCTCTCTCGCATTGTGCCGAAATGCGAGCGGCCGCAGCGCTTGCAGGGCACGTGTCTTGTCGATGTAGTCGGCGGGAACCGGGTTCGGAGCAAAGACGCCTTTCGTAGCATTATCGATCGTCATAAGCCCGATAGGTGGCACGATAAGAGTGCTGAAGAGAGTGCCTGTGATCGGGGCGCTGGCGGCCTCGTAGTACCAGGCGATCCCGCTATTCCATGGGTAGACCGCCGGAGACAGGAAGACGAGGCCTAAGACCATATCCGGATGGCGAACAGCGAAGGACGCGGCAATTGCTCCTCCGAAGGAGTGACCGACAATAATAGCGCGGTTGATGCCTCGCTTCTGCATGAGGGCGGCAATGGAGTCGGCTTGACCGTCGGGCAAAATGTTCTGCTCACCACCGACGTCGGAATTGCCGTGACCCGGGCGATCGACGAACAACAGCTTGGCCCGTTCCTGTAGCTTTGTCCGAAACGAGAACATCGGATCGTAAAGGCTGGCGCTGGCGCCATGAATAAAGACGATTGGTGGCAAGTCTGGCTTCCGACCAGTCTCAACCAGGACGCTATTGAGCTTGAATCCACCGACATCGGTACGGACTTGATCGTCCCGCTTTGGCGCAGCAACCGCTTTAGAAGCAATCAACGCGAAGCAGCCGATCATCAGAAACACGGCGGTCAGGCAAAGAGTTCGATCCGGCATATCCTAGAGCTGCCCCGCGGTGCCACTGGCAAAGATCGGACCTGAAGGAAGGCCCGTCGGCATGAGGACGAAGGCATTGTTTCCCGCCATGACATGCTGGATGATATCGCCCTGGCGTCCGCGGAACGTGTCATAGCCGTAAACGGTCTT